>NZ_SLZN01000096.1 GCF_004346035.1 Acidomonas methanolica | reverse complement strand
CTTTCAATTACCCACAAGTCTGGCCATTTCTGCACCGATCCTGAGGTCGTTCAGGCGCGACAAGCCACGCCAGATGACGATGTTACCCGGCGGTGGATCGCTGGCGCGGGCGAGGTAGCCTCCAAGCCTTGCGATCTTGAGCAGGTAATGAGACAGGGATCTGGGTTTGCCTGCCAAGTGCGCACCGCCTGCAACGAGCAGATCGAGGATCTCCCTGTCGGCCTCCGTCAACGCCAGAGCCGGGTTGGCCTCGGGGTTCGCCCGAAGGAGCATCGTCATCCAGAAGATCCGCCAACTCAGAATGCAAAACACGGCGATCAGCCTGACGAGACGATCCGCCGTCCGCAGACGGGCGTCTTCAGCGCGGCATCCGGATTTGAGTATCTTGTGGAAGACCTCGATTTTCCACCGCAGCGCATACCATCGCAATTTTTCGACGGCATCGTCGTGGGAATCGACTGGAAGGTCCGTCAGCAGCTTCCAGTCGATTTTCGGCCGATCTATCGGCGTGTTCTGCTCGGTGGCATGCAGGACGGTCAATGTCAGGGCCGGATAGCGCTTCTGCTTGCCGATCGGCGGCAGGATGCGCAAACGGTGATACCGGACGTCCACCGTGGCCGTCGACATATCCCCGTTTGCCGTGCGAACCGGCACCGTGTGCTGACCGGCAATCGTCGTTGCCTTCATATCGTCTGCGATCGTATGATCCCCTTCTCCCGCCAGTCGGTCGACGCAGGTCCGCACAAGAAAATGCGTTCCCAGCTCTTGCGACAGACAGAACAGCTCGTAGATATCGCTCTCCCGATCGCCGATATGAACGCAGCGATCCGGGGCCGCGAACAACGCCGTCGACTGCCGCATGTTTTCAAGCCAGCGGAAACTTTCCTTCTGCTCGATCGGAACTCGTGTGGGGTTGATCTTGCGTTTGAGCGCGGCGGTGCCCTTGAATTTCTGCCGGTTCCAGAATTTGACCGCAGCGAGCCCCAGCGGCAATCCCTCGGTGGTCACAGCAAGGCTTGAATGCATGAGCAGGCCACAGACGGTGTGCATCCGATAACGCCCATCCTTGTCCTTGCCGCTATTGA
>NZ_SLZN01000095.1 GCF_004346035.1 Acidomonas methanolica | reverse complement strand
CGCATCCAGTCGCAGGCGGCTGATCATGCAGACGTGGTGCCTGACAGCGTTGAGCAGGTCGATCGACGCGTAGGAACTGTCGGATACCGCGACGACCCAGATCCGCGACTCCCTGAGCATCGTTGCGAACGAAGTTTTGGCGGTCGATACGATCCGGCCGAGCCTGGACGACCATTCCAACGTCGTCGAAGAGACGATCAAGTCGAAGTATGCTCGGCTGAAGGAGATCGAAGCCCAGCTCATTGGCCTTGTGCGCGTCGAAGAGCAATCGGCACAGACTGGCTCCCTCCTCCAAGACCGTGCTCGGATCGTTGGCCGTATCGACCAGTTCCTTGAGACAACAGCGAAGGATTTCCAGACCGTTGCCGTGGACGCCACCGCCCTAAATCGTGAGGTCGAGGGCATCAGGGATCAAGTCGATCCGCAATCGCGTCGCGAGCGCCTTCGCGACGCGGAAAACATGGTCAGTTCCTTCGCAACTGAAATGCTCGGCGAACTTCCGACCGAAGTGCCCGCGACCGATTCCCGCGTCGTCTTCTCGGCAAGCCCCAGCATCTCGCTAATTGAACCTACCAGCCGTGCTGCCTTGGCCATGGCCGAAATTGGGTCCGATCAGAACTATCTGGCCATCCATCTGGCCATTTCATTCTCGCTGCATAGGCTGTTCGAAAGCATCAAGGCCCCTGTCCCAGGCTTGCTGGTGATCGATCAGATCAGCCGTCCATACTACCCGAAGGGCGGGGACGAGAAGAGCCTGCAGGAGATGGAAAAGGACGACGATCAAATTGCCATGCAAAGGATCGTTCGCTTCCTGTTCGAAGAAACTGCGCGGCAAATCGGCCTTCAGGTCATCCTGATCGAGCACGCCTATATCGAAGAAGACCCAGAATACGTCGCAGCCGTGAAAGGCCGGTGGACGAAGGCATCGGGCGTGAAGCTCATTCCGACCGATTGGCCTCTGCGAGACTGACCCGGCTAATTCAGTCAGGTTGCGCCGCCATACTGCGATGTGTAGCGCCTGTAGCACCGCGTCGGTGATCTACCTGCTCTGCATGGCTGTAGGCTAGATGTTTAGTCCCATGATTTGATGGTGCGGATTATGTATGAACCGTGATGGTTCTTTTTCCCACTGCTGGCAAATGAATTCATATGGAGTGA
>NZ_SLZN01000094.1 GCF_004346035.1 Acidomonas methanolica | reverse complement strand
ATCGGCATCCTGATCGATCAGGTCTCGCCAGCAGAGTGCGTGAATTTCTTCACCGCAGCAGGGTATGAGCCAGATTGAAAGGAAAATGCTCTAAAGAATGAAGACGGCGATGTAAAAGTTACCGTGACGACATCTAATTGCAAAACCGAAGAACAGGCTCAACATTCTGCCGAGAACTGGGGGATTGTATTGGGTGGATTGAAGGATCTGTTGGAAAATAGATTGGGATGATTTTCCACGCTGTTCAATGTTTTTGATCTGGTGTGGGCCTCTAATCAGTCCAGATCATCGAGATATCGCGACGGAATCTCGCGACTGCTCTTCATGGTGGCGATCCGTTTGTCGATTTTCTGCGGTTCCACATGAAGGAGCACGCGGAGATCATTACAGGGGCGGCAGTTGGGGTTTTCGGCGATGACGCACGGTAGGATCCGATGGACCGGCAGTGGAGCACGTCTGAGCGGTATTGCCCTATGCCGGGCAGGGATCACCGGAATCCCCTGGGGTACCGTGAGCCTTGCCATTCTCACGCTCTAGCCTGCGATAACTACCCGATATGCCGAATGATTGCGCTTTCAACATCCGCGACTTACGACGGGTAATCGCGGTTGCGGAGCATCGCAGCCTGCGTCGGGCGGCTCTGGCCTTGGAGGTCGATCAGGGCACGCTGACGCGCTCGATCCAGGCACTGGAACATGCGCTGCGTATCCCCCTGTTCGAGCGACTACGAACGGGTTCGCGGCTCACGGCGGCGGGTGTGGCGTTCACCAGGATCGCCGCCTCCGTGCTGGAGGGCATGGACGAAGCCATGCTGCATCTGCGCCTGCGGCACAACGGGGTGGTGGGCAGGCTCCGCCTTGGTGTGCAAGCGTCCTTCGCCAGCGGCGCGGTGGCCGCCCTTCTCGAACGGTATCACGCTGAATATCCTGATATAGACCTTCAAGTCACGGACGGCCCGCGTGAGAGATTGCTGCGGGATGTGCTGGGCTCCCGCCTCGACGCCGCGATCGTCATAGCAGGCGAGGGATGGTCCGCCCGAGCCATCCCGCTCGGGCCGGAAAGAGTGCTGGCGGCTGTCGCGCGGGGTCACCCCATTGCGGCGCGCGAGGCGGTGACGTGGTTGGCCCTGTCAGATTGTCTCCTCACACTCCCGCGTCGTGGTGCAGGCATGGAGCTTCGCAAGCTCGGGTTGTACCATGGCATTCTGCCGGAACGCATCATGGTTCATGACGCCGCCATCGATCGGTTGCTGGCACTGGCCCG
>NZ_SLZN01000093.1 GCF_004346035.1 Acidomonas methanolica | reverse complement strand
GCCAGTCGAAAGCCGTGACCTCATCGCCGATCCGGATGTCCTCGACCGTGACATCACCGCCCGGCGTGCGAATCATCGAACCGGCAAGGAAGCAGATGACGGCGTCTCCGTTTTCCAGCCCCGCCTGATGAGTTCCAGTTGGAACATCCGAGGCGAACGTCACATCACTATATGTGACCGTTCCGCTCGATGTCGTGAGTGTAATGGACCCCTTTCCATTTGTGTTTGTATAGGTAGAAGACGTTACTTTTTCGCCGCTTATGCCGATCAAATCTCCAGAAGCGACGTTGGAAATGGAAATATTGCTTTGCGAGGCGTTGTTTGAAAGCAGAATGGTGTTTCCCGTTCCGGTCCCGACGACGACGCTCGCACCGCCATTATAGTTTCCGGACAGAACAAGCGTCGATCCACCATTGAGCGTAACCTTGGTGCCCAGATTGCTGACCGGGAGGGATGATTTTTCATTGAGAATAATGGACGCGTTATTATTGAATGACGACCCTGAAAAGCTGGAAACCGTGGTGTCGTTGAGTTCGAGAATGCCGTTACCTGAAACGTTGCAATTTTCCAGAGAATATCCGGAGATTCCATTGAGGGCAATGGTTCCTCCGGATACTCCAATGTTATTGAATGTAACGCTGGAACTATCTATGTTTAATGTGCCGGACGTAACATTTACTGACAGGTTTTCGCCAGATGAGGCGCTGGCGAAAGTTATGGCGCCGCCACTCAGATTGATATTATTTGCAGAAATTTCGGAATTTACGGTTAATGTGTCTCCAGTGTAAACATTGACGGTTCCAACAGTCACACGGGAGTTTATTGTTACGGAATAATCTGTACTTTCCGAAGAAGATCCAATGTCGACGGTATCGTTCTGCCCAGGAACACCAGATGGAGACCAGTTTCTGGCCGTATTCCAGTCGTGTGAGGCTTCCCCTGTCCATGTATAGGTTGTCATTGACAACTCCCTCTAAATCTTGATTTGCGCAAACGCCTCTGAGAGGGGTTGTCTTTTTTTGCGCAACAGTAATTGCCTTTTGGAAAGGCCTCAGCTATCACTGGTCGGCGGCACGGGAGCCCGGCATAAGCCCGCTGTGGGGTGTTTGCGCAAATCAAGATTTACGAAAAATCCGGCATGCCCTCCCTTTTTGACGAGCGAGAGGGGCAGGCCCCAACGTTCCGGACATGCGGTTCCACCGGATCGCGGCGTCAATAGCCCCGAACGGAAGGGGCTGGCCCACACGCTCCGTCCCGCCTATCATCCGCCCTGTCGGAAGGAGGCACGG
>NZ_SLZN01000092.1 GCF_004346035.1 Acidomonas methanolica | reverse complement strand
CCTAGCACTACTTTGGCATAAAACATTGGGAAGGGATTCCCTTGACGCCCGATCGCTGATTCATAGGAGACCGGCTATGATGAGGGCTGGCGATGGACGGGGATTGGCGAGCGGATCTGGACGCATGGCTTGAGCCGTTTATGGCGGGGTTTGGCCATAAGGCGCAGCGCAGCATGTGCCCGGCCTATATTGCTGGGCTGATCGGTCCGGGCGATCGCAAGAGCATCCAGCCGATCGCGGCCCGGACGGGCGAGGTTCCGTATGATCGGCTGCATCACTTCGTCAGTGCCGGCGTGTGGGATAGCGCGCCGCTCGAGGCGGCCCTGTGGGACCACGCCGATCGCCTGGTGGGTGGCCCACGATCGTGGCTGATCGTCGACGACACCGCCTTGCCCAAAAAGGGCGCGCATTCGGTCGGCGTTGCTCCGCAATATGCTTCATCCCTTGGCAAGAATGCCAATTGCCAGACCATGGTCTCCCTGACCCTGGCGGCGCACGAGGTACCGGTCATGGTAGGCCTGCGGCTGTTCCTGCCGGACAGCTGGATCGCTGACCCGACGCGTATGACCCGGGCGCGCATACCCGAAGAATATCAGACCGCCAGGAGCAAGCCCGAGATTGCGATCGCGGAAATCGACCGGCTGAGAGCGGCAGGTATACGGTTCGGCTGCGTGCTGGCCGATGCCGGCTATGGCCTGTCGGCATCGTTCCGCCAGGCTTTGAGCGCGCGGGGGCTGTATTGGGCCGTCGGCATTCCGCGTCACCAGAAAGTCTACCCGCACGATATCCAACTAATATTCCCCGAGAGTACGCGCGGTCGGCCACGCATCCGTCATGTGCCCGATCAGCCCTCGGTCAAGGCCGAGGCGGCGCTGGAGACCGCCACATGGCGACGGATGAGCTGGCGACGTGGTACCAAGACCGGCCTGGCCGCCAGATTCGCCGCAGTGCGGATCCGCATTGCGGACGGACCGCCCCAGCGTATCGGCAGGCTTGGGGCACAGCACATGCCGGGCGAGGAAGCGTGGCTGGTCGGAGAGCGGCGAAGCACCGGCGAACGGAAATATTATCTGTCCAATCTACCGGCCGATACGCCGCTCAAGGACCTCGCCCGGGCGATCAAGGCACGATGGGTCTGCGAGCAGGCCCATCAGCAACTCAAGGAGGAACTCGGCCTCGATCACTTCGAGGGGCGATCGTGGATCGGGCTGCATCGGCATGCTCTGCTCGGCATGATGGCCTATGCCTTTCTCCAATCCTGTCGCCTCAAGGCAGCAGGGCGGAAAAAAAACCATCACGGGTCCACCGCCTCAGCCCAGTCTGCCAGCGATCCGTCAGGCCATTCTTGATCGCATCCTCCAACCACCATGCCGGCAGTGTCCTCACTGCGGCAGGACGCTCAGTCCACCCTCATCACAGAAAATGCCAAAGTAGTGCTAG
>NZ_SLZN01000091.1 GCF_004346035.1 Acidomonas methanolica | reverse complement strand
GCCAATTCCACGGCAACAGTTCGTGCAGACGATTGACCTTGTGGTCGTTGATTCTGGCGATGACGTCGGCGAGATAATTGTGGGGATTGAGACCTGAGAGTTTTGCGCTTTCGATGATGGTCATGGCGTCGGCGATGTTGTCTCCGCCGGCATCGGAGCCGGCAAAGAGATAATTCTTCCTGCCGATGCAGACCGGGCGCACGGCCCGTTCGGCGGCGTTGTTGTCGATAGCGACGCGGCCGTCCTCGAGGAACAGGGTAAAGGCATTCCAGCGATTGAGGGCGTAGCGGATGGCCTTGGCCAGTTCGCCCTTGCCAGGGATGCGGGCGAGCTGGGCCTGGCACCAGGCGTGGAAGGCCTCGACGCGGGGGCGGCTTTCCGCCTTGCGAACGGCCAGGCGCTGTTCGGCTGGGCACCCCGTAATTTGGCGCTCGATATCGTAAAGCACCCCGATCTGGTCGAGTGCTTCCTTCGCAAGCGCGGAACCGCTGCCCTTCCAGACATCGTGGAAATCGCGCCGCAGATGAGCCCAGCAGGCGGCTTCACGGACGCGCACGGTGCCGGTCGCATCGGGTTTGTAAAGCTCCCTGAAGCCCGCATAGGCGTCGGCCTGGAGAATGCCCGAGAAGGTCACCAGATGGGTCTGGGGATTGATCCCTTTGCGATCGGGAGAGAACCAGTAGGCGACAGCCGGCGGATCGCTCCCGCCCCAAGGTCGCGGGTCACGCAGATAGGTCCAGATCCGTCCTTCCTTGACGCCACGCGGCTTGCCGATCTGGCGCAGCCGGGGATCGAGAACCTGGATCGGGGTATCGTCGGCATGGAGATGATCCGATGCTGTCACCTCCTGGCGGATCAGGGTGACCAGGGGACGGAGGACTGCGACGGCCTGGCCGCACCAGTCGATCAGGGTCGAGCGGGGGATCTCGACCCCCTGGCGGGCAAAGATCTCGGCTTGCCGGTAGAGCGGCAGGTGATCGTCGAATTTCGAGACCAGGATGTGTGCCAGCAGGCCGGGACCGGCCATGCCGCGCGGCACGGGGCGCGATGGCGCCTCGGGCTGCACCATCGTCTCGCACTGGCGGCAGGATTTCTTCAGCCGCGCGGTCTCGACGACTTTCAGTTTCGCGGCGATAAACTCGAGGATTTCGGCGACATCCTCGCCGACCAGACGCAGGGGACCGCCACAGGCGGAACAGGTCTCGCCGGGATCGAGGACGATGCGCTCGCGCGGCGTCGTCTCTGACACGCGCGGCTTGCCGCGCCGCCGCCGGGGAGAGGTCGCGGCATCATCGCCCTCCTTCTCCTCGGGCTCCGGTGTGGTGTCCGCTGCCGCGATGGCGATTTCCACGTCTTCGAGGAGAAGCTCGAGTTGCTCGACCTCGCGTTCGATCTTCTCGGAACTCGTCCCGAATTTCTGTTTCTGCAGGCGGGCGATGCGGATCTTGAGCGACTGGATGAGCGCATCATAAGCCCGTTCCGACGTCGACAGCCGGGCGATCTCGACCTGCTGGG
>NZ_SLZN01000090.1 GCF_004346035.1 Acidomonas methanolica | reverse complement strand
GAGGCCGAGGCCAACTACTATGCAGCCCTTCAGATCATCAATATGGCTGCGTGACTCAAACCAATTAGCCTCCGGGAAACCCGGGACGCTTCAAATCGTGACAATACGCACATGAGCCAAGGAGAATGTTATGACTGCGCCCTTTTCATCTTCTAATACCGACCTTTTCAAAAAGGCTCCTACCCGCCGCAATATTCTCACAGGGCTGGCAGGGGCCTCCGTCCTCGGCTTCAAAAACGTCAAAGCGGCCAGTCTTTCTGGGAGCATTAACCCTCCAAGCGTCGTCAGCCAGCCTGCAAGGGCATGGGGAGCACAAGCAGGCCCCAGCTTTCTCCCCGACCCTGACGTCATCTTTCTCGACCCGTCCTTCAAGGACCTGACCTATTTTGCAGCACCCATTCGTCGCGTTTGGGATCAAGGGGGGTGGCTGGAAGGTCCAGCATGGAGCACGGAAGGTCGCTTTCTGATTCTAAGCGATGTCATTCGTTCTCGCGCTCTGCGGTATACATGGGAAACAGGCGAGATTACAGACTTCCGCCCTGATAGCTATGCCGCCAATGGAAATTGTTTCGACTTCACAGGACGTCTCATCGTTTGCGAAGACTTTTTCCGCCGCGTGGTACGTTGGGAACATGATGGCAGTGTCAAAGTCCTTGCCGACCATTACAACGGACAAGGTCTCAACTCCCCCAATGATGTCGTTCCTCACCCCGATGGCAGCGTCTGGTTTACAGACCCGGGATACGGCACAAATCTCGCTGAGGGTCATCCCGATTCACCTGGAGGCCCGACAAACCCGGACGGCAAAATCAGATGGAATATTGGGCGAGAACTTATCGGCGAAATTGGCGGCACAAAACGCCAGGCCGACCACGTCTTTCGCATTGCACCAGACGGCACGCTAACAGCTGTCCTTCAAGAAAAGGACCTTCGCGACCCGAATGGCCTCTGCTTTTCTCCAGACTATAAAAAGCTTTACGTCGTTTCCACACCCAAAGGTCCCGGT
Organism: Acidomonas methanolica; assembly: GCF_004346035.1. Lineage (GTDB taxonomy): Bacteria > Pseudomonadota > Alphaproteobacteria > Acetobacterales > Acetobacteraceae > Acidomonas > Acidomonas methanolica. Next base: position 544 of record NZ_SLZN01000090.1, on the reverse strand, counting down.
CAATCCGTCGGTGGAGATCAGGCCATTCATGTTTACGACGTCAAGGACGGCACTCTGAGCAACGGCCGTATTTTCAGCACCATGCAATTAAATGGCGTCCAGATGAACCCGGACGGCATCCGCGTCGACGTTTTCGGCAATCTCTGGTGCGGCGCTTCAGGTCCTCTCGGCCTCTGTGGCGTCATGGTCTTCAACCCTTCCGGAAAACTCATTGGGCGCATCAGACTGCCACAAGGCTGTTCTAATTTAACCTTTGGCGGCCCCAAGCGTGACCATCTGTTCATGTGCGCCGCAGGCTCCCTCTTTACACTCCAAGTCGGGGTGCAGGGTTTCGCACCGTCCTAGCACTACAGTTGCATTTTGTGTCGTGAGTGAGAGCGGATAGCGCTGGCTTGATGTTTTCGTCGAAAGACGGATGACCCTGCCCCGAACGTGCCCTCAGTTTTGAGTTAGATGTTTAGTCCCGTGGTTTGATGGTGCATTCTTCTCGCTGGAATGGAAGGAAGCGCTATGGGCCAGGTTCACCACGGAAGCGCCACGACGA
>NZ_SLZN01000089.1 GCF_004346035.1 Acidomonas methanolica | reverse complement strand
GGTTCTTCCGCACTTTTCGTGATGATGTTTTTTGATTATGCGGGCTGAAGGACACGCGCCCTGAGGAGTTCGAAGCCTGCTCTTCCGAACATGGTTCGCTTGATCATTTTCAGTCGGCTGATCTGTCCTTCAACCGGGCTGGTTGTCCAAGGTGTGACAAGAGACGCTTCAATGGCAGCCGCATCCCGTTCAAGCGCGGGAATCAGACGTGACAGCAGCGTCGTCTTTCCTTCTTCCAGCAGAGCCTTCAGATCGCCTCCCGTGCAGGTGTCACCCCTTTTACAGAGCAGGGTCTGCATTTTCCTGAGCCAGCAGAGTGTGACGGCAAGGTGCGGTTCAGCTTCCAGAAGGGCAGGAACCAGCAGTCCCTCCTGTCCGGCAGATAACGGATCCTCTGCGAGGAGAAGCCGCGCAAGTCTGCGTCCCCGAGGTGCAACGACATGCGCGGAAGGAACGGGTTTCGCGGAACATCCCTGTCGCGTCGCCACCCATTTCCAGACGGTGCCATATTGTCCTGCAAAGCCCTGCTCCAGGAGTTCCCGCCATAGCTGACGACTATTGCGACATCCTTCGGACCATCTCTTTTCCAGGTGGGCTGTGTAAGGCACGAGTATGCTGCGTGACGGAACCGTTCTTTTCCATGGTGGTGCATGGCCCCGCTGAAACCAGCGCCGCACGGTTTTTCTCTCTACCCCGATCGTTGTGGCGATAGCCTGAATGCTGTGTCCCGCTGCTTTCAGGGCAAGAGCTTCCTTGAAAAGAATGTCACGCCGTTCCCCAGAGGCTGACCTGACGACCGCCTGCGCCTCTTCTGGATGCGCTCTGATTGTTTCAGATATTTTGCTTACGACCGTTGATACGTTCATCTGTCGTGTCAGGGTCCTGACAGTCGTCGTAAAACGGTCCAGAATGCTGACAAAAGCGTCTGACAGGTTCTTCAGCAGATGCCAGCGGTCTGTCACCTGAAGAGCGGATGGTGCGCCTCTGCGGCATCCGTCTGCATAAGTACCGGCACGGTCTCTGGCAATGATTTCAATACCGGGGTGGACCTGCAGCCATCGGGCAAGGGTATCAGCGTCCCGATCTGGCAGGAGGTCAATGACATCATTTTTCTCAAGATCAACCACAATCGTTCCATAGTGATGTCCCCGCCGCCATGCCCAGTCATCCACCCCCACCACACGTGTAAGGGCCGTGCCTTTTGTGGTGTTCTGCACACGTGAGAGAAGACGGCGGACAAGAGTATCCGCGCTGATGGGGCAACACAGGCGCACGGTCATTCGTGCTCCAGCGGAACCGCCCAGGGTGTGGGCGATATAATAATGAAGATCGGCAAGACGTGTGGTCTGTCTGCCATGACGCACGGTTATCCCCTCAAGGGGCATGACAAACGTCCGACGTGGACAAAGCATCGTCTGGCAGAAAAAGCGCGGCACAGAAACGATCAGCGTGGCTGGACGGCCCTGCCATGGAAGATCCGCGAGTTTTCTCTGATAGAAACTGTGAATGCGTTGTGTCGGGCACTGACAGTCCGGACACACTGCACTCCGTTTTCGCAGACCGACTTCGATCTCCACTCTGTTATCCAGTGCAACAACACGACGAACGACGAGGGAACGGGGAAGATCAAGAGACCGAAGGCGTGACACTGGGGAATATCCATGAAAGTGAACGACTTTCTGGATTTCCCAGTTCCGGAACCTCAGTACAAGATACCCATCACGAAAAGTGCGGAAGAACC
>NZ_SLZN01000088.1 GCF_004346035.1 Acidomonas methanolica | reverse complement strand
CATCGCCAGCCCTCATCATAGCCGGTCTCCTATGAATCAGCGATCGGGCGTCAAGGGAATCCCTTCCCAATGTTTTATGCCAAAGTAGTGCTAGGGCTGAAACCCAATCAGCGGGTTGATCGGATACGGTTTTCCTGATTCACGTGGGGCGTGGATCATGGGAGTTGGCGTATGGCGTTGTTCTGGTTGTCGGATGCGGCGTGGGCGGCGATCGAACCGCATCTGCCGAAAAACCAGCCTGGCGCCCGGCGCGTCGATGACCGGCGTGTGATCTCCGGCATCCTGCATGTTCTCAAGGTCGGCTGCCGCTGGTGCGATTGCCCGGCCGACTACGGGCCGTCGACGACGATCTATAATCGGTTCAATCGCTGGTCGCGCCGGGGGTTCTGGCTCAAGCTGCTCGACGCGCTGGTCGAGGCAGGGGCGGTCACCAAGAGCACCGCCATTGATAGCACCTACATCAAGGCGCAACGCGCAGCGTTCGGAGCAAAGGGGGGCGTGCAGCCCAGGCGATCGGCCGCTCGCGCGGCGGCTGGACAACCAAGGTCCACGCGCTCACCGATGTCATCGGCCGTCCCTATGCCCTGATGCTGACCCCCGGCAATGTCAGCGACGTGAAAGCCGCTCCCGCCCTTCTCGAACGGGCCGGACCGATGCGATACCTGCTCGGCGACAAAGGCTATGACGCGGACCTGTTACGCCACCTGGCTCGCGAGGCGGGCGCGACACCCGTCATCCCGGGCCGCCGTAACCGCAAGCGCGCCATCCGATATGACGAACAGCGTTATCGAAGCCGCCACCTGATCGAGAACGCCTTCTGCCGTCTCAAGGATTTTCGGCGCGTCCACACCCGCTATGACAAGCTCGCAGCCAACTTCCTCTCTACTCTAGCGCTCGCCACCGCCGTCGCATTCTGGCTCTGATCGAGTCTCAGCCCTAGAAGGGTCTTAGGTGGCTATGGCGTAGACGTAGTGCCCATCTTCATTGTTCTCGGCCCGCCAATTCCCCTTTTTATTCAATATCATAGCCTACCAAAAATGGCGGTATTCTGCGGAATTCACGCCATTTCGTGTTGCATGCCGATGCACGGAATTGCATCCTATCCCACACCTCGCGTGGTAAGAAGTGTGGGATAAAAATGGGACGTCTTTCCGCAACAACCGTGAAGGCCATCAGGGAGCCGGGTCGCTATGGCGATGGCGACGGGCTCTATCTCGTCATCAGCCCACGGGGTGGCAAATCCTGGGTTTGCCGGGTCCAGAAAAACGGCAAGCGGCGTGACATCGGCCTAGGCAGCGCCAAGAAGGTATCCTTGGCATTGGCGCGCGAACGGGCCGTCAAGGCGCGGATGCAGGTCGAAGTTGGCCTTGATCCCGTGGCCGAACGCCGCAAGGAGGCGGGCATCCCGTCTTTCCGTGAAGCCGCCCTTGAGGTCTACGCGCAGAACAAGGCGACCTGGAAGAACAAGAAGCACCGGACTCAATGGCTGACGACCCTTGAAACCTACGCGTTCCCGCTAATCGGTGACGTCTCGATCGCTGATCTTGACGGCCATCATGTTCGCGAGGCGATCGTCCCGATCTGGCTCAACAAGCCTGAGAGTCCGTCCAAGATCATACTTTATGATTACAAAGCCTTCTTAGCATCATCCGGACTGATGCCCGTCGGAGGAAAGCGAGTGCGTTCTTATTGAGGCATTCCCAATCCTTGCTCAGGCGCCGGCAGCGGTTCAACCAGGCGATGGTACGTTCCACAATCC
>NZ_SLZN01000087.1 GCF_004346035.1 Acidomonas methanolica | reverse complement strand
AGGTCTTCTTCCAGTGCCTTCACGCGGGCGCTGACGCTGGACTGTGCAACGCCGAGCGCATTGGAGGCGTGACGGAAGTTGAGATATTCGGCGACAGCGAGAGTGTGAACTAAGGTCATCATTGGCACTCGCCCCGAAAGGAGATGATTGCTCAACGGATTTAATCCGTCATTTCTCGTAAGTCTACGCATACCAATTCGCCATGACTCAATCACAATGAAGTTGCGAAAGGTCTGCGTAGTATTGGCAGACATATTAAATAGAGGATCGCGCCGAAAATCCAAACCCAACCGTTCCATGCTCCTACGGTGGCAGAATAGAGTGCCGTGAAGCCAAGCGGTCCCGCGATAGAGCTTAGATTGGTGAGGCTTGTAAGCGTTCCCTGTAAAGCTCCTTGCTTGTTACTGCTGACATTGTTTGAAAGCATTGCCTGCAAGGCCGGCATGCCAACACCTCCGGCGGCAAGCAGCAACAAAATCGGGAACACCATCCATCCCTGCGTGGCAAAAGCCAGAAGAATGAAGCCAGTCGCATCCGCAGCCATGCCAAACAGTAGCGTGCGCCGTTCTCCAAGCCGGCTTGAAAGAGGGCCGGTAACAAACGCCTGAAAAATCGCGTGTGTTGCTCCAAACGCCGCGAGCGACAAGCCAACGGTCGTGGTGTTCCACTGAAAACGATCCTCGCCATATATGACCCATAGGGCCGCAGGGACCTGGCCGATCAGTTGAATAATGAAGAAAACTGCGAAAAGGGCCACTAGCCCGCGCAATGCATCATCCAGCCGGAACAGAACGAATGGTTTGATGCGAACCGGCTTTCCGGTCTCGCCATCGCCGCGACGAGTCTCCCTGAGGAAAATGCAGGCTAGCAGGAACGCGAAGCCGTTGAGAAGGGCAGCGGCGATAAACGGAGCATGGGCAGAAATACCACCGAGCATACCACCAAGTGCTGGCCCGGCAATCATGCCTGCCCCATAACAGGCCCCCATGTAGCCGAACCAGCGTGCGCGAGAACCTTCCCCCGTCGAATCCGCAATGGTTGAGGCAGCTACAGCTCCGGTTGCGCCCGTGATGCCGGAGACGAGCCGGCCGATATAGAGCACCCATAAGACCGGCGCTGATGCCATAATCGTGTAATCGACTGCGGCCCCCGCAAGGGAAGCCAGAAGCACCGGACGCCGACCGTAAGCATCTGAAAATTGTCCAAGCACGGGCGCGAAGATGACCTGCATCAACGCATAGAGTGACAGCAAAGCACCATAGTGACCAGCGACCTGCTCCGCCGGCACAAGCTCGCGCAGAAGCGTCGGAAGGACCGGCATGATGAGGCCGAGTCCCATGGCGTCGAGACTGACGATCAGCAGGGCGATGATGGCAGAGCTGCGCACCTGAAACTCCAGCGCCGCTCAATGCGAGCGACTTTATCAATGATAAGGACATGGACATAGAACTTATCGGTGATAAATTGTCAAGCGTTGGCGAAGGAACGTGAATGACCAAACTGGACAAGGGCACCGTGATCGCAGCGGCGCTGGAGCTGCTGAACGAGGTTGGCATGGACAACCTGACGACGCGAAAGCTCGCTGAACGCCTCAAGGTTCAGCAGCCTGCGCTTTACTGGCATTTCCAGAACAAGCGCGCGCTGCTTGACGCACTGGCCGAGGCAATGCTGACGGAACGCCACACCCGCTCGCTACCCGAAGAGAACGAAGACTGGCGGCTATTCCTGAAAGAGAACGCCCAGAGTTTCAGAACGGCGTTGCTCTATTATCGCGACGGGGCGCGCATCCATGCCGGCACTCGACCGACAGAACCGAATTTTGGCGCTGCCGAGACACAAATACGCTTTCTCTGCGCGGCGGGCTTTGGTCCGAAGCACGCTGTTTGGGCGCTCCGGGCGGTCAGTCACTATGTGGTCGGTTCCGTTCTCGAGCAGCAGGCATCTGATGCCGATGAGAGAGTTCCGGACAGGCCAGATGTGTCCGAGCAAGCACCGTCGTCCTTCCTGCACGATCTGTTTCACGAGTTGGAAACAGACGGCATGGATGCTGCGTTCAACTACGGACTCGACAGCCACAACGCTCGGTTAGAGCGGCTGCGTGCATCTACAACAGAGTAGAGGCTTATGCCCCATTGCC
>NZ_SLZN01000086.1 GCF_004346035.1 Acidomonas methanolica | reverse complement strand
CATCAGCAGCGTGCCGCCTAAACAGCATAACCAGAGGGGCCAGTTCCTCCGTTATCTCACACCATCCAAAGTCCCAAATCTTTCGACGACGGACAGTATTCATCCCGCCTTTGGTCCGCCCGATCAGACGGCCTGGGCCCCCTTTTTTAACCGCAGGCTCGAAGCTGTGCGATGTGCCTTGAGATCGGTCGCATCAATCATGATCGTCTGAGGCTCTGCCTTGCCGGTAGCCAGTCCCTCCATCATGCGGATGAAGATCCCCATAGCACTCCAGCGCTTCCAGCGGTTGTAGAGCGTCTTGTGTGGACCGTATTCCCGGGGTGCATCACGCCAGCGCAGACCATTTCTGTTCACGAAAATGATCCCGCTCAACACACGACGGTCATCAACGCGAGGTTTGCCATGGCTCTTCGGGAAAAAGGGCCGCAGACGACCCATCTGCTCGTCCGTCAGCCAATACGGGTCATTCATCTTCAGTCTCCTCAAGGAGCCTGAATCACATCCTGCCGTCCATATCAATGGGTCCTGAGCCTAAATCACAGGAAACTCACAGATTCAGCATTTTAGGGATTTGTCACGCACGCCTTCACCCGATTGCCCTGTTCAGGCCGCAAAGGGCACTTGTCATTCCCATCGAAGTTGATATGGTCCGCCCCGCCTTGCGGAGAGATGGCCGAGCGGCTTAAGGCGCACGCTTGGAAAGCGTGTGTACGTTAATAGCGTACCGTGGGTTCGAATCCCACTCTCTCCGCCAGTCCACGAGCTAACTCCTTGAAATAATTATCTTTTATCAACCCAAAATTCTGGGTTGAAGAACGATTTTGGAGTAGTCTTTTGGAGAAGGCAAGCCCTTTGCTGTGGGACGGTAGCAGAACCTTCTCCCGAATCGCTGAGCCACCTTCAATTGGCATCGGAACTGGCGTCGAAGCACGGTGTGCATCAGACGATGATTGCCCAGTGGAAGCGTCAGGCGATTGAGGGCATGGCGGCGACCTTTTCGGGCAAGGCCGTTGCGGAGCCTGCGACGAGCGCGGCTGAGGTCGAGAAGCTTCACGCGAAGATCGGCCAGCTTTTGGTGGAACGGGATTTTTTGCGGGATGCCTCTGTTCGCTTGGGCGTGAGCAGAGGCGGCAAATGATCGACCCGCAACGTCCCCGTCTGCCGATCATCAGGCAATGCACCTTGCTGAGGCTCAACCGATCGGGGGTATATTATCAACCTGCACCCGAAAACGCGCTCAACCTGATGCTGATGCGGCTGATCGACGAGCAGTTCATGGAAACGCCGTATTACGGCGCCCGGCAGATGGCGCGGCACCTTCGCCGTCTGGGCCATGAGGTAGGCCGCAAACGGATCGGACGGCTGATGGCCCGGATGGGGCTGGTTGCGATTTATCAGAAGCCCAGGACGACGGTGCCCCACCCGGAGCATCGCACATATCCCTATCTTCTGCGGGACCTGATGATCGACCGGCCCAACCAGGTCTGGTGTTCGGATATCACCTACATTCCGATGCGCCGGGGTTTTCTGTATCTGACGGCGATCATGGACTGGGCGACGCGCAAGGTTCTGGCCTGGCGCCTGTCCAATACCATGGATGCGGACTTCTGCGTCGAGGCCTTGAAGGAGGCGTTGGCCCGCTACGGGACGCCGGAGATTTTCAATACGGATCAAGGCAGCCAATTCACCACGCCGCGCTTCACCGAAGTGCTGCAGGAGCGGCAGATCCGCATCAGCATGGACGGGCGCGGCCGCTGGATGGACAATGTCTTCATCGAACGGCTCTGGCGGTCATTGAAATATGAATGCGTGTATCTCCACGCTTTCGAGACCGGCTCGGAACTTCGTAGCGGCCTGGCAAAATGGATTGGTCATTATAATTCGCGGCGCCCGCACTCGGCTCTCGCTGGACGCACGCCCGATGAGGCGTATCATGGGTTTGCTCCGACACCGTTGCCGGGATTAACCCCGGCAACGGTAGAGGTCAGCAACAACGAGAAATTGGCGGCATAGCAACATCGGGCGATAGCTTATTCAACCCGCAAATCTGTCCGAACGAATGGGGCCACCTCTATCCTCCAGCGCGTCCCTTCAACGTTCACGAGTTCCTGCATGGTTGTCCCTTTCGGGCACCAGGTTGTAAAACAGGCAAGGTCTCCATCGGCGAT
>NZ_SLZN01000085.1 GCF_004346035.1 Acidomonas methanolica | reverse complement strand
ATAATCTGGTCCTGTGTGAAACGCGCTCTCTTCATCGTCTGTCTCCAGTGGACAGACCTTACTTCAATTCGAGGGCATTTCAGGGGGCAAGGTCAGAAGGCCCGCGACGGAAATGGGAAATGCGGTAACCAATCCGCGGATGAGAGCATGATCAATCGTCGTCGATCGGCTCGCGGCACACCCGTCAGGTCCAGCATCAGTTTTTGGTCACTTCAGGCGCCAGTCTGGTGTAGGCTTCCTGCAACTGCACTCTCCAAATGACGGTCATGAGAGCTTATCACCCTGTCCGATTTTCCGGGGCCGCCTCAGTCTGACGGATATCCAACGAGCTTCTGTTTGACGGCTTCGTCGTGAATCGGCTTTGGTAAGTACCTCCTTTCAGAGAGGTAAGCACGGTGAATGAACAGCATATTTCCCGACGTATTTTATGGATGTCGATCAGCGGGGTGGCGGCGATCGTCTTCCTGCTCGCGGCCTGCCTGACGATGTCGATCGACGATTCGAATCATTTCCACGTCAATCTCCCGTTGATCGTGGCCTCCGTCCTCTCCTCATTCGTTTTCCTCTGGACGATAGGACGTTCCTGAGGTGGTTTAACGGTGATGTCTCCCGCCTACCGGTTTTCTGAGACACCCGATAAGCACGTGAGACACGTGCGGAGGTGTCACGATGACGACTGAGCTGAAGAACGACGCGAAACGCCCGGGGCATGGTGGACGGATGTCACGCCGCCGCAAGAAGGAGACCGTGCTTCGTCTGCTGCGCGGTGAAGACCTGGAGATGGTCTCGCGCGAACCGGGCGTGACGGCTGCGACCCTGAGCGGCTGGCAGGACACCTTCCTTTCCGGGGGCGAGGCCAGTCTTGCGACACGTCAGACCGACGGTGAAACGCTGGAGAGCGATCGCCTCAAGGCAAAACTCGGCGAGATCATGATCGAACGCGAGTTGCTGCGCGAGAAGATCGCGGCACTGGAGGCAGGCCGCCCTTTGGCCCGCAGGAGGCCGCGGCCATGAGCGACAGAACGTCTCCGTCTTCCGGTCGCCCCTATGGACTGGCGGCGGTCTGCCGGGTCTGGAACATCAGCCGGGCGACACTCTACCGCCGCCGGGTGCCGATGGAGGTGAAACCAGCCTTGCGGCGGCGCGGTCCGACAGGCCCCATGCCGGACGCCGAGCTGGTCGGGCGCATCCGTGCGATCATCACGGCCAGCCCGTTCCATGGCGAGGGACACCGCAAGGTCTGGGCAAGACTGCGGATAGCTGGCGTGCGCACGTCCCGTCGCCGGACGCTACGCCTGATGCGTGAAAACGATCTGCTCGCCCCCTCGCGGACCGGCGCGCCGAAGGGACCGCGCAACCATGACGGCACCATCATCCCGGATGCCATCGACGTCATGTGGGGCACCGACATGACCACGACATGGACGCAGGAGGGCCAGAGCGCCGTGTTCATTGCCATCGATCATCACAGCGGTGAATGCACCGGCATCCATGCCGCCCGGCGCGGCACGCGCTTCGATGCCCTGGAGCCCATACGCCAGGGCGTGCGCCGCTGTTTTGGCGCATTCGCCGAAAAAGGAGCAACTGGGCTTTCCCTGCGCCACGATCACGGCAGCCAGTATATGTCGGACGATTTCCAGAACGAAATTCGCTTCCTCGGCATCGAAAGTTCGCCCGCCTTCGTCCGAGCCCCGGAGGGCAACGGATGCGCCGAACGCTTCATCCGGACCCTGAAGGAAAACCTGCTCTGGGTCCAGACCTTCGAAACCGTCGAGGAACTTCGACAGGCATTGCTGGAATTCCGCGATCTATACAATGAAACCTGGCTCCTCGAACGGCACGGCTTCCTGTCTCCTGACGCCGTGCGCGCCAAAGCCCTTTCCAGCGCGGCTCTCGTCGCTTAGGTTCCAACCAAATGTCTCAAAAACCGAGGCCGGTACAGAAGCATGGACCAGATCATTCATACACAGAAAATCGGACACTCTCGCCCCCGGGGAAACCCCATATAGTGTCCTCAACATCAAAGAAACCCGGCTGCTTCATGATCCATCACCCCACTCACCACATGAGGAATGGAATCACACAGACGGTCCCAAAACCAGAGGGTGAAGCGTCCCGGGTTTCCCGGAGGCTAATTGGTTTGAGTCACGCAGCCATATTGATGATCTGAAGGGCTGCATAGTAGTTGGCCTCGG
>NZ_SLZN01000084.1 GCF_004346035.1 Acidomonas methanolica | reverse complement strand
TTGAGGAGGCCGCCATTCTGGCCGGGCATTTCGACGCCACGCGTGAGCGTTTCGACGCTGCCCAGGGTACAATACTCGTTCTGCAGGACACTACGATGCCTTGCGGTTCTGCGTGTGAGCATGCGGATTGAGGCGATCGGGGTCCATGCGGTTGAGGAGGCAATGGACGTTTCCCAGTCTTTGGCGAGCCGCCTGCAGCGCCCCAGCCAGGCGAATGTCCGTTCAACCACCCGGCGGCGCGGCAGGATTTCGAAGCCCTTTGCTGTGTCTGATCGCCTGATGATTTCCACGGTCCATCTTCCCATGGAAGCGAGCGCGGATCTCAGTTTATCGCCGGCATAGCCACCATCGGCAAAGATGTGGCGGAGCCAGGGAAAGCGTTTGCGTATTGCTGCCAGAACTTCAACGGCCCCGTCACGATCCTGAATGTCGGCGGCGTGGACCAGAAGGAAGACCAGGAAACCACAGGTATCGGTCACGATGTGACGCTTGCGCCCTTTGACCTTCTTGCCCGCGTCATAGCCCGAAATACCTCCGCTTTCCGTGGTTTTTACCGACTGGCTGTCAATCTCGCTGTGCCAGGACACGACTGGTTGTACCAGCCCGAGACGAGGAAGGCGCGCTCGCGACCGCTATCACATATCTGTGATCACGAGTCCGACTCCGTGGTCCGGTCCATGCGGACCGGCATCGGCAGCGAGCGCCGACGCACCTGAATGAGTGCCCGCTCGATCTTCGATGTGGCATCCAAGGGAGAATCAATTGATCCGGCGTCAGTCAGAGCCGGGTGGTCCTGTCGCGGCAGGGTAGGGAGGGAGGCCGGCTCCGGCCTTGCTCCATGAGGGGAAGAAGGGGGCTGAGCCTGCCTGGGCGAAGCCAGGATGTGCACGACATCTTCCGCCCGGGCCGGTCGCTCCGCCTGCTTGGCTCGCGCTTGGCGCACGCGATGCCATGTCCGCCGGACTGTGCCCTCGCTGGGCTCATGACCCCACGTGTTCTTCAGGCCCAGGTTGCGGAACATGAGTGTAAGCGCCGGCCAGCCCGTGCCTCTGCCGAGTTCCTGCTGCAACGCCTCGAAATGCTCGTCCATGAAGAGTGCCAGGGTTTTCTTCGTGCGGCTTCGTCGCGCCTCCAGCGCGAGTTTGGCGATATCCATGCCGCCGAGTTTCTGGCTCACGGCGTTTTCTCCATAAGCGGCCGGGGTTCGAACTGTCGGAGACATGAGGGCGCAGAAATCGTCACCTTCTCCCTCGATGTTATCCTCCCGTCCGTCATTTAACTACGGCTTCCGATGGTTCCGCAGCCATGCGGCGAAGCCCGCTTCGTCGATTTGTCCTTCGACCAGTGCGACCATATGCTCCACCACCTCTGGCGCAGTGACGGCGATCGTCTCGCCGTTGACTTTGAGGAAGAGCACGCAGCAGCCCCAGCCGGTGCGCTTGTTGGCGTCGTTGAACGGATGGTTGCTGGCGATCCCGTAGGCATAGGCGGCGGCGAGATCGAACAGGTCGGCCTCGCCGGAGGCAGTATAGTGATGGCGGTTCACCGGCCGCCCGAGGGCGCTGTGCAGCAGATCCGCGCTTTTGACGCCCTGCGCGCCGCCATATTCGTGCAAGGCGCAATCGTGCAGGAACAGGACGGCGTCGGCTTCGAGGAATTCCGGCTCGGTCACCGCGTCGCCAATTCCTGGAGAGCATCGGCCTGCTCGCGCAGAACCTCGCGTGCGAGCGCCATCTGGCGTTCGAGCCTGAGGTTGCGCTTGACCAGCTTGATGCCGTCGGCCAGCTCGACCAGCGTGAGTTCCTGTCCGACCTCCAGCCCCTGCCGGATGCGCGTCTCCGCCGGCAGCGTGATGCCGACTGAATTGCCCTGCTTGCGAACGGTGACCGTTTCCATGCTCGCCCCCTGTCTTACTGAACGTAAGATATAATACGGTGTGAGCCGGTTTGCCAAGACAACGTGCTGCACCGGATCTGGGGGACGGAACATCGACGCTGACCTGGATGCCTCTCTTCAATGGAGGTTCGATCGTCCCTGTCGGCGCAGTGCGGCATGGCCAGGATGATCCAGCCGCCAAATGACGGGGGAATCCCATGCATCGGAATCGTGAGACTGAATAGTGCAAACAGAGATCTGAAGCGTCCCGGGTTTCCCGGAGGCTAATTGGTTTGAGTCACGCAGCCATATTGATGATCTGAAGGGCTGCATAGTAGTTGGCCTCGGCCTC
>NZ_SLZN01000083.1 GCF_004346035.1 Acidomonas methanolica | reverse complement strand
CCGACCCGTTCCACCTCCCGCCCTTCCAGCGTCGCCAGCAGGTTCCTGCGATAGCGGACCATGCCCTCCGGGGTGAGGCTGGCATCCCCACGGTCGATCAGGGCCTTTTGCCGTCTGGCCAGGGCATCGCCGACTTCACCCCCGAACCCGGCCTCCACCCGGTCGTCGTCGCGTCTGGTCCCAGCCACCAGACGCCGGTCGAGCCAGGTCGCCCCGTCGGAACCGATCTGCACCTCCAGATCGAAGGCCGAGAGCAGCCGCACCGTCGCCTTCGGGGCACGCGCCGCGTCATAGGCGATGGCCTTCTTCTGGAAGTCTTCCGGGATGCGCCAGCGGTCGGCCTCAAACCGTTCAACAATCCCCGCCCGACGCAGAGCTTCCAGACGGCGGACATGCCCCTTGATCAGGTCTTCCGGCGTGCCTTTGAGGTTCCAGCGGTCGAGCTGCATCTGTTCCAGATGGGTGGAGGGGCGATAGATCCCGTCCTCGGTATGGGCGAGGATCGCCCGATCGGATGGGTGCGGTTTGTCAGGAACCGGGGCGGCGGCGATTTCCACGATCGCGCTACGGGGGATGTCCTCCATCTGGGCGGGATCGAAACCCCGCAGATGATGCGCCCGCCCATCGATCCCATCGACCACCAGCGACAGCTTCTCCCCCAGTTCGTCGGTCAGATGCCGGTCGATCAGCCGCCCGGTCACGGGCTTCTCGGGGGTCTCGCCGTGAAAACGGAAATGCGCCGGGTCGCGCGTTGGCGCTGTTCCCTTGTCGCGCGCCTTCAGGGCGCGGTGCATCTGCTTCGTGATGTCATCCCGCTCACCCAGGTTGCGCAGGCGTTCTTCCAGCCGCTCGTCGAGTGTCCATCTGCCCGGCGCTGTCGGACTGGCCAGTCCCATACGCTCCAGCTTCGCCAGACGTGACAGGCACAGCCGCCGGTCCACCAGATCAGACGATGCGACGTCACTGCCGGGGCGTATGTCGAGGGTACCGTCCTTCATCTGATCGAGCAGGGCGCGGTCGATGCGGGTGAAGCGGTCACGATCGATCTCGGCTTCCAGCTTCCGGCGCTGTTCGATCTCGGACACCGGACCGAGGTCCAGCGTCGCGAATTCGGAGGCGCGTTCGCGGAGGCCATGGGTGATATAGCCACTATCGATGACGAGATCCTTGCCCTGGTCATCGCGACCGTTGATCACGACATGGACATGAGGATGCGCGGTGTTGAAATGATTCACCGCCACCCAGTCGAGCCGTGTGCCGAGATCGGCTTGCATTTGCGTCATCAGGTCGCGCGTGAAATCGGTCAGGTCGTCCATCCGGTCGGCGTCTTCCGGTGAGACGATGAAGCGGAACTGATGCCGGTCCTCCGCGCCGCGTTCGAGGAAGGCTCTTGCATCGGCGCGGTCGGTCTCCGCACCATAGAGGGCACCACGCTCGCCGTCGCGGGAGGTGCCATCACGCTGGATGTAGCGCAGGTGGGCGGCGGCTCCGCCTCCCTTCCCGGCCTGACGCACCACACGCGCCTTCACGGTCACACGCCGGGCACCGGGCACCTGATGCCGCCAGCCGGCGATCCCGCGTGCCCGGACGAAGCACGCGCCACGCCCGCGACCTACGCCACGGGTGGAACCGGAACACGACGCGCTCCCCGCACGCGAAGACGCACCAGACTCAGAAGAGAAGCGGCGGCCATTGCCGCCGCCTGACCCACTGCCGCCCCTCTTTCCGGGAGACAGGGATTGCCGACGAACCTGTGTGCGAACGGCGGTCAGAAAGTCGGCGCGACCGCGCGCCGGACTGCCTTTCGAGGGGATGCGTCCAACTCTGGGACGGAACGCGCTGTCGTCATCCTGCGCCATGGCCAGACCTCGCGGAAACAGGGCCTTTTCGGGGAAGAGTGCCGTCAGAAACGGCGAAAAACCCTCACTCCTGAAAAATGACGCCTCATACAGCAGAAATCCAGAGTGCCACTCAAACTTTCCCTAACCCCATGTGCAGACAGAGAAAACCGAAGGTCAGGACTGGCAGGAGTGCCGGTCCCTTTAATCTTGCCCTCACGTTTTTTCTTCTTTTCGGCCTCTGAATTCGACTTTTTTGAATCCAGCAACCCCTTCGGGATGCCCGTGCCAAGGCCCGAAAATCTGCCATGACGCACCTGCCGACACCAATCGAACGGGACGTCGAAACGCTGCACCGCGACCTGTCTTCGATGTCTCTTATGACGTGCCAAACACACGTCAAAACCATGCGCCTGACCTGATCGAAAACGACTTCCGCACATGACTGGGGACCGTCAAACTGGCGACACTTCCGGCGACGATGACCAATCGGTCAGCC
>NZ_SLZN01000082.1 GCF_004346035.1 Acidomonas methanolica | reverse complement strand
CGATGTCGTCGTGGCGCTTCCGTGGTGAACCTGGCCCATAGCGCTTCCTTCCACTCGCGTGAAAATAATGCACCATCAAACCCCGGGACTAAACAGATAACGAAGAGCTGAGCACCGTCCTGGAGACCGAGGGTCATTAACCGCGTCCTATACGGTGATTTCCCTCATTTCATTTTTTTTCACCGGACGTTTCAATGGATCTGGACGCCATGCAAGGCGTTTCAATTCGACGATATTTCGAGGAAACACATGCAACCCGAAGCAACGCACTCAAATGTCTGGCTCATTACCGGAGCATCCAAGGGCCTGGGCCTCGCGGTGGTGAAACACGCACTCGCGCAGGGTTTTCGGGTCGCGGCGACTTCGCGGGACGCCGCGCGCCTCCGGACCGAAGTCGGCGCGGCTGACGACGTGTTCCTGCCGCTGGAGGTGACACTGACCGACGAGACCAGTATCGCCGCGGCCGTGCGCCAGACGAAAGAGCATTTCGGAACCATCGATGTTCTGGTCAATAATGCCGGCTATGCCGTTCTGGGGGCGATGGAAGAAATTTCCGATGCCGACATCAGGGCGAATTTCGACATCAACGTCTTCGGCGTCATGAACATGATGCGCGCGGTCCTGCCGGTCATGCGCGAGCAGAGGCGTGGTCATATCATCAATATCGCGTCGATCTCGGGTTCGCTCGGCATGGCGTCCACGGCGATCTACAGCGCCACGAAAGCCGCCGTAATCCTGCTCTCCGAATCCGTCGCCGCAGAGGTCTCCGATTTTGGCATCTCGGTGACGGCGCTCTGTCCGGGGGGATTCAGGACTGATTTTCTGGACAAGACGTCAGCACGGCACCCGGAGCATCCGATCGGCGCCTATCAGGGCGTGCATGCCGCGATGGAGCATCTTGCCCGGTTGAATGGCAATCAGGGCGGCGATCCCGAAAAGGCCGCCGAGGTCATGATCGAGATCAGCCGGATGAAAAATCCGCCGACACGGCTTTATATCGGCAGCGACGCGCTGCACGGCATCGACCACAAGCTCCGCGAGGTCGCGCAGAGCGTCGCGACCTATCGCGCGCTCAGCGAGAGCACGAATTTTATGGCGTGACCACGAAACATGTTCACGGATGCACAATCCGCGTGATCTGAGGGTTGAAATATGTCCGGCATCCATCGCCTTCCTGGCCAGTGAGCCGGACGATCGCTCCGGCGACCGTCTCGGCGGAAATCACACCATACTGTGATAGTTTGCCGACCATCAACGGCGCCAGTCCCGCCGCCAACCGCTGACCGAACCTTTCGAGTGGCCGGGCTCTCGCCCGGTCCCCCAGCAGCATGCCGGGGCGTATCAGATCGACGCGCGTGAAACCGAGCGCGATGATATCACGCTCGGTCGCGCCCTTGGTGCGCAGGTAAAAGCCTGGGCCACCCGCTCCGACAGACGATACGAGAATGAACTGACACGCTCCCAGCGCGCGGGCACCCTGGGCGAGAGCCAGAACGTAGTCGTGGTCGACGCGGTACATGGCCGCCTGCGATCCGGCTGCACGAATCGTCGTGCCAAGGCAGGAAATCGCCACGTCAACCCCGTTCGGCATAACCGGGCGCAAAGTTGCTTCCGGAGCGGAATAGAGATTTTCGAAATCGATTGGCTGACCAGCTCCGGATGATCCTGGACGTACCAGCCGGGTAAGAGCGATATCGGAACGGCCGGTGAGTCCGGCATCAACGAGATGCCCGACGAGTCCGGTGGAGCCAGCAAGCAGAACCTGTGTTGTCATCGGCCAGACCCCAGATGGACGGAAGTGAGAAACCGATGCGCCCATCGATCGGATTTACCCGATCCTTCCCCATTTGCATAGCAATCGCGTCGCTTCGGGCGGCCCGGAGTGATGCGCTCTGAGTTTTCCGGAGGCTCCTGTCTGCGGTCCGTATGATACGACCCCTCGTCTCTCACGCCACAAGACCACCATGTTGGAAACGAAAGCGCGTACAGACAGAAGATAAAAAGTGGCGGAATATAAAATACTTTCCAAGTTGAACGAAAATTTGCATAGCACATGGGCAGAAAATTCACTGTGTGCAAAAATCCCTTTCCAAAGATAATGTATAAGTATTTGCTGCCTTGATGCGTTGCGCCGCGCAGTTGGTTCGTGCACCGTTCGCGGAGGATGAAAGGAGCGTTTCATGATCCGTTTTTCTCCGCGCATTATCGCGATACTGCTTGCCACCACCGGGCTTTCGACGTTTTTCCTGACGGCGCAAGCCGAAGACGGGACGCCGTTCGTCAATGAGGCGTGGCCGCGCCTGCCGTCGCCGCCATTGCGTCGGCGGATCTTGCAGGCGTCATTAATTACTGCATCGAAATTAACCTCATCACACACGGCAACGGCGATGCCGTCCAGACAGCCCTTAATGCGAAGACGCATGCCGTGCCGCCGGATTATACCAACTCCTGTTTGTTAACACCCATGTGCCCAGTCTCGCAAACCGAGGGACATGATGCGCCAGGGCTGGTCTACGAGCTTATTCCAGGCGTGGCAGCAGATATCGACGATGTCG
>NZ_SLZN01000081.1 GCF_004346035.1 Acidomonas methanolica | reverse complement strand
GTGCGGATCCTGCTGCGCGCCGATGGCGGCTTCTGTCGTGAAACGCTGATGGCCTGGTGCGAGGCCAACCGTGTCGATGTCCTGTTCGGGCTCGCGCGCAATGCACGGCTGGTCGCGGAGGTCGCGGGTGAACTGGCGGCTGCCGAGGCCGAAAGCGCGCGAACGGGCCGACCTGCGCGCCGATACCGGGATTTCCGCTGGCTGACCCGCGACAGCTGGAGCCGGGCACGGCGTGTCGTCGGCAAGGCGGAATGGACCAGTGAGGCCGCAAATCCGCGCTTTGTCGTGACTTCGCTGTCACCCGCCGAAGCCAGGGCACGTCACCTGTATGAGAAAATCTACTGCGCGCGGGGCGAGATGGAGAACCGGATCAAGGAATGCCAGCTTGACCTCTTTGCCGACCGGACGTCTTCGGGAACCATGCGCGCCAACCAGTTGCGCCTCTGGTTCGCCTCCATGGCCTATGTCCTGCTGTGTGCGCCGCGGCGGATCGGACTGGCCCACACGCAGTTCGCCACCGCAACCTGCGGCACGATCCGCCTCAAGCTGCTCAAGATCGGTGCCCAGGTCATCCGCAGCGTCCGGAGGATCCGGATCTCCATGGCGTCAGCCTGCCCCTGGCAATATGAGTTCGGGCTCGCCCATGCCTTGCTCACAAACGCCGCCCGCTGACGAAACAGACACCGCAAGGCGCCATGTCCACGCGTCTGATCCCCGTCAAAGCGGGCATGGATGGCGCGTGCCCAGAATTCGGTTTCCCGTTACGAAAACAGATCAGAACCGCTCGGAACCAGCTGACGGCGCTCCCTCACACCGGTCCCACATCATCGTGTGAGAAATGCGGGTTAGCCCTTGACCCGTTGCTCGCGCTGAGATACCCAGCCGCTCACGCCTCATGTCCCGTTCGTCTAGAGGCCTAGGACACCGCCCTTTCACGGCGGTAACACGGGTTCGAATCCCGTACGGGACGCCATTGATTTCCAACGGTTTTCTGGAAATTCCCTCCTCGAAAATATGGGTTTTTGCACCATTTCCGCACCATTGCGAGGAATGTGCTACCCTTCTCCCATGGAGAGCGAAGCGGGCATTCCGGAAGGTGCGGCGGTGAGCGGGCGGCTCGACCCGGCTACGGGCAAGCCTCTGCCACGCGGTGTCACCTATCGCGGCCCAAAGCAGTATATGACCCGCAAGGTGGTCGACGGCCGCCGTGTGCAGCGAACGTTCTCCACCGCGCCCCAGGCCCGGAAGTGGCTCACCGAAACGGCCGCCAGGGCTGAACTGGGCCAGTTCACGGATACCCGCCCACTCGACAGGATGACCGTCGGTCATCTCGTGGAACGCTATCGCGACGAATGCATGGCCCATCGGGAACGTGACCGCACCGGGCACCTGCCGGCCATCCATCGGGATGAGGCGATCGCCGGGGTCCGCCTTTCGAAATTCTCTCCAGCCGACGTGCGCGGTTTCCGGGACCGGATGATAGCGGAAGGATACGCTCCGGCCACGGTGGTTAAGCGCCTGAACCTGCTGGCCTCCGTGATCCAGCACGCGATTTCGGAGTGGGATGTCGCGATCGTCAACCATGCGTCGGGACGGGTGGTCAAACGGCCTGAGGGCGCGGACAAGAAGCGCAACCGGCGACTCCGGGACAGCGAGAGCGGCACGGAAGCGGGAGAATACGACCGCCTGTTGCGCGCGATTGGCGAGTCCCCTCATTCCGACGATGTCTGGCTTGTCCGCTGGTCCATCGAGCAGGGCACGCGACGCAGCGAGGCGATCGGCCTGAGATGGGGCGATATCGACCTTGATCGCCGCACCCTGCGCCTGGGCGGCGAGACCGGCAGGACGAAGACGCACAGGCATCGGGAGGAACATGGACCTGAGATCCGGCCCCTGACGCCTGGCGGCCGCCGTCTCCTGCGGGAGAAGCTGGCGACGCTTCCGCGACCGCCCAAAGCGGGGCAGGCCGTGTTCGATGTCGGAACCGAGGATGCCTTCAGCATGCGCTATCGCCGACTGGTCCATCATGCGGGACTGAAGAACCTCACCTTCCACGATCTGCGTCATGAAGCGACCAGCCGGCTTGCGAAACTGCTGCCCAATCCGCTGGATCTCAAGCGGGTGACGGGTCATCGCGACCTGAAATCGCTGGATCGCTACTACCAGCCCATTCCGGAGGATATCAGTCGCCAGATCGAAGAGGCCGAGCGCGTGCAGGGTCTGCTCACGTCCGGGAGTGCTGACGAAAACGACGGATAACCGGGACAGGTCTGGAGCCGCCTGACGCGGCTTCTTTCCTTGTCATGTCTGACAACTCATGCCAGACATGTATGATCCCCGGAGGGGGTTTTTATTGACGCTTCCGGAACCTCGACCAGATGACGGACTTGCCTGTCAGACCCAAAGTCCTTCGCTACGCAGCGGCGGCGGCTTATCTCGGGATCAGCCATGGTCGCTTGCGCAATCTAGATGTTTAGTCCCGTGGTTTGATGGTGCATTCTTCTCGCTGGAATGGAAGGAAGCGCTATGGGCCAGGTTCACCACGGAAGCGCCACGACGACATCGGCAGTCCGTCGAGCGATACAACATAGTCAAGCGAGCCTGAGG
>NZ_SLZN01000080.1 GCF_004346035.1 Acidomonas methanolica | reverse complement strand
CTTCATGTATTCGACCGACATCAGGAAGAAGAAAAAGAGGAAGGCAAGATAAAACGGCCTGCCACGTCGGACGACGAAGCGCGGTCGCGCTTCGTCTTCTTGTGTGCATGGCGGGTCGGTCGTGTGCAGGGTTTTGGATTCTGGCCTACTTTCCTGCGGGGGTTTCCTGCACAGTAGGGTTGTGATGACCCGCGACGAGGATTTCCGCGTCCGTCCGGGCCGCATTCGGAGCAAGGGAAGCAGCGTCCGGCCTCGGACCTTTCTGGCTCAGGTGCTCCATGCCTCCCACCGCGCGGGCGGAGGGGCTGGCGGCAGCCCCGGAAAGGGAAAAGGCAGCAGTCCGCGCCCTGGCCCCTCGACCTTTGGGCGGGGCCATTCCCGGTTTGGCAGAAGCCGCCTGTTCGACGCCCATCGCCGCGTGACCGTCAAGGCCCGCGTGGTGCGACAGACCGGGCGCGGCGCGCGTCCCGGATCGCTGGCCGATCATCTCGCCTATCTGCGCCGCGATGGCGTCACCCGCGACGGCGAGAAAGCGCATCTGTTCGGGCCAGATGGTCAGGACGTGGATGCACAGGATTTTGCCGCGCGCTGCAAAGACGACCGGCATCATTTCCGTTTCATCGTCTCGCCCGAGGACGCGCCGGAGATGGCGGACCTCGACGGCTTTACCCGCGACCTCGTGACGCAGATGGAAGCCGATCTCGGCACACGGCTGGACTGGGCCGCCGTGTCGCACTGGAACACCGACAATCCGCATGTGCATCTGATCGTGCGCGGCGTGGATCAGGCCGGGGCCGATCTGGTGATCGCCCGCGACTATATCAGCCATGGCCTGCGTTCTCGGGCGCAGGATCTGGTGTCGCTGGAGCTTGGCCCGCGTGCCGAACATGAAATCGAAATGGCTCTCCGTCGGGACGTGACGGCGGAGCACTGGACCCGGCTTGATGCCGAATTGCAGCATCATGCCGATGATCTGGGCATCGTGGACCTGCAGCCTGAAGGCGGGGCCACTCATGACCTCGGGCAAAATGCGACGCATCGCGCCCTTCTCACCGGCAGGGCGCAAACGCTGGAACGCATGGGACTGGCCACATCAGCAGGACCGGGACGCTGGTCGCTCGCGCCCGGCATGGCGGACACGTTGCGTGAAATGGGGGTGCGGGGTGACATCATCAAAACCATGCACCGCGCCATGACGGAACGAAGCCGGGATCGGGTGATGTCTCCCGGCGATTACGTGATCTCGGGGCGTGATCAGCCCATCGCCTTGGCGGGGCGGTTGCTGGAACGCGGTCTGCACAACGAACTGACCGGCGAAGCCTATGCCGTGATCGACGCCACCGACGGGCGTTTGCATCATGTCCGCTTCCCCGCTGTCGAGGCGTTCCGCGACGCCCCGCCTGATGGCGGCATCGTTGAGGTGCGAACGGCGACCGGCAGGACAAGCGGGAAGGGTTATCTGGTGCTGTCCGCCCGGTCCGATCTGGACCTTGCCGCCCAGGTGAAAGCGCCGGGGGCAACATGGCTGGATCACCGGCTGGTAGAGCGCCAGCCGATGGACCTCGCCCGCAGCAGCTTCGGAGCCGAGGTGCGGCAGGCCATGCAGGAGCGCACCCGTCACCTCGCGGATCGCGGGCTGGCGTCATTCCAGCAGGATGGGTCCGTCCGCTATCAGCGCAACCTCCTGGCGACGCTGCGTCAGCAGGAACTTGATCAAGTCGGCGCAAAACTCGCGAAGGAAGGCGGGCTGGCTTATGAGCGCAGCATTCCGGGCCACTTCGTCACCGGCCAGTATGTGAAACGTCTCAGCCTGTCCTCGGGGCGCTTCGCCATGATCGACAATGGCCTCGGCTTCCAGCTTGTGCCCTGGGCACCGTCGCTGGAGAAACAGCACGACCGCTATGTCGATGGGGTCGCCCGCGACAATGGGGGAGTCGACTGGCGACATGACCGCAAGCGCGATCTCGGGATCAGCATGTGAACCACGCTGCCCGTTCCTTTTACGTCATGGTCCACCCCGATACGACAAACCCGATTTCGATCTTGTTTCTGAAAAAACCTTTCGGTCACATCATGGCTTTTCATGGAGGGTTTCCATGCGTGACCGCCTGAACGTCTCCCTGCCCGTCGCCATGATCTCGCAGATTGGCGATCTTGCCGCACGCCGGAAGGTGACGCGCTCCGCCGTGGTGGAAGCGGCGGTCGCGTCCTTGCTGTCTCCCGACAGCGCGGAGAAAACCGAAGCGGCCCTGACACGGCGGCTGGACCGGCTGACACGTCAGATGCAGCGCCAGGAGCGCGACCTGATGATCGCGCTGGAAACCCATGCCCTGTTCATCCGCTTCTGGCTGGGCCAGATGCCGCCCCTGCCAGCCGAGGCGCAGGCCGCCGCCAATGCGCTGGGGCAGGAACGCTTCGCCCGGTTTCTGGACACGCTGGGGCGACGACTGTCTCAGGGAAGGTCGTTCCGCGACGACATCCCGCTCGATATTCCCGCCATGCGTCAGACGTCGCCGACACCAGGGAAAGATGCGCCATCATCTTGAGGCAGCCGCGCCAATTCGATGAAACGGGCAACAACAGGATCGCATTTCCCATCCCGCCAGCATAGAGCGAGATCAAATGTCGCCGGGCCGCTTCCGTCCATGACCGGCCGAAAAACGACGCCATCCATTCTGATGCCCGTAGCGCCTTCCGTCACGAGCAGAATCTTATCCCCGTGGCGGGCCAGTGCCAGCAACCGATCGATGGCGGCGTCATGAACCATGATGCGTTCCGGCAGAATGCCATGGTACAACCCGAGCTTGCGAAGCTCCAT
>NZ_SLZN01000079.1 GCF_004346035.1 Acidomonas methanolica | reverse complement strand
CTCAATAGTCCACATCAGGCCGCTCTTCCGAATCGGGGCTGCCCACATGGAATCATAAATGATTCCAGAAATTCAATATGATCTTGGACGGGCACGAACAATTTCATTGCCATCCTCGCCAAGACAAACCACGGGATATCTTTCCACTCTGCCAATTTCATTAATACACGTAAAGTAAATTATTTTTCATCTATTCTTGAACGTGAGTCTCGCCGACACGTAACTGAGTGGGCCACCAAACAAGGTGGTATGGCCGATGTAGATCATCATTATTTTTCCGTGGATACAGCCACATCGAACCTTTATCTTTATTAATGATCAAATCGAATTTGTTGAGGATATCAGAGCCAATCACATTGTAAGTGGCGCCCCAAAAAACATGAACCGGAACGTTTTTAATTTCCAGACCCGACATACTTATCAAATTTACAGTGTAAGAATAACCAGAATAACTGTTTTCTCCAACCATTTCTGAGTTTTTGTGAATAATATGCAACTTATCTTTTCCAAACACACGCTCAAAAGATTCTCCCGTCATCACTGTAGAATATTCCGATGTATTTATCGAAAAATAAACTTTTTTTCCATTAATTTTAGTCTCGATCATATTTTTGTTTTCTGGGTGCTCGGCGTCGCCATAAAGTTTTAAATATACAGACTTGCTGGACAATAAATTCCCTTCATCTGGGCAATTACTACCTTCGTAATCAAATAAGAAGAATGCGCTGTCCCCTTGGCTTATCATCATCGACTTTCCATTCATTATTTCCCCTCCGACCACCAATATCGCTGGAGGATTGCCGTGTGGTCGGTCTATTTTTTCACTTATTATTACAGAGTTAACTTCTTTAATGTGCCAGTTTCCTATATCTAGAGATGGTATATTCGTATAATAAGCATCTCTGGAAATGCCAGATATCCCAACAACCGACGCCTTATTGTATTCGTCAAGGGAATACCCATTATTTGCCCAAACAAACGTAGACATTGCTCGAGGGTCAAAAAACCCTACAACTTTTCTTCCATTGAGCTTGGCGAAGTAAGCTGGTGGACCATCGTTATTAACAATTTTTGTTGCTATTAACCTTTTAATGCAACTATTTTTAGGCGCTGATGCAAGCGCTTCTCCGGACGAGAAAAGTAAATAAAAAACTATAATTGTTAATACGTTATTTATCACGTAGAAACTTCCCCTCATTCTGACTATATCTGTCCGTCATCGAAAGAAATGGGACGTTTGACGGCGTGAGATAATGGAGGCTGCGGCTCATCTGGTTATGATGTTTAGGCGGCACGGTGCTGATGAAGCAAGCGCCGTTTGTGGAGGTGCTGTCACGTTATACCAATTCTGCTTTCTGATGTGCTCCCGGTCTGAAGGCCGAGGATTCCAGTATGGGCGCGCATTAACAGGCTGTCGGGTTGGGGGTACCTGCCTGCGGGGATCTGCGGTAAGCATTCAGGATGAGCAGCTTCATCCCGTTTGATCGATCGCAGCCGTATCTTCTGCCGCCGGATCTGAAATCATGGCTGCCGGCGGACGATGTGGCGCATTTCATCGTGGCGGCGGTGGAGCGGGTGCCGCTGGGGGCATTTTCAGTGCCTCGGCGGACTGGCGGCAAGGCGTATTCTCATCGCGCCGGATCGAACGGGCGACGCATCGTGACATCGGCATGCGCTTTGTGGCGGCGAACCTGCATCCTGACCATGACACGATCTCGACGTTCCGGCGCGGCAACCGTGCGGCGATCGAGGCGGCCTTCCTGCATGTGCTGGAGTTGGCACGCGAGACGGGACTGATGCGGCTGGGCACGGTGTCGATCGACGGCACGAAGATCGATGCCAACGCCTCGAAATACTGTTCCATCCGTTATGATCGCGCGAAAGACCTCCGCGAGAAACTGGCCACCGACATCGCCGCCCTGATGGAGCGGGCGGATGCGGCGGATGCGACCGAGATGGATCACCAGGCCTTGCCGGACGAGCTGGCCCGCCGGGAGGCGGAAGCCCGGGAGCAGGCCGGGGCCGCCCGGCCCGACTATGAACGCAGGAAAGCGGCCTTTGATGCGAAGCGGGGACGGCGCGGCCGCCCGCCGAAAGAGCCGGACGATGAACCGCCACCCGACCGGCAGATCAACCTGACTGACCCGGACAGCAAGCTGATGCGCCGTTCCGACGCGCATGAATACCGGCAAGCCTACAACGCCCAGGCCGTGGTTTGCGCCGAGGGCTGCCAGTTGATCGTGGAAAAGGGGATCGTTGCAACCACGGCCGACGCGCCCAGCTTTGCCGACATGATCCTGGGGATGGAGGGAAGGATCGGCCTGCCGCGAACCGTCCTCGCCGATACGGGCTTTGCCAGCCGCAAGGCCGTCGAAACATTGCAGGCCAGGGGCGTGGAACCCCTGGTTGCCATCGGACGCCCCGTGGATCGGCGCCCTTATGACTTCCGGCCAGAGCCGCCGACCAAGACGCCGCGCCGGATCGGCGCACTGGTCCGAAAGCTCCTCTTTCGACGGTTTTGTCGATCGAGGAGGAAGCCATCATTGTGGCGTTCCGCCGCCATACATTATTGCCCCTGGACGATTGCCTTTACACGCTTCAGGCGACAATCCCGCATCTGACGCGCTCTTCTTTGCATCGTTGTTTTCAGCGCCATGGGATCAGCCGCCTGCCCGACGCCGAAGGCGACAAGCCGAAACGGTCGAAGTTCAGGACCTATCCGATCGGCTACTTTCATATCGACATCGCCGAAGTCCGCACTGAAATGGGTTCTTCCGCACTTTTCGTGATGATGTTTTTTGATTATGCGGGCTGAAGGACACGCGCCCTGAGGAGTTCGAAGCCTGCTCTTCCGAACATG
>NZ_SLZN01000078.1 GCF_004346035.1 Acidomonas methanolica | reverse complement strand
ATCGCCAGCCCTCATCATAGCCGGTCTCCTATGAATCAGCGATCGGGCGTCAAGGGAATCCCTTCCCAATGTTTTATGCCAAAGTAGTGCTAGGTCGGCCGGATTTCTGAAATTGTTGTTGTCTGCACACTGGTTAGATGGGCCGCGAGCGGCACCATACTTTTGGATGCCGCGTGCCGCGATCTTGCGCAAAGCCTTGGCTTTGCTGGGTTTCGACCGGCACCATGGCCGCCGAACGCCCGATTTCCTTGAGTTTTGGCCGGAGGCGCATCCGTGAGCGCCGACGACGAAAACCGCTTCCGGCCGAAGCCCGGTCGCATCCGATCCGACGCGCGGCCGGGGAAGACCAAGAGCTTTTTCAGCCAGGCCAAGAAGATCGCCCGGCAGCATAGCGCCAGCCCGTCCAGATCGTCGCCGCGTTCAGCGTCGCGCCCAGGCAAAAGCCCGACCGGCAAGAGCGGCAAAGCCGCGCGTTCGACCAAAGGGCCGGGCCTGCAACGCGGGCGCGGTGCGGCCTTCGTTCGCGCCCGCACCTTGTCGGGCGGCTGGCGGCATAGCGCGCCCGGAATGCGCCGCGTCGTCGTCAAAACCCGCTACGTCAAGGACGCCGGCAGGAACGGCAGATCGGCGGCCCATCTTCGCTACATCCAGCGTGACGGCACATCGCGCGACGGCGAGCGTGGCCAGCTCTATTCCGCGACCGAAGACCGTGCCGATGGCGACGCCTTCGTTGAGCGCGGTAAGGAGGATCGGCATCAGTTCCGGTTCATCGTCTCGCCGGAGGACGGTGCGGACTTGACCGACCTGACCGCCCACACGCGCGACCTCATGAAACAGATCGAGGCCGACCTTGGCACGCGGCTCGATTGGGTTGCGGTCAATCACTACAACACTGGCCACCCCCATGTGCATGTCATCGTCCGGGGCAAGGACGACCTGGGCGAGAATCTTGTCATCAACGGCGACTATCTCGCCAACGGCATCCGCGAGCGGGTCAGCGAGCTAGCGACGCTGGAGCTTGGTCCCGTGACCGAGATCGAGCAGAGCCGCAAGCTGTCTGCCGAAATCGACCAGGACCGTTTCACCCGCATCGACCGCGCCATGACGGAGGAAGCCGACGAGCGGTTCCTTGACCTTCGCCATGAACCTGCCGAGCCGAGGCGGCAGTTCAATCGAACACTGCGCCTGCGCCGTCTCGCCAAGCTAGAGAAGATGGGACTGGCAACCCCACATGCGCCGGGCGTTTGGGAGTTGAGCGAGCGCATGGAGCCGACCTTGCGCGAGCTGGGCGAGCGCGGCGACATCATCCGCAACATGCACAAGGCGCTAAAGGCCGATGGTCTGGAGCGCGATCCCATGACCTTCCATATCCACGACGGCCCGCCCGAAACGCCCATCGTCGGCCGTGTCGTCGATAAGTATCTGTCCGACGAGCTAGGCGAGAACCTGACCGTCGTGGTGGACGGGATCGACGGCCGGACGCACCATGTCGCCGGCATCGACCCGGCCCGCGTCGAGGATGCCCGGATTGGCAGCATCGTCGAAATAGGTCCGGCCGAGACAGCGCAGCGACCGTCCGACCGGACCATTGCCGCCATCGCCGAGGATGGCGTCTATCGGCCGAGCCGCCATCTGGAGCGGGCCAAGTTCGAGGGCCGCATTCCGGGCGGCGACTATGAGGGCTATGTCGATGCTCATGTGCGCCGGCTGGAGGCGTTGCGCCGCGCCGGAATCGTCGAGTGGATCGACGTGGATCAATGGCGCATCCCCGACGATTTCGAGAGCCGCGCTGCCGCCTACGATGCAGGCCGGAATCGGCAGGCCAGCGTTCGCGTGCTTTCGGTGCTCGACCTTGAAAAGCAGATCGGCGCGGATGGCGCGACCTGGCTCGACCGCCGATTGGTCATGTCCGACGCATCCGACCTTGCGCCGGCAGGTTTCGGGCAACAGGTGCGCGAGGCCATGGACCAGCGCCGAGAACATCATATCGACCACGGCGATGCCAGCCGTAGCCGGGACGGCCAAATCTTCTATCGGCGCAATCTTCTCGCGACGCTGCGCGAGCGCGAGATCGCCAGCGTCAGCGCGGAGATCGCCGCGAGCAAGGCGCTCCCGTTCCGAGCTGCCACGGACGGCGAAACCGTCAGCGGCAAGTTCACCGGCACCGTGCAGCTAACCAGCGGCAAGTTCGCCGTGGTCGAGCAATCCCATGAGTTCACGCTTGTCCCATGGCGGCCGATCATCGACCGCCAGCTCGGCCGGGAGGTCATGGGTGTCGTGCAGGGCGGTTCCGTGTCGTGGCAGCTGGGCCGGCAGCGGGGAATGGAGTTGTGAACAGCGCAAAGTTCCTATGCTGATCGCCCCTATTCGCCTGGGGTAACTCCCATCACCCGGCGGAACATCACGATAAATGCGCTTACGTTGTCATAGCCGAGGTTCATAGCGATTGTCGTTACAGCTTGGCCGACAGGTAGCATTTCGAGGGCACGAAGGACACGAGCATGTTGCCGCCAAGCGACCATTCCTAACCCGGTCTGTTCACTGAAATGCCGAGCCAATGTTCGCGGCGTAATGCCAACCCATTCTGCCAAATCACCTACAGAGCGATTGTCAGCAAGATCGGCAAGCATGGCATCCACTATTCGACAAAGCCGCTCATCGCTGGGGCGAGGCAAACCAAGTGGTTCTTCGCGAAGGCTCGCGATCTCATCAATAATTACGCGGGCGAGGCGATATTCAGCTGCTGTAATTGGCGTCTTATTCCATGTTGTCGCTCGATGCACGAGTTCGTGTAACAGCGAACTGACACGCAGCATTTGCGGTAAGGGGGATAACTCACCACAGTTCTGCGTCGCGACGTAGATGCTCCATCCTCGAAAAGGACTGAAGCGTCCCGGGTTTCCCGGAGGCTCCTATCTGTGAGAAGGAGCCATGATGAACATGATGAGCCAGAGATTTTCGCCTGAGGTCCGGGAACG
>NZ_SLZN01000077.1 GCF_004346035.1 Acidomonas methanolica | reverse complement strand
GAGGCCGAGGCCAACTACTATGCAGCCCTTCAGATCATCAATATGGCTGCGTGACTCAAACCAATTAGCCTCCGGGAAACCCGGGACGCTTCAGAAATCCTCCTTTATCCAATCCGCCAATTCCGTCCCATAGGTCCTGACGGCGGACACTCGCCTTCACGCTCCTCGCTCGCGCCCTCAATCTGCTTCAAAGCTCTCGATTCATGGTTTTGAAAGGTATTCTCAAATGACGACACGCCGTAGCTGAATGCGGTCGGTTCATGCCTCTTTGAACGAAAATCGACAAAACAGGCTGGGCGATCCAACTCTCCGCTTTTAAGCTCGACACCACGGGCTGACCTTGCATCGGCCGGATCAGACAGGAGCAGTGTCATGGAAACCATCACCATCGGACAGAGCGCCATCGTCACCTCGCGCATCGGCCTCGGCACCTGGGCCATCGGCGGCTGGATGTGGGGCGGCGCGGATGAGGCGGAGTCCATCCAAACCATCCAGAGCGCGGTGGAACGCGGGATCACGCTGATCGATACGGCCCCTGTCTATGGCTTCGGCCGCTCGGAAGAGATCGTCGGCAAGGCGATTCAAGAAGGCAAACTGCGGGACAAGGTGCAGATCGCCACCAAGCTCGGCCTCGCGTGGAAAGACGGCAAGGTGTTCCGTGACAGTCGCCCGGACCGCATCCGTCAGGAAATCGAGGACTCGCTGCGCCGCCTGGGCACGGACCGGATCGACCTCTATCAGGTGCATTGGCCGGATCTGGAGACGCCGCTTGAGGAAACCGCCCGCGTGCTGGAGGATTTGCGCCGCGAGGGCAAGATTCTCGCCACCGGGGTCAGTAATTTCTCGCCCGCGCAGATGGATGGTTTCCGCGCCGCCGCCCGGCTGGATGCCCTGCAACCGCCCTATAATTTGTTCGAGCGCGGTATCGAGGCGGCCGAATTGCCGTATGCGGAGAAAACCGGCCTCACCGTGCTCAGCTATGGCGCGCTGTGCCGCGGCCTGCTGAGCGGACGGATGCGGGCGGACACGCAATTCGAGGGCGACGATCTCCGCCGCAACGATCCGAAATTCAAGGACGGGCGCTTCACTCATTACCTCCGCGCGGTGGAGGAGCTGCGCGAACTGGCACAGCGCCGCTACGGCAAATCCGTGCTGGCGCTGGCGGTGCGCTGGGTGCTGGACCAGGGGCCGACCATCGCGCTCTGGGGGGCGCGCCATCCCGGTCAGCTCGACCCGGTGAACGAAGTGATGGGCTGGAAGCTGGACGGCGAGGGCAAGGCCGAGATCGAAACCATTCTGGCGCGCTGCGTGCCGGACGCGGTGGGGCCGGAATTCATGGCGCCGCCGGTGACGCGGCCGGCAACGGTCTGAGCGCATCGTCGATTCAAGGAGAGACAGATGGAATATCGTCTGCTGGGCCATTCCGGCCTCAAGGTTTCGTCGCTCATTCTGGGCACGATGACATTCGGTGGCCAAGGCAGTTTCGCCAAGGTCGGCAATACCCGCATCGAGGACGCCCGCCGTCAGGTGGATATGTGTCTGGATGCGGGAGTGAACATGCTGGACACCGCCGATATCTATTCCGACGGCATGTCGGAGGAGATTGTCGGTCAGGTCATCGCCGGGCGGCGCGACAAGCTGCTGCTTGCCACCAAGGCACGGTTTCCAATGCGCGAAAAGGGCCCGAATGACCGCGGCCTGTCCCGCCAGCATCTTGTTCGCGCCTGCGAGGACAGCCTGAAACGCCTGGGCACTGACCATATCGATCTCTACTGGTGCCATGAATGGGACGGGCAGACACCGGTCGAGGAAATCTTGCGCGCACTGGACGATCTGGTCCGCTCCGGCAAGATCGGCTATGTCGGCGTCTCTAATTTCTCCGGCTGGCATATGATGAAGATGCTCGCCGCCGCCAAGGCGGAGGGGCTTGTCCGGCCTGTGGCGCAGCAGATCTATTACAGCCTGCAGGCGCGGGATGCGGAATATGAGTTGCTGCCCATCGCGGTGGATCAAGGAATTGGTGCGGTGATCTGGTCTCCGTTGGCTGGCGGGCTGCTCTCCGGCAAATACCGCCGCGGCAAGCCTGAACCGGAAGGCACACGCCGCGCCGCGCAATGGCAGGAGCCGCCGGTACGGGATATCGAGCAGCTATATGATGTTGTTGAGAAACTGGTGGAAATTGCCGCGGCCAAAAATGTTTCGCCTGCGCAGGTGGCGCTGGCCTGGCTGCTGACGCGCCCGGGCGTTGCCAGTTTAGTCATCGGCGCCCGCACCGAGGCGCAGCTTGACGATAACCTTCGCGCGGCCGAACTTGTTCTCGACCCCGGTGAGGTCGCGGCGCTTGAAGACATCAGCCGGCCGCCGCTGCTCTATCCCTACTGGCACCAGAAAGCGACCGCTTCAGACCGGTTGTCTCCCGCGGATCTCGTAATCATCGGGCCCCATCTGGATTAATGGCTGCTGGCTCTCTGGTATGACCTGTCAGACGTCCGGCATCCAGAGGTGATGTTGTGGACGGCCCCCGCACGGAATGCGCGAAGGTGAGATTGTCGCCGTCTGCAACGCGTGGAGCCACCTATGGGAACGATTTCGACGACAGGCCTCGACCTGGGCAAGAATGTTTTTCAGGTGCATGGGATCGATAGTTTTGGGAATATCCTCGTGCGCGGTCGCTTGCGGCGCGGTGAGTTCTCCAGTTTTTCGGAACACTCCCGCCGTGCCTGGTCGGTATGGACGCGTGTGGCACGTCGCATGACTGGGCGCGGGCGATTGCGGCTTTCGGGCATACGGTCAAGATGATGTCGCCGATTTACGTGAAGCCCTACGTCAAGCGGGGCAAAACCGATGCAGTTGACGCCAAGGCGATCTGCGAGGCTGTGACCCGCCCGACGATGCGCTTTGTGGGACCATGGCGGAAATTGGGTGATGGCGTTTTGAGAGGGTGGCGTATCGTGGCGGGTGCTGAGCCTGCCTGAACCTCCCTGAAGGAGCGATACGCCGTGAAAGACGATAGCACGATCACCACGCTGCCACAGCGGGGAGCGATGATGGATCCATTGACCGGGATTGCCCGCGACGGGGCACGACAGATGTTGGCAATGGCGCTGAAGAGCGAGGTGGACGAGTTCCTCGCTCTGCATTCCGA
>NZ_SLZN01000076.1 GCF_004346035.1 Acidomonas methanolica | reverse complement strand
GTCGTGGCGCTTCCGTGGTGAACCTGGCCCATAGCGCTTCCTTCCATTCCAGCGAGAAGAATGCACCATCAAACCACGGGACTAAACATCTAGTGGCGGAACTTTGCAGCGCCAGTCCTGAATTCCGGGCGCTATGGCAGGACAGGACGGTTCATACGTTCGGGCATGGCGCCAAGACGTTCCATCATCCTGTTCATGGTCCCCAGACCTTTGAGGTTTCAACCTTTGCTGTCGATGGGCGTCCGGACCTGATTCTGGTCATATACGGTGAGGTGTCATAAGGTACTTGCATATACGTGAGTATTCACTTACTAATTCTCCGTAAGGAGAAACCATGCCACCACGTTCATCCAGACTTTCCGCGACGGATCGCAGGCAGGCGATCCTGTCAGCAGCAGCCCCCGTTTTCGCCCGGCTTGGTCGGGAGGGGGCGACCACAAAAGAGATCGCCAGAGCGGCGGGTGTCTCCGAGGCCCTTCTTTACCGGCACTTTGCCAGTAAGGAGGAGCTTTACGCGGAACTTGAATCTCATTGCGTAGAAGCCAACGCCGTCGGTAGCCGTCTTCTTGCCGAAGCAGCGCCTTCGACGGCAACACTGGTCAAAGGTGTTGCCCTGCTCGTGCAGGCGGTCTTTCCGGGCATCGGGGATACGCAGTCTCACGATGATACCAAGCGGCTTGTCACGGCCAGTCTGCTGGGCGACGGACAGTTCGCAAAGGCTTTCCTCGATCGGCATGTGAAGCCCTGGATCGGCGTTTTCGAACGATCTTTCCGGGTTGCGCAGGACGCTGGCGATATTGAGGACGGTGTTCAGACCGGCAGTGCCGAAATCTGGTTCGTCCATCATCTGGCGAACACGCTGCATCTGATCAGCCTGCCCGACATCACGGTCGTCGAATACGGCGTGACGCGCGAAAAGCTGGTCGAGAACACGGTCCGTTTCCTGCTGCGCGGGATCGGCCTCAGAAACATCGCCATAAACCGGCATTACGATCCTGAAAAACTCAGGACAATTTTTGCATCGATGGATCAGGACACACCATGAAACCGATCACGAAAATAGCTGTCATTGGTGCGACGGGTCGGCTTGGAGCGCCGGTCGCGACCGAACTGGCCAGACATTTCGAGGTCCGGGCCGTTGTCCGCTCGCCGAGCAAGGCGCGCAGGATGCTCCCGGACACTGTCGAGATTGTTCAGGCCGATCTGCGGGACGTTCCGGGGCTCCGCACGGCTCTCGACGGGGTAGACGCGCTCTATCTCAATCTCGCGACCGAAACGGCCGACCCGAACCTGCCTTTCTATGAAGAGCGCGAGGGCGTGCGAAACCTGATGACGGCCATACAGGGGCTGGACATTCAGTATATTGCCAAGATCGGCGCTCTTGGCGCCTATCCGCCGGCACTTGGACACATCAAACAGAATATCGTGCCCAATATTATCCGGATGGAAGGGCACAAGATCATTGCGGACAGCGGTATCCGTCATACCTTCTTCGCACCGACGCATTTCATGGAATTGCTGCCTTTCATGATCAGCGGACGCGCGATCCAGTGGATCGGGAATACGCGCGTCAGGATCTGGTGGATCAGCGCCGCGGATTACGCGCGATGGGTGGTCGAGGCCTTTCAGAATCCTGAGGCAATGCCGGAACACTGTCCCGTGCAGGGACCGGAGGCGATCTCCGTCAGACAGGCGCTGGAACGGTTTATAAAAAACTACGATCCCTCGCTCAAAATTCGCGTGGCGCCGCTCTGGGTCATGCGGATGATCGGCCTTTTCAATCCGAAAATGAAATTCGTGGCGCATCTGTTCGCATATTTCGGAGATCACGAAGATCCGTTTTACGCCAGGGAAACCTGGGAAAAACTGGGGAGGCCAACGACCACGCTTGAGATGTTCGCGCGGAGGCTTCGGCAAAGTCGGAATTTGCAGCAGAGCGTCAAATGAACGGTATCGAAATGACCGGAAACGGGGAAAGATCGACCGTGCTGACTATCGTGAGCTCTCCTTTGTCGGAAAGATCAAAAGTCGTGTTCATGGGGGAATGGTCGCATATACGCCTCACGCCGATCAGTGCCGTGCCTGCGGTCTCTGTGTAAAGGCCTGTCCTGAGCGTGCCATCCAACTCGTGAAAGTCTGATGCGAAGAGAAAATCGGCTGAGCCGCGGTGCCGTGTTCGTCAGGCATGTACCGGAGCACGGTAATGAGACAGCGCGTTGCGCTGGTTGATTACGCGGCCAGATTGAGCATCATTGTGGCCTGGGAGGCAAGGGGCTGCTGATCGGCCCTGATCTGATTGGGCGTCCTGTAGCCGTGCCGCTCGCGGAGCCAGGAGGCATTGAAATGTGCGGCGAACGTGCTCAGAGCGTGCCGCAATGACCGACGGTCATCCTGTCGAGTGGGCGGGTATCCGTGAACTGGCCCAGTTCAGCCCTGGCGGCCGTTTCGGTGAGCCACTTCCGGGCCTGGGGCGCGGTGGAGAACGTTCGCTGCACACGGCGGCCGTCGACCACCTTGCGGGTCATATACTGCTTTGGGCCGCGATAGGTGACACCGCGTGGCAGAGGCTTGCCCGTAGCCGGGTCGAGCCGCCCGCTCACCGCCGCACCTTCCGGAATGCCCGCTTCGCTCTCCATGGGAGAAGGGTAGCACATTCCTCGCAATGGTGCGGAAATGGTGCAAAAACCCATATTTTCGAGGAGGGAATTTCCAGAAAACCGTTGGAAATCAATGGCGTCCCATAGGGGATTCGAACCCCTGTTGCCGCCGTGAGAGGGCGTTATAGAGGCAATAATATCAAGGATATGAATGCCTATATCATTGAGATATATGCATTTAATGTCACGGGCTGTCACGCCTCGTCAGTGGGGGTCGTATCGTCGATTGGACCAAAATTGGACCAGGGTCCGATATCGCGAACGTACGGTCTTTAGCGCGGACCACGCGGTCAGGGCGATGGATCGTCGTTCGGCCTGGGGGCTTGAGAGGGCGGTAGTGCTTGCTCCGACATCACGGTCTGGATTGCCGTTTCGATCCCCCAGATGCTCGACGACATGATCGCGCACGACGTCCCGCAACGCATCAGCGTCCCAATGCCCGCGTCCAAGCAGGGCCTGCTGTCGCCATGGCCCCGGATCGCCCGCAGCTTCCGCGCGCATCCAGCCGGTCTTGCGCGGTTCGTTTCCCAGCAGTGTTTCCAGAAACCGGCCTGTCGACAACGCCACCCGCTCCTGGCCGAATACAGGGCGCATCCGCGCTTTGGCGTCCCGCAGCGCCTCCAGCGTCAGGGTAAGAACATCCTCAACCG
>NZ_SLZN01000075.1 GCF_004346035.1 Acidomonas methanolica | reverse complement strand
GCTCAAGACATTGCGCGGCCTCACTCCATATGAATTCATTTGCCAGCAGTGGGAAAAAGAACCATCACGGTTCATACATAATCCGCACCATCAAACCCCGGGACTAAACATCTAGCGTCTATTAGACTGACACATAGCGGAATCGGGAAAGAAAATTCCTGATACTTTCTCATCTTCTTTGCAAGAGGAACCTACTCCTCATGGATCATGCATTATCCGCAATAAATAAAAAAGTTAAACTCGCCTTTTGGATTTTCCACAAAGAATGGCAAATAATACAGTGCCTTCTATTTAAATGGAAAATCCCGCGCGATACCAGTGCAAAAAGATTTTTTTCAAATCACAATGGAACAATTTTTCCATACATAATATTATCTGTTCTATTTAGCGGATTTATTGAATTATTCATTTACCACATGTTTGTAAAAAATCATACATTCCGTGGATGGTGGATCATAGAGGACTTAAATGTTGTTTCAATACTTTATATATTGTCGATTTTCAAAAGTTTATTCTTTTTTCGTACATCAATTACAAGAAACACTCTTAATATAAGAAATGGACTGTTTTTTAATGCATCCATCCCTCTGAACTCAATTTCCGTTTGCTCCATCATATCAGGAGCCACAAACAATGGAGAAACGAAAGTTTGGAAACTAGACCACCCAAACATAAGGATAGAAACTAATAAGTTTGATAAAAATCACAACCCAGAAGCATTTGAATTTCGGTTAGACAAACCAACAGATTTTCTTTCTTATATAGAAGAAATTAATCCGAAAATAAATGCCAAACACAAGTAAATATAATATAAACCACATGAAACATCACCACATACGTAAAATACCATTCTGCACTAAGAATTATCCATAGATCGTCACATTTGCCAAATTCAGAATGGCATCTGAAATGGAAAGTAATCAGAACGAAATTCCGCTTGGGCGCTTACTGGGGATTTATCCTTATCGTACAGGACTCTGTTGCATTCGATTTGTTTACGCTTTCTTGGCACGCATTCAATCGGTCAATGTTCGCCTGAACTACCTTGTCCTCCCAAAGAATAATCTTCCAGTTCTGCGGACGTGCATTCTTCATAAGCGCGATACCGGACTCCCAGCGATCCGTTTCCCCGACGATAAAGGAAGCAATCCCCAGATTGACACCCCACGGGATCACCCGGAACAGCGGCGCGGCAATTGCCAGCCCGCACAGAAAGGTCAGCCCAGTGGCCCCCACCGGACTTCACCCCAAGTTCCTCGCCGACTTCGGTCAGAAGGGACGCCCAAGAGGGATAGCCGGCTCCCATCGAGACGCCGGCACCGACGAACACGGCGCCACTCCCTTCGATCAAGGCCTCGGGATAGTCCTTCAGGAATCGCTTGGTCGTTGCTGCAACTGCCATCTAGCCGCCCCTCTGTGCTGGTCAGTTGCGGCCGCGGATCGCGATCGCGTCCTCGATCCACTTCTCAATGCCGCCAGAGATGGAGGCGTAGACCGCCTTACTATCGTTTCCGTTCGGCGTGATCAGCTGGACGACGTCGGATAGCTTCTTGCCGGAATTGAAGGTGATCCTTTCGAAGGGATTGGTCCCAGCGACGGATGTCTGGCTATCGCGGTCGAGCAGCTTGTTGACGCGGATGCCGACCACACCCCTCTTGTCGTTCCAGGCTTTGATGATCTCATGCCGGACCCATGGACGGCTCGCGGTTTGAGACCCGACCAGGACGACGACGCAGCTTTTGCCGTGCATGTTGTCGGCGATCCACTGCTCGATGGAGGCCTTGCCCTTGCGCTTGACCTCCTCCCAAGCGTTCGGAGTGCACAAGGACTGTCCCTCGAGCGACTGTACCGGAGCACGGTAATGAGACAGCGCGTTGCGCTGGTTGATTACGCGGCCAGATTGAGCATCATTGTGGCCTGGGAGGCAAGGGGCTGCTGATCGGCCCTGATCTGATTGGGCGTCCTGTAGCCGTGCCGCTCGCGGAGCCAGGAGGCATTGAAATGTGCGGCGAACGTGCTCAGAGCGTGCCGCAATTCCTCGACGGTGGCGAAATGCTGGATCCAGAGGAGTTGCTCCTTGAGGGTGCGGCTCGCCCGCTCAGCGACGCCGTTTCCCTCGGGCTGGCGGACGAAGGCGGGCGAGCTGGTCATGCCCCAGAAGGCGATCTCTTTCTGAAAATCGTGGGCCATGTAGTTGGAGCCGTGATCGTGGCGCAGGGTCAGTCCCGTGGCGCTTTTGGCCTCGGCGCCGCCGAAATACCTTGCCATGCCCTGGCGGAGGGGCTCCAGCGCTTCGAAACGGGTCGCGCCGGCGGCGGCGTGTGTGCCGACGAACTCGCCCGAGCAGTGATCGACGGCGATGAACACATAGGCGCGTCCCTCGCCGGTCGTCACGGTCTGGGTCATGTCCGTGCCCCAGACCTCGTCCACCCGCGCGGTGACGATTGTGCCGTCATGGGGATGGGCGTCGCGCCTGACCGGTCGATGGGGGGCTGTCAGGCCGTTCTCCCTCATGATCCGCAGGACACGGCGCGCGGCCGTGCGCGTGCCCGAAAAGCGCAGCCGCGCCCAGATCTTGCGGTAGCCTTCGCCGGTGAAGGAGGAGGCTTCGAGCACCGCGCGGATCCGCGCCAGCAGGTCGGCGTCGCTCCCCGCGCCCGCGGGGCCGCGCCGGCCGGGGGGCGCGGGCTCTTGTCCGGCCTTCGCCCGGTGCCGATACAGCGTCGTGCGCGAGGTTTTCCACAGGCGGCAGACCAGGGCCAGGCCATAAGGGCGCCGGCAGGAGGGCGAGAGGCGCCGGCTCATCTCCTCGACCTCCTCCCGGCTAAAGGGCGCCCGCCCTCCAGCCGGTCGATCTTCGCGTTCAGGAGTTCGCCCGCCATGGTGAGCTCGCCGACCTTGGCTTTCAGGAGCGCGATCTCCTCGTCGCGCGCGTCGTGCTCGCGCTCCTTGAGCGCGCCCTCAGCCGCGAGCAGGGCTCGGTCGCGCCATTCCGACAGGCGATGCGCTGGCGCCCCCATGTCGCGCGAGACGGCATCGAGGCTCTCCCCGCGCACCAGACGCTGGACCGCCTCAAGCTTCCTCTTCGCCGAGAACCGCTTGCCCGGCGGCCCGGCCTTGGCCCCGCCGCCGCCAGCGTGTGGGGCGCACGGCGGCAGGGCCAACGCCTCCGTCCCATCGCGCTTCAATTCGTTCGTCTCGTCCATCGGCTACTTCCCTTCACAAGGTTCGTAGCGCTCCACGCTGTCTCAGAAAACCGTGCTCCATCCCAATCAATAGCGGCAAGGACAAGGATGGGCGTTATCGGATGCACACCGTCTGTGGCCTGCTCATGCATTCAAGCCTTGCTGTGACCACCGAGGGATTG
>NZ_SLZN01000074.1 GCF_004346035.1 Acidomonas methanolica | reverse complement strand
ACCCGTGCCAGACAGGCCGATCGTCACAAGCACGGCATGGTCACCGATTATTTCCCGGCACGCTATTTCGGTCGCCCTGATCGAGAGATCCCGTGATCATAATTCTGCTTCCACCCAACAGGAGGAGGCATCATGCCAGCAGGTAATTATATTCGCCAGAATTCGGTCAAAACACGACTGGCAGCTGGACTCGCGGCAAATCACGTCGAGGGTTTCCTTCAGTGGCTGCGCGAGAGGCAATACACGCCTTTAACTGTCATCGAGCGAGAACGATTACTTGCATGCTGGACCGATTGGGCATGTAAGGCCGGGTATGCGTTCGAGACCATCCGTGATGCATACAAAGCCTCGTATATGCTGATTGGATCAGGATATCGGTCACGATTTCGCGGTGATCTGAACAAGGACGCCGTGGAGTGCGCCAAATTATTCATTACCTATCTGGAAACCTGCAAAGTGCTGGATGCTTTGCCTGCACCTGCCGAACCCGCTCTTCTCGTGGAATTCAGACATTGGGCGTTGGAGCAGTGTAGTCTGGCAGACACAACCCTCGGTTTTTACCTTCACGTCATTCGTCTTTTTGTTGCCTGCATGGGTGAAGAGCCGACGACTTATACGGCGGCTACCATCCGTGCCTTCGTCCTGGAACGGGGACAGAATGTCTCACAGTGTCGAGTAAAAGGCATCATTGTTTCAACACGGTCATTTCTGCGTTTTTTGGTTGCGACAAAGCGTTGTCCGTCGGGATTGGTGCATGCGCTGCCCCGATCAGCAAACTGGCGGTTGACCTCCATCCCGCGATTTCTTCCGGACACGGACATTGAGCGCATTATCGATGCGTGCGATGGCGAACAGTATCTCCGGGATCGGGCCATCATCCTGCTGCTGGCCCGTCTCGGGCTGCGTGCCAGCGAGGTCGCGCGCCTGACGTTTGACGATCTCGACTGGAGTCAGGGTCATATCCGGATCCATGGGAAAGGCCGCCGACTTGAACTGCTGCCCCTGACTCAGGAAATAGGCGACGCCATCATTGCCTATGTGACGCATCAAAGACCGCCGCTGCCGACACGAGCGTTGTTCGTCACTGTAATCGCTCCCGTTCATCAGATTGACCGGATTGTCGTAAAATGTCTGGTAAACCGTGCCTTGACGCGCGCCGGCATAGATAGCCCGCATCGCGGCGCACATATTCTGCGTCATTCGGCGGCAACAGCCATGTTGCGTCATGGAGTGAGCCTGGCTGATGTCGGCTCAGTGCTCCGTCATCGCGATACAGCGATAACAGCCCATTATGCCAAGGTCGACCAGACCCTTCTCTCTGTCATTGCCCAGCCTTGGGGTGGGAGGGCACCATGCTGATTGACGACGTGAACCGCTATATAACCTTGCGCCGCTCACAGGGGTTCAAACTTGAAAAAACAGCCCGTCATCTCGAGGCATTTGCCCGCTATGCGGCGGAACGCGCCGATACCCATATTCGTATCGAGAGCGCGCTGGACTGGTCGGCTTCTACTGCGTCAACCCAACGCGCCCGATATCGAAAACTTCAGGAGCTTGCGCATTTTGCACGTTTTTTGCGCGCGGAAGATCCTCTTCATGAAGTTCCTGACCACCACATATTCTATTGCCCGGTATCGAGACCAACACCTTATATCTATTCCCGGGACGAGATTGCCCGCATGCTTGCAGCGGCAGGTAATTTGCGTCGGCAGAAACCCAGTCCGCTCAGGCAGCATATCTACGTGATGCTGATCGGACTGCTTGCATCGACCGGTCTGCGGGTCTCCGAGGCGCTGAATCTTCGGTTGTGTGACCTGCTATCGGGCGACGTGCTGCATATCTGCCAGACGAAATTCAATAAAAGCCGACTTGTTCCGATGCATCCGAGCGTCGCTGCCGCATTGCGCGACTACCTTGCTATCCGTGAACGGTTCGCAGGGACGGACGATCATGTGTTTCTGTCTGTTGGAGGAAAACCGATGGGCGTGGGAACCTTGTATGCGGCATTCCATGTCATCCTGCGCAAGGCGGGTGTCGGCCAAGGGCGCACCCGCCGCCCCCGCATCCATGATCTCCGACATACTTTCGCGACACGGGTGCTCGAACAATGCTCGGCCCGACGGGAGGATGTGGCACGCGATTTTATCGCTCTGTCGACGTACCTCGGCCACGCACATATTCGATATACCTACTGGTATCTGCAGGCGACACCCGAATTGATGAGCGATATCGGGGGAATGGTCGAAAACCTGATCGGGGAGAAGCTGTCATGACCCCGATCGCGCCTCTCATCACTGGCTTCTTGCGTGACTACCTACCCAATCAGCGTGGTTTCAGTCCGCATAGCTGCGATGCCTACGCCCGTAGTTTCACGCTGCTCCTCACTTTTGTCTCTACCAGATTACGTGTGCGGCCAGCCCAGCTCATGCTCGAACAGATCGATGCCGACATGGTCATCGCATTCCTCACCAATATCGAACGGGAGCGCGGCAACAGTGCTTCCACCCGGAATCTGCGGCTCGCGGCAATCAAGACATTTATGCGCTACGTCGAATTGAAATATCCCAGAGCACTGGAACAGATTGCCCAGATCAGGGCAATCCCGGGCAAGCGGCATGAACAGAAACTCGTTCAGCATCTGACGCTGATCGAAATACGCGCTGTTCTCGACGCTCCCGATCTCAAGACCCGTGCAGGAATACGAGATCGGGCCATGCTGCATCTTTGTTTCGCAGGTGGATTACGTGTTTCTGAACTGGTTGGTGTCCGCCTTGAAGACGTCGTCCTGCATCCCACCCCCAGCGTCACGGTGTTGGGCAAGGGGCGGCGTGAGCGGTGCCTGCCGCTCTGGAAAGATACCGCGCGCGATATCCGGGCATGGCTCGCCGTCAGAGGCACGCCACCAACACCGGAATTATTTACTAACGCACAAGGCCGGACGATGACGCGCGCAGACTTCGAATATGTCCTGGAAAAACATGCGGCTTCAGCCGCAAGTCAATGTCCCACTTTATCAGATCGCCTGATTACACCTCATCTCTTGCGGCATAGCTGCGCGGTGACCATGCTTCAGGCCACGCGGGATATTCGCAAGGTTGCTCTCTGGCTGGGACATGCGGATATCCGAACGACCGAGGTCTATCTGCGGATAGATCCATCCGAAAAACTCGAGGCAATCGAGGCGGTGTTGCCGCCGTCACTCCGGCGGGGCCGTTTCAAGGCCCCCGACGCATTGATCGCTTCCCTGATGGCACATCGGGGAGCATGACAGCGTGAGAATTTGGACCTGATCGCTCCGCGGCGGTCAGGTTCTCTTCCATACCGGCGCTCGGCGTGTGTCTGGGCGTACCAGGACATGATCGGGTACCATGCCATGCTTGTGACGATCGGCCTGCCCGGCACGGGG
>NZ_SLZN01000073.1 GCF_004346035.1 Acidomonas methanolica | reverse complement strand
CGGGCCAGTGCCAGCAACCGATCGATGGCGGCGTCATGAACCATGATGCGTTCCGGCAGAATGCCATGGTACAACCCGAGCTTGCGAAGCTCCATACCTGCACCACGACGCGGGAGTGTGAGGAAATAAGCTGACAGGCCGGACCACGTCACAGCTGCACGCACCGCAAGAGGGTGATCGCGCGCAACAGCCGCCAGCACTCTTTCCTTCCCCAGCGGGATGGCTTGGCCGTGCCAGCCCTCGCCCGACATGACGATCGCGGCGTCGAGACGGGAGGCCGCCACGTCCCGCAGCAATCTCTCGCGTGGGCCGTCCGTGACTTGAAGTTCCACAGCCGAATATTCGGCTTGATACCGTTCGAACAGGTTGGCCACCACGCCACTAGCGAAAGACATCTGCACACCGAGGCGGAGCCTGCCCAGCATCCCGTTATGCCGCAGGCGCAGATGCAGCATGGCCTCGTCCATGCCATCCAGCACGGAGGCGGCGATCTTCGTGAACGCCGCACCCGCCGCCGTTAGCCGCACACCGGTCCGCATTCGCTCGAAGAGGGGAATACGAAGCGCGTGCTCCAACGC
Source organism: Acidomonas methanolica (assembly GCF_004346035.1). Lineage (GTDB taxonomy): Bacteria > Pseudomonadota > Alphaproteobacteria > Acetobacterales > Acetobacteraceae > Acidomonas > Acidomonas methanolica. Next base: position 3,495 of record NZ_SLZN01000073.1, on the reverse strand, counting down.
CTGGATAGAGCGTGTCAGCGTGCCCTGATCGACTTCCAAAGCCAGAGCCGCCTGACGCAGGCTATGGTGTTCCGAAACCGCAATGACCCTTCGCAGATCGCGGATATTGAAGCCATAATCGGCAGCCATCAGAGCCAATTATCTCCACGCGCTATATATTTTCTTGTGTCGCGGGAAGGCGCGGAACGAAAGCAAGAGCCACAGCCGATGCACATGCCCCCAGCAGAAAAACAGGGGGATATCCAACTCGGTCAGCGACCGTACCGGCGAGCGGTCCGGCCAATCCCAATCCTATGTCCACAAAGGCAACATATGCGCCCATTGCCGCGCCTCTGTTCTGAGGCGGCAGATGGCGGACAGCCTCTACCCCCAGTGCAGGAAACGTCAGCGAGTAACCAGCACCGAGAATGGCGCATCCGGCGAGGGCGATCCAAGGATGGGGCGCAAGCCACAAAATGACCAGCCCTACTATCTGGAGAGGGATCGTCACTTGGGCAACGCGTAGGCCGCCCAGTTGATCTGGCAGGCCGCCGAAGATTAGCCGTGCCGCGACATAAGACGCACCAAACGACGTCAGGCCGAGAGATGCGCCCGTCCAGTGATGCCCGGCATAGTCGAGACCAAGGAAGGCGAACATCGTGCCAAACCCGATCGTGCTCAAGGCAAGGCCCGTACCATAAGGCCAGATCAAGCCAACAACTTTAAAAAAGCCAAGACGTCTTCCGCAATGCAGCGGAAGCGGCTCGATGCCTTTCATCAATAAGCAGGCCATCAATGGTAATATGGCGGCAGCCAAAGCCATCGCCCCAAAGCCGCCTTGTTTCAACAAGACCGAACCCAATGGCGCGCCCCCGCCTATTGCACCGAACATCGCAATTCCGACCCAAACCATCGCCCGTCCGGCATAGCGCGGCCCAACCATACCAATGCACCAGGTCAGAGCCCCGGTAATCAGCAGACTCTCACCGAGACCGAGAACAGCCCGTCCGACAAACAACAGGACCAAAGCAATCTCGGGCGAGCAGTCGCCCCACACCGAAGCCCCGTAAACCAGAGCCGCGAGGGAACACAACAGCATCCCGATCAATACCGCCGGTCGAGGCCCGCGCGTATCGGTCACAACGCCACCGAATTGGCGTGTCAACAAGGTTGCTATGGACTGCGATGCCATGACCCATCCTACCATCACAGGACCGAAGCCGAGACGATCATGCACATGGACCGGCAGGACGGCGAGCGGCAGACCAACCGTCAGATAACCAAGGAAAACCATCATGGCAAAAGGCAGCAAGCGGCGCGTTGCCTCACCACCGGAAACGGGTGCCATCGTCGTGGAGGTCTGTCTATTCATCCGTTATCTGCTCCACATTCGTAAGGGGCAGCCGCAATATTTCGCGTGGCTTTGGTCAAAAATTTGTCACCAATATTGAAAATATCTCGCGAAACTCGACAGGTTTCACATTTTCGTCTTAAGAATACATTCCGGACTCTGTATTTCTTTTGTAAAAATCCCAGAATGTCCTGATCAAATTTGGATCAAGGATCTGTGCTTTTTTCGAAGCAAGTTCGACGAGTGGGGTCGCGACGAAAGGCTTGCCTGTCGCCAGTATCTGCAACTGAGAACGGCAGGCACGTTCCAGAAAAATACCGGTCAGAACAGCATCTGAGATACGAGTTCCTACGAACAGCACGCCATGATTGCGCATCAACGCTACAGACTGTCGCCCCAAGGCAGCCGCCAGTTGACGGCCAAGCTCTGGCGTATCAATCAGACCGCGCGTGTCGTCGAACCGCGCGACTGGCAGGCCGAGATAAGCCGCCTCATTGGTAACCGCCTCAAGTTCTATATCCAGAGCGGAAAAAGCGGTCGCGTGGAATGGATGTGTATGCCCAACAACATCAATATCAGGACGTTCACGCAAAATTTCGGTGTGGATCGGCCATTCTTTATGGATACGTCCCTCTCCCGCTAATCTGTTACCGTCGAAATCAAGCAGAACGAAATCTGCCGCTCCGATGACTTCTCCCAGACCGATCCCGGATCGCTTTACCCAGACACCGCGTCCTATAGGATCGCGCCAGCCGAGATGGCCGAGGGTCATATCCGCATGCCCTTCGGCGTGAAGAACACGGCATCCGGTAGCCAGTTCTTCCAAAACAGCCTGAACAGTCTCGTTCATCAATCATATCCGATCGCATTATCGTCGCTTGCCGCCAACTATGCGAAAATCATGATATGCTGGAAAGCGCAGCAATAAGAACTTATAGTTGCGTCCAACGCCATGTATCGCAGGGCTCTGATATGATCCCGACTTACGATCTCAATCTCCTGACATCACTCGATATGCTGCTGGCCGAAAGCAGCGTTAACCGGGCGGCTGAGCGGCTGGGCCTCAGCAACTCCGCCATGAGCCGAACCCTGAGCCGCATTCGTGAGACATTTGGCGATCCCATCCTCGTTCGCGCGGGTCGATCACTAGTCCCCACGCCTCGTGCGCTCGAATTACGTGAAACGGTCCGCCAAGTTCTCGAAAGTGCTGAAGCCCTTCGCATGGCCCCGCAGAAACCGGACTTTAAGCAGATTGACCGTGTTTTCGATGTCCGTGCGAACGAAGGGTTTGTGTTCCAATATGGCGGCAAACTGATCAAGGCCGTGTCCCGTGAGGCTCCGGGTATACGCCTGAGTTTCGTCATCAAGGCGGAGAAGAAACCGAATGCTCTTCGCGATGGACAGATCGATCTGGACATTGGTGTTTTAGGAGAGTCTGGCCCTGAAATCCGGACGCAAACGATCCAGCGAGACCGCTTCGTCGGTGTCGTAAGAGCGGATCACCGGCTGAGCAGTCATGAAACGATCTCCGCCAAGGATTATGCCGAAGCACACCACGTCAGTGTTTCCCGACGCGGCCTGTTCAGTGGCCCAATCGATAAAGCCCTGGAAATCATCGGGTTGAGGCGTCAGGTGAGTGCCGTTGTGACCAGCTTTCCATCCGCGCTTTCGGTCGCCCGCACCACCGATCTGATTGCAAGCGTTCCCGAACGGCAAACCGCTGAAGCAAGGCGCGACATGTACACCTTCCCTCTTCCCGTCGAGACCGAGGAAGTGAGGGTTTCGATGATGTGGCATCCCCGTTCGGAACATGACCCCGTGCATCGCTGGTTGCGGGAACACGTCCGGCAACTCTGCTCGACCTGAAGGCATCATAACCGATTCGCGCCCTTTCCGGCCCTCTCGCGCCACACTCGATGCGGCCGCCTGCTACGCGGGATTTCTCTCCCGACTGATTCCTATATGATTCCAGTTGTGGGTGTAGAAACGCAAAAGGCCGCCCAATGGGCGGCCTAAGCATTTGATATTAAATGTTATTCATGGTTGCGGGGATAGGATTTGAACCTATGACCTTCAGGTTATGAGCCTGACGAGCTACCGGGCTGCTCCACCCCGCGTGGGTGGTGAGGAGTATACAGGCTGGACTGATTGATCTGGCGGCGACC
>NZ_SLZN01000072.1 GCF_004346035.1 Acidomonas methanolica | reverse complement strand
AGGCCGAGGCCAACTACTATGCAGCCCTTCAGATCATCAATATGGCTGCGTGACTCAAACCAATTAGCCTCCGGGAAACCCGGGACGCTTCACTTCGCACATTCCGTGCGGAGGACGTCCACAACATCACCTCTACCATCAATCAGCACCCCCAAACTCAGAAATCAGGAGCCACGCGCATCAACCAACGGTTCTTCGATCCCTCCAGGTGCATTTGCTGATCATTTCAAAATCGCATCATAACAAGTAAAGAATAATTTCGCATGAATTCAATTATCGTTCCTGCCCCCACATTCGACGATATTTGAGGCAAGCTGTATATGCGTCGGAAACGCCACCAGGTCGTCACGATTCAAGATGAAAATTCGTGTCGTCTGATCTTGAGATTGCTCGCCAAACCCAGCTCTAAGAAAGACTTCTCGACACGGTGTATTTTCCCGCGTCTCGATAAGCGTCCCCACGATCGTTTCCGCTCCTTCCGCACGTAGCAAACGCACAATCTCTGCCAAGACGAACTGCTCTACCTCCATGCCGAGTACGCGACAACTCATAAGATACTGAACAATTTCTCCTTTTCGAAAATATACCACACCAACCAAACCATATTCTGCAAATTTGTCCTGAATACGAAAGGTCATGATTTGCCCACCGTCATTCAAAAAAGCCGCCACCTGCTCGAAAGTCCACCGCTTCCCTGTCGTATTAAATTGATTGGTTTTGTTTGTAAGTTCTAAAATACGCACAAATTCTGTCTGTTCTGTACTGCGGATGGTCGTAAACGTAATCCGTGTTTGCAAAGACGCAAGAAACACTTCTCGTCCAACTGAAACACGTAATTGCTCCCGCTCGACCTGACGTCTCACCATTTGTTCGCGCCGACTGGACTCTCCCGTCATATATGCAATCTGCGTTTCAGCAGCATGAAGCAGTATTCGACGCGTCAGATAAGGATTCCCCCCAATCACGCGAACATCCGGAAGTGCCGCTAAAACACTAGCGCGCTCGACCGGGTTGTCATCAACAAAGACGACATTCTTTGGCTTTATGTTGAAATCCGTGCAGATTTGGACAATATTTCCTGCTTTTGGTAGCCAATTTATTTTCACCGAGGCAAAATCATCGATCGAGACAAATTTCGGGTTCACAACATCGTCCCATCGCTCCCGAACATCATCCAGATCATTCTTTGAAGAAATAGCCACTAAGATCCCTCGCGCGCGAAGGTGTTGGATGGTTTCCCAAATACCCATCGGCCAGCCGTCGGTATGCGGCCATGGAAGCGCGTCTGGCCTATAATGCTCAGCGAGTTGTCCTCGCCATAGCGTATTGTCGAGGTCGAAAATAACAGCCTTGACCTGATCTATTGACCTTACACTGCGATAGGATGTGACCGCCTGACGATAGACCGCCTTCATGAAGGTCATTTCCTTTGTTGGATAAAATGTATCGAGATCTGGAATAGGCTCATTCCTTGGAATACGGCCAAAATCATCCCAATCCTGATAAGCAACCGCGCCATGGGAAGAAAAATATATCATATCATCGAGAATATAGCGTTTTCCGATACTCGCAGCAACCGCATCCACATCGGCAAGAAAAACGTTTCGAAAATCTGAAAGCCGTCTGCAAAGATACTCATTAAGCCTCCTCACGATTGCAGCTACATCTGCTGCTCCGCCTCTCGCCGCCAAGCTTGAGACAATATCAACTTGCGGAACAATGAAATTGGAAACAAACGACAAAAGCCCGGCTTTTACGTTATAGGAGAGTGCTGTCTTCAACATCACATCAAGCACATCGCAAGCATCATTATAAATAGAATCATCAAATCCCTCTTCATTAAAACGCGAGGCCCAAATCACGCGATCTCCAAGAACTGTACGCAAAGGAATCTGCACATATTGAAAATCGTAATCCTCGATCGGAGATGGAGGCACGTCAGGGAGCATCGAGGCAAAGTTATATGGCACATAATCAAACAAGACAGTGGAGTTCATTTCACGGAATTTCTCGGCGTATAATGCCGTCAAACACGAACCAATGAGCAAAACTTTCTTTATATTATCTGGCGTTCTTTCCAAATCCCGTGGAAACAGATAGTCTTCGTCAGAAATGCTGTTTTGAGTTTTTGTCGAAATTACGAGAACGTTAAGCTCCTCCACTGGCCCGGCGGGGGTATTTTGGATAAGTGAAAACGTCGTCTCGCTTAATGGATGCTTCAGAATGATCGTTAAATGCCCAGTGTGATCATATCTTGCCTCCAAAGAAACCCACATGATATCGCCATCACGACGCCGAATGACAAGGCGTTCCCCCGAAATAGACCATGTTGCTTCATTTGCGTTGTCGTAGCCTTCAACCATTCCTGAACGACCCAACACGAAGGATGAGGTCAACGGCAAATCCCCCACCAAACCAAAGGACCAAGTGATTTTGTCCAACGGCACACCCGATCGCAACGGTTCCGCATTGTGAAGTTCGATTGACATGACTGTACCTTCCCACTGATTATTCAGAAAAATCTCGTTCATTGATCATCAAGTGCGATATCCGCCATCCACGCGTAGTTCTGCGCAGGAAGTCCGTAAAGCAGGTCAAGTGGGTTCTCATTATTGCGGAAAATTCGTGCAACCTCATCCAGCGCCTGCTTGTAAAGTCCCTGCAACTCGCGTAGCGCAACATAAGGATCTTTGATGAAGCCTTTTCCTAAATATTCAGATTGATTATCATTGATCCGCAACGGATAATATGGATAGGAAATGGGGATGAACTCGGCACGCTCCTTCAGGTTCCCAACGATTCCGCCCGCGACAATATGCTTATAGAGATTATTCCCGTTTTTCATGAGTCTCGGCCATGGATCGTTCGCATGAGAGTAGGAATTGAACTTGATCTTTAAAGCTTCGATCCCACCGAGATGCGTGAAGTGCCAGCCCGCATCGGGTAATTCCAATGCAATTCCGCCGCCGTCGAGAACAGCCACCATTGCGTTACGGTCCCATCGGAATTTTGAAATATGCTCGATGCATTTCAAAAATCTATTGGAAGCGGCATAACAGGCTTTCCAGCCGGAAGGCGACTGACGAAGATTGATATAAAACTGGAACATCGACATATCGAAAACAGCAATACCGTTTAAATTTCTGATAGTTTCTATAGCCTCCTCCCGTAAAATCTCATCAGCATCTGAAATGATAAACACATCTTCATCCGCAGCTTGAGAAGCTATCCTCAAGAGCGAATGACGCTGATGGTATTCGCGTTCAAATGGGTCACTGCTGTCCGGCATATCGTCTACGACAAGATGAATCACCTTGTCGAGATATTGGGCATAGCGGTTCATATTCTCTGAAAACATGAGAGCTTTGGGACGCCCCATAAAATCTTTCGTCGATTCACTAATTACGAAATAATCAACATGCTGATATTCCTGCGCAAACTTTATATCGAGAATGTCAAGCTCGTTGAAGAATGGAAAGCAATTAAATATTTTAGACATTATGTATTTCCCTTCCGAATCATTAATATGAAAAAATTTCTTGAAACTTCCGTCTCACAACTTAGTATGCTAATACTTTTTCAAGACGCTGTGCGCAAACCTTCTGGCTATTCTCCATCATTATTCGAGCCAGTGCATTACCTCGCAATCGGGCCCACAACACGTGATCATCGTAAGCTTGGGCGGCACTTCGTCGAAACTCCTCCGCCTCCCCTCCTCGGGCTTTCAATATGTCCTCGCGGACGTTCCATCCTGTTTGTTCGCAGAGGATGTCCGACGCGATGATGGGCAAGCCATGGGCAGCGGCCTCGTAAAGCTCATAGGGGATTTCGGCGGCAAAACGCATCGGGGCGAGGAAGAAGCGTGCGTCGTTATACAGCGTGAAAACGTCGTCTACTTCTCCCAGATACGTGATACGTAGTGAACGGGGAAAGTTTGCGAGCGTGACCGCCGAACGGTGATAACCCGCAATCGTCAGCGTCGCGTCGTCAGGCAGCACCTCTTCCAGCATCGGCCAAAGAACCGTCGCGAGCCACAGCGCGGCGTCGTAGTTAGAGCGTTTTCTGCACGAACTGAATCGTTAGGGATTCCCCTTGGCGGCGTGATCTGATTCAAGATGAGAGCCGGGAAGGGGGCTGGCTTTGG
>NZ_SLZN01000071.1 GCF_004346035.1 Acidomonas methanolica | reverse complement strand
TCGTCAATCCGCTTCTGCGCCGCCCGCTCCGCATCCTGCCCCACCGTCATATCGAACGCCCGCGCCGCCTGCTCCTGCAACTGCCTCTTCCAAGCCTAAATCTGGTTCGGGTGAACCTCATGGCGTTGCGCCAGGTCCGTCACCGTCACGTCGCCTCGCACGGCCTCAAGCGCAATCTTCGCCTTCAAAGCCCCGTCCAGCTTCCCTCTCGTCTTCTTCGTCATCATCGCTCCTTCATACGACAGAGCCAGATATCTCCAACTTAACCTGTGGTCCCATTTCCAGGGGCCACTTCAGCCATCCGAACGCGGGATCGCCTGGGCCAACAAGGGGCGGAACCGTTCAAAATCAACAAGACCACTGAGTTTCTCCAGCGTATCACCCTTGGCCGACAGAGCCTTCAGGCGCTCGTCAATGTCAAAAAAACCCGGCTGTTTCATCGCCAAATCCCATCAGATGACAGAAATAAAGGGAATCACATATACCCGATCAAACCAAGGGGTTTTTGGAGGTCTCCAATTGCTTGCACCAAGTATGAAGCTGGCCAGTACTGATGTCGTGACGCCGGGCAACAACCGCAACAATCGCGCCCGGTTGCGTCGTTTCCTTCAGGATCGCGAGCCTCTCCTCGGTAATCCAGTGCCGCCGCCGCTCCGTGCGCACGATCACGCCACCATCCCTGAAAGCGCTCATACGAGGCTCGTTTGATTGCTCGTTGTCCACTCACATGGCCCTCCATCTGCCACGCATGCTTTACGCTATCCCACTGGAAAACAAGGCCGGGTTCCATCGACGCTTACGGGCTTTTATGTAAAGGACCAGAGTGATTATTACGTGTGTCTTCGACGGTCGCCTCTGGCTTTCAGCATGAACTGGTCCAGGCCGGCATTCATGGCGAGTTGAAATGCCTCGAGCGTTTCGGCACCGACATAGTGTTCCAGTCCCTCGGCGTCGATCCGTGCGTTTTCGGAGCTTACGCCCAGGGCCAGAAGAAACGCTTCCACGACCCGGTGACGGGCACGGACCCTTTCCGCCATTTCCCGGCCTGCCTGGGTGAGGAATACGCCGCGATACGGCTTGCGGGCAACAAGCCCTTCGTCCGCAAGCCGAGTCAGCATCTTGGCAACAGTCGGTTGGGCCACCCCAAGACGCCCGGCGAGATCGACCTGACGCGCTTCCTGGCCTTCATCCAGAAGATCGGCAATCAGTTCCACATAATCCTCGACAAGAGCGTTCTGTCGGGCGGCGCGATTGGCACGAAACCCTTCAGAATGAGTCTCTGCATCCGGAAGAGTGTCAGGTGTGCTCATGCACGAGTTCATTGTGTGATGTTGCGACGATCATGGCCCGGAAAGTTTCCACATTAGCTTGCTGAGCAGAATTATTCCTGTTGGAAAGATATATTCCGGCGAGAATAACATGGTGAAGGCTATAGGGAAACCTGTTCATATGATCATTTTGCACATGCTTTTTAATATAGCATATTGCATATAGTCGCAGTGTACGATCTACTGCGTCATCATGGCCCATCCCACTCACGTCATCCTGTCAATGCAACTGCCCTTCGCCGTTATTCCCCTCGTTCTGTTCGTCTCCGACCGGCGAAAAATGGGCGAGTTCGTCATTTCCCGGAAACTCGCCGCGCTCTCGTAGATCGTGGCGGCCGTCATTCTGGTTCTCAACTTCAAACTGCTTTTCGATACGATTTTCTGAGTTCAACTGCCCTAGGGGCATCCTTCACAGAAGAACTGCATCCTCATGTTCACCTCGCAATATAGCATCTGCTATTCCTATAAGCACAGGCGTTCCGGAAATAGTTTCAGTCATAAATGCACCCGTCTTCGCGCGGGTTCACGCGCCATGCTGCGTTGCTGCGTTGCTGCGGGACTGAGTTGGTTCTGCATGAACACGGCAAAGGCTGATGAAACTATCGCGCACGGTTCCGGCACCATGACCGCCAAGCCCGCATCAGCGACGCAGAATGTCGGATTGGCCCGCCACGAGAGAAAAAAAGGCGCACGGAAGGCCACACCGTCTGGAAAATCAGCTCAGGTTGACGCGACCACCCCTGAGCACGTCAATGTCGTCGGCCATCTCAATCGGGAGCGCGCGCGCATTTTTCCAAGGCTGGGGGCTGTCGACTACCACATCGACCAGCGCCAGATCACCAGCACACCCGGCGGGCAGAACGCGGCCTTCAGTCAGATCCTTCTGCGTGTGCCCGGTGTCGTGCTCGACAGTTATGGGGAGGTCCATGTGCGTGGCGAGCACGGGGGCCTGACCTACCGCGTCAACGGCGTGCTGCTACCCGAGGGGCTGAACGGCTTCGGGCAAGAACTCGATACCCGCATCATCCAGTCAGTAGATCTGCTGACCGGCACTCTGCCAGCACAGTTCGGCTTCCGCACAGCAGGCGTGGTGGATGTGACCACCAAGACCGGCGACAGCCTCAAGCACAATCAGGTCTCGTTTTACGGCGGAAGCTACAACACGTTCGTGCCGTCCGTGCAGCTTGGCGGCCAGCATGGAAAGCTGGACTATTTCACCACGCTGTCGTTCACCCGCAACAATATCGGCATTGAAAACCCGAGCGATACCTTCCGTGCCGTTCATGACGTGACCGAGCAGGAGAAAGCCTTCTCCTACCTCTCCTACCATATTGACGATGTCAGCCGGGTGACGCTGCTCACCAGCGCCTCCTATGCGGATTTCGAAATTCCCAACTCGTTCAAGACGTTCGATGTGAACAGCCCCGGCTACACCACCATCTATGATGTGGCCGGCGTGAATACTCACGATCCGTCAATGAATTGGGCCAAGATGAATGACAGCCAGACGGAACAGAATTACTACGCGGTGCTGTCCTATCAGCGCACGACGGACAAGCTGAATTTTCAGGCTTCCCCGTATTTCCGTTATGGGCGGATTGACTACACGCCGGATTGCGATCGGGACCTGATCTATCAGGGCGTCTCCGAACATGAAGTCAACGACTTCACAACTGGCGGCATGCAGTTCGATCTGTCGTATGAGGTGGCTCCTCACCACACCTTGCGGGCCGGCCTTCTGGGGCAATACACATCCGAACGGCTGGATACCAATACGTTGGCCTTTCCCGTCGATGCGCAAGGAAACCAGAAGTCGAATGTGCCGACGCGTATCATTGATAATACAGGCAACTGGTCTGTTGAGGCAGGAGCCTATATTCAGGACGAATACAAGATCACCCATAATCTGACATTCAATTACGGCATCCGCTACGACAGGTTCGCGTCGTCCTTTGGCAACGAGGGACAGTTAAGTCCTCGCGCGAATCTGGTCTGGAAGCCGACCAGCATCACAACCCTTCACGTCGGCTATTCGCGCTATTTCGCACCGCCTTCACCGCAGTATGTCTATCCATCAACATTGGCGAAATTCGTGGGCACGACCAATGCCGCTGCCAACCTGATCAATGATGCGACGAAGGTCGAAAAATCGAACTATGTGGATGGCGGCATTCTCCAGCGCATCACGCCCGAATTCCAGATCACACTCGATGCCTACGCCAAATGGGCCCATGATCTCACCGATCTCGGGCAGTTTGGCCGTGCGGTGATCCTGGCACCGTTCAGCTACAAGCGTGGGCGCGTCTACGGTGCCGAGTTCGGGAGTTCCTGGCGGCACGGGCCGTGGTCATTATTCGGGAATTTCTCCTATGTGAAAACGGCCGCGCGCGACATCAATTCGGCGCAATACCAGTTTCCGACAGATGAACTGGCCTATATCAAGTCCCACGCGATCCAGCTTGACCATCAAGGAGAATTCGCCGCGACAGCCGGTGCCTCATGGACCACGAAGCACGATATGGCCTATGTCGATTTCGTCTACGGTTACGGCCTGCGCAGCGGCTTTGCGAACCTTGAGAAAGAGCCGCAGTACGACGTGTTCAACATCGGTTACCAGCACACCTTCACGAAGGTGCCTTTGGGGCACGACATCAAGGTGCGCGCCGACGTCGTCAATCTGTTCGACAAACGCTATCAGCTCAGGAACGGCAGCGGAGTCGGAATCTATCAGGCACAATATGGCCAGCGGCGCGGAACGTTTTTCTTAGTTGTTTCGGAGTTCTGACCGTTCATCACGGTACGGTTAACCCCAATGCTGTTCACTTAATGTGAAGCGTCCCGGGTTTCCCGGAGGCTAATTGGTTTGAGTCACGCAGCCATATTGATGATCTGAAGGGCTGCATAGTAGTTGGCCTCGGCCTCG
>NZ_SLZN01000070.1 GCF_004346035.1 Acidomonas methanolica | reverse complement strand
CATCGCCAGCCCTCATCATAGCCGGTCTCCTATGAATCAGCGATCGGGCGTCAAGGGAATCCCTTCCCAATGTTTTATGCCAAAGTAGTGCTAGGTTCTGTTGACAAAAGACGGTAGCCACAATTTTACGGCTGCGAGGTTGAGAAAGGCGAGGAACGATTTTCTTGTCTTGTCATAGCGGGTTGCGATACGCCGAAACTGCTTCAGCTTGTTGAACATCCGCTCGATACGGTTGCGATCCCGATAACGACGGAAGTCGCAGGGGATATCCTTTGTGCGATTTGAACGCGGTGGGATTACGGGAAGAATGCCTCGAAAAAGCAGGTTCTCCCGTATCCTGTCACTATCATATCCCTTGTCGGCCAGAAATCGGCGCGGTGTCGCGACCGGCAGGTCCATCAGGGCATCAGCGCCGGAATAATCAGAAATTTCGCCCCCGTCAGGTCGCCACGCATCCACAGGTCTCCGTAAAGACCAGCATTGAATCACGTCCACGCCAGTCTGAAAAGACCTTTTGTCAACAGAACCTAGTGATTATGCTCTACTCGATATGGCACACAGACCGACGAGGAAGCTTCAGTGCTTCTCGCCGTCCTAAGTAGTCGTTTAATATCCACGCATTTGTACGACGCGCCTGTATCCGGGACTACCTATGATTACGATGGATTACGCATGGGCACGGTCCGGTCGATACCGACATTTTCTCCACATCGCAATCTAACACATTCAAATCACACGTCGCACGAACGGAATGGATCGAACAGCCCTCGTCAAGAGGAAGCTGGAAAGCAGCGTCACTCCCAAAACGAAAGTAGCTTTCGGGATCGCTCCCCAGGATACCGGCAGCAAATAAAACTGGACCCACGTCGCGAAGACATAGTGGATAATATAGACCCCGTAGGCTTGGCTTATAAGACGGTCCATCCATGTCGGTATGTTCCTGACATGACGCAGGCATAGGCCTGACATGGCCATACAGAACGACACGCAGCAAAAAACGAAGAGAACTGGTCGTAGACCTTCCATATTGAACGGAAGGCTTATAAAAAAATGGAGAGAAAACGCCCCTAGACACAGTGAAATCAACCAGTGACGTGCCGGTGCTCCATCCTGCTTAAAAAGGGAATGGCGAATGCCCGCAGCCCCTACCGCACAGCCCAGACCAAAGAAAAAAGCATATAGGCCGATCCGGCTCCCCTGAATAAAGAAAGGCCCCAGACTCAGCCAGCGCTCCGGACCAAAGAGAATTGTAAAAGGCAAATAAGCAAGAAGAGCCGCGATTATGATAGAGCTGGCGGCAAAAGCCGGGTGGCGATCCATGACATCAGGCACAATCGCCGCCAAACGCTTCGGAAGAGTAGGGAAAAGGCGGATTGTCAGAACGCACAGGGCGTCGAGGAGAAAGAGAAACCAGATAAACCAGGCGGGACCGCCTGGCCAATGATAACGACCAAAGTATCCATGCCAAAAGGTCAGGAGTGAGATCTGTGCTCCGGCCTGAAGAATGGATGGGTAATAAGCCAGTGGCATTATGATAGTCACGCAGACGACAAAGGGAAGGACAAGACGCAGAAGCCGGTCCTTTAGATAGTGAAGTGCCCCCTTCCGTTGCAAACTGGGCAACACAAACAGCCCCGAAATGAGAAACATGAGGGCCATGAAATAGGTATCGTTCCAGCGGACAAAGAGATCGAAACCGCTCCAACGCTGCTCGTCAACGATAGGCGCTGTCGAAAGAAGGTAATTCCGGTGGTTAAAATGACCGAAGACACAATAAGTCAGAACGGAATGATGCATGACGACGGCCAACGTCAGGCAGAATCGCAGCAACCCGATGGCCTGGTTATTCTTGTTCTTCATCGAATTCTTCTTTGTCCGTTATGATCCGACATGTTGGACGATCTTGCCGTGCGTTATGAGACGATAGGGATTCTGAACTCCAGAGCAAAGGCAATCTGATGATGTCCGTTTCGTGTTCACGACGATCCCTACTAATGTTCTCATCCGCCACAGCCTTTGTTGCGCAGGTTGGCTGCACACGTGCGGGCCGTCCAGAGACAACTGTCACGCTCTCCTATCGAGCCGGGAAACACGATCCGGACGGGCATTTTGCTGGCGGAACCGAGATGCGTGTCATGACTGCCCATGAGGGCAAGCTCTATGGCGGCAATGGCTACTGGGAGGACATTCCCGGACAGGAGGGTGCGCAAGCAGCCCAGATCCTTGTTTTGGAGACGCCTGATGGGGCATGGCGTGTCGATCACGATTTTGACGAGCGTCTCCCGGACGGGCGGCGGCGTCACCTTGCTGTAAGTGCGCTCCAAAGCATTCAGTTCGATACCGATGGGAGAGGAAAAACGCTTTCCCAGCCCGTTTCTCTCTTGCTGGCATCAACATGGGACCTGACCGGCACATCGCAGGTGTTCACACGCCACAATGATACGGGGAGATGGTCCGCCCTCATCCTGTCTGAAGACAAGCCTACCCCCAACTTTCTCCCCCAAATCCGGTGTTTCGGCAGTCATAAAGACCGTGTGACCGGTGCCGATCTTGTTTTCGCCGGACAGATGCCACGCGGGATTTTTTCAGGTTCATATGACCCTCAGACAAAGGGTCATATCCGGTGGTCATCCACCCCTGAAATCACGCCCGCTAGTATAAGTAATGCTTTTGCCGGACTGCATAGACGTCTTCGCGTAACAAGTTTCGCCGAAGCCAATGGCAGACTCTATGCTACGATTGGTCAGCATGTCTTTGAACGTATAGATGGGCCATCGCCTCAATGGCGCTCCATTTACACTAATTCCATACCGGGACGTTCGGAAACTGGCCTCAGAGGCTTGACTGCGGTGCCATTCGTCGGAACCTCAATGCTTCTTGCCACCGTCGAAGGCACAGCGGCGCGCGTTCTTCGAATCAATCCGGAAACGGGAGAAAACATTACCGAACTCGATCTATGCGCCTTTCTGAGTCAATCTTGGCGGATGGACGTCCGTTATGTCATCGCAGCCTACAACGACATGACCTCTGTTTCATTGCCAGAAGGCGAGAACGTGCTTCTGATCGGTCTAATGGCTTTCGTCGCCAAAAAAACTCCTGTTCCTGCTGGCCATCACGTGGTCGATATCGGCTATGGGGTTGTCGAGGCAGGTGCATGGTATCTCTTGCGCTGGCCAGATGGACACTACATGCTTAGACAACTCGCTGCACCGTTCCCACAAGCACCTGTCGCCATTCGGGCAATCAAGTGTTCACCATTTCCCGAAGATGGAAACTCTCTTTATTTCGCTGGCTACGACGCCAACAAAGCGTCCGCGCACAACAGTGCATGGATCGCCCGGGCTCAACGCATCTAGTCGTTTCCTGTTTCATGTTGATTGGTCCCATCTATCGGAATTTAGAAGCACGCAATATGTTCGCGCAATCTACTCCTATCGAGCTTACCTACTCGAATTCGTGTCCTTCTGCGCTGCGACATCCCGCACCCGATCATGTAGAAACCGCTGCCCCTTCGCCAGCCGCCGGACCAGCACCTCATTGAATTGGGCATACATATCCGCAGCTCGGTCCCTGGCGGCCTCGTTCTCGTTCGCCGGGATGGGAAGCTGGTGCCTCATCCAGGCACGGGTATAGAGCGCGAATGCCTCCCCCAGCACGGCGACCGCCTCGTCCACATCGTCGATCCGCCGCCCGAGCCGGTCCAGGCGCTTCGACAGGGCCGCATCCCGGCGTCCATCGTCCTCGCCGGACACGAGCGACAGCACCGCCGCCTCGATCACCGCCGATTTCGACACTTTCCGGCGCTCCGCCAGCGCCTCGACCTGCTTCAGCAGGCCCGGCTCGAAATACACGTTCATCCGCTGCCGTCTGGTCATCGTCGTGCTCCCGATCTGGAGGTCCGATGACAGATTGACGCGGAATTTTTGTCGCGCAAGTCCTTGTTGGATCGGTATCGTACAGGGGCGTAGCGTGGCGTAAAATTGGCGGGTTTTGTCGATGTTCGTCATGGTTTCGGAACGACTCGTGGTAGCATCCCGCTACAGGCCAAGCCCCCTGCCCCGGCCCATTTCCCAGGAGATGCCACCGTGCTCGTCCATGGAAATGGCCATCTCCTTCTGGCGCTGCCTGCCGATCTCCGGCCGCCAGGGCACCAGCGAGAATTCATGCCCGCTCTCCAGCACCGCGAAGCGCCCGCTGGCCAGATCGATCGGGCCTTTCATCGTGCCCTGGATGGTCTCGAAGCGATCGAGGGGGCGCCACAGCTTCCCCCGCTTTTCGGCCATGGCCTGCCCGACCCGTTCCACCTCCCGCCCTTCCAGCGTCGCCAGCAGGTTCCTGCGATAGCGGACCATGCCCTCCGGGGTGAGGCTGGCATCCCCACGGTC
>NZ_SLZN01000069.1 GCF_004346035.1 Acidomonas methanolica | reverse complement strand
GTTCCCGGACCTCAGGCGAAAATCTCTGGCTCATCATGTTCATCATGGCTCCTTCTCACAGATAGGAGCCTCCGGGAAACCCGGGACGCTTCAACACGCCGGGAAAAGGAAAAATGGCTGTTTTCTGACGTTTTCCAAGACTCATGACAGCAATAACGGATAGCCTGACACCTGTCATGACGGCAGAGATGACGCATGGAGACACCATCATCAGGTGTATGACGCCATGCTGACGGGCGTCATGACACCCGTCATTCCGGACTCCAGGGGAGCGCCGAGACGCGATAGAACAGCCCCCGAAGTGACGCCGTCATCGCCCCGAAACCGGACCTCCCATCGAGCGGTTTCTCGCAACCCTCGACCTTCCGTCCATGATCGGGCAGATTGTAACGACGTGTTCTGTCAGCCTGAAAGCCTGTTCCCATGCCCCGTGGTCGCCCCCGCAAGAACCCGGATGCCGCTCCGGCTCCCAAGAAAACAACACGGGCGAAAACGAAGACAACAGCCGCCAACCTCGGCTTCGAGCAGCAGATGTTTCTGGCAGCCGACAAGCTGCGCAAGAACCTCGAACCGTCCGACTACAAGCATGTCACGCTCGGGCTGATCTTCCTGCACTATATCTCCACAGCGTTCGAGGCGTATCACGAGATCCTTCTCCACGATGACCCGGCCGCTGCCGAGGACCCGGACGAATATCTGGCCGAGAACATCTTCTGGGTGCCGGAAACCGCCCGCTGGTCGCATCTTCAGGCCAACGCCCGCTCTCCCGGCATCGGCAAGATGATCGATGACGCCATGCTGGCCATCGAGCAGGCCAACCCCGAGCAGCTCAAGGGCGTTCTCCCCAAGGATTACGGACGCCCGGCGCTGGACAGCGTCATGCTGGGCGAACTGATCGACCTCATCTCCGAAATCGGCATGGGCGGCAGCGAGGATCAGGCCCGTGACGTGCTGGGGCGCGTCTATGAATACTTCCTCGGCGGCTTCGCGGGCGCGGAAGGCAAGCGCGGAGGGGAGTTCTACACCCCGTCCAGCGTCGTCCGCACGCTGGTTTCCATGCTCGAACCCTATAAGGGCCGCGTGTATGATCCCTGCTGCGGATCGGGAGGCATGTTCGTGCAGTCGGAACGGTTTGTGGAATCCCACGGTGGCAAGCTGGGCGATATCGCCATCTACGGACAGGAAAGCAACCACACCACCTGGCGTCTGGCGAAAATGAACCTCGCCGTCCGGGGCATCGGCGCGGATATCCGCTGGAACAACGAAGGCAGCTTCCTGCGCGACGAGCTGAAAGACCTGCGCTTCGATACGATCCTCGCCAACCCGCCGTTCAATATCTCGGACTGGTGGAACGCCTCGCTGGAGGACGACCCGCGCTGGCAGTATGGCAGACCGCCTGCGGGCAATGCCAACTATGCGTGGCTCCAGCATATCCTGTGGCATCTCGCCCCGAACGGGACGGCGGGCGTTGTGCTGGCCAACGGGTCCATGTCGTCGAACCAGAACAGCGAAGGCGAGATCCGCCGCCGTATGGTCGAGGCCGATGTCGTGGACTGCATGGTGGCCCTCCCCGGCCAGCTTTTCTATTCGACCCAGATTCCGGCCTGCCTCTGGTTCCTGACACACACGAAACACCCCAGGGGCTGGCGTGACCGGCGCGGGGAGATGCTGTTTATCGACGCCCGCAAGCTCGGCATGATGGTCGATCGCACCCGCCGCGAACTGACGGACGAGGACGTCGCCCGCATCGCCGACACCTACCATGCCTGGCGCGGCGAGAAGGACGCGGCCCCCTACGAGGACATTCCCGGCTTCTGCAAATCCGTGACACTCGACGAGGTGGAACAGCACGGCTTCGTCCTGACACCCGGCCGCTATGTGGGCGCGGAAGAAGTAGAAGAGGACAGCGTGCCGTTTGCCGAACGCTTCGCGGCCCTGGAGAAAACCTTGCAGGAGCAGTTCCGAGAGGGTGAGGTACTGAACGCGAAGATCACCGCCTCCCTGAAGCAGGTCATGATCTAACCGGCCACGACCTGCTTGCGACGGACCAAAAATCCGGATAATCTGGATAAACCGAAATCCGGAGCGATATCATGGCCCATCTCAGCATATCCTCGGCCGAGTTTCAGAAAGGCTTCGGCCGTTATCGTGAAGCGGCGCTCAGGGAGCCCGTCACCATCACCAACCATGGCCGCGACAGCCTCGTGCTCATGGGGGTGGAGGAATACCGGCGGCTGAAGCGCTGCGAGCGCCGGGTGATGGGGCTGGACGATTTCAGCGAGACCGACATCGCCGCCATTGCCGCCAGCGAAGCCCCCGCCGAGGCCAGCGCGTTTGACGATGAGCGCCTCTGAACGTGCCCTTTCCCATGCCTGTCGCGGGTCTCGTGATCCGCTATGCCTTTCTGTGGCGCAACGAGGCCGCACGCGGACAGGAAGAAGGCACGAAGGATCGTCCCTGCGCCGTCATTCTCGTCACGAACGATGAAGACGGCGAGGCCCTCGTGACCGTCCTGCCCATCACGCATACGACCCCCACTGATGAACGGCTCGCCGTTGAACTGCCCCCTGCAACGAAACGCCGTCTTGGGCTGGACGATGCGCGGTCGTGGATCGTTGTCACCGACGCCAGCCGCTTCATCTGGCCCGGTCCCGATCTTCGGCCCGCCTGCCCCGGCGATGCCGCAAGTGTCGCCTGCGGGCTGCTGCCGACCGGTGTTTTCAACGAAACGCGGGACAAATTTCTTGCCGCCGTGCGTGCCCGCAAGGCCGGACAGGTCCAGAGGAGCGCGTAGCCCATGACCCTGTACCTCACGCCGCTGGAGCGGGCGCTGGATCGTCTGAAGGAAGGCTGGGTGCGGCACGTGGCCCACCCTGACGACGAGCAGTTGCGCGACGGGCTGATCCAGCGTTTCGAGTTCACCTACGAACTCAGCCACAAGACCTTGAAGCGGTTTCTGGAAGCCAGCGCGGCCTCACCAGAGGAATATGACCGCATGGGCTTTCCGGACCTGATCCGCTCCGCCAACGAAGCGGGGCTTCTCAAAAGCGCCTGGCCACAATGGAGCGTGTTTCGCAAGATGCGGAACATGACCAGTCACACCTATAACGAAGCCTCCGCAAAGCAGGTCGTGGCAACGATCCCGGATTTTATCGACGAGACGGCGTTTCTGCTGGCCGTTTTGAAAGACCGGACCGCGTGACGGACCGGATCGACATCACGCCCAAAGAGCGGGCCATCGTGCTGCGTATTCTCAACGAGATTGTGCCTGACCGGGAGGTGCGGGTGTTCGGGTCGCGTGTGACGGGAAAGGCCAAGCCGTTCTCTGATCTGGATCTGGCGATGATGGGAAATGAACCGTTGCCGTTGGAGGCACGGGCGCGGCTCGAAGAGGCGTTTTCGGAGTCTGATCTACCGTGGAAAGTTGATGTACTGGATTGGGCGCAAGCTGATGCAGATTTCAAACGTATAATTTCTAATTCTTGGATCGTTTTACAGTGACCGCTTGGAAAAAAGTTACAATCTCGGATGTAGCAGACGAGGTGACTGTCGGACATGTAGGCCCAATGGCCAGTGAATATGTAGATAAAGGAATTCCGTTCCTACGCTCATTAAACATCGAACCGCTCAACATAAAATGCGACGGGGTAAAGTTTATAACTCCCTCTTTCCACAAGCGTTTGCAGAAGTCGTCTTTACGGCCTGGCGATGTGGTTATCGTTCGTACCGGGAAGCCCGGAACGTGCGCGGCCATCCCCGACTGGCTTGAGCAGGCGGTCGGGCGGTATCACACCAATGCCCTGACGTCGGCGCAGATTCTCGATGAGCTGATCCGTCTGGCGCATGAGATGGCGGCGGCCCGCTCGCGGGGAGAAGAACTCGGCCTGTCGCCGGAGGAAGTGGCGTTCTATGACGCGCTCGCACGCAATGACAGCGCCCGCGAAGCGATGGGTGATCCGGGCCTGCGCGTGATTGCGGCAGCTCTGGTCAAGACCATCCGTGAGAATGCAACTGTCGACTGGAACGTCATGGCCCCGACACGCGCCCGGATGCGCACGGCGGTCAAGCGGCTGTTGCGGAAGTACGGCTACCCGCCGGATATGCAGGATGAAGCGGTGCAGAATATCCTCAGGCAGGCGGAGGAGTTTGCACCGCTATGGGCAGGAAGCGGGGGGTGAGAGATGGATGTTGGCTTACGCTTTCATGTCGGTCATGAGGAGGAGAGAATCGACTTCCGCATAGTAGACATCATTGGAGCAAACCCGACCAGCTACCCAGCCGGACGGCGGGATCGTCGGTGTCGGCCCGGTGACCTTGCCCCCTGAAATGCCCTCGAATTGAAGTAAGGTCTGTCCACTGGAGACAGACGATGAAGAGAGCGCGTTTCACACAGGACCAGATTATCGGGCTCCTGAAAGAGCATCAGGCGGGCGCGACGGCGGCGGATCTGTGCCGCAAGCACGGGATCAGCGATGCGACGTTCTA
>NZ_SLZN01000068.1 GCF_004346035.1 Acidomonas methanolica | reverse complement strand
CGAGGCCGAGGCCAACTACTATGCAGCCCTTCAGATCATCAATATGGCTGCGTGACTCAAACCAATTAGCCTCCGGGAAACCCGGGACGCTTCACTTGATGCCGCCACGACTTATCGGCATGACAATGAACTGGCATCTGTGAATTTTTCCAGAACCAGCCCTTTCTTCCTTGCCGTCGCACTTCCAAGTATTAAAAACACCTCTCAAAACCATGTTGTGAGAGCTCTGAAGCAGATGAGTGAGTATACCGCTCTTCCGGTCGAATGCGGGCTTCGTCCTTACATGAGGATTCGTGTGTCAATGTATTGTAGCGATGGCAGGATGGTCGTATCGGGCCCGCCCTCCCCTGCCCTGCTCCCGTTGCGGTCAGCGTTGTTTGGGATCCGGGCGATCATCTCGACTTTCGAAAGAGACCCCGCAGCACCCGGTCAGTGCGAGCGTCATCGCCCTCCAACCTGTTGCGATACTGAATCAGCTGGCAGCGAGTTCCGCAAGATGCAGTTTTTCAACACAATCAAGGCGGAAACTGCCATCACCACCAAATCGACGAATCGTGCTCCCGAATTAATTATTCACCAACTCGTGCTTCCTCAATTTGCGAACAAAACGCCGCCACATCTGCGCCTGACTACGCCCTGCTACGCGGCAACCGACACACGCCGACAATCCATTGGAATAGCTTGATTTTTCCGGTTGCACGGCATGTTTCAGCACGTGATGCTGCTGCCCTCTCCAGACGGAAAGGGCAAGATGATGGGGACGAAAACCGCATATTGAACGCCGAATCGAATTCTCCGTCCAACGATATCAAACTCACGCGCACCGTCCGATCCGCCCTTCTCGATCCGGCCAAGACGGCGTGAATCCGCAGATTGGTCGGCGCGATCCTGATGGCGCAGACAGAAGAATGGCCCCTTCAGCGCGGCCGCACCATGACGCCGGAAACGCTCGCGCGGGTCTGCGATGATGTCATCATCAACCTGCCTCCTGCGCAACCGCCTTCTTCAGCCCTCATCAGCGCGCGAGGCGCACCGCATGACGCTGACTGAACTCAAACCTACACCACGACCTGGGACGTCACCTAAAAGGCTTGTCTCCGGCGGTCTCGCAGGACGCCATTCTCTCGGCTGCACTTCAGCGACAGGGCCGCGTCAGCCGGTTTCTTCGCGGGGCCAGTTGATCTTCTGCCGTCCCGGCGCCTCGCAGCGGGAAAAGGCCTCGCGGATGGCAAGCCCGAGTTCCTCATCCGTCGACGAGAGGGGAATGTGGATCGATTTTTCGCGCCGCAGCTTCTCTGTCGGCCAGCCGGAATGCCCTCCCGACATTCTTTTGCTCGCTTTCAGGATCACGATGTCATCGACCAGATAATGCCACTCGGTAAACACCACGTCGCAGCGGCGGCCAATGTCCTCGATCGTCTTGTAGCCATAGGTCGCCGCAATCTCGGCGCAGAACGCAAGCCGCCGCGTGTTGGAGGCAGGCTCCATGATGTTGAATGCCTCCACGTCAACGCTGGGAGCTCCCGGGACATTGAAATACTCGCTCGTCGTGATGGCCTTGCGGAAGTTCTCGCCGATCCACTGCGGCGACGCGTCCCACGGCGCATGGGCGCACCAGCCAGTCCGCGAGAAATACTCCCCGCCCCAGATTTCCCGGGATTGGATGGAGATATATTTCGGCGACAGACAGAGACCGGCGCTTTTTCTGTGCAGCCAGCGGATACGCTCGGGCGTAAGATGGCGGTTGTTCATGATATCGCATCGATCTCGAAGGTAAGAGGCTTGTCTCCGGCGGTCTCATAGGACGCCATTCTCTCGGCCGCACTTCAGCGACAGGGCCGCGTCAGCCGGTTTCTTCGCGGGGCCAGTTGATCTTCTGCCGTCCCGGCGCCTCGCAGCGGGAAAAAGCCTCGCGGATGGCAAGCCCGAGTTCCTCATCCGTCGACGAGAGGGGAACGTGGATCAGCTTGTCCTGATACTTCCTGGATTCGGGCCACGCACTGTGGCCGCCCGAGACCCGCTTGCTTGCCCTCAGGATCACGATGTCATCGACCAGATAATGCCACTCGGTAAACACCACGTCGCAGCGGCGGCCAATGTCGTCAATCGTCTTGTAGCCATAGGTCGCCGCAATCTCGCCGTAGAACGCAAGCCGCCGTATTCTGGAGGCCACCTCCATGGCGGCGAAGGCCTCCCGGTCGAGACTAGGAACCCCTGGCTTGTTGAAATATTCGCTCGTCGTGATGGCCTTGCGGAAGTTCTCGCCGATCCACTGCGGCGAGGCGTCCCACGGCGCATGGGCGCACCAGCCAGTCCTCGAGAAATGCTCTCCGCCCCAGATTTCCCGGGATTGGATGGAGATATATTTCGGCGACAGACAGAGACCAGCGCTTTTTCTGTGCAGCCAGCGGATACGTTCGGGCGTGAGATGGGGGTTGTTCATGATATCGCATCGATCTCGAAGGTAAGAGGCTTGTCTCCGGCGGTCTCATAGGACGCCATTCTCTCGGCTGCCCCGTGATAGGCCTCGCAGATTTCCTTCCACTGCGCGTCGGTCGTTGTGTCCGCCCGTACGCCCAGCTCATACTTATAGAATTCTATATCCTCCCGACTGAAGGTTATCGGGTTCGATGTTCCCTGACGACTTTCGCTCACGTCGTACTTCATAGCCATTTCCTTCAGATCGGCCCAGATGCGGTATTTGATCCTGGCCGGGTCCGCCTGAAGTGTCTGGCGGCCTGTGTTGACGACCTTGTCGCTGACAGCAACACGACCCGTTTTGTTCCAATGATCGAAGGTCTTCCAGTTCGCGCGGTGATCCTGCAACCAGATGTAGTCGCCGTTCGAACTGCCGCCGTTGAGCTTCTGCTGGACATAGGCTTCATAAGGCGTGCCCTGCTGGGAGGGGCCGTTTCCACCGCCCGCATCGTTCCAGACGATGCCGTCGGTCTTGTAGGCATCCGGCCAGTCCCTCTGATTGACGATCTGCCACTGGGCGTTGGCCGACGTGATGTCACCGATATTCGTCACCGGCTTGGGGACGGTTTTCCTGAACATCTCCGGATCGTTGCATGACGGCTGAGGATCGTTCCGAGCCTGCAATACGACGGTCTCGGCCACACCCTGGTCGATCCCGGCGTCGAAGAGCGTCGCCCCACCCGACGCGGCAACGCCAGCGGCATCCTGAGTGGTGTCGGCGTTCTGTATCATCGGCTCGAACATCATGCTCGCCAGCAGATCCTGGGCCTGAGATTGCGATCCGGCGATATTCGCAACGTAATCCTGGAACGTCGCTGCGGGCGCAAGCGCCTGATATTGCTGTGCCTCGCTTTGCTGCTGGTCGAGGGATTGGTGCTGCACAACGGTCCACGCGATCTGCATGTTGATCATGGCATCGGCCATGGTGGCGAATTCAGCGTCATTCGGCGTCGCCTGTCCCCAGTCGGCATACACATCCTGATATTGTACCCGCGCGACGGGCGAATGCGCGATGTCGTTTCTGACACTGGCCAGCGTCCAGCCTGTGCCCTGGGCCAGCGTGTCCTGAGCCCAGTTGTCATAATTCTGGTCGTACTGATCGGGCGTCCTGCCGAGAAGGTCTCTCTGGAGGCCGTCGATCAGAGTCTTTTCCGCATCCGAATGCGCAAGGTTGCCGCGCATGTCCGCCATCGACGCGCCATTGGTCATCTGGTCCATGGCCCAGGCGTTCCATGGCTGGTATTCACTCCCGGCGGCAACGCCCTGCAACTGCTGCTGCAGGGCGTTCAGATCGTTGAGCGCCTCCTGGGAATGGGCCGTGCCGTAGGCGATGTCGGACAGCCGGATATTGGCGCCGCCGAGCTGGCCCTCGAGAGAGGCGAGCGTCGCGCTGTCCGGCGTGCGGCCGAGCACGCGCTGCCAGATGGCGTCGATATCGTTGGCTGCTTCCTGCGAATGCGCGACGTTCTGCCGCTCGATCGGCAGGGTCAAGTGCCCGTAGGAGAGGGTCGCAACGGCGTTCGACAGACCCGTGGGGTCGATCGACCGCCCCAACACGTCGTGATAGATATTGTTCAGCTGTTCCGCAGCAAGGCCCGTGGTGGCGAGTTGGTGAAAGACATCGCTGACGACATCCTCGCTCCCCCGGTGATGCTGCTTGATCTCGCCATGAATCCAGTCGCGGAAAGTATGGACGGTATCGCCGGAAAGCGGCTGACCGATGATGTTCCTGCCGATCGTGTCCGAATTGGCGAGGAACCAGCTCTCGACCTCGTCCGCCCGCGCGCCGGAATCCGGCGCGCTCGGCGCCAGCGGCGCGTGAATCAGGGTAGGTTCCACCCAGAGGGGATCACGCGCGCCACCAAGATCGTCTGCCCGGGCGGACCCATTAACGTTGACGCTGCCGAAATTGTACACATCACTGAGAGCCGGGCTGTCGTAGTAATACGTGCCCCATGGGTCAGGGGCGTTTTCCGGTTCTTCCGCACTTTTCGTGATGGGTATCTTGTACTGAGGTTCCGGAACTGGGAAATCCAGAAAGTCGTTCACTTTCATGGATATTCCCCAGT
>NZ_SLZN01000067.1 GCF_004346035.1 Acidomonas methanolica | reverse complement strand
ATCCAAAGCCAGCCCCCTTCCCGGCTCTCATCTTGAATCAGATCACGCCGCCAAGGGGAATCCCTAACGATTCAGTTCGTGCAGAAAACGCTCTAACGTGACAGCACCCGTGGAGAGGCTCGCCGCATGACATAGTCGATTGATAAACAATAGTTTTTATCAATATTCTGTCTCACTGCGCCTTTCCCGGTCAGACCGTGTCAGTCAGCCAGTCCTCGGTTCGAAGACCCTCCACCCGCTGGAATTCCCGAAGGTTTCCGGTCACAACAATCAGCCCTCTACTTCGGGCATGCCCGGCAATCATGAGATCATACGGACCTATGATACGGCCATTCCGTTCAAGTTCGGCCCGAATGTCTGCCGTATGGGCGGCTGCTTCACTGTCGAATGGCAGGACTGCCAGCCTTGCCACGAAGCGCTCGACTTCACGCCTTGTGCGCATGGGATCGGACGAACGTTCCGCGCCATAAAGCAGCTCATACAGAACCACGTCCGAAATGCAGAGTTCCTCCGCACAGCTGTTGAACCTCGGACGCAACCCCTGTGGCCGATCCCGCAACACGCGGATACAGAGGTTCGTATCCAGCAGGTAACGCAGCATTCAGAGCGTCTCACGTTCCTGCATGGCCGGCTGGTTCCGTTCCCCCAGATCCACCCCGGGAGCCGCAAAGAAATCATCCCACGCTGCGTCAACGGGGGCGATGATCCGTCGTGAACCTTCGGACACAATGACGACGTCACGCACCTGTTCCCCGAAGGCGACCATCTTCGGTAGACGCACTGCCTGCGAGCGGTTGGACATAAAGAGTGTCGTACGGGTCAGCATCAAATATTCCTCCCCATGGATATGCGTCATGTATATCCCATTTCAACGAAGATGTCCCGTACTTTCGGGTCCCTCTGCACCGCATGCATACAATCCGGACAGGTGATACAATGGGCCTTTCGTCACGGACGATGGCTGGACAACGTGTTCATCGAGCGTCTGTGGCGGTCGCTGAAATACGAATGCGTCTACCTGCACGCGTTCGAAACCGGATCAGAGCTCAGGGCCGGGCTTGCCGGATGGATCGCCCATTACAATCCTGCTTCACAACACCCATCTGTCTATATGACTGTTTCGAATAAGTTTTCTTGTGCATGTGTTTGTCCTGCAAGCTGATTACGTCGTGTTCTTGCCTGGTGGGCGATGAGCTTCGCTTTGTCGCTATCGAGGATATGTCGCTCGAATATCCAGGGACCGTCGGGCAATGGGTGCGTTGCGGCGATCTTTCCGGCCTCGGCGGCAAGCCGTAAGGTTTTGGGGGCGATGCCGAGCAGCTTCGCGGCTTCACCCAGATTGAGGCATGACTTTTCTTCTTCAGGTGTGGCCCGATAGACTGGAATCCGATGATGCGAGCGCATGGAAGTCACCCGCTCGCGCGTCCAGCGGTTTCCATTCCCTGTCCGCAGCCCGTTGCGGTTCAGGAGGCTGGCAATCAGGTCGTCGTTTGCGATACGGACGAGATCGCGCACGGCCGCGACAATGTCGGCGCCGGTGCTGTTGCGCTGGCCGCGCCGGCGGCGAGGCAGGCGGAGTTCGGTGTGGATGCCCCCTGTCCAATGGACGGCAAGAACGGTCTCCGCCGTTTCGGTATCGAGATCGGCAACAACCTCCTGCACCAATGTCCGGACGATCCGTTTTTTGAGACGGACGTTCGTCGCCGGCGCCTGCCAGACGGATTTGAGATCGTGCGCGAGTTCCAGCAACGAGAGCGGTTCGCATGCGGGGTCCTGTCCTCGCGCCGCGTCGTGGCCGACGATCCTCTGCTCGATCGCGGCCGCAGCGGTCAGCGCAGCGTTCCATCGCCGTTCCAGTTCTCCGGATCGGCTGCATTGTATTGGCGGAATGCCCGGTCCGCTTCGTAACGGGCCGCCTGCAGATCGCGCGCCAGAGCTTCGCGTATCTGGTCGCGCTGCTCATTGATGGCCGCCTGAGCTGTGACGGCAGCTTCGATCGCGCCCGGCTCTACGACGTCGAGCAGGGCTGTTTCGATCGCGTCATCGACCCGCAATCCACCAAAGGCGATACAGCGCGGCTCCCCGCTATCGAGCCAGCCGCGCACACAGCTATAGCGCGGGATATTATGTTTGGCTCCCGTGTAGCGCAGCGTCAGCTTGCGTCCGCGCCGCTGACAACGCAAAAGGCCCGCCAGCAACGCGTCGCCGTGTTTGGGCGCGCCATGATGGCGTCCGGTCGGCACATTCTCGCTCACCATGCGGCGGATCGCCTCTGCCCTGTCCCAACTCACATAACCATCATGCGTGCCAGGAATCAGAGCAAGCCAGTTTTCGCGTGATTTGCGCTGGCGCTGGGCATTGAAAGCGCTGTCGTCATACGACGCGGCCACGCCGGTCTTGCCATAGGCATAGGTGCCGCCATAGATCGGATTGACGATCATGCGATGGATGGTGGCATAGTCTGGCCGTCGCCAAACAATATCGCCGTTCCGACGTCGTGCCGGCAGATCCAGGTCATGCGTGTGAAACCACAGGAGTGCCTGCCGTGCGCTGCCGAGTTCGGCGACCTTGTCAAAAACGAGACCGATAGCTTCCTGAACCCGCATATCAGGATCTTTCTCATAACGGTCTCCAGTTTTGACGAACCCGACAGGCGCCCCCACCACGAGTTCGCCACGCCGCGCTTTCTCATAACGCGCCGTCAGGGACCGCTGCCGCAGAAGGTCCAGTTCGTATTCGTTCAGGCTGCCCTTCAGACCGAGCAGGAGCCGGTCATTCCCGACACGCGGTGCGTAAATGGCCTCCTGATCAATCAGGAGCGTGTCGACGACGCGGCACATTTCGATGAGTTGCTGCCAGTCGCGACTGTTCCGGGCGAACCGGGAGACCTCCAGGGCCGCGACGGCACCGACGCGGCCCAAACAGACCTCGGCCACCATGCGGTCGAAACCTGCGCGCGTCACGCCGCCTGCCGCCGAACAGCCCAAATCGTCGTCAATCACGTCAATCGTCTGCCAGCCCAGGTGGGCGAGCCGTTCGCGCATGGCATATTGCAAGGCGCGGCTTTCCCGGTTGTGCTGCACCTGGTGCGCAGATGATTGCCGCACATACAGAATTGCCCTGCGCTCCAGATGACGGGGGCTGATCTTGTCACGGCTCATCGCGGGCCTCCTGCACGGCGCTGGGTCCGCGACCGCGCACGTGATCGAGGATCAGGCGGGCCATCATCGACTGCAGATCGTTCCGCGCCTGCGGGGGGGAGGTCCTTCCAGATCAGGTTCGGACAGGGCGGATCGGCCCTCTTGTCTCCGAACAGATCCGGCTGCGCCGATATGATCCCCACACGGGAGCGCTGTCGTCCGTCGTGTCGCATGGTCCTCTCTCCGATTCCGGTCAGAAGAGAAGCCTGCGACGGTTTCAGATGGATACGACGACAAAAAGCCCGTCAGTAACGATCGCAGATCATAAAGCGCCCCCAGGGACACGCTCGGATCCGGAGCCGGCCGCATCCCAGCGCAAGCCGCGCGATCAAGCATCCATGCCGGCAATTCAAGGAGCCTGACCGCTCCGGCGTCGGACAGGCGGCAGCGGGAACGGACTTGACCGCCCCGCTCAATCGTCTCCTCGACGCACACCCGACGCCCAAACCAGGGGTGCCAGGGGTAGAGAACCTCCCGCACGTCGGTATTATGGGTCTTGCAAAGCAGCGTTCTATAGTCTGGGCTGGGGCTTCGGATCGAGACAGGGCCGATTGCGGCTGTGCATGGCGTGACGCGGTGGCGTCTGTGCGATCTCTGCGCATGGCTGCATGAGGAATACGGCGTCCGTCTCTCCGTCGCCCGCATGAGCGAGATCGTGCGTGGTCACGATTTTCGTCTCCTGACGGCCCGCCCTCGGCATTATGCCCAGACCCCCGAAGCGCAGGACATTTTTAAAAAGATTTCCCCACCATGCTCGCAGCGATCCGGGTCCGGCGTCCCGGCCAGGAGATCGAACTCTGGTGGGGGGACGAAGCGCGGGTCGGCCAGAAAACCAGGCTGACGCGCCGCTGGGCCAGGCGCGGCACCCGCCCACGGGCAGCCGCCGATCAGCGTACGCGCTCGGCCTGGATCTTCGGCGCGATCTGCCCGGCCCTGGGCAAGGGAGCCGCCCTCGTCCTGCCCTGGTGCAACCTCCACGCCATGAACCGGCATCTCGACGAGATCTCCCAGGCCGTGGCGCCGGGTGCCCATGCCGTTCTCATCGTCGATCAGGCAGCGTGGCATACCAGCCCGAAACTCAATATCCCCGCCAACATCACCATCCTGCCGCTCCCGCCACGCTCGCCCGAATTGAACCCGGTGGAAAACGTCTGGCAGTTCATGCGCAACACCTGGCTGTCAAACCGAATCTTCAGAACCTATGACGACATCGTCGATATCTGCTGCCACGCCTGGAACCAGCTCGTCGACCAGCCATGGCGCATCATGTCCCTCGGGCTACGCCAATGGGCACATGGGTTCTGACAAGGCAGAATTGGTATGCCGGCGATCCCAGTGTTTGCAGCACAAGCCACGGAAGCGCGACCACATAGAACTGATCACCGAGCAAGGATATGCCGGTCCCCGTCAGCCAGCGGCGGTAAGTCGGATTACGCATGGGATGCGACGTGCGCAATCCGTAAGCATCCGGCGAGCCTTTCAATTACCCACAAGTCTGGCCATTTCTGCACCGATCCTGAGGTCGTTCAGGCGCGACAAGCCACGCCAGATGACGATGTTACCCGGCGGTG
>NZ_SLZN01000066.1 GCF_004346035.1 Acidomonas methanolica | reverse complement strand
CACTCCCGGTATCGACGATGCGCGCTCGGCATGTGTTCCGTCAGGGTGCTGGGTTGATGACGATCCCGCCCACGTGGATGACCGGACATCGAAATTCGGACACTCTCCTTTTGTCCAACTGCACGAGAAAGCGACACGTCGTGTTGCTGGTGACTTCCTGCGCGCCCTCGCCGCAGCCGTTCCCTATCGCATCCATACCGTGCTGACCGATAATGGCACGCATTCCACCGATCCCGCACGACATGGACAGGAACCCTCACCATGCCACAGCCCGTTGTCGGCTGCGTAACCGCCCGGTGAGTCTTTCGATTACCCACAAGTCTGACCATTTCTGCTCCGATCCTGAAGTCGTTCAGGCGCGACAAGCCACGCCAGATGACGATGTTACCCGGCGGTGGATCGCTGTCGTCGGGGCGCTCCCGTGGTGAACCTGGCCCATAGCGCATCCTTCCATTCCAGCGAGAAGAATGCACCATCAAACCATGGGACTAAACAACTGGTCGGTTCAACGAATTTGAAGCAGGCTGGCGACAGTCGCCCTCATGTCAGTCGCGGCTAAAATTCGACCTCCGTTCTGGCGCAGGCGACTGCGCCGGAACGGAGGCATGGAAAAGGCTTTCGACATTCACTCGGTATCATGGACGATCCGTTCGGTCGGCGTCGCAGAATCTCCGATGCGCGAACGATCCTGAGACTATCCGGTGATGAGTCGTTTCCAGAGCCGGGGAAGTGATCGGTGTTCCGAATGTGCCGTTCGTTCAACTGGAAAGCGTCGATCCAATCGCAACATTGAAGATCCCGTATATCCAGAAAAGATAGGCAATGTAGAGCGCGATCATGATAGCAACCCAATGGGTCAGATGCTTGTGCTTCTCAGCTTCCGTCTTACGCGGACGGCCGCGCCTGCGTTTCACCTTCTCGGCTTCGAGCATCGTCGGTTGGGACTGGATCGTCCGGGTCGCGATGTAAGCATCCAACTGCGCGATCGTGAAGCTTCGGTCACGCTTGCCATAGGTCACAGAGGCCGCCGGCCCGCGGCCCTGACTGAGTAGATTGCGAAATGTGCCATAGCTCAGGCCTAAATAGGTCGCTGCATCCTTGCATCGGAGCACGACTGGCCTAATCGGAAGTTTTGACACGCTCAGAGCCTCTTTATTGGCTTTTTGAAGATTTACGACATCGAAGGTTAAAAATCTCCAATTTTCAGAATAGAAAGAAACCCTCCTGTCGGCAATCTTCTTTCGGCGTTTCAGGCCTGCTTCGGCTCCGGCTATTCATCGGCGTCGCCATAGATGATCCCCAGAAGACGCGCCCGCTCGGCGGCATCATTGGCAAGCTGCGTCATGATCGGTTGGTAATAGCGGTCAAGCGACTTGAGATCCCGGTGCCCCGTTACGCGGCACAGATCCATCGGATTGGGAAACAGCCGCGCCAGCCGGCTCGTTGCCTCATGCCTGAGGTCATGGAAGGTCAGGTTCGTCAGGCCGGCCTTCCTGACCGCCCGACCGTAGCGCACGGAGAAGGCGTCTTCCCCGCCGATATCGAAGATCGGGGCGTCCGGATCAGGCTGCTCCGTCATCGCCGAGCATTTATTCTTCAGGAGGGCGAGAGTACCGGGCATGAGCGGCCTGATCTCCGGGCCGAGTTCCTCCCGATGCTTGTCGTTCTTCGGACGGGCGACCGAGATGGTCTTCCTGTCGAAATCGACATCCCGCCAACGAAGCATGGCGGCTTCTCCCCGCCGCGTCGCCTGCTCGATGGCCCAGCGGACGAACCAGACATCGTCCGGGTGGCTCTCCGAGGTGACCACAGCGAGGAGGCGGTCATATTCACTCAGAGGTCCATCTGGTCCCTCATTGACAGTTGCGCTCTCTTCCAACCGGCGATTGCGCTTCCTGTCCGCGCCCGCCGGGCGTTTCACGAGCCGCCCCGAGGCAGGGTTCTGCGTCAGGGGAACGTCCCATTCGCTCATGGCGTGCTGGAAGATGGAGGCCAACAGGTTGAGACGCTTGACGACCGTGGCAGGAGCGAACTTATCGCCCTGCCGGTCGCGCTCGCGATGTGCCATGCAGTCGTCGCGATAGCGTTCGATCAGTGCCCGCAGCACCATGCCGTCGAGGGCACGGTCATCGACGGCCCGGCCTTCGCGGATTTTGACGGAAGCCTCTTCGAGCCACGCCCGGGCAAGACGCGCGTTCTCGAAGGTGCGGGTGACGCGGTGGCCGTGGACGAGCTTGCGCGCCCGATACTGCTTCGGCCCCCGATAGAGCACGCCCTGGGGCAGGGGCTTTCCGGTTGCCGGGTCCTTGAGATTTTCGTCTGCCTTGAGTCTCGCCATGATGGCTTCCTCCGCCTGAGCCGAGAAAGCGATTGGACCAAAATTGGACCACAAATGCGAGATTTTTATCGCCTGCTTAGCGCCGAAGTGGGCCTAACCCACTGATATCACGTAACTAAAAAATTGGCGTCCCGTACGGGATTCGAACCCGTGTTACCGCCGTGAAAGGGCAAAAATACATCAGGATCATATCGGAGATTTCTTTTTAACATACTGATGAATATGTATTATTTATGTCACCCGAAGGCACCCTTTGTCACCCTAAATCTTCCTCTCTGTGGTGCAAAAATGGTGCATGAATCCGCCATGCCAAGGCGCTTTCTTCCGCTGGGGCAATGCCCGCTCCAAGGGACGCGAACCTCGGTCGGGGGGTTACGCGAAACTCTCCAGACGTTTGGCAATCACGGCAAGCATTCTGCTCGCGGCGTCGCTCCCTGCCGCGCTTGCGGAGACGATCGCTGGAAGCTCAACCTTATCCAGCGCGCTCCGCAAATCTTCCACCACGCTGCCGATCACCGTGTCAGCGTCGGATGCCCTGATCCCGGCCGTTGCCGCGAACACTTTGAAATCCACCCGGCGCAGACGGTCGTCCTTACCGTTGATCTTGAGCGCCATTCGGTCTCGCTCCAGTCCTGGGAATACCTGGGTCGTAACAGCATCATAGAGCGGGGCCAAACGGACAGATCCGAAGTAGCCACTCCCGGGATCCGCAACTTTCAATAGCGCGAGATTCTTCAGGTGCATGTCGCCGTCGGCAATCAGCCAGGCGAACAGGGCGCGCTTCAGCAGGAGCAAAGCGTCGTCTTCCGCTGCCGTCGATAGCGGGCGCAACGTGCGGGCAAGCCGCTCCATCGTGCTGTCATATTTGGCCTCTGTCGGCACACCGAGGATCGACGTGAAATCTTCCAATGCAAGCAAACGCTTGTCCGCCGGACCCGTGCGGATATCGAACCGTTCGATCAGGAGAGCGGGCGGCATGTCGTCCGGCATCGGCACCAGGACGTTGGACGGTACGGTGAACCCGATTGCGGAACCGAGCGTCAGCGCCAGCCATTCGATGACAGGCAGGGCCTCAAAGCCGCTGGTTCCGGCTGGTTTCAGGATATGGGTGAATGGCTTGCTGATACTCGGCTCAAGCGTGCCGTTGAGATCGAGTGCCATAGGTGCCTTGATCTGCACGCCCGACAGGCGTGGCGTCTCCGCTCGCGTGAAGATCCGTGCCAGATTACGCTCAAAGTCCGCTTCGAGAGGCCCTCTGCCAGGACCGGCATAATGTCCCGTGAACACGCCGGCATCGGAGAAATCGGCTAGGCGGGTCATGAGGACGTCGGCTGGCAGATCGGCAAGATCGCCGCGCGTCTCGACGATGGTGATGTTCGACATGTACCGTCGGCCCGAACGAAGCAAGACCCGTTCATCCCGATTGTTCAGCACCGCTTCCAGCCACCCCTCCGGCAGAAGAGAGAGGATAAACGGAGGGAGCTTACCGGGTGTGGTCTGACGAATCAGCGGCGGGCCGCCGTCAATCGGCTTCCACCGCCATTCAACTCCGTCATGCGCCAGTTCGCCGATCGGTTTGCCGTGCCAGCCGACAGTCAGCTCGAAGGCCGCCTCGTTTCGCACGGCCACGGTCAGCGGCCGATGCAGCAAGTAACGCTCAGCCTGCTCACCTTCACGGTACCACTGGTTTTCCCGTGCGAGTGTCCATACGGCATCGGCTGCACCCTTGCCGTCGCCATACTCTTCGATCAGACGCTCGGCCAGCGTCATTTTCATAGTGTCGCCGATCGAGGCGGCGTGTTCGCTGCGTCGCCGAAAGGCCTCCAGGAAACGCTGTCGGATCGAGGAGACGTCGATACGAAACTCTCCCATACCTTCGTCGATCGCGGCCGAGACGACCGAAGGATGGGAGGGCGCTTCGTTCTGGACGATTTCGAGAGAACGCAGCCTGGTGCGTTGATTGCGCCGACCGGTGAGATAGAGCCTTCCGTCGCGGGTCGGGCCGAGCAGAATGGCACTGGCAGCCGCTAGATAGGCGCTGGGATATAGGTATTTCGCGATACGCACGGCATGCTTTAATATGACGGTATCAACGTCGTCGGCTGCGTCGACGTAGATTCCGCGCATGATCTGCACAAGTTCGCCTGTTTCCGTCCGGTAATGGCCGCGAGCCTTGTCCAGATTTTCACCGATGAGATACAGACCCATTCCAGAACTTTCCCGCATGTCAGATGCGATAAAGTTATCCCATCTTCCATCTGGTCGCCAGGAAATTAAAACACTCACGCATGTCAAATGCGTGAAAATCAGATTCTTTGGACGGCGATATCCTCTGAGGCGACTAGTTCAGACAAGACCGGCCACTTCACACCGTCTGTCAGATCAACTGTAAATTTCCACACCTGGGAGTTGCACTTTCCGTGTGTGTGTCTGATCAAAAACGT
>NZ_SLZN01000065.1 GCF_004346035.1 Acidomonas methanolica | reverse complement strand
CACCATCCAGAAACGGCGCTTGCTTCATCAGCAGCGTGCCGCCTAAACAGCATAACCAGAGGGGCCAGTTCCTCCGTTATCTCACACCATCCAAAGTCCCAAATCTTTCGACGACGGACATCGATGCGACCGGCGATGGCAGTATGGGGTCGGTCGTGGAGCTTCGCGCCTTCGATGACAGGAAGGGGCACCGTCGTGTGGCGCTGGCCGTGCGCTTCGATCTGTCGATCGAGGATCAGGTAACGGCGCGCGGGGCCACCTGGCTCGACCGGCAGGCCGTGGCGCGTGATCCTGTCGCATTGGGGCAGGTGGGGTTTGGCGCCGATGTGCGTGCGGCGATGGAGCGGCGCGCCGAGCACCTGATCGAGCAGGGGCTCGCCGAGCGCCAGGCGCAGGGAATAAGTCCTTGCGCGCAATCTGATCGGCAAACTCAGGGACCGCGAGGTCCACGAGGTCGGAGAGCGGCTGGCCAGCGAGACAGGCCGGACATTCAGCCAGTCGGCATCGGGGGAGTATGTCACGGGCACCTATCGTCAGCGCATGGTGCTGGCCTCGGGTCGCTATGCGATGATCGACGACGGGCTTCAGTTCCAACTTGTGCCCTGGACGCCCTCGTTGGAAAAGCAGCATGGGCGGCACGTGTCCGGGGTTGCGCGCGGCGACGGTGGGATTGACTGGAGCTTCACCCGGAACAGGGGGCTGGGGTTGTGACCGACGCGCGGCGGATCAGCCCGGTTGTCGCTCAATCGAGACCTGTCTTGCCCGGCGCCCAATACGCTTTGGCGATGAGGCGCGTGGGCGGCACGCCCCGGCTCTTCAGGTTTTGACGCAGGCGCTGGATGGTAGAGGCGTTGCCAGTCAGCACGAATACGGCCCCATTGTCGATGAGCGCGGGAAGTGCGGCCTCCATCGCGTCGAGATGCGTGCCGTC
Source organism: Acidomonas methanolica (assembly GCF_004346035.1). Classification (GTDB taxonomy): domain Bacteria; phylum Pseudomonadota; class Alphaproteobacteria; order Acetobacterales; family Acetobacteraceae; genus Acidomonas; species Acidomonas methanolica. The sequence goes on along the minus strand of NZ_SLZN01000065.1, from coordinate 4,160 downwards.
TTCCGCTCTGCCGAACAGCGCGCCGCCTTCAAGCCCGAGACGGGACAGGATCTGGCGCCCGGCTTCGAGATCTCCGACCTCGAAAAGGCAGGTCTCTGCGCGCGCTCCGCCGTGGCGCACAAGTGCGCAGGCGAGCCCGATCGAGGTCTCGTCGCCGAGGACGGCGAGCGGGGCCGACACGGCGCTGACGTCCAGCGAGCGGCGGGGTCCGAAGAGATCGCACGCGCTGCCCGGTTCGGCTCGACGAATCCATGCGCTGCCTAGCCCTTCTCCATGGGCGTAGCCGATGAGGCGGGTGCGGCCGGCGGCGTCCCAGTCGATCGGCGTATAGGTCCGCGCTACGAAGGCCGAGCCCATCGCGATCTGGATTTTCTGGCCGGGGGTCCAGGCGGCGGCTTTGAGCGCCGGACCCTCGAGCACGATCAACCGAAAGCCCTCCGCGATGTCCTCGCAGGCTGCGATCGTCGCGCGTTTCATGAACAGGCTCAGCAAGGCCCGGTTGATCCGGCCAGGCTGCTGCGAATCCGGGGAAAGCGACGTTCTCATCGGCGGCGCCTCACGCTACCCTGACCGTAAACTCGTTGCCTCGTCCCTCGTCCACCGGTAGCGGCTGGGAAACATAGAGATTCGCCGGGTCGCGGACATAATCCAGATAGGACGGGTCGAAAGCGTTCTCCCCGAGGATCGGAGCACTTTGCGTCAGGTAGGGCTCGATCAGCTTGAGGACCGGCAGGTAGAGGGAGAACGCGCCATCGAGCAGCACGAGATCGACCTCGCCTCCGACATGTTTCAGCGTGTCGAGCGCGTCCCCCTCGCGGATTTCCACCAGATCGGCGAGGCCGGTGGTTTCCAGGTTCGCTCGCGCCCGCGCCGCCTTGGCGGGTTCGATCTCGCTGCCGATCAGTTGGCCACCGCCATTATCGCGGAGTGCGGCCGCGAGATAGATCGTCGAAATCCCCATCGACGTGCCGAACTCCACGATCCGCTTCGCCCAGCACGTCCGCGCGATCATGTACAGGAAACGGCCATAGGTTTCCGAAACGGAAAGGAAATTGCCCGCATAATCGTGATAGATCGTCCTATACTCCGCCCGCTCCTCACCGAGCCAGCGCGGCACCGCTTCCGCAAAACTTTCGCCCGCTTCCGTAATCTCTGCCATGCGCGCGGCAATATGCGCGCGGTCAACGATCTCGGCTTCCTGGTGCAGCGCGTTCAGGGTCTCGGCGACGCGCGGTGTGATGAGCGTGTTCATGGAATTTCCTTTCCTTGGTCGTGCAAGAAGGATAGGAAGAACCACGAATGGCGTCATTACGAAGGTTGGACAAATTGTTATCGGATTCGGACGGTGCCAATCCTCAGCTATCCCCATAAAGAGAACGAATGGATCGAGCCGGACGACATTGATCGTCCGGTCGTGACCTTCGGCGGCATAACGGCGGCAGCGACGAGCTTTGAGCTTGACCTCCATCATCACCGCAAGGGGCAAATCCTGCTGGTGCAACGTGGCGCCCTGAGTTGCGAGATGGAAAGGGGACTATGGATCGTGCCGCCGCGCAGCGCCGTATGGATTCCGGGCGGTACACCGCACGCCATCCGGGCTTCGGGCATCATGGAAGGTTATTGTGCCTTCGTCGCGCCTGACGCCGCTCCCTGTCTGCCCACGCGATGCTGCGCCGTCTCGGTGACGCCGCTGCTCCGCGAATTGCTAATCCGTGCTGCTCACCTGCCGGCGTTCTACGAGGAAGGCGGTGCCGAATCGCGCCTGCTGACCGTGCTTCTCGACGAGTTCGCCTCAGCCGAGCGCGACGATCTCCATCTGCCGATGCCGGGAGATTCCCGCCTGCGCCGCATCGCCGATCTCATGATGGCATCGCCGGGAGACCGCGTAACGCTGGACATCTGGGCGAAGCGGACGGGCATGAGCGAGCGGAGCCTGGCGCGACTGACGGCGCGGGAGACTGGCATGAGCTTCGGAAACTGGCGCCAGCAGCTCATGGTCATGCTGGCCGTCGGGCGGCTGGCGGAGGGCGTCGCGATCCAGCAGGTCGCCGCCGATCTCGGCTATGAGAGCGTACCCAGCTTCGTGACTATGTTCCGCAAGACGCTCGGCGCCGCACCCGGCCGCTACATGGCCGCGCGTCAGGCCGGCTAGCTCGGGCGGGGTTCCCACGGGTTGAGCAGGGGAACGCCGCATGGCAGGAAATCCGCGACGTTGCGGGTCACGACCGTCTTGCCATGGACCAGCGCGGTCGCGGCGATGAGCGCATCGCGTTCCGAACGGGGATCGGGGACATGGAGCCGGGCGCAGCGCAGGGCCACGGACGTATCGACGGGAAAAATACGCCCTTCGAATGCGGGAAGGACGTGCTGTTCCAGCCAGGTCCGCAGGATCGTGCCGGTGGCTCCGTCGCGACGCTCCGCGCGCAGGATGCCGGTTTCCAGTTCCATGACGGTGATGGCGGAGAGATACAGATCGTCCGCCTCCACACTGTCGGCCCAGTGCGCTACGTTCGGGTCCGCCTTCCCGGCGCGGATTTTTCTCAGTTCTGAAACGACGTTCGTGTCCAGCAGGAACATCAGGAAAAATCGGCCGGGCGGAGCGTGATATTGGCGCGAGGCGGATCGAATGCGATGTCCGCCGCGTCCGGCATCGCCAGGGCGTCCGCGATCTTGCGCGGATGGTGCGTCAGACGGCGGTATTCCTCAATGCTGAGCAGGACATGGGCCGTGCGCCCCCTGTCGGTGATGAACACCGGCCCCTCGGCCGCCGCCTTCTTGGCCCGGCTGGTGTCCTGGTTGAACTCGCGGCTTGAAAGCGTGGTGATGCTCATGTCCGGCCTCCCGACTGCAATGTAGGAACATTACTACATATTGGGAGGCATTGCCAGAAAATCCATGTCCGATCCGGGTGCGGATCACCGTTGGCCGAAGATTCCATCCCGCCAGAACCTCCCGGTATCGTTCGACTCCCGCGATCTTCGTCCAGCATGGTGAAGGCCCGGTCCGCACCGGGCAAGTATTTTTTCCCTGCCGTTCGCCGGGATGCGACGACGCGGGAAAAGTCCTTGCGGATCGGAAAATGGCCGCCCGACCTGTCCTTGCGCAAGGAGGGATGACAATGTCCGGCACAAAAATTCTCTGGGGCCAGATCACGCTGGTCCTGTCCATCATCGTTCTGTCCTGGTGGGCGGCGACCCAATGGACGGCATGGGAACTGGCCTTTCAGCCTGAACTGGGGCGGCCCTGGTTCGTGCTGTTTCATCGCTGGCCGGTCTATGCGCCGCCGCTGTTTTTCTGGTGGTGGTATGTCTTCGATGCCTATGCCCCGAACGTCTTCGCGCGCGGAGCCTGGATTGCAGGCTCAGGCGGTGTGCTGGCCTTTGCCGCCGCCGTGGCGCTGTCCGTCCATCGCACCTGTGAGGCCAGGAAGATCGAGACCTATGGATCGGCACGTTGGGCGGAGCCGGATGAAATCGCGAAAGCCGGCCTGCTCGACCCGGACGGGGTGGTGCTGGGTCGTTATCGCAAAACCTATCTGCGCCATGACGGGCCGGAGCACGTCCTGACCTTCGCACCAACGCGCAGTGGCAAGGGTGTCGGTATGGTCTCCCGACGCTTCTGACCTGGCCCGGTTCAGCCATTGTCCATGACATCAAGGGGGAAAACTGAGAACTGACGGCAGGATTTCGCGCCCGTTTCGGTCGTGTCGTGCTGTTTGACCCGACCAATGCAGCGTCCTCTGCTTACAACCCCCTGCTGGAAATCCGGCGTGGAGAATGGGAAGTCCGTGACGCCCAGAACGTCGCCGACATCCTCGTGGACCCGGAGGGCAGTCTGGAGAAGCGCAACCACTGGGAGAAGACCTCGCACTCCCTGCTGGTCGGCGCCATCCTGCATGTCCTCTATGCCGAGCCAGACAAGACTCTGGCCGGTGTCGCCAATTTCCTGTCAGACCCGAAGCGCCCGATCGCCACCACGCTGTCCGTGATGATGCGGACAAACCATCTGGGCGAGAAGGGGCCACATCCTGTTGTTGCATCGGCCGCGCGCGAACTGCTGAACACACCGGCTGGTCTTCATCCCGGATATCTCACACGAGTAGGTGCATGGGGCTCTGAAAACGGCGAAAGTTCTTGTTGGAAAAGGAAAATCCGCGAGCG
>NZ_SLZN01000064.1 GCF_004346035.1 Acidomonas methanolica | reverse complement strand
TATCCATCCAGCGGCCCCGGCCGTCCATCGAGATCCGGATGCCCGCCTTGTGCAGCGCGCCGGTAAAAGCGCCGCTGGTAAATTGCGACCCCTGGACGCCCTTCTGTATGTCAAGCGGCGAAACGCGATGCATTGACCTCGCGATGGCGGCGTATGATGACGCCATAGACCTCGCGGGCGATGTAGCGTTTCAGGATGCGGATGACTTCGAGTTTGGAGTGACCTTCCGCGATACGCCTGGCGACATAGGCACGTGTCTTTTCGTCGGTTCGCAGGCGACCGATGGCGATGAGGTGCAGAGCGCTGTTGGCTGCCCGATCACCGCCTCGGTTCAGTCGATGGCGGACCGTCTTCCCCGACGAGGCAGGCACCGAGGTGACACCACAAAGGGCAGCGAAGCTTGCTTCGGATTTCAACTGCCACAGCGGGGAGCGATCATTGATCCATTGACCGGGATTGCCCGCGACGGGGCACGACAGATGTTGGCAATGGCGCTGAAGAGCGAGGTGGACGAGTTCCTCGCTCTGCATTCCGAGGAGCGCCTCGCAGACGGCCGGGCGCGGGTGGTGCGGCATGGTAGCGGGCCGGAGCGGGCGATCCAGACAGGCATTGGCCCCTTGACGGTTGCGCGCCCGAAAGTCCGGGATCGCGCCCCTGACGATGCCGGGATGGACCGTATCCGGTTTTCCTCGGCGATCCTGCCGAAATGGGCCCGTCGAACCCGGAGCCTCGATGCCCTTTTGCCGGTGCTCTATCTGCGTGGCGTTTCGATGGGCGATTTTCAGGAGGCGTTGACGGCCCTTCCGGGCAAGGAGGCCCCGAACGTGTCGCCGGGCGTGATCGCGCGCCTGACCGCGGGATGGCAGGAAGAGTATGACCGCTGGCAACGACGCGACCTGTCCGCCCGGCATTACGTCCATATCCGGGCGGACGGGGTCTATCTCCAGGCGCGCATGGAACCTGTGGCCGAATGCATGCTGGTCGTGATCGGCGCGACCCCGGAAGGGAAGAAAGAGCTGGTCGGCTTTCAGGTCGGCGTCCGGGAAAGCACGCAGAGCTGGCGCGAACTGCTGGTCGATCTCAAGGCGCGCGGCCTGGGCATCGCCCCGGAACTGGCGGTCGGCGACGGGGCGCCCGGTTTCTGGAAAGCCCTGGACGAGGTCTTCCCCGGCACGCGTCATCAGCGCTGCTGGTTTCACAAGATCGGCAATGTGGTGAACAAATTCCCCAAGCCCATGATCCCGGCCGTCAAATCCGACCTGCGCGATATCCATCATGCCGAGACGCGGGCCGCGGCACAGGATGCCATGGCCGTCTTCGCAGAGAAATACGGGGCCAAATATCCGGCGGCCGTCAAATGCCTGCACAAGGATGCTGACGCGCTGCTGGCCTTCTACGATTTCCCCGCCGAACACCGGGAGCATTTGCGCACCTCCAACCCGGTCGGGAGCGTCTTTGCCACCCTTCGGCACAGAACGGCGCGGACAAAGGGCGCGCTGTCGCAGAAAACCGCCAGGCTGATGGTGTTCACCCTCGTTCAGGCCGCGTCAAAAACCTGGCGACGGCTTCAGGGCGCAAACCAGTTGCCCCGCATCATCGAAGGCGTCGTCTTCACCAACGGCGTCGCCAAAACCGACGCCATCACACACAGCGCCGCCTGATCAGAACGCGTCACCCAAATTCGTGCATAGCTCCGGAACCGGCCGTTGAAGCTCTCGACGAACCCGTTCTGCTGCGGCTTTCCCGGCGCGATATAGTGCCACAGCACCGACCGCTTCTGCTGCCAGGCCAGGATCGCGTTCGAGGTCATCTCGGTGCCATTGTCGCTGACGATCATCATGGGAAAGCCTCGGCTTTCTGCGATCCGGTCCAGTTCGCGGCCAAGCCGTTCGCCCGACAGCGATGTGTCGGCGACCAGACCGAGGCATTCCCGGGTGTAGTCGTCGACCACCGTCAGCAACCAGCTATCGAGTTGCCGCGCTCAGCTCCTCTTCAGGCATCCAACGCCGATCCGAGCGGGGTTCTTCGAACCGTCCAGTTGCCGGTGCCGTGGCCAGGATGCTCGCGGTCAGCACGCTATCCGGACGCACGATGAGTGACGCGGGTGTGCTGCCGCTTCCGTCAGGTCAGACAGTCACCTGAACGACCCACAACACCGTGCGATCTGTGAGGGAAAGCAGGCCGTCAGGACGTATATCGCATCATATAACGCGGCCACACAGTCGAATATCTATGCCCCTTTTATGTATCACCCCGGTAGATCATGGAAGCGGTGTTTTATAGCGGCATGCATAAGGCCTGATCCAACATGGATCTGGCCGCCACACCAGCTTCATACCCCAAGAAACAAGCAAGTTAGACGGACGGTTATTTGTTGTAATATCATGAACTTTTCCATCGAATGGGCGTGCGAGTGCTATCCATCGCTCTCCTTGCGAATCAGGAAGTGACCGAAAGTCATTAATATTCGATAATTTACCATATTTATCTTCAACGGCAAATTCACGGAAGTAACTATCAGTCCATGCAGGTGGAACTTCATGCAGAGTCAGCATCCAGACATGAGAAGACCCGTCGGGCACCTGAACTGGTAGAATGCGAATACAGGATACTAGAAAAATTGCACCTATGATGCTTGCTGCTATCCGCCATTGCTGCGAAAACAGCACGTGCAAACCATACCAAGCCAAGAGACCCATGGCAGGTAGAAGCCACTTGAAATAATGAATATTATTATAACGCCAAAGTCCTCCAGGAATCAGATCGATATAAGAAAAAAACAACAGACTGTAAGAAACGCATAACACTGCCAGCAAGACATAAGGCACATCTTTTCGACTGCGAGCGACCCAAGGCAGCATGGCGATGCCTGCGATACCAAAAAATAGCCAATGCATGTGTTCCATCAGACCTTCACCATCAGGAAACCATGGGCGTGGTGTTACCAGAAGTAGGTATGTTTTCCACCACAGAAGATCTATTCTAAACCCAAGATTTCTTGAATGAATCATGTAGTCCGATAGCCTAAATCCATATATCTTAATATAGATATAAGAAATTGGAATAAGCGCGATAAATGACCCTGTGGTTATTGATATAATTTCCTTAAAATGTATATCTCTGTTCAACACAGAAGTAAAAAAACAGAAAGTTACTATCGTAAAAGATATAATAATATCTGTTGGGCGATTAAATGGAATAAGTACAAGCAAAATTCCTAAGAACATGAATAAAGGAATGCGGTGTTTATCAATTCTACTCTCGTTATTTATTAAACTTAGGCGAGTTCCTAGGGCCAAAGACCACCAAATGAGAGCCGAAGATAAGGTAGTGTTCCAAGGTTCGGCCCATACGTCCAAAATCTGACGGGGGAACATAGTCGTCCCGATTGCAATAAGCGTTGCTACAAATGTCGAAACACCCAAACTTTCTGCAAAAAAAATGATCCCGCTGGCGGTTATCAGAAGACATAACAAATCAGGGATTAGATAGGAGTGGTTTCCCATCCAAACAAAGGGTACCCCTAGTAACGCATATCCGAGGGGATACCAATGACTAGAAGGTGACAAGTCAAATTGTGCCAGTGCCTGAGCAGATTGAAGGTATTTTGATTGATCAAACCAGCCCCACCACCCTTTCGGGAAAGCAGATTTCGGCGACGGATATGCAGGATTATGGACATATCCTACAAGGTACATGACTACAAGAATAATTGTTCCTGACGTCAAAATAAAATATCTAGTTTTATTACTAATAATGTTTGGAATAATCATGATTATAATTCTCTATAAGTGCATTAATATTATGTTATCATATGGTTTTATCTTAATATAGTAAAAAATGTACAATATATTATTTCCTTATTTCTTGTAAACTATAACTATAGTTTCGCTTAGTTTTTAAGATTCACTGATAACTGATCCTGAGTTTTCAACAGGGACTAAACCGGCTTGTTGTTATCTCTCCTGTGTTTATGACGAGGTCAAGCGGCTACGGCCTATTTGAGGTGGTCCCCTTCGTTCGGACAGATTTGCGGGTTGAATAAGCTATCGCCCGGTCGTTGCTATGCCGCCACTTTCTCGTTGTTGCTGACCGACACCGCTGCCGGGGTTAACCCCGGCAGCGGTGTCGGAGCGGACCCATGATACGCCTCATCGGGCGTGCGTCCAGCCAGCGCCGTATGCGGGCGCCGCGAATTATAATGACCAATCCATTTCGCAAGGCCGGCACGAAGTTCCGAGCCGGTCTCGAAAGCGTGGAGATACACGCATTCATATTTCAATGACCGCCAGAGCCGTTCGATGAAGACATTGTCCATCCAGCGGCCGCGCCCGTCCATGCTGATGCGGATCTGCCTCTCCTGCAGCACTTCGGTGAAGCGCGGCGTGGTGAATTGGCTGCCCTGGACGCCCTTCTGTTTGTCAAGCGGCGAAACGCGATGCATTGACCTCGCGATGGCGGCGTATGATGACGCCATAGACTTCGCGGGCGATGTAGCGTTTCAGGATGCGGATGACTTCGAGTTTGGAGTGACCTTCCGCGACACGCCTGGCGACATAGGCACGTGTCTTTTCGTCCGTTCGCAGGCGGCCGATGGCGATAAGATGCAGAGCGCTGTTGGCTGCCCGGTCACCGCCTCGGTTCAGTCGATGGCGGATCGTTTTTCCCGACGAGGCTGGTACCGGGGTGACACCGCAAAGGGCAGCGAAGCTTGCTTCGGATTTCAACCTGTCGGGATTGTCGCCAGCCGTCAGGAGAAGCTGGGCGGCTCCATTGTGACCAATGGAATTGCGGGCGACGAGTTCCGGCGCCAGTTCTTCGACAATCGCCTTGATCATCAGGTCCAACTCGGCGATCTCGTCGTGCAGTTCGAGATAGCGGCGTGCGAGGGATTTGAGGCTGATCCGATAAGCGGCTTCGAGATTGCGGTGGCGGTGAGGTATAGAGGCGGCCCATTTCAGTGCGGACTTCGGCGATGTCGATGTGAAAGTAGCCGATCGGATAGGTCCTGAACTTTGAACGCTTCGGCTTATCGCCTTCGGCGTCGGGCAGGCGGCTGATCCCATGGCGCTGAAAACAACGATGCAAAGAAGAGCGCGTCAGATGCGGGATTGTCGCCTGAAGCGT
>NZ_SLZN01000063.1:0-2500 GCF_004346035.1 Acidomonas methanolica | reverse complement strand
GACCTGAAACCGGATGCCTACAAGCAGTCGGAGCCTCTTATGGGGTGACGGCGTACCTTTTGTATAATGGGTCAGCGAGTTTCTGTTTGCAGCGAGCTTAAGCCGGTAGGTGTAGGCGTAGCGAAAGCGAGTCTGAAGAGGGCGCATGAGTTGCTGGCAGAAGACCCGAAACCGAGTGATCTAGCCATGGCCAGGCTGAAGGTGCGGTAACACGCACTGGAGGGCCGAACCCACGCCTGTTGAAAAAGTCGGGGATGAGCTGTGGCTAGGGGTGAAAGGCCAATCAAACTCGGAGATAGCTGGTTCTCCGCGAAATCTATTGAGGTAGATCGTCAGGTGTTGACCCCGGGGGGTAGAGCACTGGATGGGCTAGGGGGGCCCAAAGCCTTACCAAACCTAACCAAACTCCGAATACCCGGAAGTTTAGCCTGGCAGACAGACGGTGGGTGCTAAGGTCCATCGTCGAGAGGGAAACAGCCCAGACCACCAGCTAAGGCCCCCAAATCGTGGCTAAGTGGGAAAGGATGTGGGGATTCCAAAACAACCAGGAGGTTGGCTTAGAAGCAGCCATCCTTTAAAGAAAGCGTAATAGCTCACTGGTCTAATAGAAACCCTGCGCCGAAAATGTAACGGGGCTCAAGCCACGTGCCGAAGCTGTGGGTGCATTCTATGAATGCGCGGTAGCGGAGCGTTCCGTAGGCCTGCGAAGGAGACGAGGTGACTCTCTCTGGAGGTATCGGAAGTGCGAATGCTGACATGAGTAGCGACAAACAGTGCGAGAAACACTGTCGCCGAAAGTCCAAGGGTTCCTGCGCAAGGTTAATCCCCGCAGGGTGAGCCGGCCCCTAAGGCGAGGGCGAGAGCCGTAGTCGATGGGAACCAGTTGAATATTACTGGGCCTGCCAGAAGTGACGAATGCGAGATGTTGTCCGGGCTTAATGGATTGTCCGGGCTTTTGGAGCATTCCGGGAAACAGCTCTGGCGTATAGACCGTACCCGAAACCGACACAGGTGGACTGGTAGAGCATACCAAGGCGCTTGGAAGAACGATGCTGAAGGAACTAGGCAAATTGCTCGTGTAACTTCGGGATAAACGAGACCCGTTTGTGGGCAACCATGGGCGGGTGGCACAGACCAGGGGGTAGCGACTGTTTAGTAAAAACACAGGGCTGTGCGAAGTCGAGAGACGACGTATACGGCCTGACGCCTGCCCGGTGCCGGAAGGTTAAAAGGAGATGTGAGAGCATTGAATTGAAGCCCCGGTAAACGGCGGCCGTAACTATAACGGTCCTAAGGTAGCGAAATTCCTTGTCGGGTAAGTTCCGACCTGCACGAATGGCGTAACGACTTCCCCACTGTCTCCAGCATCGATCCAGCGAAATTGAATTCCCCGTGAAGATGCGGGGTACCCGCGGTCAGACGGAAAGACCCTATGAACCTTTACTGCAGCTTTGCAGTGGCATCAGGAAAATTTTGTGTAGGATAGGTGGGAGGCTTTGAAGCATGGGCGCCAGTCTGTGTGGAGCCGACCTTGAAATACCACCCTGACTTTTTCTGCTGTCTAACCGCGACCAGTAAGCCTGGTCCGGGACCCTGCATGGCGGGCAGTTTGACTGGGGCGGTCGCCTCCCAAAGTGTAACGGAGGCGCGCGATGGTGGGCTCAAGCCGGTCGGACATCGGCTGTTGAGTGCAATGGCATAAGCCCGCCTGACTGCGAGAGTGACAGCTCGAGCAGAGACGAAAGTCGGCCATAGTGATCCGGTGGTCCCACGTGGACGGGCCATCGCTCAACGGATAAAAGGTACTCTAGGGATAACAGGCTGATCTCCCCCAAGAGTCCACATCGACGGGGAGGTTTGGCACCTCGATGTCGGCTCATCACATCCTGGGGCTGGAGCAGGTCCCAAGGGTTCGGCTGTTCGCCGATTAAAGTGGTACGTGAGCTGGGTTTAGAACGTCGTGAGACAGTTCGGTCCCTATCTGCCGTGGGTGTATGAGACTTGAGAGGATTTGTCCCTAGTACGAGAGGACCGGGATGAACAGACCTCTGGTGCACCGGTTGTCGCGCCAGCGGCACAGCCGGGTAGCTAAGTCTGGACGGGATAACCGCTGAAAGCATCTAAGCGGGAAACCCACCTCAAAACGAGGTCTCACAGGGCCGTGCAAGACCAGCACGTCAATAGGCCGGGTGTATACGCGCAGCAATGCGCTCAGCTAACCGGTCCTAATCGCCCCTATCGCTCACCACATCACCGCCTCAAACGAGACGGTAAAACACACATGCACAGCAGTCATCCACGCAAAAAATCTCCTCTCACCACAGCACCACCCTCCACACCACCCAATCAAAACAGGGTGGACCCATCGATCTGGTGGCCATGGCGGGAGCAAATCACCCGATCCCATCCCGAACTCGGCCGTCAAATGCCCCAGCGCCCATGATACTCTGCCTCAAGGCACGGAAAAGTCGGTCGCCGCCAGATCAATCAGTCCAGCCTG
>NZ_SLZN01000062.1 GCF_004346035.1 Acidomonas methanolica | reverse complement strand
CACCATCAGACCGACCTCATGGTCGCCTGAACAAAAAAGGAAAACCGGGCCAGACCTTCCAACTTAAAATCAGCCATCACTGGTCCTCGGGAGGGGGCCACTTCAGTGGCGCACCGCGTTCAGGATATCGCTGTGACCTGCCGTCAGTTCGCGCCGCCGATGTCCGCACCGACAGGCGGAGCATCCTTCTCCTCAATCACGGCTGAAAGCCTCGCGGGAAGAGGGCATCCTGTCCTGGATCTCCGACGTATGGGCGGCTTCCGCGCTCTGCGTTATCCTGCGGCTGCAGAGTGTAATATCACGCGGTCCCTCGATATCCCGTCAGCTTGTTTGGATTGTCAAAACCCGGTTGAAAGAGAAGCTACCACTGCGATGCCGCCGTTGACGGTATAGAGTGGCGCATGTCCGGTCACTCCATCGTAGGTATGCGCGTTTGCCGTCACGCTGGATGGGCCGGACAGATAGTTATTGTTTCCTATATTTGTGACGTTTATTTGAAGCTGCGGGTACTTCAGGAAGCCGATTGGATGCATGCGATATCCGAGCGTAACGTTTGCCTGCTCATAGCCGGGAATTTTTTCATCATTCATGAAAGTAGAATATTGTGAACTCACGTAATTAAAGTAGAAATTTCCGAAATACGTACCGTTATCATAGGAAATTCCAACAGCAGCGACGAAATGCGGACTCTGGACCGCAGTTTTTCCTGCTGTTGGCAGCACTACAGTCTGTCCGGCAGCATTTTCGGCTGAATAATTGTTGTCCATCGTCGCATGAAGATATTGCGCGGACACATAAGGGCTGAAGTGATGCCATGGCCGCATGCCGAGTTCGACGTCCACACCCCGCAAGGTCTTGCCGCCATTTTGCAGTGGCTCAGGAATTGCCTCATTCCCCAAGAGAACATAGGTCTGCACCTGATTATTGGTGATATTATAGTTGAATAGCGACAAAGAAACGTTCACCAGACCGTAGTGACGGAAACCGATCTCCTCGCCGATCGCATATTCGCCGTCCATCTTGACAAAATTGGAAGCCGGTTGATTGCTGTGTGGGCTCCAGAGTTGCCCGTAAGCCTCCACGGACTCGGGCGCGCGATAGGCCGTCGTGGCGTCGATGAATATCTGGTCGTTCTTGCTGATCTGGTAACTGGCGGAGAATTGCGGCAGCGGCTGAGAATATGAGCCGCCCGCGTACCGGATGGCGCCGGGCGTGTCATTGACCATGGTTCGATCGATCATGATATATTTGAGCCCAGCATTAAGCGCAAGGCGGCCGCCGAGAAGTTTGAGAGTGTCGTCCAGATAGAAACTGTTCATCTGGTGTGTGAAGTTCTGATTGAGCGTCATGTAACGCTGCCCGTCAGAAAGAGTGATCGGATATTTTCCTTCGACATTGCTGACGCTGCCATCGAGCGCAACGCCTGTATAAAATATTTGCTCGAAAAGATGGATATATTGGTAGGTCTGCCCAAAGCGGAGTATATTGTTGCCTTTTTTCCAAATGAGACCGGAGTTAATGAAGAAAGCATCCTGGGGAACAGGATTGATCGATTCTGCGGCAGCCGTCCCGCCATTCGTGGCAGAGTAGATTCCCGGAAGATTGAGATTGCCCGCCGGTTGTGTCCCCATATAGGAATTCGTGTTCGAAAGGGTCGTACCGCCAAGATAATATTCGTGATATTGCGCGAAGGAGGGTGTCAGCTTGAAATCAAGCCCGTCAAAAAGCTTCGCCCTGAATGGCAAGAGTATCACGGTCGAACGTCTCTCGTATCGATTGAGCCCGACCCAGTTCGTGTTCCCAGGATAATAGCTTTTGTTATAATTGTGGCTGATTCCATAGTCTTTCCAAGACGTAAGTGTCATGTTTCGATAATTGGACTGTTCCCAGTTATCGTATGAAAAAATGAGGCCGAGGCTCGTATTCTGTGTCCAGTCCTTCCGGATTTCAGCATCAACGTGATATTTCCGGAACTGGCCGGATCCGCGCCATTGATCGTTCGTCGTCGAGGAGAACGATGCGAAGGCCTTGATTCCGCTATGCCCAATTTCTCCAGAGTCGATGCGTATGAACTCGCGCTGGAGCGCCTTGGAGCCGAAGGAAAAATTGGCTGTTCCACCAAACTCTTGACGCGCGTGCCGCAACGAGATTTTTATGAGGCCGCCAACGTCATTATAGACAGGGGAACTGATATCCGGCGCGCCCTGATTGACTGTGATCGATGCGATGTTGTCGGTATCCACGATCGTTTGGGTGTAGGGTGTATAGTTGATGGAATCTGCGAAGGGAAAGTCTTCGTAGGTAAAGCCGATTTCCGATTGTTGCAGGCCGCGCATCGACATAGAGGTCGAGGATTGTCCGAGGGGATCGCTGCCAGCGGTGACGACCCCGGGGAGATAGCTGATCAGCGTGAGCGGAGAACTGGTTGCGGATTGCTTCGCAATGAAGTCGCGCGTGAGAGTGCTGGCGCTCTTGGCCACGGTTTGGCGCGCCATCAATCCACCACCTGGTGTCGTATTCGTCACGCCGTTTGCTGTCCGTAATCCGCCTCGCACTTCTAAGGATTCCGCTTGCTGGGCATTCACTGCCGCAGTTTTTTTCGCGAGCCGGGGGGGATGGGAGTGTTGGCGGGCGGTCGCGCATATCGGCGCCAGTGCGACAGATGCCAGCAGGGCAGCCAGAAACCCGTGGGTTCTCCGCATAAGGGGTTTTCCTCATCGCTGTAATGTTTGTATATCGCAATGTTGCGTTATCAAACTTTATATCGTCAAATTTTGTTTTTTTTGATCTATTATAAATCTCATGAATACCCAGCGATTCGACCTCAATCTCGCACACGTCTTCCTTGCGCTCTGGCACGAACGCAGCGTGACCCGTGCGGCGGAACGACTCTCCCTTACCCAGCCTGCCGTCAGTTCGGCCTTGCGGCGCCTGCGGGAATGCTGCCGGGACGAGCTGTTCGTCCGCACGCGCCATGCCATGCAGCCGACAGCCTATGCCGAGCAGATCGCCCGGGCACTTGAAGATGGCGTGGAAATCCTGCGTACCGCACTGAGCGAGCATGGTTCCTTCGACCCTCGCTCATCCACCCGATCCTTCGTCATCGGGAGCGAGGCAGGTCTTGATTACACGCTTGGCCCCATCATTTCCGCCCGCCTGCAAGAGGTGGCGCCGGATGTGACCATGACCTTCCGGCAGGTCGGCCCGGCGGCGATGGCCGGCGCTCTGGAGCATCGCGAGATCGATCTCGCGCTCAGCACCAGCCAGACTGTCTTTCCCCATTGCCGATCGACGATGATCGGACATTTCCGGTTCGTGTGCGTATGGCATCCCGATCATGGCAAATTGCCTCCGCATGTGACCGTCGCTGAATTGACGGATCGCCCCCATGTGCTGATCGAAGCAGCGACACGCTACAGTGTGTTTGACTATATGCTGCGCAATCTCGGAATCCGCAGGCAGGTTCGTGTGCTGGTGCCATCTTTCGGGCATCTTCCTAGTTTTCTGAGCCGGACATCGAGTATTGCGGTCGTGCCGGATTATATCGGCTTCCTTTTCAGTGCCACGACAATGTTATGCGTCTCCACCCTTCCGGAAATCTTCGGCGAACACTCGATCCAGTTGATCGTGTCTCAAATCGGTGAATCGGACACTGGGCGGGCGTGGCTTCAAGACTTTGTCAGGGACATCGCGGTGGCCGAAGTGACGGACGTAAATGCGTTGTCAAGGGGCGTTCGTAATCGGCATCTATAGCCCGCTCCGTGGTGGCTGGCGGGTGCGCAGGTTGAGAATCATCGCCAGGATCACCGCTGGAATCCATGATGCAAGACCGAGTATTCATGAGATTTATAATAGATCAAAAAAAACAAAATTTGACGATATAAAGTTTGATAACGTAACATTGCGATATACAAACATTACAGCGATGAGGAAAACCCCTTATGCGGAGAACCCACGGGTTTCTGGCTGCCCTGCTGGCATCTGTCGCACTGCGGAAAATCATCTTCATGCGACATGCTTTTTTTTTTCCTGGCTCTTCTTCTGTGCGACACTGCTCCCGTGTTGCGGGAAACGGCACGGGCCGCCGGCTGGCCAAGCGCCGAAGGGCGCGGTTCCTGTTCCGTGATGCGACAGACCAACGTGGCCGCCACCATGCGCGACGGCACGGTGCTGCGGGCGGATGTCTATACGCCCCGCACCTCGGAGAAAGTGCCGGTTCTGCTGATGCGGACGCAATATGCGAAGGAGGCCGCCCAAGTGAAGCCTTCCCGCTATCAGACCCCGGACTGGTTCGCTTCGCACTGCTATATCGTGGTCGTGCAGGATATTCGAGGGCAGGGCAAGTCGGGCGGGACGTTCTACGAATATCGCTACGATCGTGATGACGGGTATGACACGGTCCAATGGGCCGCCCGTCTCCCCGGCGCGGACGGGCAGGTCGCGATGTATGGCTCCTCCTATGTCGGGGCGACGCAATGGCTGGCGGCGACGGCCAGTCCCCCGGCTCTGAAGGCCATCATCCCGTCCAATACGGGAGACGATTATTACGACGGGTGGAGCTATGAGGACGGCGTCTTCCGGCTGGCCTTCATCGAGCCGTGGATGATGGAGACCATCGCGTCTTCGGCAGCCGCAAATCGTGGCGACGCAGCCCTTGCGAAGGAGATCTTCGCCGAAGGGAAAAATGCATCGGTCTGGCTAAGCTTCACGCCTTATGGAAAATTTCCGCCGCTGCGTCCGAATGATCCCGCTGTCGCGCCGTATTTCTACGAGACGGTCGCTCATCCGACGCGCGACACCTATTGGGAAACGTTCCAGATCAGGACGCATTATGACCGGGTGAAAGTCCCGGTTCTCGCCTTCGACGGCTGGTATGATTCATTCCTCACAGGGGCGATCAACAATTTCAACGGCATGAGACAACAGGGCGGCACACTGGCGGCGCGGGCGAACCAGCGCCTCATTATCGGCCCGTGGGAGCATATCGGCTGGGGGCGGCCTGACGCGATCGTCAGTCCGCGTCTGAAGGCGATCGGGCCGGTGGCGAACAGTCCGGTCAACGAACTGACGGTCCGTTTTCTTGATCATGTCCTCAAGGGCAGGGACAACGGCATGCAGGATGGTCCGCGGGTCGATTACTTCACCATGGGGGAGAATCGCTGGCATACGGCGCAATCCTTCCCGATTGAAGGAACGCAGTATGTGACCTGGTATCTCGGCAGTCAGGGGCGGGCCAATTCCTCCATGGGCGATGGCATATTGACGCCCAAGCCGACCGGCGCCGCAGTGAATGATCGGTTCTCCTATGATCCGGTCAACCCCGTGCCCAGCGTGGGCGGTCATTCCTGCTGTGCATGGCTTGCGGGTCCGCAGGGGCAGTTCGACCAGTCGGCGATCGAGCAGCGCGGCGATATTCTCGTCTATACGAGTGCGCCGCTCGATGCGCCGGTCAATGTCACCGGGCCGATCAGCGTGACGCTCTTCGCCACGACGGATGCGAAGGACACCGATTTCACAGCCAAGCTGGTGGATGTTGCGCCGGATGGAACGGCCATCAATCTCAATAACGGCATTATCCGCGCAAGCTATCGGGACTCATTGAGTCATCCCACGCCGATCGTGCCGGGGAAGATTTACGAATATCACATCAAGGTCTGGCCGACCTCCAATCTCTTTCTCAAGGGACATCGTATTCGGCTGGAAATCTCGTCCAGCGATTATCCGCAATTCGCCCCGAACCCCAATACGAGCGAGCCGTTCGGCACAGCCCGGAAAAGCATCGTCGCTCACCAGATTATCTGGCACGACGCGACGCATCCCTCGGCGCTGGTCCTCCCCATGCTTCCGGCCGCCGTAGCCGGCGAGGGCATGGATCATCCGCCTGGAGACTGATCAGGTTCGATTACGGAATATTCCGCTTTCATGCGGCGGCGTGTCCGGCGGCTTGGAAAGCGCTGCGCCGGGCCTGGGCATGTGAAAAAGCGATTGACGCCGCCGATCGACCGGCCCGAACGGGAAGGGCCTGTGACGCGCCGGGCAGGTGTGAACCGGCGTGGAAAATTGACCCTGGTGGAGGGGTAATCGGCGCCGAAAACTGACCCCTCTGATGCATGGGTTCACAGTGGTCTTCGTGATG
>NZ_SLZN01000061.1 GCF_004346035.1 Acidomonas methanolica | reverse complement strand
GTATTTGCCACCTATGTCTCGGCGCGGGGCCATGCCTTTGTTGACCGCGCGCTGTATCTTCCAACAGACTGGACGTCGAACCGTGAGCGCCTGAGGCAGGCCCACGTTCCCGATGACGTGGTGTTTGCAACCAAACCGGCGTTGGCCTCGATGATGATTGAGCGGTGTCTTGAGGCCGGTGTGCCCTTCCGCTGGGTCGCAGCAGACAGCGTGTATGGTGTTGGCGATGTAGAACGCACGCTTCGCCGGGCAGGGATTGGATATGTCCTTGGCGTCAGAGGCAATCACTGGTTCGGGTCATGGGCGACAAACCCGCTGATTGCAGGAGAAGCCAAAGATATTGCCGCAAATCTTCCAGAGCAGGCCTGGTGCCGTCTGTCAGCGGGAAGCGGCACAAAGGGCGAGCGGTTATACGACTGGGCGTATTTTCCGCTTGCCGATCTGGATGCTGAAGAATTTGACTGCCCTAGAGCTGGACCATGGACACGGGGCCTGTTGATCCGCCGGAACATCGCCGATGGAGACCTTGCCTGTTTTACAACCTGGTGCCCGAAAGGGACAACCATGCAGGAACTCGTGAACGTTGAAGGGACGCGCTGGAGGATCGAAGAGTGTTTCGAGGCGGCCAAAAACGAATTCGGTCTTGATCATAACGAAACTCGCTCCTGGCATGGTTGGCATCGGCATGTTTCTCTGGTCATGCTCGCCTATGCCGTCATGGCAAGTGTCCGGTATCAGGCAAACTCACAAAAACCGAAAAAAACACAACGCAGAGCACGATCATCGTCGTCCGCTGGTCCATACAGGAAATCAGGCGTCTCGTCGTAAAACTCTCACAACGCAGACTTCCCGTCGCTCACATCCTCAGATGGTCCGTCTTTCGACGAAAACATCAAGCCAGCGCTATCCGCTCTCACTCACGACACGAAATGCAACTGTAGTGCTAACCGGCAGCATCGGCGTGTCGGCGGCGCGGAGTCGTGACCAGATCATGTACGGTAGTGCCGACCTCTCAAAAACCCAAGGATTGTATGAGTGCATCGATTGAATCCTCAATGAACCCGTCAGCTTTCAACATGACCAAACCATGGAGTTGCCCCCATTTGACGTGCGCGGATGTGAGCGACGATTCCGGGCTGGAAGCCGTAACGCGATCAAGAAGAGGCTGAAAGCTTGCGATCGCCGCGCGTTGAAGGGCGCTGTCGGGCGCGGACCCTGGAACCAGGCCGGATGCAAACATGAGGCGGTAAAGCTCCACATTCTTTTCTCCGAAAACAAGATAGGCGCCTGCCATCCGCTTCATCGCCTCAGCTTTGTCCCCGCTCGACGCCGCTTCGAGAAGGATCTCGGTGAACTGTTCGAACCCGTCGGTCGCGACGGCCGCGAGGAGATCCTCGCGATCCGTGAAATGTCGGTACGGTGCCGACTGCGCCACGCCGGCCCGCCGCGCCAGCGATGCCATTGAAAGGCTTTGAGCCCCGCGGGCGGATATTTCCTCTCGGGCGGTGTCGAGCAGCACCTTCCGCAGGTCGCCATGGTGATAGGACTTGCGACGATCGGGTCGCTGTGAGACTGCATTCCGCTTCATGTGATGGCTTATAACATTTGAGTTGACAGCGGATCAATGAGCGATAATGTGATGAACTATCACATGGGAGATCGTCATGACGTTGTCACTGAAATCGCTCACGCCGACGCGTTCGGGCGCGCCTTATCTCGCCAATAATTTCGGGCCGATCGAGGCTGAAATGACCGCCTTCGATCTGGACGTGATCGGTCGTATTCCCGAAGCGCTGAACGGACGCCTGCTCCGCATCGGCCCCAACCCGGCCGATGCTCCGGATCCTGCGCGTTATCACTGGTTTTCAGGCTCAGGCATGGCGCATGGCCTGCGTCTGCGTGACGGCAGAGCTGAGTGGTATCGCAGTCGTTACGTCAAGGATGCGGCAGTGGTCGCCGCTCTGAACGCTCAGCCGATCGGCGGACCTGGCGCAGGCCAGCGCGACGGCAGCGTGAACACGAATTTCACCAGCGCGGGCGGAAAACTTTATGCGGTTGTCGAAGCGGGCAGCCTACCAGTCGAACTGGACTACGAGCTGGAAAGCGTTGCGCGTGCGGATTTCGACGGGACGCTCGAAGCCGGTTTCACCGGTCATCCGAAATTCGACCCGATAACGGGCGAGCAGCATGCTCTTGCCTACGAACCGGGACAGCCAGTCCGCTATATTTCGCTCGACCGGAACGGACATGCCACGACAAAAGCGCGGATCGACCTGCCACATATTCCGCTGATCCACGATATGGCGTTTACCGCGTCATTCATTGTCATACCGGATCTTCCAGTCACGTTTCAGCCCGAACGTTCGCAGGCGAAATTTCCATGGCTTTGGGATGAGCGACGGGACGCGCGGATCGGACTGTTGCCGCGCAACGGGGATGTCGCGAACATTCAATGGTTTGAAGCCCCGCGCTGTTTCGTCTTCCATTTCGTGAATGCCTATGACGATGGCGAATTGACGATCATCGATGTCGCCCGTCATCCCCGTATGTTCGACCGCGATCACCACGGACCAAATGAAGGGGCGCCCACGCTCGTCCGATGGACGCTCGACCGACGTTCCGGCCGGTTGAGCGAGACGGGCCTCGACGATCACGGGACTGAATTTCCGCGGATCAATGGCCGTTTCGGCGGGCAGCCCTATCGTTTCGGCTACACGGCCCATTGGGGCGCCGGCGTCAGTTTCGGGCCGGCCATGAAGCACGACATGGTGCGGGGGATCACCGAAATACATGATTACGGCGCCGGGCGCATGACCCTGGAGCCGATCTTCGTGCGAAAGCCCGATGCTGTTGCTGAAGATGAGGGGTGGATCATGTCTTACGTTTATGACGCCGGTCGGAATCTGAGCGATGTCGTCATTCTGGATGCTCAGGATTTTGCTGGCGAGCCTGTCGCTACCATTCGTCTACCGGTCAGGGTGCCGTTTGGCTTCCATGGAGGGTGGGTCGCCGATGACGATAGCGTGTCTCCTGCGGCCTGAATCCGGGTTTTGGATATCAGAGGGATATTTAAAAATCAGGTCTTGCCCCGTATCCTGACGGTGCAAAACAAGTGCGGTCAAAGGCCGGTAAATACCAAGGGCAGCATCTCTCCCTGTGGCAGTTACCGGCTCCGCCCAAAATTCAGCGTGTCGAAAATCTGTTCGGCGGACTAAAGAATGGGGCGCATCAGGCCATTTTCGGAACCGGGCAATATTTTAAAAACGGCGTCACGAATTTTCGGCGGCGCATCCAGAGGATTCCCTGCATGGAACGGAGGTTGCGGGTCGTACTGGACGAGCAATTGCACCTCCTGCGCGGCCTGGGCACCGCGTAATTCCGCTGCGATCGCCATGCCGAAATCGATGCCGGCGGTGACGCCGCCGCCACTCATGAAGCGGCCGTCCTTCACGATACGCGCCGGGTCAGGAATGGCTCCGTATTCCTTGAGCACGTTCAGGAACGCCCAATGACAGGCACTGCGTTTCCCCTTGAGCACACCGGAGGCGGCAAGGATGATCGAACCGGTACAAACTGACGTGACATATCTCGCGGTTTCAGACAGTCGTCGGACATGTCTCAATATCTCAGGCTTCATCATCGCCGACAGATCAAGAGCGCCAGGAACACAGATGACATCCACCTTTTGCACATCCGAAAGTTTTTCCGTTGGACCGAAGATGACGCCTTTCTCCAGTGTCACGAGACCACCAGCGGGACTGGCGAACCGGACTTTCGTGTCGGGCAGTAGAGAAAGAATTTCGTTGGGACCGGCAAAATCGAGAAGCGTTCCATTCGGATAGATCGCGAACAAAAAGTCGATGGGTTTCTCGGTTTTACCAGCCGCGCCTGCGCGTGCCCCTCCGGGAAGAAGGCTGCCAGCTGCCGCGGCGGCCAGCGCCGCGCCGCCCATGAGCATGGCTTGCCGCCGCGAGCGACCGTCCTCGCTCAGTTCCGCCATGATCGTTCTATCGAAAATCTCAGACATGTCACTCTCCTGTCCTGCCCCGTGAAACGGGCTGCTTTCCGGATGGCCTCGACAGTTAGGTCGAGAATTATTTTTCCCAAAGGACCTAATTCCCTCATTTTACGCCGCCATTCTCTTCTCATGCACAAACGGCGTATTTTAAGGGAATTATGTCCTTTAGGACGTCAGGCATTTCGCTAGGATCGTGAGGATCGGTGGGCGCGCTCCCAGCCGTCCATCGCCGTCTGTATGCAAGGAATTCGATATGAGACTTTCTGGGAAAACAGCACTTATTACCGGCGGCACGAGCGGCATCGGCCTCGCCACCGCGAAGCTGTTCGTCAAGGAAGGTGCCCGCGTCGCCGTCACCGGCCGGGACGAGTCCCGTTTCGCCGATGTGCAGGCGGAACTCGGCGATGAGGCTCTCGTCCTTTCTGCCGACGTTCGGTCCATCGACGCGATGCAGGCCGTCTCGGCCCGCATCCAGCAGGCATTCGGCGGGCTCGACATCCTGTTCGCAAACGCCGGTTACGTCATTGCGACGCCGCTGCCGGCGATTGACGTTCGCCAGTACGACGACGTCATGGACGTCAGCGTCAAAGGCGTCGTTTTCACGATGCAGGCCGCGTTGCCTGTCCTTCGGGAAGGCGCATCCGTCATCCTGACGACGTCGTTCATCGATCAGACCGGCAAGCATGGCCTGTCGCTGGTCGCTGCCGCCAAGGCCGCCGCCCGTTCGCTCGCGCGCAGTTGGTCCTACGAACTTCTCGACCGCAAGATCCGCGTCAACGCGGTGGCTCCCGGAGGCATTGAAACGCCGCTGCTGGGCAAGCTCGGCCTGTCCGAAGCCGAGGTGGAAGACTTCAAGACGCAGTTCGCCTCGACCGTGCCTCTGGGACGAATGGGCCGGCCCGAGGAAATTGCCGCCGCGGTCCTTTACCTCGCAAGCGACGAATCCCGATACGTCGTCGGGACGGAACTGGTCGTCGACGGCGGCTGCTCGCAGCTCTGAACCCGACTCCGCCCCTCCGACCAACGATCATTGAAGGAATTACTGATGACAATCGCAAAACCACTCTCTCATTTTCTGAGCGCCTCAATGGCTCTCGCCCTGCAATGTGCTCCCGTCTTTGCGGCCACTGTGCATTCGCCCGACGAAGCTGCGGTCAAGGCCGTGACTGAACAATTTGCCGCCGACCTCGCCAGGGGCGATCTCAAGGCGATCTCGCGTTTATATACCGATGACGCCAAACTGCTTCCCCCGAACGCGGAGGCGATTTCCGGGCGGCCTGCGATCCTCGCGTATTTCGAAAACACCCTGCGGCCGGATCTCGTCGGAGGCGCCAAATTCGATCATTACGAGATCTATGGTGGCGGCAATGCCGCGACCAGCATCTCCCAGATGGTGCTGCTCGACGGCAAGAACCATGTCATTGAACACGGCAAGCAGACCATCGTCCTGCTCAAACAAGACGGGAAATGGAAGATTCATCGCGATATGTGGTCGGACAATGCCCCCGCGAATACTGGCAACTGACAACGGAAGCAGATCGGCAATATTTATCCAAGCACACGATAAACTCCAAACCCATTGCCGATCATCTACTATCTGGAATCCCAATTAATGGGCGCGATGGCTTCTGTGGTTACCGTCCGTGATGCAAGATGTATCTGACTCATTGAACGAGTGATCGACTGCGGTCTTCTGTCCGGCCCTGTGATTGCTCGGGCTTGCCACCTGGAAGAGATTGTCCACTCAGGCCTCGGCTTTGCGGCAATATCTTCCTTTTCTGCGTGATCTGCCCATGCATTTCTGCAAGCCGCCCGTCACTACATCCACGCCCCATGCATCCGTCGCTACCGCCATGCCGCCCAGCGCCGCCGTGGCATCGACATAGGGCAGCACACCATGCCGCTGGCAGATATAGGGTTCGAAGAACCGTGAATTACAGACTTCTTTGCCTGATTTTAGCCCGCATTTCTCACACGATGATGTGGGGCGGTCTGGCGGAGCGCCGTCACCTGGTTCCGAGCGGTTCTGATCTGTTTTCATAACGGGAAACCGAATTTCGGGCACGCGCGGCTCTGTTGCACAAATAGAGTTTTGGTTATGGACCTCGCATTCTGGGACTTATGATTTACTGAATAGCCTCGGTGAGTGGGATTCCGAGCG
>NZ_SLZN01000060.1 GCF_004346035.1 Acidomonas methanolica | reverse complement strand
GAGCATCGCCTCCCACACGAAGGTATGGGCCGCGCCGGTCGGCGGAGCGATATCCAGTCCGCCCTGCACACGGCCATCGACATGGTCTTCAGCGACTGAACGAAGATCCCGCCCTCTCACGAGGACGGGGCTTTTTTCATGCCCCCAGCCAGCCACCCCAGGAACGCCTGAAACCGATCAGGCCAGCCAATCAGTCCATCTCAAGCCCGGGAAGATCCTGCGGCACCTCGTCAGACCCCTTCTCCACAACCTCCGGGGCACTACGACCACCCCGGATTATGTCCTCGACAAAGGACTCGATGAACACATCCCGCCCCTGACCGACGAACGAGTGACGGAGCGCCACAGCGGTAGCCGTATCCCGGCGCCGACGCCGAGGAGCACCATCACTGTCCGCCCGACCATCACGCTTCTCAGCGAACTTCCGCCATCTCAGACGCCCCCTCAGAATCTTCTTCACGCCCTGATAATACAGAATCCGCTCATCAACGTCGGAGATCATCTGCTCAAGATTCTCGTCGGCTGCCCGCTCCGCATCGAATGACAGCACCGGGACACGGGCCTTGAGCAAGGGGATCGCGCCGACCCATGCGTAGCAGCCCGAGACACTGGCACTGATCACGCGGCACAGCGTCTGCGCCGGATAGCTTTCGCGCTCGGCCAGCACGAACGCGAACTTCATCACGCGATCCCCCTGGCAGAAAGAAGCCGTCGCCTTCTTCAGGATCGTGACCTCTTCGCCCTGACGTCTGCCTCGCGCCACAGACGCAGCGTCTCAGCCTCATCCGCTTTGCAGGCAACCCAAGCCTTGGCGGAGCCCACCACCAGGTTCTGAATGAATCAATCCCCGAGATAATGGCCATTGCTGGCCATGTCCCTCATGTCGGTGAGGCCGGACAGACGCCATCCGTCTCCGGCATTGCGGAACGTCCAGACCCGCACGTCCTCGGGTAAAACAGGTGCCCCCATCAGGGCGCCGAAGACGCGCGGATCGGAAACCCAGCCCGGCATCGTTCGGGGCTTCATCAGGATGGCGACCGTGATCTCGCGCAGCTTGTAGCCGACCGTTTTGGCGTCGGTATATTCGAGCACACGGTCGGCGCGCAGCGGGTAACAGATGCCGTCGGGCGTCACCAGTCCCGGCGGAACGGCAGCATTGCCGGTTCCGTCACGGACCGGGACGATCCGCGGCGTCGAGGCGGGAGCTATGCCCATCAATCCTTTCCGCAGGTCGGGATTGGCGATGAACCACGCGGCGCCGTCTCCCGGGGCGATGAACAGATCGGCGTCCATCCGGCTTTCGGTGTCCTCGAACTGCCGGGTCGGAGGAGGAGGCAAGGGACCGCCGATCGTATCCTGAAGCGGCACATAGTCCAGCGCCGCAGCCGTGGGCTGGTGGGTCCGCGTGACGATCGTCACGGGCACGCGCCGGACGACGCCGGCATCCATCAGCGCCTGAAGAAACGGGCTCGGCGCGACACCCCGCGGGCCACCCCCGAAATAGGCGCCTGCGGTATTGGCATCGTAATCGGGCGTCGGAAGGGCCATCTTGCGCCGATCGACATTGCCGAGAAAGCCCAGCCCGTCGATGAAGGATTCATCGTTGACCCGCCTGCAAAGGCGACGGCTGGCGTCCCTGTCCATGCTGCCCTGACCTTCGGGCCATGCACGCACCGTCGCCAGCACCTCGCGCGCCGCCCGCCGGTCGTCGTTGTCGCCCGGCGCCAGAACCTGCCATGCGCCGAACGCAGCCGCCGCGACCAGAGCGGCGCGTCGTGGAGACCGGCGGATCGCGTCGGCCACGGCCACCGCCGCGTTTCTTGCCATGGTGGGGATCATTGCGAGAAATCCGTCTTGAAGGCCAGATGCCCATGATCGTCCTTGAAGAGCGTGGTCCGCTCGACCGTGCTTCCTTGCCCGAAAATCGGGGGCGACCCGGCGGAACGCCGAAAGACGGGCGTATCCATCCAGGAAGGCGGGCTGTCCACGGCGAAGACGATATTGGCGGCATAGAGGTGATCGCCGGTGAGGGGATCCGTTCGCGCCTCGATGGACGTTATGGAGCGCGGATGGACCGTGAGGCAGGCGCCGGACACGATGCTCGTCATATAAGGGGAAATCAGAGGGATGGTGTAGCGCCCCGTTTCCGGCAGCGGCGTGTCGTAGACACGGGTCATGAAACCTGTGCTGCCTAACAGCACTCCTCCGCGGAAACGCAAAGTGTATGTAAAACGCGGATCATTTCGCTCTGTCGTGTAAATGACGGCCGGAGCCTGCCGGAACGTGTGGTGGACCGTGTCCGGATGATAATAGGCGCCACCTTCGTTTCTGGCCTGTGGACCGATTTCGTCGGAGACGACATCGATGGTCATCGTGATGTCATGACGGCGGAGCAGACCGCGCCGTGCGAGATCGACCGCCAGATCGGGCACGTTCTGGGCCGGACCCGCATAAAAGACGAACGGATGGGCCGTCGGCGCGGTCAGATCGGTGCGCGGCGCCCAGACCGCGGAACTGCCGCTGTTTCCCAGATTGATGCCGGTGACGGTGTCGAGCGACAGGCAGGCTCTTGCGCCCGCCGGGTAATGCGTCTTCTCCGCCCGCATCAGGCGCACGGAGAGACTCGTTTCATGAAGCCAGATCCCGGCAAGGAGCGCGATGCCCACAGCGCCGGCGGTACGTCCGGGATGACTTTTCGCGAGAGCCAGCCCGCGCTGCAGGAGGTCTCGCAGAAAAAGGGGGGTCATGAGTCAGTTCCTGGAGAAGCGGCCAGATGCGGGTGCGCGGGTGCGGTCGATCATCGGCTGTCAGAGATTGCCGATCTCGCGGCAGGTCTGGAGCAATCCCGTGAGCTTGTGCGAGATGCAGCCGCTCAGCGCGACGACCCCTTCCAGCAACTTCGCGCCGTCACTGTCGGCCAGGAGACCGTCGAGACGCTGGCGCAGGATCTGATGCTCCAGTTCCACGAGGCGCATGACCTCGTGCAGCCCGGCATGGAGGTCCTCCAGACGCGGGTCGCTGCCCGGGCGAGGTGGGAACGTCTCGATTTCGGCCATGTGACCCCCTTCTAAAACCCGACGGCATCAGGCAAGGTTGAGCATCGAGTCACGAGGAACCGCACGCCTTACCCATGGCCATTTATACGATAATCCGACTATACATGCAAGCGTGTTTTCGCATAAACGCAGACTCCCCCTCCCTCAGGAGTCTTCATGGCGAAACCACGCAGGCGGAAACGCCGCATGAGTGACGAGCAGGAACGCCAGATGCGCGAGCGGGGCGAACGGCTGCGTCAGGCGGCCCAGGCTGTCGGCATCACCCATGCCGCCAAGGCGGCGGCCGTGCCCTATACGACGCTGCGGGACTACATGAATGGCGGAGAGATGAAACTCTCCTCTCTGGCTGCCCTTGCACGGGCCTGCGGCGTCTCTCTCGACTGGATCGCTTACGGCAAGGGCGATGTGTTCGAAGCGCCTGCCGCTGCCTCGGAACATGCCTCCCGGGGCGGTCATCAGGTGGTCATCTCCTGGTTCGACGATCGCGACGAGGGGCTGCGTGTCGGCAAATCCTGGCTGGAGACTGCGATCCCCCGAGAGTGCACCGGGTTGCGGCTCGTTCCCGTGACGGGAGACGCCATGGCGCCGACACTGCATGACGGCGATCTTGCCGTCATCGATACCGCGGCCCGGCAGATTCAGGGCGGCGCCATCTATGCGATCGCCGTCGATGACGGGGTCCTCGTCCGGCGCCTCGAGAAGCGGCTGGGCGGCGGCATCAGGGCGCTGGCCGACCATGATCGCTACCCGCCGCAGGATCTGTCCGGTGACGAGGCCGACTCCTTGAAAATCCTCGGCGAGGTAGTCTGGGTCGGTGGCCCGCCTCGTTCCTGAGATCGACGGTGAATCGTAAGAATATACGATAATCCGCCTTTACATCATACGGAAATACAAATATCGTGACCTGAGTTCTTTCGCCTGTCATCCGGCAGGCACATTCAGGAGCCCGTGATGATCCTCGTCACCCGTTTCTCCGATCGCCTTCGCACGGTCAGGATCAAAGAGGTCCTGTCAAGCCTGGCGTCAGCCGCCCTGTCGGTTGCCATCCTGTCCTCTCTCGCCGTCACCCCCTGTCGCGCCGACGATTGGCAAAAGATCATCGACCGGTCGGGCGGACACGATCTTGGAAACGAGCAGGACACGCAGCCCGGCCGGGCTGCCACGGCTTCCGATGCTGAACTCTTCACGCATACGGACGGCGAGATCGTGTTCTCCGGCGGGACGTTTTATCCGAACAACCCCAAAGACGATCCCGATCTCAAACCGCTCGACGACATCCCGCGCATCGTGGCTGTCGATTTCGGTCCGGGGCTTTCTCATGCGATCGTCCTGATCGGCCATTCTTCCTATTATGGAAATTCCGGCACCTATATCGCCATCCTTGATCCGCAACATCGCGTGCTGTGGAGTGATCACGCACCGCTGATCCGCACCCTGCCGACCGTCCATATGGGGGTCCATGATTTCGCGTCTGGCCTGGCCTATCCGGGATGGGTCGTGAATCGATGGAACCTCAAAGCGCACCGCTGGACAAAACTGACCAGTATCGGAACGCCGTTTTGAGGGCGTGGAGGAACAGTGCTGTAAAAGCACATGCTGCGATTGGCTCCGGTCTCGCCGATTCTCACCCACATTGTCGCGCAGCACTGGCAGTTTCGGCGGTCAGGTAGTCGCGTCTTGTGACGGATCGAACGAACAAGAAACAATCATCAATGTGAATATTTTCTCTGACCACGTGTTCAACACGTGCGTGCTGTTGCAACAGGTCGCGTTGCCGCCAGCCCCCATCCGGCCATCAGGAAAAGCCATCCCGCCGTCCGGACGGTAAAGAGAGCGCTGCTCGACGCAAGCGGCCATAACATCACACACAAGGCGACGAGAAGCATCATCTGCTCGGGGGTTTCCGAGTCCAGACGCCGCAGCCACGAGGCGATCATCGTTATCATGCAGGCGAGCCCGACCAGCCCGGTCGAAACCGCCACATCGAGATAAACATTATGGGGATGGATATTGCAGCCACCTGATGCATCCCCCGTCAGGAATTTCTTCCCGAAGATGGACAAATCCAGAACATAAGCTGGATCAGCACAGGATCTCCTGAAGCCGTCCACACCAAGACCCAGCCAAGGATGCAGTTTGAGCATGACGCCCGCGCGGATATAAAGCTGGCCGTACGGACTGGCCGGGAAATGTCGCATCTGTTCGAGAAAGTGTACGACCAGCTTTTCGTAAGCGGGTGGCGACAAGACAGGCAGAAGTGCGAGAGCCGTGCATCCGACCACGCCCGCCCCGAGAATCGGCCAACGCAACGGGCGCGACAATAGCGCGGTAACGACCAGCCCCAACCCGAACAGCAACGTCGGCATCCGTTGACCGATGAGGATCATCGTGACCATCAGGAAGACGATAAGGCTGGCTCCCGCCGCGCGCAGCGGCCATGACGGTGCCTGAAACCAGCGAACCGCGTAGATGGCCACGCCGGGGAAGGCGACGATCACCAAAGGTGGGCCTGCGCGGGGACGGGCGAACGGTCCCGTCAAGGCGCCATCCCCCCAGCGAGGGTATCCCCAGAGATTGGCGCCGAACAGATATTGCTGCCAGCACTCCACAATCAGCCAGAGAGCGACCAGCGTAACCGAGAGGCCAAGCGCGCGCCGGATGCCCGGATCGGGCAATATCCACGACGCCAGCGCGGCGCAGAAGACCATGAAGCGGCCAAGGACAAAGGCTTCCGCGACCGCATGGGTCGTGCCGTGCATTATCGATGACAGGATGGCAACGCCCCAAAACAGGAAAGCGGGAACGCACCACCCTTGCCGCCAGCTCCGGTCACCCGTCAGAAGACAATGCAGCACGAACAGCAACGCGACGCCCGAGATGATTCCGTCTGCGATCGCCCGTCCGCGAAGCAGAAATAACGGGAGGGTCAGCGTCATAACCAGCGCGAGCCGTTTCATGATGATGTCCGAACGCGTGCGTCGAAAGGCTATCACCGTTCTGTTTTCCGGTGATGTTCTGGCACCTCATCAATGAGATCGCGGAATGGACCGGAGATCTGGCGCAGCCGGGGATCGAGAACCTGGATCGGGGTATCGTCGGCATGGAGATGATCCGATGCTGTCACCTCCTGGCGGATCAGGGTGACCA
>NZ_SLZN01000059.1 GCF_004346035.1 Acidomonas methanolica | reverse complement strand
CTGTGCCCGGATATCGTCGGCGATGCGGTTCCACGTCCGGTTCGGGCGGGACGGCCTGTCCGCCAGGGCTTCCGGGCCGCCCGTCCGATACAGATTCCGCCGTGCGCAATCTGTTCGCCCCGTCCCGCTCTGTCGACACCGCGCTTTCCCGTCACCTCCACCGCGTCCGGGCGTTCGCCCAGTGGAACGTCGCAACCACCCTCGCGGCCTGAAAACCCTGCAGCCAGAATGTCCACAAAGTCGTCGCGTTAACGTGACATCACCCGAAACGCTGTTGGCGGCATTCCTGACCATCTCTTGAACGCGCGGGAAAAGCTGGCCGTCTCAGCAAAGCCGAGCATCTCGGCGATACGGTCGATCTTCAGTGCCGACTTGGTCAGCATCTCCTGCGCGCGCTGGAAGCGGACCTGATCGACGACCGTCCCGAAGCTCGTTCCGCGTGCCGCCAACCAGCGATGCAGGCTGCGTTCCGAAATGCCGAGGGCGGATGCCGCGGATCGTGCGTCCGGAAAGCCGCGCGACGACCGCACCATTACCTCATAGAGTCGCGACAACAGTTCGTCACGGTTCGGAGCTGCGTCGATGAGCTGGGCACATAGATCGCGGTAGGTCTCCTCCAGCACAGGACTGGCCATTGGCAGTGGCAACGACCCGGCCCCGGGAGCGAACACCCATCGCGTCGTCGGAGCATCGAAGAGCACCGGAGCTCCCAGCACGGCCTCGCAATTCTCCCACCCAGGGGGGCGGTGCAGACGCGACTCAATCCGGACGATGGGAAAACGTGGAGGCTGCATGTCATTGAGGAACATCGTGACTGCGCCGAGAGCCCGCTCCTGGAGAAACTCGTGATACTCCTCAGGCGCGTGGCTATCATCGGCCAGGAGGGCGATCGGCGCTCCATCCTGATACTCGACGCAGTAGAACATCAGCGAGAACGTCAGGGCCTGGAACGTGCCCATGACCTCCAGTCCTTCCGCGACATTGGCTGCTGCCAGGACTGCGAGTCCAAGTGGCCCATAAGACATGACGCGGTAACGCAGCCCGGTCCGCATCCACAGTCCCGGTATATGACGGGTGACGGCGATGAAGGCCCTCTGAAATTGCAACTCGGTGTTGCCGTCTATCTCCGCTTTCGGATCCGTGAGAACGGAAGGATCGACGTGGGCCTCCGCCATCACGCCTGCCGCGTCGATGTTCGACTCGCGCAGCACCGCGCACATGATGCGAATACTCTGGGACGAGATGCGGATCACGCTCAGTCGGTCTGTGCGCATCTGATCGGTATCGGCGGTATGGCGGTTAAAGTCAAATGTTTGGCGGTTGCGGGTATGTTCTGGCGACTGATGAAGTGAGCAAAATGTGCCCAGATGCGCAGAAGTCGCACAGGGAGAGAAACGTGAATCAGCCTTTGTCCGTCAAGTCGCTCGACGACTATGCCGTGGGGACGCCACGCCCGTTCAGCCTTTGGGACGCCTCGCCCCGAGTGAAACTCGGACCACTCGGAACCGAGCCGGCGCTCTCGGATATCGTTGGAAGTCTGCAGACGACAATGCATGCTTTCGCGAAGAAGGTGATGCGCCCGATCGGCCGGCACCTCGACCGGCTCTCCGCGCAGGAGGTCGTCGATAAGGGGTCGCAGCTTTGGGAGTTCCGGCGCGCCTATGCCGAGCTGGGTATCTCCGTGGAAACGCTGGTGACCTTTCCCCCCGAAGATATGCCGGCGATTTTTACCATATTGTTCGAGGAACTGGGATGGGGCGATGCAGGTCTCTCCATCTCGGCCGGCGTCGACCTGCTTCCGCATTACATGGCGGCGAAGTTTGGCAACGACTTCGTTGCGAAGACCTATCCGGAGACGCTGGTTGGCTGCTGGGGCATTACCGAGCCCGATCATGGCAGCGACTCGCTCGACGCGAACGGGGCGATTTTCCATCAAGGCGGAAACTACGGCAGACCGAACTGCGTGGCGCGTATCAGCGACGGCAAGGTGACCATTCGAGGCCAGAAGTCGGCGTGGGTTTCGAACGGTCCGATTGCCGAACTGTGCATTCTCTATTGTGCAGCGGAAACCGGCGCCGGTGTCGATCCGCGGCGCGGTGCGGTCATCGTTGTTCCGCTCGACGCACCTGGCGTGTCGAAGGGGAAGCCTCTCGAGAAGATGGGCCAGCGTGCCCTGCCACAGGGCGAAATCTTCTTCGACGACGTGGAACTGGACATCGACCATCTGCTGGTCGCCCCGGAAGACTACAAGAAGGGCGTGTATGCGATCCACACGGAGGCGAATGCGCTGATGGGCGCGGCGTTCACAGGTGTGGCCCGCGCCGCCTATGAGCATGCGTTCGCTTATGCGCATGAGCGCAAGCAGGGCGGCGTACCCATCATCCGGCATCAGGACGTGGCCAAACGACTGTTCCACATGGCGCGTAAAGTCGAACTATCGAGGGCGATTACGCGCCGAATCGTGACCTTCAACATGACCAACGAAATGCCGGCCCTGCAGGCCGCGATGTTCGCGAAGGTGACGGCGACGCAGCATGCCTTCGAGGTCGCCAGCGATGCCATCCAGATGTTTGGCGGCAACGGTGTCGCGCTCGAGTATCCGGTGGAGAAAATCTTCCGAGATGCCCGCTCATCGCTGATCGAGGACGGGTGCAACGAGATCCTGTCGATCAAGGGCGGCGCCCTGCTCGCCGACCCTGATCTGCTTCCGCCCACGATCTAACGGCTCGCCTCATTCCGAAACGCTTCCCTCGGTCCCTCGGGTCGCGTTGGCGAAGCTATGCCGGACGGACATCAAATGAAACAGAATGCAATCATTGCTGGTGTTGGCATCACTCGGTTCGGCAAGCATCTCGACAGAGGGCTGGCTGACCTTGCGCTTGAAGCCATAGATCAGGCGGTAGCCGAGGCCGGCGTGCCGATCAACCGCATAGAAGCGGCCTGGGCCGGGACTGCTGGGGCGCCGCTGGTCACGGGCCAGGTCTGCGTCGCAGGTCAGGTCGTCCTTCGTCAGCGCGGTCTTGGACGTATCCCTGTGATCAACGTCGAGAATGCCTGCGCCACGGCATCCACGGCGTTCCAGCAGGCTTGCACGATGGTGACGCTCGGCGTCTACGATATCGTGCTCGCCTTCGGCATGGAGAAGCTCTACCATCCGGACAAGGACCGGCCGATGGCCGTCTACGCGGGGTGCGTCGACGTCGAGCATCCGGAAGTGCTCGATCACTACCTCGTCGGAGATCTGGCATATGCGGAACGGTTGACCGCGCCGCGCGACAGGCGGTCCCTGTTCATGGACATCTATGCCCGGATGGCGCGCGACTACATGTCGGCAAGCGGCGCGACCAAACGCGACTTTGCACATGTTTCCGCGAAGAACTCATACCACGGCAGCCTCAATCCGAACGCGCAATACCGTGACGTCCTGACCGCCGACCAGGTGCTGGCCGCCCGAACCATCTCGCCACCCCTGACACTGCCGATGTGCTCGCCCATCGGCGATGGGGCCGCCGCCGCGGTCATCATGTCTCCGCGCATGGCAAAGATCCTTGGTGTCGAAAGTCCGGTGCGCGTCCTCAGTTCGATCGTCGCAAGCGGATACGACGCCGGACCGGGTGCTCCAAGCATCACGACGACGATATCGCGCCAAGCCTACGCCGAAGCCTCGATCGACACGAAGGACATCAACTGCGTCGAGTTGCACGACGCAACTTCCCCGGCCGAGCTCATCTACTATGAGGCGCTCGGCCTGTGCGGGCCAGGGGAAGGGCCAGCGTTCCTTGCGAGCGGCGCGACCTCGTTAGGGGGGCGCTTACCCGTCAATACCTCCGGCGGTCTCGTCCGCAAGGGCCATCCGATCGGTGCAACAGGTCTCGGTCAGATCCACGAGCTCGTGCAGCAACTCCGCGGACGTGCAGGTTCCCGGCAGGTCGAAAATGCCCGGATTGCGCTGGCGGAGAACGGCGGTGGATTCATCGGCGACGACGCCGCTGCCGTTGCGATGACGGTCCTCGCGCAATGAATCCGGAACCGCGAACCCTGCTCAGGATGGTACTCGACGGCGCGGCCGCGCCGTCTGCCGAGCCCATCCTGACCTTCGTCGAGGTGAGGGCCGACGGTTCCCTGTCGGAATCCACCCGAACATACGGTGAGCTCCTCGAGAACGGCCGGCGCCTTGCGACGGCGCTGCTGGACCTCGGCATGAAGGAAGGCGATGCGTTCGCCATCATCATGCGCAACTATCCCGAGTTCGTGGAAGCCATGCTCGCATCGGAGGTTGTCGGTTCGGTCTTCGTGCCCATCGATCCGCGCACTCGCGGCGACAAGTTGAGCTACATGCTTCGCTTTGCGGGTTGCCGTGGCGCGATCGTCTCCGGTGAGGTCATCGACAACCTCGCACAGTTGCGCGAGGAGCTTCCGGAACTAACCTGGGTGCTTACGGTGGATACGGCCGCACGGGCGGACTGGCACCAGCCGCTTGCCGGCGCCGTTCGGCAATGCGAAGCCGCCGCCGATCCGATGCCACGACCGCTCAGCGCGCCGATGCAGATGCTCTACACCTCGGGAACGACCGGCGATCCGAAGGCAATCCTGGCCCCGAATGCGCGGTTCGCCATGACAGGGTCGCTTGGAGAGACGATCGGCCTGCAGCCAGGCGATCGTCTCTACACCGGACTGTCGCTGACCCATGCGAACGCCCAGCTCATTACCCTCGGCAACGGGCTGGCCCATCAACTGCCTGTCGTCATCAGCCGCACGTTCACGAAGTCGAGGCTCTGGGAGATCGTTTCCCGCTACCGGTGCACGACCATGAACCTGCTCGGTGGAATGGCGACCGCGATCTTTGCCGAGCCGCCCGGCCTTTTTGATCTGGCACACGACGTCAGGTTCGTCCTGAGCGCCGGGATGCCCATCTCCATGTGGCGTCCGTTCGAGGAGCGTTTCGGCGTCAAGGTTTTTGAGTTCTTCGGAGCGGCCGAAGGCGGTCTGACGCTGAACCCGCCTGGTGCGGGACCGGTGGCATCGATTGGCAAGGCCCCGCCAAGTCTGGCTTGCGAAATCCTCGACGAGGACGATCACATTCTCGGACCAGGTCAGCTGGGCGAAATCTGCTTCCGGAATGCCGATGGCAGCGTGACACCGATCACGTATTTCAAGAACCCGCAGGCGTCGGAAGCGAAGACACAGGGAGGGTGGTTCCGGACCGGCGACATCGGCTGGAAGGATGCTGACGGTTGGTTGTATTTTTCCCATCGCAGTGGCCAGTCAATTCGACGGAACGGCGATTTCATCAACCCTCGGGATATCGAGACGATGATCGCAGGCATGCCCGGCGTTGTCGACGTCTACGTGTATGGCGTCGCGACCAGCGCCAATACGCCGGGTGAGAAGGAAATCGTAGCGGCGGTCGTGGTCGGTCCCGACTGGTCGGGGCCAGCAGCGGTCTTCGAGCATTGCGCCCGGCAACTCGGATCGACCAGCGTTCCGAGTTTTGTCCAGATCCTGAATGAGATCCCCAAAACGGCATCCGAGAAGCCGCAGGATCGCTTTCTCATCGATTTGCTGATTCAGGACGAAGCAATGGTTTTCAACAAAAACGGACCTTCTAGGGTCCAGCCACAGGAGAGGATAACCCAATGACTGCGCCCGTCATCGTCTATGGTGCCAGCGGATACACCGGCAAGCTGATCGCGTGGCACCTTGCCGAAGCACGGATACCCTTCATTGCGGCTGGCCGCAGCAAGGAACGCCTTGATCAGCAGATGGCTCTCGTGCCGGAACTAGCCGGAGCCGATTATGAAACGCGGGAGGTTGCGCACGACGTCGCTTCGCTTATCGAACTCTTCAACGGCGCCAAAGTGGTCTACAATGTCGCCGGACCCTTCATGCAACTCGGTGAACCCGTCGTGGCGGCGGCTCTGGCGGCGGGTTGCCACTATCTCGACACCACTGGCGAGACCGACTGGATGGCGTTCATCCGGGATCGCTACGGCGACAAGTTCAAAGCTGCGGGTCTCCTTCTCGCTCCTGCGTCGTCGTATATGTGGACGGCGGGAAATGTCGCCGCGGAAATCGCGCTCGAGACGCCAGGCGTGGACTCGCTCGACATTCTTTATCTCACCGACTCGAGCACGAGCGTCGCTTCGACCAAGTCGTTCCTTCGGATGTGCACCAAGCCGCAATATCAGCTTGAGCATAACGAGCTTGTGATGTGGCCGTATGCGACGCCCTATGACGTGCGGTCGCCTGACCAGAACCGCCTGTTCAAGGCATTGCCTTGGGGTGGCGGTGGCGAGCCGCTTTGGTATCGCGATGACCCGCGAGTCACGAATTGCGCTGTTCTTGTTGGCTTCAAGAACCAGGGAATGTTCGGCGCCGTGCTGTCTGTTCTCGAACAGTTCGAACGGGACTATCGGCACCTCAGCGAAGCCGAGCAGGAAGACGTCACCAACCGGCTCGGGGGTGAGCTAACCGTCGTCGAGCCCGACCGTGAGATACCGGCCCGCAATCGCTCCGTTATCTCCTGTATCGGACGCGGGGACACGACCGGAGTTACCGTCACGATGCGTGGCAATTCGCCCTATCTCCAGACTGGCGCCCTCGCGGCAGAGGCATGCCGACGGATTCTGGACGGCCGGTTGCTGGCCACGGGTTTCGTCTCCCCCGCCAAGGCAATTGGCACCCGTGCCATCCTCAACGCCTGGGGCGAGCGTGGTTACCACTGCTGGGAGGCGCATCGAAACTAGCCCCCATTTCTCACACGACGATATGGCGCGGTCTGACGGAGCGTCGTCACCTATCTGTTTGGTCCCGTGGTTTGATGGTGCATTCTTCTCGCTGGAATGGAAGGAAGCGCTATGGGCCAGGTTCACCACGGAAGCGCCACGACGACATCGGCAGTC
>NZ_SLZN01000058.1 GCF_004346035.1 Acidomonas methanolica | reverse complement strand
ACGTTCCCGGACCTCAGGCGAAAATCTCTGGCTCATCATGTTCATCATGGCTCCTTCTCACAGATAGGAGCCTCCGGGAAACCCGGGACGCTTCACCAATGCGCTCTCGAAGAAATCCAGCCGTCCAAGGGCGGGAAACTCGTCGAGCATGAACAGCAGGCGCGGCCGCCGACTGGCGGCCTGAAGATCCTCGGTCAGCCTCCGCCCGATCTGGTTGAGCACCAGGCGGATCAGCGGTTTGGTACGGCTGATGTCGGACGGAGGGACGGTGAGGTAAAGCGTGACCGGCCGATTTCCCGTGAGCAGTTCGCCGATCCGCCAGGAGCAACGTCCGGTCACCTGCGCCACGACAGGATCACGATAGAGGCCGAGGAACGACATGGCGGTGGACAGCACGCCGGACCGCTCGTTGGGGGATTTGTTGAGCAGCTCCCGCGCGGCGGAGGCGACCACAGGATGCGGTCCTTTCTCGCCCAGATGGTTGGTCCGCATCATGGCCGACAGCGTGGTCGCGATCGGACGTTTTTGGGTCGGAGAGAAAATTCGCCACCCCGGCCAGCGTCTTGTCGTCCTCGGCATACAGCACATGCAGGATCGCACCGACCAGCAGGGAGTGCGACGTCTTCTCCCAGTGATTGCGCTTGTCCAGACTACCTTCCGGGTCCACGAGAATATCGGCGACATTCTGGGCGTCCCGCACTTCCCATGCGCCACGTCGGATTTCCAGCAGCGGATTATAGGCGTCAGAATCCGGACTGGTCGGATCAAACTGCACCACCCGCCCGAAACGGGCACGGAAACCGGCGGTGAGCTGCCAGTTCTCGCCCTTGATGTCATGGACGATGGCCGAACCCGGCCATGTCAGGAGGGTCGGAATGACCAGACCGACCCCCTTGCCGGAGCGGGTGGGCGCGAAGCACAGAACGTGATCGGGGCCGTCATGGCGGAGATAATCGCGTTTATACTGCCCCAGCACGACCCCGTCCTCGCCCAGAAGACCGGCGGACTGCATATCCTCGCGCGTCGCCCAGCGCGCGGAGCCGTAGGTCGCGGCCCGTTTCGCCTCGCGGGCGCGACGGACGGACAGCGCCACCGCCGCCGAGAAGGCCAGCACGCCGCCGGACCCTGCGATCCAGGCACCCCGTGCGAACACTGCCGGTGCATAGGCGTCAAACGCATACCACCACCAGAAGAACAGCGGCGGCGCATAGACGGGCCAGCGATGCAGGATTGTAAACCATGGCGGACCGAGTTCAGGCTGGAAGGCCAGCTCCCAGGCCGTCCATTGCGTGGCACCCCACCAGGAGACAAGGATGATCGACAGGACGACGGTAACCTGTCCCCACTGAACGCGCGTTCCCGGCTGCTGGTCCATGTTCCCTCTCCCGTTGACCTGCCAACAGGCCACAGGAAGGCAGAGCAGCACCCTCGTTCAACGGCGAACGGACCGGATGTCGTGCGCTGACGAAGGATGGCGCAAACAAACGAAAGCGGGCGTAGATGACAGTTCCGGGGCCGGTAGCCGGGAAAACCCATCTTCTCTTTCCCCCCGCCGAGTCTTCCGGGACGCCGACATCACGACGACATGGACAGGCGGCATCTGTTGACGCTCCATCCTGGGAAAGATTTGACGGCACATCAATACGACCCTATGTTTAGGGTCAAGTTATGGAGGGTGGAATGGTTCACGCGACTCACTATACCGCTGCCGAGGCCGCTTTCGTACTGCGCGAACCCGTACGGAGTGTGAAGAAAGCCCTGGATTCCGGGCCAGTCCGACCGACATTGCTTCGTCGGGCCGGTATGTCCGTGCGCGCCATCGAATGGCGTGATCTGTTTTATCTCTACGCGGTGCGCGCGCTGCGCGACGAGCTGACGCCACATGCCCGCGTGGAGTTCTATCAGGCGCTTCAGCGGCAGCCTTCCGAACGGCAGGACGAAATCCGGTTCGGTCGCTTCCGGGTCACGGTCGGAGATCTGATCGAGGAAGTCGAACAGCGCACGACCGATCTGGCAGCGCTCAGCGACAGGGTGACGTTTCGCGCCGATGGCGAGCCTCTTGTCAAAAACACATCGGTCGAGGTTTACCGGATCGTTGCACTGCTCGATGGCGGGGAGACAGCCGCGCAGGTTCTGGAGGATTATCCATCGCTTTCATTGGCGGATATCGAGACAGCACGGGCCTATGCGGAGGCGTATCCCAAAGCGGGGCGGCCTTATCCGCGCCTCAGCGCCAAGCGGGCATTGCGCGGTGCCGGCCTGGAGCAGCTCGACGATATCTGAACATGACTGACCAGAACGCATGAAATACCTTCTGGACACGAACGTCCTGCGCGAGATTGGCAAAACCAGTCCGCACGAGAATGTCTCTGCGTGGCTCGACACCGTGGATGACGCCGACCTGGCGATCAGCGCGCTCAGTGTCCGGGAGATCATGAAGGGCCTGGTCAGACTGGGTATGACGAAACCGGATGCGGCCGCAGCATTGCAGGTCACCGTGACCGGAATTTTCGATGCGTTCGAAGGCCGGATTTTACCAGTCGACCGTCATGTGGCCGCCCGCTGGGGCGAGACCCTCGCCGCCAGTGAAAAGCATATCGATGATACGGGTCTGGCCGCGACCGCGTTCGTGCATGATCTCATTGTCGTGACACGCAACCTGAAGGATTTCAAAGATCGTGGCGTAAGACTTCTCGATCCGTTCAGGAAACCCGGCCGCTGAACAGCGGGGCGATAGTTTCAATTTCGCCCTACAATCCGATCCCCATATCGCGCTTCTTCCCGAAGGACCAATCGACGCCGCCATCGTCGCGCCCGACACCCGAGACGTGCCGGCCCCGCTGCTTTTCCAGCGACGGGGTCCAGGGCACAAGCTGGAACTGGAGTCCATCATCAATCATGGCCATGCGTCCCGCCGCCAGAGCAAAGCGCCGACGATAGGTGCCGGTGACATACTCGCCCGCGACCGTCGGGCTGTGGGTCAGCTCCGTCTCGCGCTCCAGTTTGCGGACCAGATCACCCAGTTCCCGACGCTGCAACGTGGCCAGCATGCCGCGTGGATAATGTGTTCTGTCTCCGTCCTGCCGGGCAACGCCCTGCTCGACCAGGCGCGCTTGACGACGGGCCAGCGCGTCCCTGACCTCAGCGCCGAAACCGGCATCGCCGAGTGCGACCGGATCGCGGGCGATAAGCTGACGATCCAGCCAGGTCACCCCCCGCGCCGTCACCTGCTCCCCGATCGACAGATCCGACCGCACGGCCAGTGCGATGCGGCTGCGGCCCCCTGCGTCCTTGAACCGGCGCAATTCCACAATGGCACCAGCCGGGGCATCCGTGGCCGCATCAAGTGTCGGCAGGCGGACATGGCGCGCATGCCCGTCCACACCGTCGATGACAGCCCAGGCCGTGCCCTTCAGCTCGTCATCGAGACCACGATCGACCAGCCTGCCGATCACAGGCCCGGCGGCCTGCTCCCCCGCCACAACCCAGGACGAGGCCGCCCTGTCGATCCCTCGCTCCTTCAGACCGCGATGGATGCGTTTGATGATATCATCGCGCTCGCCCATCTCGCGCAATGTCGGCTCGGCGGTCTCATCCAGCCGCCACCTCCCGTCGCCGATGTCATGGGCCAGCCCCATGCGTTCCAGATAACGCAGACGACCCGTCTTCATCACCGCGAACTGATCCGGCTGGCGTCCGGGGTCGGGCGCGAGTGAAATGACACCCTGCGCGTCGGCATCCTGCTGTAACTGCCGGTCGAGCTGCGTCCAGCGTTCCGCCTCAACCTGGCGTTCAATGCTTCGGTGGATTTCATTCTCGGTTCGCGGACCAAGTTCCAGCGTCACCAGAGTCTGCGCACGGGCACGAAACCCCTCGCGGATATAGTCCCGCGCGATCACCAGATCCTCTCCCTCCTGATCCTTGCCGCGCACGATGACATGGAGGTGCGGATTGTCGGTGTTCCAGTGTGACACGGCCACCCAGTCCAGCCTTGTCCCGAGATCCTGTTCGGCCTGCTTCATCAGGTCGCGCGTGAACGCCGTGAGGTCCGCCATGTCGGTCGCGTCTTCCGGGCCGATGATGAAGCGGAAATGATGCCGGTCATCCCCGCATCGTTCCGCGAACTCGGCAGCGGGAATGGCGTCACGGTCCGCGCCGAACAGGCGTGCCTTTTCCCCGTCCTTCGTCACGCCCTCGCGCTGGAGATAGGCGAGGTGCTGGCGGAGCGAGGCGCGGCCATTGTGACGGACGACGCGTGCCTTGACCACGACATGGCGCGTGCGACGCGAAAGGATGCGGTTCGCGCGCAGTGCGGCCCCCCGGCCCCGCCCGAAGGTCGAGGGACGACCGCCGCCATGACCCGCGCCCGGACGGCCCATGCCGCCAGCACGATTGGTGGCGGCCAGCACGCGGCCTATGAAGGACTGTGGTCGGCCTGGCGCGCGCGGCGCACGGATGCGGCCGGGACGGACCCGGAAATCATCATCCTGCGCCATGGTGGTCCTGACCTTGCGCCATAGCCTCGGAAAACAGCCATTCTCTCGATGTCGCACCTTGCGACGGCAAAATGACCTTGCGAAAACCCCTGAAAAACCACCCTCCCCGACCGCGCCACACCTTGTGGCTTTTATCTTGCTTAGCCTTCAACCGCCCCCCTCCAGGCCTCAAACCGACGATTTCCGCCGACCCTGGGCACTGTTCTCCGATACCGGAAGCACCTCCCGTCATGGCTTTGCCTCCCCGGATCGGGCGATGAAAAGCGTGCCGATAACGGTCGCGCGGTCGGTGTTTCGGGGATGCGGGACACCTCCCGGCGACGGGAAAAAACCTGCCGGAAAGAGAGAAACAGCCGGGACATTTTCGCGCCTCGAAACCGGGGCCAACATCGCCGGTTCCGCAGGTTTTTTGCCGATAACGAACAGCGATCCAGAACGCCAGTCCGATACGGTTTCCGAAGCCGGACCGGGGAGAAATGCGCCCGGATTTTCGATCAAATTCCGGACCTGCGCGACATAGGAAACCGTCTCTCCTGGAAGCGGTCGACCGGTCGCCAGATGATTGTCGTAACGGGCTGGACCGGCGTTGTAGGCGGCAAGGAAACCGGCATCACCATAGCGGTCGTGCAGCCATCGCAGATAGGCTGCCCCGGCCGCGATATTGTCATGCGGATTGAAAGGATCGGCGCCCAGATTGAGCGTATGCCGAACCTCCTTCCAGGTGCCCGGCATGAGTTGCATCAGGCCCATCGCACCAGCACCTGACACGGCATGCGGATCGCCAGCACTTTCGGCTTGCAGGACCGCTCTTACCCACGTCGCCGGAATCGCATTCCGCTCGGCCGCCTGTCGCACCAGATCGTCAAAATCCTGGGCACGCCCGGAAACGGGCGAGAGCGTCAGCACGAGCACGGCCAGCATGCTGCCAGACACGAAAAGCCGGGCATTCATTCCCGGCCTTCCGGACGTCTCAAAGGCCGGTTCCACACCAGTTGCCATTCACGTCCGCCGCGTCCCGCCTGGAACAGCGTGGCACGGACCGGCTGCATGAACGACGGGTCGTCGAGCACGATGGAAATATATTCGCCCGCCCGTTCCCCGGTTCGTTTCCATCCGGCGCCTATTTCGAGACCCGAATCCCCGTCGCCGAGATGGATGCGGTAATCCGGCACATTCTCCGCGCCGCTGTTGTCCGCTGGCACGAAGGTCAGTTCGGCGTCCAGCGACAGGGTGCGCACACGCCCGACGAAACCGTCGGCGGTGCGGGTGAAAAATCCGATCTGGCTCATGGGAAAAATCCTTTCGGAATTGATAGAGGTGATGGAAAATTCGTGTGCATTACGATCGTCATTCGATGGGTGGTTCGCCCGGTTTCACGGGGATCATCGGCGGTCCCAGGAGCGGCCGTTCCCGCTCTGGATCGGGCAGGTCCGGGAGGGGACCGAAATGCGGCGGCGCTGGCTCCGCCTCGCCGGTCTGGACATGAACCGGCACGGCACGCCCGATGACGGTATCCATCGACAGGACACCGAAATACCGCCCGTCCAGACTGGTCGGCACAGCGGTGTTCATGACAAACACCTGCCCCGGACCGAGGCGCTGACAGCCTTGCCACAGCGGCAGCTTGCGGCCCCGATGATCGACGGTCTTCGCGTCACCAACAGGTTTGCCGTCGATGGTGATGTGGATGCCGGTCCGACAGACGCTCTGCCCCGCCAGGGCCGCGACCGGCTTGAGCAGCGGCACACCGAACGGCAGGTAGCCGCGTGTCGCCAGCAGCGTCGCCTCGCGCTCGGGCAGTCGGAGCGCGACAATGTCGCCGACGCGGACCGGCACGGTAGGCTGGATGCGATACAGCCCGACCGGCACGCTCGCTGTCTCGTTCCAGAGCAGGCGTGGCACGGGACGGACCGCCAGCGACACACCGACGCCGAGCACGGCGAAATACGTGACGAAGAACCAGCCGCGCCGGGTCATGACACATCTCCGGCCGACGCACGCGCGAGGACCGCGTCGAGCGCCCGTTCGACCCGCAGGATGGCGTGGCCTATGGCTTCGGGGATATCTGGGACGACCGCGTCGCCGAACGCCTCGACGACAAGGCTGGCGGCAGACGCCCGGCGTCCATCGCCGAGTGCAACGCGCGTGCGAGCCAGCCAGGCGGAAAGCCCATCATCCATCCGTAGGTGAGCGGCAGGGCCGCCGTTCCAGTCAGCCCATGGCTCCGTAGCAGCGTCGCCAGCGCCCGCGCTCCCGCCCAGCGGTCCGGGGGTGCCCGGCCCGTCATCGCCCCATCCATCACCGCGTCCATTGTGGGCGACTTCCGCCGGTCGTAGGCATCGCTCCACCCGTCCATCCGGCTGTCCCGTTTCGTGGGCGTCGGCAGTGTTTCCAGTGCTGCGTGCCGCAGCAGGTTCGGCGTGTCGATCTGGGCCTTCGCGCCGTTCGCGCGGCGGCCCGTCTCGATCTCCCGCGCGGTCAGCCGACGGCCCCCATTCGGCGCCAGCGGTGTGGGCAGTATCCCCGCATGGCGGTTTTCCTGCCCCGTCAGTTGCGCCAGCACGTCGCCCCGACCACCCTTCGCGGCATCCGACGCCCGTGGTGTCGCCAGCCGATCCATACGGAACACATCGTACAGGCCCGACGCCTTCATCGCCGCCCGCGCGCCCGCGCCACCTTCCATCCGTATCCCGCCCTGCTGCGACTGCGAGACCGGTGTCGGCAAGCTGCCGGGGGTCGAAACCGATGAGCCAGGACCGTTTGCGGACATGGGGATTGTTCTCCGCGTAGAGCACGCGCCGCCATGGAACGATCTCGCAGGCGGCGACGGTGACGAAGCCCGCCCGGTGCAGGCCCAGCGTCCAGCCGCCGGCCGCGCCCGCGAACAGGTCCAGCACGCGAAAGGGTGCGCGGGGCGATGTCGCGCCCGTCGGAAGGGAAGCCCGCGTCATGCCGCCCCCCTCAATGCCCTTTGGGACGTTCCCGGCAGGAGGACGCTGGCGATCCGGTGCAAGGCTGTCGTAGTCTGTCGTAGAACAGCGTAGGCGCATATATAATGACTCGCGCGCGGGCATGCGGGCGCGCGGCGTACAAG
Source organism: Acidomonas methanolica (assembly GCF_004346035.1). GTDB lineage: Bacteria > Pseudomonadota > Alphaproteobacteria > Acetobacterales > Acetobacteraceae > Acidomonas > Acidomonas methanolica. The sequence continues at coordinate 642 of NZ_SLZN01000058.1, read as the reverse complement.
TACTAAAGTATATATATAAGTTATATAAGTTACGGACGCGATTTTCCGTTTTGAATCAAAGCATTGGAAGCCAATTCCGAACTCACCCAACGGTATTTCCGTCACTGGACCAACGGTATCATGCGTACCTGAAGCAACGGTATGATTCACACGGTTATGCACAGGATCGGTGGATGATACCGTTGGTGTAATCCGCAGAACTGGCGGTTTTCCACCGGAAATGACCCGAAGCGTATAGCCGGGAACGCTCTGCCGCCGGGCGATCCGGGCGACCCCGGCCGTGAAGCGGCGTCGGGGAGACAGGCTGCCGGAACGGGCATGGAGATCGGCGAGACCGAAGGTCCAGCCGTCGGCCTGCCGCCCGGCATGGCGGCGCGCGAGGCGGTAGAGCCAGCGCTCCAGCCCGCCGTCCAGCCGGAAATAGGCGGGATCGACGCTCAGCACACGCGAGCGGTCGCATACGCCCTCCATGAACCAGACGGGCAGCGTCAGCGCGACGCCATCCTCGCGGGACACCCTGAGATCGCTGACCCAGGTGAAGGATTTCTCGTAACCGGCCGCTTGAGACCGCCCTTGATCAAGCTGCCTGTTTGTGAGGTGTTACCACAGGCCGCCAATTCCACGGCAACAGTTCGTGCAGAC
>NZ_SLZN01000057.1 GCF_004346035.1 Acidomonas methanolica | reverse complement strand
ACGAAGCGCGACCGCGCTTCGTCGTCCGACGTGGCAGGCCGTTTTATCTTGCCTTCCTCTTTTTCTTCTTCCTGATGTCGGTCGAATACATGAAGAGCCACCGAAAAAGCCACGCCACGATGGCACAAACCTGCGCCAATGCCGCAAACAAGACGTCACGGTGCGCTCCTTTGCGACACGGAGACGAACAGGTCATGAGGTGGGGCCTCCGATCGCATCACCTGAACGAAAATTGGTATCACCTCGGGCGCGTCCTGGGCCGCATCTCGGGATGCAAACGGGCCGACGAAAAGCCGAGTTCCGGACGGTATTTCGGCGTGCGGTCGATCGACAAAACCCGCGTCGAAAACCGGATTGCCGAATGACTCTCCGCGCAGCAGCCGGGCGACTCTTGTGACATATTTTTTTGTCTCGTCGGGAAGCGCATGACTGGTTCTCAACAGTTCCTCATACCGTCCGGGACCGGCATTGTAGGCCGCGAGGAAGCCCGCATCGCCGTAGCGGTCATGCAGCCACCGGAGATAGGTCGCGCCCGCTGTGATATTGTCGCGCGGATCGTATGGATCGCTCCCCAGATTCAATGCCGCGCGAAGCTTCCGCCATGTGTCGGGCATGATCTGCATAAGGCCCATCGCGCCCTTGGGTGATACCGCTGATGCATCACCCTGGCTCTCCGCGCGCATCACCGCCGTGATCCATGTTGGCGGGATGTTCGCGCGCGTGGCGGCCTCGGTGACATAGGCATCGAACGGCGCGGCGCTGGCCGTCTGCAAATTGGCTGCAAGACCGCCGCAAATCGGCAGTAGCATGAGCGCCGTTTTAACGCGGGCCATGACGCCACTCGGGCCGGTTCCAGACCAGCTGGAAGCTGTCGGCGTTGTCGCGGTCGGGCATCAGCCGGACGCGCAGCGGGCGTGCGAACAGCGGATCGTCGATCATCACGGCGAGCCAGAGTCCGATGCGCTCGCCCTGCCGTGCCCAGGCGCAGCCGACTTCCGTCCCGTCGTCATCCAGACCGCGCAGGACGCGATAATCGGGGGCGTTTTCGGAGGTGCGGTTTTCGTTGGGAACGATGGCCAGATCGTCGGCCATGAGAAAGGATGTGATCTGCCCGAAAAACCCGTTTTCGGTGCGGGTAAAGGTGCCAAGATGGATCATCGGAATGGTCTTTCCTGTTGGGGATTCATTGCAGCGGCGGAGGCAGCAGTACGGGTGACGGCATCTCGTAAGAATGAGGTTCGGCACGCCCGGTGGTGATCCAGACCGGGACAGCCCTGCCGATCACGGACGCGGCGGGAAGGGGGCCGAAATACCGTCCGTCGAGGCTGCGCGGTTCCGCCGGGTTCATGACGAAAATCTCGTCAGGCAAGAGGCGATGACAGCCCTGCCATACCGGCAGAGGGCGTCCGCGATGGTCACTGGCCAGCGCGTCTCCGACATGCGCACCGCCGATGCTGATGGCGCTTTTCGTGCGGCACACGTTTTGCCCCGGCAAGGCCGCAACGGGCTTCAGAAGCGGGACGCCGAACGGCAGATAGCCGCGCTGCGCCAACAGCAGCGCCAGCCGGTCGGGCAGACGCAGGGCGGCGATGTCCCCGACATGCAGGGCGCTACCGGGCTGGACGCGATATAGCCCGACCGGCACGCTGGCCGTCTCGTTCCACAACAGCCGGGGTGCGACATGCAGGGATGCGGATGCCGTGACAATGGCGATCCCGGTGAGCGTCGCGGCCAGCACGGAACGCCGGGTCATGACGTAAGCTTTCTACGCGCCAGCCATGCCTTGTGCATGGCGCGCGTATAGGGACGAGAGACTACGTTGGCGGCGATGCTACCGTTGAGGACGCGCCAGTGATCGGGGCAGATTTCGGCGGGGTGAAGCCCGAGTTCCTCGATGGCGTCGATCTCTTCCAACACCCGGCGGACCTTCGGCCAGCCGGACACGTCCAGCAGCAATTCGCCGCCAGGGCGTACGAAAGGTACGGTCTGGAAGGCGGCCCCCAGTTCCACCGCACGCACGATGTCGAAGCAGGAAACGACAGTCCCGTAGTCGTTGGCGGTCCAGCGGATGAAGCCGAATACGCTGTCTGGCGTGAAAGCGAGCAGACGGTGGCGCTTGTCCAGCACCTTGTCTGAGACCGGCTGACCAAACCTGATCCAGTGCTCGACGCGCTTCTCGATGAAGGTCAGTTCGACTGTGGTCAGGCCGAGGGCAACTGCGTCAGAGGCGTCCATGCCGGTCATGGTTCCCGCCTCCGGGCGCGCCGCGCGTCGATGACGGACGTGTACGTATCATCGGAGGTATGGGCGCAGCGATGGGCCTGGAGCCAGGCTTCCACGTCGGAGCGGGCATAGAGGACACGCTGGCCGAGTTTGAGGAAGGCTGGACCTTCGCCGATGCAGCGGTATTTCTCCAGGGTGCGGGGCGAGAGGCCGAGCAGTTCGGCGACCTCGGTGGTGCGTAGATAGTCGCGCAGGAAGCGCGCGGGCACCGGGCGCGGCGGTGGTAGCGTCAGCGGGGGTGGTGACACCGTTTTGTCGTTGGTCATGGAAACCTCCTGTCGGCGCTTCGTGCTTCAGGGCGTGAAGCGGTGGCGCTTTCGGGAGGCTGTCGGGAAAAATGCCGTCAGGGAGTGGAGGAAATGACGCGCGCGGATTTTTCCTCCCCAAATGCGTAAGCTGTCGTGGGCAGGCGTAGGAATGGGTACGTCAAAGCCCGTCCAGAAGGCTCACATAACCTCCGTGAACGAGGGCGCTTCCTTCGTCACGGAGCGTACGGGCCATGGTGCGCAGGGACGAATCGCGCCACACATCGTCGGGCATCGTCAGGGCAGACGGGTCGAGCAACGTCGCAGCGATCTGTCGTAGGCTCGCGTCTGCGGTTGCCAGATCGTAGGCGTGCAGGCGCAGCACAAGCTGGCGGTGGCGGGTCGGTGTGATCCGGCGGGGATGACGCGCAGGCAGACGGTGGCCGAGCACGACGGCGGAAAATCGTAAGGCTTCGTCGGAGCGGCGACGATAATGGGGATCGAGGGGAAGATGTACGGCTGGGCGGGCGGAAGCGTTCCAGCCGCCATGCAGCGATAGTGTAAAGGTGGCGCTGCCGCTGGCCAGCACGACGACTTGCCCCAGCCGGTCGGCTTTGTGGAGAACCTGTCTTCCCATGGCCGGGAAAGCGGGCAGGGGTGGCGGATCGAAGACGTCGAGGGCAGATGTCAGGCTGATGACGCTGGTCGTGGCGCGGCTTTGCCATATGATGGGAACGCGGGTGACGGGGAGGTCCGGGTCATGCGGGAAAACGCAACCTCCAGCGCTGGCAGAAAACGTCCCATTCACCGCCGGGATCGGGGCTTCCTGCTGCGACCAGGCTGGATGTTTCGGCGTAATCGTCGCGGTAGGAGCGCCAGCGCCGCATGAAGGCACCTGCGAGCCCGGCATCGTCCAGACGTTTCAGTGCGATCAGATCAGTCTCGGACTGCCAGATGTCGATCGGCATGGTGGGCGATCTCCTGTCTTCGTGGGCTCCGTAGGGGTGACAGATGATGATCCTTGGCGGGTTTCCTGTTTGCATAGTGCGAAGCGCGCATCACGAAATGGCGTGATGTGCGTCATATGAATCATGAATTAACGTGCGGCCCCTGAGGGACGCGCCGCGTTGTCTCGCTTCGTTGTGGGCGGGCATGAAAGCGAATTGCGTCCCCCAAAGCCGGAAACCAGCGGCTTTACACAGTCAGGATGACGCTGCCCGTCGTCTTTCCACTTTCCAGATCGGCATGCGCGCGGGCGGCCTCCCTGAGAGGATATTCCGCACCGATCGGATTGATCAGGCCGGATTGTAGTGCCGCCAGAAGATCGGCGGTGCTGCGTCGGTATAATTCCGGGTCATTGGCATAGGCGATCGAACTGGGACGCATCAGGGCGATCGAACGGGTGAAACCGAGATCCTCGACTCGCACGGGCGGGATCGGCCCGGCCGGTTGGCCGAGGCTTGCGGCGATGCCGAACGGACGGACGACTCCCAGGGTCTGGGCCAGCATGCCGCCGCCGATGCCATCGATCGCCAGATGCACGCCTTTGCCGTCAGCGATGGCGCGGGTTCGTTCGACCCAGCCTCCATCGCCATGCAGTAGCACTTCGTCGGCACCGGCATCCTTTGCCAGAATCGCCTTGCCCTCGGAGCCGACCGTGCCGATCACATGTGCGCCGAGGCGCTTGGCCCAGCGCGTAACAAGCTGGCCTACCCCTCCGGCGGCAGCATGGACCAATATCCAGTCGCCGGGTCGTACGACATGGACCTTATGCAGCAGCATATGGGCGGTGAGGCCACGCAGCATCGTGCTGCCCGCCACGCGATCGGAAATGCCGTCGGGGAGTTTCGCCAGACGGCTTTCCGGCAGGACACGGACCTCGGCGTATGCGCCCATTGGCATGCCGTGGTAGGCAACCCGGTCGCCGGGCTGGACGTTCACGACGCCGGGGCCAATGGCATCGACCGTTCCGGCCCCCTCGAAGCCCAATACCGCAGGATAGGCATTCAGGGGATACAGGCCAATCCGGTAGTAAATATCGACGAAGTTCACGCCGATAACCGATTGGCGGATGCGGACTTCGCCCGGCCCTGGTTCCGTTATGGTGATTTCGATCGCTTGCAGTGCCTCCGGTCCACCGGGGCTATTTATCGCCATGGCTATCGGCATGATTTGTCTCCCTTTCCGGGCAGCAGGCACGTTTTTGGCGGGTGAGAAAATTCCTAAACTTTTCACCTTACTTGTGCGAAAATTCACCGATGATCGACTGGCAGGACATTCACTATTTTTCGGTGCTCGCCCGCGCTGGGTCTCTTTCGGCAGCGGCGCGCGAACTCGGCGTGGATCATGTGACAGTCGGGAGACGGGTTTCATCCCTCGAAAAAGCCCTGGCGCTCCGGTTGATCGAACGCCTGCCCCGCAGCACGACCCTGACTAGGGAAGGGGAAGCGATTGCGTCTTTGGCGACAAAAATCACCGAACAGGTCCAGGCCATCGAACGACGGGCGCGGGGGTATGCGGCGTCGCCATCGGAGACCGTGCGTGTCAGCGCTTCGCCTGCTGTCGCGGCCCGTCTCATCGCGCCGCATGTGGTGAATTTCCATCGCGACCATCCTGGTGTCACGCTGGTCCTCTCCGGGGCTTCGCACAATGTCGCGCTGAACCGTGGTGAAGCGGAGATTGCGGTAAGGTTGTCGCGGCCTGAAGACCCTGATCTGATGATCCGGCGGATCGGGGTGATGCGGTTCGGGCTCTATGCGACGCGGGAAGTCGCAACGAAACCGCCGGAGGAATGGACATTTATCGGCTACGATCCTGTGCTGGAGCACATCACCCAGCAGGCGTGGCTCCGTACCCTCCTGACAGGGCGCTCTATCGTGTTTCAGGCCAGCGATCTGTTCGGGCAGCAGGAGGCCGCGCGGGCTGGCTTGGGAGCGGTGGTTTTGCCGCGCTTCATGGGAGATGACGATCCGGCGTTGGTTCGTCTGCCAGTGGAGCACACACCTCCGACCCGTGACATGTGGCTTGTAACCTATCCTGACCTGAAACGTTCTCCGGCGATCCGGGCCGTGATGAATTTTCTGGCGCAGATCATCGGTCTTGGATGTCCGCTTATCTCACGGTTAAGCTGATAATCGTTCCTGCAATTATGACAGCATAAATTGAAAGCCCCATATCGATATGATAAATTAGACTATTTTCCCCATTCGGGAAATTTGTGCATGCGTTGTCTCCGAATGCGAGTGGATAGGTGTCCTTAATGTATAGATTAGAGATATGTTTCTATGAATAGAGATAAAGCGTCGGTGTGGGTTCGTCGATGTATTAAGGCGGTAGGAATTATCGGTCTTTGCATATTTTCTAGCTTAATAGGTGGGGGATTAACTCGTCATTTCGGCAATAACGATTATAATCTCTCATATGCCGATTTTATATCTATCCTCCTCACGGCTATATCGCTATTAATGACCGTTTTAGCGATCTTCCTTGCTGTGATAGGATTTGTTGGTTGGACATCTATTGAGAAAAAAGTCCACGATAAAACTGAAGACTTCTTGCTGAACGGATTTAAAAAAGGTGGTCGTTTGGATAGTATAGTTGTTAGCACTATTGAGAGAAAGACAGAAGAACTTATGTTTCGTGGAGTTGAATCTGTGGATGGTGATGACGTGAACGGTAATGGTAATTCGGTGTCGTGAGGGTTGGGGATTATGAGCTTATTGGTTGATGATCGTGTTAGAGAAGATGAGGCTGCGATCGTCAGACGCTTTACGGCTGTTTTTCCCGTAAAAATTGGTGAACTCGCAAATGCATTAGGTTTGAAGGTTGTGCGAGCGCCCTTGGCTCCGAGAATATCAGGATTGATTCAACCATCTGAGGATGCGCCGGCTGGTTTTGAGATTCGAGTAAACAAATTTGAAGTTTCTGAACGGCAGCGGTTTACCGTAGCACATGAGATAGCGCATTATTTGTTGCACCGCCATGACATAGGATCTGGGGTGGTGGATAGTATTATGTATCGATCGGAACTTACGTCGAGGAAAGAGACAGAGGCCAATAAATTGGCGGCAGATCTTGTAATGCCAGAAAAGGCTGTGAGTGCAGAGATAAAGCGTTTAGGCGGCAAAAGAAATGAAGAAATGGCTGAGAAATTAGCTGCTATATTTCGGGTGTCTGTACCTGCTATGAAAGTTCGATTGGGAATAGCCTAGAGGGCTCGTGATGCTGGAAAATTTTCCTTATTGCCCCACGCTGTATGCGCGCGTGGCTGAAATGAAAGCTCTTTCTCAACTTCCAGCATCAACGAAAGATCGAATTTTTCCTCTTATTGTCGCGCGTCCTTGGCCAAACGCAAAAAAGTTAGAAAAAACTTGGGAGAAAATTACTTCTGCGATTGGTAAGCGCCGTTTTGCTCTCGATTTAGACATATCGAAGAAAAATGTGCAGTCCGATGCGGAAGCATGTCAAGAATTTAGAGAATTGTTTGACCCCCAAAAGGGGTTCGCATCTTATTATAAGCTGGTTTCTGAGATACCATACGCAATCCCAGTCTTGCGTATTAGCGGTGGGACTCTTCTAAATCTCGACGAACAAATTAAACATATTGAAGCACTTGATCGCGGTGTCGTTGTTAGAATTGAGTTTGGTTCTGTTCAAAATTACATTTCGATTCTTGAGAAAATACTGAAAAAATTGAGTGATTTCTCGATATTTGTAGACCTTGGATGGTCTAGAGATATCATTGGTAGAGAAATGTGGGCCTCTGGTATTGTTGAGTTCGTCTCAAGAGATCGCCCGGAAACTGAATTGGTAATCTCGGGAAGCAGTTTCCCAGACAAATTCTCTAACTTGGGAGATCGAGGTAAAGTATCAATCGAGGAAAGGATAGTTTATAATAGTTTGGTAAGAAGACATAATGCAGCCATTTTAATTTATGGAGATTGGGGTAGTACACGTCCCCCGTCCCCTCCGAGCCCGATGAAGAATGTGCCGCGTATTGATTTGCCAGAATCAGGTGATTGGATATCCTTTCGTCAAGATCAAGAGTTAGATGCAACAGAAACATATTCAGAAATAGCACAAAGAGTTATCACTGATTCGTCATGGCCTGCCGACTTAGATATTTGGGGAACTTACACCATTAAATGGACAGCAAATGGCGAGCCAGGAGCAATACGCAGTCCGAGTACAGCCGCAGCAGCACGGATAAATATACATTTGCATAGACAAGCCATGTTTGGTGGCAACGATATGATTGTTGATGGAGATGAGCCATTCTTGGATGAGATATGATTTATTCACATGGAAATTTGATATTTTATTAGTGATGCTGAAATAAAATCTGCCACCTTATTTGCGGTTTCCCGAATGGGATCGGTCTTGAGATGGGCATACCGCGCGGTGGTCTGCACCTGCGTATGGCCCAATAACCGCCCGATCATGGTCAGGTCCGCGCCAAGCTGGAGCGCGTCCGATGCGAAGGAATGGCGCAGATCGTGGATGCGTAGCGTATCCAGTCCGGCCCGCGCGCGTATCCGTCGCCACGGTTTCTGGATGTCGGTCAGATACTGCCCGCCCACCTTCCCGGTGATGACATAGGGATTGCCGTCGATCCGGGGAATGTCCGCCAGAACGTCCAGCGCCGCCTTACCGATGGGCACGACCTTGGCTCCGGTCTTGGAATCCGGTAGTCGCAGGACACTGGCGCGGACATCCACATAGTCCCATTTCAGGGTCTGGATTTCCCCAAGGCGGCATCCGGTTAGCAACAGTAGCCGGATGCAGGTCGCGGCTTCCGGCTCGCCGTCTGCCTCGCGGAGCACCTTGCCTAGTTGGTAACCGGCCGCTCAGGGCCGCCTTATGAGTGGATTGGATGATTGGTAATCTCCTGTTGTTAACGACGTCGTTATTGACGTCGTTTGGGAGGTG
>NZ_SLZN01000056.1 GCF_004346035.1 Acidomonas methanolica | reverse complement strand
ACCATGCGCCTGACCTGATCGAAAACGACTTCCGCACATGACTGGGGACCGTCAAACTGGCGACACTTCCGGCGACGATGACCAATCGGTCAGCCCGCGTTCGTCGTGCATCCGGGCCGCCCGTCCACCGCATGCGGATGGTGTTCCGGATGCGGGAAAACTCGTGTCACTGAACACCGGATCGTTCGTCGAAAGGGTGTTCGAAGGAGCGCCAAAGGCGACCCAAAATAGATGCGGCGGCACAGCCGACGCCTTCCGCTCGCGGCGCGAAGCAGCGCGTTGTCCCGGCACAAAATGGACGCGATAAATGGATGGAAAAGTTGGCCGGAAAGGGAAGGAAAAGAAACGGGCAAACGTCGGTAGGCCGACCATGGACAGCACGCTCATTGCAACGCGCGACGACGCAGCCATGCCCGATGCCGCGCTTTGGTGTAGGCGTCGGGCTGTTGCCGCGCCTCCAGCCGATGATGCACATGCCGCCAGTAATCAGGACTGACCTCTATCGGGTCGATGTCCTGCGCCTCGACCGCGTCGATCACTTCGAGCACACGCTGGACGCGCGGCCATGAACTCTGATGCAGCAACACCTCGCCGCCGGGCTGCACGCAGGAGACGGTCTGGTAGTCTTCGCCGGAGCCGACCGTGCGCACGATGTCGATGTGCGATTCAACCGTGCCATACGCGTTGGCGGACCAGCGAATGAAGACGAATACGCTGCCAGGGGCGAAGCTCAGCACACGCCGCTGACGGTCCAGAATCGTGTCCGCGACCGGGCGGCCGAAGCGCAGCCAGCGTTCCACCCGCTTCTCGATCCACGTCAGTTCGACCGTCGTGATCAGCGCGGAGGGATTGTCGGTCATCGCGTTCACTCCTTTTCTATGGTCCACTCCCCGGACAGTAGGAATAGAGCCGCAAGAATGATTGCGACTGATGTCGTTCCTACCTACCAGTCCGGTGCTCCTGTCGTTCTTGGCGTGAAGCCACGCGGACGTCTGGAACGGCGGGGAAGTGCACTGACCACACCAGATGCATCACGCGGCTTGCCATCCAGCGGAATCGGCACGATCAACACCCGCCAACTTTCTTGAGTCCAAACTAAGAGCCGTCTTGACCCTTACTCTCTGGTACATTCTACTTACAAGATGATACCAATCCGTAATTATCCAGAAAACCTCGGCGTTCTTGGCAACAGTAATTTCGCAGTATTCCTCACCGCTACATTCCTATCCAATATGGGAAGCGCTCTGGTCCCGGTAGCATTGTCTTTCGCCCTGTTTGCCAAAGGAGCCGGGACTGTGGGCGTGAGTGCGGTGCTCTCAGCCGAGGTTCTTCCAATGGCGTTGCTACTGCTGTTTGGGGGCGTTCTTGCCGATCGGTATCCACCTCGTCGTATCATGGTAGCTGCCGACCTAACGCGGACATTGACGCAGACGGCGCTTGCCGCATTGTTGTTTCAGCCTTTCCTATCATATATTGCAGTTGTTCCGCTTTCTGCACTCCTCGGGCTCGGTAATGCATTGGACGCGCCCGGTCGGAATCGACTGCTGACCCAGATCGTGCCCTCCGCGTTGCTACCGAGCGCCAACTCCCTGATTATGATGGCAATCTCTTTTGCAGGGCTCTTGGGGCCGGCCATCGGAGGGTTACTTGTTGCTAGTGTCGGCGCGGGGTGGGCGGTTGCGCTGGATGCGCTCAGCTATCTGGCCAGTGCGAGCTTGTTGTTGGCACTGACGCCCCAAAAAGGATTGTCGGCTGAAGACAGCGAACCGGGCATGCTGACTGCTCTGCGTGAAGGGTGGACAGCATTCGCCGGCAGGCCCTGGCTCTGGATGATGGTTTGCCTGTTTGCTGTGATGCAGACGCTATCATGGGCCCCCACGGAAATCCTTGGTGCGTCGATTTTTTCTCGCCAAGTGCATGGTGCCCCATATTGGGGCTTTCTTCTTTCCGCGATGGGGATTGGTGCGATGATTGGCGCCTTGATGGCTTTGCGTCTGCGGCCGAAACAGCCCATCCGTGCAGTCCTGTTGTGGCTCCTGATCTATCCGTTGACCCCAGCATGCCTGGCCGGTTCGTGGCCGTTCTGGGCGCAAGGGCTTTGCTTTTTCCTCGGTGGGATTGAGATGGCAAATGTTAACGTCGTCTGGGAGAGCACGCTCCAGCGCGCGGTCCCGCCAGAGATGCTTTCCCGCGTGTCCGCGTATGACGCCTTGGGTTCCTTTTGCCTGATGCCCTTAGGGTATGTCTTGGCAGGTCCGATGGCCTTAATCTTTGGCATAGGCGGAACCTTGTGGTTGGGCGCAGTTATCGTGGTGATATTCATTGTAGGTCTGCTACTCTTTGGTAGAGTGCGAAGTGTTGCATTAGCTGATTTCCCGTGAGCCGACACCCAGATACTATAGCCGGTCGGAATTTCGATGCCCGCTTTCGAACATTCACAGAAAAGCGCTATACGTGCTATATGAGACGACTGCCTCCTCTCTGCTTCTCGATCAGTGAGCAGCCCAATCGGTCACCATACTGATGCCAAGCCAGTCCTGTGCCCAGATCGGCGCGGCTCTGTTTCACGGGCTGATCCGGCGGGATGGTGTTCTACGGAGCCTGACTCGACAGGCAAAGCATGATCGAAAATGACAAGGGCTTTCGACAGCAACAACATGACATGAAAGCCAAAAAAGCTGAAGGTCTGTTGTTAGTATCTACCCTTATGATCTAGATATTAATATAAAAATAAAGGCAATTATACAAATATATTCATTTCTAAATAATTTATTCGGCCCTTTGTTTATCTATGATTTATTCAATATATTTTACAACAAACCGAACTTTCGTAGTTCCCCTTGTCGGGGCATATGTTAGTGACCCGACCGCAGTAACTGGCTTACCGACGAGATCTGACAACGCTACCCTCGCTTCCGGACCAGTAGAACCAGCAACCATAGATTTTTGCACAAGAACAATGTCAAAATATTTCTGGTTGGTGACAGGCGTATCGATTTGGCTGCCACCGCCGATATCGACCGGACTATTGATCTCAAGTCGCAGGACTTTACATTCAGGAGCCATACGCTGCCCTTCAGAGGCAATACAGGGAACGCGCTGTATCGAACCGTGAACGCTGACTGTCGACGGTTCGTAGCTTAAAAATTCTCGGGCATTCAGGCTGGAAACAGGCACAACCCCAAGGATGACAGCCAGTATCCCGCTTGTATATGTATTCATGGCGCAGAGTCCTCGTCTCGACCACGTCCATCCCCCAACATCAGATCCCACAAGGGCTTCTCCATGAATGAACCATTGGGGGTTCTCGGCGTACAGCCAAGTTCAGCAACAGCCCAGTGGTTGGGCAGATAAAGACCTGATCCAGGCTTACATTGTGCTGCGTCAGTAACCAATCGAATATGATCAGGGGAGATACCGAGAGCGGCGTAGGTCTTCTGCATCCATTGCGCGTTCGCTTCGCGAGCCGAGTACATCCCCCACCAGCGGTCAGCGGGCGTAGCTGAAGGCGAAGAAAGCCACGAAGCAACACTATTGGTCGCTTGATAGTGGTCCCAGGGACTGGAAAGAAGGATTACTCGCGCGACAGTTGTTGTTTTCGCAAAAAAAGCAGCCAGGCCAGCACCTTGAGAGAACCCTGAGACAGCAATATTCACCCACCGAGGCTGTCCCTGATCGAGATATTGATCCCAATGCTCTGCTGGCCACTTACGATGAAGATACCGCAACATTGAAGCCGTGCGGGCTACCAGCCCCTCCGGTGTGGAAACATTTAATCCTTTCATAGGAGCCCCACCGAAAATCTTGGCTTTGCGATAGTCTGAAAAACATGGATCATTCGATTGATCACACAGCAGTGTCCCTGGTGGATTATAGACATAATCAATCATAATAACGCGATAGTGATGTTCCAGGGCATCGGCAATAAAAGGAATATTGGGTGTCTGACGAAAGGATTGGGCACCTCCAAAAAATACAAGAAGGCGACCATCTTCACTGGCATTCTTCATATATCCTGCGACATTTCGTGCGTCGCTTTTGACAATGCCAGAGTCAGTATCACTTGGATCAACGTCATGCTCTACGATTTGACTGGACCAGTCGTCAGCCATTCCGTTTGTTGGCCATATAAAGAAAACAGACAACAGAATAAAAATGCCTTGTATAAAATGACGCATGCTGGCCATTCCCAGGTCATTGTTGAAGTGTGTAAATTAGCACAAACACGGTGACCCTGTCCCGCACATGCCCTCGCTTCAAGGTAAGAAGACACGCCTGCATATCCACTCTCCGGAAAAGCAAAAATCAAACCAAACGTCCAGCAAGAACACTGAAGGCACCGTCGTCACCCAATCAGCGAGTCGCATCGACAAACCAACAATTCACCAACTTGTGATTGTTCAATCTGCGGGCAAAACACCGCCACATGTACGCCTGGCTACGCCCCAGTACGCAGCAACTGATACACGCCGACAATCCATTGGAATGGCTTGGTTTTTTCGGTTGCGCGGCATTTTTCAGCGCGTGATGCTGCCGTCCTCTCCAGACGGAAAGGGCAGCACAATGACGGACGAAAACCGCATATCGAACGCCGGACCGAAATTTCCGGCCAACGATAACAAACCCACGGACACTGTCCAGTCCGCCCATCCCGATCCGGCCATGAAAGCTCGAACGGACGCATTGATCCTCATTCTGGCGCGCCTACTGGGGCGACAGATTGCTCGTGAGGAATTTGAGCGACGACTATACAATATTGCTAACGACAACTTTCCTCCCGATGCACCAGTGCAGGACGGACCCAATAACCAAAGGGATTAGATGACACAGCTTATTCCCCTCCTGACGGCCTTCGGTCTCGGCTCAATTATCACCGCCCTGATCCAGTCATGGCTGACCCAACGTTCTAAAGAGAAGGAACGGGCGTTTCAGGAGAAACAAACGGCATATGTCGGATTGCTTGAGGCTTATCATCGAGCCGCCGTCGAGGGGACCGATGAAACATCGAAGCAATTCGCTTACTGGCAGATGCGATGTGAGCTAGTCGCGCCGCACCAGGTGCGGGACGCGATCAGGCGGATTGTCGAAACGAACGATGACCGGACGGGACGTCGGCGAGCCGACCATGACATGAAGACGGCCATGCGCGCCGATCTCGGAATTACACAATAAGAGTATATATCGCTCACTTGAAATGCGCATTTCTTATGCGCATAATGTACCCATCAAAGGGAGCCGTCCGATGCCACCTTCAATCGATACCCGCCGTGCCACGAACGTCACATTGCCGGTTCATCTGCTCACCGAAGCGCGAGCCCTTGGTCTCAACATTTCCCAGGCATGCGAGCAAGGTCTCGCTACAGCGCTCGCCGCCCGCAGGCGCGAAAACTGGCTTTCCGAGAACAGTGACGCGATCCAGTCCTGGAACGAGCATGTCGAGACGCACGGCCTGCCGCTGGCCGAGTATCGGGCGTTCTGATGGCGCGTCTCGATGTCTATCCCATGCCGGGCAAGCGTCGCGCAGGGTACGTGGTCGATGTTCAGGCGGAACTCCTGTCCAAGCTGGCAACCCGAATGGTCGTTCCACTGATCCCGGCCTCTGATGCGCCGCCGCCGATCAGCGAGTTGAATCCCATCATCGAAATTCAGGACGTGCCACACGTTTTTCTGACGCAGGCATTGGCCAGCATTCCAGTTTCAGAACTCCGTAAGCCCATCTGTTCCATCGATACCCATCATGACTCCATCACGCGCGCGCTGGATGTCCTGTTCGTTGGTTTTTGAAACGCTCCCACGCATTGATTGGGCCAGTTTCGACTGCCGTGACCGATATAAAATGATTTCTATTTCTCTTTGCCGTCAGGAATAATCAGCCGCCATTCCTTCTTTCATCAGGAGTCCGTCATGACCCGTGTCGCGCTCTATGCCCGCTATTCCTCGGACAACCAGCGGGCGGCCTCAATCGAGGACCAGTTCCGTCTTTGTGAGGAGCGCGCCAAGCGCGAGGGCTGGCAGGTCGTGGAGTATTACCGTGACGCGGCGATCTCCGGGGCCAGCATGATCCTGCGCCCCGGCATCCAGACTCTGCTGCGCGATGCCCAGGCTGGGCAGTTCGACATCGTGCTGGCCGAGGCGCTGGACCGCGTCTCCCGCGACCAGGCCGACGTCGCTACTCTCTTCAAGCGGCTACAATTCGCCGGGGTGCAGATCGTAACCCTGGCCGAAGGCGAAATCTCCGAACTGCATGTCGGCCTCAAAGGCACCATGAACGCCCTGTTTCTCAAAGACCTCGCCATGAAGACCCATCGCGGCCTGCGCGGCCGGGTCGAGGCCGGCAAGTCCGGCGGCGGTATCTGCTACGGCTATAGTGTCGTGCATCAGATGGACGCACGGGGCGAACTGATCCGGGGTGACCGCGAGATCGACGACGCGCAGGCGGAGATCGTCCGCCGCATCTTCCATGAGTTTGCGTCGGGCCGAAGCGCGCTTTCCATCGCCAGCCGCCTGAACGAGGAAGGCATCGCCAGTCCCACAGGTGGCAAGTGGAACAACACCACCCTTCGCGGCAACGCCCTGCGTGGCACCGGTATTGTGAACAATGAGCTTTATGTCGGACGCCTCGTCTGGAACCGGCTGCGCTATCTGAAAGACCCGCAAACCGGCAAGCGCGTCTCGCGGCTGAACCCGCAATCGGAATGGATCATCACCGAAGTGCCCGAACTGCGGATCATGGACGACAATCTCTGGCAGGCCGTGCGCGACCGTCAGGCGCTCATCGCCGAGAAGAGTGTCAACATCAGCGCGGGTATCCGCGCCTCCCTCAACAAGCTGAACGGGCAGCGCCGCCCGAAATCCCTGCTCTCCGGCCTTGTGTTCTGTGGCGTCTGCGCCGGTCCCTGCTCGATCCGGGGCGGCGACCGCTTCGCCTGCTCCACCCATATGGATAATCGCTCCTGCACCAACAAAACCACCATCCGCCGTCCAGCACTGGAAGACCGGGTGTTGTCCGGTCTCAAGGACCGGCTGATGACGCCGGAAGCGGCGGCGGAAGCCATGCGCGCCTATGTCGAGGAAACGAACCGCGCCAATCATGAGCGCCGCGCCAGCACGGCGGGATGGCAGACAGAACTCACCAAATTGCGCAAGGGGCTGAAACAGATGCTCCAGGTGATCGAGGATGGCGGCTACACGCGCGGCATGGTCGAGCGCATGCGCGAGATGGAAGCCCGCGAGGATGAACTGATCGCCCTGCTCGCTGCCCAGCCCCAGGACGTGCCGGATATCCATCCCAATGTCGCGGGCATCTTCAAGCACAAGGTCGAACGACTGGCCGAGACGCTGAACCATCCCGAGGACCGGCAGGAAGCGTCCGAGGCCATCCGCGCCCTGATCGAGCGGATCGTGCTTCATCCCGGCAAGGGCCGGGGCGAGATGCACGCCACCCTCCATGGCGAACTCGGAAACCTGCTCGACTTCGCCGCGTCACGCGATCAGGGGGCCAAAAACACGAACACTCCCGGAGCCAGGGCCTCGGGAGTGTCGGTATCGGGTATTGCGGGGGTAGGATTTGAACCTATGACCTTCAGGTTATGAGTTCCAGTCGAATACTTACACTTTTGCCGCGCGCAGCCAGTTTTTCTACGATAAATGGCGGTTTTCCTTACGTTTTTACTCGGAGCATGGTACACTCCCCTACGGCTGGAATCGCCCCATTTCTCCCCCAAATGATTCCTATTTGATTCCAGTGATTCCAACCAAGGGAGGGTTCCCCATGGTCAAGATCACGAAACGTTCCGTCGAGGCCGCCGCCAAAACCGGCAAGGAGTATTTCCTCTGGGACGACGAACTTCGAGGCTTCGGTCTGAGAGTCCATCCCTCGGGCCGGAAAATCTACCTCGCCCAGTTCCGCGCGGGCGGGCGCATCCGCCGTGTGAATATCGGGCCACATGGTCCGATCACACCAGATCAGGCTCGTACCGAGGCGATGAAACATCTGTCTGATGTCCGGCTGGGCAGCGATCCCGGCGCGCAGCGTGACCGCCTGCGCGCTGCCGCGACCATGAAGGAGTTTGGCAAGCGATTCCTCGAGGAACACGTCGCCTCGCACTGCAAGCCCTCGACACAGTATGAGTATCGCCGCTGCGTGGACCTGTTCATCACGCCGAAGCTGGGAACGCTCAAGGTTATCGACGTCACCCGCGCCGATGTCGTCGAACTGCACCAGGGATTGAAAGAGACACCCTATCAGGCCAACCGGGTGCTGGGCGTGCTGTCGATCATGTTCACTCTGGCCGATACCTGGGGCGTGCGTTCGGACGGGATCAATCCCTGCTGGAAGGTCAAACGCTACAAGGAAGTGAAGCGCGAGCGTTATCTGACGCCGGAGGAACTGGCTCAACTAGGGTAACCGGCCGCTTGAGACCGCCCTTGATCAAGCTGCCTGTTTGTGAAGTGTTGCCATAGGCTGCCAATTCCACGGCAACAGTTCGTGCAGACGA
>NZ_SLZN01000055.1 GCF_004346035.1 Acidomonas methanolica | reverse complement strand
CACCTCCCAAACGACGTCAATAACAACGTCGTTAACGACAGGAGATTACCAATCATCCAATCCAATCATAAGGCGGCCCTGAGCGGCCGGTTACGATTTCTCGTGCCAGTCAGGACCGTTGCGCAGGCTGGTCGCGACCCGGGTCGTGGCCAGCCGGGCGAGCACACCAGTGAGGCGGTGATACTGGTGAGCGCCATCGCCCCAGCCCAGATCCGCGAACAGCCGCCATGGCGTGAAACGCACATGGCGCGAGACCCAGAGGCCATGATTGAGGGCGTCGACGATCTGCCCGCCCAGCCAGAGCAGGATGTCCGCGTCCCGGATCGTCGCCATACCGGGCACACCCGGAGTGATGGCGATGTGGCTCTGGCGCGTGCGGTAGTGCAGCGGTTCGCTATCGGGCCGCCGCCCCAGAGCGAAGAATGGCATCCCCATGAGATCGCGCAGATCGCGAGGACGGGCGGGACCGCTGATCACGAAGCGGCGGTCGGGCTCGCGCCAGTTTCCGGGCACCGATCCGGCACTGACGGGGGGCGTCATACCGGTCATGACCGTGCCCTCCACGCGCGGCTTGCGGCCAGGGCGGCCTCGTAGCGGTCCTCCGACGTCGAGCGGCAGGCGGCCCGGTCCAGCCAGGCCTGGAGGTCGTCGGTCGCGTAGAGCACGCGTCCGCCGATCTTGCGGAAGACGGGACCGCTGCCCCGGCAGCGGAACGTCTCCAGTGTGCGGGGCGACAGCCCGACCAGCCGGGCCGCCTCGGGCGTCATCACGAATCGTTTCTCGGGTCGTCTGTCGACTGTCGCCTGTGCGGTCTGCATAAGCATCTCCTGTCGTAGCCGGACGATGCGGAGCGCATCGCGGCGTGGCAGGACGAAAACTGACGTAGCGCCGGCCCTGGGGGGCAGGACGAAAAACGACCCCGAAACGGGGCCGGAAATCGTCCATGGCGAAATACCGGCCGTGCGATCTATGCTTCCGGGATATCCATCTTTCCGGAGAGGCCATGTCCCAGGAGATCGAGATAGCCGCCCGCGACCATGGCCAGCGCGTCCTGGTTGAGCCGGTAGAGCGTGGCGCGGAGTTCGCTGCCCGACCATTCGAGCGCGGACCGGGCGCGCGGACGGCGGCGGAACAGCACCGCGCCCATCTCCCGCCGGGATGCGCCTTTCTCCCGTGCCCGATTGACCCGCAGCATCAGGACCAGACGTTCCTGATGCAATGGGGTCTGATGGGTAAGATGATGTCGCGGCGCCAACCGGCCACGGGCTGGCAGATCGAGAAAACGCAGCAGCGCGCCGAGATGCCGTTCGAATCCCGCGTGGGGCAGAAGATAGGCGTCATGCCTGCCCGATGGGGTGGGCAGGAAGTGGAGCTGCTGGCTGCCGAGCGTATCGGTGACGATGCGCCGGGCGCCGTCCGGCAGCGTCAGCGCCGCGAGCGTGCGCGAGGCGACCCTGGCCGCGATGTCCGGCGCACCGTGGCTGTCGGCATATGTATCCGGCATCGCACTGACAAGAACGGTGCCCCCGAGCAGTTCCCCCCGCCAGAAGGCGGGCTCCTGCCACCAGCTATGGGCGGGATCGAACGGGAAAACTCAACCCCCATGGCCAGCCGAAGCTGGCCAGCGCCGCCTCGCGGGCGGCGGCCGTGGGAAAGTGCGTATGCAGCAGGGCCACATGGCCGGTCCGGTAGACCGGATTGGAGCGCAGAAACTCCTGGGCGAGCACCACGCCCTCGGCGCGGCGCAGACATGAGGCCGCTTCTTCATCCCGCCAGTCCCACGCACCATCGATCATGCGGAATCTCCCCCTGATGGTCCGGAAATGACATGAGCGAAACCGGTCCGCACAGAGACCGCGTTGGCGCCACATGGCGCGACGACGGACCCGCCCCCCACCGAGCCGAAGACCGACATCGCGTGCGCTTTGAAGCCGGAAAGGTAAAATCCGCCATCCGCGTGCCGCCCGGTGGCGCGAGTTGGACACCATTCTGGTATCGGAACGGCCCTCACCGTAACCCACCTGTGATCCGGCATCCATACGCTGGTCCGATGCGACCGCTGGCAACCCGAGCTGGCGAAGAAGAAAGCCCCTCCGGCGAACCGGAGGGGCCGGGGCGGTCAGTCCCCGTTGCGCGGACGCTGGCGGCTCCAGACCAGATTGTAAGTGCCGCCCTCTTCCTCGAACAGGCTGGCGAAGATCGGACCGGGAAGGGTCGGATCGTCCAGCTTCACGCTGAGATATTCCCGCCAGTCGGTGGTGTGCTTGATCCAGACGGCGCCTGCCTCCAGTTTTCCGATCTGGACCCGGAAGTTGGGAACATTGTCGCTGGCCCGGTTGGCTTCGGGCACGAAGCGGACGCCCCGGATTTTCTGTGTCAGGGTAACGATTTCGCCCTCGTACCCCTCGCCGACCTTCTTGAATGAACCGATGATCATTGTCCTGTCTCCTGGCTTGTATCGGGCCGCGACCACCGTGGCCTCGATGGCCATCGTCAGCCCGGAGACGACCGGCGGCGCACCTGCTTGCAGGCCGAAGCAACGCGAAGGACGGCGGCACGGAACTTTCTTGTTCCGCGCGGAATGACGGCGCAGCCGGCAGGGGAAGAAAGTTGCGGGCCGCCGTTGCGCCATAGCCGGGCGAGGCGAAGCCGGTCTTCGGGCAGATCGGCCATTATCTGAGGCCATGATGTGCGGCACCGTCAGCCTTGTATGGAGACAGGCCAGTCCGTCGTGTTTCATGACTGGGGCGTGGGTCTGATGGGGACGTCTCCCTGCGTGGTGGAACAATCCGGGGCCGTTACCAGTCCACGTATCGAACAGCGGGCCTGTGGCAATTGGTCATCCCCACATCCGGACAGGAAAACAGCAAGAGGCCGCACCGATCCTGCGTTGCACCGTATGAACAGGTGTATCTCAGCGTGAAGCTGGACGGTCCGGCCCCCGATCCATCCGTCCATGCCCTTTCGATGAAGACGGCACACGCACTCATCCCATGGAGCCGCCCTTGCTCGCGCAACGGGGACTGACCGCCCCGCCCCTACACTTGCCTGCCGGAAAATCAGGCTTTCAGGTGGGCTGGATGGCGCACAGCCGCGTCCACGCTGCTCCGCCGACGCACAGCGCCCCGAATGTCGCGAAGATATATGTCGGAATGGCACCCATATCGCCCAGCCGGCTGAGCCCCAGTGTCATACCAAATCCCGCCAGCGCGGCCGGCAGGGCGAACAGCGCGGACACAATAACCCGCAGAACGCAATCGCGCGTGGATGCGAGGATTGCCTGTCCCAGCGCGAGCACCGTGATCCCGGCGGCGATGCCAGCAAGGACGGCATGGGCGCCCGACATCATGGCGTGGTCGTAGAGCATGGTGCAGACCATCGCGGCCACGAACAGGGGAGCGGCATAGACCGCGCAAAGAAACAGCAGCCAGCACAGAAAACCGATACCGGCGACGCCAAGGACAATTCCGAGACCGAGCAGCATGGATCGCGTCCTCTCCGTGGAATGGAACAACACACACATGCCGGGACGATTCCAATATATCCACTGAATAGAAGGATGTTTCCCGACATCGTTTTCACGATCGGGACAGCGCGCGGAGCGCGCCGGACGTTCATGATCGAGGCGCCCGCCCGTCGGCGCCTTCCGCTCGCGCCGTGGACGCGGCGCGTTGTCCCGGCGGGGTTGCTGAGGGTAAAGGGTAAATGTCCAGCACCGTGCGATAATGAACCTTGCGAGCCGGCTTGCCGGCGAGCGCCGCACGCGCGGGCAGCGGGCAGTGGGCCGCGCGTTTCCGCCGCCGATCCGCCAGGATCGGCGCGGTTCCGGGCCGGGCGGGAGAGACAGAGGAAAGGAGCGGCTTACGCCGCCACCTTCCCCGCTCCATGCCAGGCCAGCCGACGGGTTGCCGTGGTCGCGTGCTCTTGGTCCAGTTCCATGCCCAGCCAGTCGCGCCCAAGATGCTGCGCCGCCACGAGAGAGGAACCCGAACCCGCGAACGGGTCCAACACAAGGCCGCCCACCGGACAGAAGGCGTCCACCAGAGGCAACAACGCCGCCACCGGCTTTTGCGTCGGGTGCAGTTTGTTGCCTGAATAGGGCATGTCGATCACGTCCGGGATGGGCTTTGCGGGCGGCGTCACATTCCCCTTGGCCAGCAGGTAGGCGCTTTCGTGTTCGTACCGGAGAAACCGGGAAGAGGACGAATAGGACTTGCGAAAGACGATATGCCCGACCATGCGGAACCCCGCCGCCTTCCAGGCATCGGCAAACAGGTCGATGCGGTTCCAGCCATAGAACGAAACGGCGAACCCGCCCCATTTCAGGACACGATGCATCTGGTTGAAGGCGGGCCGGAGCCAGCGCGCATTGTCATCGTTGCGAACCTTCCGCCCGTCCCTGCCCTGATAGTTCACAAGGTAAGGCGGATCGGTCAGGATAAAATCCACCGCATTGCGCGGCATCGCCCGCATGAGAGAAATGCTGTCACCGCAAAGAATGGTGTTGCGGAAATCGGTCGCCGTGTTGGTGTTGCCGGTCATGGTCTTTGCCCCTTTGTTCCGCGAGGAACAGCCCCCGCTGTTCCTCTGCCTCGCGGCGAGCAGCGGGGTAGCAACGGCAAGGGCGGCCGATGGGGAGGGGAATCGCCAGATCTGCACGGAGCGCAGCGCAGGAAGATCGGGGAAACCCCATCGGGCGGCGTCAGCCCGCTGACGCGAACCCTTGCCGGCGCGAGGGCGGAGCCATTAGCCATTTTTCTTCTTTGTTCCACTGGGCATCATGCTTTCGGCATGCAATTCCGATAGTCGGCATCACGCCACGAGCAGCATTCCCCTTCACGCGACAGGAGTCCTCAGGGCCACCATGAACACATCCGAACTGATCGAACAGATCGCCGAAACCACTGATCGTCCCAAGGCGGAGGTGAAGCTGGTTCTGGACGCGGTAATCGACGCCATCGTCGCTGCCGCGAAGAAGGGCGAGGACGTCTCGCTGACCGGCTTCGGCAAGTTCTCCGTGCGTGATCTCGCCGCTCGGACGGGACGCAACCCCGCCACCGGCGAAAGCATCGAGATCGCCGCGTCGCGCAAGCTGGCGTTCACCGCCGGAAAAGGTGTGAAAGACGCGCTCGTCCTGCCGAAGCAACCGGCGAAGAAAGCGTCTACGGAGAAAAAACCCTCCACGACGAAGTCCGCGACCAAGAGACGCGCCTGACACGTCATGACGACGGCCCGGGATGTCATCGATCGGCTCGGCCTCGCACCGCATCCGGAGGGCGGGTGGTTCCGCGAGACATGGCGTGATCCTGCACAGGATGGCGATCCGCGTGGACGCGCGTCCCTGATCCTCTATCTTCTGGAGCACGGCCAGCGCTCGCACTGGCACCGGATCGACGCGAGCGAGATCTGGCTGCACCAGGGCGGCGGGCGGCTGTCCCTGCTTACCTGGTCGGGCGGAGCGATGACGACGCGCTATCTGGGCGCCGATCTCGCGGGCGGCGAGCTTCCGCAGGCCGTGGTCGCGCCGGGGGAGTGGCAGGCGGCGGAGACCAAGGCGGACTGGGCGCTGGTCGCCTGCATGGTCGTGCCCGGCTTCACCTTCTCCGGGTTCGAGATGGCACCGCCGGGATGGGAGCCTCACATAGACTGATCGTCGTTTCGACTCAGTCCTCCGGATGCACGGAGCGGCCACGCCTGATCCCGGCGCGATGTTCCTTACTGTTCGCCCGGCATTGACGGGTGGCGCGGCCAAGACGGGTGGCAACACGGAATGCGGGCCGGTACGCGGCCTCACGGATCAGCCCGGCCAGCCGCTCGATCGCACCCGCTCGGGCAGCGATGGCGAGCTATTGGTGTCGAAGCGCCGGTGTGCCACCGTCGCCACCTTGTTGCCGTTCTGCCCGCCTGGGCCGGAGGCCAGGATATAACTGACCTCAAGTTCGGACTCGGCCAGGGTCAGTCCGGGAAGGATCGGGATCACCATGCCCGCCGCATAGCATATTTTCGTGCTGTTTATTGCCCGCACAGCGCCACGAAAGAGGGCGGGCGCGGCATGAGGCGCTCGGCCAGCGGACGCAGGGATGGGTCAAGCTCCGAGACCAGCCAAAAGAGCGCCCCCGCCGAACGGGGATCGAACGGGCCGGAATAGCCCTTCAGCCCCGCCTGAGCGCGGATGGCGTCGAAGCGCACGGTCGAATGGACGAACTCCTCATGCGTCTTCTCGCCCGATGCATAGGGCGTAAGCCAAGCCATGGCTTTCGCAAGCGAAGCGCCGTCATCACCCATCCAGCGATACCAGTCCTCCCCGCGCGTTCGTGCGGCGAGCGCCGCCTGCACCATCGGCTGGAGGTCGTAGACGACGTAATGCAGCGCGTCGCGCTCGCGGAAATCCAGCGTCTCGCCGTCCGGGGCGATATTGGCGGCGATTTGCGCGCGGAACAGCGTGCGGGCGGCATCGAACAGCGATGTATCATCCAGAGCGACCGCCATCATCGTCACCAGCTTGACCCGATGGCTCTGCCAGTTGTTGGTCCAAGTCGACCGGGTGTTGTGATGTCCGATCGCCTCAATGTACCCCGCTACCCAAGCGTGGAGGTAATCACGCACCCGCGCCCGCTTGTCCGGCGGCAGGGACGGGCCGATAATGGCGTAGGTGTCGATCAGCGCGTCGAACCCGGTCTCGTCGATCGGATTAAGGCTCGGCCGGTAGGTGGCGACCCACGCCATGAGATAGCGGCGGGAGAAATCGAGCCACACCGTTCCCGCACCAGCGCGCCAGGCCAGGGCGGCATCCCGCATCAGGGGCAGGTCGCGTTTCGCGGCGATGCTCTCATCGTAGATTCCCTGATGGGGCAGCGTGCCTTCCGTATGCAGGCGCGACAACGGCGCGGGCGGACGGTCCCGCGCGGAATCGAGGTGGCGCAGAACCGACGGCAACGCCGCCGCCTGGGAGGGCAGCACCGGGCACCATGGCGACGCCGCCCACGCTCGCGAAAACCCGCACGCGCAGAGGGAAGCGGCGAGGCCGATCGCCGCGACACGTCGGAAGTTCAAGCCGGACATTCTCCCTTCATTCCTCATGGCTGACGTCATATCATGCGGCGCAAGGAGACGTCGCGCGATGTCCGAGGCATTGTTCCATACTTATCGACCGGAGGAAGGGCACGGGCTCGCACACGATCCCTTTAACACCATCGTCGGGCCGCGCCCGATCGGCTGGATCTCCACCACCGGCGCCGACGGCATCGATAATCTCGCGCCCTACAGCTTCTTCAACGCCTTCAACTACAGGCCGCCGCTGATCGGCTTCGCTTCTATCGGCTGGAAGGACACGGTGCGCAACATCGAGGCGACGGGGGAGTTCGTCTGGAACCTCGTCACGCGTCCGCTCGCCGAGCGCATGAACATCACATCGGCGCCCTTCGCGCCCGGGATCGACGAGTTCGCTGTCGCGAAGCTGGCCAAGGCAGCGTCCGTCGCGGTCCGGCCGCCGCGCGTTGCCGCGAGCGCCGTGCAGTTCGAGTGCCGCCTGTCGCAGATCGTCCAGCTCCGCGCGGCGTCAGGCGAGGAGGTGCCGACCTGGCTCACGATCGGGGAGGTCGTGTTCGTGCATATCAGGCAAGAACTCCTGCGCGGCGGCACCTATCAGACCGCCCAGCCACATCCCGTCCTGCGCGCGGGCGGCATCGGCGACTATGCCGAAATCGCGCCGGAAGTCATGTTCGAGCTGGATCGGCCCGTATCGGTCGAGGAAGGACTGGCGCTGGCGGAGCATCTTGATCCTGGTCTTCTCGGATATTCATGAGGACACTGAATGGCTAGAATGAGGGGAATGCTGCCTGTCAGCTTTGAAAAAAATATAAGAAAATAACCATTCACTGCCTCTTACGAACTCGGTTCGGGTCACTGCTTTTTATAATTCAATTATAAGACAATTAAGGATTGATAGCGGATGTACAATTAACCTAGCAATCGCATTAATTTCGTCACAAAAGGACGTTTTGAGGATAAATATTATGGGTTACAGTGAGGTAATTTATTCTCGGGTAACCCTATTGAGCAGGATAATTGTAATGCGGATATCAAATAAGGCCATTGTTAGGCCCCAATCAGTTTGGAAATTTGATCCTACAGGCCTTCAGCCTGGCGATGTCATCTTGGAGCGTGGGCATAGTCTGATCAGCAAGGGTATAAGAATTTTCGATAGAGGCCGTTATAGTCACGCCTTGATGTGGCTCGATACTGTTAATTTTATTGAAGCTGTTGACATGGGTGTCCGAATAATCAGCTACCCACGATTTTTTATCATCAACCCAACTGATTGGACTATTTTGCGCCACCCGGATCCCAACATCGGCCGCCTCGCAGCCGCGGAAGCACGGTCTTTCTCACATATGAAATA
Source organism: Acidomonas methanolica (assembly GCF_004346035.1). Taxonomy (GTDB): domain Bacteria; phylum Pseudomonadota; class Alphaproteobacteria; order Acetobacterales; family Acetobacteraceae; genus Acidomonas; species Acidomonas methanolica. The sequence continues at coordinate 915 of NZ_SLZN01000055.1, read as the reverse complement.
CGGGACAGTCGGCGCAATTGCGACGAAAATTCCCGGTAACTGGAAGACCGATCCAGCCGCAATGTTTTGCTCTCAGGTGATTGCCGCTGCCTACGAAAAGATTGGTGCTCCACTGGTTTCTAAGCCGTCAAGCAAGGTATCACCAAATGACCTAATGCGTAATTCTGTTTTAAAAAAAGTGACACCTCGCCCCCTGGTTAAGCTTGAACTATCGGAGGGAGATCAGAAGGAAGCTGATGAGTGGCTTGACCGTGACCATGCATATACCAAGACCAACATGGCTCGTGAGTTGGAAGCATCTCAGGAAGTTTACAGTCTTGTCTATAGTTTGTATCCAAATATTACAATCGCTCCTGAATACCGCCTATCGTGTCCCCCTTGCAGTTTTAGTGAAGCATTAAATGTAATTCAGTTCCTGGACTGGGAAACGGCTTCGCGCATTTCTTCGGTGATGCTCCCTGCTCTCGAAAAAAGAGGTTATTTCGATTTTATCACGGCTGATCTTCAAGAACTTACCGAACGACTGGAACGACAGAATGCTGCTGTTTCTGCTGGTCAGTGCAATCATGCAGAAATGACTGAGTTAAAGGATCACTACTCAGAAACCGTAGGCTCTCATATTGAGACTGAACATCGCCATCGAAACAACGCCGATGCTTACGATACACTCTGGAATCACCGTTTTAAACTGCCGCTATTTGCTCGAATGGCGCGGATGCATCGTTCTATGGAACTAAAATTTTCTACGATTATCGAGCATGAGAGGACTTTGATTCAGAACTGTACACAGAGATTGAATTCTGACGATAGTTTTCCTGATTAGATGTTTAGTCCCGTGGTTTGATGGTGCATTCTTCTCGCTGGAATGGAAGGAAGCGCTATGGGCCAGGTTCACCACGGAAGCGCCACGACGAC
>NZ_SLZN01000054.1 GCF_004346035.1 Acidomonas methanolica | reverse complement strand
ATGCCATCGCCGCGGTTCGAAGAGAACTTTGGGCCGGCCCGTATTTTCAACGGTCGCCGTCAACAACCGACGCCAGGAAAATACCGAGCAATCTCTTCGATGCCTTGCTCAACAATGCCTGCTACGCAGCGTAAACCGCCAAAGTCCAGCTTAGACAAGCCTCATAGGCCATGGCGCGTCCACTCAACCGTTTTTTTGCAACAACGCCGGCCGCTCAGTCTAGGTCCACGAAAAAGGCCGGGAGCGGGGCATCTTCAGCCAGGAGTTCGTCGATCCTGTTGCAAGCAACCAGTGCCTCAGCGATTGTAACATCCATATCCAGGTAACGGTATGTACCCAGACGCCCCAGAAAAGACACGCCTGTCGTCTGCCGAGCCAAAGCGACGTAGTCCTTCAGCATCCGCGTCTCTGTGGCGAGACGGATTGGGTAATAAGGGGTATCCCCCGGCGCAGAGAGACGACTGTACTCGCGAAAGCAAACCGTCTTTTTGAACGAATCGGCTTCCCACGGTGCGAAATGCTTATGTTCGGAGATACGGGTATAGGGCACATCCTCATCGCAATAGTTGATCACAGCTGTCCCCTGATGATCACCTTCATCATCGAACCGTTCGAAGTCGAGCGTACGATAGCCTAGGCGCCCATGCGCGAAACCAAAATAACGATCAATAGGTCCCGTATAGAAGATGTGGTCGAAATCACGATCAGCGTTGAGTTCTTCAAAACGGACATTCAATTGTACCGTCAGCTTCGGAATGTCGAGGATATTCTCTATTAATGCTGTATAACCGTCTTCGGGTATCCCTTGATAGGGATGACTAAAATAATTGTCGTCGTAGTTGAAGCGCACCGGTAGGCGTTTGAGGATCGACGCCGGTAACTGCCTTGGGTCTAGCCCCCATTGTTTACGTGTGTAGCCCCGGAAGAACGCTTGGTAGAGATCTCTCCCGATCATGGATAAAGCCTGCTCTTCGAAGTTCGCGGGCTGCGTGATGGTGCGATCCGCTCTCTCCGCGATGAAGCGGCGTGCTTCGAGCGGCCCCATCGTCTTGCCAAAGAACTGATTGATGGTCAGCAGGTTGACCGGAAGAGTGTAAACTCGCCCGTTAGAGATCGCCTTGACGCGGTTGACGTAAGGGCGGAAACGTCCAAAAGTCTGGATATAGTTCCATACGTGCTCGTGCGCAGTATGGAAGATATGCGGTCCGTAGCGATGAATCATAATGCCGGTGCTTGCATCCCGGACTGTACTACAATTCCCGCCCAAACACGCACGTTCATCGACAACCAGTACGTCGTGCCCTTTCGATGCCAGGTGGCGAGCCACAACTGCCCCGCTGAAGCCGGCGCCGACGATACAAAATCTCATCTCACAATCCCTTTTGCGTTTCCGACCTTGCCCACGAAAGGCAAGGACACCATCAAACCCTTCCGCCTCAATCTCGACAAGACGTAATCGTTTTTGTCGATCAAGACGTACTATCTTCCTTGGATACGCACCATTCTGACTTATGATCTGAAAACTCCATGTCTGTGGGAAATGGTCTTGCAAAAAACTTTTTGGCCAACACTCACAGGGGCGATCCACGTTCTTTGCGCTCATGCCATCGACGACAACCAGCCAACGAGTTGAAAGGGTTGATGATTGCACGGCATATTAACCGCTCGGTTCTATTCGCACAGTTTGCTGGGGGATTTGCCATGTTGCTACGCCTTCGCCTCCTGCGGTCGCTTCGGCTGTTCACGCAGCGATCTCACGCCGCTCTCTTCATAAGCCTATGCACGGGGCTTCTGGTGATTGCCTCGCATCCGTACGCAGAAGCTCTGCCAGGTGGAAAGGTATCGTCCGTCATTCAATACAATAAGGTGGAAGGTACCCACATTGACCTGCTCCCCTCCGGAAAGGACTTTCCACGTTCTGATATTAAATTCGGAAATTGGGTTCTTGGTCAATATTCAGGTATAAGTGATACGGATTTTTTTCTTTATGATAGTATATCACGCAGACATCCACTGATCGTGTCATCAAAAGACGAGGTAATTATTGGCCAGGATTACGAAAATATACGGTTATGGGATGCTTACAGCAAACTCCCATCGCCGCTAAACGTGCAAATTACCTATGGACGACGTCAGGCTTCTAGCGGTACGGCAATCGGTGTTCAGAGCACGGTTGACATCTATAACGAGGCCACGCCGACGCATGGTCACAACGAATTCTCATCGTATTACGCCTACGTTCGATCCAACAATCACGGCGTCCATCCGCCTGGACAACACTACTGGGTTTCGGACTTTCATCTATCCACACCATATGCTCCTGATGCATCCAAATCGCCGGAGTTAGAAATCGTCTATTCTGGCCGGATTATGAACATGAGCAACGGCGTGGCGGCGCTTTCATCCAACCATATGGGCTCCTATGGTCAGTCGCTGGTCGCGACGCCGATGCTAAAAGACGAGTTGGCTGACGCCGGCATTCCACTCAATGCACGTACCTATCCGATCACCGCCATGCTTGCATTGTCGGGATTCTCCGGTGATCAAAGCACGTCCAATGGCACCCTGCCATCCGCCGGCCCTGCAGCGGAATATGCGCTCCGTGTCGGAGGAGGAGGAGGCAGTCCTTATATTCCGTTCGATGCTCGGTCCAACTTTAGCACCGGAATTGGTGTGTACGATTGGAGCGTCGCGGGGATCGACATCAATCACCGCCTGCCGGGAGCGGAAGGGCCGGGCCTTAGAAATAAGTACGCCACTGAGCTTGGGGGAAGTCTGCCGGCTGCAACGCCACCCTACAGCTTGGTCCTGCACGACGAACACGCTGATCCCACCGGTTCGGCTGAAGCGGGTATACAGATCGGCAATGCGCCCCACGCCTGGCTGCTAACGGGCACCAATTTGGGTGGCGCGCGGCAGAGCCTTGCGATCGCGTACCGCTCCGCCAATCGACCGCTCCTGACACTTTCCTCTACCGGAATTGGGTTCCTCGGTCGTGGCCCGATCGCCCCACCGAAGCTCCATCCGGCGTTCGACCTATCAAAAAAAGTCGATCCGCTGGAGCTTGCGAAAGCGTATAACTCCTTGCATGATGCGCTCATTGCTCTAGGTTTGGCTCAATAAGGACTGCACTTTCATGGCTGAGCAGAAGGATCGTGCCTCCCCGTCGGCCGATTATCCTTCCGGTCCTTTCGCCTACCGGGATCTTGAGCTGGCTTTCCTCACATTTTACAAACGGAACCAGCGGCTCAAAAACTCACTGTCTTGGCGTATCACCTTTCCAATTCGGCGGGTTCCTCATTATGTCGCCTTGTGGCGCGCTTTCAAGGCTCAGTTGACGCTGGCGGCCCACAATATAGGTATCCTTTGCCGTCAACTTGACCGACAAAGCCCTGCCGCTGTGTGGTCCGATCTTCGCCTATGTGCTCGCTGGCCCCGGCAAATCCAGTTAGACTACCATCGCTGGCGACAGGCCCATCCAGTACCTCCTTTGCGAGACGACGAGATTTCGTCTCGCAAACTACTCGTTTTGCTTGGGCCTGAAGCTCTTAGTTCGCCTCATCTGGGAGCTTGCAATGAAAGCCTAGCCAATCAGCGTGGCTGTAACGTGACGGTCGCTCCATTGGCCTCAACGGTCATTATCTCGCATGAGAGGTACGATGCCGTCGTGTGGTTGCGGATGGCAGCCATCCTTGCGCCTGATTACGGCCAGTTGGCTTGTCGCGCGCTAGTCGGAAAGAAGGTCGCGTTCTACGCCGATCACGATACGCGGATTAGTTCCGTGCTATATGAGGATCCCTTCTTCAAACCTGCTTTTTCTCCCGAGCTTTTGCGACACGTGGATTTCTTGGCCGCGGGTTGTGCCATTTCGCCCGGGTGGCTCGGCCGACAGACTAAATGGCCTGCAGTTGGGTTGACGGACGAAATACTTCACGCAGAGCTCCGGCGGCTATCTCCGAGCGAAGTCGTGCATATCCCGCTCTGCCTGAGTCATCTGCCAGCTTCTGCGCCGCGGCAACTTGCCCCGCCTGGAGTAACATCCGTTCTTCCAGCGCGGTCTCTCGAAGCGGTTTCCGAGGCACGTATCACCGTCATCATTCCTACAGCTTTTCGGGGAGCATACCTCTCGACCCTGCTCGAAAGCCTGCACCGCACAACGAAGGCCTACCGCGATCTGCTGGATGTAGTCATTATCACATGCGATCCTCCCGGCAACGGCGAGGATGCGTTGAGAAATAGCCCTTTGTCCTATCGCCTGCTGCATCATGATCATGACTTCAACTATGCCGTCGTCAACAACGTTGCGGCAAGGCAATCCGATAGTGAAATTCTCATCTTCCTCAACGACGATATCGAATTCCATGACCAGTATTGGCTTCCTGACATGCTCGGTCTTCTCCAGCTCCCGCGCGCAGGAGCCGTCGGAGCACTATTGCTTTATCCGGATGAGACGATTCAGCATGCCGGTTGCCTGATTGGTATGAATGGCGGAGTCGGTCATATCGGCGTCGGGCTCCCGAAGGACACCTCGGTCGGTCAAGGCGTGGTGACAGCGCAACGGGAAGTATCAGCGGTCACTGGCGCGTGTATGGCGATCCGGCGGGAGGTGTTCGTCACGGCCGGGCTGTTCGACGAGAACTTTCCCTTGTCGTTCAACGACGTCGCGTTGTGTCTGGCGCTACGCGATATGGGCTATACGAACTATATCACGACCCGTAGCCGGATCACGCACCATGAAGCTCGTTCTCGCGGATACGACGACACGTCACGCAAGTACCAAATCAATCGCGAGCATTTCCTGCATGCCCGTACCTGCTACCCGGGCTTGCGCGAAATCGACCCTTATTACAATCCGAACTTGGAACTGTCGCAGCCATACATGGGCTTTGCGCCGCTGTCGCATGCGCAGATGACGTTTGCCTTTCGCGCACGGACATCCGGTTGTCTGGTGCTGATCGCCCAACGATCGGATTACGACCCTACCGTTTTCCCAGTGGTTGACAGCTTGGCCCGTGCCGCAGCGGCTGGCTCCATCCGTGTCCTGGTCGCCGGAGAACACGAAACCCGTTTTTCGCAGCGATGCCGGACCGTGGCGCCGACAAACATGGTCGGCTCGGCCGACTTGGCGGCTATGCGGAGCGCACTTCTGGACGCGCACGAAAGTACGCTGATCCTTGATCTGCGTCTCCTGGAGGTGATGGAAGGGATACCTCCGTCGCTGCCATTACTCGGCTTGGCCGTTCAGGATGGAAAGACCTTCCTAGTCGATTTGTTTGGCCGCCGCATTGCGCAACACGAAGCGCGCGGCCATGTGTCGACGGACATCGCAGATCTCATTGAAAGGGCCGGTTACTCAAGTCAAGAAAAGGCATAACGTTGAATGAAGCTTTGGCGGGTTACTAATCCAATATAGCATACATGAAGAAGAAACCGTAACGTACGCGGGACGCCTGAAAATCCTTGAGGCAGAGTCGGCCTACGCAAACCACACGCCCGCGATGAGCATCGAGATAGAACTCGTCGCAAATGGCGAGAAGCTTCTCGCCTTGACGATGCATTACGAGGCAGTCGGCTGTGACCGTAACTTGCTGGGCATCTACCTTGCCCTTGTGGACCCGCACGACACCGGCGTCGTCGATCCCAATTTCTCCGAGCAACGTCCGACGGTCGAGTTCGCCGCAATGCCAAGTGCAATTCGTCAGATGACGCACGGCGGCGTCGAAAGCCACCCGATGAGCCGCCTTACTGCCGACGAACAACGATCTATACGTGTTCATTTGTAGCCATTTTCGTTCTATCTTACTGGCGCAGTTGGCATGGTGCAAAATGCATGCATTCATCGGCAAAGTACCCTGTGAAAACGCCCAGAACGCGCACGGCAAAAGTCCGACCTTGACGCCGATCCGGAGAAGAAAGGCGTCGTCGCGGAGAAGCAAGTTCACGGCCTCCTGATCCCAGATTCCGTCTTCTTGAACCTTCTCTAATACTTCCTTCCAAAAATTACGAACGGCCGGGCTTCGTCGGAATACAATGAAGCCGATATTAGCCTGTCTACTTTCCCAGCACCATTCTCTCTGGAAGCATATATCGTATCCATCCATGAGAGCCGGAAGCTCCCGCCTGAAGGGGCGATACACAGTGATGTCAATGTCCGAGAAAATCTCGAAATCATCTGTGCCCACATCACACGCATCGATAAGAAGCTGAGTCTTGTACTTCCACAATCTTTCTCCTCCACCCAGTCCTCGTCCTCCGGATAGATCAAGCGCATGACAGGTAACGGCAATCCCATCTTCGACACCGGACAAAAACCGAATAAGCATTGGTTCGGCGTCGGGCGTGCTAATGCAGGACAACCGGACGGATGGATAGTCAACGGAGGACATGAAAGAGCGCTCCCGAAGCAGGTGTCGTTCCCTGATACCGGCAACGATCGGATGTAATCATCTTTTGCGCGGGGCTCCACGTCCGCGATGAATCCCCCCGAACACGGGGGAAATGTGTGAAATACTCGGCCTCTTATAGAGCAATGTTTCTGCATCCCTCTTGGATGGTACGTGTGTATAAACAACTTTGACTCGACTACCCAGCGTCTCCTACAGTGAACTGCCGATTGCCTAGGCGAATGGTCACTGCATGGTCAAGCTTTTTGATGAAGAACTTCTTGCGACCGGGAGGCGCCGACTGTCGGAACCCTTCCTTGGGAAGATGGCCGAACAAGCGCTCCATCTCCATGATCTTGGCGCCCTGATGGCGTTTCTTTTCGACAAAGATGTTTATGATCCGCTCCCCTAGGAAACCCGATACGCGGCGCTCGTGCGAGTTGAATTTGTATATTGGTGCGTTTAGATCGATCTGATTCGTAACGGTCATTACAATATCAAAAACCCACTTCATGTATTCCTGAAAAAAATCCCATCGCATTATAAACATATGGCAAAAATATCCGCGGGTAGAATGCATAACCTTTTCGGTTATCGCCGCATCCCGAGGATACAAATCCTTAATGACTTTCATCGTCAGGTTGATATCGCGTGAAATATGGCAATTGCGATAGTGTTCATACAAAGTACCCGGTGCTGTCCATTCCGGGGGACGCTGCACATCCTCTATATGCGGCATTACGATATCTGCGCCATCGATTGCGTTGAGGATTGTGTCATAATCCCAGCCGAATCGCTTCAGCGTCTCAGGTTTGAAATCGAAGAAAGTTCTTTCCGACCAATGTGCGTCGGGAGCTAAAGGCGCGCCAAAATTGAAAAGGCGGCGGTAATGGAAGAATCCGACATAATCAGTTCTCGGCGCGTTTTTCCACGCCCAATACATCGCACTCATTTCGCAATACATCGGATTGAGCTTTGAAATATTGTCGCCCGTATCGTCACCTTGAACACCGGGCAGCGGCTGATTGAGTGCGGCGCCGCCCTGAATCGGGATGAAGGGCGGAGTCTTCGGCAGATCGAAAAAGCTGCTCGTGCATAGATAAATCTGAACCCGGTTATTCATGAACCCTCTCCATAGAAATTCGAAATCGTCACATCAGAAGCCCACGCCGGAAAACCGGATAGGCATTTGACGAAGAACTCAAATGTAAAACTTTCAACGCTTTCTCCTTCTGGGAGGTCCAGTGAAGAAAGAAGGATTTTTTCGCCGACATGCAAAACGGTCTTTTTTTCCGCGATGACTTCACGGTCTGGCCCCAGCACACGTTGAAAGATGGCCAATTCAGAACGGCGTGTCGCCTGCGCACACGAGATAAAATACCAGAGACGCTTCGTGCCGTCTCCAGTCAATTGAATGCTCACTCGCGCCGAATCCATTTCTGGATCGTGCACTGGAGGAAGAAGAACAATGCGCTGTGCATCAGAACTGGCCGCAACATATTCCGGTAGATCTGGATAATGAGTTTGGCTCACCTCATGCTTGGCAATCGTCAGAAGATAGCTTCTTCCGCTTTCATCTGCATCAAGATCATGCTGCGTGAGTACCATTCGTAATTTCCCAGCACCCAAGAAAAACGGATTTTTCTGATGTTTTCCGGGATAGCTACGTGCCACCAAATCCTGGAATTCCTTCCAGGATGCGCATTCACGTGCGAACATGGCTTTGAACAGGACATGATCCGGGACGTAGGCGCGGTTGAGAAGAGAGAAATTGACCGGCTCCAGAGAGCGACGTAGCATCATATAAAAAACTTTTGCGACGAAATTATCTAGAATTAGCGTATCCCCGGATTTTTCTGTCAGATGCAGCAGCTCCTTAATCATCCGCTCCCACCAAATTTCCTTGTATTCCTCGTAATTGCCGCTGGTTACAAGAAAAGTTAGTGCTTTTTCTTGAGCAAGGAATACATCCGCAAAGATACCGCGCCCTGCGGTGAGTGAGCGGTTTTTTTGCGAATCGCGAATGCGGTAATAATAGAATGGTTCACCCACTACGGATATCCGTTCCGCCTGGGTCATCGCCTCCCATTGAAAGGGGATATCTTCACCGATCAAAGCTGGGAAACGTAGGTTATGGCGATCCAGGAAGTCACGCCGATAACACTTATCCCACACGGGCGTAGGCATGGACAACACAGCCGGGCAGGTGCGAGCATTGAAGGGTAGCGTTGCATAGCGGACCGCAGGGTCAACGAAATGGGATGCTATGCGTGCTCCTTGGGAAAAGACGGCATAGAATGTGCCGACCACCATCTCTGCGTCAGTCCGCTCCGCCTCCAGATAAAACGCCTCACCGTATCCCGGATCTACCCAATCGTCGGAATCGACAAAACAGATGTACTTGCCTCGCGCGTGATCAAGCCCGGTGTTGCGGGCCGGCCCAAGCCCTCGGTTCTTCGTATGACGTATCAGACGAATCCGTTCGTCTTTGGCTGCAAGGCGCTGGGCCAAAGTCAATGTGCGGTCGAGTGAACAGTCTTCGACGAGAATAATTTCGAAGCTATCCAAGCTTTGCGCCTGAAGAGACGCAATACATTTCTCAAGGTATTTCCAAACATTATAAGCCGGGACGATAAATGAAACATTCACAGTTTCAGCACTCATTCTGAACCCCATCTTTTTGTTGAGTGACCAGTTTCACGTAGCCGTTGCCTTTGTTGTCTCGTTCTACGCATATCCTCCCGCCAATATCAAGGCACGATGGAGACGCCCCGGCCTGCGAGCCATTGATCAGGACAAGGAAGCATCATGAAAGCAGGGTAGTGTCTCGGTTTGAAATTTGCTCCCCGTTCTGCCTTCTGCTGGCATCATGTGATGCCAGCCCCCTTGGAGAGGGGGAGGGTTCGAAAAACCCTCTGGTTCTGTGCTTCGCTCTGTGATTCCATTCCTCATGTCGTGATTGGGGGCAACTGTGTCGTCATGTGAACTGCAAAGGCTGACCTTTCTGGATCATCGCATTGAGGATGACGAGAAGTTGGCGCGCGACGGCGATAAGGATGGTCTTGGGTGCCTTGCCCTTGGCGCGCATCCTGTCGCGCATGGCGATGAGTGCGGGCACGCGGCGGGACGCGGACAGGGCTGCGATTGACCTTGCCCCCTGAAATGCCCTCGAATTGAAGTAAGGTCTGTCCACTGGAGACAGACGATGAAGAAAGCACGATTTACGCAGGACCAGATT
>NZ_SLZN01000053.1 GCF_004346035.1 Acidomonas methanolica | reverse complement strand
GCGTAAATCTGGTTCGGGTGAACCTCATGGCGTTGCGCCAGATCCGTCACCGTCACGTCGCCTCGCACGGCCTCAAGCGCAATCTTCGCCTTCAATGCCCCGTCCAGCTTCCGTCTCGTCTTCTTCGTCATCATCGTTCCTTCATACGACAGAGCCAGATATCTCCAACTTAACCTGTGGTCCCATTTCCAGGGGCCACTTCAGCCTTCAATCCGATCGAGATGGCCTTCTCCAAGCTCAAATCCCTCATGCGCAGTAGGGCGGAATGCACCGGCGCCGCGCTTTGGGATGCCGTCGGAGATGTGCTGGAGGCCTTCACCCCAGCTCAATGGGCCAACTTCTTCACCACAGCAGGATATGAACCAGATTAAGGTGGAATGGCTCTAGAAATGACTCCCGAGGCTCTGAAGGGCCAATTCCACGTACCAGTTACAAAGCTCCTGATCCGGTATGTTCTCTTGAATGTAGAGAATGTTGATTTCCAAATAGTTAAAAAAATCATACATAGTGATCGAGGCTAGGCGTACCGATGGAACGTGGAAAACACCGGCTCGCACACCTCTCTCGACGACGTCTGCCCAAGCTTGATATTGACGGTTCCGTAAATTTAAGACTTCAGTTTTTATATCGGCATCCAGTTCAAGTGTTTCGCGTGCGGCCACGACAACTGCATTCGCGTGCGCGATCCGAAATTGGATTTGGGCCACAATGCCCTTTCGCACCTGCTCAACCGGATTCTCAGTCCCTGTGAGAGCTCTGATAAGATCGCTATATTGCGCATAAAACATTGCTAATATTATTCGATTCAATACCTCTTCTTTCGAGCCAATATGATTGTATAGGCTCGGAGCGCGAATTCCGATGGCACTCGCTATGTCGCGCATACTCGTTCGGGCAAATCCCTGTCGGGCAAAGAGGCGACATGCAACCTCGTTGATATAGTCTCGGTTAATAGCTTTTTTGCTTACAACGTGTGTGCCGTTATCTGACATATAATACGTTCGCCTAGGCTATTTTCGCGGTTGACATCAAGTCTGACTGCCTGACTTAAAGTGATTTCAGTTGGTTATGATTCATGAGTTTGCGACGACCTGATGAGATCAAGATGGCCTGGACTGGAATTACCCGCGCGCAGTATGGCCGGGATGACCTTGGGTATGCAAGTGACCCGCGCGATGCGGGGTGGCCGCTGATTGCATCGCTGATGCTTACCACCCATCAGTTTCGGTTCATCGCTCAAAACCGCCAAAATCCCGTTCAGGGTTGCGGCCGTCCCGCACAAGTTCTCGCTCATGCGGCCTATGATGCCTTGCCGGTTTGGCGCCTGAAGACGGAAGGTGGTATGCCTTCCCAGCGTTTGAATGCACGGCGGAAATTGGCCACGTCGCTATAACCAAGAAGAAAGGCCGCTTCTTTCGTGCTGATGCGGTCCACACAAAGATAACGATGGGCAATACGGCGTCGCAACTGGCAGACGATATCCTGATAGGTGGTATGTTCGTCAAGTAGTCGGCGCTCGAGTGTCCGAGGGGTGATATTAAGCAACTTGGCGGCCTGCTCCAGGGACAGGAACTCCCCTTGCCGCTTAAGGATCATGTTTTCGATCTTTTCGCTCAACGAGCCGCGATGCTCCACCCGTTCCAGTTCTGCCTGACAGATCAGTTGCGCCTCCTGCAACACGAAGGCGTCATGCTGCGACAACTTCACCATCGCGCCGGACAGCGGAAAGACCATGCCACTCCATGCCATGCCATAGAGGACGTCGCATCCCAGAATATCGCGCGACAGGCCGACATAAGCGGGCTCGGGAAAGGCAAAATGAACGCGCTGGCAGATGCTTCCCCCCAGGACCAGACTGTCGGCGATGTTTTTGACCGCGACCAAGGCCACTTCGAGTACAAGGCTGGCGGTATCGTCCAGTTCGGGCGATGCGTCGAGAACCACGCGAAACTCGTCCGCGTCGCTCTCGATTTTCATGGTGACCAGGGGGGTCCGCAAGGCCAGAAAGCGCGCCACGATCGTCATGGCGTCGGCAATTGATGCGCCGGATGACGCGGCGAAGCCGACGATTCCGTGCGAGGCCGGGTTAAGCCCTCGTCCGACCAAGAGCCCAAGTCCTGGCTCACCGCTCAATTTCAGGGCGTCGCGAATGAGCGCCTTGAAGTCGGTCAGGGGAATCTTGTGCGAGGCGTTCCCCAGATCTTCAAGGATGATACCCGCGCTGGCCAGCAGGTCCTGCGTATTGTGGCCGCGCAGGGCCACCTGCTGCAGGATTTGCGGCACATAATAGATCGGTACCAGCATCGGCAGGGTTTCTCCCGTTTATGGCGCGGCTGCACTTTCTGCTGTCGTCTTTGGCGGTAAATGACCCCTTTTTGTCGGATACGCAACTCCCCTGCAGCCGGCACATGATGAAAAACTGCGCCAGGAATGGAGGAGAACCACCATGTTGAAATTCCTTGGTGTTACCGCCCGGCACAAGGCGACGGTCAATGGTCGGGCGATCTCGGTAGAGCCCGGCGAAACGCTGCTGCAGGCGGCTTTGCGGCAGGACATCGACTTTCCCTATGTCTGCCGTGTTGGCGGCTGTGGCACATGCAAATGCAAGCTGATCGACGGTCGCGTGCGTGAGATGACCGAGACCGGCTATCTGCTGACCGAGGACGAAATTGCAGATGGCTATATCCTTGCCTGTCAGAGTACGCCGCGAACTGACGTTGCGATCGAGGTTGACCTCAAATCGGCCCTCGCGGGAAATGTCGTTCGCGGCCATATTGTCGGAAAGACGGCGCTGACGCATGACATTAGCCGGATCGACGTGCAACTGGAGGCGGCGCTTGATTACCGCGCCGGTCAATTCGCCGAACTATCGTTGAGTTCTCTGCCCGGCGTCCTGCGGACCTACTCCTTCGCGACGCCGCCAAGTGCCGACAACAAGACCAGTTTCTTCATCCGGCGGGTGCCGGGCGGCCAATTTTCCACCCGGGCCGTCGATGGCGATATCGTTGGCGAGGCGGTCCAGCTTCGTGGCCCCGGTGGTGCGTTCTGGTTGCGGCCTGGTAGCGAGCCGGTCATCATGGTGGCCGGAGGCAGCGGGCTTGCGCCGATCCTTGCCATGCTCAAGGATGCCAAGGCCCGAGGCGAGACGCGCCCCGTGACGCTGCTGTTCGGCGCACGCGAGGAGCGTGACCTCTATGCGCTGGACGAACTGGCTGTGCTTGAACGCGACTGGCCGGCCTTCACATTCGTGCCGGTGCTGTCGGCGGTGGCCGAGGGGGACGCCTGGGCGGGTGAACGCGGGATGGTGACAGACTACATCGGCAAATATTGCGGCGCCGCCGGTGCGGCCTATCTGTGTGGTCCGCCGGGAATGGTCGACGCCGCCAGCTCCAGGCTCAGGACGCAGGGTCTTGTCGACGAGGCGATCTTCGCGGATCGCTTCGTCGAGCGCGTGGCGCTGAAGGACACGGGCTTTACGGGAGGTGTCGTCGATGCCGAGCGTAGCCCCGCACATTGGAGCGACTATCTGAAATATTTCATGTTTCACGGAATCGCACTGGTCGCGATCGCCTGCTTCCTACTCGGTGGCGCCGCCATTCCCATCGGGCTGACGGCCATCCTGGCCTTTTATGTGCTCGGCGATGCTGTGTCGGGCGACGATACGAGCGTGCCGCGCTTCGACCGTCCCGGGGTGCTGACCATACAGCTCTGGCTGGCTCTGCCGCTGCTCGCGACGATCATGTTTTGCGCCGTTTGGAGCGCCAGTTCAAACGATCCCCTGGGCTTCGGCGACCTCATCGGCCGGGTAACCGGATATGACATCGTGGCGGCACGGCGCTCCACCACCCTGTTCGACCATGTCGCGGGTATTGGCCTTGCCGGCCTGATGATCGGCATCATCGGCACGATCACCGCCCATGAACTGACGCATCGCACCTGGGACCCCATTTCGATGTTCGTGGGACGGGTGCTTCTTGCCTTCAGCATCGACACGGCTTTTGCCATTGAACACGTCTATGGCCATCATCGTTACGTCTCGACGGCGCATGATCCGGCGACGGCGCCACGCGGACGCAATGTCTATGCCCATATCGTGATATCAACAATACGTGGGAATATGAGCGCCTGGCAGATCGAGTGCGAACGACTGCGCCGCAAGCATCTATCCATATATTCGTGGCATAACGCCTATCTCCGCGGGCAGTTCATGAGCGTCGTCCTGCTGGCGATCGCGGCGGCGATGGGCGGATGGACGGGGGCGACCTACTTTCTGCTATGCGCCCTGGTGGGCAAGGCACTTCTCGAGATCGTGAACTATATGGAGCATTACGGCATGGTCCGGTTGCCCGACCAACCCGTGCAGCCGCGCCATTCGTGGAACACCAACAAGCGTATCAGTTCGTGGTCGATGTTCAACCTCACACGCCATTCGCACCACCACGCTCAAGGTGAGGTGCCTTATCAGGACCTCATGCCTTTTCCCGATGCGCCGATGATGGTGGGCGGTTATCTCTCGACGCTCCTGCTGACGTTGGTCCCGCCGTTGTGGCACCATCTTATGACGCCCAAAGTCATGGCCTGGGATCGCGACCATGCCTCGCCGGAGGAGCGCATTCTGGCGCAGGAGGCGAACAGGCGTAGCGGCATGACGGCTTTTCGGCGCTACGACCCGCTTCACCGTGCAGCTCCTGGCAAATAGCCGAAAGCTACTATTACGAAGCATGCGCTACGGTGTTCCAATATCATCAGGCGCACCACACGATGCCGCCGCACCGGAGACCGTGATGTGATGGCCCTGCGATATGCAATGGCATATCGGTTCTGGAGAGAAGATATGCTGGAAGCAGATTATGTCATTGTCGGCGCGGGGCCGGCCGGATGCGCTCTGGCGGCGCGCATGGCAGCGTCGTCCGACAAGCCCTCCGTGATTCTGATCGAGGCCGGACCGGCAAGACCCTCGATACTGTCGACGGTGCCGGTGGGGGTGGCCGCGCTGGTGCCTTTGAAGAACCCCTATAACTATGCCTTCCATACGGTCCCGCAATCCGGCCTTGGCGGCCGCTGCGGCTATGTGCCGCGCGGACGCGGTGTAGGAGGTTCCAGCCTTATCAACGCGATGATCTATATCCGGGGCCAGCCCGAAGATTACGATGGCTGGGCGGCGGCGGGTTGCGTGGGCTGGGCCTGGGAGGACGTGTTGCCACTGTTCAAGCGCGCCGAATGCAATAGCCGGGGTGATGACGATCTCCATGGCGCCAGTGGTCCGCTGGCGGTTTCGGACCTCGTTTCGCCAAGCCCGATCTCCGCAGCATTCGTACAGGCGGCGAAGGCCTGCGGTTATGCCGGGAACGAGGACTTCAACGGCCCATGTCAGGAGGGCGTTGGATGGTATCAGGTCTTTCAGCGCGATGGCCGTCGGATAGACGCCGGGTCCGCCTATCTCCGCGGGCTGGGAAATGTCGATAATCTGGCTGTTCTGAGTGACACATCAGTCAGGCACATCGTTTTTGAAGGCCGGCGGGCGACCGGTGTCGCTGTCGCGGATCGCGGAGGCGCGCGTGTCATTCAGGCGCGGCGCGAAGTAATCCTCTCGGCCGGGACCATTGCCTCTCCCCATCTGCTGATGCTTTCGGGTGTCGGTCCCGCGGCACAGCTCGCCGCGCAGGGCATTCCGGTGATTGTCGATGCTCCTGAGGTCGGCCGGAATCTGCAGGATCACATCGACTATGGCGCGCATATGCGCATGAAGGGGCCGGGCCTGTTCGGTTACAGTCCTGCCGCCTTGTTACGCGCGACTGCGGCGCTCCCCGCCTATATGCGGGGCAAGGGCATGTTGACGAGCAATGTCGCGGAAGCGGGCGGTTTTGTCAGAAGCAGCGCGGAAGTCTCCAGACCGGATCTTCAATTTCATTTCTGCATCGCGTTGGTCGACGACCATGCGCGCAATTTCCACATTGCAACAGGCGTGACGCTGCACGTTTGCCCGCTGCGCCCCGAAAGCCGTGGCGAGATCGGCCTGGTCTCGCGCGATCCGGCGATACCGCCTGCGATCAATCCCAATTTTCTGTCTGCGGCAGGAGATCGGGATCTGATGCTGAAGGGCGCGCGGGCGGTGCATCGCATTCTCTCCGCGGCGCCGCTGGCAGCCTATGGCGGGCAGTTGATCTATGGCCGCCCTGAACCGGAAGATGCGGAATTGTTGGATTTGATCCGCGATCATTCCGATACCATCTATCACCCGGTTGGCACCTGCCGCATGGGCTCAGACGAAAGATCCGTGGTCACGCCTCACCTGAAGGTACGCGGCGTCGAGGGATTGCGCGTTGCGGACGCCTCGATCATGCCGACGCTGGTGAGCGGCAACACTCAGGCGCCTTCGGCGATGATCGGCGAAAGAGCGGCGGACCTCATTCTGGGAAGACGTGTCGCATGATGCAGGCCATTGTCCTGATCGAGAAGTTTAATGAAATGGGCCGCCCCTCATGGAATGCGGCGTATGATGCCGTGAAGCCGACAGGAGGAAGTGGGTCCCATGGAGATCGCGGTTCTGGGCATCGATTGGGGGTAATGCGCCCTTTTTAAGGGGGGCCCTGAATGAGAATGCAGGCCTGAACGATCGCCTCGGGAAAGACGGCGGTAATGGCCTCGGGGACGGTCCAATGGGGCTCCTCGTGCGAACGATCGGCCTGGCCCGGACAATGGTGAAAATTGGCGTGGCCAATATCGTCCATAATATGAACCGGGCCATCGGGCTTCATGGAAATGGGAGATCGCCGTCTGATCCGGCTCGATCGCGAGGAAAGCAGACGGCGATCCCGCCCACGATTCCCGGCCGATTGCTCACATGTTATATCGAGCGCGTGACTCCGGCTCACCTCCATCAACAAAAAACTCAGTTTTTAGAGGTGTCCAGTTGATCACCGTCGGCCTCATGCGGCGATACGTTCATTCAGGCAGATAAACTAAATGTGCACGACGGCTGCGCTGATTTCTTTGACGTGGGTCAGCCTTGGCAATAGGGTGACTAACGACCATTCGTTAGTATGGTCCGGGCGGAGACGGCCACGCAAAACACAATGAAAGTTCGTAAGATGGCTTCGAAACACATCATCATCATCGGTGCTGGAGCCGCTGGTATCCGCATGGGTATCCAGCTTCGGGAAATGGGAATTACCTCCTTCCAGATTGTGGAAAAGGACGATTCGGTTGGCGGAACCTGGCGCGACAATACATATCCCGGAGTGGCGTGCGATGTTCCGGCGCAATATTACTGCTATCCTTTTGCGCCGAATACGACGGTCAAAAATACGTTCGCGACAGGCTCCCAGCTTTGGGATTATTTTCAGGATATTGCGACCCGCTTCGAAATCGACGGTCACATCCGCTTCGGCGTGGAGGTGACGGATGCCGAGTGGGTGGCCGGAAGGTGGAAACTCACGACGACGGACGGTGAAATTCTTCACGCCGATATCGTCATCGGAGCCGTGGGCCGGCTGCGCGTTCCACACTATCCGGTCATCGAGGGGCTCGACGATTTTGGCGGCCCTGTCGTGCATTCTGCCCGGTGGGACAAGAACCTCTCTCTCGAAGGCAAGCGTGTCGGCGTCATCGGCAACGGGTCATCCGCCGTCCAGATCATCAGCGCCACTGTCGACAGCGTGGGGCATCTGGACGTGTATCAGCGGACGGCGCAATGGGTCTATCCATGGAAAAACAAGGAGATCGATCCGGAAGAGTTGGAGAGGGCGCGCACGTCCGACAGCGAGGCGATCCGTGCCTATGACAGGGCACGCGACACCTTTCGGGCGCTTTTCGAAGGCATCGCGGCCGGAGCGGATGCCGAGAAACGGAATGCCGCCTGCGTGGACGCCCTGAATTCCGTGAAAGACCCGGTGCTCCGGGCGAAATTAACGCCGGATTATCCCGTCGGTTGCAAGCGTCTGGTCGTTTCCGGAACATTCTATGATGCGATCCAGCGGCCGAATGTCTCCGTCGTTACCGAACGCATCGCGCGCGTCGAGCGTGAAGGAATAAGGATGGCCGACGGGGCGCTGCGTCCGCTGGACATCATCGTGCTGGCAACCGGATTCCATGCCGACAGTTATCTGCGCCCGATGCGGGTGACCGGTGAGGACGGCATGACACTCGACGACATCTGGTCGGACGTGTTCCTCAATTACAATTCGATCGCGCTGCCTTTCATGCCGAATTTCTTCATGGTCAATGGACCGTTTTCGCCCGGCGGAAGCATTTCGATCATCGAAATCATCGAAACGCACGTCAATTATGTCGCACGGCTGATCGACAGGGTGGTCAGGGACCATGTGGAAATCGCACCGAAGATCGAGCGGTCCGAAAAATTCGTGCACGACGCGCGCGAGCGGGCAAAAAAAACGATCTGGTACACGGGTGGTTGCAGCAGTTGGTATCTGGATGCCAACGGCGTACCACTGGTCAATCCCCTGACGTCGACGCAGCTTGAAGAATTGATGCGCGACGTTGTGTTTTCGGACTTCAACGTCCGGCCTGCTCAGGTGGAAGTCGCGACATGAACATGCCCGGCAAGGAGCGAGCGCTCGTTCTGGGCGGCGGCGGGATTACCGGGATCGCGTGGGAGACGGGCGTTCTCGCCGGACTCGCCCGCGGCGGGCTAGATGTCGTCGCATCCGCGGATGTCATTATAGGGACATCCGCTGGGGCGACCGTCGCCGCCCAGATTACGTCTCCCATGTCGGTTTCCACGCTGTATCGTCGCCAGATTGACGGAACGCTGGCGCGCGAGCCCGATATCGACCTGAACGTGCGCGAACTGATTGCCCGGTTTTCCGGGATCATGACAAGCGAACCGAATGCCCTGCATGCACGGAAAGCCATAGGCGCTCTTGCGCTTCAGCACGACAGGGTGTCCGAAGCGGAACGCCGCGCACTCATCGAAAATCGGCTGCCGTCCCACACATGGCCAGATCGGGGACCGGACCTGCGTTTGACGGCGATCGACGCCCATACCGGCCTGTTGCGGGTTTTCGATGCACGGTCGGGGGTCGATCTGGTGGACGCGGTGGCCGCAAGTTGCGCGATTGCCGTCGTCTGGCCGGCCGTGACGATCGCGGGAACCCGCTATATGGATGGCTCCTTCCGTTCAGCTACGAACGAGGATCTCGCCCAGGGGTTCCGGCGGGTTCTTGTTCTACAGCCGATGAATCTGGGGGCAACTTCGGATGTCCGTCCCCTGAGCGCGTCGTCGGACGTGCATGTGGTGCGACCGGACGAGGCCGCCGTAGCCGCCATGACGGCATTTCTCGACCCCGCGGCTGCGGCGGTCAGCGCACGGGAAGGTTACCGGCAGGGACATGACGAGGCGACACGGCTGGCGCGGATGTGGTGCCCATGACCTGGTATCCGTTAGCGATATGATATCCAGCCGATTTTCGAATCCGGGACGCACATGCCCACGCTAACCGGGGCCTGTGGGCGCTGTTGTACAAATTGGATTGAGTGGGATTCACAGCGGGAATCGGTGCTGATAGCCCGCATTTCTCACACGGGTAGGTGCATCGGACTGGCTTTGTTGCACAAATTAGGAATTGGACGCGGCAAGTTCTTTGATGGGCGTTGTTTACCGAACGGTCTGTGTGATTGGGGTTCCGAGCGCGGTGAAGCGATTGAGTATGGCGATACGCAGGTAGAACTCCGAGACCTGACGGTCAAAGTCTCTCGCGGTGAGGCGCTGGC
>NZ_SLZN01000052.1 GCF_004346035.1 Acidomonas methanolica | reverse complement strand
GGTCTCTGGCCTCGCTCGCGGATTTTCCTTTTCCAACAAGAACTTTCGCCGTTTTCAGAGCCCCATGCACCTACTCGTGTGAGATATCCGGGCTAATCATCACGGGCGGCGTCGCGGTTTGAATTCCGGCGCCCACAGGACAGTCGTCCGTTGGAAACCCTTGACTCCAAACAACTAAGATCCACAAACCCGCAAGTCGCATCGAGACGCGGCCCCGTCAAGCCAGCGTCGCGTCGGCGATGAAGAACGTCAACGTCTCGCGCTCCTGCCACACTTCGCCACGCAAATGACCGGCGACATGGATCACCGGCATCGACGGGTCTTCCAGCAGCGCGGCGAACGCCTTCTCCCCCGCGCGGAACACCAGCCCCCTCAGACGCCCGCCCTCCTCGCCCTGAAGAGTCACGCGCAAGGTCGCGCCATCCTTGCCGATCCGCTCCGTCCGCACGCAACGCAGGCGCGGCAGCGCCAGAACCGGCTCGTCATTGCCCGCCCCGAACGGCGCAAGCCGGGCAATCTGCGCGGCCAACGCCCCGTTCGCGCCGCGCAAGGACACGACCCCGTCGCAGACCAGTGCCTCCGCCGCAGGCAGATCGCGCGCCGCCGTCAGCCGTTCGTCGAGAAAATCATGCACCGCCGCCGCGCCGGACTCGGCAAGCGAAAACCCCGCCGCCATGGCATGACCCCCACCCGTCAGCAACAGCCCCGCCTGACGCGCCGCGATCACCGCCGCGCCGAGATCGATCCCCGCCACGGACCGCCCCGACCCCTTGATGATCCCTCCCGCCGCCGCGCCGACCAGAACGGGACGGTTGAAGCGCTCCCGAATCCGCCCGGCGACGATGCCCACGACCCCCGGATGCCAGCTTTCGCCATGCAGGAACAGAACACCACGCCCCGCCGCGCACTGCGCCGCGGCCGCCTCCACCGCGGCATCGAGAATATGACTCTCGACCGTCTGGCGCTTGCGGTTCACCTCGTCCAGCTTCTCGGCCAGTTGCCGCGCCTCGAACGCATCCTCCGCCAGCAGCAGCCGCACGCCGAGATCGGCCTCGGCGATCCGCCCGCCCGCATTGATGCGCGGGCCGAACGCATAGCCGCAGGCCATGGCACTCGCCATGTCGCGCACCATCGCCACGGAAGCGAGCGTCGCCAGCCCCAGCCGCTCGCCCCGCCCCAGCACGCGCAGCCCCTGCGCCACGAAGGCGCGATTGAGCCCCTGCAACGGCATCACGTCGCAGATCGTCGCCAGCGCCACGAGATCGAGATGGCGCAGCAGATCGGGCGGCGCACGCTCCGCGAACGCCCCGTCGACGCGCAATTGCCGCAGCAGCGCCACCAGCGTCAGGAACGCGACTCCCGTGGCGCAGAGCATGCCCAGACCGGACGCACAATCGAGGCGATTGGGATTGACCACCACCCCGCGCGGCAGGATCGCGCCGTCGGGCTTGTGATGGTCCAGCACGAGCATATCCCGTCGCCCGGTGAAAGGATCGAGAATCGCCGCCGCCGCCGTGCCGCAATCCACACAGAGCAGCAGATCCGCGCCCCGCCCGATCAGCCCTTCGAGCGCCACCGCATTCGGCCCGTACCCCTCAGCCATCCGGTCGGGAATATGCGTCTCGACGCGGCAGCCAAGCTCGCGCAGCACCAGCGCCAGCAGCGCCGTCCCGCACGCGCCGTCCACGTCGTAATCGCCGAAAATCCCGACGCATTCGCGCTCCCGCACGGCACGCGCCAGACGCGCCGCCGCCTCGTCCATGCCCTTCAGACAGGACGGATCAGGCAACCAGTCGCGCAGGCGCGGTTCGAGGAACGCCGCCGCGCGCTCCGCCGGAATGCCCCGCGCGGCCAGAATGCGCCCGATGAACTCCGGCACGTCGGCACGCTGGGCCACCGCCAGCCCGGCTCGCGCGCCGCTCTCCGTCAGCGCTGCGTCGCGCCAGAGCCACGCCCGGCCACCGGCGCTGCGCCGGACGCCGAGGACGAATGCCGCCTCCGCCCCGGACAAGATCGGAACCCGTGCCTCCTCAGTGTGCCGTCCACGTTTTGGTGCCGAAATCGTGCCGCCCCTCGATGAAGCGTACCGTCGCGGATTTCGAACGCATGACGATCGAATGCGTCCGCACCTGCGCCAGCCCGACCCGCATCACGCCGCGCAGCAGCGCGCCGGTGGTCACGCCCGTCGCCGAGAACAGCACGTCGCCCCGGGCCATGTCATGCAGCCCCAGCTTGCGCGTCGGGTCCTGCCCCGGCGCCATGTCCCTCGCCCGCGCGATCTGCGCATCGTCCTCGAAAAGCAGCCGCCCCTGCATCTGGCCGCCGACGCACCGGACCGCCGCCGCCGCCAGCACCCCTTCCGGCGCGCCGCCCGACCCGACATAGAGATCGACCGCGCTTTCCTCCAGACACGCCGCGATCGCCGCCGCCACGTCGCCGTCCGAAAGCAGGCTGACGCGCGCCCCGGCCTCACGGGCGCGGGCGATCATCTCGGCGTGACGCTCGCGATCCAGCGCGCACATGACAATCTCGCTGGCCGGCTTGCCCTTCGCCTTCGCCAGATCGCGGATCGTGGTCTCGATCGGCGCGTCCAGATCGATCATATCCGCGGGCAGGCCCGGCCCGACGACCAGCTTCTGCATGTAGACATCCGGCGCATGGAGGAAATTGCCGCGCTCCGCCAGCGCCACCATGGTCATGGCGTTGGGCATGTCCTTGGCGCAGAGATTCGTGCCCTCCAGCGGATCGACGGCGATATCCATCTCCGGCCCGCCCGACCCGACCTTCTCGCCGATATAGAGCATCGGCGCCTCGTCCATCTCCCCCTCGCCGATGACGACGGTGCCGTTGATGGCGACGGTGTCGAAGGCGAGGCGCATGGCCTCCACCGCCGCGCCGTCCGCCTCGTTCTTCTTGCCCCGCCCCGTCCAGTCGGAGGACGCGATCGCCGCCGCCTCGGTGACGCGGACGAGCTCCAGCGCCAGATTGCGATCCGTGACGCGATATTCGGAACTCTTCTTCGCGTGTGCCATGTCTAAGCCCTCCGATGCGGGGTCATAACCTGAAATGTGAGCCGAAGTTCACAGGTTTACGGTGCTGCGCGCGCCAAAGGCCAATCACAGCATCTCGATTTTGAGCAGCAGGGGCGCGCCGATCACGGAATCGAGCGTTGCGAGCACCTCCACGACGGCGATCATCGCCGCCTCCGCCGTCTCATGAGTCAGCAGCGCCAACGGCACCGCGCCGCCCGGATCGCGCGCCGCGCCGTGCTGCGACAGCGCGCGCAGGGAGACCCCGGTGTCGCGCAGCGCCGCCGCGATCTCGGCCACCACGCCGGGACGATCCCGGACCAGCACGCGGAGATAATATTCGCCCCGCAAGGTGCTGCGCGGCGCGCAGGCGGCAGGCGCTCCCGGCGCCACCCCCCAGACCTGCAACGCCTTGCCGCGCGCGAGATCAACCACATCCGCGAGAACGGCGCTGGCCGTAGGCCCCGCCCCCGCGCCGCGCCCCTCGATCATCATCGGGCCGCTGAAGGCGCCTTCGGTGACGACGGCGTTGAACACCCCGTCCACATGCGCCAGGGGCGAATCCTGCGCCACGAGGCAGGGCCGCATGAACGCCTCGATCGCCCCGCCCTCTCCGGCGCGCCGCGCCATGCCCAGCAGCTTGATGCGATAGCCCATCTCCCGCGCGAAATGCTGGTCGCAGGCCTGGATGCCGCGAATCCCCTCGACGAACACCCCGTCGAAGGAGACCGGCCGCCCGAAGGCCAACCCCGCGAGAATGGCCAGCTTGTGCGCCGCGTCCCACCCGTCCACATCGACGGACGGATCGGCCTCGGCATAGCCCAGCGCCTGCGCCTCCGCCAGGACATCGTCGAAATCGCGCCCGGTGTCGCGCATCGTGGTGAGGATGTAGTTGCACGTGCCGTTGAGAATCCCGCCCACACGCAGCAGACGGTCCGCGGCCAGCCCCTCGCGCACCAGCTTGATCGCGGGAATCCCGCCCGCGACCGAGGCTTCGAACAGCAGCGCAGCGCCACTCTCCCCGGCCAGCCGGGCGAGGCGCGCGCCATGCACCGCGAGCAGCGCCTTGTTGGCCGTCACCACATCGCGTCCGCGCGCCAGCGCCGCCTCGACCAGCGCGCGCGCCGTGCCCTCCGCCCCGCCGATCAGCTCCAGCACCACATCCACGCCGTCATCGGCGGCCAGAGCCAGCGCGTCGTCATGCCACCGCACCCCGGACAGATCGACGCCGCGATCCCGCCTGCGGTCACGCGCCGAGACGGCCGCCACCTCAACCGGACGCCCGGCCCGCGCGGCGATGGCCGCCGCGTTCTCGCGCAGCAGCGTCACGACGCCCGCGCCGACCGTCCCCAATCCGGCGATCCCGAGCCTGAGCGGCGATTTGCCCCCGCCCATCAGGCCACATGCTCCGCGCCGACGCTGTTGCTGTGCAGCCCGTGCCGGCCGAAGAACCCCTTGATCGCCCGCGTCGCCTGGCGCAGCCGCTGGGTGTTCTCCACCAGCCCGATCCGCACGAATCCCTCGCCGTACTCGCCGAAACCGAGCCCCGGCGCGACGGCGACGCCCGCCTCCTTGAGCAGCAGCTTGCTGAAATCCACGCTGCCCATCTCGCGGAACGGCTCGGGAATCGGCGCCCAGGCAAACATGGACCCCTCCGGCGCGGGCACGTCCCACCCCGCCGCGTGCAGCCCCTTGAGCAGCACATCCCGCCGCTCCCTGTAGAGATGCCGCACCTCGGCGACGCAGTCCTGCGGGCCGCTGAGCGCCGCCACCGCCGCCACCTGGATCGGCGTGAACGCGCCATAATCGAGATAGGACTTGATGCGCGTCAGCGCCTGGATCAGCCGCGGATTTCCGGCCGCGAACCCCATGCGCCAGCCCGCCATGGAATAGGTCTTGGACAGCGAGGTGAACTCCACGGCGATGTCCTTCGCCCCTTCGACCTGAAGGATCGAAGGCGGCGGCACGTCGCCGAAATAGATCTCGCAATAGGCGAGATCGGACATGATCCAGATCTCCTCCCGCCGCGCGAAGGCCACCAGTTCCTTGTAGAAATCGAGATGCGCCACGAACGCCGTCGGATTGGAGGGGAAATTCACGATCAGCGCCGTCGGTTTCGGCACGGAATGACGCACGGCGCGGTCGAGCGCGCGCAGCATCTCCTCGTCCGGCGTCGCCGGAATGGAGCGCACGGACGCGCCCGCGATGATGAAGCCGAACTGATGGATCGGATAGGACGGGTTGGGGACGAGAATCGTGTCGCCCGGGCTCGTGATGGCCGAGGCGAGATTCGCCAGCCCCTCCTTGGAGCCGAGCGTCGCGATCACCTCGGTCTCCGGGTCGAGCGCCACGCCGAAGCGCCGCTCGTAATACCCCGCCAGCGCCCGCCGCAGGCCGGGAATGCCCCGGCTGACGGAATAGCGGTGCGACCGAGGGTCCGCGACCGTCTCCACGAGCTTCCTGACGATATGGGGCGGGGTCGGGCTGTCCGGATTCCCCATCCCGAGATCGATGATGTCCTCGCCCCGGGCGCGCGCTCCGGCCTTGGCCTTGTTGACTTCGGCGAAAACATAGGGCGGCAGGCGACGGATGCGATGGAACTCTTCGGTCATGATCTTCAAACTGGCTGGAGGGTCGAAAGGAAACGATCGGACGCGCCGGAACTCCCGCGCGCCGCGCGCGATCTGACACTAGCCGGGATCGCGCCGGGACGAAACCGCCCATCGTCATCTCCACGATCGCGCCGGAACCTGGATTTCGGCGCCCGAAAGCGAAGCGAGGATCAGAGCACGAAGTGTCAGGGCACGAGGCTGACCCGCCCGAAATGCCCGTTCGCGGCCGCCGCCAGATGGACATCCGCCGCCCGGACATGCCGCAGCATCACGGTCTCCGCCAGATTCTTCGCCCGCGCCAGGGCCAGACGGAGGCTCGCCGCCTGATCGTCCGGCGCAAGCGAGGTCGCATCGCCGAACCCCGTCACATAGACCGGGAGACCGGCCTTCCACCCCGTCAGCGCATCGCCGATCGACTTTTCCTGCCCGGCCAGCATCTGGTCGGAGGACTGGGCGAAGCGGATCAACACGCCGTGCGGGTCGGCAAGGGCATAGGCGGGCGACGAACGCGGCGTGCCCACCGCCGTCTCGGGAATGTCGAAGCCGGGAAACGCCGGCACGGGAGGCGGCGTCGGTCCGATCTGCGGCAATTCGCCAGGCCGCATCGGCGGCGGCGCGAATTTCGTCACCGCGGGCATCGTCCAGTCCTGCGCCGGAGCCGGGCCGCCCCCCGCCGCCGCGACCGTCATGGAAGATCCGCTCGCCGCCGCGTTCTGCCCCGGCGGTGCTGCGGGCTTCGGCGGCGCAACCGGCAGCGGACCGTCCGCCGCCGCCAGACGCCTGCCGAAATTCCGCTCCGCCTTCAACTGATCCGTCAGCGCGGTCCGCGCACTGGCGGACGGCATCTCCGGCGCCTCGGTCGGCGTCAACCCCACATGCGGGTAAGGCTGATGCGCGCCCGGCGGCGGCGGGCGCTGCTGCGCGATCGCCCCGCCCTCATACTGGTGCCACCAGCCGGTGACGCTCTGCACGGCGTCACCCTGCGCGCAACCGACCAGCCCCGGCGCCACGGCCAGCATCGCCGCCAGACCCAGACCGACCCGTCCGTTCCGCCGCGATTCCGCCAACGCGCAGCCCGTTTCCACCCGTCTCATGTTCATGCCGCCACCCTACCGCGTCCCTTCGCCGCTGGCGAGGGCGCTCGGTCAGAGGGCTCATTTATTTCAAAGTCAAGGGTTTCCAAAGACCCGCCGCCCTTCGACGGGCACCGAGCGGGCGCGACCCGGCGCAGGCATTTTCACCTCCGGCTCTTGTGAGCGGCGCGCGTCGGGCGCACATATAGGTGGATGACCAAGCTGTCTGCACACAGGAACCTACATATGCGCGGCACGACGCCCAACGGCCTCACCGGACGTCCGACCCATCTCGCGGATGACGAACCCGATCCCCGCGACCCGGACGTGCCTGAGCCCGAGGGCCCGGAACCCTCCGAGCCGGGCGACAACAAGACGTTGAACGCGCCGATCAGCGAGCTTGAGGGCAAGCTCTTCGAGCAGCGCAAGGTGCTGATCTTCGGCGGCATCAACGACAAGATCGCCCGCGACGTCACCGGCCGCCTCCTCGCCCTCGCCGGCGCGTCGGACAAGCCGATCGACGTCTACGTGAACTCGCCCGGCGGCCATGTGGAAAGCGGCGACACCATCCACGACATGATCCGCTTCGTGGATTCGGTCGCACCCGTGAACATGATCGGCACAGGCTGGGTCGCCTCGGCGGGCGCGCTGATCTTCGCTGCGGGCCGCCCGGACCGCCGGTTCTGCCTGCCGAATACGCGCTTCCTGCTGCATCAGCCGATGGGCGGCGTGCGCGGCCCGGCGACCGATATCGACATCGAGGCGCGCGAGATCATCAAGATGCGCGAACGCCTCAACCGTCTCTTTGCCCGCGAAACCGGCCACAGCTACGAGAAAATCGCCAAGGACACCGATCGCAACTACTGGATGTCCGCGGAAGAGGCGATCGCCTACGGTCTCGTCAGCCGCGTCATCACGGCCATGAGCGATCTCACCTGAAATCCGGAACGGGCGCGCCTCGCGCACCCGGTCCCCCTTCCCTCAGCGCGCCCGGGCATCACCGAGTCAATACGGCGCGCCAATTCGTGGAGCGTCACGATGAACAGCCTCGCCGATATCTACAGCCATCTCCCCGACCAGCCGTCGGAAAAAGCCCTGGCCCGCGCCGATTACGAGGCGCGCCACTGGAGCAGCCCCGTCGCGGGCCCGCTGAAACCGGGCTCGGAGGCGCACAAGCGCGCCGTCGCCCAGATGTTCCGGGACACGTTCAACCCCTACAAACCCTCCGTCATCGCCTGGCCGAAGCTCGACCCGGACACCCAGCGCCGCATCACATCCCTCCCCATCTGGGACATCGCGGTGCAGACCGAGGGCAAGGCGCGCCTCCGCATGGCCGCCTACGCCGCCATGATCGACGATCCCGACATGAAGGACGCCCTCTCCCGCAACGCCTGGGAGGAGAACCGGCACAAGGAGGTGCTGTCCCGCCTCGTCGAGGCCTACGACATCAAGATGGCCCCGGAGCCGCCCTATATCGAGCCGAAAGATACCGAATGGGCCTATCTGGTCACGGGCTTCTCGGAATGCGTGGACAGTTTCTTCGCCTTCGGCCTCTTCGCCATGGCGGAGCGCGCCGGGCTCTTCCCGCCCGAGCTGATCGAGACTTTCGAGCCGGTGATGCAGGAGGAATGCCGCCACATCCTGCTCTTCGCCAACTGGCTCGCCTGGCACCGCGCCACCATGCCATTCTGGAAACGCCCCTGGTTCGAGGCGCGCGTCCTCGGCGTCTGGCTCTTCCTCGTCTACGAGCGCATCGGGCTGATGCACTCCATCGACGGCGAGGGCAACGATCACGCGCAGGACGCGAAATTCACCGTCACCGGCGTCAAGGACGTTTCGAATATCGACATCGATCTGTCCGATCTGATGCAGCTCTGCCTGGACGAAAACGAACGCCGCTTCTCCGGCTATGATCACCGGCTGAAGCGCCCTCAACTCACCCCCAATCTCGCCCGCGCCCTCATCGCCGGCTCGAAAGCCTGGAACACCGTCTCGGCAAAGGTCAAATCCTTGCGCAAGGCGGCCTGACCGCCATGGAAGCCGGGTCAGAGGCGCACAAGGTCTTTTTCTGCAAGCAGTTCGTCGACACGCATCAGATTTTCGACCCCGCTTCCCTGCCCTGGCCGGAACTGACGGCGGATGAACTGACCCGGCTGCGCGCCGTGCCCTTCTGGCAGGAAGTCTATCACACCGAACGCCGGGCCGGGGCGATCGTCGATGCGTTCATCCCCCAGGTTGTCGACCCCATAGTGCGCGAGGCCGTGCGCGTGCAGGGTCTGGAGGAAGCGCGCCACGCCGAACTCATCCGCGTCATGATCGAGCGGTATGGGCTCGACGCCCATCCCCAGCCGATCGAAGACTTCCCCCCCGATCTCGAAACCGCCTTCATCGACTTCGGATTCGGGGAATGTCTGGACGCCTTCCTCGGCTTCGGCGCCTTCAAGAGCGCCCGGCAATCGCAGTTCCTGCCCGAATCGATGTTCGATATTTTCGACGTGTTGATGTTCGAGGAGACGCGGCACATCGTCTTCTTCATCAATTACATGGCGTGGCGCGAAAAACGACGCGGCCTCGGCTCCGCCCGCCGCATGGCGAAGTCCCTGCGCTTTTACGGCCGCGCCCTCGGCCGCCTCGCCGGAATGATGCGACGCGGCCGCAACGCCAATGACGGACGCGATTTCGCCGTCACCCAGACCAATCTCTTCCTCGACGGCTTTTCCTTCCGCGGCTTCGTCGAGGATTGCCACCGGGAAAACGCCCGCCGGATGCGCGCCTTCGACCCGGAGCTGATGCAGCCGCGCCTCCTCCCCGGCATCGCCGACCTCGCCCTGCGCGGAATCAGCCTCTGGGACAAGACGCGCCCGATTTTACGCCGGGAGCATGAGTAAGGGGTGTTTCTTCTTTTTCTGAAGAAAAAGAAGCAAAAAGACTTTTGCTCATTTAGCACTACAGTTGTATTTTGTGTTGAGTTCTGAATCTATGGGTAACCATGATTCAGGATATGATAAGTGGCAGTACGTCTGTTGAAGAGACGCTGGATTTGTGGTCGTC
>NZ_SLZN01000051.1 GCF_004346035.1 Acidomonas methanolica | reverse complement strand
ATCCCGAACTCGGCCGTCAAATGCCCCAGCGCCCATGATACTCTGCCTCAAGGCACGGAAAAGTCGGTCGCCGCCAGATCAATCAGTCCAGCCTGTATACTCCTCACCACCCACGCGGGGTGGAGCAGCCCGGTAGCTCGTCAGGCTCATAACCTGAAGGCCGCAGGTTCAAATCCTGCCCCCGCAACCACCGATTCCCACATTGATGTTTTCGCAATTCCTTTCAAGGACTTGCTCGATTTTGTGTCCTTCTGATTCACGAATCTGAGCAGCGTTCCAAGCTCGCCATAGAGCGTCGCGAAGATCTCGCCGCGCTTATCGCCGGGTGAGAGGACAATCTTCTCGACCAAGGCGCGAACAGCTTCGGACGCCTCGGCCCGGTCTTCTGGCTGGTTCAGGCTCTCGGTCACACGCTCCACCTTCTTCTTGAACAGCGCCGCGACATTCGGGTGGATGTCCAGAACGTCCTCCAGTTCAGAGGAGAGTAGGGCGTCCAGTTCAACCTTGCGCTCTCGTAGCACTTGCATCCTTTCCTTTATCTCAGGCTCGAACATCCCGTTTTCGATCGCGGTCAGAATACCGGCGATGCCTTTCTCGACTTTCGCCAGTTCAGCCTTCCAGCCAGCACTGCTGGCGCGGCGCTCATGGTTCAGGCGGTTCGTCTCCTCGGCATATGCCTTCATGGCTTCGGCGGCGGCTTCGGGCGTCATTAGCTTGTGCTTGAGGCCGGCCAGCACGCGCTCCTCAAGATCAGGGCGCAGGATCGTCGCCTTGTTATGGCAGGAGCGGTTGGCGATCCGGTTGGAGCATGCATAGCGGTCCTTCTCGCGGAGCGAGTAGGTACCGCCGCACACGCCGCAGAAGATCATCCCCGAGAACAGGGATTTGGGACGGCGCATGCCGTTCATCCGGTTCACGGCCGACGCTCTGACCGCCGTGATGACGTTGGCGTATTGCGCGGCGATCTTCGCCTGCCGGTCGCGGACCGCCTGCCAGAGTTCGTCATCGACGATGCGCAGTTCCGGTACGTCCGTTGTGATCCACTCCGATTCCGGGTTCATCCGCGAGACGCGCTTTCCGGTGCTGGGATCTTTCAGGTAGCGCAGCCGGTTCCAGACCAACCGTCCGATATAGAGTTCATTGTTGACGATACCCGTGCCGCGCTGGACGTGCCCCCGGATCGTGGTGTCGATCCACGGCTTACCATTGGGGCCGGGGATACTTTCGTCGTTGAGCGTGCGCGCGATCGCGCGGGGGCCGATGCCAGCCGCGAAGTCCTTGAAGATGCGGCGAACGACATTGGCCTCGTTGGGATCGATCTCCCGGTCGCCCCGGATCAACTCGCCCCGCGCGTCGAGCTTCTTGATGACCTTGTAGCCGTAGCACAGGCCACCACCGGACTTGCCGTCCTCGACCCGCCCGCGCAGGCCGCGATGGGTCTTGGCGGCCAGGTCTTTGAGGAACAGGGCATTCATCGTGCCTTTCAGGCCGACATGCAGTTCACTGATCTCGCCTTCCGAGAGCGTGACGATGGTGACGCCCGCGAATTTCAGGTGCTTGAACAGGGTGGCGACATCGGCCTGATCGCGTGAGATACGGTCCAGCGCCTCGGCCAGCACGATGGTGAATTCGCCGCGTTGCGCGTCCTGCAACAAGGTCTGGATACCGGGGCGCAGGATCATCGACGCGCCGGAGATGCCCGCATCCTTATAGGCACCGGCGATTTTCCATTTCTCGCGCTTCGCATGTTCCCGGCAGATGCGGAACTGGTCCTCGATCGAGGCGGCCCGCTGGTTGTCGGAGGAATAGCGGGCATAGAGCGCGGCACGAATCATGGCGGGACTCCAGGACGGTCTTTCGGTTTGGGAAGGCGAAAGAGCTTACCTCGGGTCCGCCCTCCGGGCGGTAGTCAATTCGACAGGGTGACGATCACGATTTTTGTCCGGGAACGGACGGGCGGCGGGTGCGCCGTCTGGCACGCTTCTGGCGCTCATAATCCTCGCGCGCCATCTGGCGACCGATCATGCGGGCCAGGCGCAGCACCGTGGCGTCCGTCAGATGTGGCGAGGCGTCGCCCTGATCCGGCAGGATGACGTTGATCCGTGCGATCTTGCCGGGTGTGCCCATGGTTCTTCTCCGGATGGTTTCGGAAACCATTGGGCAGGGTCATGAACCGTTGGAAAAGAACGAAATCGTCCGATGCGGCAATCGGCGGTGTTCGCGTAGGTAATCGGCTGGGTTGGGAAAGAGTGAGAATCCGACGTTGCCTGACGGGAGGTTCGGCGGGCCGGGAAAAAGGGATGTGGGAGCGTCCCATGTGGTTTTGGCGTGGGCGTGTCGGAGCAAGAGAGGAAAAGGGAAGGAAGGGATTTCGTGACGGGTTTGGAGGTTGGGAGAGAGTCTTCCGGCCGCCCGTCGCGGAGTTTTCCCATCATGGCAAGCGCCATTCAGAAAATCACGTTGAACGGGTCGCGTGATATCCCCTTCAACAAGCTCGCCCTGTCGCAGTCCAATGTGCGGCGCGTGAAGTCCGGCCTGTCGATCGAGGAACTGGCCGCCGATATCGAGCGGCGCGGGCTGCTCCAGAGCCTGAACGTCCGGCCGGTCGTCGATGACGCGGGCGTCGAGACCGGGATGTTCGAGGTGCCGGCAGGAGGGCGTCGGTTCCGGGCGCTCGAATTGCTGGTGAAGCAGAAGAAGCTTGCGAAGACTGCATCGGTCCCCTGCGTCGTGCAGGACGCCCATTCGGCGATCCCGGCGGAAGAGGACTCGCTCGCCGAGAATGTCCGGCGCGTGGACCTGCACCCGCTGGACCAGTTCCGGGCTTTCCGGGATCTGCTGGAGAAAGGCCAGACGGAAGAGGAGATCGCTGCGCGGTTCTTCGTCACGCCCGCCGTGGTGAAGCAGCGCCTGCGCCTGATGACGGTCTCGGAAAAGCTGCTGGCGCTTTACGAGGAAGACGGAATCCGACTGGACCAGCTCATGGCTTTTTCGATTTCCGACGATCACGAGCGTCAGGAGCAGGTTTGGGAGATTCTGTCGCAGAGTCACAATCGCGAGCCTTACCTGATCCGCCGGATGCTGACCGAAAAGACCGTCCGCGCCTCCGATCGACGGGCGCGCTTCGTCGGCATCGACGCCTATGTCGCGGCGGGCGGGCACGTCCTGCGCGACCTGTTCGAGACAGACGACGGCGGGTGGCTGAACGATCCCACGCTTCTCGACCGGCTGGTGATGGAGAAGCTGGCCGGAGCGGCGGAGGAGATCCGTAGCGAAGGCTGGAAATGGGTGGAAACGGCGTTGTCGTTCCCCTGGGGGCATACGCGGGATTTCGACGAGATCGACGAGATTCCGGTCGCTCTTTCGGAGAACAATGCAGCGCGGCTTGAAGCCCTGCGCGCGGAGCAGGAGACGATCGAGGCGGAATACGCGCAGGCCGACGAATTGCCCGATGAGGTCGATGCCCGACTGGGCGAGATCGAGGAGCAGATCGCGGCAATCGAGGAGCTCCTCGCGACTTATGATCCGATCGACATGGCCCGCGCTGGAGTGTTCGTCAGTCTTGGCAATGACGGCACGTTGGTGATCGAGCGGGGCTTCGTCCGGCCCGAGGACATGTCGGCGGAGCCGGAGGACGATGACACCAGAGGCGATGATGAGACAGGCGCCCATGACGCCGACGACGACGGTGACGGTACTGCCGGATATTCGGAAGGAGACGAACCTTCCGATGCCGAACCCGAAGAAGAAGACGGGCTGAAGCCGTTGTCCGATCGTCTGCTGACCGAATTGTCGGCCTGGCGGACGCTGGCCCTGCGGGATGCGTTTGCTGCCAGTCCCCATGTCGCGCTGACCGAATTCCTGCACACGCAGGTGCGCGATCTCTACTGGCAGGTCTCGGGAGCCGACTGCCTCGAAGCCTACGTTCGGGAAATCTCGCTATCGGTGCATTCTCCCGACATGCCGGGCAGTCTGCCGGCCCACGCCCTGCGTCAGCGCAATGAAGGCTGGAAGCACGATCTGCCGGAGGATGAGGACGCGCTATGGCGCTGGATCGACGGGTTGGACGACACCAGTCGCATGGCCCTGTTGGCGCATTGCCTGTCTTTCGGGATCAACGCGCTGCATGAATCGTCCCATGGTCCGTCTCTGGCACGGAGCGACAGGGAGCGGCTTGCGCGAGCAGGCCGTCTCGCCACTGCGCTCAGGCTCGATCTGGCCGAAGCAGGCTGGCAGCCGACGGTGGAGAACTATCTCGGGCGCGTGACCAAGGCGCGAATTCTCGAAGCCGTGCGCGAGGCGCGGGGCGCCGAGGCGGCGGATCGCATCGCTCATCTGAAGAAGGGCGACATGGCGCGGGAAGCCGAGCGCCTGCTCGAAGGCTCCGGCTGGCTGCCCGAAGCACTGCGGACGAAGGGGCTGCCGGTTCCGTCAGAAAGTGACGAAATACCGGACAGCCCTTCGGCGGTAGCGGCGGAATAGCCTCTTGCCGAAGGGACATGGTGGCTTCCGGTCTCCGGGAGCCGCTTTCCACGGCAGTGAAACGTGGGCGGGGGCGATTGAGGATGCGCGCCACCCACTCCTTATGCTATACACGTATATCAGGCACGGAGGGCCACCATCATGCTCGCGATCAGACTTCCCGAGGACATAGAGAAGCGGCTTGACGCCCTGGCCGCGGCAACGGGCCGGACCAAGACCTTCTACGCGCGCGAGGCGATCGTCCGGCATATCGACGAGATCGAGACCGAGGCGATGGCCGCGAAGGCGGCGGAGGAAGGGGACGACCCGTTCGGCGCCTTCTCCGAATGGGACGGCGCCGCCGACCGGAGGGCCTATGCCGGGCTTTGAGCAGGGCGACGTGGTGCGGGTGCCGTTTCCCTACACGGACAAGGCGACCCGTCAGCACCGGCCCGCGCTGGTCGTCTCGCATGGCGAACTCGGCGATGCGGCCCAGCCCCTCCTCTGGGTGGCGATGATCACCAGCGCCGATAATCGCCGCTGGCCCGACGATTACGCTGTCGTCGATCTGGTCATGGCCGGGTTGCCGGCCCCGTCCGTCGTGCGCCCGGCCAAGATCGCGACGATCGAGGCGCGGCACGCCGAACGGCTCGGAAAGCTGCCTCCGGCGGCGATGGCCGCAATCGCTGACACCCTTTCCCGCTATGCCGGCTGGAGACAATCCTGACGCATCGCAGGCGGCTTCCGGTTTTCGGGAGCCGCTTTTTTCGTGCTGGGCCGGCCGGGAAGAAAAGAGTGAGAGGGAGGCTTCGCCTCGGATGCCGACTATCCGGCATTAGAGGAGAGTTTCCATGTCCGCTTCCGTTCTTTCATCCGGCCGCGCCGGTTTCCGGATCGATCCGTCACGCGGGGGCCGCGATGCGCGCGTGTCGTCCGAGTGGTTCAGCCGCCCCGACGACGAGCGTTACCTGTCGCTGGCCGATCTGCACGCGGCCACGCTCGCCCGGGCAGACCGCGCTACCGCCCGCACGGTGGAAAGCCGGGCCATCCGCGTCGAGGCGTCGCGCGACAATGCCGAGCGCCTGACGCTGGCGGTGCCGGGGCAGGCCGAACAGGTCGCGCCGACCCACTGGTCGTTCGGCCAGTTGTGCAGCCTTGTCAGTGCGCCGTCGTCCTACCTGCGCGCCCTTCCAGCCCCGCTCGCCGCCATCAACCTCCAGCACGGCTTGCTGTCGCACCGCGCCGAACTGGTGAAAACGCTGGAGACCGAGAACGGTCGCGTGGAACTGCGCGCCGTGACCGGCCCGGATTACGGCCGCATCTGGGACCATGAGCTTGTCGGCGCCGTGCGCAGGATCGCAGGCGACGGCACGGGCGACACCAACTGGAAAGTCCCCGGAGTCATCGACTGGGCAACGATGACCCATAATCCGCATGTGGACATCACAAAAGAAACGACCACGCTTTATGCGTCGGATCGCGACGTCTTCCTGTTCCTCGTGGACGACACCCATCCGATCGAGGCGGGGCGACTGCCCAACGGTGAACCCGATCTCTATTTCCGGGGATTCTATGCCTGGAACTCCGAAGTCGGAAGCAAGAGCCTCGGCATTGCGTCCTTTTACTTGCGCGGAGTGTGTCAAAACCGCATGTTGTGGGGCGTCGAGAATTTCGAACAGATCACGATCCGGCACAGCAAGTTTGCGGCGTCTCGGTTCGTGCATCAGGCGGCTCCAGCGTTGCGGAGCTTCGCCACGGCCAGCCCGGCCTCGTTCGTCTCCGGCATTCAGGCATCGCGTCAGGCACTCGTTGCGAAAACTGATGACGATCGGGAAACCTTCCTGCGTCGGCGGGGATTCTCGAAGACGGAGACGGGAAAAATCATCGAGACGGTGCTGCACGAGGAGGGGCGCAAACCATCGAGCGTGTTCGATTTCGTGCAAGGGATCACGGCGCTCGCCCGCACGAAAACCAACCAGGACGTCCGCCTCGACATGGAGGAAAAGGCCCGCAGGCTGATGGAGAAGGTGGCATGAACGACACTCCCCGACGGGACGCGGGCGACCTGGCCCGTCGCCTGGCGGAGAACGCGGAGGCGGTGTGCCGGCGGTATCTCTCCGCTGGTCGCCGTCACGGCAATTACTGGCTGGTCGGCGACGTGCGCAACACGCCCGGCCGGTCACTCTTCGTCAGGCTCCGCGACACCGCCAATGGCAGGGCCGGGAAATGGGTGGACGCCGCTTCATCCGAACACGGCGACCTGCTCGACGTCATCCGTGAAAGCCTCGGCCTTGCCGAATTCCGCGACGTGGCGGACGAGGCGCGCGCCTTCCTCAGCCTGCCGCGTCCCGATCCGGTGTCGGCAGGGCGGGATCGTCCGGTTCACGAGCGCGGTTCTGCCGGGTCGTCCGAGGCGGCGCGTCGGCTCTGGGCCATGTCCGGGCCGATTGAAGGCACTATTGCTGCCGCCTATCTCCGGCATCGCGATCTGACGGACCTCTCTGGCCTCTCCGCCCTGCGCTTCCACCCGCGCGGCTACGTCCGTCCGGACGAGGACTGCCCTCCCGAAATCTGGCCCGCGATGATCGCCGCCGTCACCGATCTCGACGGGAACGTGACCGGCGTGCATCGCACCTTCCTGGCCCCGGACGGGCGGGGCAAAGCCCCGATCGAGCATCCCCGGCGCGCACTGGGCGAACTGCGCGGCAACGCCGTGCGCTTCGGTGTCGCGTCGGACGTGCTGGCTGCCGGCGAGGGGATCGAGACGGTCCTGTCGCTGCGTCAGGGTCTGCCCGATCTGCCGCTGGCCGCGTGCCTGTCCTCCACGCATCTCGCGGCGCTGATCTTCCCGCCGCTGCTGCGCCGCCTCTACGTCCTGCGCGATGACGATCCGGCCGGCGATCATGCGGTGGCGACGCTCGACGCGAGAGCCAGCGAAGCCGGGATCGAACTGATCGCGCTGTCGCCGCGGCTGGGCGATTTTAACGACGACCTCCGCGCCTTCGGACGTGGGGCGCTGCGGGCGATCCTGCGGCCCCAGCTTGCCCCGTCGGACGTGGCGCGGTTCCTGGAAGCCGGAACCACGTGAGCGGGCCGGGAAGGAGGGGGCGGGCGGGGTCTTCCGTGTCCGGCGGGGAATCCCGTGCCCTCCCGTCCGGCGGGTCCGCGCCCCGGCCTTCAAGGGGGCGATCGGCCCACAAGCGGTCCGGCCCTTCAATGGCGGGGTCCGGCTATTTTCCGCCGCGCGGGCAAGCCCGCGCTTTGCATCGCGAGGCAAAATAGCCGGACCTGCGCCATCCTCCGCTTCGCTTCGGCCCGTCGCGGTGCGTCGGGTTCCGGGCCGTCCCGCCCGTGGGCTTCGACGCCCGCAAGGCCGCGAGGGGCGCGGCCGGACGACAGGAGAACCGGGCCATGACCCGCACCGACGACACCTTTGAGCCGCTGCACGCCGAATCTTCCACCGCCCGCGTGCTGGCCGAAATCCAGATGTATGGCTACCGTCCGTTCGAGGACGAGCCGGACCCGAGGCCGCTGCCCGAGGCTGACCGTATCGGCGGCGCGGTGGCCGATATCTTCGACGCGATCGCTGCGACGCTGACGGAAACACGGCTCGAACCCGATCTCGAAGAGCTTCTCTGGTCGGCCGTCAACGTCTTCCATCGCATGGTCAACCGGATCGAGACGGAACTCGACCGCAACGAGCAGGCGCAGAAGCGCGGGCAGCAGGAGCAGGACGGCAGCGAGATCCGCTCGGTGGAACTGGAGCGGCTGATCGCGGAGGGGCTGACCCTGATCGAGCGGAGGAACGCCTACGAACTCTTCCGCGGCGAGGCGAAGGAGCAGTTCGAACGCCTGACCATGAGCGCCTGGCGGCCGAAGACCGGCTCGCTGGTCTCGCGCCGCACGATGACGGCCTCGATGATCGACAGTCGCGACTTCCTCAATGCCCGCCGCAAAGCCGAAGGCGAGTTGCTGGTGCCCCCCGGCCCCAAGGTGGTCGTCACCGGCGGCCTGGACTTCAACGATCACATGCTGATCTGGGACCGGCTGGACAAGGTGCGGGCCAAGCATCCCGACATGGTTCTGCTTCACGGAGGCTCGCCCAAGGGCGCGGAGTTCATTGCCTCGCGTTGGGCCGACCACCGGCAGATCGTCCAGATCGCCTTCAAGCCGGACTGGACGCGCCACAAGAAGGCCGCACCCTTCCGCCGTAACGATGCCATGCTCGACACCATGCCGATCGGCGTCCTGCATTTTCCCGGCAGCGGCATCAACGCCAACCTCGCCGACAAGGCCAGGCGTCTTGGCATCCCGGTCTGGAGGTTCGGCGGTGCGTGAGCACCGTCAGACCGTCAGGATTGCCCGTAACGGCGATCCGCGCGGTGGGACGGTTAGATCATGTTTTCGGTGATCGGGGCGGGCGCGGTCGGGATCACCGCTTTTGTCCGCTTTACCGGCATGGCCCCGTCCGAACCGGCCGACGGGATCATCGCGCGGGTCTGACGGCCTGTGCGGCGGTTGATGGCGCGCTTCGATCGGGTGCCCATCCATCGTTGCTTGTCATCGAGAGGCTGGGAGCGACGGGCAGCGAAGCACGGACAGGACACGCTGACCCGGATATGCTCCGCCTGTTAAAGCAACCGGCCTGGCGCTCTGATCTTCCACCACACGATTACAATCGGGAAAGCGGGGCCTGTCCGGCAGGGTGCGTCTTGGATAGGACCAGTTCGGTGGGCCGGCAGGGAGGAAGGACGACGCCGTTGTTTCGGTTGCCGCCGGATATCGTTTGTTGCGCGGGTCGCCATGGTCTCCGCGATATGCGCTCTGTCTGGCCGCGCACTCATGCTGCCTCTCAAGATGGCTGATCTAGCCGGAGGCCGGCTGCGCCTCGATCGGCTATGGCGCAACGGCGGCCCATAATTTTCTTCCCCTGCGCTGGCGCGCATTCCTCGCGAGCCAAGAAAATTCCGTCCCGCCGTCCTCCGCTGCGCTTCGGCCCTGAAGGGTGCGCCGCCGCTCGCCTCCGTCTGTCCGATCGCCATCGAGGCCGCAATGGTGCGGGCTCGATAACAGAGATCACGGAGTAGCATCATGGCCACCATCGGCACCTTCAAGAAAGTCGGCAACGGGTATAACGGCGAGATCGTCACCCTCTCGCTCCAGACTCCGAACGTCCGCATCTCTCCGGAGCCCGCGCGCGCGAACGAGAACGCCCCCAGCCACCGCGTCTTCGTCGGTAGGGTTGATTATGTGGAGTCCGGGATTATGCGGAGCGGGTGATCCGGGATGGCGGTTTTCTGCGGGTTTGGTCTGGTTTCTGCTCCGCATAATATCGGGGT
>NZ_SLZN01000050.1 GCF_004346035.1 Acidomonas methanolica | reverse complement strand
CGTCTGCACGAACTGTTGCCGTGGAATTGGCGGCCTGTGGTAACACCTCACAAACAGGCAGCTTGATCAAGGGCGGTCTCAAGCGGCCGGTTACGAACGTCCTGCCCACGGGACCGATCATCTGCATTGCGGCAAGTATCGGGGCGCATCCCGTCGCACTCGACATTTCCAGCGAAAACAGCATCCTGACCGCCGTCACCGAGATCAGGGGTCGCTTCGGCGATGTCGACGTGCGTGTCAACAATGCCGGCTGCGGGCTTTACGGCGCGCTGGAAGATGACCCGTTGCGCGAGGCCCGTTACCAGTTCGAGGTCAATCTTTTCGGACCCGGCCGCCTGACGCGCACACGCCTCAGCACCGGCGAGATCGCGTTCCTTCTGGGGTATGCCGAGCAGAATTCCTTCTGCCGGGCGTTTCGCGAATGGACCGGCTATCCCTCCGACGCGGCGCGGGCGGAGCGCCCGCGAAATCGACGACTTCGATTCCTTGGCGCAGGCAAGTCATGGCCTTTCTCCTTCGCCGTTCGAATGTGCCTCGCTGAAATTCCGCGAGAAGGCGATCGCCTGTTTCATGCGCGCGATGGCGGCGGGCAGGCCGACCATGATGGCCTCGCCAATGATGTAATGCCCGATATTGAGTTCGCGCAGACCCGGCAGGGCGGCGACGGGGCCGACATTGCCGCAGGTCAAGCCGTGGCCCGCATGGAGTTCGAGCCCGCTTTCGAGTGCTGCCGCGGCGGCGGCCTGAAGCCGGGCCAGTTCGGCCGGGCTTGGATCATGCGCCCAGGCGCCGGTATGGAGTTCCACCACCTGCGCGCCCGCCGCCGCCGCCGCGCGGACCTGCGCGGGATCGGGGTCGATGAACAGCGAGACGCGGATGCCCGCCCCGGCGAGCCGGGCGATCTTCGGCCTCAGATCGGCGGCGAGGCCGAGCGCGTCCAGCCCGCCCTCGGTCGTCACCTCCTCGCGCCGTTCGGGGACGAGGCAACAGGCATGCGGGTGAAGGGCGCAGGCGAGCGACACCATCTCCTCCGTCGCCGCCATCTCGAAATTCAGCGGAACGGGAAGCTCCGCCTTGAGGCGGCGCATGTCGTCGTCGCGGATATGGCGGCGATCCTCGCGCAGATGGGCGGTGATGCCGTCCGCGCCGTGGCTGGCGGCCAGCAGGGCGGCGGTCACGGGATCGGGATGCGTTCCGCCGCGCGCGTTCCGCACGGTGGCCACATGGTCGATATTCACGCCGAGACGAATCATGGCCTCCGCGCCTCCTTTCACTGTGCCGCGTCGAACCGGCGGCGTTGCTCTCCGAGATCCCGCGCCAGGGCGAGCGCGGCCAGCAGGCTGGACGGATCGGCCCGGTCCTGCCCGGCGATGTCGAAGGCCGTGCCGTGATCGGGAGAGGTGCGGATGATCGGCAGGCCGAGCGTGACGTTCACGCCTTCCGCCATGTCCAGCGTCTTGAGCGGGATCAGCGCCTGATCGTGATACATGCAGAGCACCGAATCATAGCCCCGGCGCGCGGCTTCGGTGAACAGGGTGTCGGGCGGCAACGGGCCGAAGGCGTCGATCCCCTCGGCGCGGAGGGAAGCGACGGCGGGGCGAATGAAGCGGCGTTCCTCGTCCCCCATGAGACCTTCCTCGCCCGCATGGGGATTGAGCCCGGCCACGGCGAGGCGCGGCGCGGCGATGCCGAAATCGCGGCGCAGGGCGCGCGCGGCGATGCGCCCCACGGTCACGATCCGGGCCTCGTCCAGCAGGTCCAGCGCGTGGCGGAGGCTGACATGCACGGTCACGGGCACGACGCGCAGGCGGGGTGAGGCGAGCATCATGACTTCCTCGCCGGGCGCGTCGCACAGCGCGGCGAGGAATTCCGTATGGCCGGGATAGGGGAATCCGGCCTGACGCAGGACATGCTTGCTGATCGGACTGGTGACGAGTCCCGCGACCTTTCCGGCCAGAGCGAGTTCCGTCGCGCGGCGGATGGAGGCGATGACCGCCGCGCCGTTGCGCGGGTCCGGTCGGCCGGGAGTGGCGGCGACGGCGAGCGGCTCGCGCAGGACCGGCAGCGCCGTGCCTGTCAGCGCCGCCGCCTCCTCCGGCGACCCGATCTCGACGACCGGCACCTCTCCCGCCAGCAGGGCCGGATCGCCGATCCAGAGGAAAGGCGCGCTGCGGGCGCGCCACGCCTTCACGGCCAGCTCCGGCCCGATCCCCGCCGGGTCGCCCATGGTGAGTGCGGGCAGCATCGCGTCAGCCGGGAACGGCCAGCGCGGCGAGCACCCGGACCCAGGAGCGGACGCCCTTGCGGAAATTCTCGACGCCGTACTGCTCGTTCGGCGAATGAATCCGGTCGTCGGACTGGGCGAAGCCGATCAGCAGCGAGTCGATGCCCAGCGCCTCCTGCACCTCGGCGACCACGGGGATCGACCCGCCCGAGGCGGTGGCGACGGCGGGCACGCCCCATTCCTCGCCCAGCGCGTCGAGGGCGCGGCGCAGATCCGGCCCGTCCTGCGGCACGGCGAAGCCGGAGGACGCACCATGCGCGCTGAACGTGACCGTCGCATCCGGCGGCAGCAGGCCGGCGACGCGCTCGCGAAAGGCGGCGCGGATACGCTGCGGGTCCTGCCCCGGCACGAGGCGGAAGGAGATTTTCGCCATCGCCTTGGCGGGCAGAACGGTCTTGAACCCGTCCTCCTCATAGCCGCCGGAGATGCCGTTGATCTCGAAGCTCGGACGGCACCAGACCTGTTCGATGGCCGTGAACCCGTCCTCGCCCGCCGCTTCGGAAAGGCCGACCGGGCCGAGGAGGACGGAATCGTCGGGGAAGAGCGCGCGCCACTGCTTCCGCTGCGATTCGGAGGGCAACTGCACGTCGTCGTAGAAACCGGGCAGCGTGACGCGGCCCGTCTCGTCGCGAATGGTCGCGAGGATGGTGCAGAGCAGTTCGATCGGATTGCGCGCGGCGTTGCCGTACATGCCGGAATGCAGGTCGCGGCCGGCGCACTGGATGACGACCTCCTCGCCGACCAGGCCGCGCAGGGCGGTGGTGATGGCTGGGGTGGTGCGATTGGGCATGTCGGTGTCGCAGATGAGCGCGAGACCGGCGCCCAACTCGGCGGCATGGGCCTTGAGGAAGGGCAGGAGATTCGCCCCGCCGCTCTCCTCCTCGCCCTCGATCAGCACGCTGACATTGAGCGGCAGGTCGCCATGGACCTGTTTCCACGCGCGGCAGGCTTCGATGAAGGTCATGAGCTGACCCTTGTCGTCGGACGCTCCGCGCGCGACGATCACCTGACGCCCGTCCTCCCCGGTCACGATCGCCGGAGCGAAGGGATCGCTCGACCAGAGCGAAAGCGGATCGACGGGCTGCACGTCGTAATGCCCGTAGAACAGGACGTGCGGCAGGCCGGACTTGCCGACGTCATGGGCCACCACCATCGGATGGCCCGGCGTATCGGCCACCCGGGCGTCGAAGCCGATGGCGGCGAGATCGTCGCGCAGCCACTGCGCCGCCGCCCGGCAATCCTCCGCATGGCGCGGCTGGGCGGAGATGCTGGGAATGCGGAGCAGCGCGAAGAGGCGCTCCAGCGCCTCGGGCTGGGCGGCGTCGGCGTGCGAGAGGACGTCTTCCGTCAGGGGGGCGGGCGAGGATGCGGTCATGTCTGTTCGATATCCGGCAGAGACAGGCGCGGAGGCGTCATGCGTCCCGCGCCTGACGGAGAATGGCGTCGAGATCCGCGGCGAAGCGGGCGGGATCGGCCATGCGCCGCACCGCGTCCCGCGCCGTCCGCGCAACATGACGCCAGAGAGTCTCGTCAGAATACAGTCGCTCGACGGCGGATGCAAAGCGGGCCGTTTCATGCAGCCCCGCCACGAGACATTCCTCCCCGTCGCGCCATTCGAGCTGCTGGGCGAGATCGGGCCCGATCACGGCGGGCAGGCCGAACGCCGCCGCGCGCATCACCTCATAGGGCAGTCCCGCCGCGACCCGTGACGGGGCGATCATGACGCGGCAGGTGCGATAGAGGCTGTCGGGGTCGTCGGCCTGTCGGAGGGGCGCCATGCGGGGAAGCAGGGTGAGCGGGAAGAGGTCCACCGCCGCGTCGACCGGACCGGCGATCAGGAGATCGGCTTCGGCGGGCAAGCTCCTGTCCAGCAGAGGAAGGATGGAATGGACGAAGCTGTCCAGCCCGTCATGCGCGGCGTCGCCCGGCGCATGGATCGGCAGCGTATGGACGAGCCCCGCGCGCGCCCCGAAATCGGGAACCGTTTCCGGCACCGCGATCCGATGGCCGAGACGCGGAAGATCGCGGAAGCCGAGCCCGGCCAGCAGCGCCGCGTCATGCGGCTGGAGCGTGACGACGACGCGGGCGAGCCACGCCGCCGCAAGCTCCGCCGAGAGTTCGCGCCGGAACAGCGCCTCGTCCGCCACGCCGCCGGTGAGGCGACGGCGGCGCATCTCCTCCGCGTCCAGCCAGCCGAGATCGAGCACGGCGGCCGTGGCCGGATGCAGGCGCTCATTCGCAAGCAGCGCCGGAAGCGCGCGACGCGCGACGGTACAGCCGGAGATCCAGACGAGATCATACCCGTTCGGCCGCGCCTGGAGAAACCCGTCCAGCGGGACTCCGGCGATGCATTCCAGACGCTCTTGCAGTCCGGGCCGCCAATGGAGCGGCGGCTCGGGCGCGGCATCCAGGGAGAAGACGGTGACGTCCAGCCCCGCCATGCTGATCTCGTCCAGTATGGCCAGATCGCGCAGGGCCAGGCCGCCGCGCCGTGGCTCCGGCAGGGTCAGGCACAGGAAGAGCACGTTCCCGCCGGGGCTTCGGCGTCCCGGCCAGGTCGGAGTCGCCGCGACGGGTTTGTGGCGCAGCGTGGCGT
Source organism: Acidomonas methanolica (assembly GCF_004346035.1). Taxonomy (GTDB): domain Bacteria; phylum Pseudomonadota; class Alphaproteobacteria; order Acetobacterales; family Acetobacteraceae; genus Acidomonas; species Acidomonas methanolica. The sequence goes on along the minus strand of NZ_SLZN01000050.1, from coordinate 5,867 downwards.
GGAAGCGTTCCGGCGCGACGCCGGGGCGCGACGCGCCGGGCGACGAAAGATCGGCGCCAAAAGAAACGACCCGCGAGAGAAAACAAGGCTCGTACCACACCTCCTTGCCGCTTTCGGCCAGAAGGAGCGCCGCGATGGGCGGCAGATCGGTCAGGTCGACCTTGGGCGCGATGTCGGCGGCGCGGCGGAGCGCCTCCGTCTCGCAGATCAGCGCGGCGTCGCAGCCCGCGTCGCAGCGCCGCGCATGGGCGACCGGATCGGCGAAAGGAGCGACGCCGTTGCCGAAGCCCTGGCTGGACCCGTCGCGCAGGAGCGTGACCCCGGCTTCCCGGACCCTCCCGTCCTCGCCGACAGCCTGACCCGTCACCATCCCCGCGCCGCTCGCCCGCACCCGCGCCAGCCCGGCGTCCAGCGCGCCCTCGACGAGGCGCGCGCCCATGGGGAGCAGAAGGCAATGCGCCGCCTGCGCCATCTCCAGCGCGTGGCGCAGGGCGGAACCCAGCGGCACCGCCTCCTTCGCGGGAAGAATCCGGATGCCGGTGACGAGACGATCGAGCGTCGCCGTCTCCGGGGAGCAGACGGTGTCGAGGACGATGACGTCGAGGCTCCCCGGCCGCGCGCCCTGAAGCGAGGCGAGGGCGGCGAGCAGGTGGTGGAAACTTCGCCCGGCGACGATGACCGTGAGGTCGGGCGTGCCGGAGCAGCGCAGGTCGAGCGGGGTGCGCGCGAGGATCGGCACCATGATTCGCGCGCGCTCGATCAGCAGCAACTCGCATTGCGCGGGACTGACCACGCCGGCGGAGACCGTGGTCGAAAGGAGTTGGGGCGTCGAGTCCGGCGTGAGGGCGTGCGCGGCCCAATGGGCGAAGGCGTCCCGGAAACGGCCGAGGCGAAGGGCGTCGCGGACGTCCGGCCGGGCCGCGTATTCGCCCAGATCGAATCCGGCGATCGGACGCCGTCCCTCCCGCGCGCCGAAGCGCAGGAAATGGTCGTAACCGTTACGGAACACGCCGTCCCGGATGACGGCGGCAACATCGGGAGCGGCGGCGAGATAATCCGCCTCGCTGAAGAATGCGTTTGGCGCGTAGGCCGTGGGGTCCGGGTTCGTCAGGTAATGATGCAGCAGGCAGGTGTACCTCCCGGCGCGCACGGCTTCGACTGCGGCGGGATAGGTGGCGGCGTACCAGTCCGGATCGAAATACCAGCTCGTGCGCAGCGTCCGCGCGGCGGGCTCTTGCAGAAACAGGGCGAAGCCGCCGAACCGCCCGGCGCGCGACAGGCGGCGCGCCTCACAGGACTGGCGGAAGACGGCGGGATCGTAGAACGGATGCGCGATCCGCTCCTCCTCGTCGCCGCAGGCGAGGAAATGATCGTAGCCGTTCGCGTAGCCCGCGGCGCGGACGGTCCTGAGGGTAAGATCGCGGTTGAAGTCGAAATAGCCGCGCTCGGAGAACAGCCAGTGCGGATCGCGCGCGAGGAAGCCGCTCTCGCAGTAATGCATGAAGCCGGACGCGAAAATGCCGTTTGTCACGCCCATCCGCACATCGGCGTTGCGATCGAGATACCAGTCCTCGGCGAAGAGCGGAGAGGGAACGAGGCCCTGTTCATAGCCCGTCTCGCGCCAGAACGCCGCGAGGGCCGCGTCATCGCCCCCGTTGTCGCTCCCGTCATCACCGGCAAATCCGGCGGCGCGCAGTGCCTCCGCATAGCGCGTGCGGAGCCAGGATGCGTCAGGCAGCGCCCAGCGAGCAGTGATATCCGGACCAGCCATCACAGGCGGGCCGGACGGAACGCCCGCGGTGCCGGGCGCGTCGAGGATCGGGGGCACCGGGGATCAACCTTGCGTCGCCTCGCGCCGCCGCGCATGCCAGAGCGCGACGAAATCGACGGGCTGGATGTTGGCGACCTGGAATCCCGCCTCGCGCACCAGCCCGAGCAGGACCGCGCGCGCGGCGGGGAAAAGCTGGCGCGGCGCCTCGATGAGGAGAATTTCCTCCAGCCGGTCCCGCCATTGCGGGCCGACGACGAAGAGTCCGGCATAAGCCGCCATCGCCTCATACGCGACGGGCGGCTCGGGGGCGGCGGCGTCCGGCACGGCGGCCTGACCTTCCGCGCGCAGAACGAGCGTGACCTCGAAATTGAGATCGGTTTCGCTGAGTTGGCGCGCGTTGACGTCCACGACCAGCCGCACATGGGGCGGCGCCTGGAGCGAGGCGAAGACGCCGGGGGTCTGGGGCGTCTGAAACGAGACGGAGCGTAGATATTGCGACCCGAGAACCAGGCCCGGCGCGGGGTGGGACAGGCCGCCCGCGACCGATTCCGCCAGAGGCTTACCCGAATCCAGAGTCGTTCCTGCGTTCACTGCGTCACCCGTTCTCGCTGCGACGCCGCATGACGACCCGACGCCGCGGCTGCATCACCTGTCATCTTTTCACGATCCGGCCTGCCTGAACAGGAGCCGCGAGGAGGATGGTTCAAAAAAACTCGCCACGCAGGAAACCGAGCGCGGGCAAGGGCTTCCACAGGCGCGGCAGATCGGAGCGCCGGACCTGCTGGACGGAATATTTCGGGATCGGTCGACGCTCGCCGATCAGGAACTGGAGATAGGCCCTGACCTGTCCGGCGCGCCAGTCCCTGTCCGCCTCGGCGGCGCTCCGGCTCGCATGGATGTCGGCGATCCGCGCCTGCCTCCCCTGCCGCGCGACGACGGCCCACAGGACATCGAGCTGCGGGAGGCGAGGCGTGAAGGAGACGACCTGGCTCAACCTGCTTCCTCCCGGCTGCTTTTCCCGATCGGGGCGCCGCGATCCCCTGTGCGGTCCCGTATTCCCCGGCGCAGCTTGCCGAGACTTCGCCCGGGCTGTAAAGCCGGAACTGTGGCGCCATGACAGCCGGACCGCGTCACATCGCAGATCGGGGGTTTCATGTTGCGCCTTCTCGTCATCGTCCTGTTCCTGGTTGTCCTCATCGCCGTCGCCCTGAGCAATCCGGACCCCGATACGGTATGGATCGTCTCCTATGGCTGGAAACTGTCCATCGGCGTGCTCGCTCTCGGGCTGGGCATCGGGAGTTTCGTGGTCGGGGCCTTCGTCATGTGGATCGGCGAGTTGCGTCAGCGGACGCGGGCGCGTCGTGCGGAGGCGCAGCTGCGCAAGCTGGAATCCCAGATGCTCGACCTGCATCAGCAGTTGAGCCGCTACACCGCCCCGGTCGCGCAGGACGGCGCGGCGGCGCATCCGGTCTCCACCTCTGCCGCGGGAAGCGTGTGACACGACGATGGGCAGGACGCGTCTGATCGTCGCACTGGATACGGACAGCCGCGCTCAGGCCGAACACTGGATCGGTGCGGTCGGCGAAGCGGCGGACGCCTTCAAGCTGGGTATGGAATTCGCCTATGCGCAGGGCTTCGACGCGGTGCGGGAGATCGCCGCGCGACACAATGTCTTTCTCGATCTGAAGCTGCACGACATCCCGAATACCGTCGCACGCGGGCTGACCAGCCTGACTCCGCTCGGCGCGGCGATGCTGACCGTTCACGCGAGCGGCGGGGCGGCGATGATCGCGGCGGCGCGCGCGGCGCTGGAGGCGGCATGTCCGGCGGGCGAACGTCCGATCCTTCTGGCGGTGACTGTGCTCACCAGCATGGACGCGGCGGCGCTGGCGGAGATCGGCGTCCCGGCTTCACCGCGCGAGCAGGTCGTGCGGCTGGGGCGGCTGGCCGTCGAGGCGGGGGCGGACGGGCTGGTCTGCTCGGCCGAAGAGATTGCGCCCCTGCGCGCGGCCCTGGGCGAGAAGCCGGTTCTCGTCGTGCCCGGTATTCGTCCGGCCGGGGCGGACCGGCAGGATCAGAAGCGCGTGATGACGCCGGGCGAGGCGGCGCGCGCGGGGGCGGACTGGATCGTGGTCGGGCGGCCGATCACCACCGCCGCCGATCCGGGTGCCGCGGCGCGCGCCATTCGTGAGGAACTGGCGCATGCCTGACCCGGGCGGCGACGTGCGGGTCAAGATTTGCGGCATCGTCGATCCGGTCGCGCTGGCCACGGCCTGTGAGGCGGGGGCGGACTGGGTCGGCTTCGTGTTTTTCGCCCGCTCGCCCCGATCCGTTACGGCGGCGCAGGTGGCGACCTTGCTGCACGATGTAGGGCCGCGGTCGCCGCAAACTGTCGGGCTGTTCGTGCGCGCGTCGGATGACGAGGTCGCGCGCGTGCTCGACGTGACACGGCTCGACATCTTGCAGATTTACGATACGCCGGAGCGTGCCATGGCGATCCGTGAGCAGTTTCGCCGCCCGGTCTGGCTCGCCTGCGGAGTGGCGACGCGGACGGATCTGCCCGAAACATGTGCGGTCGATGGGCTGGTGATCGAATCCCGAGCCCCCGTCGACGCCGATCGTCCCGGCGGGAATGCCCGCAGCTTCGACTGGAGCCTGACGGCACGCTGGCCCGCGCCCGCGCCATGGCTGCTGGCGGGCGGCTTGACGCCGGAAAATGTCGCGGCGGCCATCGCGACCAGCGGCGCCCGGGCTGTAGACGTTTCTTCCGGCGTCGAGGATGCGCCGGGGCGAAAAAATCCCGGCCGCATACGAAACTTCATTCAGGCCGCCAGGGCAATCGGGTGAAGCGATAAGGCTTGCGAGAGAGTCGTCCTTCCACGCGGCGGCCTTTCGTCTGGCACGCAAGGAGTTTCTGTCTACTGGCCTTCGCAGCAGGTTACAGGCCATATGCTTGATCATTGTGAAGTTTGCGGGAGCATTTTCGGTCCTGACGCGGCATTCATCGTCGCCAAACACCATGTCCATGACCCAGTGGAGGCTATTTTCGATCGCCCGGTGACTGCGGACGATCGGGCCGAGGAGGTGCGCCGCCACGAGCAGGGAGGTGATGTAATACCGGGTTTCGCCTTCCATCTTGCCATTGATCTCGCGCTGGCTGTCGACCATGACCACGGCGTTCAGGCCCGGCCAGCCATGGCGTTTTTGCAGTCATTCCACGTCATGGATAACAGTGGTGGTCATGGTTTCGATGCGACCATGCTCGCCATCGACTGCCGTGTCCCGGCTCATTCGGGTGTCCTTGAACCGGCCGGCTTTCTGTTCGGCGGCGAAGAGTGCGACATCCTCGCGGAGTGATCCCTGATTGTCTTTCGGGGCGAGCAGATAGTTGGCCTTCTTGCCGATGATTTTTTTGCGATCCCGCGCTGGCAACCCATGGCGTCAATGGTCACGATCGTACCTTCGAGGGTCAGCATGTCCAACAATTTGGGGATGGCTATGATTTCGTTTGACTTTTCCGATACCTTGACCTGACCCAGAACGAGGCGCTGGCGCGCTGCAAAGGCCGAAAACATGTGGATTGGCGCCTTGGCGTTCCGCTTCGAGCCGGACCTGCGCACCGATTTGCCGTCGATTGCAACGACCTCCGCAAGCAAACCGGTGCACGCCGCTACCCACGCGACAAAGCATCTCTGGAAATGCTCGGCGTCCGGAGTAGCGAAGATGTCGCCGAGATGGTCATGAGCAGGCGTGCCATCCCGAAAGGGCCGGAACCGGCGAAGGAAAGCGAGTTTCTTGCTGCCGAAAAGGGCAATGTCGATGAAGGTTTCCGCCCCGGCCAGCACCGCCAGAAGACACAGGAGGAGTATCTCATCGAGGGGGTAAATAACTTTTCCGGGTTGCCGTTTGTCCGGCAGATCACTGAAATAACTCAGAAAACCAGTCGCCTTGAAGAGCGCTTCACCCACAGTCGCCGCATCTTCCATCTCGCACCCCGTAAACTAGCACTACAGTTGCATTTTGTGTTGAGTTCTGAATCTATGGGTAACCATGATTCAGGATATGATAAGTGGCAGTACGTCTGTTGAAGAGACGC
>NZ_SLZN01000049.1 GCF_004346035.1 Acidomonas methanolica | reverse complement strand
CAAAGCCAGCCCCCTTCCCGGCTCTCATCTTGAATCAGATCACGCCGCCAAGGGGAATCCCTAACGATTCAGTTCGTGCAGAAAACGCTCTAGAGGTGGAAGATGAAAACCGAGATGCACCTCTCCGATTTCTCCGAAGGAACTTCGGTCGAGTGTTTCCGTGAGTGCATTTGTCTCGCACAGGACGCGACGGACACAGCGTAATGCTATGCGTCCCGCAGTCGTAAGTTTAATGCCAGAGGAGGTTCGTTCAAAGAGCGCAACACCCAGTTGATCCTCAAGTCGAGCAATTGCTCGGCTGACCGTCGATACTCGCAGTTGAAGGGATGATGCGGCCTTCCCGAAACTTCCAGCTTCAACAGAAGCCAGAAAATAGCGGAGTTCCGCAGTGCGCATGGTCGTTATGGTCCCTTTCTGCCTCGGTTCCTATTTGTTCCATCCGTGCTTGTCCGACATGTGTTCCACGTGGATTGTGTAGATATCGTCCGGCCATGGATTTAAGGCTTCTCTTATGAATTGATACGTCGGGTGATGTGCGACATCGAGGTCAAGATGCCGCTTGAAGCGCCTTGCGTCCCTCCGCGTCCAACACCGCGAAATCTTCCTCGGACAGGGTGATGTCTGCAGTGGCGACATTCTGCTCAAGATGCGCGACCTTCGAGGTCCCGGGGATTGGCAGCATCACTGGACTGCGCTTCAGGACCCAGGCCAGTGCGATCTGGCTGGGATGAGCACCGTATTTCCCTGCCACAGTGTCTAAAATCGATCCCGGCCTAGCGAGGTCGCCGGCCGCGAGCGGGAACCACGGGATGAATCCGATGTTTTGCGCCGTGCAGTAGTTGAGCACGTCTTCGCTGCTGCGATCGACGAGATTATAGCGGTTTTGGACGGTTGCCACGTCAAAGAACTTCGATGCCGCTTTGATATCTTCTACGGAGACCTCGCTCAGTCCCGCGTGGCGGATCAGCCCCTGATCGATGAATGACCGGACCGCATCGAACTGCTCATTTGCCGGAACCCGAGGATCGATCCGGTGCAGTTGCCACAGATCGATCTGTTCGACACCGAGATTACGTAGGCTCTTATGCACCTGTTGGAGAAGATATTCTGGTCGCCCAACCGGCTTCCAGATGTCTGGCCCCGAACGGGTCAGGCCAGCTTTAGTGGCGATCATAAGATCCTTGGGGTATGGGTGCAGCGCCTCTTTAATCAGCCATTCCGAGACGTCGGGTCCGTAGGAATCCGCCGTATCGATAAAATTGACGCCGAGATCGGGAAGGTGCTTCAGCGTGCGGATGGCCTCGTCATGATCGGCGGGTGGTCCCCAGATGCCCGGTCCTGTGATGCGCATGGCTCCGAAACCAAGCCGATGAACGGCGAGATCGCCTCCGATCCTGAGCGTGCCAGATCGGGAGGCGTCGGAGGATGAATGGGTCATGGTCTCGGGTCCTTTTTTTCAACGGGTCAGGCGGAGAAGCCGCCATCAATGTTGTAGGCCGCACCGGTGATGATGCCTGCTTCTGGCCCGGAAAGATACGCAACCAGTCCCGCGATCTCCGCCCCCGTGGCATGGCGCTTGATCGCCATAAAGCCATGCATGATATCCTTCAGCGGGCCGTCGGCCGGGTTCATGTCGGTATCGGTAGGGCCGGGTTGGACAACATTGATGGTGATGCCGCGCGCACCGAAATCACGCGCTAGTCCTTTGACCATGCCTTTCAGTGAGGCCTTGCTGGCGCTGTAGGCTGCAAGGCCAGCCATCGGCATACGGTCAGCATTGGCTGAGCCGATGAAGATGATGCGGCCCCCGTCGGGCATCGTGCGGGCGGCAGCAACGGCTGCATGGTAAGGCGCATGGATATTGATGCGAAACAACCGGTCGATCTCATTCGGTGGGATATCCAGTGGGTCCCCTGCTCCGAGAATTCCGGAATTGACGACCAGCACATCGAGAGGGCCGAGTGAACTGATCAGCTCGATGAGAGCATCACGGTCGCTGCTGTCGGCGCACAGGGCCTCGCTTCTGGTTTCAGCAGCCAGGGCCGCCGCATCGTCCGGTGAAGAAAGATATGTGAAAAGGACCTTCGCTCCCTCCGAAGCGAAACGGCGCACGATGGCGGCCCCAATCCCGCGGCTGCCGCCAAGCACGAGGACGGATTTTCCCTCAAAACTGTTCATGACGGCATTTCCTGCGACGCCAAGATATCTGTCAGCCTGTCGAATGCTGGTTGATAGATATCTGTCGGCATCCTGGCCTCCATACTGACGGCATGTTTGAGGGGCGCTTCGAACTGTCCCCGCCACTGAATGAACGTTCGGTCACCATCCGTTATGGGAAGAAGGCTGATCGTTGACCGATAGTTACTGATCGGCAGGGCGGACTCGATAATCGAGAACATCACCGTATGATCTACGTCGGATAATGCGAGAAGCTGTTCACGGATCACGCCGACATCGCCCATTTCAAGGCGGCGGACCGCGCCGACACGGTCACCGGGCTCATCGCCCTCGATCACGCAGGTTTTCACCCCCGGCAACCACTTGCCTAGGGCGCCGAAATCACGGATTAGCCCCCAGACGGACGAAACGGAGGCAGGAAGAACGCTGCTGGCCATCACATGGATCATAATGCGGCTCCTGTTCGTGTCTGTCCGGCCATCATAGCGACTGCCCTCCCGTCACTTCGATACGCTGACCATTCACCCAGCGCATATCATCAGACAGAAGGGCACGGACAGCGGCTCCGATGTCATCGGGTTGCCCGACACGTCCCAGCGGAGTGATGTCTGCAAGGCTTTTATTTACCGTGGCATCGTCACGGACCAGCCCCCCGCCGAAATCCGATGCGACCGCCCCAGGGGCGACGGCATTGACGGTAATCCCGCGCTCCCCCAGCTCTTTCGCCATGTAGAGCGAAATGACTTCGGTTGCGGCCTTCATGGCCGAATAGGGGCCATGATCCGTCAGATAAAAGCGGGTCGCGGCAGAGGTGATGTTGAGAATGCGGCCGCCATCGCGAAGCAGTGGCAGGAGCGCCACTGTCAGCAGGTAAGGGCCCTTGAAGTGGATGTTGTACTGATTATCGAGTTGTTCGGAGGTAGCGGCATCGAAGCGTGTGTGAATGATGTTGCCGGCGTTCTGGACAACATAATTTAGTCCCTGCAGCCCGAACTTGTTTGCGAGAAGGGCTTTCAGCCGCTGAGCAAAATCCGTGAACGACGTATGGTTCGCGATGTCCAGTTGCAGCATACGCAACTTCACTTTTTCATGGCTGAGGGCGATTTCGGCAGCTTTCGCCTCATCTTCATTGGCATGATAAGTGCCGACGACATTAATGCCAGCATCCGTCAGATGCTTCGCGATACTGTAGCCGATGCCGCGATTGGCACCCGTGATAAGGGCGATTTTGGGTGTGTTCATAAACGGACTCCTCGCGGAAAGATGGCGTCCTATTCGGAAACCCAACTTCCGTATCACCCGATCCATAATATGGACATGAAGCGACGTCAAGGAATTGTGGACCGGACGATATGAAAGTTGGGGGTTTTTGTAGAAGGCTACAGTCTGACCCCCGTGTTTTCGGTGTTTTTTTGTCGATTTTTGAGAGGTTTGACAGTGTTGATATCCCACAACGTAAGGAGGGATGTGATGGCAGCATCCAGAGTGTCAACAGTCATTCCATCCCGCGCTTCGCATGTCATGCCATGAAAAAAAGTAGCGAGAATATCGGGCAGGACATCTGTTGACGGGGAGGCCTTCAATTCATTTCTGGCTATGGCGCGCTCCACGCAGGCCTTAATACCTGCCCGCGTACGCTGTCGTTCTGCGGCGAGAAGGGCTTGGACAGGTTCGTTCTCGGGTGAGCAGTTGCTGGCGCCGGACACGACCAGACAGCCGGTCGGATGCGTACGGGCCGCCTGCATGCGCGCTGAGCCGCGTAACGTCCGTTCGATGGCCTCACGTGGCGGCAGGCTTTCATCCCATAAGGGGGCCATGACCTGACCATACGTTGCCAGATAATGCTGCACGACTTCCCGGAACAGGGCTTCCTTGGAACCGAACGCGGCATAGAAACTCGCGGGCGAGATATGGCCCATGCTGGCCTTGAGCTGGGTCAAGGACGTCGGTTCATAACCCTGCGCCCAGAAAAGCGCCGTGGCGGCGTCGATCGCCTTGTCGCGGTCAAACTCACGGGGACGGCCAGTCCGCGCCATGCTAGTGCTCCTTTGAAAAGACTTTCATATTAATCGATCCAGAAATTATTGCCAAGATTTTACGGTCCGCATATATGTGTATCATTCGTTCCATATATTGAGTGGCTCATGACACCGACCATCGTACCGTCCGCGAAAAAAACCGACGAGTGCTTGCCTGTTTCCGGTCTGCTCGCGCTGGCCATGACCGGCTTCATCTGCATTATGACAGAAACTTTGCCGGCGGGTCTTTTGCCCGAGATCGGTGCTGGTCTGCATGTTTCCCCGGCATTCGCTGGGCAGATGGTGACGGCCTATGCCGTCGGTTCTCTGAGTGCGGCGATCCCGCTGACGCTCGCCACGCAGCGATGGCGGCGCAGGAGGGTTCTCCTGCTGGCGATCATCGGCTTCGTGGTGTTCAATTCCATCACCGCGTTTTCGACGCATTATGGCGCGACTCTCATGGCCCGCTACGGAGCGGGTGCGGCGGCGGGTCTCGCCTGGGCGTTGCTGGCCGGCTACGCGCGCAGGATGGTAACGCGCGCTCAGCAGGGGCAAGCTCTTGCGATTGCTATGGTAGGCACACCAATCGCGCTTTCTCTGGGGGTTCCCTCAGGCACATGGCTGGGGGCTGTTGTCGGCTGGCGCCTGACGTTCTGGATCATGTCGGGTCTGACAGTGCTTTTGATTGCGTGGGTTTTGGCAAAGGTTCCTGATTTTCCGGGCGCTGCACATCACGAGCGTCTGCCATTCCGGCATGTTCTGGGCATGCCGGGTGTGAAGCCCGTTCTGGGGGTCGTGATGGCGTGGATGCTCGCGCACAACGTGCTCTACACCTACATTGTGCCGTTCATCGCACCCGCCGGACTAGTAGGGCAGGCGGATCGCATTCTGCTGCTGTTCGGGATTGCCGCGCTGGCGGGCATCTTGCTGACCAGCCGCACGGTCGATCATGCTTTACGCTTGTCCGTTCTGCTCAGTCTGGCCCTATTCGCAGTCGTGTCAGTGGCTTTCGCCATTGAATCAGCGTCGCCGACTGTGATCGTGATTGGTGTCACGATATGGGGGCTGACATTCGGCGGGGCCGCAACCTTGCTCCAGACCGCGCTGGCCGATGCGGCCGGCGCTGGCGCGGACGTCGCGCTGTCGATGAATGTCGTGGCGTGGAACAGTGCCATAGCCGGAGGTGGCCTTCTGGGTGGTGTGTTGTTCGATACATGGGGCGCGGCGTCGTTCCCATGGGCCGTGATGGTGCTCGTCGCCGTCGGTTTCCTGATCGCATGGACAGCGCGATCGCATGGATTTCGATCTGGCCACCGACTCAAGCAGGGGGGCAGTCATGATGCAGGTTAACTAAAGTTGCAGACAGCTCTGCTCCCGCGAGCCAAAATGCATATGCCAAATATTAGGACGTTGAGACTCCGGGACGGTTCGCGGCGTTTCTGACAGCCTGATTGATGTCGGTATGAGGTTCTGATCCCAGCAACCGGACGAGGCGACTGTTGTCGAGCCGGACCGGATAATGCCAGTAGGGCTTAACCTCGATCACTTCGTGCGGAAAACCACCGAATGGAGAAAGAAGGCGCATCAACCACCATGGGAAGTGCCGGACTGAGAGATCCGGCGTGCCCGTCATGCGGCGGAGCGCAGCGATCATGTGTGTGCCGTCTGCGTCCCAGAACCCGCTGAACTGCATGCGTTCGACGGTTGCCATGGCACCGGGTCGTAGTTCGAGCAGTTGCGCAATTGCTTCGGCCAGATCAGGCAGGTAAGCCCAAGCGTGACCGATACCAGTGCGGCCGGGATAGGTGATCTGCTTCAGCGGCGCCTTCGCCAACGCCTGAGCGAACCAGCTCTGCTGTGCGTCAGGGCCGAAATAGTCGCCCGCCCGCACGATCAGGCTCGGAACCTCCGGGGCGGCGTCGGTGAGGCGACATTCGAGGGCCTTGCGGATCTTGCCTTTGCGGCCAGGCGGATTTTGCGGTGTCGTTTCGCTGATCACCGGCGCTGTGGCGGCGTCATAATTGTAGATCGTTCCCGGAAGCACAATGCGCGCTCCGCTGGTAGCCCTGGCGGCGGCGATCGTGTTGTCGATCATCGGCAGCACTGTTGTTTCCCAATTGCGGTAGCCTGCCGGATTGACGCCGTGCAGGATTACGTCGACCCCGGTCGCGGCCCTCACCACATCGTCCCGGAGCATGGCATCGCCCTGCACCCAGTGGGGCATCACATCGTCACCCCAGCCCCCTTGAGCCCGGGCCGGGTCACGCACCATTGCCCGCACCTGCCAGCCGCGACGCAGCATGACCCGTGTGACCGCGCCGCCAATGCCGCCGGTTGCCCCCAGAACGAGGATTGCTTTCGTCACGCTGCGATCTCCCTGCGTTTCCACCGGAAGAGTGAACGGAGGCGGTCGCGAAGGAAATTGACAAAGATCGGCATGCTGCTCATTGAAAAACGATGAGCATTCTTTCTCCGGACTGGGACGGACAACGGGCCTTCCTCGCGGTTCTCGATACGGGAAGCCTGTCGGCGGCGGCGCGCAGCCTCGGCCTGACCCAGCCGACCGTGCGTCACCGGATCGAGGCGCTGGAGCGCGCGATCGGTCAGCCACTCTTCTCGCGCACGGTGAATGGGCTGGTTCCGACGGATGACGCCCGGGAACTGGCGGTCCATGTCCGGCGTATGGCCTTCGCGTCAGAGGCTTTCTATCGCGCTGCGTCCGCGTCCGGGGGTGAGATCGCGGGTACGGTGCGTATCAGCGTCGCCGAATTCGTCGGCATCGAGGTCATGCCGCGTCTGTTGGCCCCGCTGCGGGAGCGCCATCCGGGCCTCGCCGTCGAACTGGTCCTGAGCAACGAGAACGCAGATCTGCCGGGGCAGGAAGCGGATATCGCGATCCGGATGCGTCGTCCGCGCCATGGGGCGCTGGTGGCGAAACGGGCAGGATGTATCCCGCTCGGGTTTTTCGCGACCGCCTCTTATCTGGAGCGGCATGGGGTGCCGGAAGGTGCGACGGATCTGGCCCGGCACACGCTGATCGGCTCGGACCGATCCCGGATGGATCAAGATTTTACACGGGAATTGCAAAAGACGCTGGGAGAGAAGCTGTATTTCGCGCTCCGCACCGACAGTCATCCGGCCCAGCTTGCCATGGTACGCGCGGGATTGGGGATCGGTGTCACGCAATTGCCAATTGGCGAGCAGGATCTGGTGCGCGTGCTGCCGGGCTTGGTTGTCGCCGAACTCGAGGCCTGGGTTGTCGCGCATGAAGATCTGCGTCACAGCCGCCGGATTGATGCGGTGTTTGGGCATCTTGTGGCGGCTCTGGGACGGTATTGCGCGTCCGGGCTGGTGATGCAGGCGGCTGTTGGCGTCGGTGGGCGAGACGCCGCGGATGGCGCCGGTTGAGCAGAAGCGCGCCTGCAATAATCCATCCCGGAAATTTGGAGACGGGAATACCGCGTGACAGGAGCGGGAATATCGAGAGTGGCGAAAGATAGTAAATAAACAGGTTTTGACCCGAAGACGAAGAGATAGTCCTGTAGTGTCACGCTTGTTGGTGCGGTCGTCGAAAAAAAAATCAGGTGGGATCATGGTCGTCAGGGCATTTCCGGAATTGCTGCCCGGCTTTACGTGGCAGGATACCGATGTGAACGGAGTTCGTATCCGTACCGCCATAGGCGGGGAAGGACCTCCGCTTCTCCTTCTTCACGGCCATCCGCAGATGCATCTGACCTGGCATAAGGTCGCGCCGGTACTGGCAGAGCGTTTTACCGTCGTGGCGACTGATCTCCGAGGCTATGGTGACAGCGCAAAGCCCGACGGCGGCCCTGAACACATCAATTATTCCAAGCGCGCCATGGCTGCGGATCAGATTGGCGTCATGAAAGCGCTTGGTTTTGAGCGCTTCCGGCTTGTCGGGCATGACCGCGGTGGACGCGTGGCTCATCGCCTGGCGCTCGATGCGCCGCAGGCGGTGGAAAAGCTGGTGCTGATCGACATTGCGCCGACAGCGACAATGTACGCCCGGACCGACATGGAGTTTGCGCGGCGCTATTTCTGGTGGTTCTTTCTGATCCAGCCCTATCCGTTGCCGGAAAGGCTGATCAGTGCCGATCCGGATTTCTTTCTGGAAACGCATATAGCGGGACAGGTCAAAATTGCAGGCGCCGTCGATCCTCGGGTGATGGCGGAATACCGTCGCTGCTATGCCAATGCCCGGATGCGGCATGCCGCGTGTGAGGACTATCGTGCAGCGGCAGGCATCGATCTCGTTCACGACGCGGAAGATGCCGACCGTCGGGTCGAAGCGCCACTCCTTGCGCTGTGGGGCGCACGAGGGACCATCGGCGCACTTTATGACGTCGTGGAAACGTGGCGCGAAAAAGCCACGGATGTGCGGGGACACGCTATTGACTGTGGTCACTGCCCCCAGGAAGAAGCGCCGGAAGAATTGTTGAGGAGCATTGGCGAGTTTCTCTGAACAGATACCTTTTTCTAGCCGGAGATATGTTCTGGAAGAAGAAGATCAAGATGCTCGCTTTCTTTCGTTCTCCCGATAATCGGTCTTCACTTCGCGACAGTATTGTCGCGGCGGGAGTGTCATCCCTATGCTTTCCAGGTCTTCGGTTCCCCGGCCACGTCCGTGGCCGCCACGTGGGCACCGACCGTGATCGCTCACGACCTATGCTGTCTGCCTGACATCAGCGATCAGAGTTGGGACTGCAGGATTACGTAGGGCGTGGTTGCCGGATGCTGGCGACTTACGCCCGATACCGCAGCGCCTCGACCAGCAGGGCGAAAGCCGGTGTCATCTGCCGGCGGCTCGGGTAAAACAGGTGATAGCCGGGGTAAGGATCGCACCAGTCCTCCAGAACGCGGACGAGTCGGCCCGCCTCGATATGGGGCATGGCGTAATCCTCCGGCATGTAGGCAAGGCCCACGCCGTCGAGTGCGGCGTTGAGGCGCAGTGCGAGCGTGTTGACCACCGCCGGGCCATCGACACGCATGTTCAGGGACCGGCCCTGCTTCTCGAACTCCCACTCGAAAATCGTGTCGTGGGTGGGCAGGCGCATGTTGATGCAGGCGTGTGTCGTCAAGTCCTGCGGCGTCGCGGGCACGCCGTGCCGCGCGACATAGGCCGGGCTGCACACGACGGCGGAGCGCAGAGCGGGGCTGATCGGCACGACGATCATGTCCCTGGCGATGCTCTCGCCCACGCGCACGCCGGCGTCGAAGCGCTCGGCGACGATATCCCGCAAGCCGTAATCCACGACGATCTCGATCTTTATGTCCGGGTATTGCCGCAGCAGTTCCGACACCCGAGGCCAGAGGATGGTGTAGGTAGGATGCTCGGTCGCTGTGATGCGGATGCTGCCGGCCGGTCTGGTTCTGAGGCTGCTCATGGCAACCAGTTCCGCCTCGATCTCGTCGAAGCGCGGCGCGATGGTGTCCAGCAGACGCGCACCGGCTTCGGTTAGGCCGACGCTGCGGGTCGTGCGCGCCAGCAGCCGCAGGCCCAGACGCTCTTCGAGGTTACGGATCGTATGGCTCAGAGCTGATCGCGAAACGCCCAGTTTCGCGGCCGCGCGCGTGAAGCTCCGTTCGCGGGCGACCGCCATGAAGGCCAGAAGGTCGTTCGTGTTCTCTCGCAACATTGATGCGTCATGCTCACAGGTTCATGCCGATCTTACGCCATAGTTGCCATAAAGGGCAGCGGTTAGAGTGGGGGAGGAATTTGTAGGCGACATCCCGGAAGCGAGAATAAGCGATGGAAAAGCGTGTACTTGGCAAGAGTGGCCTTGAGGTTTCCGCAATCGGTTTCGGCTGCATGGGCCTCAGCCACAGCTACGGAACGGTGACAGATCGCGGCGAGGCGATCAGGCTCATCCGTGCGGCGCATGATCGCGGCGTCACGTTCTTCGACACGGCGGAGGTCTATGGTCCCTTCACAAACGAGGACGTCGTCGGCGAGGCGTTGCAGCCGATCCGCGATCAGGTCGTGATCGCCACAAAATTCGGCTTCCGCAACGGCGTGATCGCGGACGGGCCAGACAGCCGCCCCGAGACTATCCGCCGCGCGGTGGAAGGGTCGCTGAAGCGCCTTCGCACCGACACCATCGACCTGCTTTATCAGCATCGCGTCGATCCCGATGTGCCCGTGGAGGACGTGGCGGGGACGGTGAAGGACCTGATCGCGGCTGGCAAGGTGCGGCATTTCGGCATGTCCGAAGCGGGGGGCGAGTCGATCCGCAAGGCGCATGCGGTGCAGCCTCTGGCGGCACTGCAAAGCGAGTATTCGCTGTTCTGGCGCGAACCCGAGACGGAAATCATTCCGCTGCTGGAGGAACTGGGCATCGGCTTCGTGCCCTTCAGCCCGCTCGGCAAGGGCTTCCTGACTGGCACGATCAACGAAAAGACCACCTTCCCGACAGGCGATTTCCGCAACGCGACGTCGCGCTTCGATACGGAGAACCGGAGGGCCAATCAGGCGATCGTCGATCTGGTCAGAGAGATCGCGTGGAACAAGGGCACGACACCGGCGCAGATCGCGCTCGCCTGGCTGCTGGCGCGCAGGCCCTGGATTGTGCCGATCCCCGGCGCACGGAAGCTGGCTCATCTCGAAGACGATCTAGGCGCAGTGAATGTCCGGCTCTCCGGGCAAGATCTTCGGACGATCGAGAAGCGTCTCTCCTCCATTACCCTCCGGGGCGAGCGTTACCCCGCCGCAATGGAGGCCCTCGTCGAGCGTTGAAGGGCCGTTCCTGCGTCGAGCGGGGATGGACGGCCTCGCCGGAGGTTACTTCTGTGCTTACTCTTTGGCATAATCTCTGTCTCACGCGGCAAGACGGGGTATCTCGCGATCCACCAATCGCAAGTATCGTTGGCTGCCTTCCCCCGCAACCATCTGAACTTGCGATGCGAACGCATCACGAACCCCAGCCCCGAAACGGGCTGGGGTTTTCGTTTGTCCACTGCCCGACGCCATCGTCAGAATGCCAGCAAGATCGCCTCGAACCTCTATCTGCATGCCGTCTTGACCTTGCCCCCTGAAATGCCCTCGAATTGAAGTAAGGTCTGTCCACTGGAGACAGACGATGAAGAAAGCACGATTTACGCAGGACCAGATTA
>NZ_SLZN01000048.1 GCF_004346035.1 Acidomonas methanolica | reverse complement strand
ATCGGCATCCTGATCGATCAGGTCTCGCCAGCAGAGTGCGTGAATTTCTTCACCGCAGCAGGGTATGAGCCAGATTGAAAGGAAAATGCTCTAAACGCCGTCCTGACAAGTTTGCTCGTCGAATGGCGGACAACCTATCCCGGCATAAGTGTCACACCACACGAACCGGGTGAAAGAACACTCCATTCCGCACTGATCGAACGTCATATCGACGTTGCCCTGCTTCCTGAATTAGCCCTTTCTCAACACCACCCGCATACTCCAATTTACTTCGAGCCCTTGATGGCGGCCGTGCCAAATACTCACCGCCTTGCCGAAAAAACAACCATTCAATGGACTGACCTCAAAAACGAAAATCTGCTTCTATGGTCGTGGGGAAAAGATAGGATCGGTCGTGATTTCTTTGCTACGCGGCTACCCGGCATTAATGTGCGCATTTTTGAAACGGGCAACATGACCCTGCTCGCCTTCGTGCGGGCAGGACACGGCGTCACTGTCGCAGCGCAAACTTATTCGACTCTCAACCTCCCCGGCCTGAAATTCATCCCAATCGACGAGGAAGATGCCGGGTTCAAGATCAACCTGGTCTGGCGTGCCGAAAGCGAAGATCCCGTCGTAGGAAAATTTGTCGCCTTCATGCGTGACCGGGCAAAGCCCTATTGGCGAGTTACCTCTCCCCGCGCAGCTTCCGAAAGCCCCGATCCCCCTCCATAAAATGAACCAGCATCGGCGGGATCAGCTTCGCTGGCGCGATCTCGGCCTGACCGCTCTCACGCGCCAGAAGCCGGCCATATTCCAGCAAATCGCGATGCACGGCGGCTGGCAGTTCAACGGTCAGTCGCACTGGTTTGTCATCCTCAATCGGCCCAAGCCTGAGCTTTGTCATCGGGAAACCTCCTGTCTGTAGGGGGAAAGAACCAGATCGCGATGCACCATGACCCGGACGGGAAAGCCACGCCGGATCGTATTGGTGGGCTGGATATTCAGCGACCGCCCGACCATCTGCTCACCGATCTGGTTGAAGCCCTGCGAGCCGCCAGTGCGCAGCGCTTGGGCGATGCCATTGCTGCCACCGATATCGGCTTCTGAACCTACGCTGAGCACGGTCGAGACCAACGCGGCTTTGAATACCTCGCCCCAATGATTGTCGGTCTGATCCTGCAACCCGGCAAACCCCGCCGCATCGGCGGCCGGTTCGTTCTCCAGCACGATCGACTCTCTTGCACCACGCATCAGCCGGGTCCAGACGAGCAGTACCCGTTTCTGACCATAGGAGATCTGGGAGTCATAGCGACCAATCAGCGTCGCGCCCTGCGGGATCAGCAGAATATGGCCGGTCGGGCTGTCATAGACATTCTCCGTCACCTGCGCCGTGACCTCACCGGGCAGGTCGGAGCGGATGCCGGTAATCAGCGCGCCGGAAATGATCGATCCCGCCTGGATTACATACGGGCTGGGAGCAGGCGTCAGGCGCACAGCACTCACGGTACGCTGGTCAACCGGGCTATCGAGAAACACCTGGTTGCGATCGGTCGAATTAACGGGGAATGGAACTGTGGGCGGGTCGGCCGTCACCGGGGCGGCGCTGTTTCGCCCGACTTGCGTCTGGGTGAACAGATGGCTGACCCGTGCGGCTTCCTGCTCCTGGGCCATGCGCTGCTTCTCGGGATCGGCCGGTACGGCGGGTGTCGCCATGCCGGGGGCACCCACGCCTGCCTTGAGGAACGGCCTGCCGAGATCGCCGGGCAACGGCGGCCCAAGACGTGGCGGGTGGGTATAGTCTCCCGGCAGGTTCGCCAACCCGTCCGGTGTGGTGCGGTTGCTGGTATTATAGAGTTCGGCCTTGCCCGTTCGGGGTGCGGGCTTCAGCGCCACATAGAGCGCACCCCCGACGCCGATGACCGCCACCAGCGTCAGCCCCATGATTACCTTGCGCGACAGTCGCGTGACCGGCGGTCGCGTCACGCGCAACCGCATCTCGCCCGGCGGCCTGACGGGAGGCACTGGTTTGTCCGCCTCCCCCGCACCAGTGCTTCCGCTCACGATCGACGCGCTCCATCGGTGCGGACGATGCGCACCACCTGCTGGTGCTTCGCACCCAGCCGCAATTCGGCTGCCGCGAACAGGCGATCGACGATCATCCGGTTGCCGCGCACCCGGTAATTCACCAATTGCCCGTCGCCCTGCGGGCCGATCACCCAGAGCGGCGGCATCTCCCCCTGGGCGATGCCGGTCGGAAACTCGATGAAGACCTGCCGCCCGTCATCGAAGGCCCGCAACGGCCGCCACGGCGCCTCGTCGCCCTCGATCCGGTAGCGGAAATTCAGCGCATCGAGATCGACGCCCGTCGCGACCGGAGTGCCAAGATCAGAATCCCGATCCTGCCCGCGCAGGGCAACGATCTGGTCCTGCGGATAGTCCCACGACACCGAGGCCATATAGGTCCGCTCGTCGGAGCGTAGTTCCAGATGATAGGTGCGCCGATCGGTGTTGATGACCAGGTTGGTGGTGAGGTCCGGGCGCGTCGGTTTGAGCAGGATATGAATGCGTTTCGACGTCCCTGCCCCGCTCTCGGTATCGCCGATGATCCAGCGCACGGTATCGCCCGCAGCGACCGGGCCGGCACCGACCAGCTTTTCGCCCGGCTGCAGAGCGATGTCGGTGATCTCGCCGGGTGCGGCGTAAAGCTGATAGAGCGCCCCCTCGGAGAAGGGATAGATTTGGATCGCATTAAGATAACCGGCCCGCGTCGGCTGGACCCGCGCCGCACTATTGGCGTGCTCGACCCGCTGATGGGGATCGGCGGCTTCCGGCGTCGTGCGCCGATACGGGATCGGCTTGAGCTGCCCCGGCAGCGGCAGGGGCTCGGGCAGAGCCACCACCTGCACCGGTTTCGGTGGCTCCGGGGTGAGCACCGCCTGCCGGGACGTATCGTCGTACCGGATGGCAGGCGGCTTCCATGAGGAGCAGGCCGCGAGCGGCGCCAGCAGGATCATGAGCGGCGCGACGGTATTGAGGGTGCGCATCAGCCGAGTTCCCTGGACCAGTTGAGGGCGTGGATGTAGATGCCGAGCGGATTCTTGCGCAGCCGCTCGGCATCGGTGGGGGTGGTGACGACAATGGTCAGGAGCGCGCTCCAGCGTTCGGTCGAGGCCAGCGCGCCATCGACATAGCGGCGCTCGACCCACTCCACCCGAAAACTGTCGTCGGAGGCACGGATCACGCTGGCGATCTCGACTGCCACCTGCATCCTGCCGAGCTTGCCGAACGGATCATTGGTGCGGGCATAATCGTTCAGGGCCAGCGCACCGCGATCGGTGACGTAGTTATAGGCGTCAAGCCAGTTCTGCCGCAGGACCACCGGATCGGCAGGAATGCCGCGCACCTCGGAGATGAAGCGCGCCAGATACCAGGCAATCTGCGGATCGGTCGGCCGATAGGCGGCGGTCGCCGGCCCCACGGCCTGCGCCTGGCCAAGGTGGTCGATCTGCACCACCCACGGCGTAATGGTGCCCCGCGCCGACTGCCAGACCAGCCCGGCGGCCAGGCCGCCGCTCAAAGCCAGACAGCCGAAGAAGGCAAGCCGCCAGTTGCGCGCCTGGACACGGGCCGAGCCGATGCGGTCGTCCCAGACCTGGGCGGCCTTGTGATAGGGCGTTTCCGGTTCCGGCGTTTTGCCGAAACGCATGGTGGGACGACGGAACATGGTTATTCTCCCTCCGAGAGATCGACGTCATGGCCACCGCTGGGCCGGTCGCCGCCCTTGATCGCCTGCGCAGCAGCGTCCGCCCCGCCCCTGATCCGGTTGTTGCGCTGCATCCGGCTGGCCCAGGCCGGCGGCTTTCCGGCAGCACCCGCGCCACCGCCACCGCCCGAAGCGGTCGCCCCACCCGCGCCGCCAGTCGCGGCAGCCCCGCCGGCCTGATAGCTGGTGCGGACACTGGCCATGGCCCGGCGCAACGGGCTGGCGGCAGCCGACAGTCCGGCCTTCGCGACACCTGCCGCACCTCCGGCCTGATAGGCGGCGGTCGTGCCGCCCGCGACAAAAGCGCCGCCACGCACGGCGGCTGCCGCAGCCCCCACAGCCAGTCCGGCCCCGGAAGCAGCCGCCACCCCGGCGCCGACCGCCCCGGCGGCTGTAGCGACAGCGGATCCCGCGCCGAGTTGCGGACCACCGGCGATCAGCCCGTTGGCCAATGCCGGCCCGAACACGGTCAGCCCCAGCAGCGTCAGGGAGGCGAGGATCAGGGTCAGTGCGTCATTGATGGTGGGCGGGGTGTTGAAACCGTTGGTGAACTGGCCGAACACCGTCGAACCGATGCCGACGATAACGGCCAGCAACAGCACCTTGATCCCGGACGAGACGACATTGCCCAGCACCTTCTCGGCGAGGAAGGCGGTGCGACCGAACAGCCCGAAGGGCACCAGCACGAAGCCTGCGAGCGTGGTCAGCTTGAACTCGATCAGTGCCACGAAAAGCTGGATCGCCATGACGAAGAAGCTGATGACCACGATCAGCCAGGCAATCAGCAATACCGCAATCTCAATCGCGTTGTTGAAGATGGCGACGAAGCCGACCAGCGAGGAGATCGAGGTCAGGATCGGCTTGCCGGCGTCGATGCCGACCTGTGCCAGCCTACCCGGCTGGAGCAGTTGCGCCTGGGCGAGATGCCCGCCCCCAGCCTCGATGCCTAGGCCTGCGAAGGATTCATAGATGATGCGGGCGAGACCGTTAAAATTGCCTATGATGAAGGCGAACATACCGATGAACAGGGTCTTGCGGACCAGCCGCGCCAGCACGTCCTCATCTGGCGCCAGCGCCCAGAACAGCCCGGCCAGGGTAATGTCGATGGTGATCAGCACACCGGCGAGCCAGTGGACGTCGCCCTGCACCAGCCCGAAGCCGGAATCGATATACCGGGTGAAGATGGCAAGGAAATTGTCGATGACGCCGGTGCCCTGCTGCATGGCGTCACCGTGCCGCGTCGGGCGCGAAGAAGTGCCTGCGGTTCTCGGCCCAGATCGCTTCGCAAGCTGGATCGCCATCGGCCTTCATGCCGAGCGCCTGACAACGCGCCAGACCGCCAGCCAGCCGGTCACGCGATCCCGGCGGCCCGAGATCCAGCACCGCGACGTCCCGGGGAGCGTGCCGGAGATGCAGGGTCGCAGCGACCAGAATCAGAACGACCAGCCCGACGGCCATGAGCCGGAAGACGATCGGCGGGGAAAGGCGCGGCGCGCGCATCAGTGGAACATCTGTGCGGTGCCAGGCGTGTAGCCGGCCCCGTAATTCAGGAAATTCGCAAGCTGTGCCCTGCCCTGCTCCTCACTCTCCACCTGCCGGGCACCTTCCAGCGCCTGGGCGCGGCCCATCGCCGCCGTCACAGCGGTGAGGTCGGCAAGCTGGCGGGTTTGCAGCGCCATAAGCTGGTTGCCCGACTGCGCGGCCTGCAAGGCGCCGGTGGCCGCCTGGCTCGAGGTGACCAGACTGTCGATCTGACTGCCGGTACTGTCGAGATTCTGCACCGCACCGGTCTGCACGCGCAGCCCGTCCTGATAGGCGCCCCTTGCGTTCTGCCATCGCGTCTGCGCGTCACCGGTCATCTGGGCCGCCGAACCCGGGCTCGCAAGCGCCTGCGGATAGGTCTGCGAAAACGCCTGATCGATGCTGGACAGGTTATAGGAAAGCCCCTGCGCCTGACCGACGATTGCTTCCGTCTGGGCGATCGACTGGTCCAGCGGCGCCAGCACGGAGAACGGCAGACTGGTCAGATTGCGGGCCTGGTTCTCCAGCATGGTCGCCTCATTGGTGAGGCTCTGCGCCTGCTGGTTGACCTGCTGCAATGCCCGTGCGGCAATCAGGACGCTTTGCACATGGTTGGCACCGTCATAGACCGCCCATTGCGCATGGGCCGGGACGCTCACGGCAAACGGCAGCACCAGAGCAACGCCGGACACGAAAACCGATTTCATTGTCATCCGATTTCTCATGAACCTTCTCCCGGATTGAGCATCTCGACCGCCCACTCGACGCCTTTGTGCGCGAGCCAGGCCGCCGCAAACCCGTCACGGCCATGCCGGGCAAAGATCCGGTCGATGGCGGCATGGTCGTCGGGCGACGACGCGGCGGTGAACGCCAGCGTCACCTCGGACAGGCCGAGATCGAACAGCCTGTTGCCTCTGCGGGACTGGCAGTAATAATCGCGCTTGGGCGTGGCTCGGCTGAGGATCTCGATCTGGCGGTCGTTCAAGCCGAAACGGCGATAGAGCGTGGTAATCTGCGGCTCCAGCGCCCGGTCATTGGGCAGGAAGATCCGGGTCGGGCAGCTTTCGATCAGGGCGGGCGCGATCGGGCTGGCGTCAATATCGGCCAATGACTGGGTGGCGAAGATCACGGAGGCGTTCTTCTTGCGCAGCGTCTTCAGCCATTCCCGGAGCTGTCCTGCGAAGGCGCGATCATCCAGCGCCAGCCAGCCCTCGTCGATGATCAGCAGCGTCGGGCTGCCGTCAAAGCGGTCCTCGATACGATGGAACAGATAGGACAGCACGGCGGACGCCGCACCCGAGCCGATCAGCCCCTCGATCTCGAAGGCCTGGATATCGGCCACGCCCAGCCGCTCATGCTCGGCGTCGAGCAATTGCCCCCACGGGCCACCAACACAGTAGGGTTGCAATGCCTGCTTCAGCGCCAGCGACTGGAGCAGCGCCGACAGACCAGTGATGGTGCGTTCCGCAACCGGGGCCGAGGCCAGCGAGGTCAGCGCCGACCACAGATGGTCCTTGAGGTCGGGCGCAATCGTGACACCCTCGCGCTCCAGCAGGGTCGCCACCCATTCCGCCGCCCAGGCCCGTTCGCCCGGTTCGTCGATCCGCGCCAGCGGCTGCAATGCTACTGGTTCGTTCATGTCCTGCGCCAATGCGCCACCGAGATCGTGCCAGTCGCCGCCCATCGCCAGTGTTGCCGCGCGGATCGAGCCACCGAAATCGAAGGCGAAGATCCGGGCCCCCGCATAGCGGCGGAACTGCATCGCGATGAAGGCCAGCAGCACCGACTTGCCGGCCCCGGTCGGCCCGGCGATCAGCGTGTGGCCGACATCGCCGACGTGGAGTGCAAAGCGGAACGGCGTCGAACCCTCGGTGCGGGCATAGAATAATGGCGGGGCGTCGAAATGTCGGTCGCGCTCCGGACCGGCCCATACCGCGGAGAGCGGGATCATATGCGCCAGGTTCAGGGTCGAGACACAGGGCTGGCGGACATTGGCGTAGACGTGCCCCGGCAGGCTGCCAAACCAGGCTTCGAGCGCATTGACGCTCTCGCGCATGCAGGTGAAGTCGCGGCCCTGGATGGTCTTCTCGACCAGCCGCAGCCGGTCGGCGGCGACGGTCGGATCCTCGTCCCAGACCGTGACAGTGGCGGTGACATAGGCCTGGCCGACCTGGTCGGTGCCGAGTTCCTGCAGGGCGGCATCGGCGTCGGCCGCCTTGTTGGCGGCATCGGAATCCAGCAGCACCGACGCCTCGTTGGTCATGACCTCCTTGAGGATGGCCATGATCGATTTGCGCTTGGCGAACCATTGCCGCCGGATCTTGCCCAGCGCTCTGGTCGCGTCGGTGCGGTCGAGGCAGATTGCCCGCGTCGACCAGCGATAGGGAAAGGCCAGCCGGTTCAGTTCGTCCAGCAGCCCCGGCCAGGTCTGGGTGGGAAAGCCGGTGACGGTGAGCGTGCGCAGATGGGCATCGCCCAGGCGGGGTTCCAGGCCGCCAGTCAGTTCCTCATCGACCAGAATTGCATCGAGATGCATCGGGATTTCCGGCACCCGCACCCGCTGCATGCGCGTGGAGATGCAGGAATGGAGATAGGTCAGGGTCTCGGCGTCATCGAGCCAGTCTGCCTCGGGCATGAAGCCATCGAGCAGCGCCAGCACACGGTCGGTCTGGTCGGTGAAGCCCGCGACCACGGCCTGCCAGTCGGAGCCGCCACGGGCGCGGTTCTCATAGAGCCAGGCTTCCGCGCGGGCGGCGTCGTCCGCCGGTGGCAGCCAGACCAGAGTGAGGAAATAATGGCTCTCGTAATGGGCACCCTCTTCCTCGAACTGTGCCCGGCGCTCGGCGTCGACCAGTTCGGAGGCGGGGTCGGGGAACGGGCTGGAAGGATAGCCCCGCGCCGGCTGGCGCTGCGCCTCGACGAAGAGCGCCCAGCCGGAACCAAGCCGGCGCAGGGCATTGTTCAGCCGCGACGTGATCGCGACCAGTTCGGACGCGGTCGAGGAGTCCAGGTCCGGGCCGTGAAAGCGCGCGGTGCGCTGGAAGGCGCCATCTTTGTTCAGCACCACACCTTCTGCGACCAGAACTGCCCAGGGCAGGAAATCGGCGAGGCGGTCGCGACGATGGCGGTATTCGGCGAGATTCAGCATGGCGCGCTCACCCGACCAGATGGGTGGGATAACGCAGGTGC
Organism: Acidomonas methanolica; assembly: GCF_004346035.1. Lineage (GTDB taxonomy): Bacteria > Pseudomonadota > Alphaproteobacteria > Acetobacterales > Acetobacteraceae > Acidomonas > Acidomonas methanolica. The sequence goes on along the minus strand of NZ_SLZN01000048.1, from coordinate 3,064 downwards.
CGGCGCACCACGTCGACGAAGGCAGGATCACGCTTGGCCGCCCAGACAGCGGCGAGATGGCCGACCAGCCAGAAGATCCCGCCGGCGATCCACAGGCGCAGGCCGAGGCCGATTGCTGCCGACAGCGTGCCGTTGACGATGGCCACCGTGCGCGGTGCGCCGCCGAGCAGGATCGGCTCGATCAGGGCGCGATGCACCGGGGCGGTGAAGCCGGGAATGCTGTCCGGCTCCATCAGATCAGCGCCCCGCCCGCGAAGGAGAAGAAGGACAGGAAGAAGCTGGACGCCGCAAAAGCGATCGACAGACCGAAGACGATCTGCACCAGGCGGCGGAAGCCGCCAGAGGTTTCCCCGAAGGCCAGCGTCAGGCCGGTTACGGTAATGATGATCACCGACACGATACGCGCCACTGGCCCCTGCACGGATTCCAGGATCTTGTTGAGCGGCTCCTCCCAGGGCATGTTGGAGCCTGCCGCGTAAGCCGGGGCCGACAGCAGGGCGAGCGACAGGACGGCACCAGCCACTTCGAGATGGCGGCGCAGGGTGATCATGCGGGTCATGACGGATCTCCGGCGGATGTGAGGATGTAGTCGCCCTCCGGGGTCAGGCCCTGGACGGTGGCGAGTTCGGTCAACCGGCGCGCGCTGCCGCGCCCGGAGAGCACCGCGATCACGTCGATGGTCTCCGCGATCAGGGCGCGCGGCACGGTGACGACGGCTTCCTGGATCAACTGCTCCAGCCGGCGCAGCGCGCCGATTGCCGACCCCGCATGCAGGGTGCCGACGCCGCCGGGATGACCGGTACCCCAGGCTTTCAAGAGATCGAGTGCCTCGGCGCCGCGGACCTCGCCGATCGGTATCCGGTCGGGACGCAGGCGCAGCGAGGAGCGGACCAGGTCGGAGAGCGAGGCCGCGCCGTCTTTGGTGCGCAGGGCGACCAGATTAGGGGCCGCGCATTGCAGTTCACGGGTGTCCTCGATCAGCACCACCCGATCGCCGGTCCGCGCGATCTCGGCCAGGAGGGCGTTGACCAGCGTGGTCTTACCGGTGGAGGTGCCACCTGCGACGAGGATGTTTTGCCGCTCCATCACCGCGCGACGCAGAAACGCGGCCTGTGCGGCGGTCATGATCCCGCCAGCCACATAATCGTCGAGCGAGAACACCGCGACCGCCGGACGCCGGATGGCGAAGCAGGGCGCGGCCACCACCGGGGGCACCAGCCCCTCGAACCGCTCCCCGCTTCCCGGCAGTTCGGCGGAGACGCGGGGGCTGCCGGGATGCACCTCGACCCCGACATGATGGGCAACAAGACGGACGATCCGCTCGGCGTCGGCAGGCGTGATCCGGATGCCGGTATCCTCCATCCCGCCGGCGAGCCGGTCAATCCATAGGCGGCCGTCGGGATTGAGCATCACCTCGACGATCGACGGATCGTCGAGATACCCGGCAATCGCCGACCCAAGGGCAGTGCGCAGCATGCGCGTGCCTCGGGCGACGGATTCGGAACGGAAAGGAGCGACGGTCATCAGAAACCCGCGATTGGCCTCCCGAGGGAAGTGGTGGATCAGCGGGGTCGATTAGAAAGAGGCATGGACACGGAAGCGCAACAAGTCTCTTGGACCGTAGGGCGCTGGGATAGAAGAACTTGCATAGGGGTGTGTTGCCGTTTGGGCGGTGACGGGGCGAAAGGGCGCTGCTACCGTTCTCAGATTCGACCACGACACGGACCTGCGCCCGCATGAGCAAAGCCTTCATTGCCGCTGTTCTTCAGGATTCCCTCGCTTGCACCGGGGTTGCCGCCACCAAGGCGGCTGATGACCTGGTCGGGGCGATTGTCGCCGAACTGAAGCAGGAGTGCGGGTTCACCCTGCCGTCCTTCGGGACGTTCACGGTCCACAAAACCAAGGCGCGCAAGGCGCTTAATCCCCGCACCGGGGAGCCGGTGAAGGTCAAAGCCGGCAAGACCGTGCGTTTCAAGGCCAGTCCGGTCCTGAAGAAAGCGGTCTGATTGGGGGCCGCCTCCGGTGGACGCCAAACGGCAATGAAGGAATAGATAAGGCTGCTCGATGTTCATTCGTAAGTTGGAAATCAAGAATTTTCGTGGCGTCACGCACCTATCTCTCAATCTAGATGAGACGACGGTGATCTTCGGATCCAACAATACCGGAAAATCGACGGTTCTGAACGCGATTCATGCAGTGCTTAGCCGGACGCTGAGCCGTAGGTCTGGCGTATTCACCGAATACGACTATCATCTCGGAGTGGGAAGGGAGCCCACAGATGCCGATCCGATCGAAATAAAGTTGACATTCAGCGAGACCTCCGCGGATGAATGGCCTGAGGCCAAAGTCCAGCAACTTGGCCCCGTTGTAGGCATCGGAACGGACGGGCTCCAGACTATTACTGTTCGTCTTACAGGGAAATATGACGACGCGTTGGATATTTTCGTTTCTAACTTCGAATTTCTTGACCCGGCTGGAAATCCCTACCCTTCCAACCCGAATGCTGGGCGAAGGCTCCAGCAAATTATTCCTGCCTTTTACTTGGCAGCCCTGAGAGATGCGGCAAAGGAATTCCGGCCGGGGGCTCCCTTTTGGGGACCATTTGTCAAGGCACTTAAGATTGATCCGGAAATCCGGGCTGAGATAGAGGAGGAAATTGCTGCCCTAAACCAGCGGGTCTTAGACGCCCATACGGGTTTCGAATCCGTCAAACAAAGACTGGCGAAATCCGCCACTCTGGTTCCGCTAGGGGGAGGCAGTGCGCCTGTAAGTATTGAAGCGCTTCCAAGTCGGGTATTTGATATCTTAGCGAAGACGCAAGTAATGCTTTCCGGTGTTTCAGGTGCAGCGCTGCCGTTGGGTCAGCATGGAGAAGGAACGCAGAGCCTCGCCGTCATCTGCCTTTTCGACGCCTTCTTGGATGCGCGCCTAGTTGGTGAGTATGGCGAGGGCGCGATACCAATCTTAACTCTAGAGCGTTTTCTGCACGAACTGAATCGTTAGGGATTCCCCTTGGCGGCGTGATCTGATTCAAGATGAGAGCCGGGAAGGGGGCTGGCTTTGG
>NZ_SLZN01000047.1 GCF_004346035.1 Acidomonas methanolica | reverse complement strand
ACTTCGTCGCTGCCTACAATTTCGCCCGAAGGCTCAAGACATTGCGCGGCCTCACTCCATATGAATTCATTTGCCAGCAGTGGGAAAAAGAACCACCACGGTTCATACATAATCCGCACCATCAAATCATGGGACTAAACATCTAGCATTGTTGGCATCATGATAGGGACAATAGGCAGGTGAAGGCTTCGGAGCCTTCACCTGCCTCAAATTCGTTAAGCAGACGGTTTAAGCCGATTTTTCAAACCGTCTGCTTTCAGAAAATTTGAAAAGCACTCATTATGTCCGATATGAGGGCGTAAGCGGCCTATTTCCTGAGTTGGGCGACACCGAGTTCCACCCACATCCAGGTAAAGTCGTATGCGGCGATGCCGTGCTGGCCGTCTCCTGACCTTGCGGCATTGTTCTCAAGATGTTTGAGCCAATCTATGAGCTTTTGACGGTCGGCTGCCGTGCGTGCTGCCTGACGTGGCGTAAGGTTTCCGAGCGCGGGCACCGCCTCGTCGAGTACCTGCCGGTAATGACGATCCATCACCTCGCCAACGAGCCGCGCCTCCTCCTCTGGCGAAATGGACAAAGAGCCCTCATCCCGCAGGCCGGATCGCGCCTCCCGTTCGGCCATCGTCTGGCCGGGCGTCATGATCTGCGTGAGCGGCGTTCCGACCAGACTGCCGAGCACTTCGGCCAGCATCGCCTGCCCACGCGCCGCCCGTTCCCGCGAGTTAACCCCGACAAGGAGTTGCCTACCCTTCAGTTCCAGCGTGCCCAACACCGTCGCGCCGTCATCCATCTCGCTTGTCAGGGAAAGGCCTGCCTTTGCCCGCCCTTGCGGCCTGAACGCTTTCTTGGGCGCTTCATGATTCTCAAGCCAGTTCCAGAACGTCCGGTTCTCCGGACGCAGATCCGGGACAGCATCCAGCGCTGCCGCGACAGTCTTCTGCGTCACCCCTTTTGCCAGCGGGTAACGAATCTCGTGGAACAGAAGCTCATCACCGTCACTGTTGAAAAGAAGCTGAGGCGCTCCCTCCATTTGCAGGGCCATGGTCTCCAGGGTCCGGAACAGCCAGGTCAGCGTAAAGGCCGGGGCAAGCTCCCGTAGCGTCTCCGTATCCACTTTCGGAAAAGCCGACCTGCCGCGTCGCTTGCGCAACGCCTTGTAAAAAGATTCCGCGAGATCCTCACAGGCCGCCGCGGAATAGGCCAGCAGGCCACCCGCGAGAATCATCTTTCCGTCCGACGGTACGATACGGGCGGCAATCCGGTCCCATTGCCGCAGCGTCCGGGTCGCCGTGCCCTCCTGCACGCACACCGGCTCCCCGGCGCGCAGGAGATCGCGCGCCATCAGGCTCCTGCCGGGCACGATCTCGGAAACTTCATACAGGCTCATGACCGAAGTTTTCAGCGCGCGCATATAGGCGCTGTTCCTCGGCCCTTCTTTCCAGCCGCGCCGCTTCAGATAGGCATCGACAAAGTTGGCGCCGCCGTCCCATTCCTGCGTCAGGAAATCCTCGAAGGCACATCCCCACAAAGTCATGGCCACATCGGGACCGAGGATTTCCTTCAGGTCATCGAAGCTCACTTCCGCCGCGTCCAGCGCCGGTCCCAGATGCTGCTCCAGCACCTCATCGAAGCAGGCGCCCCAGTCGTCCTGCCCAAGATAACGGATCAATCCGGAGAGTTCATGCGATGCCATGGTTCGTCCTGCCAGCCATGCCGAACCCTACCCCAGAACTGCGATCCCCGCGAGGAGCCTGGACACGATCGGACAGATCGGCACCGAGGTTACTTCCTATCACGCGGACGTGAAACCAACCAATCGCAGGAGCTTCCTACGCTGGAATTTGATTCCAGTTGTTTCCTATGTGTTTCCTGCGGGGGATTTTGGGCACAAAAAAAGCCACCCTCAAGGGTGGCTTTTCTTCTGTCTTTTCAGACGTTTAGCGTATGGTTGCGGGGATAGGATTTGAACCTATGACCTTCAGGTTATGAGTTCCAGTCCAATACTTACACAACTGCCGCATAGAGCCGATTTTCCTACGATAAATGGCGGTTTTTCTTAAGTTTTTGATCGTCTTCTGCTACACTCTCCCACGACTGGAATTGCCTGATTTCACTCCCAAATGATTCCTATTTGATTCCAGTGATTCCAACCGGGGAAGGATGTCCCATGGTCAAGATCACCAAACGTTCCGTCGAGGCCGCCGCCAGAACCGGCAAGGAATACTTCCTCTGGGATGACGAGCTTCGGGGCTTCGGTCTCAGGGTCCACCCTTCGGGTCGAAAAATCTACCTCGCCCAGTTTCGCGCAGGCGGACGCATCCGCCGGGTCAATATCGGCCCGCATGGCCCGATCACACCAGATCAGGCCCGCACCGAGGCCATGAAGCATCTTTCCGATGTCCGGCTGGGCAGCGATCCCGGCACACAGCGGGACCGCCTGCGCGCCGCCGCAACCATGAAGGAGTTTGGCAAGCGGTTCCTCGACGAACATGTCGCCGTACACTGCAAGCCCTCGACCCAGTACGAATATCGCCGCTGCGTGGACCTGTTCATCATCCCGAAGCTGGGGACGCTCAAGGCCATCGACGTGACCCGCGCCGATGTCGTCGAACTGCACCAGGGATTGAAAGAGACACCCTATCAGGCCAACCGGGTATTGGGCGTGCTGTCGATCATGTTCACCCTGGCCGACACCTGGGGCGTGCGGACGGACGGGATCAATCCGTGCTGGAAGGTCAAGCGCTACAAGGAAGTGAAGCGGGAACGTTACCTGACACCCGATGAACTGGCGCGGCTGGGCAAGGTGCTGCGCGAGGCGGACGGCGAGCCGGAGGCCGCGACCTGCATCCGGCTGCTCCTGCTGACCGGATGCCGTCTTGGGGAAATCCAAACTTTGAAATGGGATTACGTCGATGTCCGCGCGGGCGTGCTGCGCCTGCCGGATTCCAAGACCGGAGCCAAAGTCGTACCCATCGGCAAGGCAGCGCTGGACGTGCTGGCGAACATTCCCCGGATCGACGGCAATTCCTATGTGATCACCGGGAAGATGGACGGTCAGTATCTGACCGACCTCCAGAAACCGTGGCGGCGGCTGCGCGCACGGGCCGGACTGGATACGCTCCGCATCCATGACCTGCGCCATTCCTTCGCCTCAGATGCGCTTCAGCTTGGCGCAGACCTGACCATGATCGGGCGGATATTGGGGCACACGCAGGTGCAGACCACCGCGCGGTATGCCCATCTCAAGACCGATCCCGTCCGCACCACTGCCAACAAAGTGGCGGATGCCATCGCCAGCGCACTCGAGAGCCCCGCACCAGAAAACAGGATCAACCGGGCTTTTGTTCCAGTCGATGCACCTCTGGCGATATTGAATGAAACCCCTCTTTGAGATATATTCCCATCATGAACGTGACGCCTGACCAGATTCGTGCCGCCCGCGCCCTGTTGCATCTGCCTCAGGACGAACTCGCACGTCGCGCCCACGTCTCCGTCGTGACCATCCGCCGTCTGGAGAGCGAGGTCGGCGCGCGGCAAGTCACGCCGATCGTGCTGGACGGGGTCTGCCGGGCATTGGAGCAGGCGGGAGCAGAGTTCATTCCTCACGGCGTGCGCCGCAAAAACGCCCCACGCGCCCAGGCGGAGAGGCTTTTCGCGGATCTGCGGGCAATCAGCCTGCGCAGCGCCGAACGATTGAAGGATCATGACATCCTTACGAATCACGACCTTTACGATGAGAACGGCCTACCAGCGTGATCGTCATCGACACTTCTGCGCTGGTGGCCATTTTGCGTCGGGAGAACGAAGCCGACGAGTTCCTCCGCCTGATCGCCGAGGCGGATCGTTGCCTGCTTTCCGCCGTCAGTCTATTGGAAACCAGCATGGTGCTGGCCGGGCGAACCGGCAATGAAGCCGCCTGGAACGATTTGGATGATCTAATCGAAGTCGCCAGCATTGAGATCATAGCACATGACACCGAACAGACACAGATTGCCCGTGCTGCATTCCTGCGGTTTGGGAAAGGACGACATCCGGCTTGTCTGAATTTCGGCGACTGCGCGAGTTATGCACTCGCATGCGTCCACGACGCACCATTACTCTTCAAGGGAGACGATTTTCCACAGACAGACATCACAGTAGGGTGGCCTACCAAAAAATAGCGGGAATTTTTACTCGTTCATGGGTGAACGAATCTACGCCGATAATGGTGACCAAGAACCACTCACCCTTTACGACGGCCATAGTGAAAATTAGCCTATCAAATTAGGGGAGTGCAGATGGGAACAAAGTCATTGAGGGTCGCAAAAATGCGGCTCGACCTAAAGAATCCACGCATCTTACAGGCCACAAGCCAGCGTGAGGCTCTTCAAAAAATCATTGATGATCAAGATCTCAAACTCGTTTTGTTGGCCGAAAGCATCGTAAAAAACGGACTCAACCCTATGGATCGCTTCCTTGTCGTTCCATCAGAAGACGAGACGGGAAAATACACAGTTATCGAAGGTAATCGACGCTTCGCAGCAATCAAAATACTACAAAACCCAACTGTGTTAACCGGTCTGAATGTTCGCACATCTGTGCAAAAACGCCTTGAAGCCCTTGCTTTGGACTTCGACGTCAAGACTCTCGAACCCTTGGATTGCTTCGAAGTACCAGCCCGAGAAGACGGAGCTATGTGGATACAGCAGAGGCACACAGGCGAGAACCAAGGCCGAGGAATTGTCGACTGGAATGGTGTGGCGCGCGCCCGTTTTCGTGGGAGCGATCCTGCGCTCCAAGCGTTAGACTTTGTGCTCAAGCACGGTGAATTACAGGAGGATCAACAAGCCGAAATTGAAAATAATTTTCCAATTACGACATTAGATAGACTTCTTTCTACACCTGACGTTCGTAGCATTGTCGGTATTGAGATCACCGGTGGAAAATTACTTACGGGTTTGCCGTTTGATGAAGTCATGAAGCCACTTTCACGTATGGTGCGTGATTTGGCTTCGAACATTATCAACGTGACCAAGTTGAAACTCCAACCGCAAATGGTCGCCTATGCAAAAGGCCTCGGCACCGACTTGCCAGACCTCTCGCAGCTTTCAGACACGATTGTTCCAGTCGAAGATCTTGTACCGCCACCCGTAGGCGGATCAACGAGTTCCGACAATCCACCACCTAACGGTGGCACAGAGAGCAAAGGTGGTAAAACAACAGGGAGCGGCACATCAAGCAGTCCTAAAAAGCCGAGGGCTACCGCACGCAAAACCTTAGTCCCACGCGGCTCTTCTTTAAATGTCGCCAACCCCAAAATTGCAGAAATTGCAAAAGAGCTACGAACGCTACCCCTCGCTAATTATCCACACGCCATCTCCGTCCTCCTGCGGGTATTTCTGGAATTGTCCGTTGATCAATACCTCACGCATCATGGCATTGCTTTGAGAATAAAAACCCCAGGAGGACCGACTATTGACAAGAAGCTTCAGAAAAAAGTGGCCGAAGCAATAGACAATATGGTTTCCTCTGGCGTTCCGACAAGAGAACTAGATGGCATCCGAAAGGGAATCAGTGATAAGCATAATCCACTTCACATAGATACACTTCATAACTACATTCATAATGCTTTTTATTCCCCGACTGAGCGTGATCTGACCGTCGCATGGGACAACGCTCAGCCATTTTTTGAACGTTTGTGGCCATGATTATAACAGAAGACCGACCTACCCCATGCCGCTTGGTTCATTTCACCCCACTCCGCTACCCAGGCGGCAAGGGCAAATTAGCCGCATATGTGAAGGCTCTAATAGCCGCCAATAGCCTTCACGACGGGACTTATGTCGAACCCTATTGCGGAGGAGCAGGGATCGCGCTCGAACTACTTCTACAAGAGTATGTCTCACGAATCCATATCAATGATGTTAGTGAGTTAGTTCATTCATTTTGGTGGAGTGTTCTAAACAGTACTGATGAACTCTGTCGTCTCGTCACAGACACACCCCGAACAGTCGAAACCTGGGACGAACAGAAAATTATCTTGATGAACCCCGCCGACCATTCGCGTTTGGCTGTCGGCTTCGCCATGTTCTTCCTAAATCGTACCAACCGATCAGGCATCCTTAACGGCGGGATTATCGGCGGACGAAACCAAACAGGCCCTTGGAAAATCGATGCTCGCTACAATGCAAATAAATTAGTGACACGCATTGAAGCGGTAGCTCGCATGAAACAGAACATTACCCTCAGCAATCTAGATGCAGTCAATTTAATTAATCAAGGGGCAAAGAAATGGCCCCCAAATACCCTCGTTTACTTGGACCCACCATACTATGAAAAAGGACGTGATTTATACTATGATTTTTATGAACATGATGATCATAAAGCTGTAGCGGACCTAGTCCAAGACAAATTATCCAAACAGCACTGGATTGTATCTTACGACAATGTTGATGCTATTTGCGAGATGTACGAAAATCGTCGACGAGCAATTTATAGTATCGGATATAGTGCCCGCAGCACAAAGAAGGGCTCCGAGGTCATGTTTTTCTCAGATGGCTTAAAAGCACCAGCATTGGTTGGCCCCATTGTTGCAACTGAGGAACCCACATCGGAGCCGATCGAAACCGCCTGTTATCGCAAAGCTATGGTCGGGTAAAGTCCTCATTCATTGAAGAAAAAAGGGAAAGGAAGGCCCTTCGCCTCCCTTCCCCCAAACGCCGCCTACAGAGCGACAGGGCCGCTTGCTACGCAGGGCTTCGCCCCGCTGGCGCGCAACCCGGCCACTCCCGCCGTCATTTGTCCCCAACTCTCCCGCGCGGTCGCCCGCCTCCGGGAAGCACGCACGGGTGCTTCCTCGGCGATTTTACCGGCAGGAGACAGGGACATGACCGACAATGTATATGGGGCTTTCCGCAATGTGATCCGCCACGGCGACAGCGTTTCCCTTATGCGGGCGATGCCGCGCGGGAGCGTGGATTTCATCCTCACGGACCCGCCCTATCTGGTCGGCTATCAGGGGCGCGACGGGCGGACGGTGCGCAACGACGACAACGCCGCATGGCTTCGTCCCGCGTTCAACCAGATGCACCGCGTTCTGAAAGACGGCGGTTTTGCCCTTTCGTTTTATGCCTGGAACCGTATTGACCTGTTTATGGCGGCATGGAAGGCGGCGGGGTTCCGGCCCGTTGGGCACATCATTTTCCGCAAGTCCTATGCGTCATCCGCGCGTTTCGTCCGCTACACCCACGAAGCGGCCTATCTGCTGGCCAAGGGCGACGCGAAACTGCCCCACCAGCCCATCCCGGACGTAATCGACATGCCCTATTCCGGCAACAAGATGCATCCTACGCAGAAGCCTGTCGCCGCACTTCTTCCGCTGGTTCATGCCTTCTGCCCGCCGAGCGGAATCACGTTCGACCCGTTCTGCGGGTCCGGTTCATCGCTGGTCGCGGCGCAGCATCTCGGGCGCGACTGGCTGGGCATGGAACTGGACGAAGCCCACGCCGCCACGGCATCCCGGCGGCTGGCCTACTGGGGCGAGAGGCGGGCGGCGGCATAGCCGCCTGATTTCTATCTACCGCATTTCTCTTTAAATTCGGCCTCAAAATCGCGCGCCGATCCTCACGGATCGGCGGAAAAACAAAACAGCATTAATAACCATTCTACTTAAAGCGCGCTCTGAATAATCGCGGCCAACCTTCGCGTAATACGGTCAATCAGAAAGTCATCGATAGGCATCTGTCGATTGTGTGCAGCGTCAATAAGTGCCCCTGTTATCGTGCACAAGTCATCTGCCAGAATTTTTGCAGTGTTCTCCTGAACAATTCCCTGACATTTGAGGAACGACGCAACAACCGTGCAAAGCTCAGCCGCTACCAGCAGATGATCCGCTTCCAAAGAAAGAGCCGCCTCCAACCGATCAAGCCGGACCGTAAGCGATGGACGGCTCTTGTCCGCCTTCACGGCAGCGACGACCAGACAGCGCACACCCTCGGAAAGTGGCAACGAGCAAGCGGTTTCGAGTAATGACGCAACGTCATGGACCAGTGTTTCCCGTACCCGACGACTAAGTGCCGCGACAACGCTCTCCTTGTTCTCAAAATATTGGTAGAGCGTGGCAATTCCCACGCCAGCACGTTCGGCGATAGCGTTGGTACTGAAACTTCGTCCCGTTTCCAGAAGCTGAGCAGTCGCCTCCAAAATAGCGTCGATCGTCGCTTCTGAGCGTGCCTGATGCGGCCATTTCCTCGGTGCAAATGACAGATCGGCTCCCTCTACGAAAATGCGAGTAACGCCACCGGCGACCATACCGCTACCCTTGGATGCCTCTTGCCTTCCTTGCGGAGCCATCATGACCAGTCCTCTCTTTCGTCCACAATTCGCACCGCAGATTCAATGTGTGATTGACCGTCTTTATTCCGAGACACTCTCGCAAGATCCAGCGATACGCCAGTTGGCGCAAGCCAAAGGACTGACACATGACGGCCAGCGCGGTTTCTACGAGGCCATGAAAGATGCCAGACTACCCGTTACGCCAGAGTTTGGCGCCCTGCTCTACATTCTGGCACGCAGCACCAGAGCCCAACATATCATCGAATTCGGCACGTCCTTCGGTGTTTCAACATTATTTCTCGCAGCGGCTTTACGCGACAATGGCGGGGGCCGACTGGTGACATCGGAACTTCTCTCAGACAAAGCAGAAAGGGCTTCCGCCAACCTGCGGGAGGCAGGACTGGCAGACCTCGTGGACATTCGCATCGGGGATGCCCGCGCCACGTTATCGCATGATCTTCCTGAGTCGATCGACCTGATCCTGCTCGATGCGACTAAACGACTCTACCTCGATCTCTTACTCATGCTGGAGCCTGCATTACGAAAAGGTGGCCTGGTGATCAGCGATCGCGCCGATCTCGGTGGTGACGACGGCGGTCGCGCAGCAGCCTACCTTACCTATTTGACAACTCCAACCAACGGATATCGCATCGCCAGCATCACTACACAGGCGTTGGGACAAACCTTTGCTCACGATATGGCGGTGCGCACCTGATTATCGAAGAAACGATAGGCAATGTATTTGCACGTTCGTCATGACTCTCTTTGCGATCATTCAACCCTTTGACCGCTCTACAACGAGGCGAGACAACGCGGCGCTCTGCACCGCGAGCGGCACGGCCCTCACGGGCCGCCCGTTAATTCATGTGACGCACATCACGCCATTTCGTGATGCGTCCTTCGCACTATGCAAACAGGAAACCCGCCAAGGATCATGATCTGTCCCCAACGCTAACGGAGCCCCCCAAGACAGGAGAGCGCCCGCCATGTCGATTGACATCTGGCATTCGGAGCCCGATTTGCGGGCACTCGACCGTCTGGACGAGGCCGGGCTGGCCGGAGCCTTTATGCGCCGTTGGGACAGTTATCGCGACGACTACCGCGAGACTGCCCACCTCACAGGAGACAGCATAGTGCGGGCTGGAAAACAGTGGAGCCATTTCTGCGAACGATGGAGGCTGCGTTTTCCCGCATGATCCCGATATCCCCATCACCCGTATTCCCGTCATCTGGAAACCCAACGCCACCAGCGGCATCATCACACTGACACCGGCATTCGATCCGTTCGCGCCGCCTGCCCTGCCCGAATTTTCCGCACTGGGAGAGGTGGTCTTCGAGAAAACCGACGCAATAGGGCAAGTGATCGTCCTGACCACCCAAGAGGCGACATTCTCCCTCTCCCTGCATGGCGGCACCGCCGCCATCATCCGCCCGGCGCTGCATATTCCCCTTGATCCGCTCTTCCGACGCCGGACGAACGAAGCCATGCGCTTTTCCTCGATGGCGCTGGGCTTCTCGCTCCCGACACGTCATCCCCGACGCATCACCCAGACCCGCCATCGCTGGCTGCTTCTCCGCCTCCACGCCTACGATCTCCGTCGGGCCGGAGCCAGCCAGCGCCAGATCGCGTCCCTCCTGCTCGATCCCGCCGCCATGACCATGCCCGATGGGGTCTGGGGCGACTCCGCCCTCCGCGCCATGGCCCGCGCCCGCGTGACGAGGGAAGCGCCCTTGTTCACGGCGGATATGTGACCCTGCTCGACGGAGTCTGATGCCCGCTCCCTATGCGCCCGATTACGCCTGCCTGCGCCAAAGAGGGGGAGAAATCCGCGCACGTCATTTCCTCCACTCCCTGACGGCACTTTTCCCGACAGCCTTCCGAAAGCGCCACCGCTTCACCCCCTGAAGCACGAAGCGCCGACAGGAGGATTCCATGACCCACGACAAACCGGCGTCACCACCCCCGCTGACGCTGCCACCGCCGCGCCCGGTCCCCGCGCGCTTCCTGCGCGACTATCTGCGCACCACCGAAGTCGCCGAACTGCTCGGCCTCTCGCCCCGCACCCTGGAGAAATACCGCTGCGTCGGTGAAGGCCCCGCCTTCCTCAAACTCGGCCAGCGTGTCCTGTATGCCCGCTCCGACGTGGAAGCCTGGCTCCAGGCCCATCGCTGCGCCCATACCTCCGATGATACGTACACGTCCGTCATCGACGCGCGACGTGCCCGGAGGCGGGAACCATGACCGGCATGGACGCCTCCGACGCTCCCGGCCTGACCACGGTGGAACTGACCTATATCGAGAAGCGCGTCGAACATTGGCTGCGTTTTGGTCAGTCGGTCTCAGACAAAGTGCTGGACAAGCGCCGCCGTCTGGTCGCCTTCACGCCCGGCAGCGTGTTCGGCTTTATTCGCTGGACCGCCAACGATTACGGGACCGTTGTCTCCTGCTTCGACATCGTGCGCGTCGTGGAACGAGGTGCCGCCTTCCAGACCGTGCCTTTCGTACGCCCTGGCGGGGAATTGCTGCTGGACGTGTCCGGCTGGCCCAAGGTCCGGCGTGTGTTGGAAGAAATCGACGCCATTGAGGAACTGGGGCTGCACCCCGCCGAAATCTGCCCCGATCACTGGCGCATCCTCAATGGCCGCATCGCCGCCAATGTAGCCTCCCGTCCCTATACCCTCGCCATGCACAAGGCATGGATAGCGCGAAAGAGGCTGCTGTCATGACCCGGCGCGCCTGGTTCTTCGGCACGTATTTCATCGTGCTGGCGGTTGGCGCGTCCGCCGCCATACACGTCGCGCCCCGGCTGTTGTGGAACGAGACGGCCAGCGTCCCGGTCGGGCTGTATCGGGTGTGGCCCGGCAGCGCGCTGCATGTCGGGGATATCGCCGCGCTACGTCTACCCGACCGGCTGGCGTTGTTGCTGGCGCGGCGTGGTTATCTACCGTTTGGTGTGCCGTTGCTGAAACCCGTCGCGGCATTGCCTGGGCAAAATGTGTGCCGCACGAAAAGCGCCATCAGCATTGACGGCGAACATGCAGGCGACGCACTCGACAGCGACCACAGGGGGCGCCCTCTCCCTGTCTGGCAGGGCTGTCACCGCCTCTTGCCTGACGAGATTTTCGTTATGAACCCGGCGGAACCGCACAGCCTCGATGGACGGTATTTCGGCCCGCTTCCCGCCGCGTCCGTAATCGGCAGGGTTCTCCCGCTCTGGATCACCACCGGGCGCGCCGAACCTCATTCGTACGAAATGCCATCACCCGTGCTGCTGCCCCAGCCCCTGCAATGAATCCCTAACAGGAAAGGCCATTCCAATGATCCATCTTGGTACCTTCACCCGCACTGAAAACGGGTTTTTCGGACAGATCACATCCTTTCTCATGGCCGACGATCTGGCCATCGTTCCGAACGAAAACCGCACCTCCGAAAACGCCCCCGATTATCGCGTCCTGCGCGGCCTGGATGATGACGGGACGGAAGTCGGCTGCGCCTGGGCACGACAGGGCGAACGCATCGGCCTGTGGCTTGCCGTGATGATCGACGATCCGCTGTTCGCACGCCCGCTGCGTGTCCGGCTGATGCCCGACCGCGACAACGCCGACAGCTTCCGGCTGGTCTGGAATCGGCCCGAGTGGCGTCATGGCCCGCGTTAAAACGGCGCTCATGCTGCTGCCGATTTGCGGCGGTCTTGCAGCCAATTTGCAGACGGCCAGCGCCGCACCGTTCGATGTCTATGTCACCGAGGCGGCAACACGGATGCAAATTCCCCAGTCATGGATCACGGCGGTGATGCGCGCGGAGAGTACAGGTGATGCTTCTGCGGTATCACCCAAGGGTGCGATGGGCCTCATGCAGATCATGCCCGACACATGGCGGGAGCTTCGCGCGGCATTGAATCTGGGGAGCGATCCATACAATCCGCGCGACAACATCACAGCGGGTGCGGCCTATCTCCGCTGGCTGCATGACCGCTACGGCGATGCGGGATTCCTCGCGGCCTACAATGCTGGTCCGGGACGCTATGAAGAACTGTTGAGAACCAGGCGAACATTTCCCGACGAGACGCGGAAATACGTCACGCGAGTAACTACGCTGCTGCGCGGAAAGTCGCTCGGCGATCCGGTTTTCGACGCGGATTTTGTCGATCGACCGCACGCCGAAATACTGTCCGGAAGTCGGCTTTTCGTCGGCCCGTTTGTATCCCGAACAGTGGCCCAGGACACGCCAGAGATGATGTCGATTTTCGTTCAGGTGATGCGATCGGAGGCACCATCTCGTGGCCTGTTCGTCTCCGTTTCGCAAAGGAGCGCGCCGTGACGTCTTGTTTGCGGTGTTGGCGCGGACTTGTGCTATCGTGGAGCGGCTTTTTCGGTGGCGCTTCATGTATTCGACCGACATCAGGAAGAAGAAAAAGAGGAAGGCAAGATAAAACGGCCTGCCACGTCGGACGACGAAGCGCGGTCGCGCTTCGT
>NZ_SLZN01000046.1 GCF_004346035.1 Acidomonas methanolica | reverse complement strand
TGATGGCCGCTGTCGGGCTGGCGTCGCGGCGCGCCTGCTCACGGCAGAGCACGTAAAGCGCATGATGCAACCGGTCGAGCGTGCCTTCATGCTGCCAGCGGCGGAAATAATAGTTCACCGTGCTGCGTGGCGGCAGATCTTTCGGGATCGCCCGCCACTGGCACCCGGTGCTCAGAATATACATCAGACCGTTCATCACCGCGCGCACGTTCACCGTCCGCTTGTTGCCGCCCCGTTTGGCGCGGGGGATCATCGTCTCGATCAGAGACCATTCCTCGTCGGTCAGGTCGCTGGGATAGCGCAGTTTGCTACGGTCATACCGGGCACGATTCTCAATAGTCCACATCAGGCCGCTCTTCCGAATCGGGGCTGCCCACATGGAATCATAAATGATTCCAGAAATTCAATATGATCTTGGACGGGCACTGAGGGTCATGCGGCGCTTTTCCGCTGAAAAAGTGCAGATAATGGCCAGTCCCCGAGCAAGAGCTTCCGAGTAATCCAGTCCTACGCCTTCCTCTTCCCGTCGGGCGACATCCTTTGAACGTAATTTTGTCATTGACCTTGTTCGTTGCGGTTTGGGTTTGTTTTTTACACTTGCATAACGACGTATTCTACACGCACTTATGGTTTCATGAGAATATCTGTGGAGTTTGTTTGTGTGGAATGGAGGCCTCGTGCATCTGTCCCAGCGAGAAAGGGTAAACTGATATGAGTGTGCCGAAAAAATTCCGCGGAAAAATTACTGGCAGTGATGTGCGTCTGGTAAAGGTTTTCTGTACCATCGTGGAATGTGGGGGCTTTGCAGCCGCCGAACCCGTGCTGCAGGTCGGCCTTCCCGCGATTAGCCGCTGCGTTTCCGATCTGGAAGTCAGAACCGGGGTTACTGTTTGTAGGCGTGGCAAAGCGGGCTTTGCCCTGACGGAGCAGGGTCTACGGTTGTATGACTACGGCAAAAGGCTTTTGCTCGATATAGAACGGTTTGAACAGGAGATTTCCAGCCTGAACGCCGAGGTCAGTGGAACCCTGCGTTTGGCGGTTGTGGATGCGTTGATAACGGACAAGAGTTTCCGGCTGACAGAAGTGATCAATAACTTCTGCACACTTTATCCCGATGTGATTCTCAACCTTAGTTCAAAAACGACAGAGGAGGTGGAGGCTGGTGTTATTAATGACGAATTTGACGTTGGCATTATTTTCAAACGAAGAACCATTGATAAAATCGAATATAAATTTCTCCATAGTGAGGTAAATCATTTATATTGTGCGCTTGGGCATGAGCTTTTTGATAAGCCCCCTGCCAGTTCTGGCGATTTACAGCCGCAAAAGTATAATTTTTGTGGATATGATCTGAAAGGAGCTACGCGCCTGCCTGAAATCGTAAAGTCTTTCAAGCAAAAGGCAATCGTTGAGAATATGGAGCTGGCGGCAACCCTTATAGGGAGCAGTTGTTATTTGGGTTTTCTGCCAACGCACTATGTTGATTCTTTGTGGAGGAAGAATGATTACAAAAAAATTCTTCCTTCTGAAATACAGTTCATTAATTCCATAGAAATGATCACCCTCAAAGGCCAGGCTTCGCAGCTCGTGCAAAAATTTCTGCTGTGTATGCAGGAGTAAGCGTGGTTTGTTCCGGGGAGGGGGGGGCTGGGGTGCCCCACTTTACCAAATGCAAAACCAAAATTGCCTCAGACGTTATTTTTAGTCCGAAATGAATCCCTCATGGTGTAAGCAGATAGTGAGGGAGGGCGATGGTGAGGGGTGTATTCGCGGAAAAACAGAACCCTGTGTTCCCGGTAAAGTTCAGCATTTTAATGCTGTCTTCCATAGCGACGCTCTGTGCTTCCAGGGTGGCTCTGGCGGAAGATGCGAAGCCGGTGGAAAAGGTGGCGGTCCGGGGTAAGGTGGCGACGTCTGGTGCGCGTAACATCAAGAAAACGAATAAGGCAGCGGTGTCACGCTATAGCGAGGAAGTTGAGGTCGCGGGCTCGCAGCGATACATGCAGACCGGCAGCAGTATGAAAGTTGACAGCCGGATCCTGCAAAGTGAAGTGCCGGGGCAAAATATTCTCAAAGCGATCGGTCAGCTGCCCGGCACCAGCTACAGTTCATCCGACCCGCTGGGGATCGATGGCTGGTCATCCAGCATCCGTATTCGCGGGTTCAGCCAGAACCAGCTTGGCGTTACGCTGGATGGCATTCCGCTGAACGATCAGACCTACGCCAATCTCAACGGGTTGAATATCAATAACGCCATTATCTCGGATGATATTGGCAGGGCCTCTCTCTCAGTTGGGGCGGGCGGTCTGGCTGTGCCTTCGAACAGCAACCTTGGCGGTTCCATAGAAATCGGTATCAAGGACCCGGCTGACCATATGGGGGCTAAGGTTTCCCAAGGGTTTGGCAGCTACGGCATGAAGCGGACCTATGTCCGTCTCGATAGCGGTAAGCTGAACGAGACCGGCACCAAACTCTTTGTTTCATATGCCCGTGCGTATGAACAGAAGTACAACAGCTCCAGCCCCGACTTCATGCAGAATGTGGATGGAAAAATCGTTCAGCCTCTGGGCGAACGGGCCAGAGCATCGCTGTTCTTCAACTGGTCCAATGCCGAGGTCTGGAATTACGCCGATCAGTCTCTGGAAATGCTGGACAAACTGGGGTGGAGAACGGCCGACTTCTATCCTGACTATGCCGCCGCGTATTCCGCGGCCCAATGGGGGCAGCTCAATGCCGCGGGTGGGCCTTATGCGCCTATCACGGTTGTGGGGCCGTCCACATTGCCAGCAGGATGGCAGAATGTTTCCACGCAGTCCGCAACCGCGTTTTATGACGCCGGGCAGGCAACGGTCGATTATCTGACTGGGCTGCATCTTGATGTCGATATTACGGAACGCCTCAAATGGCATGGTCTGCTGTATGGGCATAAGGATGACACGCATACGTTGATTGGTGATCCAACGACCATTTCCGATACGGGGGCACCATTGGCCGAAGATGTCTGGCACCTGCAGCAGCAGCGCGGAGGCTTTACCGGCAACTTCACCTATGATTACCACAAGCACCATATTGAAACCGGCGCCTGGTTTGAAAACAACAGCCAGTCCACCAATTTCAATATCTACAACCAACCTGTTCTGGGGCAGGGCAATCCGGTGTCCGTTACCGGCCCGTATGACAAATATGGCCTGCTCTACTCGATCTATAACTACAAGTGGAACACCAATACGTTCCAGTACCACATCATGGATACCTATACCCTGCTTGATAACCTGGGGCTGACTTATGGGTTCAAATCCATGTTGCAGACAACATCGGGTGGCGCGCAGGCAAACTTTCCCAATCTGGCTCATGGCAGCATGACATCGGCTGCGGCGTTCTTGCCAAATGTCAACCTTGTGTGGCGCTTTCTCAAGCATCATGAACTGTATTTCGATGTGGCGGAAACCATGCGGCCTTACAGTGTTGCGGCGAAAGGGAGCTATACCTCACCTTGGGGCGTATCGACGCAGGCTCTGTTCAATCAGAACCAGTCTCACCTCCGTCCTGAAAAAGACTGGGTTTATGTCGTAGGCTATCGCTATACCAGCCGCCAGATCGTTGCCTCGGTTGCCGGGTATCATGCCGATATTTCCCATCGTCTGATGTCGGCCTCCGTTGGCTCGCTCAACAATCCGGTGTCCACGGTGATCGATACCAGCAAGGCCTCGATGTATGGGGTGGATGTTTCGGTCAATTACTACCCGTTCAAATGGCTGGGGATTTTCAATTCTTTTAGCTATAATCACATGACATACGGGGCGCATGTAAACGCCTGCCCGCTTACGGGTAATTGTGACCTGTATGGCAAGACAATGACGGCGTATCCGTCCTTTATCTACAAAACCGGCATTGATTTCCACTATAATGGCTTTGAGGCTAACTTCTATGCCAATTATTTTTCAAAGAGATACTATTCTCTCATGAATGATACCTCGGTGAACCCGTACTGGTTCACAAGTACAGGCGCATCATATGACTTTGGAAAGTTGTCAGTCATGAAAAATTTGAAAGTAAACTTCACGGCCTACAACCTTCTTAATCAAAAGTATATTTCGCAGATGGGGGAGAATGGCTTCCCTGTATCGGGTGACTACCAGTCGCTCCAGCGTGGTGCGGTACGTGAGTTCTTCGGAACTGTCAGTGTCTTGTTCTGATGAATGTGAGCCGTCGCTCATAACATGTCGTAACTGATGGTGGTCTGTTTCCTTCATGTGTTGGAAACAGACCGACATTCATGATCACCATGGTTCATGGATGAGCGTGGTCTTGTTTGGAAGAGAAGTTTTGTGACAAGCGTAAAAAAGAAAAAACCGTTCATTGTCGGCAACCCTGTCGTGCTGGCCATTGATATTCAGCAAGGGTCGTTTGTACCGCCGCCTCCGAATTTTCATCTGCCGCTGATGCCCGACACCATCGAGCGGATGAGCCGCACACGTAGCGTGATTGACGCGGCGCGCGCGGCGGATATTCCCGTTATTTTCTTTCAGGAAATCCATCGAGCATCGCTGATCGATTTCGGTCGGGAGCTGGATGGCAGCGAGGGGCCGCATTGTGTCGAGGGCCGACCCGGCACCCCGATCGCCAGCGATGTGGTGGGGCTGAGAGAGGATGATTATGTCATCCAGAAGCGTCGGTATTCATGCTTTTTCGGGACTGAGCTTGAAATTCTCCTCAAGGCGCTCAAAGCCGAGACGCTTATCCTGATCGGTGGTTTTACGGATGTGTGTATCCACTACACATTTGTTGATGGCCATCAGCATGACTATCATTGCCGTGTTGTGCATGACTGTGTCGCAGGCTCCAGCATCAAGGCGCATACGGCCTCGCTCGAAGCCATGGAGTATCTCCAGCATGGCGCCAATGTCGATTGCGCCTATGCGGTAGATGCTTTTGCCCAACACGCGGGCAAGGGGACCGGCACGTAAACCTACAGGGAAAGCGTGATCATGATGCAGCGGAGCGGGCAAAAAAGGCGGCGCGTGAGACAGTGTTTTTGTGTCGTTGCCTTCATGGCCTCTGTTGTTACGGGGAGCGTGGCTGGCGCGGCACCCGAGGCGCCCACGGTGCGGACCCCTTATGGTCTGGTGCGGGAAGTAGTGCTTCGGGCGTGGACAGTTTTAAGGGTATACCGTACGCCACCCCGCCGATCGGGGCGCTGCGGTGGCGTCCGCCCCAGCCTTTGCCCGTAACAGGTGAGCCCGCGCGGATTGATGCCGGGGCTTTCGGACCCGCCTGCCCGCAAATTGCGCGCATGGCCGTGCGCGATATCCCGACAAGCGAGAACTGCCTCTCGCTTAATATCTGGCGTCCGTCAGAGCGGCGGGGCGAGTCATTGCCTGTCATGATCTGGGTTCATGGCGGGGCCTTTATCGGCGGATCGTCGGCGGAAGCGCTTTATGATGGAACACGGCTGGCGCAAAAAGGCGTTACTGTTGTCAGTTTCAATTATCGCCTTGGACGTCTTGGTTTTTTTACTCATCCTGCTCTTACGGCGGCGCGCCCAAAGGGCGAAGCGCAGGCCAATTATGGCTTTATGGACCAGATCGCGGCATTGGGCTGGGTGCGGGATAATATCGCGCGCTTTGGTGGCGATCCAGAGCAGGTCACGCTTTTCGGGCAAAGTGCCGGGGGGGCATCGGTCAATTTCCTGACGGTCATGCAGTCTGCGCGCGGCTTGTTCGCGCGCGCCATTTCCCAGTCAGGTTTTTCACGCTGGGCCGGGCGAGCGCTGACCCAGGGGACGGCCTCGGCGGAGGCCATCGGGGTGGAATACGCTCACCCACATGGTATCGATGGCGTATCCGCCAGGCAAGCCGATGCGCTGCGGGCGTTGCCCGTTTCGGCACTGACAGAGGATGACTCGCCGGAGGACATAGACCGTACCACTCCCATGCCCATTGTCGATGGTCAGTTGCTTACGGCCCCTTTGCCGACGCTTTTAGCGCAGGGCAAAATGCTGCCGGTGCCGCTGATACTAGGCGGCACTAGTTGTGATGCCAGCGTTTATGGACCTGATGCTCTGGCTCTATTTACATTTGCTTCCCCGGTGGATCCGGCTTTCAAGCGGTTGTATCCGGGGCCTTTGCAGACGGCGGTGCGCGAGGCGCAGACAGACCGGATCGAAACCGAACCGGTGCGCTTTCAGGCGCGGGCGTGGGCGGCGGCGGGTCTGCCGGTCTGGGTTTATGATTTTGATCATGGCGGGGCGGGTAAGGGCTGGCAGTCCGATGGATGCCGTGGGGCGGCCCACGCATCCGAATTGCCCTATGTCTTTGGCAATCTCCACACCGGCTACACGAATCAGAGCGATGACGGCACCCAAGGTAGCACGCCTGTGGCAACTGCGGTGGGGCAGGATCGCACGCTTTCCGAGCAGATGATGGCGTACTGGGTCAGTTTCGCGCAAAAAGGCGTGCCGGATGCTGCGGGCATGGCCCCGGTCTGGCCCCGCTATGTGCTGCTGAGCGGGCCGGTTCTGGAGTTCGGCCCCCACGATCTTTCGGTCATGACATATTTCCGGCAAGCCCAGCTTGACTGGATTATGAGCAAGCTTTCAGGCTTGGCGGTTTGGTGAGGAATGGCGGCTATGCGCGGATATATCAAGAAGGCACTCGTGCTTGGGGCCTGCTTTATGGGATGTGGGGCTGCTATGCCAGGCATGGCTGCGGACGCGTTGCCTTCTGGCGATGGCGGAGTTTCGGCTTTCTACCAGTGGGCAGCCCCTCTGCCGCAGGCTTACGGCACCGTATTGCGGCAGGAGACCTATGAGGCACTCGGTCTGGGGTATCATGGCTATCGTGTGTTGTACACGGCGCGTGACGGTGTAAGAGAGGGGCAGATAGCCCCTGTTTCCGGGGTGTTGTACCTGCCGCAAGGCAAGCCGCCCGCAGCGGGGTGGCCGGTCGTGGCGTGGGCCCATGGCACAACGGGGGTGGCGGATGTCTGCGCGCCGTCATGGCGTGGGTCGTCACCGCGGGATCTGGCGTATTTCAAAAAATGGCTCAACCATGGATATGCAGTGTTCGGTACGGATTATCAGGGGCTGGGTACGCAGGGTGTGCATCCGTATCTGCTCTACAAACCCGAAGGATACAGTATTCTCGATGGCGTTCAGGCCGTTTTGAAAGCGTATCCGCATCTTCTGGCGAACGATATTGTGGTGGTGGGGCAGTCTCAGGGGTCGGGGGCCGCGCTGGGGGCGGGTTATCTGGCGCCGCAGGTGGCGCCAGATCTGCACATTCTGGCGGTTATCGCCAGTGGTCTTGTGCTCGATATTCAGGACCGTCATCAGGCCCCCTTCATTGCCGAAAGCGCCTATCAGGGCGGGGATGATGTGGATGCGGCCTATTCGACCCTGTATTTTCTGGGCAGCCTACAGGCACTGGGCTATCAGGGGCTTTCCGGCCTGATCAGGGATAAGGGGCGGGAGATCATTGATCTGGCATCTCATGCCTGCCTGCATGATCTGATGGATTACGCCAAGGCCCGGCATATGAAGGCGGATGATATCTATACGCCCGGTGTGGAGCATTATGAACATATGGCCCAGCAGGCCAGAATGTTGCCCGATGCCTACCAGAAAGCACCGGTTTTTACCGCGACCGGTCTTGCGGATTCAGAGGCGGGTATCATACCCCAATATAATGCGATTGCCGCATTATGCGCGGCGGACGACCATGTGGAGTGGCATTACTATCCGGGCCTGACACATAGTGGCACGGTGAATGTCGCCTTTGCGGATGAACTGCATTTTATCACCGCCCTGCGCGCGGGGAGGCGCCCGGTTTCGAACTGCAAGGCGCTTCATGCGCCCGGTCCCTTGCAGGTGCCGGATCAGCATGTGCCGTTCAATTACTGAGCGACACGAATATTTCAAAAAAAGAGGGCGGGCAACTGAAGATGAAAAAAGTCGATAAGGGAAGGGTCATTATCTACCTTACGATCATGCTGTGCATTTTCAGTTTTGAATGGGTCGATAGATTCAGCATTTCAATCCTGATTGACCCGATAGAAAAAGATCTCGGGATTGCGGATCGTCATGTCGGTCTGATCAATGGAGCGCTGTTCGCTCTGATGTATTCGCTTTCGGGTTTCCTGTTCTCCTATCTGGTCAACCGGGCGGGATCAGGGCGGCTGCTGGCGGTTGCCTCGCTGGGGTCGGGGCTGTTCACCATTCTGGGCGGTTTGGCCTGCGGACTCTGGAGCTTTGCCTTTTCAAGACTGGCAGTCGCTTTTTCTGAAGGGGGGTGTAGCCCTGTCTGTTACTATATCATCTCCCGCCATTTTCCCGATCATTACCGCGCGCGCGCGATCTCTGTGTACAATAGCGGTATTTCTCTGGGTATATGGATCGGCTTGAGTGCGGGTGGCATGTTAGCGCCATGGCTTGGCTGGCGTTACACCCTGTTCGCGCTAGGTGTGCCGGGGGTGGTGCTGGCTATCGGCGCGTGGTGCATGATCCGCGAAAGAGCCGTGGCCGCGCAGGATAGCCATACCGAGGGCGCGTCCTTCTTTTCCGGTCTGCGGTTTTTGCTTGTGCGTAAAAGCTATTGGCTGACTTGCGTGGCCTATACGCTGCTTGTCATGGCCAGTGCGGGTTTTGAGAGCTGGTGCCCGGCCTACCTCATTCGCAGTCGGGGGCTGACAGTAGAGCAGGCAGGCAATATTAGCGGTTTGGTGGAAGGGATAGGCGGCATTGCCGGCACAATTGCCGCCGGTGTACTGTGTGATTACCTCGTAAAAAGAAACAGTCGCGCCTATGCGCTGATACCCCTTGTGGCCTGCGTCTTGGTCAATCTGTCGATGGTGGCTTTTTTTGAAACCACCGGTGCGCTCTCCTATCTTTTCTATGCGTGTGTTATTTTCGGTATCGGGGCCTATCTTTCGCCGGTCCTGTCTTTGTCGCAGGAAGTACTGCCGCCCGCGCAAAAAGCACTGGGGGCGACCGTCATGCTGGTTAGTATGAGCGTGATCGGGGCCGGAGGGGGCAATTACCTTGTCGGGATCTTGAGCGATAGCTACAAGGCGGCAGGTGCAGCCGACCCTTTGCAATCGGCCTTTTTGTCCATGCTGGTCACGGTTCTGCCAGCGGGTTTCTGCCTGCTTCTGGCGTGCCGGTATATCGTGGGCGACATTGACGATGCCCGCCGGATGGAGAGTTCGCACCTCCCGGCCTAATCGGGGCGGGAGTGTCATCCGCGCCTCAGCCATGCAAGTTTATTTGCGTAATTTGATATTGAAGGACAAAGCGCGTTGCGTATCCTTGCCTGCATTATAGAGGAGTATGCGTATGAGCGGAGCAAAGCAGATTGTGGCGAAGCCGATGATTGTCGGCCAGCCTGCCCTGATTGTAGTCGATATCCAAAAAGGTGGTTTTGCGCCTCGCCCGGCCAGTTCTCGCCTTGAATTCATGCCTGACGCGGTTGAGCGCTACACCCGTGCCAGAACGGTTGTCGATGCCGCACGCACGGCCGGTATCCCGGTTATTTTTGTGCAGGAAGCCCACCGTCGTACGATGGTTGACTTTGGGCGTGAGCTTGATGGTTCCGAAAGTGTGCACTGTCTGGAAGGGCAGCCCAACACGGATTTCGCGGTCGAAGAACTGGGTATGGTGGAGGATGACTACCGGATCACCAAGCGGCGTTACTCCGTGTTTTTCGGCACGGATATGGAAATCCTACTCAAAGGACTTGGCGTGCAAACCGTTATCATGGTCGGCGGTTTTACCGATGTGTGCGTGCATTACAGCTTTGTCGATGGCCACCAGATGGATTATTACTGTCGTGTGGTAGAGGACTGTGTTTCCGGCTCCAGCTACCGGGCGCATGATGCGGCTCTTGAGGCCATGGAATATCTGCAGGCCGGCGCACGGCGCAGCGCGCAGGACGTGGTAGATGCTTTTGCTGCGATCAGGCGGCAGGCGTAAAATAAACGCGAATACAGAGTGTGTCTGTGGTCAGTCTATTTGGAAAAAGAAAAGTTTTTCTTGAAGAAATTTGTGAAATCTCAAGAATATTTTTTCCCCTTTCTCTGGCGCAGATCATGCAGGTCAGCATTACGCTATGCGCCAATCTGGCGCTGGGCGGCATAGGGGTTGAAGCACTCGCGTCTGGTGGTATCTGCAATATGCTGATCCAGACCGGTGTTGTCATTGTTCAGTCAACCATTTCCTCCTTTCAGTCCCTTCTGGGGCAGGCCCGAGGCCGGGGTGGCCCGGAGGGCGAGGCGGCTGCGGAGCGTTTCGTGGCCTGTGCGTGTGCCATTGCGCTGGGCCTGTCGGTTTTTCTTGTCGCTTTGCTGGTTCTGATCGTTCTGGTCTGCAGGGCCTTTGTTTTCGAGCCCTCAATGGGGCGGGGCGCGCTTTTGTATATGAGCAGTGCCGTTTTTGGCGCGCCAAGCATGGTCTTTTTTTCGGTCATGCGTTCTTATGGCTCGGCAACTGGGCGTTCCGCCTCCATTCTCAAAGCGGTCGGGTGCGGCACGCTGGCCTACGGGGCCGGGGCTTTCGTGGTTCTACTGTTCTGCCGTGGCATGGGGCAAAGTATTCTGATCATGATGGGGGTGGTATTTTCCATCGCTTGGTCTGTTGCGGCCATTATGTCGTTCCTGACACTGGATATTTTTCCTGTTCTTAAAAGAAGCTTCATCCAGCATGAATGGCCTGCCATAAAAAGCAGTTGTGCTGCTATTATCCATGCTGGCTGGCCTGTCGGCCTTGGCGTGGCCTCTGAAATGAGTGCTAATACCATGCTGGCCATGTTTGTCGGGGCTTCCGGCGTTGCGCAGATGAGCGTGCATCAACTCTGCCAGTCCATAGAATTACTGACTTTTATGCCTTCTTTGGCTATGAATCAGACAGTTTCTATCAGAGTTTCCTATTTTCATGGAAAAGGGGAGCATGACCGCAGCAGAATCGCGCATCATGTCGCTATGGTTTTCATTTTTCTGGTGGCTTTGGCCGAAGCCGCCACGATTTTGTTGTTTCATAATCCCATCTACCGAGCCATCATGAGCGATACGGGCGTGGTATCCGCACGTTTTGGTGGTGGTCTGTATGATATGTTTCTCGTTGTGTGCGCGGTTGTAGTGTTCGATGCGCTTCAGGCTACTTCATCCGGTGCGTTGAGAGGTAAGCTGGATATGAAAATTCCCATGCTCATGGCCGTCACCAGTTACTGGATTGTTGGGTTCCTGTTCGCCATGGTGCTGGCGCGTCTGACGCCGCAACCCATTCTGGGGGTATGGATCGGGATCTGTGCTGGTGTTTTTTGCTCGGCTTGCCTGCAAACGGTGCGGTTTATTCGTATCAATAGCGTAGGCCGTGCAGAGATGACATAAGCACGGTCCTGCGGTAGTGATGCACGCGGGGAGGTGTATTCGACAGCGTGTCGTCAGTTAACCGCTGGTCCTGACGGTTGAGGGTTGTACTTTCTGTCTCTCTGTGCTGATTGTTTCCCCGTCTTTTTGGGAGACAGACGGATGCGACGCTACGGTTTACGCGATGATCAGTGGAGCGGATAAAGGATCTTCTTCCCGGTCGTGAAGGTCATGTCGGTGGCACGGCTGCGGACAACCATCTGTTTGTGGAAGCCGTGTTGTATCGTTACCGTGCAGGCATCCCCTGGCGTGACCTGGAGGGATCGAAAAACCCCCTGGTTCTGAAGTGTTGGCTGTGATTGCATCCCTTCTGTGATGATTGGGGGAATGGCTCATGAAGCAGGCGGGTTTCTTTGATGTTGACGAGCGCCTTGCCCGGTTAAGCGGTGTCGGCGACCAACTCGAAGCGTTTTCCTGGACTGTGGATTTTGAGGTCTTTCGTCCTGATCTGGACAGGGCTCTGGCCTATGCGGACGGAAGCAAAGGCGGGCGTCCACCCTTTGATCCGATGAAGTGGCCCCTGGAAATGGGACCACAGGTTAAGTTGGATATATCTGGCTCTGTCGTATGAAGGAGCGATGATGACGAAGAAGACGAGACGGAAGCTGGACGGGGCATTGAAGGCGAAGATTGCGCTTGAGGCCGTGCGAGGCGACGTGACGGTGACGGACCTGGCGCAACGCCATGAGGTTCACCCGAACCAGATTTACGCTTGGAAGAGGCAGTTGCAGGAGCAGGCGGCGCGGGCGTTCGATATGACGGTGGGGCAGGATGCGGAGCGGGCGGCGCAGAAGCGGATTGACGAGTTGCACGCCAGGATCGGGCAGTTGACGATGGAACGCGATTTTTTAGATGTTTGGTCCCGGGGTTTGATGGTGCATTATTTTCACGCGAGTGGAAACTGTGTAGAATTTTGTGCGGTGCCATTTTTTCAGGCCATTGGGAAACGGTCATCGAACATGATTGCGAGTTGGCATTTGACAGCGTGCCATTCGCGCACTGAGCGCTTCCACTCTGCTGAGGTAGCATTGAGCGCCAGGTAAATCAATTTTGCTGCGGCGTCGTCACTGGGAAAATGGCCGCGGGTGCGCACCGCACGACGGATCTTTGAGTTCAGGACCTCAATGGCATTCGTTGTATAAATCAGCCTGCGCACTTCCGGGGGATAATCAAGGAACGGAATGACCTCATTCCATGCCCTGCGCCAACTGGGCGCGATGGCCGGGTATTGTCTGGCCAGATCGCTTTCTTCGAACCCGCCGAGGGCGATCGTGCTCTGCGTTGTGTTTTTTTCGGTTTTTGTGAGTTTGCCTGATACCGGACACTTGCCATGACGGCATAGGCAAGCATGACCAGAGAAACATGCCGATGCCAACCATGCCAGGAGCGGGTTTCGTTATGATCAAGACCGAATTCGTTTTTGGCCGCCTCGAAACACTCTTCGATCCTCCAGCGCGTCCCTGCAACGTTCACGAGTTCCTGCATGGTTGTCCCTTTCGGGCACCAGGTTGTAAAACAGGCAAGGTCTCCATCGGCGATGTTCCGGCGGATCAACAGG
>NZ_SLZN01000045.1 GCF_004346035.1 Acidomonas methanolica | reverse complement strand
CATGACGCCAGAGGCTTTCGCTCAACACGCCAAAAAGGCATACAACAACCCACAGACCCTAACTCAAAACTGAGGGCACGTTCGGGGCAGGGTCAAATCCCCACACTCCTCACCTGGCCGGGTTCGGCCATCATCCACGACATCAAGGGCGAGAACTGGCAGATCACCGCTGGTTTCCGCGCAACTTTCGGGCGGGTGCTGCTGTTCGATCCCACCAACCCGGCGTCCTCAGCCTACAATCCGCTGCTGGAGGTGCGGCGCGGAGCGTCGGAGGTCCGCGACGTGCAGAACATCGCCGATATCCTGGTCGATCCCGAGGGTTCGCTGGAACGGCGGAATCATTGGGAGAAGACCTCCCATGCCCTGCTGGTCGGGGCGATCCTGCACGTCCTTTATGCCGAGGACGGCTTTGTTGCGCAAATAGTGGGGAGGGATTCACGTCATGAATCCGGTCTGGTAGTTGGGCGTCATGAGCAAGCCGAACCCCACGCGCTACGAACGACGAACTGGTCCTCCTACAACGCGGCGCTGAAGAAGCGTGGATCACTGACGGTGTGGTTTGACCCGTCGATGGCCTGGGAAGGCCTTCCGACGTTACGTCGTGGCCGTCAGCCGGGTTACAGCGATGCCGCGATCCAGACCTGTCTGACGCTGAAGGTCCTGTTCGGTTTTGCGCTGCGACAGACGACGGGTTTTGTCGACAGTCTTCTGCGCCTGGCCGGACTTGCGTGGTCTGTGCCGGATTTCAGCACACTGAGCCGCCGGCAGAAAGCCCTGACGGTCGATATCCCGTATCGCGGTTCAGACGGTCCGCTCCATCTTCTGATCGACAGCACCGGGATCAAGGTTGAGGGAGAAGGTGAATGGAACAGGCGCAAACATGGCGGTTCGAAACGCTGTATCTGGCGCAAACTCCATATCGGGATAGACGAAGGGTCTCTGGAAATCAGGGCCGTTGAAATGACGGGAAACGGGATCGGTGATGCTCCGGTTCTGCCCGCGCTTGTGGAACAGATCCCTGAAGATGAGGAAATTGCCAGCGTTACGGCTGACGGGGCTTACGACACCAGACAATGCCATGAAACCATCGCCAGCCGTGGCGCTCAGGCCGTCATCCCCCCGCGGAAAAACGCAAAGCCATGGGATCCCACATCAGCAGGAGCCATCGCCCGAAATGAAGCTCTGCGGGCTTGCAGGCATCTCGGACGGGCTATCTGGAGACGATGGAGCGGTTATCATCGACGAAGCCGCGTCGAGACAAAGATGCACTGCCTCAAACTGCTGGGGCAGCGTCTGACAGCGCGTGATTTCGACCGCCAGATCGCCGAAGTTCACATCCGTGTTGCTATCCTTAACCGATTCACAGCACTCGGAATCCCTCTCACGCGGGCAGTCGCGTAACGGAAAACTCTATAACGGCTTCGTCACGCCAATAGACTGAATTGTGCAACAGAGCCCTGCCCCACCGTCATATCAAACGCCCGCGCCGCCTGCTCCTGCAACTGCCTCTTCCAAGCGTAAATCTGGTTCGGGTGAACCTCATGGCGTTGCGCCAGGTCCGTCACCGTCACGTCGCCTCGCACGGCCTCAAGCGCAATCTTCGCCTTCAATGCCCCGTCCAGCTTCCGTCTCGTCTTCTTCGTCATCATCGCTCCTTCATACGACAGAGCCAGATATCTCCAACTTAACCTGTGGTCCCATTTCCAGGGGCCACTTCAGGACGCCGTGACTGCGCCTCGGTCGATAAGTCCCACATCCAGAGTTGCGTTACACTCACGGCGCTATGAACTGCTCGTGGCCGGGAAAAGGAGCTTTGGTCAGGGGGAGGGTCCTGTCATCCGTCGAAAACGCCAAGCATGCGGCCAGCGTGCTGGCGGGTGGGAATCGTATCACTCGGGGCACCGGAGCCGGTGGCGTGGAGCAGCAGGCGGTGCAGCCAGTCGGCGAAGGATCGCACGCGCGGCGCGAGCAGGCGGCGGTGCGGGTAGAGCAGCGTTACGGGCAGCGGCTCCGGGCGATAGTCCGGCAGGATTTCGACCAGTGCGCCCTCCCGGATCAGCGGCGCGGCGTCATAAGCGGGAATCTGGACCATGCCGATCCCTGCGAGGCAGCAGGCGATGAGTCCCTCCGCGCTGTTCACGGTCACACGCCCCGGCAGGTCGAGAGTTTGCGTCACCGCATTCTCGGTCCATTCCCACGGTTCCACCCGCCCCGATGACGGAGAGGCATAATGCACGGCCTGATGAGCCCGGAGGTCATCGGGGACGCGCGGGACGCCGTGCCGGGCGAGATAGGCCGGGCTCGCGACGGAGAGGACGGGCAGTTCGGGAAGCGGGCGCGCGATCAGCCCCGCCTGCTGCACCACGCCGACACGCACCACGCAATCGGCTCCTTCCTCGACGAGATTGATGGCGCGATCCGTCATGCCGAGTTCGATCTCGAGGCCGGGATGCCGGTCGAGGAAATCGGGCAAGGCCGGGGCCACCACAAGTCGTCCCAGCCGTCCCGGCAGATCGACGCGCACGACCCCGTGCAGGGCCATTCCGTCCCGGCGGAACAATCCTTCCACCTCCTCCACATCCGCGATCAGCCGGAGGCATTGCGCATAGAAGGTCGTGCCGTCGGTCGTCGGGACGACATGCCTTGTGGTCCGTGCCAGGAGGCGCGTGCCGAGGCGGAATTCGAGGTCGCGGATCGCCGTCGAGACGGTGGAGCGGGGGAGATTCAGGCTCGCCGCCGCCCGCGTGAAGCTCGTCGTTTCCACAACGCGCGTGAAGATGCGGAACAGATCCAGACGGTCCATGACGTTTCCCGTGGCGTTTGATTGTTCGGGTTCCCCGACCAATCCTGTCGGAAAATCGTGATTTATTCATCCGACGGCAATGATGACAATGCCCTTATTCACCAGAACAGGAGCGATTCATGCCGGACCACAGCATCAAAGGTAAATCCGTCCTCATCACCGGCGGCGCGAAGAATCTCGGCGCGCTCGTCGCGCGCGATCTCGCGGCGCACGGGGCGAAGGCGATTGCCATTCACTATAACAGCGACGCCACCCGGCCCGATGCGGAGAAGACACTCGCCGAATTGAAGGCGGCGGGCGTCGAGGCCGTCGCCTTCCAGGCCGACCTGACGACCGCGGCGGCGAATGCGAAACTCTTTGCCGATACGATCGCGGCGATCGGGCGGCCGGATATCGCCATCAACACGGTTGGCAAGGTGCTCAAGAAGCCGATCGTCGAGACGAGCGAGGACGAATTCGACGCGATGTTCGCGATCAATGCGAAATCGGCCTATTTCTTCATCAAGGAAGCGGGCCTTCATTTGAAGGATAACGGCAAGCTGCTGACGGTCGTGACTTCGCTGCTGGGTGCGTACACGCCTTTCTATTCCACCTATGCGGGCGCGAAGGCGCCGGTCGAGCATTTCACCCGCGCGGCGTCCAAGGAATTCGGCGCGCGCGGCATCTCGGTCAACGCGATCGGGCCGGGGCCGATGGATACGGCGTTTTTCTACGGGCAGGAGGCGTCGGACGCAGTGGCCTACCATAAATCGGCGGCCGCGCTCTCGTCTTTCAGCAAGACAGGGCTGACCGATATCGAGGATATCGCGCCCTATATCCGTTTCCTCGTCTCCGAAGGATGGTGGATGACGGGCCAGACCATCCTCGTGAATGGCGGCTATACGACGAAGTAAGGGTCTGAACCGTCAGGCAGGTGTCATGAACGGCGCGGCGGGCGTATCTTCTTTTTCTGAAGAAAAAGAAGCAAAAAGACTTTTGATATTTTGGCCGCTGAGAATCACGGGGAAACTCGGCGGCCAAGTCGGAAAAGTTTTTTGGTTCTTTTTTTCAAAAAAGAACGCCGACACTTTCCCACGAAGGTTCAGCCGCGCGTCAGCGTGTAATGCGCGCGCAATTCCGTTTCGATCTCGTCGGCATGGGCGGAGTCGCGGGCCTCGATCATGATTTCGAGTTCCGCCGTCTGCACCGAGGGCGCGGCAAAGAGGCGCTGGTGCGACACCTCGATGATGTTGCCGCCGAGATCGCCGATACGGGTGGAGATATCGGCCAGCACGCCCGGACGATCGGGAATTTGCAGGATCAGCGACAGCAGCCGCCCGTCCCGGCGAAGAGCGCGGAGCAAAGTGTTGGCGAGAATGCGCACGCCGATATTGCCGCCGCTGACAGGCAGGGCGACGCGCCTGCCCCGGAAATGTTCCGGATAGGCGAGGACCGCCGCCAGCGCCGCCGCGCCCGCGCCCTCGGAGACCTGTTTGGCGTTCTCGGCCAGAAGGGCGATGGCGGATTCGACCTGCAATTCGCTGACCACCAGCACCCCGGACAGATGCGGGCGCAACGCGGCGATGCAGAGATCGCCCAGCCGGGCGACGGCGATGCCCTCGGCCACGGTCGAGCCCCCGAGCGTCGGCACGGCCTCGCCGGGGAAACCAGCGAGCGAGGCGTAGCTCTCCACCTGCACGCCCCAGACAGGCAGGCCCGGACGCAGATGCGCGGCGGCCACCGCCGTGCCGCTGATGAGGCCGCCGCCGCCGATGGGCACGACCAGCGCGTCCGGCGCCGGCGTATCTTCCAGCAATTCAATGGCGAAAGTGCCCTGACCGGCCATCACGGCGGGATCGTTGAACGGATGGACGAGCACCAGATTCTCGCGCCTGCGAATCTCGTCCGCCAGAAGGCTCGCCTCGGTGAAGTCCTCGCCCTCCGTCACCACGCGCGCCCCCCAGCCGCGCGTGCGCTCGACCTTGGCGGTGGGGGTGAAGCGCGGCATCACGATGGTCGCATTGATGCCCAGCAGCGCCGCATGGCGCGCCACGCCCTGGGCATGATTGCCAGCGGAGACGGCGATCACGCCGCGCGCCCGTTCCTCCGGCGTCAGAAGCGCCAGCTTGTTGGCGGCCCCGCGTTCCTTGAAGGAGGAGATGGCCTGGAGGTTCTCCAGCTTCAGCCAGATATCCGCGCCGGCGATCTGCGAAAGGGCGGCGCAGGGAATGGTCGGCGTCCGGACGATCCGGGGCGCGATTCGCTCATGCGCGGCGGCGATGGCGGCGAAATCGAGCAGCGGAGTCGTCTGGAGCATGATGCGGCGTCCGGTTCTACTTGTATGTCACTTTGAGGATTTCATACGTCTTGTCCCCGCCCGGAGCCGGGACGGCGACGCTGTCGCCGACGCTCTTGCCGATCAGCGATTTCGCGAGTGGCGAGGAGACGGACAGCAGCCCCTTCTTGATGTCGGCCTCATGCACGCCGACGATCTGGTACGCGCTTTCCTTCTCGGTCTCCTCATCGAGGAGATCGACATGCGCGCCAAACTTCACCTGATCGCCCGAGAGCGTGGCGGGGTCGATGACTTCGGCGCTGGAAACCAGATCCTCAAGTTCGAGAATCCGCCCCTCGATGAAGGACTGACGATCCCGCGCCGCATGATATTCAGCATTTTCCGACAGGTCGCCATGAGCGCGCGCCTCGGCGATCGCGCGGATCACGGCCGGGCGATCCTCGCTCTTCAGTCGGCGCAGCTCGTCCTCGAGCCGGATCAACCCGCCAGCGGTCATCGGAATCTTCTGCACGTCGCTTCCCCAGAAAACACGTTGAGCAAATACGAATCGAACCCGCGCGCAAAGCGCCGGAGTGGACACCCCGGCGCCATTGCACGAGCGGGCAAGCGCGTCGGAGACCCCGGCGCGGAGACAAGGCCGGGTAGGCTAGGGCTTCGGGGCTGGAAGTTCAAGCGGAAGGTGATAATTCGGCCGGATTTATCGGGGATCGATAAAATCGCTTGCGCTTATCGAAAAACGATATTATTGATTTTCGATATGATGACGGAACCGGGACGGGAGAAAGAACGATGACGCCACGACTCTCCGCCATGGCACTGATCGATGCGGTCATGCGCGCCGCGGGGGCGGGATTTCTCCTGCTTCTGGTCGCCAGCCTGTTCGTCAACTGCCGTCTTTCATCGGATATTCATGTCACGCTGAGCAACGGCGTGCTGACGGAGGTGGCCGGGCGGATGATCGCGGCCGTGGCACATCAGATCGGAGCAGAGTGATGAGCGGGATCGCCTCGGCGCGGCGTGTGGCGCGTATCGCACTTGTGATCGTGCGGGGATTGCGCGTGATTGTGGCTTTCGTTGCGCTTCTGCCGCTGGCCGGCGCGATCGCGTCGCTCCTGTCCCTGCCGATCGGGTTGCATGTCCAGATCGGCGTTCCGGCGGAGGTGCCCGTGGCGATCGGCCTGCGCGTGGCCCTATTGGCCGCCGCCTATGTCACGCTGGGGGCGCTTTGGCGCGTGCTGGGTCTCCTGTCTGGATTGCTGGCGACGATCCGCGACGGTTCGCCCTTCGTGCGGGAAAATTCGGACCGCCTGACCGCCATGGCGTGGATGCTGGTGATCATGCAGGCCGCCCATATCGCGGTGAGCGTGCTCGAAGCCGCGATCCTGCATCAGGTCAGCGATGAGCGTTACTTTCTGGATATTCCGATCGCGGGCATTCCGGCGGTCATTTTGGTTTTTGTGCTTGCCTGGGTGTTCCGCGTCGGGTTGGAGATGCGCGCCGAACTGGATCAGGTGATCTGACGCATGAGCATCGTCGTCGATCTCGACTCCATGCTGCGCGAGCGGAACATGACGCTGACCGAACTGTCGGACCGGGTGGGGCTGACCTTGGCCAATCTCTCCATCCTGAAGACGGGGAAGGCCAAGGCGATTCGCTTCTCGACGCTGGAAGCCATCTGCGATGCGCTGGAATGCCAGCCCGGCGATTTGCTGCGCCATGAGCGGGGCGGGGCGAAAACGAAAGCGCCGGAGGACGATGCTCCGGCGCTCACGTGACGCGATGCTGCGCGATCAGAAATCGACGCTGGCGGTCGCCATCACGAAGAAGGGCGCGGCGATCGCAAAGGACGTCGCGGTGGGGCTTCCCTTGATCTTGTTGCCGTAGACGCCCCTGGTCGCATAGGCGTTGGACGCTACGCCGCTGGCATAGCCGAGATAGTGGTTGTTCGTGAGGTTCTGCAAGTTGATGCGGATCGTCGGGCTCTTGAAGCGGCCCATATCCTTGAAATGATAGCCCGCGCCGATATTCATGAGGACATAGCTGGGGATGTGCTGGTCGTTATTGAAGGTCGAATACTGGCGGGCGACATATTTCAGGCTGTAATTGCCGAAGAAATGGCCGTCATCATAGTTCAGGTTGAGGCCGAACTGATATTGCGGCGTCTGAGGGGCGAATTTACCCTTGGAATACACATAATCGCCCGTGTTGCCGCCGGCGGCGATGTTGCTGTCCGTGATGGCGTGGATGTATTCCGCCGAGAAATAGGGGCGGATGTGGTAGAGGATCGGGGCCGTGCCGAATTCGAAATCCACGCCGTCGGCATGCATGCCGCCGCCGTTGATCGACTCGCTGTAATAGTTGCCACCCGTTGTCTGCACAGTCTTGCTGTAGAGACGATTGGTGAAGTTGTAGTGGAAATAGGTCAGCGAGCTCATGATCATCGGGCCCTGATACCGCCAGCCCGCTTCCGTCGAGATCGAGATTTCGGGCCGAAGGGTCGGGTTCGCCTTGGTCGCATAGCCGCCGCCGGGATAATACGCGCCTGAATCGTAGAGCGAGTAGTTCTGCGGAACGCGGAAGTTCGTGGTCACCGACGCGAACAGCTGATTCCGGCTGTTGAGCTTGTAGCGGATGGACGCGGCCGGGAGCGGCTGTTGCCACGACTGGCTGATATAGGGGCCGGTCGAGGTGTCGGGCAGGAAGTTATGACCCTGACGCTGCACGAACGTGTATTTCAGACCCGCCTCGATGTTCAGCTTGTCATTCAGAAGCGAGATGTTGTCGGCGATGAACAGCGTGTGGATGCGGGTCTGCGTCAACGTGTTGCGTATTCGGCGGTGTCGCCATTCGCCAGAACGAGGTTCGGCCCGCCTCCGTTGAGGTCCAGCGGCTTGCCGGTCGCATAATTGATCAGGCTGTAGGGGCCTGATTGGAACTGCTTGGAGTATTCGAACCAGTATCCGGCCATCAGGCGGTTCTTGCCGGTCGTCAGCGTCAGCTTGGTGACGGCGCCGGGACGGTACGTCTGGGTGTTGGACGGGTTGTAGAGCAGGAGCGACTTGGTGTTCGTGGCGTTGTAGGGACCGATGCTGCCGGTCGTCTTCGTCGCGCCCCACTGGAAGTTCTGGATATTTTCCGAATACGCGCCGCCGCCATTGCCGTCGCCGTACCAGAAATACGGGGTTTCCGTCAGCTTCAGATGGTCGGTCAGCGTGAAGGTCGAAGGCGCGGAGGCGTAGATGTTGGTGAAGGGGTTGCGGTGCAGCTCGTAGTAGTTGCCGCTGGGATTCGCCGCGTCCCATTTCGCGGAATAGGAATTGTGTATGCCGTTGGTGAGCCAGTTGCTCATGCGAGTGGACGGAAAGAGCGTGCTGGTGCCGGTATTGCCGACGAGGGTGAGGGAGATCACGTTCCCCTGGCCCCACGCGTTCACCCATTTGGTCTCGCCGTGCATCTTGTTCTGGCCGCCCGGCCCGCGCCACGAACTCTCGGCGGCGTCGGAAAACGAGAAATAGCCCTTCAGATGCGTGGAGCCGACATAGCCCGTATCCACGCGGCCGAAGATGCGGCGGGAATCGTAACTGCCGTAGCTCATGTCCACCGCGCCGCCGAACTTGTCCTTCGGGCCGAGCAGGTACATGTCGACCGCGCCGCCGGTGGCGGAGAGATGCGGGCTGTCGAGATCGGCCGAGCCCTGCTCGACATTGATGGTGCGCAGGTTCTCGGCATCGACGATTTCCTGCGGATAGATCGCGTAATTGCCGATATCGTTGACCGGGAAGCCTTCGAGCGTATAGCCGATCTGGTCCTGCGTCAGGCCGCGCATCGACATGTAGCCGCTGCTCAGGCCCAGCGGGTCCAGCGAGGTCGTGTTGACGCCGGGCAGCAGGGCGATGAGCTGCATCGGGTTGTTCGGCGCCTGTTCGGAAATGAACTGCTGCGTCACGGTCGAACGCGATTTCGGCGCGTCCTCCTTGATCATCAGCCCCGCACCGATGCGGGTGCGCGGCGAGGCATGCACCTCCAGATGCTCTTCCTTCTCGACATCGGTCGGCGCCGTCGCGCCCATCATCGAGGGCGCGTCATCGGAATGTGCGGGGCGAGGGGCGGTTCGCTTGGTCGGCTGTGTGCCCGCGGCGAAGGCGGGTGTGGCCAAGGCGATGAGGGCCGTCGTGGCGCAGAGGCGTCGCGTCAGGGTGATCATGGCAGTCCCGGCAAGAAAGTGAAGCGATGACGAAACAAATGTCAGATCGAAACGAGTCCATGCACCTCAAATCCTGTCCGGACAGTCAGAATTTTTCTGAGTGCGACAAATTCGTAACAGATCGACGTTTCTATGTCAACTCGCCAATCAGAGCGAGGTGAGGCGTCCGCGCAACATCTCGTCGTGTCGATACAGTGCCCGAATGCGACGTGACTGGCTTTCGGTCGGAACATACGTGCCGCGCTGCGTGTCGTTGAGATGCGGGATGGTGCTGCCTGCCAGCGCGGGAATATGCTCCGGCAGGGCGTCGATCCGGGAGAACGCGAAGATCCGCTCCACCAGCAGCTGTCCGCGCCGGTCGGTCAGATACCAGCTTTGCGGACGGAAGACATGATCGAGCCCATAGGGGCTGCGGCTGGCGGCCACGTGGTCGATCGCATCCTCCAGTGAGCGGAACTGGCGATAGACCGCCGCGAAACGCGGGTGGATCCGGACATGCCGCCCGCCGCCGCGTCGGGCGAAATCATAGGCCGACAGGAAACGTTCCACCGGATCGCGCCAGATGGCGAAGCGCACGATGTCCGGCCGGAACAGATCGGGGGCGACATGATGGTAATACCGCGCCGTCTCGTGCCGCATGACGCGGCCGTACAGCAGGGCATTGATCGAGGTGCCGGCGTTCTTCGGCACATGGATGAAGAGTGTCCGGCTGCGACGCACGGCCTCCAGACGGTCCAGACGTTTGGATCCGAGGGGGAGTCTGAGCCCTAGTTCGGCTGCCCGCTCGTGAATGTCGTTGAAGTTGCGCACGCGGAAGAGCGCCTGTGCGGCGCGATGCAGAAGAGAGGGAGAGGCCGTGGCATCGTGACGCGCGGCCGCGGGCGTGGCGCGCCGATCCGGCGGGGTCGTCGCTTCCGTCCGCTCTCCCATCTGTCTCCCTTCCCCGGTGCTGTATCAAGGCGCAGTCGAGTAGGTGCAGATGGAACGAGAATGGGGCAACCTTGTTTTCGTAACCGATTCCTACGAGCGTTACATGCCGTTTTCAGGCGTGTACGGAGATCGGGTCCGGCTCCGGACGGCGGCTGAGGTGACGAGCAAGGAGCGTGCAGACGAAGAGCTGGATCTGATGATACATCATCAGCGGCAACACGACGGTTCCGACTGCCGCGGCCGGGAACAGCACATTGGCCATCGGAATGCCGGTCGCCAGGGATTTCTTCGAGCCGCAGAAGGTCAGGGCGATGATTCCTGGCAGATCAAGACGCAGGAGCCGCCCGAGGGAGCTTGAAACCAGCAGCACGATGGCCAGCAGAACGCCGTCCACCCCCGCTGCCGCGAGCAGGTCGCGCGCCGAGACGCGATGCCAGACGCCTTCCACCACGGCGGCGCTGAAGGCGGTGTAGACCACCAGCACGATGGCGCCGCGATCGCTCAGCGTCAGCAGCTTCTTGTTGCGGTGCACCCATTTGTGCAGGCGCGTGTGCAGGAGTTGGCCCATGCCGAACGGCAGAAGAAGCTGGGTGGCGATATCGAGGATCGACGCCGCCGAGAACGCGCCGCTCCGGTGCAGCACCAGCGCGACCAGAATCGGGGTGATGACGATGCCTGCGAGATTCGAGAGCGTGGCCGCGCAGATCGCCGCCGGCACGTTGCCCCTCGCGATGGAGGTCAGCGCGATCGAGGACTGCACGGTCGAGGGGAGGCAGCAGAGGAAGAGCACGCCCTGCCACATGTCATGGTCCAGCAATCCCCCCGCCGCCGTCATCAGCCCGAGGCCGAGCAGCGGAAACAGGACGAAGGTGCAGGCGGCGACGCCGGATTGCAGCGTCCAGTTCCGCGCGCTCTCCAGCACCGCTCGCGGCTCCAGCCGCGCCCCGTGGAGAAAGAACATCAGGGCGATCAGCACGAAGGTCAGGCGATGCAGCATCACCGCCGCCACGCCGCGGCAGGGCAGGAGGGTGGCGAGAAGGATCGCGCTGATCAGGCTGAGCAGGAAGGGATCGAATTTGCGCATGACAGATCCCGGTTCGCCGCTTCTGCCCGCTTTGGCAAGAAAAATTTCACGGCATGGATATAAAGCATCGACCGCCCAGTCGTCGCGCGCCGCCATGCGTCGGAAAGGCGTCACGATCATCGTCTCCGCGCTCGAATGACCCCGCTTCCTGAGGCGTCGACCGTGCCGGGGGTGGACGGCACGGGCCAGTTCCAGTCAAATAGATCCCGGAACGCGGCTCCCGACGGAGCCGCGACGGCCGGCGGAGGGTGGCGATGCGCGGTACGGGGCGTGGTCTGAGCCTGTCATGTGCGATGCTGGTCATGCTGGTCCTGCCCGCGGCCGGTCGCGCGCAGAATTCGGCCGCGACGCAGGGCGCCGCTCAGAGTGCGGGTCCGGGCGCCGCTCCGGGCGCTGGCCCGGGCTCCGTCGCGGCGGCGGTCAGCCCCACGCCGGAGGCGGAGGAGCCGCCGCCTGTCATCATTCCGCCGCTCCCCGCCGCGACCATCCCCGAGGCCCATGCCGAAGCGGCGCGCCTGACGCGGGAGATGACGCGGAAGGTGTCGCGCTTCAGCACCTACAGCCCCGCGATCCGGACACGCTTCGTCACGCTGGCGCGACAGGCGATCGCGGCGTCGCGGACGGTGATCGACCGGCCGCAACTCCTGATGGTGGTGGATCGCAATCCCGCCGTCCAGCGCATGTGTTTCGTCCTGGCCTTTCCCGGCGACACGCCCTGGGAGGCGCTGGGCGGCACGCCGGTTTCGACCGGGCAGGCGGGGCGCAAATACTACTACATCACCCCGATCGGCGTGTTTCCCAACACGGCGGACCGGCTGGGCTATCGCGCCGAAGGGACGAAGAACGAGAACGGGATTCGCGGGATCGGGGCCAAGGGCATGCGGGTCTGGGATCTCGGCTGGCACAATGCCGTGAAGGGCTGGCGCAAGGATGGCGAGACCGGCGATATCCGGCTCGAAATCCACGCCACGGACCCGGAATTTCTCGAACGCCGCCTTGGCCGCCCGGCCTCGGAAGGCTGTGTGCGCATCCCGGCCACCATGAACGTGTTCATGGACAGGAATGGGCTGCTCGACGTTCTGTACGAGCAGGCTGCGAGCTATGACGTGCGGTTCAGGGCCCTGCTGCCCAAGGACCGCACGCCGTCGCCGATCGCGGGCGACAAGCTGGTCGTCGTCGATTCGGCCCTCCCGGCGACGCCGGAAGCGCTATCCGCCGGACCCAAATTCACCGGCTAGGTCCTGTCTGCATTCAAGGGTTCCACTCGCATTGAAGTTCTGATTCAAGACTGTCTATGGAGGACGAGCCTTGAGCAGACGGACACTGATAGACGAGCAATGGAGCCGGATTGAAGGCCATCTCCCGGGCCGGATCGGAACGCCTGGACGGAGCGGGGTCGACAACCGGCTGTTCGTAGATGCGATCCTGTGGATGGCGGGCAATGCGGCGCGCTGGCGTGATCTGCCGGAGGTATTCGGCAAATGGACTGCGGTCCATGCTCGCTTTCGACGCTGGTCACATGTGGGTGTCTGGGAAAGGCTTTTTCACGCCTTGTCGGCTCTGTTGCACAAATAGAGTTTTGGTTATGGACCTCGCATTCTGGGACTTATGATTTACTGAATAACCTCGGTGAGTGGGATTCCGAGCGCGGTGAACTGATTGAGGATCGCGATACGCAGGTAGAACTCCGAGACCTGACGGTCAAAGTCTCTCGCGGTG
>NZ_SLZN01000044.1 GCF_004346035.1 Acidomonas methanolica | reverse complement strand
ACTGGGGAATATCCATGAAAGTGAACGACTTTCTGGATTTCCCAGTTCCGGAACCTCAGTACAAGATACCCATCACGAAAAGTGCGGAAGAACCCTCAGCACGGTAGACAACCGTTGCCGAATCGGTATCCGTCAACGTCACTCGCCATTTGCGACCTTCGCGCAAGGGAACGAAAACGCGTGCGCCGTCAGTATAATCGAAGCGGATTCCGTTAGGCCCTTCCTGCGTCGGCATCGGCGCGGGAAGGAGATAAGGATTCTCCGTCACGGATTTCGGCACGCCAGAAACGGCGGAAGTTTCTTTTGCCGCCTGATGAAGC
Organism: Acidomonas methanolica; assembly: GCF_004346035.1. GTDB lineage: Bacteria > Pseudomonadota > Alphaproteobacteria > Acetobacterales > Acetobacteraceae > Acidomonas > Acidomonas methanolica. The sequence continues at coordinate 13,779 of NZ_SLZN01000044.1, read as the reverse complement.
TTTCCCTCAGGCTCGGCCGATTCAGCAATGTCCGGAATCAAAATCGGCTCCCGGCAGAGACCGAGGAAGCGAGAGCGAATACAGCAAAAACCTTAGTATACAGTTTGTATAACCCCCAACTCTTGCAAATAACGCTAAGCAACTTGCTTATAATTCTCTGACGGAAGTTTCGCAATATTTTTTCGTGCACCGCAAGAAAATTTATGCTTTAGAGAAATTTCCCTCGAAGGCGTTAATCTACAAAAATCGTTTTTTTTATTTAAACAGAAAGCTACCGGGAGGTGAGGTTATTTATAGACCCGGCGGGTCGCCCGCTTCTGGACGCGTTGCTCAACACGTTCCCGCTCACCCGTTGCTCATTCGCAGCATCAATCAGAAAGCCCACTATGCCGCTCGCCCAGTGCCGCGGCCGCACTCGCGTTTCCCGCCCGTCACAGCAGCAAAGACCTACCGCCTGTCAGAGCGTTATACTTTCGTTTTCCGTGTTGTTCGGATCATGCTCCAACTCTGGACTGCCGCAGCCCCAGCACGGCAAGGCCCGCGACCACAAGCGCGAACAGGCCCGAAAGCGCCGCCATCGAGAGCGGCAGTCCCCAGAGATAGGTCGCCGCATCGCAGGGCTTGGAGGGGCGCAGCGGCATGCTCGCCAGACGCTCCCTGAATGATCCCGGATGAAATTCCGGCGCTCGGCAGGAGGGGAACGGACTCGGCCACCAATGCTGCTCCACCCCCACATGCGCCATGGCGATGGCCACGCTCACCGCCAGCACGGGCAGGCTCAGCATCGCCGCCCATCGCCCCGCGCGATACGGCAGGACACATTCCGCCGCGCCGAGCACGAGTACGACACGCCATGGCCAGCGCGCCAGCAGGCACAATTCGCACGGCACGATCCCCATGACGTGCTGGACATACCACGCGCATCCCAGCGCCGTGACGGCTGCCGCGACCAGGATCAGGCCTGCAAGACGTTGCTGAACCATGGGAGTCATGACGAAGGTGCGGACGCCTCCAGCGTGGACAGAAACCGCTTCGCCCATTCGGCGGCGGTGTTCAGACCCACCTCCGCCCGCAGCGCGCGCCACCGCTTCTGGCGCGCGTCGAGGGGCATCGTCAATGCCTGATGCAACGCGTCGGCGATCTCGTCCGTATCATAGGGATTGACCAGGAGCGCTTCCGGCATGTCCGGCGCCGCTCCGGCGAAATGCGAGAGGATCAGCACACCGGGATCGGCGTCATCCTGCGCCGCGACGAATTCCTTCGCCACCAGGTTCATCCCGTCCCGCAACGGCGTCACCAGAGCGACATCCGCGAGGCGATGGAACGAAGCGAGCAGATGACGCGGCACGGGCTGCGTCAGATAGCGGATCGGCGTCCAGTCGAAATCCGCATGCTTGCCGTTGACGAACCCGACCAGCTCGTCCAGCTCCCGCCGCAATGCCTGGTAGTTCGCCACTCCCTCACGCGAGGGCGGGGCGATCTGGACGAAGATCACGCCGCGCAAATGCTCGGGGAAACGTTTCAGAAACGCCTCATAGCCATGCAGCCGCTCCAGCAGTCCCTTGGAATAATCCAGCCGGTCCACCCCGATGATCAGCTTGCGGCCACGCAGGCTTTCACGCAGCCGCCGTACCTCCGGGTCGCCGACATTGTCTTTCGCCTCCTGTTCGAAGCCACGCGGATCGATCCCGATCGGAAAGGCGCGGACGGTCGGGTCCAGCCCCATGACCTCGTAACATTCGCCGAGATTACGCGCATCCTCATCCGTCTGCACGCCGATCAGATCATAGGCCGCCATGGCGCGCAGGAGTTCCTCCGCGCAGGGCAGGACCCGCATGACGCTCCAGGGCGGACAGGGAATATGCAGGAAGAATCCGATCTTCCCCGTCACGCCGCGCGCCCTGAGCGCCTGGCCAAGCGGAATCAGATGATAGTCGTGCACCCAGATCGTGTCGTCAGGACGCAGGAGCGGCGCAAGCCTGTCCGCGAAAAGATCATTGACCCCATAATACGCCGCCAGATCCTGGCGATGATAGGTGATGATGCCCGGGCGGTAATGGAAGAGCGGCCAGATCAGATCGTTGGAGAAATGCTCGTAATAACGCTCATGCTGCGCGCTGGTCAGGTCGATGGTCGCATAGGTCACGCCCGCGACCGTCTCACAGGTCACATCCTGCGCAGCCGCCCCCTCCGCATGTTGCCCGGACCAGCCGAACCAGAGGCTTTCCACCCCTCGCACCACATCCGCCAGCCCCACGGTGAGGCCGCCCACCGGCTGCACCCGCTCATGCGGCGACGGCACGCGATTGGAGACGATGATCAGCCGTCCCATCGTGACCTCGCCGCCAGATCCGTCAGCCAGGAACGAAAGGCCGCCGCGTCGGGAAAATCCTCCGGAATCCGGAAGCCCGCTCCGCCCAACGCCCGGGCCGCGCGAATGCCGTCCTCATCCGTCACGTCGTCGCCCACGAAGACGGGACGCCGCCCCGCGAAAGGGGGCTGCTGCATCACCGCCTGGACCGCATGCCCCTTGTCGATTCCGGCCGGGCGGATTTCCCACGCCATTTTCGCCGGGTGAAGCTCGAAGATCGATTGCCCGGCCAGCCAGTCTTCCGCCATGTCCCGCAACGCCGCGCCTGCGTCCGGCGCGGCGCGATAATGCAATACGACTCCCGCGTTCTTGCGTTCCAGCGTCGCGCCCGGCCAGGTTTTCAGCGCATGTTCCGCCGCTTCCAGCCAGTTTCGGGGGAAGGCGGGAACATCCGCCCGCTCGATCGCAGCAGACGGATGCCGACGAATCGCCACGCCGTGCTCGCCGCAGACCGCCTCCGCCACGCCAGGCAGGAAATGATCGATCTGTTCGATCGGGCGTCCCGTGACGATCGCCACAGCACCGCCGCACCGGTCCCGCAGCATCGTCAATGCGGCGCGCAAACCGGGCGCTACCCGCACCTCTCCCGGCGACGGCGCAATATCGACAAGCGTCCCGTCGAAATCGAGCAGAAACGCGGCATGCCCCGCATCCAGACCGCGCGGCAACGGAAACGAGGGGAATGAGGCGGAATTCATCGTTCAGGGGAACGTTTCACGCCGCTTCCGGTTCCCCTTCGTGTGTCACTCGTCGCCGGAGGCGGGACGGGGCGGCGGCAACGCGTCAGCCGGCGAAGACGGTGTTTCCGCCGGTGGCACCAGAGACAAGGGTCCATGAGATGAGGGCCCATGCGCCGCCGACCCCGTTGCGCCGGGAGCGGGTGCTGGCGCGGCACCGGCGGGCGGCGCCAGTTCCATTGGACCGCCGGAGGCGCCGGCGGACGCGGAGGGCGGCGGTGCGGCCGGCGCGCGGGACGCCGGGGCGGCGGGAGCCGCAGGCGCCATCTGAATCATGCCCGGCGCGCCGGAGAGATCGCCAGAATCGCCGGGCTGGTCCTGTGCGCTGCCCGGCTGCGCGGCCACGATCCGCGTCGCCACCTGCGGCGCGGGCAGCGGCGGCACGCCGGGATCGCGCTGATCGCCCTCGCAGGAGACGACGCGGATCTGATAGAGCGGACTGGCGAAAACGGAGAGGGCGGGCTCGTTCGCCAGCATCCAGCCGTCGAATTTCGTCGTGGGGTCCGTGTCATCCGTCACGCTGGCGGACACCGCCGCATCCGCCGCGAGGGTCGCGGGACGGTCGAGACAGCGATGGACGGCGATATGCAGCGTCTTGTAGCTGCCGACCCCATCCACCGGAACGGTCAGCGTCTCCACATGCGAATCCATGCGGTTGAGCACCCGCACCACCGCCTCGCCGCGCCCCTGCCAGAGGGTCGCGGGATACATCACGGGCGGCGCGACGGCCTCGGCGGCCCTCGCGCCGCCGCCGGCCACCGCCAGAGCCAGCAGCGCGGGAAGACACAATACCCGACGCATCGTCATGACCCGGGTTCGCGCAAGGCGGCGACCATCTGCTCCAGCACGCTCCGCATCTCTTCCGGCGCGACTCCCATCAGCAGCGCATCCTCGAAGGCGTCCTGCATCACCTGCCGCACCTCCGCCTCGTTCTCCCGCAGCACGCGCAATTTCTCGACGCAGCCAATGGGCTGCCCCTCGCGATCACGCCATATCGTCATTCCCGCGCTGCTCACGGAAGGTCGTCCCCCTTGGCCTTCTGGTCCTGGGTCTTCGATTTCTGAATCGAGTCGGTGACGGAGAAGATGAACTTGCTCAGAAGTTCTTCAAGGCTGATCGACCCCTGGGTCTGGATCATCTGACCTCCGGGCTTGAGCATCGTCTCGCTGCCGCCCGGCGAGAGCGCGATATATTTCCCTCCCAACAGGCTGTCCGAGGTGATGATCGCCGCGCTGTCATCCGGCAGGGAGACGTCAGGCCGGACGGTGAACGTCACCATGGCGCGGAAATCCTTCGGGTTCACCGATTCCGCCGTCACATGCCCGACGGTGATGCCCGCCAGCTTGACGTCCGACCCAACCCCGAGGCCATCGGCCTGGCTGAACACCGCATGAAGCGGATAACCGTCCCCGACCGCATGATGACGCCCGGTCATCGCCACGACCATCAGCACCACCAGCGCCGCCAGAATCACGAAGCCCGTGACAAGCTCGACAAGCGCGGAGCGGGGCCGCATGCCGGAAACTGTGCTCATGGGATCATGCCTCGACGCCGGGAATCAAAAGGATGTTCCTGCACTACAGCCTCTCACCCGTGTCGTCCATCTCCCGCGTTTCGGGGTCGGGCCCCGGTTCGACTTTCGGCGCGCTCCGGTTCGGGCGGATCAGACCGATGCACGAGCGCGTCCATCTTATCCCCCCTATCCACGTTATGCGGAGCATTATCCCCCGTCCCGCCCCCGACAGGACGCTTTTTCTGCTCCGTCCGGCGGGGTAAGATCGTCTCATGACAGCCAGCCCGTATTGGAACGGCGTCCGGATGCGTACAACGCAGGTGACGGCCGATCCCGATGACCCGATCATCCAGCCCGTGACCCTTCCCGCCGCCTGGGAGGACGAGGCTGCGAGCGCCTTGCTGCTTCTCGCCTCCCCCGCGGACCGGACCGGCGGCGCACCCTTGCTGCTCGCCACCGAGGCCATGCGCTGGCTGACGGAGATCGAGTCTCTCACCGGGCTGAAGAACGCCACGCGCGGACTGGCCTGCCTGCTGCTGATGCGTCAGCTTGCTCCCACCGCGCCGCTCTGGCTCGGCCAGCGCGACAGGCGGCCCGGCTTCGTCGTCAATCTCGCCGCTTTCGTGTTCGACGGCGCCTTCGCAGGCGACGCTTTTCTCGCCGCCATCCGCCTCGCCTGCGATGTGCTGCGCAAGCTCCACACGGCCATGGCGGACTCGCTGAACGCCGAACTGCCCCTCTTCGACCTGCCGCCGATCAACGCCGCGCCACCCGGGAAAGGGGAAACCGCCCCGCTCGGCGAAGGGCCGGCCGGGATGCTGTTGCTGACCAATCTCGATGCCTGCCTGGCGCAGATGGGTCTGGACTATGACAGCGAGACGGGACGCGACGCGGCCTGCACGCTCGTCTGGATCGCCACCGCCCTTGCCCGGCAGGGCAGCGGGCCTGTTCCGCTTCCCCCGGCGACCTGTCCCGCCGCGGATCTCGCCGCCCTCGCCGCCCAAATTCGCGACGAGGCCGCGTCATTCGACATGATCGAGCGGCGCGCCGCCGTCGAAACCGCCTTCTCCACCTCCGGCCCGGTCGATGCGCTGCTCGGCGTCGAAGCCTGCGGCCTCGCGCCGATCTTCTCCCCCCTCCAGGCGGACGGAACGCTCCGCCCCAGCACGCTGGCCCGCCTCGCCCATCGCGGCTACACGCCCGAGACCGCGCTGGCCGCCGCCCTGGCGGGGGAAACGCCCCTGCGCCTGCCCGGCCCCGACGCCCAGCTCGCGATGCACCGCGCGCTCGCCGGTTTCGTGGACCGCATGCCCGCCCGGCCGAATCCGATCGCCCGTCCCGTACCCCGCGCCGGGCTGGAGCGGGGCGTGCGCCGCCCGTTGCCCGCCCGCCATACCGGCTTCACCCAGCGTGCCTCGGTCGGCGGCCACAAGCTCTTTCTGCGCACGGGCGAATATGAGGACGGCACGCTCGGCGAGGTCGCCATCATTCCCGTGCGCGAAAGCGCGATGGTCCGCGGCCTGCTCGACAGCATCGGGCAGGCGGTGAGCATCGGCCTGCAATATGGCGCGCCCCTCGAAGACTATATCGCCCGCTTCGCCCATACCCGCTTCGGCCCCGGCGGCACGGTGGAAGGCGACCCTGTCGCCGCCTATGCCACATCTCTGCTCGATTACGCCTTCCGCGCGCTCTCCGACGCCTATCTCGGGCGCCGCCTGCCCGACGCCGCTCCCGAGGCGACGGGCGAAGCGGGGGCGGACCCGCTTCTGCCTCTCGGCATGCCGGAAGTCCCGCGCCGACCGCCGGGGTTGCGGCTGGTCGGCTGAAGTCCCGCCAGGGATCGGCGGGTGTGACGCAGTTGGAGCAGGCGTCACATTCGGGCGTTCCCGCCACTTGCGGAGGCGGGGGTGAACCCGCCAAACTGGCCACGCAAACAAGGAGAACGCCCTAACATGTCAGCCTCCGTGCCGGACCGCCTCGCCGCTCTCGGCCTCACGCTTCCGCAGGCCGCCGCCCCCGTCGCCACCTATGTGGCGACCGTGCTCACCGGCAATCTGCTGGTCGTCTCCGGTCAGTTGCCGCTCGAACACGGCACGCTGAAGGCCACCGGCAAGCTCGGAGGCGCTGTGGAGCCGGAAACGGGCAAGGCCTGCGCCCAGCTCTGCCTCCTCAACGTGCTGGCGCAAGTCCAGGCCGCGATCGGCGATCTCTCCCGCGTGCGCCGCGTGGTGCGCCTCGGCGGCTTCATCGCCTGCACGCCGGAGTTCACGCAGCACGCCGCCGTCATGAACGGCGCCTCCGATCTCGCCGTCGCCATTTTCGGCGATGCGGGCCGCCACGCCCGCTCCACCATCGGCGTCCCCTCGCTGCCGCTGGATGCGCCCGTTGAGGTCGAGGGGCTGTTCGAGGTCGTGTGACGCCGCGCGGGGCCATGCCCCTGCGCCCCGCAATTGCAAACCTCCGGCCCCTGGCGCAGGATCGCCCCATGCCGGACTGGTCGCTCACCCTTCATGCCTCGATCCGGGAAATCCCGCCTGACGTATGGAACGCCTGCTCAGGTGACGACAATCCCTTCGTCAGCCACGGATTTTTCTCGGCGCTGGAAGAGAGCGGCTCCGTCGGGGCCAGCACAGGGTGGCTCCCGCGCCACGCCGTGCTCAGGGACGGAGACGCGGTCGCCGCCATTGCGCCGCTGTATCTCAAAGCCCATTCGCTCGGCGAATATGTGTTCGATCAGGGCTGGGCGCGCGCCTATCAGGACGCGGGCGGGCGATACTACCCCAAACTCCAGATCGCTGTTCCCTTCTCTCCCGTCCCCGGTCCACGCCTGCTCATTTCGCCGGAACGCGCCGACCGCACGGCCACCGCCCGCGTTCTGGCGGGCGCCATCGCCCAATGCTGCGACGAACTTGGACTCTCCTCGGCCCATGTCACCTTCTGTCCGGACACCGAGCAGGCGCTCCTTGCGGAAGCCGGCTGGCTGCCCCGTCTGGGCCTGCAATATCACTGGCATAATCGCGGCTACGACGATTTCGACGCCTTCCTGGACGCCCTCTCCTCCCGCAAGCGCAAGACCATCCGCCGCGAACGGCGCGACGCGCAGAGCTGCGGCCTCGTGTTCCATACCCGGCGCGGCCGGGAGATCACCTCCGGGGACTGGGCGGCGTTTTATCGTTTCTACCAGTCAACCGTCGATCGAAAATGGGGCAATGCCTATCTGACGGAGGGTTTCTTCCCGCTTCTGGCCGCCTCTCTCGGCGATCGGGTCATCCTGATGACCGCCGAGCACGAGGGCCGGCCCGTCGCCGCCGCGCTCAACCTGATGGGAAGCGACACGCTCTACGGGCGCAACTGGGGGGTGGAGGGCGACTGGCCGTTCCTTCATTTCGAACTCTGCTATTACCGCGCCATCGACTTCGCGATCACCCACGGGCTCGCCCGCGTCGAGGCCGGGGCGCAGGGCGAGCACAAGATCGCGCGAGGCTATCTTCCGGCCTTCACCTGCTCCGCGCATTACATCCGCGACCCGGCTCTGCGCGAGCCGGTCTCCCGTTTCCTGGATGACGAACGCGCCGCACTCATTGCCGAAAGCCGGGCGCTCGCGGAATTTTCTCCCTATCGGCAGGAAAACTGAGAGACGGCGACGTCTGAAAAGAGTTATTGAGAACGATTATCATTAACTCTATGCTGGTCCCCATCCTTCATCCAAGAGGGCCAGACGCCATGATCCGACATCTCTCCACCGGCATATCCGATATCGCCCAATTGCTTGCGCCCAGCCATCCCCCGCTCTCCGCCACCCGTTTCTGGACGCGGGAATGGGAGTTCCTCGGCTTCGATCCGGCCGAAGCCAGAACCGGCAACGCTGAAGCGGGGCGGGCCCGCGATCAGGCCGAGTCATCGGACGAGTCCTGATCCTTTTTGGCCTTAAACCTTTTGGAAAGGATTTCCATGCCAGTCTCCCCGGGCATCCGAGGACCGGCACATGGAAAACGCGACCTATATCGCCCTTTCACGACTGGATACCGAACAACGCGCGATGAGCGTGGTGGCGGATAATATCGCCAACGCCTCGACGACGGGGTTCAAAAGCCAGCACGTCCTGTTCAGCGACTATCTCTCGCCGCAAGATGGCAGCGACCTTCCGAAAGGCGCGGAGAACGAGGCCTACACGCAGGATCTCGCCACATGGCGGGATCTCTCGCAAGGCCAGCTTCAACAGACCGGCAACCCGCTGGATATCGCGATCGGCGGGGAAGGATATTTTACCCTGCGCACCGCCACGGGCATCCGGCTCTCGCGCTCGGGACGTTTTCAACAGCGTTCGGACGGCATGATCGCCGACGACGCAGGCAATCCGCTGCTGGACCGTGCCGGTCAACCGATCCGCGTCCCGGCAGTCGATCACACGCTCACCATCGCCTCAGACGGCACGATCTCCGGGGCAAACGGCGTCATCGCTCGAATCGGCGTCGTCATCCCACAGGACCAGCACAAGCTTCTGCCCGAAGGCGGGAAATTTCTCCGCGCGGACACGCCGACAACGCAGGCCCCTGCCCCGAAACTCGTCCAGGGCATGATCGAGAGCAGCAACGTCCAGCTCATGCCGGAGATGACGCATATGCTTCAGATCCAGCGCGATTTCCAGTTCGTCGCCCAGTTCGTGGAGAGCGAGGCGACACGCCAGCAGGACGCCATCTCCAAGATTCTCCAGGTCAACGTCTGAACCACTTTTCCATCACAGGAGATAAAGAACGGTGCGCTCTCTCGACATCGCCGGAACCGGCATGCAGGCCCAGCAGACCAATGTGGAGACGATCTCCAACAACATCGCGAACATGACCACGACCGGCTATAAACGGTCGCGCGCCGAATTTCAGGATCTGATCTACCAGAACATACGCCGCGTCGGCACCAGCAGCTCCGACACGGGAACGGTCGTTCCGGCGGGCACCCAGGTCGGGCTCGGCGTCAAGACGGCGGCGATCTACCGCATCAACCAGCAAGGCAATCTGGAACAGACTGGAAATACGCTGGATTTCGCCATTCAGGGGCGCGGCTATTTCCAGGTCCAGCTTCCGTCCGGGCAGATGGCCTACACCCGCGACGGCACATTCTCCCTTTCGAATGCCGGCACCATCGTCACGGCGGACGGTTATTCGCTCGTGCCTCCCATCACCATTCCGAGCAATGCGATTTCCGTGACGGTGGACCAGTCGGGCCAGATCAGCGTCACCACTCCCGGTCAGACCCAGTCCCAGATCGTCGGCCAGATCCAGCTCGCCACATTCATCAACGATAACGGTCTGGACGCGATGGGGCAGAACCTGTTCCTCCAGACCCAGGCATCGGGCGACCCGAATATCGGCACGCCCAATTCCATTCAGGGCATCGGCGCGGTCATGCAGGGCTATGTGGAAAGCTCGAACGTCAATGTGGTGACGGAAATCACGGATCTGATCACCGCCCAGCGCGCCTATGAGATGAACAGCAAGGTCATCACGGCGTCCGATGACATGATGCAGACCCTGACCTCGCTTGGCCGCTGAGATGAGCCGCCCGCGCGCCATCCTTCTCGCGCTGCTCTGCCTCGTATGTCCCGTTCAGGCGGCGACCCTCCGGCACAATGTCGTCTTGCGTTCGGACAAGGTGCGGCTCTCCGATCTGTTCGATCACCTCTCCCCCGGACAGGACACCGTACTGGGCGACGCTCCGCCGCCGGGCAAAAGCTACGATGTGGGCGGCACGCAACTCACCGCCATCGCCGCGCAATATGGCGTGGACTGGCCGGATGCGTCGCCTCTCACAAGCATCACCGTCACACGCGGCGCACATGTTTACGGGCATGCCTACGCCGTTGCCCTGTTGCGCGACGCTCTGCGTGTCCGGCCGGGCGACCCTGATGCGGAGGTCGCACTGGAGCCCTTCCCACCCCTGGTCGTACCGCTGGAAATCGCAGGCGAACCGACACTCGCCCGGCTCGATTATACGCCGGACGTCAACGGCGCCTTTTCCGCGACCCTGATCCTCGACCTGCCGACGCCGCTTCAGGTTCAGCTCCATGGCGCCGTCTTCCGGCAGGTCGATGTCGTAACGGTCACACGCCCCGTTCCGGCAGGAATGCCGCTTCTTGCCGACAGTTTGACGATCACCCGCATCCGGGCCGATCACATTCCCCCGGATGCATTGCATAATCCCGCCGATATTTTGGGTCTTACCGCCCGCACAACCCTTCTTCCCGGTCATCCCATCACGCCGCCGCAACTCAGCCATCCGATTCTGATCCAGAAGAACGCCGCTGTCGTCATGGCGTTCGACCTGCCATCGCTGCACGTCACGACCTCCGGCATCGCACTCGAAGACGGCCGCCGTAATGACCTTATCCGTATCCTTAACCCCTCGACCCAGATGGTCGTCACCGGCCGGGTCGATGCGCGATCGGAGGTTGAAATCCTTCCGGGGACCACGCCGGTTCCGGCGGATTTACGTCAGATGTCAGGACATGTTCCACCCGGCTGGCGGCGTTCGTGACCTGTGAGCCGCATGCAACCGCTTCCTGATCCTGTTAACCGCATATTCACTTTCATGCACGATACTTCGCGCCGGCAATTCTTTTCTCCATGGCTGACGAACATGCGGATCGCGTCTTTCTTCTCTGCCGTCATCTGCGCTTTCGTTCTGGGCGGCTGCTCGAATCTCGCGCAACTTTCCGAAATCGGGCGGCCACCTCGCATGACACAGATCTCCGATCCGACCCGAACGGCAAATTACCGACCGATCACGATGCCCATGCCGCCTCTCCAGCCGCCGCCTTCGGAACCGGCAAGCCTGTGGCGGAGCGGCAGCCGCGCGTTCTTCAAGGACCAGCGCGCCTCGCAGGTGGGAGATCTTGTCACCATCATCGTAGACATCACCGACACCGCCGCGCTGAACAACAATTCCACGACTCAACGAACGGCAGATGAAAACCTCTCCATTCCCCGACTCTTCGGCGTCAAACAGGCGATTCTCGAACATCTGACCGGCGCGGGGGGGCTTGCGACCAACAGCAGCGACGATAGTGGCGCGACGGGAAAGATATCGCGCAACGAGACCGTGACGTTGCGACTTGCCGGCGAGATCACGCAGGTTCTGCCCAATGGCAATTTCGTTATCATGGCGCAGCAGGAGGTGCGCGTGAACAGCGAGTTGCGCGAGCTCAAAGTCAGCGGCATCGTGCGTCCGCAGGATATCACGGCGGATAATACCGTCACCCATGACCGAATGGCCGAAGCCCGCATTTCATATGGCGGGCGCGGAACGCTGACTGAAATCCAGACGCCGCGATACGGTCAGCAGATTCTCAATTCCGTTCTGCCATTCTGACTCTTCGCCGAGGGTACGTGCCCGGAAGTTCGTTTCAGATCCCGGCGGTCGTCGCTCCTTTCGCCTTGCCGCGCCGCCGGAAACAAGGCGTGCAGTCCCTATCCTTCGTCCTTTCCGGGACACGGAGAGCATTATGGGGCAGTCTGGCAGGCTGACATTCCATCAGGATGCCGTTTTCCTTGAAGAAAGCTGACAATTTTGCGCCTGATCCTTGCTCTACCGTGCCTGATCGTCATCCTGAACTGGCTTTGGCCGCTGCCGCTTCCCGTATGGGTGAAGGTGTCGGCCACGATTCTGCTGATTGTCGCCTCGCAATTTCATTTCTTGTCCCGGCTCTCCTCCGGCTCCATCTTCGCACCCGAATTTCCCCGACCGTTCGTCATCCTCTTCAACTGGGCGTTCGGGGCCCTTGTGTTGCTCGCCTTCTTGCAGCTTGCACTCGATCTCGGCGCTCTTGCTGCAGCGCTGGTGCAATGGCGGCCGGTGCATATTCCCGATAGCGCCCGCGCGGCCGCAGGCGGCCTCGCGGGCCTGCTGGCCGCCGCAGGAGTCGCCCAGGCGGTGCGCGTGCCGCCGATCAGAGACGTGACAATCGCGATCCCCGGTTTGTCCCCGGCCTTCGACGGGTATCAACTGCTCCAGTTGAGCGACCTGCATGTCAGCCGACTGTTTCCAACGGCCTGGACCGAAGCGGTCGTGGCGCGCGCCAATGCGGCTGACGCGGATCTGATTGTCGTGACGGGCGATTTCATCGACGGTTCGGTTTCCATGCGCCGCGCCGATATCGCGCCATTGCGGAACTTGCGCGCGCCGGACGGCGTGTTCGCGGTGCCCGGCAATCACGAGTATTTCTTCGACTACGCCGAGTGGATGCGCCATTTATCGGATCTGGGCCTGCACATGCTCCTGAATGCTCATGCGGTCATCACACGGGGAGAGGCGCATCTGGTGCTCGCCGGTGTGACCGATCTCTCCGCGCCGGGACATGGCGAATGCGGCCCGGACCTCGATGCGGCGCTCGAAGGGCGGCCGCCTGGCGCGCCGGTCGTGTTGCTCGATCATCAGCCGCGCGAGGCGCGGGTGGCGGCCGGACGCGGCGTCGCCCTTCAATTGTCGGGCCACACGCATGGCGGCATGATGCCGGGCCTCGACCGTCTCGTCGCACGCGGCAATAGCGGGTTCGTGTCCGGCCGCTACGCCGTCGGCGGCATGGTTCTCTATGTCAGCAACGGCACCGGCATCTGGCCCGGTTTCGCCCTTAGGCTCGGCAGCCCCTCCGAGATGACGCGGTTCCATCTGCGGACGGGGTGACTTTCCCCGTGGATTGCCCACGTCGGACTTCAGTTCCGCGTCTGAACGACCCGTTCCCGGATACATCCTCTCCCTGTCCAGAAGACGCACTCAACAGAATTCACGGCGCCCATCTTCGTGCTCTGCCACTGCCGCGATCTGCATTTTCCAGACTCTCTCGAGCGTTCTCGTCACGCGCACCGGCAATTACAAATCCGGCATCGCAAACTGCGTCGTCAGCATACTGACCATCGGCGCGACCACCTATCTTGCGCTCAAACATTCGACGGCTCAGGCGGCGGCACATGAGGCGCGCACAATGCACGCGGTTGGTCCGTCATCTGCGCGACGAGGCGCGCGCGCTCAAGGAAGTCGTGGCCGAGCAGACGCTGGAGCTGCGCCTGCTCAAAAAAAACATGATCGGGGATGGGGGAGACCCCGCATGAGGTATGAAGCGTCGGAAAAGCTCGGGATCATCCGCCTCGTCGAGCAGTCGGCCCTCT
>NZ_SLZN01000043.1 GCF_004346035.1 Acidomonas methanolica | reverse complement strand
ATCGGCATCCTGATCGATCAGGTCTCGCCAGCAGAGTGCGTGAATTTCTTCACCGCAGCAGGGTATGAGCCAGATTGAAAGGAAAATGCTCTAGCCGAGGCCTGCCCTTGAATGGTCCCCACGAAGAGAAAACCGGAACGCTCCGACCATGATTTAGGCGTTGGGCGCGGCGCAAGCGCCTGCCCTAATACGGAAACATTGGTGAAGCCCTGCCCGGTCAGAAGCCGCACATCACGAGCGCTGGCCGCGACGATCTTCGTGGCAATCATCAGCCCCTGGAACTCGGCGCGCAGGCGATCGGCGAGCGTCGACTGTTCGGTCTCTGGAAGACCGAGAAGCCGGTCGCGCTGTTCCTCACCCACCGCGCGCACTGCCTCTATATCGGCAACGATCATAGCCTGAGGCATCAAATGCGCGGATCTTTCGATCGTCGGGACAAGCCTGCTCATGTTCTGAGAGCGGCAAATCCAAATGGCATCGTAAAGCCCCGCCCTCTGGTGCAGGAACTCCTCCAGATCGTGCATCTCGCGATCCCAAATCACTTCGACATTCTCTGGAAACGCCGCATAAAGCTGCCTTGGGGAGACATCGGATTTGAAAATCGGGAAAACCGTGACCTCATGGCCCATTTCGGCGAACGTAACAACGATGTCGTGCGCGCGCGAGAGGCCAGATCCCTTTTGCTTCAGCGGAATTCGATCTTCAATGAACAGAATGCGCCGCGCACCAGACCGAACTGGAGAGCGCGCAGCGTTAATCCCACGCCTGGATTTGGCAAGCTTGCGAACCAGAAAATCAGCATGGCGCAGATTGAAGATAGCGTGGTTGCGATTAGTGGAAACCAACCTGCTTTCCGAACTGAACAGACCATATTCGTAGCGAATTGCCGTCACAGACGGATCATATATAACCTCCTGACCCAATTTCCAGACCCGAACGCAATAATCCGCATCCTCGTATGAAGGACTAACAAAGGCTTCATAGAACCCCCCGACCTGACGAAACAATTCCGTTCGCGTGAACAGGCAAGCACCCGAGCAGAAATCTGTACAGCGCACGAAATTCGCTTCCGGCACGTCAGGACTCCGGTCACGCATATAGGCTTCGGCGCTCCCGTCTCGATAGATTATCGAACCTGCGTCCTGTAGCAACCCATTGATCCCGAGCAGTTTCCCACCGATGACGCCGACTTTCTGATCACGACGTAGACGCTTCATTGCAACTGCGATGCTGCCAGATAGAATCTCGGCACCACTATCAAGAAACAGGAGATAGGGCGCCATAGCGTGTCGCGCCGCCTCATTACAAGCACGAGCGAATGTAACATTTCCTCCGAAACGCAGCAATGTGGCGCCGTCTACATAACGTTCGATATGGCGCGTCTCATCCGATGAGCCATTATCGACGAGAATCAGATGGATTCCGCCAGCATGAGACATACGAAGTGCCGTCAGCGTGTTCATGGTCATGTCGAAATTATTATGCAGCAGCAGAATGACGCTGGCATCCGGCAGTTCAAATGAAAAATCGAGCTTCCTGCGCGACGCGTTGATGGCCAGAGCAGCACTCTTTTTCTCGAACGCGAATCTGGAAATTTTTTCAGCGTCTTCCAGAACCGCTTCCACATCGGGCACCACACCGTCAAAAATGCACCACGCCACGAACACGTCTGGCACCCGACCGTTCAGAAGCAGCCTTTGGACATATGGCTGGTGATAAAAGCGTTCCAGATCCACATCGGACCGCGGAGCGCGCCGGTCCCGGATGCCGTAGAGAAGAAAATGCTCGTACCCGCTGAGAAAGCGCCCCGTTTCTATCGCGCCCAGCAGATCGGGATTGGCAGCGACATAGAACTCCTCGGAGAAAAAACGAGACGGATCGCAGCGTCCGTCATGCCGCTTGCCAAGATAGTGATGCAGGACGGAGATCCATTCACCACGCCGCACTGCCTGTGGCGCGTCCGTATAAGCCGTAGCATACCACTCCCCGTTGAAATATGCGCTACTGGAATAACCGGACCCCGGGCTAAGACGCCGGCCAAGACAGTGCTGGAACGGCGCGGTGGCAGCTTCGCATCCCGTCAAGGAGACATACGGCAAGGGCTCAAAAAACCACGAGCCGCTCCGAAACTCCCCATCGCCAACCCGGATATAATGATCGTAGCCGTTACGGAAATCCGCGCCATTCATCAACAACAACGCCACATCGTCGTTCCGCGCGAGATAATACTCCTCGCTGAACAGCCAGTGCGGATTACGATATTGCTCCCGATACCCCACCGAGCGGTAATGATCAAAGCCGGAAACATAGACCCCCTCGTTGATCGCACGCCAGACGTCGGGATAGCGGGAAACATAATAGGCTTCGTCAAAAAATGGATTGGGCGAATAGCCAAACCTTCCCGCGAGCACAAGAGCTTCGGCAAAGGTGACGGCCTCGGCCCGTACCAGAATGTCGCGCATCTCGGGATAAGTCTTCATCATCCAGCCGAGATCAATTCGGTCCCATGCACAAGCCGCCGTCATACTGTCTCGCAAGTTCATGATTATCGGCCCGGATCAGAGATTTTCCGACGCGGCGGGACGTTCCGAATGGCGGCATCTCATGATCCCCCTAAGATCGCAATGCGGGTTGTAGTCCTTGGTCGCGGTTCTGGAGACGTCATGCACGCGATAATGGCAAGGAATTTCAGGCGGCAAACCGCCATCAATCCCTTTGTCTATGAACTTAAGCCAGAAATCGTGATCCTCTTGTCCCTCTTCGATGTAAGACAATCCGGCAATAGCGACCCAAGGGGGCTCTGTTATCATCGTCATGATGTCAACGCAATTATTCTTGCACACGCGCTTGACGTCCCACAAATCGGCGACGCCGACCCGAACGCGGTGCCCGATTTCGCCGAACTGTGAATAAACGCTTTCAGTTCCTGAACGCTGCGAACATGCACAAAGCATGGCGATCGCAGTCAGCATGACCTTATTATCGGCGTCCATGATAAAAACGGTTTTGGAAGGACAGTGCTGAATCGCCGCCTTGCGGGATGCCGACGAACCTTGACTAATCACGTTACGCAAGTATAGCACGGGGACGAATCGCTCCTTGTTCTCCGCCATCCATTCCATGATCTTCTCGACCGAATCATCCTTGCGCGAGTTGTCGTCTATCACGATCAGACTGAGCGAATCACGAGTCTGGGCCACAATCAAATTCAGACAGTCCGTCACGTATTTTTCATAGTTATAATTGATCACGATCACCGAAACATGACCATTGTCACAATTACGCTTCGTCCTGCGGCTGAGCTGCGTCTCCGGCGCCGGCTTCCAGGGTTTTTCAAGCATCTCTAAAGGCCTTCTGCCTAATGGACCCAATGAAATGGGCGACATCATTAAATTTCGACTTCCGGACCTCCAGTTGCGGAAAAGATCCAAACTGGCATCCTGCATGTCTTGTCCCCGCTTCCCTCCATCATCGGCATCAGGCGGCCAGGAGAGGAGATGGGCCATGTGACGCTGCGCTTCGGTCAGAAAATGAACGCCTTCCTGACAAAGCGGCGTCGGGAAACAGTCTTCCATCATGACGACAGAACCCTGCGCAACACCCTGTTTGATGCTGCGGTGCCATTCGAAATACGGATCGTCGTTTCGGTGAATATTGAGGCAGATCGTGCTGTTCTCGGCGATATAGAGCGGCGTACGTGCGAGGATTTCCGCCGCTCCTTCCTCCATGAGAATCGATCCGTGAGAACTGCGCAATAAAGAAAGCCGTTCAGCTGCGCCAGGAAATCGGCATTGCGCGTCAGGAACTTTTTCCGATTGATCAAAGCGTAGCCGAAAAAGCTGATATCAATGGATCGCTCGACAATCGGCCGCAATGGTGGGAGGGTGATCTTCGCGTCGTCGTGCAGTAGACGGAAAAATCCACGACCACGATCCCGCTCCGGAATGGGGGCGGAGAGAGCAAGCCTCTGGAATTGCATCAACGACAGACGGTCCTTGATCAGGAGTTCCACCCGTTCGTCCGACAGCGAGTCGCTCCTCTGAGCGATCGGCACCTTGCGCATGAAAACCCGATCATAGCAAGGGCGACTGCCTTTCCTTCCGTTCGAGCGCGGAATCACCTGCATCAGGATGAGCCGGAACCGTTCACAATCAACAATGGTGTTCAGCCGTTTCCGCGCGTCGGCCTTTGTCGACGGCGCCTTCAGACGATCGTCAATGTCAAAAAGTCCGGGCTGCTCCACCGTCGCTTACTCCCACCGTCTTCACATCAAGTCACCATAGCTAACGCCAAGCCGCGAGGCTTTTAGAAGCATTCACCTTGTATAATCCAGAATGATCCAGAAATGAATTTTTTGAAAATATTTCCCCACCCACTTCGGCGAAAATAAGTTTCTCATTCTCCAATTCTACTGGCTGGAGGGATCTTATAAACTTTATGTTTGTCATTTTCTTCACCCTTATAGATAGGATTTTTCGTCTTCGTGATTTAAGATTTTATTGATTTTTACCACGTAACTTTTTTGATCGTCCTCATTCATGATCTTGACCAGAGCCTTATCTCTCAACGCATTCCAAAGCACTTGGTTATCATAAGAATCAACGACGACACGCCCAAAATCCTCAGCGTCTCCTGCTCGGGCCTCAAGGATCTCGTCGCCAACCTTCCATCCGGTCTGCCGGCAGAGAATGTCCGACGCGACGATGGGTAAACCGTAAGCGGCAGCTTCGTAGAGCTTGTACGGGATGCTTGCGGCGTAGCGCGTCGGCGCGATGAAGAAGCGGGCGCTGTCATAAAGCGGTGTGAGATCTTCGACTTCTCCAATGTAGGATACTCTCGGCGACCGGGGAAGCGCGGAGAACGACACGCCCGGCCCGAGATAGCCCGCTATGGTCAGCGTGGCGTCTCCCGGCAGCATGTTTTCCAGCATCGGCCAGAGCGTGGTGACGAGCCAGGCGACGCTGTCATAATTAGGCGAGTTGTAATCGTGCATCGCGCCCACGAAGAGCAAGCCGGAGCGTTCCGCCCAAGGCCTCGACGTCCGCCGAGGTGTTTGGACATGTCCCAGCACCGAGACGCCGGCAAATCCATGCTCCGTCAGCACTGTGGCGTCATGAGGGCTGACGGCCACGATTTTCGTGGCGATGAGCAGGCACTCGAACTCAGCGCGCAGGCGCTCGGCCAGCGTCGGAAACTGATCTTCCGGCAGACCGAGAAGCCGATCATGCTGTTCCTCGCGGATGGCGCTCACGGCCTCCGTATCTGCAATGAGCATGGCATGGGGCATGAAATGAGCGGTACGCTCGATCACGGGAACCAGCCGACGGACGTTCTGGGTTCGGCAAATCCAGATCACATCGTAAAGCCCCGCCCGCTGGTGGAGAAACGACTCGAGCTCCCCCAATTCGCGGTCCCAGATGATTTCGACGTTTTCCGGAAATGCCGCGTAAAGCTGGTTGATGGACACGTCGGGCTTGAAGATCGGAAAGACCGTGACATCATGCCCCATGCTCGCCAGGGTTTCGACGATGTCATGCGAACGCGAAAAGCCGGAGCCGTAGCATTTCAGCGGAATCCTGTCCTCGATGAACAGAATGCGGCGCGCACCGGATCTTGCGGGGGAACGGGCACCATTGAGGCCGAGCTTCGATTTGACGAGCTTGTAAGTCAGAAAATCCCTATGCCGGCTATTGAAGATCAGGCGGTTTCGGTTGATGTATCCCGCACCGCTGGCGAGGTCGGACGTGCCGTATTCGTAGTGAATCGCCGTGACGGCCGGATCGTAAATGACCTCCTGGCCCGATTTCCAGACTCGGACGCAATAATCCGTCTCTTCGTAATAGGCGGGGATATAAGCCTCGTCGAAGCCGCCGAGTTGGCGAAACAATTCCGTTCGGGTGAACAGGCACGCGCCGGAGCAGAAATCGACACGACGTACGAAGTTCGCCTCCGGCACATCCGGACTTCGGCCGCGCATGTAGCCGTCGACACTGCCGTCACGATAGATGATCGAGCCGGCCTCCTGCAGCAAGCCGTTGGTGCGGATCAACTTCCCGCCGACGACGCCGACCTTCGGATCACGGCGGAGACGCTCGATCGCAGCGGCGATGCTGCCCGGCTGCACCTCGGCGTCATTGTTGAGGAACAGGAGAAAGGGAGCCTTCGCATGACCGGCGGCGACGTTGCAGGCACGAACGAAACCGACATTGCCGTCGAAACGCTGGATATTGGCGCCGTCAATATAATGCCCGATCCGGCGGGTTTCATCGTGCGAACCACTATCGGCGAGGATGAGATCAATGCCGCCCGCATGGGACGCCCGAAGCGCCGTGAGCGCGTTCATGGTCATGTCGAAATTGTTGTGCAGGACCAGAATGACGCTGATATCCGGCAAAGCTGACGAAAAATCGAGCTTGCGGCGCGCCACGGTGATGGCCAGCGCGGCGCTCTTCTTCTCGAACGCGAGTTTGGTCATCTTCTCCTTGTCTTCCAGAGCCGCCTCGACGTCGGGGATTTCCCCCTCCGAACGACACCAGGCCACGAAGACGTCCGGCACGCGCCCGTTGAGAAGCAGCTTCTGAACGTAAGGATGGTGATAGAACCGTTCGAGATCGATGTCCGGACTCGGGCGGCGGCGTTCATGAATGCCATAGAGCAGGAAATGCTCATATCCGCTGATGAAACGCCCCGACGCTATGGCGTCGGACAGGTCGGGATTCGACTCGACATAAAAGCGTTCGGAGAAAAAACGCGAGGGATCGTAGCGTCCCTCGTTCCGGGTGCCGAGATATTGATGGAGGATCGACTTCCAATCTCCGTGCCGCACCTCCTCCAGAACGTCCGGATAGGCCCTGATAAACCAGTCCGTGTCGAAATACGGGCTGTTGGAATAGCCTGACGGATGTGTGAGGTAATGGCTGAACGGTGCCCGGGCCGCTTCGCCGGTCGTGGACTTGATATATTCCAGCGGGTCGAAAAACCACGAGCCGCTCCGGAATTCGCCGTCGCCGCACCGGAGATAATGGTCGTAGCCGTTGCGGAAAACGCCGTCATTCGCCAGGGATTTGCCGACATCCGGATTCCCGGCAAGGTAGTATTCTTCACTGAACAGCCAATGCGGGTTGCGGTCCCTGTATCCCGCCGAGCGGTAGTGATCGAAGCCGGAGACATATGTGCCGTCCGCGATCGCCTGCCGCACGTCGGGATAACGGCGGACGTAGTAGATTTCATCGAAATACGGGTTGGGCGAATAGCCGCACCGCCCCGCGAGCAGCAGCAGGTCTGCAAAGGCGATGGTGTCGCCCTGGACGAAGAACTCCCGCGTCTCGGGATAGCTCTGCATCACCCAGGCAAGATCGATGTGATCCCAGCGACTCCCGGACTCCGTCGCACCGTCCGACAAGATCATGTTCATCAACGTGGATCAGACAGCCTTCAGCGATTGCGGAGCGGCGGGAAGGTCCGGATGACGGTAGCGCATGATGATCTCCAGATCATAATGGGATTTGTAGGCTTCGGTCGCGGTCCTGGAGACTCCATGAACGCGATACCTGCACAGGATTTCCGGCAGGAACACGATATCGATCCCCTTGTCGATGAATTTAAGCCAGAAATCGTAGTCTTCCCAGCCCTCCTCGATATGAGAGAAACCGCCGACCTCGGCCCAGGCGGACTTTCTCATCAGCGCCATGATGTCCACGTAATTGTTCTTGTACATCCGCTCGACATCCCACAGATCGGCGGCGCCGACCTGATTGCGGTCCTCGAACTCGATGAGCTGGGAATAGGCGGCCTGCGCGCCGGAGCGCTCGAGACACGCATTCAGCTTGGCGATCGCCGTCGGCAGGATCTCGTTGTCGGCGTCCATGATGAAGATCGTTTGTGACGGACAATGCTCGATCGCGGTGTTGCGCGATGCGGACGGGCCCTGGTTGATGACGTTGCGCAGCAGCAGGGTCGAGACGAAACGCTCCTTGTTTCCCTCCATCCATTCGGCGATTCTGGCGGTCGAGTCGTCTTTCCGCGAATTATCGTCGATCACGACGAGACTGAGCGCCTCGTGCGTCTGCGCCGCGATCGACGACAGGCAGTCGGTCACGTATTTCTCGTAATTGTAATTGGTGACGATCACCGACACATGATCGTTGTTGTCACAGCGACGCTTCGTCTCGTGGCTGAAAAGCGTCTCGGGCAGGGGTCTCCAGGGTTTTTCAAGCATTGACGGCGACCTTCTGCCAAACGGACCCGATGAATCCGGCGATATCGTTGAACTTGGATTTTTGCAGCTTGCGATTCCGGAAGAGATCGAGACAGGCGTTCTGAATCTCCTGGGCGCGCGCCTGCCCGTCCGGTGAATCGAGCAGCCAGGCCACGAGATGGGGCATGTGCCTCGGCGTTTCGGTCAGAAAATGCACGCCTTCGCGATAAAGCGGAGTCGGCAGACATTCCTCGGTCACAACGACGGCGCCGCGCGCCGCACCTTGCTTGATGATGCGATGCCACTCGAAATAGGGATCGTCGTTACGGTGGATGTTCAGGCAGATCTTGCTGTTTTCGGCGACATAGAACGGCATGCGCGCGAGGATCTCGTACACGCCTTCCGTACGGATCGGGCCCTGCGTCTTGCGATAGTAGATGAAGCATTCCCGGCGGGCGAGAAAATCCGCATTGCGCGTGAAGAATTTCTCGCGCTTGGCCGACACATTGCCGAAGAAGCTGATGTCGATGTCGCGTTCGGCGATCGGCCGCAACGCGGAACCGGACAGATCCTTTTTGGCGCTGTCAGGGAGCACGCGGAAGAAGGCGTGAGCTCGATCCTCGTCCAGTATCTTCGTCGGCGCGCTGCTGGGGATCGGGTCGAAATGAAAGAACGGAATCCCCACCGCCTCGAACAGCCCGGTATTCTGGTAGAGGAAATCTATGATCCCGGCCGACATCAGCAGATAGACCAGACCGCGGCTGAACCAGGGCGTCTGCGCCTGCTCGGTGTTGAGCATGATCGAAGATTCCAGAATCTTCTCGTCTTCCCACTGCTTGCCGCCGTCGAGGAAGAAAAACTCGTGCGGCGCACAGAAAATACACAGATCGGGCTTCGCGCTGAGGGGCGTCTTCTCGGTTTCCAGAGAGACGTTCAGCCCGGCGCCACTCAGGCAGGCCGCAAGATCCTCGGCGATCTCCCTGATGAAACAATTGCCGTCCGAATGATAGAAGACGCCGATCGTTTCCGGCAGCGGCAGTGATTTGTCGATACGGGTCGCAAGCTGATAATCGGGCGCCGGCCCCGTCTTCCTGCCAAGGACTTCCGCGATCCTCAACTTGGAGAGGATCGTCCTCCCCTCGGGAATACCATAAAGAATGGCGTGCTGATTGGGAAGCAGATCGGAATTATTGACGTCTTCATTGACCGAAAGATAATACGCGTCCGAATAGAATGGAAATTCCGCCAGTCTCCGCGCCACCCGGGACAGGGAGGCGTAGCTGAACTTTTCGAGCATTCCCTTATCGAAGAAATCGAGATCGAGATTGTTGCGTATATAATGCAGGAAAGGCGGTTCGTCTTTCGGAATCTCGCGCCCGAAGAGGCGCATATAGATGACGTTGTTATATTTTCGATTGGGACTTCGCGCAGGCTCGTGAACGCCATATTTCACATAATGGATGAGCGGCGGAATCTCGATATCCTTCAGGTCAGGATTGTTCCTGACATAGTATTTCTCGTCGAACAGGTCGAGATGAAGGATGAGGTTGTAGAGATAGATCTCCTGCGGTGTGAGAGCCGTTTCCGGCGTCGCATGGCTGTAACGGTTCCGCACGACGAGATCGAAAAACGGATTTCCCTCGACCGTCCCGAGGCGGAAGTCGGAGATGTAGCGCTGAGGATCGAAGCCGGGATACGGCCTGCGCTGCGATTCATACTGGCCATAACGAATGTAATGGAGCAGAGGATCTATCTTGCTCCTGGCAACGTCAGAATTAGCCGCGAGATAGGCGTTGGCGTCGAACAGACCCGATTCCTTGACTGCGGCATAGAGTTGATCCTGGTCCGCGATCGCAGCAGCATCCAGCATTGAGCGTCGCACTCCTTCAAAGGATTGTTGTTGCAAGGGGACCGCAATGAACCTCGATGGCGAAGCGTTCCTCCTCGCACAGTTCACGCAGGGCGGCCTGATGATATTCGGACCCGCGCGCCGCCTCCCTGGCGACATGCCACCAGGCTTCCAGATCGCTGTAGAAGACGCCGCGCAGACGAACGCGCGAATCCCGGTCGAACTCGATCATCCACCCTTCGTTCAAGGCTCGGGCGGCATTGAAGATTTCGCCACCGAAGAACGCGTCGCCAGAGAACGGCAGGTCGGCAATGTGGTTCATATGATGACCTGATTGCCGTAAAACGCGGTGACACGCTCTTTTATCCAGGCCGGCGCCGCGGCGTACAGGGCGCCCGTCCGCGCATTCACCCAGTTCGTGTCGATGGCGCGCGAGGATTTCACCCAGGAACGGAAATTGAGGGTTCCGCTGGCGTTGGGCGGGCTCCCCGGCCGGTCGCGCTCCCGGATATAGGTGATTTCTCCGTCCTCCACGGACAGGATGAACCGTCTTTCTATCCTGGATGATTGTGCAACCCATTCCTGCCCGGCCACGAAGAACGAGGAATGGCTCCGCTCCCTTTCGAGAGCGGAGTACGACATGGCGATCATGCGCGACGGCTCGACGCTTCGCCCACCTCGTCGGATGCAAGGATATACGGACCCGCGGCCTTGACCTGCATCGACAGGAGTCCGATCCCGCCCGGCAGGCGACCGCCCAGCGGAAGCAGGGCATTGCCGGACGTCCAGCGCGTGTCGTCCCACTCCATCGCGTTCCAGCCGTCCAGTTCCTTCTCGGTGAGATGGATTTTGACGGTGTGGGTGCGATTGCTTTCGAACATCATGATCTCGCCGATCGCGACACCGAAAGAACGGCGATCGTCCACGAACGGACCGATGACGTCGCAGGGGCGGCTGGCGTTGGAGACGATGCGCACGGAGTTCACGCCCGACGGGATCATGAACATGACGCGTCCGTCGTGCTCGCGCGCCTGACGGATGATGGCGCCCGTATCGGCGACGAGATGCAGGTTCGCCTTGTCCGTCAGCGTCGGCGCCGTCGCGCGGCTTTCGAGACCCGCCTGCGCCGCCCGTGCCTCGATCCGGCGGAACAGCGGCTCGACGAAGTCCCGCGACACGTCGAGCGGCGCGCCGGCGTCGTCCCAGGTCAGGTCGCGCGACGGCGTGAAGGCCACGACCTTGCCGCTCTGCTGGAAGACGCGACGGTTGCCGGTGTCGAGATAGCTCTCGGTGAGCACGCCATCGGCCGTGATGATGGAATGCTCCTGGGTCTCGATATGATAGTAGTCGTAGGACGTGATGGACTTGTCATAGAAAATGGACGAGCCGTTCACCAGCATCCGCGCCGGAACGAACTTCCCGTCGAAGAACAGGCAGTGCTCGGCCGTGATCAGCATGTCCTTGTACGGCACGCCGTCCGCGATCGCGTCCTTGAGAAGACGCACCGGATAACCCGATTCGTCATCCGGAAGGTCCGGCCGCACCGCGACACTCTTCTGGCCGACCCAGATCACCTCGCGGCTGATCGCGACATCGGATTGCTGCGCGTCACAGACCAGAACCACGTCCCCAACCCGCATTTCCTCGATCGGCCGGTCGCCGTCCGGCGTGCGGATCAGAGTGCCGGGGAGGAAGCACGCACCGATATAGGTGTTGCCGTTGGCATAGGTGACCTTGAGCGGATTGGTGGCGGTGCTGCTGCCTTGGGTGAGGTAATTGCCGTTCTCCAGAGTGACGCCGCTGGCCAGGGAAACGGTGTATGTCGCCACCTCCTGGCCGTTCGACCCCATTAGCGTGATCGTCTTGGAGGTCGAGGAACCGGAGATGTTATAAATGCTGATCGGCACGATCGTATTCTGGAGTTCGATCGTGTCCTTGGACGGGTCATAGCCGGTAATCGTGGACCCGCTCAGGTCGATCAGCGTTCCACCTGCGTTGAGAACCAGCGTCCCGCCGCCCGTCGTGAAATTGATCGTCGAGCCAGACAGAATACTTAAGAGATTGGCGCCCGAGGCATAGCTGCCGCCGTACCCGATATTGATCGTGCTGCCAGACAAGGCGCTCGCGATCAGACCGCCCGAAAACGTCAAGTCTCCGCCATAGACATTGAATGTCTGGGAAGCAATGGCGCTCGCGGCGAATGAGACGGTCGTATCCCCGCCGATATAAAATGTATTCGCAGAAAGAGCGTTAACAACAATACTGATATCGCCCGTCGATCCCGGCACGCTCACGAAAGTCATACCAACAACATCAAGCAGAACAACATCGGGGTTTGAACCCGTGACGACATTATTACTTGTCGTGTTCACGATCGTCTTGCCGGTCTTATTATCTACAATCTGCACATTATTAGTTAAAAATCCTGGTGTGACGTTATAAGTTACCGTCGAATTACTGTAGCTCGTCATGATGCATCCCCCGCTGGCCGCGCAAATTTCGTGATTTGCGCAAACACTTCGAGCGGAGCCTCACGCCGTTTTTCACGGCAGCGTGATCCATGTCTCCTTTGCATTTGGATCAATAAACAGAACGCGAATATCATGTTGACAAATTAAAAACTTCATTATTATAAGGTTTGCGCAAATCACGGATTACGCAGGCCCGGAGCCGGATATCCTGAAGGAGAATCAGGCAGGCGCAGTGGTGGCCGATCTGCGCCGCAAGCGCGGAATCAGCGATGCGACGATCTACTCGTGACGATCGAAATGCGGCGGAGCGCCTACAAATGGACGATGGGCACGCGTTCGCCGATGAGTCTGTCCGGCGGGCCAAACCGGCGCTGGCGTCAGGATTTCATCTCGGAGAATTTCGCCCCGTCGCCCGGCGCTGTCCGGGTGAGCGCGTCCACGCAAGCGCCTGCGCGACGCGAACCGGGCAGCTACCCAGCCAAGTCGAAGACGTTTTTTGGTTCTTTTTTCCAAAAAAGAACAACGACGCCACTTACGGTCGGCGCTCAGTTCTTCCGGCTCAGCATCTCGCGCGCCAGCGCCTCGACGCGGGTGGTGTCCAACGTGGCGAGATCGGGGACACGGAGAATGCGGACCTGTCCCGGCCGATGCCCGAAGGGCGCGGTCAGGCGAGGATCGCTTTCCCCGGAGAACAGGGTGAGAGAGGGCGCCCCCATCATCGCCGCGAGGTGCATCGGGCCGGTGTCGTTGCCGATGGCGAGACTGGCCCGCGCCATGAGTCCGGCGAGAGCGGGAAGATCGGTTCGGCCCGTGAGGTCGAGGGCGGCGGGGACCGCCGCACGGATCGTGGCGGCGCTGGCCATGTCGGCGGCGCTACCCACGACGACGGAATGAAGTCCCATGGCGTCGAGCCGCGCGGCGAGCGCGGCGAACCGTTCGACGGGCCAGCGCTTGGCCGGACGATGAGGGGCCGCACCGGGAACGAGCACGGCGTAGGGATGGTCGAGGCGTGGGCCCTCTTCCGCCAGCCAGGTGAGATCGGGACGGTCGACGGGCGCGATTCCGGCACGGAGAAGTTGATCGCGCTGACGGGCGATCGTGTGCATGGCGTCGCGTTGAGGGTTGTCGTGCGGCCGCGTGCAGCCCCGTGCGATGCCGGACCAGTCCGGCCGTCCCGCCAGCAGGTGATAGCGCGACGAGCGGCTGGAGGTTTGCAAATCGACGACGAAATCGTAGCCGCGCAGGCGGCGGCGCAGAGCGGTCAGGGCGGGAAGGTCGTGCCAGGCGGGGCGCTCGTCGATCAGCACGCGGTCGAACCATGGGCTGCGCGTAGCGAGATCGCGAAAGGGCGCAGTGGTCAGCAGGGTGAGGCGCGCATGGGGAAAGGCTGCACGCAGGGCGGCGAACGGGGCGAAGGCGAGCACGAAATCGCCGAGCGCGCCAAGTTTGATGACCAGAATCTCCCGCATCGTCCCCCTGCATTAATGGCTGGAGGGCACGCCGGGAAGGGGCAAAGACGGTCTCCGCCTTTCAGGCAGATGCTTCATGCCCATTCTGTTGTGTGGAAACCCATGAGCCCGGTCGCGCAGGGGGCTCGACGAACCGGTTCTTTATTGACTGTCGGGCCGGGAGTGCTCCATTCGCTGAAGCTCCTGCAGGGGTGGAATGGTCGCCAGCATGTGCGGATCGAGAAGATCCCACAGGATGCCGCAGGTCGGCTTGTGCCGTCCGTCGTCGACAGATTTGGGACTCTGGGCGGCGTAATACCAACTCCTGTCCGGCCTGACTCATATGTGATTGCCTGACGGTATTGTTCTGGAGCGACCTGTGGTTCACAGGATGCCGAGCCGGGCGGGAGGCATGCGGGCCAGGCGTGTCGGCTTCTGGCGCTGGCGGCGATCTACGATGGTGCGTCGCGCGGGGACGTGGCCCGGCTGGCCGGGACGGATCGTCAGATCGTGCGGGACTGGGTGATACGGTTCAATACCGAGGGCCCGGATGGCGTGCGGGATCATCATGGCGGCGGTGT
>NZ_SLZN01000042.1 GCF_004346035.1 Acidomonas methanolica | reverse complement strand
CATCACGAAGACCACTGTGAACCCATGCATCAGAGGGGTCAGTTTTCGGCGCCGATTACCCCTCCACCAGGGTCAATTTTCCACGCCGGTTCACAAACTGGTGGCGCGTGAGTGCGTTGGGCGGTGTGACGGCTCTCTCAGAGACGGTCGATCTGGGCCCTGGTGTCTGCCAGTGCGGCGTTGCGCTGTTCCTCGCCTCCGGCAAGGCCTTCGGCGATGATGGTGGTGATGTCGGTGACGCCGAGGAAGGTGAACACCGCGCGCAGGTAACTTTCCTGATGTTCGAAGGAGGCGGAAGGGCTGTCGGGGCCGTACAGGCCGCCGCGGGTGATGGCGAGGATGATTTTCTTGTCCCCGACGAGACCTTCGAAACCGCTCTCGGTGTAGCGCCGGAAGGTCTTGCCCGCGACGCAGATCCGGTCGATCCATGCCTTGAGCTGGCTGGGAATGGTGAAGTTGTACATCGGCGCGCCGATCACCACCGTGCTCGCGGCGAGGAATTCGTCCAGCACGCGACCGTCGTGACGGAGATCCGCCTGAAGGGCGGGATCGTGCTGCACATCGGCGGACTGGCGGGCGAGGTAGCCACCGGAGAGATGGGGGAGCGGGTTGGCGGCGAGGTCGCGATAGACGATCGTCACGCCCGGATCGGCGGCGCGCAGATGGGCGACCGTATCGGCGGTGATCTGTCGGCTGGCGGAGTTGTCGCCGAGAATGCTGGAGTCGATATGCAGGAGCGTCATGAGTCCGATCCGGAGGCAGGGACGGGAAGTGGATAGGCGCGGAGGAAGAGCGTCACGCCGCTTTCGATGAAAGCCCGTCGCGCCTCGGGCGTTTTCGACGGCTTGCATTGGGCGAGATCGCCCAGCATCAGCAGCCCGACCGTCATGCCGAACAGATGCTCGCTCGCCGTGTCGAGTTCCTCCGCCGTCAGAATCGTGTCATAGCCGAGGCGGCGCAGCCAGGAACGCAGCGGAAAGACCCGTGAATTATCGACGAAATAGCCCTGCATGAAGGTGGCGATCTCCGGAACGCGCGAAAGCTCGGAGACCACGGCGCGCAGCAGGACGAGACGCTTCGGCGCGAGAAGCTCGGCGGCGAGATGACGCATCCCGAAGCTCAGGCGTTCCCGGGGCGTTGCGCCTTGCAATTCGAGATCGATGAGGTTCGAATTGAAGAGGCGATCGACCAGCAGCGACTCGAAGAGAAGCTGCCGGGACTCGAAAAGCTGGTAAAGTGTCTTCTTGGACATGCCGCACAGAGCGGCGATCCGGTCCATCGAGGTGGCCTGATAGCCGTGTTCCTGTAGCACGGCGACGGCCGCGTCCAGAACGCGTTCCTTGCGCCCGGCGTCGCCGGGAGCGGGGGGGCGGCGGCCGATGGCGCGGCACAGGCAGGTCGGACGGGTATGATCCATGTGCGTTTGCGACGTGTCCCTGTGTGCCTGTCATTGACGATAGTCAGGAAACCGTATAGTTCCCGTTCCGACGGAAACTCAAGAGTTTTCAATTT
This sequence comes from Acidomonas methanolica, assembly GCF_004346035.1. Classification (GTDB taxonomy): domain Bacteria; phylum Pseudomonadota; class Alphaproteobacteria; order Acetobacterales; family Acetobacteraceae; genus Acidomonas; species Acidomonas methanolica. The sequence goes on along the minus strand of NZ_SLZN01000042.1, from coordinate 14,292 downwards.
CTCATTTTGCCTGGCTCCGGTAGGAGCCTTTTTTTTGAGAGTCCTTTGAGAAAGAGATTGGTTCGCGATGAGCCCGATGCATGATCGAACGGTTTGTCTCTCCGCCACACAGCTTCGGGCCGAGGGCGTCATCTTTTCGCGCGTTGCGGTGTCCGGTCCGGCCCTGCTGCTCTCTCTCGGGCTGGTCGCCGGGCTGACGGGCTGCAAGCAGAAGGCGGCGGAACAGCAAGGAATGCCGCCCCAGCCCGTCGAGGTGGTGACGATTCATCCTCATCCGATTCACACGCAGACCGTGCTGCCCGGCCGCACGGACGCCTATGAGCAGGCGCAGATCCGCCCGCAGGTGAGCGGCATGATCCTGACGCGCAGCTTCAAGCAGGGCTCGGACATGCATGAGGGGGATCTGCTCTACAAGATCAACCCGGCGCCCTATCAGGCCACCTATGACCGGGCGAAGGCGGCGCTGTTGCAGGCTCAGGCCGCGGCGGTGAGCATCGAGGCGCAGCTTCGCCGCTACAGGCCGCTTGCGACGGCGCATGCCGTTTCCAGTCAGGACTATGACAACACCCTCTCGCAGGCGCGGCAGGCCGAGGCGCAGATCGCCCAGGCGAAGGCGAACGTCGCCAGCGCGAAGGTCAATCTGGACTGGACGGAGGTCCGCTCCCCCATCGACGGACGCATCGGCCGCATGCTGGTCACGCCGGGCTCGCTGGTCACGGCGGGGCAGACGGCGCCGATCGCGGTGGTGACGCGGCTGGACCCGATCTATGTGGACGTGAATCTCGCCGATGTGGACATGCTGCGCCTGCGCCGCGAAATGGCCCAGGGACAGATCAAGGGGAACGGCAAGGGGATGCCGCCGGTGACGCTCGAACTCGATGACGGCTCGACCTATCCCCGGACGGGAGAGTTGCGCCTGGCCGAGGTCACGGTCGACCCGGCGACCGGCACGCTGGTCCTCCGGGCCGAATTCCCCAATCCCGACAAGCTGCTGCTGCCCGGCATGTTCGTCCATGCGCGGATCGACGAGGGCGAGATTCCCGATGCGCTGACCGTGCCGCAGGTGGCGTTGCAGCGCGACAGCAAGGGGAACCCGCAGGTTCTCGTCGTCGGGCAGGACAGCAAGGTGGCGATCCGGCCGGTGCGGGTCGGGCGTATCGTGGACCAGTCATGGCAGGTCCTGGACGGTCTGAAGGACGGTGATCGCGTGATCGTCAACGGTCTTCAGAAGGTGCGTCCGGGCGCGAAGGTGAAGGTCACCGAGGCGGCCGACGCGCCGCAGAGCAAGGCGGACTGACGCGCCATGTCTCGTTTCTTCATCGACCGTCCGGTCTTCGCCTGGGTCATCGGGCTGATCATCATGCTGCTGGGCGTGGTGTGCATCCTGCGCATGCCGATCGCCCAATACCCTTCCATCGCACCGCCGCAGGTGGCGATCACCGTGACGTATCCGGGCGCCTCCGCCGAGACGGTCAACAACACGGTGGTGCGGCCCATTCTCCAGCAGATGTCCGGTCTCGACCATCTCGAATATCTGTCCGCCCAATCCTACGCAAACGGCTCGATGGAGATCGACCTGACCTTCGCGCAGGGGACGAATCCGGACATCGCGCAGGTTCAGGTCCAGAACAAGCTGCAACTTGCCGAGGCGCGCCTGCCGACGGAGGTGACGACGCAGGGGCTGAGCGTCGTGAAGGCGGTCAAGAACTTCATGATGGTGGTCGGGTTCACCTCGACCGACGGCAGCATGAGCGGCAACGATATCGCCGATTATATCGCGTCGAACGTCGTCGATCCGCTGTCGCGCGTCTCCGGCGTGGGCGATCACACGTTGTTCGGTTCGGAATACGCCATGCGCATCTGGCTGGACCCGGGCAAGCTGTACAAATACGCGCTCACCCTCACCGACGTCCAGAACGCGATCCAGGCGCAGAACATCCAGGTCTCCTCGGGTGAACTGGGCGGTCTTCCGGCGAAAAAAGGGGTCGGGTTCGACGCCACGATCATCGGCCCGACGCGCCTGACCGATCCGCAGCAGTTCGAGAATATCCTCCTCAAGGTCCAGCAGGACGGGGCACAGGTGCGAATCCGCGATGTCGGGTCCGTCGAGCTGGGCGCGCAATCGTACAGCATCTCCGCGCTCTACAACAACAAGCCCGCCACGGCGCTGGCCTTGAAGCTGGCCTCGGGCGCGAACCAGCTCCAGACGGAGGCGGCGGTGCGCGCGCAGCTCGCCGAGCTGGAGAAATTTTTCCCGCCAGGGCTGAAGATCGTCTATCCGCTCGATACTGAGCCGTTCATCGTGCTGTCCATCGAGGATGTGGTGAAGACGCTGCTGGAGGCGATCGTCTTCGTCTTCCTCGTCATGCTGGTCTTCCTCCAGAACTTCCGCGCGACGCTGATCCCGACCATCGCCGTGCCGGTCGTGCTGCTGGGCACGTTCGGCGTGCTGGCGGCGCTGGGCTATGCGATCAACACGCTGACCATGCTCGCCATGGTGCTCGCCGTGGGGCTGCTCGTCGACGACGCCATCGTGGTCGTGGAGAATGTCGAGCGCGTGATGGCGCAGGAGAAGCTCTCCCCGCGCGATGCGGCGCGCAAGTCGATGGACGAGATCACCGGCGCGCTGGTCGGCATCGTGCTCGTGCTGAGCGCCGTGTTCCTGCCCATGGCGGCCTTCAGCGGCTCGACGGGCGTGATCTACCGCCAGTTCTCCATCACCATCGTCGCGGCCATGTGGCTGTCCGTCCTGGTGGCCATGGTGCTGACGCCCGCGCTCTGCGCGACCATGCTCAAGCCGACCAGCCACGAAAAGAAGACGGGTCCGGCCGGCTGGTTCAACCGGAATTTCGATCGCCTGAACAAGGGATACCTCCTGGGGGTGCGCTATCTCCTCAAGGGGTGGCCGGTCGGGATCGTCGGTTTCGTCGTGATGACGTCGATCGTGGTGTTCTTCTTCTTCCGCGTGCCGGGCGGCTTCCTGCCGGACGAGGATCAGGGGCTGATCTTCGGCCAGGTCTCGATGCGTCCCGGCGCGACGAACGAGCAGGTCGCGGCGGTCAACAAGCGCGTCGCCGACTATATCCTCTCGACGTACAAGGATCAGGTCCAGTCCGTGCTGACGGTGACGGGGTTCAACTTCGCGGGGCAATCGCAGAATTCCGGCGCGTTCTTCGTGCGGATGAAGGACTGGTCCGTGCGGCCGGGCGCCGCGAACACGACGATGGCGATCGCCAATAAGGTCATGCAGCATTTCTGGATGGACCCGGCCGCCCAGATCTTCGCGATCAACCCGCCTGCCGTTCTGGAACTCGGCAACGCCACGGGCTTCGATCTCGAACTCGAGGATCGCGGCCATGTCGGGCATCAGAAGCTGCTGGAGGCCCGGAACCTCGTGCTCGGCATGGCGGCGCAGGACCCGAAGCTCGTGGCCGTGCGCCCGAACGGGCTCGAGGACGCGCCGCAATTCCATCTGGAGGTCGATCGCGCCAAGGCCAATGCCGAGGGCCTGACCAACGCGGATATCAACACGACCATCCAGGGCGCGTTCGGCTCGATCTATGTCAACCAGTTCCTGCGAAACGACCGCGTGAAACAGGTCTATATCCAGGGCGTGGCCTCGGCGCGCATGACGCCGGCCGATCTCAACAAGTGGTATATGCGGAACACGGCGGGGACATTGGTGCCGCTGAATACGTTCATGCATGGGGACTGGATGCTCGGGCCGCAGAAGGTTGAGGATTTCAATGGCCTGAATTCATACGAAATTCTTGGCCAGCCCGCCGCCTCCGTCAGTTCCGGCGAGGCGATGGACGAAATGCGCAGGATTCTCACCAAGCTTCCGCCGGGGATCGGATATGAATGGACGGGCCTGTCCTACGAGCAGGTCGCCTCGGGCAGTGCGACGGGGCCGCTCTATGCATTGGCCTCCATCGTCATCCTCTTCTGTCTCGCGGCGCTGTACGAAAGCTGGGCGATCCCGTTCTCCGTGCTCCTCGTCCTGCCGCTGGGCGTGCTGGGGGCGGTCTTCGCCACCTATCTGCGCGGATTGAGCAATGACGTGTATTTCCAGGTCGGGCTGCTGACGACGGTGGGGCTTTCGGTCAAGAACGCGATCCTGATCGTGGAATTCGCCAAGAACTTCTTCGAGCAGGGCGATTCGCTGGAGGAGGCGGTGCTCAAGGCCGGGCAGGAACGTCTGCGGCCGATTCTGATGACGTCGATCGCCTTCGTTGTGGGGACGATTCCGCTGGCCGTGGCGACGGGAGCCGGTTCGGCCTCGCGCATGGCCATCGGCACCTGCGTGGTGGGGGGCATGCTCAGCGCCACGGTGCTGGCCGTGTTCTTCGTGCCGCTCTTCTTCGTCTGCGTGTTGAAGCTGTTCCGGGTGAGGCGCATGAGCGAAAAACGGGGCGCGCTGGCGCAGGAGGGCGTGCGATGAGGCGCCACGGGACGGACGGGCGAGCAGCACTCCGGGTATTCGCGGCCGGGACTGCGGTTTCGGCATTGCTGACGGGGTGCAATCTGGCACCGCATTACCAGCGTCCGGCGCTGCCGGTGCAGGATTCCTGGCCGACGGATACGGGCGTTGCGGGCTCGGTGGGGAAGGCCCCCCCTTCCAAGGCGCAGATGGCGGCCGATCTCGGCTGGGAAAGCTTCTTCATCGATCCGCGCCTGCGTGCGCTGATCGAACTCACCTTGAGTAACAACCGCAACCTGCGGAGTCAGGCGGCGGCGATCGCCGAGGCGCAGGGTGAGTACGAGGTCCAGCACGCATCTCTCTTCCCGCCGATCGGCACGACGGGACAGGGAGAGTTCATCGCGCCATCCTCGCGCGCCGGTTTCGCCTTCGCGCCGGGATTCGGCAGGACGATCTCGACCTTGCGCTTCTATAATGTAGGCATCGGGTTTTCCTCCTACGAGATCGATCTCTTCGGGCGTATCCGCAATCTCTCGCGCCAGCAGGCGGAAGCGGCGATGACCTCGGTCTATAACGCGCGCTCGGTCCTCATCAGCACGCTCTCCCAGCTCGCCAACACGTATCTGCAATGGCTCGCGGATCGCGAATTGCTGCGGGTGACGGAACAGACCCTGACCTCGCAGCGGGATACGCTGCGTCTCACGCGCCTGCAATACGAGCACGGGGAAAGCACGCTGCTCACTCTGCGTCAGACAGAAACGCAGGTGGAGCAGGCGGCGGCGAATGAGCAGCAATATCGCCGGCAGGTGGCGCAGGACGAGCATGCGATCCAGCTTCTCGTCGGCATGCCGCTTCCACCGGACCTGCCGCCCCCCGCCCCTTTCGGCAGTCAGACGATTCTCGCGGACCTGCATGCGGGGCTGCCTTCCGATCTGATCGCGAATCGGCCTGATGTCCAGGCGGCCGAGCACCGGCTGATCGGCGCGAACGCCAATATCGGCGCGGCGCGGGCCGCTTTCTTTCCGAGGCTCACCATCACCGCCTCCGAGGGAATCAGCAGCTTGCAGTTCCGCCAGCTCTTCACGCCCGGCGCGGAGACGTGGACGGTCTCGCCCAATATCTCGCTGCCGATCTTTACCTGGGGGCAGAACGAGGGGAATCTCCAGATCTCCAAGGCGCGCAAGCTGGAGCAGATCGCGAGCTACGAGAACACGGTGCAGACGGCTTTTCGCGAGGTTTCCGATGCCCTGACGGCGCGCGAGACCTATCTGGACCAGGAGCGCCAGATGCGCGATCTCGTCGCATCGTCGCAGCAGGCCTATGATCTCGCGATGATGCGGTTCAAGACCGGGATCGATCCGTATCTCACCACGCTGACCCAGCAGCGCACACTCTATCAGGCGCAACAATCGACGATTGCGGTGCAATTGGCCCGGTATCAGAATCTCGTCACCGTTTATCGCGCGCTGGGTGGAGGCTGGAGCCGCAAGACGGTTCCGACTAAAGTTGCGGCGACGGCAAATGGTGAGCCGCGGGTTGCCCCGGTCGGATCGCCGGGGTGAGGAGAGGATGCCATGCGGCTGGGGCTGCGTCGTTGGGGTTTGATGATTTCGGCTGTGATGCTGGCGCTGCCGGGAAGCATGGCGCGCGCGCAGGATGATGAGGAGAAGAAGCCCCCGTCATTGCATGAACTGGCGCATCAATCGAATCTTCCGCACGCCCATGCGAATTTCCGGCGTTATTTGTATCGGCCGGAAGGAGACAAGGTGATCGAGCAGCCGGAGGCCGAGCGCCTCATCTTCCGCACGCCGGACGGAGAGCCCGACGGGTATGCCGAGCGGCGCGGCCCGGCAATCATCTATCATGATCGATCCGGAAAGGTGATTCGCGTTCAACCACTTGAAGAAGACGAGTAAGACTTTCTTTACCAAATTGCGGGAAAATGGCCTCTGGAGGATCACCGGATGGCCGTCTCTGTCGTGTCGAATCCTGTCGCAAAGCCGAGTGGAACGGCGATGTCACCGCCTGCGACGGGCGTGCTCACGGCGTCTGATCTCCGTTTCGCGGCATTCCTGAAAAGCTTCGAGCATGCAGCGGACACGCGGCACGAGCCGATCGAACCACGTCGGCAGCAGCCTGTCGCCCCTAAGGCGGAGGCTGTGCCCGCCGATTCGGGTGAAAAACCGGCACGGGGGAACGGCACTCCTGCCCCGGCGGCTTCGTCGACCCGGGTTGGAACAGGTGCAAGCAGGGAATTGGCAAGGCCGGTCGCCGCAACGGCTTCACGACCGTCGAATGTGCGGGCATTCCAGAGCCCCGATTCAGCGCGCGTTGCTCGCTCCCGAGCGTCAGATGGCGTTGCGGAACGGTCGGAAGAGACTGGCAATTCGTCAGAAACCGTAGTCGGCCGCACGAACGGACAGGTTGACAAGACAGCGACACGGGACACTGCTCCTGAACGGGAACGGGGGAAAGTCACCGCGACTCTTCCGGTTCTTTCTGACAATGCGAATGATGAAACTCTTCCTGTTCAGAATAACGTAGCGACTCCCGCGTCTTTCGCCGCGTCACAGGACAATGCCGCGCAGCAAGGCAAGAATGGAGTTGCTGGAGATGGCGGCGCGATCAGCACTTCGGGCTCAACTGTCGCGAGGAACCTGCCCGCCCCCACGCGGCCTGACACCATGGCAGGCGACATTGTCGAGATGGAGAATGAAGGAAGTCAGCCCGACGACGAAACCCAGCCTGCCGCCCGTTCAATGGAAGAGCAGGATACTCTCGAGGTGCGAGAGGACGGAGCCCTGCGCGTGATGACCCAGGGCGAGGGAGATCACGTCCAGACCCTGGTCCGGCATGCCTTGGGGGATGGGACTTTCCTGTCGCTTCATGTCTCGGGGGGAAATAATGGCCGACTTCATGTCGATGTGGCAAGCAATGACGTTTCCCTCGTCGAACATATGGGAAAACAAGCGGATCTCCTGCCATCATTGCCACAAAATGCATCGGGACTTATTGCGCCGGCCCTTATGCAACAGATCGTCGCGGCGCCCATAGCGCTGACGCTCGCGGTTCGAACGGCGGTCGGTGGCGCATTTCCCCAACACGACAAGGCAATCTCGACGCGCGAGCGGATGGAGGAGCAAGAAAATGAAGAGCAGTTCCTCGGGGTCGGTCTCTTGAATTTGCATCTCTGAACGGGAGAAGAAACATGTCGATTTCCACCGCAACTTTGCTCACCCTTGCTGAAGGCGCCGCGAAAAAAACGGCTCTCACAGGCACAGCGACATCAACCAGCAGCAGTTCGACAACCTCGTCAACCTCGGACGCGGCTTTATCGTCATTGGGTCAGAATTATACGGAGTTTCTAACCCTGCTGACGACCCAGTTGGAGCATCAGGATCCAAGCAGCCCGATGAGCACAGACTCCTTCACGAGCGAGCTTGCTCAATTCGCCGGTGTTGAACAACAGGTTCAAACGAACAGCAATCTTGCGACTCTGATCAGCGCAACACAGGAAAATACGTTGGCGGAAGGCAAGTCACTTCTCGGCAGCACTGCTACCGCGACCTCGTCCCGCTTTGCACTTCAAAATGGCAGCGCTGAGACTTCTTATACGGCGTCCAGCACCGCGCCTGTGGCGATCGCCGTCAGCGACGCGTCCGGCACGATCGTAAAAACAGAAACATTGACTCCCGCAGTCGGCACAAACACCTGGACATGGAATGGTGTCAGCGACAGCGGCTCTTCGGAACCGAACGGCATTTATTCAATTTCCGTCATGCAGACGGCAGCTTCTGGACCGCCCCAATCCCTTGCAACGACGACCGCAGGAACAATCACGGGATTGAACCAATCTTCGAGCGGCGTGAACGTGAATTTGGGTGATTATTCGACTTCGCTCGGAAATGTCACGGGAATCACTGATGCGTCATCGAGTTCAAGTTGAGCGGGCGCTCTTCTGTTAATCGGTCATTAACTTCTCTGTGCAATAGAAAGCCAGGACCAATTCGGATTTACGGGGCGGCGCTGGAAAATGAAAAACATACTCGTCAATTTGCGCGCCTTGGGGCCATACAAACTCGCCGCCCTCGGCGGAGTTTTTGTGTTGATGGCCGTTCTTATGACGCTTATCGCAACACGCGGAAACCGTCCTGACGCGCTGTTATATTCGGATCTCGACCCCAAGGAAGCCGCAGAAATGACTTCCGTGCTGACGCAACGACATATCCCCTATCGGTTAAGTGGCGACGGGGAAACCATATTTCTGAATCGTGAAAACATCGCCGAAGCACGATTGATGCTCGCCCAAAGTGGTCTCCCTTCGTCCGGAGGTATTGGCTATGAGCTTTTCGATCGAAAAAATGGCTTGGCGACAAGCGCGTTCGAGGAAAATATCGATCAAACTCGTGCATTGGAAGGAGAGTTGGAACGGTCGTTGATATTAATTCAGGGTGTTAAATCCGCGCGTGTCCATTTAGTGCTGCGACATCGTGAACTTTTCTCGGCCAATGAGCAGGCTTCGCAGGCGAGCATCATCCTCAATTTGAAACCCGGCCAACAGCTCGATCACGAAAATATCAGGGCGATATCCAATCTCGTGCTTGCCGCCGTGCCCGGCCTTCAAAGCGATCATATTTCGATTATCGATAATCGAGGGCATGTTCTTGAGGACGGGAACAAAGAAAGAATATCGGATGAGAATACAGATCCGGAAGCCGTAACATTGGCGGCGGAGCACCACCTGGCTCAATCAGTCGAAGGTTTGCTCGCAACGTCGCTCGGACAAGATCATGTTCATATCGAAACAAATATAACATTCAGCTTTGATAAAATTCATCAAACACGTGAAACATTTGATCCGGATCAGCAGGTGCTGCGCTCACAAAAGACAGAGTCACGAAAGAGTTTTTCTGCTGAAGAAAAGAAAAACGTTTCCGTACAAAACAATCTTCCGAATGCCGATGCGGCGCAACCCAAAACCGGCACTCAGTCCATACAACAGGAAGAGACCAATAATTATGAAATCGGAAAAACAACCCAAGTTCTGGTACAGGACAAGCCAAAGATAATCCGACAGACAATAGCGGTTCTGGTTGATTATAAGACCGAACGTTCTGCAGACGGACATAAAGTCCAAATACCACGAGATTCAGCGGAACTTGCCAAAATCGATAAGCTCGTAAAGGGTGCGGTGGGATATGATCAGTCACGCGGAGATATAGTGACAGTAACATCGATGATGTTCGACAATTACAATAATACAGAAAATCCAACAAGTGAAAAATACAAAAAAATTAGTAGTATTATCACTTCCGAAAGTTTTCTATCATTCGGAATGCTGATTCTTTCTGCTGCCTTTGTGGGAATCGTCATACTAAAGCCAATAATAAAAAATTCTAATAATATAAACAACTCACTATCAGATGATAAAAAGTTGAAACTTATGTCGGGAATAAAGGAATTAGAAAATTCTCAACCGAATAACTTATTACAAGACAAAAGTTCTGAGCTCTCAGACACATCCAGTAAAGCATTAGTGCCTTTGATAGAAAATACATCAATAAGTAAATTCGAAGAAATGGACGGAAAACGCCATGAAAAACTATCGTCCTTAAATCAAATAGCCGCCATAGTTGATTCTCAGCATGCAGCCAGCGTTGCCATTCTGCGTCACTGGATTTCAAAAAGCGATGGAGATTGAAGATGTCCTACATAAAAATTTCCGGAAAGCAAAAAGCCGCCATCTTTTTATTGGCTTTGGGGGAAGAAAATTCTGCGCCTTTATTAAAAGAACTCAATGAGGATGAACTGAAAGAAATTTCCCGATCTATAGCCAACCTCGGAGAAATCAAGGCAGATCTCGTAGATGAGGTATGCAAAGAATTTCTAAACGCCGCTCGTTACACTAATAATATGATCGGAAATGTCAATAGCGCAGAGCGATTTTTGAAGGAAGCTGTTCCTGCGAATGTAGCCAATCAAATTATGGAGGAAATAAGAGGGCCATCAGGGCATACAATGTGGAAAAAATTGGGAAACATTTCTGATGTAATGCTGGCAAATTATTTGGTTAATGAACATCCTCAGACAGTTTGTGTTATACTTGGAAGGATTCCAACAGAACAATCTGCAAGAGTACTGGCCCTCTTTCCACAAAAATTTGCATTGGAAGTTATAGATAGAATAATTCATATGGAATCTGTCCCTCAAAAAGTCATCCAGAGTCTTGAAGATACCTTATGTAAGGAGTTTATGCGGAACACTATTTCGTTCCAAAAAAATGACTCTTACGGAAAAATGGCTGAAATATTTAACACGATGGAACGGAAGCATGAAAATAGATTATTGGAAAGTCTGAAAGAATACAGTTCGGATGATGCGGAAAAAATAAAATTCCTAATGTTTACCTTTGATGATTTAAAGCTTCTAGATGAAGAGGACATGGCTCTGGTAATTTCCAAAGTTGACCGTCTTGAGCTTGCCTGTGCGTTAAAAGGGTGTTCGAATGATCTTCGAGATCAATTTTTCAAGTGCATGTCTGAACGGTCGGGAAAAATATTAAAAGAAGAAATGATGGCCATGGGGGCTGTAAAAGTTAAAGATATGGAAAATGCACAGGCCAATGTGGTCAACATCGCAAAAAAAATGATCGAAGAAGGGGAAATAGATGAACTTTATTCGGAATCATCCGATGAGGTAATATCATGAAGAACGTTGATCTTTATGATTTTTCTTTTCCGAAAAATATTGAGTTCGTCAATGAAGAAAATGAATCGCCAATTTTAGAAAATGATATCGTTGATGAAATGGTAAGAAAGGCATGGCGCGACGGAGAGGAAAGCGGGATACGGAAACGCAACATTACGAATGAAAAATTAGAAAAAATAAAGGATTTATATCAAAATATATTGCTTAAGCTAGAATTTATTTCTGATAATGAAAATAGGAGATCAACTGAAATAATTGATGATTTCTTCCGCAAAGTAATTGATATTTTCTTTCTGAGTATATGCAATCTTTCACTTTCTTGCGAAGATAAACAATTTGACAAAATTTTTTCCCTGAAATTTTTGGAGAACGATGAACCTTTCCAGGTGCAAGCTAATAGTAAAACTCTAAAACTTCTTTCCCAATCCATATGGAAGACAAAAGGCTATCGACTGAATCCACTAGAAGATGAACGTATGGATGATGGGGATTTTATTGTCTCTCAGAGCGAGTTGCAAATCGAGCGCGGAATCAGCACCATCATAAAGGAATTGGAAATTTTTTTGCGTGTAATATAGAGGCAATTAAATTGAACAAGGAGAAAAAGAATGAGTGTTGAGGATAAAAAAATGGAATCCGATAATATAAACGAAAATCAATTTCAAGGACCCACCGATGTAATTTATGAAATACCAGTAACTGTAACTGCGGTTTTGGGGCGCGTCGTAATGCCCATAAGTCAAGTAGTTAAATTGGGGCGAGGTGCAATTGTTGAGCTTAATCGCAAAGTGGGGGAAAATATAGAGGTTCACATTAATAATAAAATTATAGCGCGAGGAGAGATTGTCATATTAGACGATAATAAGATAGGAATAACTATGTCGGAGATAATAAAAAAAGATTTATCCGCCGTGGACGGCATACGGGGGAATATATGTTGAGCACCTGGAAAATTTTTACAAAAAAGTGTGGAAAGGTTGGTGAAATATATTTTAAATTTTTTCCGTGCACCCTTTTTGATAAAGTGGGATTTAGATCTTATGACTTATTTATACCTCTGTCTGTTTTTTGCATTTTATCAGGATTGATTTTTCCTTTACCCACGTTTTTTTTGGATTTTGGTCTATCTTTTTCTATAGTTTTATCTGTCATCGTGCTTATGGTTTCTCTGTTTGTGGATGTGGCCGTTGAGTTTAGTTCATTCCCGGTGTTGTTGTTGTTGACAACTTTGTTGAGACTTTCTTTGGAAATTGCTACTACCAGACTGATCTTGGGACAGGGTTACAAGGGCCCGCTTGCTGCGGGGCATATAGTTTCAGCATTTGGCGGATTTCTTATGAATGGCGATGTTGCGATCGGCATCATCCTGTTTGTGATTCTTATGGTAGTAAATTTCATGGTTATTACCAAGGGGTCGGGGCGAATCGCCGAAGTTGCAGCGCGTTTTTCGCTGGACGCTATGCCGGGAAAGCAAATGGCAATCGATGCCGAATTAAACTCCGGGGCAATTAACGATAAAGACGCAAAGCAGCGTCGACGGGATTTGGAAGAAGAAAGTTCATTTTATGGCACTATGGATGGCGCCGCAAAATTTGTGCGGGGCGATGCAATTGCTGCTATTATTATCGCGTTTGTTAATATGGTAGCTGGTCTTGGGTTGGGTGTATTTCGTTTTAATATGACGATAAACGACGCGTTTTCAACTTTTGCCATCCTAACTGTTGGCGATGGTCTAGTCACACAAATTCCCGCATTGTTGGTGTCTACTGCTGCTGGAATTATTGTTACGAAGGGAGCGAGTGAGGGCAAAGCTGGAGATGCGGTGGCGCAACAATTGGGTAAACGTGTTTCCCCATTGGCGATTGCGTCGGCTGTGTCACTTATTCTTTCGTTTTTACCCGGCTTGCCAACTTTTGCCTTCTTGGGCCTTTTTGTATGTATTGGCACGGTCGCTTTGGTGCGGGGAAGAAATAATAGAGCTTTGCAAATTTCGTCATTGCCGGAAGATAAACAACATTATGAATCGTCTCCTGTCGAGACACAAGTTGTGCTCGTGGAACCATTGAAACTGGAGCTCGGTCTTGGGCTTCTTCCTTTGGTATCTGACGAAGGGACACGGTTGACATCGCAGATCCAAATTCTACGGCGAAAGATCGCTGACGATTTTGGATTTATTTTACCCTCGGTGCGCGTTCAAGATAACATGAATTTGCCGCATAATACATACAGCATCAAGGTGCGTGATATAGAGGCCGGCAAAGGTTCGGTTGAACTCACCAAGCTTTTGGTAATGGATCCGAAAGGAGGTATGCCGGATATCCTTGGGGATACAACCGTCGAAGCGGTGTTTGGTTTGGAAGCGCGATGGATTTTGCCAGAAAGACGGGAGGATGCACTTTTCCGGGGATATACTGTTGTTGATCCGGCGAGTGTTATAGCGACTCATTTGTCAGAAATAGTTAAAGACAATTTGCCCGAATTGCTTTCGCTTGCGGAAGTGGAGAAGATGATGGCAGGTTTGCCAGATGATATTCGAAAAAATGTTGCAGAATTTGTGCCAACGCAATTACCTATTGCTATATTGCATCGAGTTTTTCAGTCATTGTTGGCAGAGTATGTTTCTATTAGGGATGCATCACTAATTTTAGAGGCAATGCAGGAAGCTATTGCCATGGGTCAGAAGACGACATCGTTGCTTCTAGCCCATGTCAGGTTGCGGTTGGCCCGTCAAATTAGTCACTCGGTTCTTTCCGTAGATGGCACGATTCCCGCCGTGATACTTGGTGCACGTTGGGAAGGTGAATTCATGACAAATGGAGCGGAAGGGACACTTCCGTCGAGTTTGATGAACGAATTCATTGAAGCGCTGCGGCAGGGGTTCGAATTTGCGCTTCAACGAGGAGAATTTCCTGTGGTTTTGGTGGACAGTATGCTTAGGACTTCTGTGCGTGCGATTGTTGAGCGTATTCGCCCGTCTGTCTCTGTCATTGCTTACTCTGAGATATTTCCACGTGTAAAAATAAAGACTGTCGCAACGCTTTCCTAAAAATGCCTTTCAAAACTTTAGATCGTTTTCTGCACGAACTGAATCGTTAGGGATTCCCCTTGGCGGCGTGATCTGATTCAAGATGAGAGCCGGGAAGGGGGCTGGCTTTGGATGTCAT
>NZ_SLZN01000041.1 GCF_004346035.1 Acidomonas methanolica | reverse complement strand
TTCCCGGACCTCAGGCGAAAATCTCTGGCTCATCATGTTCATCATGGCTCCTTCTCACAGATAGGAGCCTCCGGGAAACCCGGGACGCTTCAATCTGATCAGCCGCCTTTACGAACAGACTTCAGTGATCGTGACAACCAATCTCTCCTTTGGCGAATGGGCCAGCGTATTCGCCGACGCCAAGATGACCACGGCGCTGCTCGACCGCCTGACCCATCATTGCGACATCGTCGAGACCGGCAACGAAAGCTGGCGGTTCAAAAACCGCTCCTGACCCCGGCTAAACGAATAATCCTGACAGGGCTTCTCCCTTGCGCCTACGGCTCCAGGAAGAAGCCCTGTCACGTATGGCGGAGGGGTCATTTTTGCGTGCCGATCGGGGGTCAAATTTGGTTCATCCGCACTTTGCGTGCAGGAGGTGATTGTACGGCGGCTGTAGATTTGGGAAAGGCTGAGGATCTGCCACTGATCTGGATTTCGCGCCCTTGTCCGCCGTTCGTGCTCTTGATCTCCCCCCGTCCTTGTCGTCTGGTCGTGCGGTCATTATGGCCGACAGTATGCAGGTCGAGACGAAATCCCGTTCTCATGGAGCAGCCTGTCCCGATTGTGGCACGGTATCGCATCGGCTTCACAGCCATTACATTCGCAAGCTCGCCGATATGCCGGCGCATGGACGTCGTGTTTCCCTGTCGATGACGGTGCGGCGTTTCCGTCGCACCGATAAAGGATGTCGGCGCCGCACTTTCGTTGAACCATTGGGGGGATTCGCGGCTCCCTACGCGCGGCAGACGTCCCGGCTGACAGACCTCCACTTCGACGTGGCCTGCGCACTGGGCGGGAGCGCGAGCGCCCGTATGGCGACGCGCCTGTGCTGCCCGGTCAGCGCCGACACGCTGATCCGGCGCATCGTCAGGATGGTCCCGATCACCGAACGGCATGAAACGCCCCGTGTTCTCGGCGTCGACGACTGGGCCTGGCGGCGTGGTCATCATTATGGCACCATTCTCGTGGATCTAGAACGAAACAAGGTGGTCGATCTGTTGGCCGCTCGGCAAGGGAGCACACTCGCGGCGTGGCTCCGCGATCATCCCGGCATCGAGAGTGTCGCCCGTGATCGCGCAGGAGCCTATGCCGACGGCATTCGGCAGGGTACCCCGGCCGCCATCCAGGTCGCGGATCGATGGCATCTGATCCGTAATCTCCATGATGCCTTCCTGACCGTCGTCGATCGGCACACCGCCCTGGCCAGACGCATCATGGCCGATATCACGAGTGAGGTATCCCCGGTCGAACAGACGATAGACGCGGAAATGGTGTGCGATCCGGGTGAGGCCGGGCCCGTTGCATCCAGTCACGCCCGTCATGGAGAGAGAGAAGAGCAATACCGGCAGGCGGTCGCCATGCGGGCGAAGGGACAGACGATCAGCTGTATCGCGCGGACAATCGGCGCGGAACGCAAGACCGTCCGGCGGTGGTTGCGACAGGGTCACCCCTCGACATGGCAGCGTCGCATCTTTCGGCCCGGCATCATGACCCCCTATGCCGCCTATCTCGATCAACGCCTGAAGGATGGATGTCACAATGCAGCTTGTCTGCATCGCGAAATTACAGCCATGGGCTTTTCCGGCCGATATGGAAGCGTCAGGGACTGGATCGTATCGAGACGATCCACGGCAGGTGCGTTTCATCCTGTGCCAGTCAAACCCGCGCCCATGGGCAGAAACCTGGCATGGATGCTCACGACTGAATCCGACAATCGGTCGGAAAAAGACGTCCTGTTTATCCAACGCCTGATGACGGCTGCGCCAATACTTGCGCAAGCCACGGCCTGGGTAAGAAACATGCAGGATCTTTTTACCAAAAAAACACAAGCATCTCTGGAAAAGCTTCTCGAAGAAGGGAAAAAAACGCCTTTATCCCGTTTTGTAAATGGCTTGCGGCGAGACCTTTCTGCCGTTCAGGCCGCGTTGCACACCCCCTGGACCACCAGTCCCGTCGAAGGGCAGATCAGCCGCCTCAAGATGATCAAGCGCACCATGTTCGGCAGAGCAGGTTTCAAACTCCTCCGCGCCCGCGTCCTGCACGCAAAGTGCGGATGAACCCCAATTTCAACGCCGATTGACACAAGAGAGGCCAGACGCGCCGGCGCCAGCACCTTCGGCGACACATCCCCGATCACGCCCGTCAGGCTGCGCAGAACGCCGGACTCGTCGATCAGCGCCGGACGTTCCTCTCCCGGTTCGCCGTAACGGCACAGCTTCATGCGTGTCTCCTTTCGCTCAGTCCGAATCGCAGACGATGAGAGTCGATGGCGCGAGCGCATGCACGATGACCGTCTCACATCCTGTGATCGCGACACCGCAGCCCTCGTCGGCGTTATGTCCAAGGATTTCGACCCGTCCCGCCACGACCAGGGCGTAAACGCAGCGATCCGCATAAGTGGGAAGGACGGCCTGACCGCCGATCGGGAGTTCGAGGCGAAGCACGCGTGCCCGGGTCTTCAACGGCAGCGGATCACGCGACGATACCTGATCCACCTCCTCCGGGTCATCCTCGGGAAAGCCGCTGGCCAGCAGGACATGCGCGAGCCCGAAGCTCTTCCCGGCGCGGCACAGACCGATTTCCGGCTCTCCTCCCTCTTCCTCGGGGATGAGCCAGAGTTGCAGGAGCGACGCGGGGGTATTTCCCGCCTTCCATGTCGCCCGGGACACGCCGGCGCCGGCGCTGACGACGTGACAATCGCCCGGCTTAAGCAGACTGTCGCCAAGACCATCCACCGTCGCCATGACCATGCCGTTCCACACGAGGGTCATGATTTCGACCGCGCGTTCATCGTCCAGCCTGAAGGCGGCGTCGGCCTCCAGTTCGATCCGGTTGAGCACGCGCAGCCGTCCCCAATGCAACGGGGCGCGATCGACATAGTCGCGGAAGGCGAAATGACAGTCGAGATCGACGCCATCCTGGACCAGATGACCCAGTTCTGAAGGGTGCCGCACTGTGATCATCCCTGCCGCGCTCCCTGTCCGGCCCGCCGGGCCGTCGCCACCGGATAGCGCACCTCCCAGCCGCCGCCAAGCGCGCGGTAAAGTCGGGCCACCGAGACCGATACGGCCGTCGTCGCCTGCACGAGCTGGTTCTGACTGGCCAGAAGCGCGTTCTGCAAGGTCAGCACGTTCAGGAAGTCCGACGCACCCTGCACGTATTGCTGCTGGGCCAGACGCACCGCCGTCTCGTTCTGGGCCACGGTCTCCTTCAGCCGGTCGCGCTGCTGCTGGGCGGCGGAGAAATCGGCCATGGCGTCGTCGATTTCCTGCCATGCCTTGAGGATGGTGCGCTGGAGATTGATCGCCGCCTCCTTCTGCTGCGCGCGGCGCAGGCGCAACTGTCCGGTGAGGCGCCCGCCCTCGAACAGCGGCAGCGTCATGGTCGGCCCGAACCCGTATTGCCGCGACGCCCACGAGCCGAGCCCGCTGAATTGCAGCGCCTGCACGTCAAGACTGCCCGACAGCGTCACGCGCGGAAAGAAATCCGCCACGGCCACCCCGATGCTGGCGGTGGCGACATGCAACTGTTCCTCGGCCATGCGGATATCCGGCCGACGCTCCGCCAGTTCCGACGGCAGGCCGACAGGCACCGCATCGGGCACGGGCGGAATCGGCGCGGGCGTGCCGAGCTGCGCCCTGAGCGCGCCCGGTTCGCGCGCCGCCAGAAAGCTCAGCGCGTTGATCAGATGCACTTCCTGGCTGCGCAAAATCGGCAGGCGCGACTGGAATTCGCTGAGTTGCCCGCGCGAATCCGCCACATCGAGTTGCGTGGACGCCCCTTGCGCGAAACGCAGGCTCGTCAGGCTGACACTGTGCCGCGCGATGTCGATATTGCGGTTGACGATGGCGATCTGCGCCTGCACGCCGCGCAGATCGAGATAATCCTGCGCGGTTTCGGCCATCAGCGAGACCAGCACGTCACGCTGCATGTCCTGCGTCGCCCTCACCGCCGCATTCGCCGCCTCGACCTGCCGCCGGACATGGCCCCAGAGATCGACCTCCCATGACGCGCTCATGCCGTATTGCGGCAGGTTGAAGGACGGGTTGCCGACCGTGCCCGGCACGGCCACGGGGCCGAAGCCCTGCGCGCCGCTGGCGACATCGCCCGCCCCGGCGCGCTCCAGCGTGCCGAGCAGGCCGAGAATGCCGTTGGTGCTGGCCCGCTCGCGCGCATAGGAAGCGTTCCCCTCGACATGCGGGAACTGCGCGGCGCTCGCGATCCGTCGTTCGGCGATGCTCTCCGCCAGGCGATAGGCGCTCGCCCGCAGATCCAGATTGGCGGAGGCGACCTGCCGTTCCAGCGCCGTCAGCACCGGATCGCGATAGATCGTCCACCATTGCGGATCGGCGGGGCTTTCCACCGGGCGGCTTTCGGCATCCGCGAGGCCGCGATGCCAGTGCGAGGCGCTGGCGACATCGGATTTGTGATAGTCGGGCCCGACCGTACAGGCGCCGAGCAGGAGCATGCTCGCCAGCGCGAGCGTGCGTCGGTTGAGGAGTGTGGTCATGATCCGTCCCTCACCGCCACGCATAGCGGGGATCGTCGGCTTTCGGGCCTTCGGGGCGCGACGCCGTGTCGATCCTGACTTCCACCGACATGCCGACCCGGACCCGCTCCGCCAGTTTCTGCCCCGGATCGAAGGTGATGCGCACCGGCAGGCGCTGGACCACCTTGGTGAAATTGCCGGTCGCATTATCCGGCTGGATCGGCGCGAAGGCCACGCCCGTCGCCGGGGGGATGCTGTCGACATGGGCGTGGAGCGGCTGGCCCGGGAACGTATCGACCCAGACCGTCGCTTTCTGCCCCGGCAGCACATGCGTGAGCTGCGTCTCCTGGAAATGAGCGACGACGAAGGCGTCCTGGACCGGCGTGATGGCCATCAGCGCGCTGCCGGGATGGACGTAATTGCCGACGCGCACCCCGCGCGCGCCCACCACGCCATCCACCGGAGCCGGGATCGTGCAATAGGACAGATCGAGTTCGGCGCGGCGCTGCTCACCTTCCGCCCGGGTCAGATCGCCTCTGGCGCGCTCGATCCGGGCGGCGAGCACGTTCTTCTCCTGCGTTGCGGCCTGCACGGCCGCCTCGTCGCGGGTTTTCGCGGCGGTGGTCTCCCGCGTCTGCGCCGCCGTCCGCTGGCGCTGCTCCGTCGTGCCCGCGCCGCCGGCCGCCAGATTGCGGTATCGGGCCTCGTCCTGCCGCGCGAAGGCGAGCTGCGCGTCATCCGCCTCCACGGCGGCGCGTGCGGCGGCGATCAGGGAATCCTGTCGGGTGAATTCCGCTTGCAGATTGGCGATATCGGCGCGCGCGGCGACGACGTTGCCCTGCGCGACGGTCAGCGCCGCGCGGTAATCGTCGTCCTCGATATGCGCCAGCACCTCGCCCTTGCGGACCCGCTCGTTGTCCTGCGCCATCACGGCGTCGATGCGTCCGCCCACCTTGGGCGCGACGACAGAGGAATAGGCGGACACATAGGCGTCGTTGGTCTCGACATTGACACCGTCTCCGAGCACGAGCCGGTCGCCGCTCCAGGCCGCGGCTCCCAGGATCACCACGCCCGCCGCCACCAGCAGTATTTTCGTTGTTCCGTTCATGAATATTCCCTCTGGCGGCCCCGGCGGCCGCGTCATCTGTCGCGGAGTGCGCGGAACCGTCAGATCAGCTTCAGGTAGATCGTTACGACAAGAGCGACGAAATAACCCTCGATCCGATAGCGCAGCGTCCTTCTTGGAATGATCGCGCCGGGCTTGTGGTCCGGTGATCGGCGTTTTCCGCATCGCCATTGGCGCGGAGCACCATGCGAACTGGTCTTCATATCGTTCTCACATGAAATATCGTCCGCCCCCTCAGCGCGCGGGAGCGGTCACGGATGGCGCGCGGGGCGGATAGACCCGCTGCGGCAGAAGCAGATTGAGGGCGAACAGCACGGCGCAGACGCCGATCATGATCGTGTAGATGTCGGCACAGGCCAGAATGAGCGCCTGCTCCGACGCCTCGCCATGCAGCAGGACGGTCATGTTCCAGTCCAGCCGGGCGGGATCGGCGATGTGCGGCGCCAGCAGCGCCTGCGCCGGATCTCCCCAGGGCTGCAACGCGTTATGGTTGGTGCCATAGGTGTCGAGCAGCATGGTGGAATGGAATTGCTCGCGCCGGCGCAGCAGGGCGGAGATGACGCCGGCCGCGATGGCGTTGGCCAGCCCCTTGGTCATGTTGAACATGCCGGAGATGAACGGCCCGTCCGCCGGACCCAGGCCCATCGTCGCCAGCATCAGGATCGGGATGACCATCATCGGCTCGCTGAGCACCTGCAGGAGCTGAACCGCGTAGAAATTCTCGCGCACCCAGTCGGCGTCGATCCAGGTGCCGAGGAAATAGGACAGACCCTGAATCGCAAGGCCCGCCATCAACACGTGACGGCAGTCCACCCGGCGGATATTGCACAGGGCCGAGACCAGCGGCAGCGCCAGGATCTGCGGCAGCGCAAGGACCAGCATGACGGGCGCGATCTGGATCGGGCGGTAGCCGCGCACCTCCGCCAGATAGACCGCAGGGATTTCCGCCGTGACCGCGCCCAGCATCAGTACCGCCGCCAGTGTCAGCAGCGCGTCCGTCACGTTGCGCTGCCGGAGCAACTGGATGCGGAAGAACGGCACCGGGTGGAACCATTCATTGACGATGAACAGCACGAACAGGAACCCGCCGCCGAAGAACAGATGGGTGATCAGCGGCGAGCGGAACCAGTCCATCCGGTCCCCCTGCTCCAGCGCGATCACCAGCATGCAGATCGCAGGCAGGCCGGTCAGCAGACCGCGCCAGTCGAACTGGCGGAAACGCTCCAGCCGGATCGGGTCCTGCGGCAGGCCCCACGCCACGCACAGCATGGAGATCAGGCACAGCGGTACGATCTGCCAGAAAAGAAACGGCCAGCCGAGATACTCGAACCAGAATCCCGCCAGCGGAGCGCCGCCGATATTCGGCCCGAAGGTCGCGGTCAGGGCGTAGGCGCCCAGTCCGTAGATCTTGATATTGGGCGGCAGAAACCGCAGCGCCACCGTCATCAGCATCGGCGGCAGGCTGCCGCAGGCCATCCCCTGCACGCAGCGCAGCAGAAGCAGACACCCCAGATTGGGCATGAAGGGCGCCATCATACCCAGCACGCCGACCAGCCCCGTCATCGCGATCGTCAGGCGACGGATGGAGAACGTCACCGAGCACCACGGCGCGAACGCCATCGCGGCGATGTTGAACGCCTCGAACAGGGCGGTGATCCAGGAGCCCTCGTCGTGCCCCAGATGGAACGCGCCCCTGATATCGGCGAGCCCAGCCTCGGTCGTATGTTCGTTGAACCCCGCCAGCAGCACCGCCAGCAGCACGCCCGCCAGCCCCGTGGCCAGGCGCGGACCGAACACCGCAGCCTTCGGCGGCGCGGGCAGCACTTCGGGATGCGGACGCATCCGCGCATCAGCGTGGTCCATCGGACACCTCGCAACAGTATCATTTGATCTCGTGGCGGCAGTCTTGAAGAAACATCCTATGTTTGGGAACGCTCAATTATGAAATCATCGGGAAGCAGATATGGAACGGTCGAATGTCAGATTCCGGTTGCGACGCGACGACGTCTCTGCCAGCGTTGACCGAGGCGAGGGCCGCTCGCCGCGCATTCATCCCATGATCCGTTGTCTATCAGCGACTTCAGAGCGTGCCCCGCATGACGAAGGAGGACCGGATGGCACACGTGGCGCGCGGCTACGATCTCAATCTTTTGCAGGCCATGAACGTTCTGGTGGAGGAATCGAGCGTCACGGGCGCGGCCGAGAGGCTGCAGGTCAGTGCCGCGACCATGAGCCGCACCCTGTCCCGCCTGCGCGAGACGTTCCACGACGCCATTCTGGTGCAATCAGGGCGGCACATGGTGCCGACGCCACGGGCGCTACAGATGCAGCCGCGCGTCAGCCAGATCCTCTCCGCCATCAACGATCTGTATCGTCCACGGCACGCCCTGGATTTCACCGGCCTGACGCCGACCTTCCGTATCCGGGCCGCCGACGTGGTGATCGGCCCCTACGCCGAGGCGCTGCTGCGCGCCCTGCGCGCCGACTGTCCGGACACCACGCTGATCTTCACGGCGGAATCGAACAGCGACGACAGCGATTTCCTGCGGCAGGGCGGGATCGATCTCTATATCGGCGCCACGGCGTTCCTGCGCCCCGAAATCATGCGCCAGACCCTGTTCGAGAGTCGCTTTCGCGGAGTCGTGCGGGCCGGTCATCCGATTCTGCTGGGCGAGATAACGCCCCAGGCGCTGGTGGCCTACGATCACATCGCCGTCTCGCGCCGGGGGCGACGACGCGGACCGATCGACGAGGTCCTTGCCGACCAGTTTGGGCTCAAGCGCAATGTCGCGCTGCTGCTGACGTCCTTCTATGCGGCCCTGCACGGACTCGCGCAGACCAATCTGATCCTTCCCATGCCGGATATCCTGACCGACGCGGCGACGCTCGACCGGCTGGGTCTGTATGGCTTCCCCCTGCCGCTCGATCTGGAGCCGGTGACGATCTTCCAGGCCTGGCATCCCCGTCACGACACCGACCAGCTCCATCAATGGCTGCGGCAGAAGGTCGTCCAGATCATGAGTTCGAAACGACCGCCACTGTTTGAGGGACCGTCGATGTCCGACGACGCCGGGCTTGCAGTCCGGATCTGATGTCGGGGTGCACCGGGACAAAGCCGCACACGTGCCGCGCCGAACTTCACTCGTTGAACAGGAACTCCCGCCCCCTTACGGGCGGGAGGACAGGGCGGTGCGCGCGGGGATCAGCCGCGACAGCAGGACGAGGGTTTCCGCCATCAAACTCGCGCTCCCCGCGCCCGTCAGTCCCCAGAGCCGGGCGGCGACATAAAAGGAGGGAAGGCCGACCAGCGTCGCCGCCAGACGCCCCCGGAACAATGCCGAGGCGCGCCCGAGAGAGAGCAGGAGCGGTTCGAGGGGCGCGTCCCAGAGATCCATCAGGCTCGTTCCGGCCAGAAGGAGCAGGAGCGTGAAGGGCAGCTTCCGCTCATCCCCGAGGACCAGCCCGATGACGGGGGGCCCGGCCAGCGCCGCGACGGCAATGGCCAGCGCGCAGAACCCCGCAAGGATGAGGAGGATGCGCCGCGTCATCTGCCGGATGGCGGCCCAATCCCGGCTGTCGCGCAGGCGGATCAGCTCGGGATAGAGCGCCGGGGCGAGAAACTGGGCGGGCTGGCCCAGCGCGTCGCAAACGTCGCGGGTGACGGAAAAGACGGCGGTCGGGGCCGGACCCAGAATGCCGCCGAGCAGGAGCAGCGTGACGCGGCTCTCCAGGCCGAACAGCCACTTGTCCGCGCTCGTCGCCAGAACGGGCCGCCACAGATCGGGGCCGCGAAGGAGCCACGGCGCGCCGGTCAGGGCGAAGCCGCGCATGGCGCCGGCCTGCCGCAGCGCGCGCCAGGCAAGGACATGATCCGTCATGCACCCCGCGACGACGGCGACATACCACACCGCCAGATACGCGCCGAAGCTCCAGTGCAGCAGGAAGCCGATCGCGGACCCCAGAACCTTGCACCAGGCCGAAGCGACATCGCCCATCATCACCTGCCCGAACCTGTCGGTCAGCCGCAGGACGCCCATGGCGCCCGAGGTGTTCATGAACAGGATCGCGGTCATGTAGAGCAGGGCGAGCGGCTGGTCGGCGGGTGGCCAGCCGAGATGCGCGCCGAGAAGAGCGACGCCGGGAATCGCCAGGACGAGGCCGAGAGCCGCTCCCCCGAAATCCAGCACCAGGCAATGCCGCAGGAGAGAATGAAGCGCGCCGTGATCCTCCCGTTCCAGCAATGCCGGTCCGAAATTCAGCAAAGGTTGCCAGGACTGGAGGCGGGTGGCGGTCGAAAAGGACATCGCGCAGCTATGCACGAGCAGCAGCGCGCCGTATCCCGCCGTCCCGAGCGAGCGCGCGACGATGGCGACGGCGAGGAACGACGCGATCCCGGACGCGACCTGACCGCCCAGCAGCCGCCCCGCATTCGCGAAAATCCGCGCCAGCAGCGCCGGCGCGGGCCGGGCCCGCGGACTCTCCTCCGTCACTTCATTCAAGCAGCGTTCTCCGCCTGTCGCCGAAGGCACATACGCCGCCGCGCGGCGGCGCACAACCGGCGCGCCGTCAACGCCCTTGCCCATTGACCCCGCCGCTCCGCCGACCCCTTAATGCGGCAGGAGAAACGACTCATGCGCACAACCTTCCTTCTCGCCGTGCTCGCCCTCGCGCTATCCGCCTGCAATGGATTCGACCACGCGAGCTGCCCGAACGATCCCTACAGCACGCTTCCGAACACCGGCGTGAAGCAGGTGCTGCACACCTGCAACTGAAGTGCCGCGGCATCACGCGAGAAACGAAGGACGATTGATTTAAAATCAAGCGTTTCCAACGGACGGGCCCTCTGCCGGACATGCGTGGCGGATTGACAGAAAGCGAGGCGCGGCTCCACAAGGAGCCCGCGCCGAAACCCGGCATCCGGGCTTTCAAGACAGTCTCTGACAGGTCCCGGTGATGCCCGCTTCGTCGATCCGCGTTCTGTTCGCCTTCGAAAACCCTCTTCCCAGCGCTGAGGCGGACGCGGAAGTCTTCCTGACCACCGCGCGCTACCTCGCACCCGCCCTCGGCCGGGCCGCCCTGCATGTCCCGGTCCGCCCCGGCCAGAGCGAAGAGCTTTCGGTCTCGCTCGCGATGCCGGTGATCGGCGCGTGGGCGCCGCTGAAACCCGCCATCCTCCGGCATTTCGCCTGCGGGGCGACGCTGGTCTGGCGTCGGGCCTTCCGGCAGGCGGAGATCGTCTATACGCGCAATCTCTGGGTGGCGTGGATGGCCATCCATTTCGGGCGCTTCGTGGTGTTCGACCATTACCGCCCATGGCCGGACCAGATCCCGCCCCTTCAGCCCTGGCTCCGACGGCTGATGACCCATCGGCGCTTCCTGCTCAATATCTGCCATTCGCAGTACACGCTCGAAAAATACCGCGCGCTCAGTGTTCCGGAAGGCAAGCTCGTCTGCATTCACAACGGCTTCGAGCCCGCCCGCATGGCGCGGCCCCTGCCCGTCGGGGAGGCAAAGCGGCTGCTCGGGATTCCGCCGGAGCGCAAGACGGTCGTCTATACCGGCCGCATCAACCGCCGGAAGGGGCTCGAACTCGTCCTTCAGGCCGCGCGCGCCCTCCCCGATCTCCAGTTCCTTCTCGTGGGATCCTATGGCGACGGCCCCATCGAGGCGGAAGCGCGCGACCTCCCGAACGTGACGATCGTGCCGTGGCAGGCGGAGGAGGCGCTCGCACGCTACATCCATGCCGCCGACGTGCTGCTGATTCCGCCGTCGAGCCGCCCCCTGCTGACCTTCGGCTCGACGGTCCTGCCGCTCAAGGTCTTCCTCTATCTCGCCGCCGGACGTCCGATCCTGGCCGGGAACACGCCCGATCTCCGCGACGTGCTGCGCGACGGCGAGAACGCGCTGCTGTGTCCGCCCGACGACGTGGCGGCGCTCGTGGACGGCCTCACACGCCTGACGCAGGACACGGCTCTCGCCGCCCGTCTGGTCGAGGGCGCGCGAAAGGACAGCCGGTCGCTGACCTGGGCGGCGCGGGCGGAGCGAATCGCGCGGGCCATGGCGGCGCGGCTGGACGACCCCGTCGTCACCCCTCCCGGCGGCTGGACGCGACGGGAGCGCGCCGACTGGCGCCGCCGCTCGCTGGGCTGGCTGCGGCACGTCCTGCGCTCCGGAAACCCCGTCCTGCCGCCGCGGTGAGACGCCGCGGTTCCGGCATCATGAGACCGGCTTCGGCTCGGCCCTCGGCACGCGCTTCGACTGCGCGCCGCGATAGCGGTCGAACAGGCTCATCTGATGCACGCAGCTCAGCGTGCAGGTCGGGCTGCATGTCTTCTCCGTCGCATATTCGCGGCGGATATCGTCGCGCGTGTACTCCAGCAGCGCCTTGCCGGGCCGCCCGCGCTGCTGGGAGCACCAGTGAACGGCGCCGTCCTCGGTGATGTAGAGATACCGCGCCCCCGCGCGGCACTTCCACGCATTGGGCTGCCCGTCCATCAGGTTCTTCTGGAACAGATGGTAGTTGAGCTTGTGCACGATGGAGGGCGAAATCTCCGTGACCCGCTTGTACGCCGCCTTCTGCTCCGGCGAGAGGGGCTTCAGCAGCCCCGAATGGTCGTGCAGCACCCCGACGGAATGTTGCAGCCCGTAGCGCGCCGCCGTCTCGGCGATCGTCACGATGTCCTGCGTCCGCGCGCCGGTCACGCCCATCACGGAATTGACGTTCACCTTGAAGCGGGCATGTTCGGAGAGCAGGGCCAGCCGCCCTTCCACGGAAGACAGGCTCTTCATCGAAATCTCGTCGGGCTGGAGATTGTCGATGCTGACCTGCATGCCCTGGAGCCCCGCCGCGTTGAGCCGCTCGATCCAGCTCCGCGAGAGGCGGAAGCCGTTGGTGATGGTGGTGACGATCATCCCCCGGTCGCGCGCGAACCGCACCAGCCGGTCGAGATCGGGATGCAGGAGCGGCTCGCCCCCCGTGAGCGTCAGCGAGGCGGTGCCCAGCGCGGCCAGATGCGCGATGCGCTGCTCCACCACCTCCGTTGGGACCGGCGACGAGAAATCGTCATATTCGTTGCAGTAGCCGCAGGCGAGGTTGCAGCGCCGGGTGACGACGAGCTGGGCGAGGAGCGGCGTGTAGCGCGTTCCGACGGCCTTGGCGGCGAATCGGAGCCCCGCGCCCATGGTGGAGAGGCGCGTGGCGAGAGGGGGTTTTTTCATGTTTCATCCGGGCTGGAAGAGGCGGCCGCCCCCTTTGAGCAGCCTTCTAGATAGGGTCTATGGCCGCCGGGGAAAAGAGCCGTCCGTCACATCGTCGTAAAGCGATTCCAGCCGCTCCGTCTGCCGCGCGCGATCGAAACGGCCGAGCACGAAGGCGCGGCCCCGAAACCCCATGGAGAAGCGCCGCTCGCGATCGTCCAGCAGCGCGGCCATCGCCCCGGCCAGCGCCTCGACGTCGCGCTCCGGCACCAGAAGCCCCGTCTCGCCCTCCAGCATGCTCTCGGGGATGCCGCCGCTCCGCGTGCCCACGACCGGCAGCCCCGTCGCCGCCGCCTCGAGCAGCACGAGCCCCAGCCCTTCGACGCGTCCGCCCGGCGTGCGGACGCTCGGGAGCACCAGCATGGCGCTCCGCCGCATCCACGCCGTCACTTCCGCATGAGGCCGCGCGCCGAGGAAGCTGACGCGTTCCCCCACGCCGCAGGCCCGCGCCAGCGCCTCCAGTCGCGCGCGCAGAGGCCCCTCGCCGATAATGACGAGGCGGGGCTCCGGCCTGCGTCCCGCAAGTTGCGCGAAGGCGCGGATGAGATAGGCCGTCCCCTTGACCTCCACCAGCCGCGCGACATGCAGGATGATGGGCGTCTCATCTTCCTCCGCCTCCGCGCGCTGGCGGATCGCGGCGCAATCCACGCCGATATAATGCAGCAGCGTGCGCTCCGCCGGGAAACCCATGGCGAGCACGCGCGCGCGGAGAAAGGCGGAGGCACAGAGGAACAGCGCGCCATGCCGCGCCAGGCTGCCCCGGAAGAGCGGGTAATGGAACCAGGCGGGCGACATCAGGAAGGCGGGCCAGGCGAGGGTGGCGTCAAAGCCGTGAAAGCTCGTCACCAGAGGAACGCCCAGCCGCGCCGCCACGGGAAGGGCCAGCACGCCGTCCGTGCCGAAATGCGCGTGGATGAGCGCCGGGGCGCGCGGCCCCAGCAGCTTCAGATATGGGCGGGGACTACGGGAGAACATCTGCCAGACGGCCGCCGCGTGCCTTGGCAGTCCCCTCCCGTCCCCGAGGACGAACGCCTCGCGGCCCGGCGGCGTGGCGCCGAAGCGCCTGCGGCCCATGTAAAGCGGGCGGTACCGCGTCAGGGCCTCGGCCTGCTGGGCGATGAAGGTCTCCGAGGGCCGGAAGAGGTTCTGCCGGAAAATGACGATCTCGCGCAACGATGACCCCCGGCCTCTTGCGGGCCGCCTGGTTTGACGGCCGACGGCGACGGAGCCTATAGCTCGTTTGCAGTGGGAAGAACAGTTCATCCGGCGATGACGCAAGCGGGACACATGGGGCGGGCGCGACGGTGGAGGCTGGCCCCCGGTCTTTTCTCCCCCCATGGTCCGGCGATTCTCGACCGTTACCTGATCGTCGCCATCCTGCGTCCGCTGCTGGCGGTGCTGGGCACCTGTGCGGCGCTCTTCGCGAGTTACGGCGCCGTCGATCTGATGGGCGAGGCGGCGAACGGGCTCCTCGCCTCGGGCTCGATCGCGGCGATGATCGGGCTGCGCGTGCTGATCGCGCTCGAGATGCTCGTGCCGATCGCGCTCTATCTTTCGATCGTGCTCGCCTTCGGCCGTCTCTACGAAACGAGCGAATTCGCGGCGATCTGGTCCCTGCGCGTCACGCCCTGGATGGTCCTGCGCGCCGTGCTTGTGCCGGCGGGGGCCTGCGCGGTGCTGGTGGGGTTTCTCTCGCTCGTCGTGCGGCCCTGGGCCTATGAGCGGCTGCATGAGCTGGCCTATCGGTCGACCCTGACGCTGAACACGGACGCGCTGGCCGGAGGCACGTTCTACATCACCCAGGACGGCAAGCGCGTGATCCATCTCGACAGCCGGATGAGAGGGCACGGCCCGGCGCGCCATATCTTCATGATGCAGCGTCTCGACGACGGCTATATGCGCGTGGTCTCGGCGCAGATCGGCTACGCGATGCGGAACGCGTCCTCGGGAACGCCCGGCGGCCCGCTCATCCGGCTGGAGAACGCGCATGTCTATGACATCGCGCAGCAGGACGGCCTGCCGGACCGGGTCCTGTCGCTTGCCTCCGCGACCGAGGACCCGACGCGCCACGGCGACGCGATGCCCGACCGGAACGCGGTCGCCACGCCGACCCGGACCCTGATGGGCTCCACGACGCCGGAAGACATCTCCGAGCGGCAATGGCGCTTCTCGACGGCGATCTCGACCCTCATCCTGAGTGTGCTGGCCGTAGCGCTCGGACGAGGCAGCCCGCGTCAGGAACGCTTCGGCCGCGTGGGAACCGCGCTCGGCGTGTATTTCATCTATTACATCGCGCTCACGGCGGCGCGGACGAGCGTGCAGCACGGGCAGATCGGCGCGGTTCCGGGCATCTGGTGGGCGCCCGCGCTGCTCTCCGTCCTGGCCGCCTGGCTCTTCTCCCGCCGCATACTGGAGCGCCGCTAACCCCATGGCGCGGCGGACCGACTCCCTGCGGGACGCGCTGCGTCCCGATCTGGCGACCTTCTATATCCAGAAGGCGACGCTGCGCGGCTTCGGCACGGTCGCCGCCGCGCTCACGGCGCTGTTCACCCTGCTCGATTTCGTCGGCGAGCTGGCCCATGTCGGCAAGGGGCATTACGGCGTTCGCGACGCCCTCGCCTATGTGCTGCTCCTGAGCCCGCAACGGCTCATCGAGGTCAGCCCCATCGCCATGATGTTCGGCTGCCTGCTGGCGCTCGGCGCCATGGCCCGCCACGAGGAGCTGACGGCGTTCTTCGCGACGGGCCTTTCGGAATTCCGCATTCTCCGCGCCGTGATCCTGCTCGTTCCGGCGGTTTCGGCGTTGCTGCTCGTGCTGTCCCAGTTCGTGGTGCCCTCGGCCGAGTTCCGCGCCCAGCAGCTTCACGCGGCGGCGACGGAGGAGGCCGATGTCGAGGACGGCGTCTGGACGGTGGAGAACGGCGTGTTCCTGCATGTCGGCGTGCTCGCGGACGGCAGGCGGCCGGAGGACATCGATATCTATCGCTTCGGCGGGACGGATGCGCTGCAACGCTATATCCACGCCGCGCATGCGTCGGTCCGCCCGGATGGGGACTGGCTCCTGGAGGACGTCACGGTCAAGGACATCCATGACGGGCTGTTCCGGACCAGCCATCCCGCCTCGCTGCGCTGGCGTCCCATCGCGAGCCTGCGCGAGTTGCGGCTCCTCGGACGCCCGCGCGCCACGGTGTCCGCGACGGCCCTGCTGTCCTACATCCGGGAGCGCGAGGCGCAGGGACATCCGGACCCGCTCTATGTCAGCGAGTTCTGGAGCCGCGCCGCCCTGCCGTTCTCCATGATCGGGCTGGTCATGTTCGCCGCTCCCCTGCTGTTCGGCCCGGCCCGCGCGCGGGGCATCGGCGCGCGCATGGGCGGCGGGGTCCTGATCGCGATCACCTATTCCCTCTTCCAGCAGATCGCACTCAGGCTGGGCCTTCTGGCGGGGATTCCGTCGGTCGTGACGTCGCTCGCCCCTCCGCTGGCCCTGATCCTCCTGGGCGTCTATCTGATCATCCTGACCCGCCAGCCCTGAACGTCCGTAACCGGCCGCTCAGGGCCGCCTTATGATTGGATTGGATGATTGGTAATCTCCTGTCGTTAACGACGTTGTTATTGACGTCGTTTGGGAGGTG
>NZ_SLZN01000040.1 GCF_004346035.1 Acidomonas methanolica | reverse complement strand
TCCAAAGCCAGCCCCCTTCCCGGCTCTCATCTTGAATCAGATCACGCCGCCAAGGGGAATCCCTAACGATTCAGTTCGTGCAGAAAACGCTCTAGATATTCCCGACCGGGTTCAATTTAGGAGACCTACAAAACGCGTCTAAAAAAACTCAGCAACCCATTTCCATTACGATTATCATTTTCATACACGACTTAACTTATCACCAGTCCCCCTGCTCAGCGGTTTGATCCTCGAATTTGGCGTCCGCTTCATATTGCGACGCGATCCTTTCCAAAAGAGCCCGCGTGCGAGGCCAGAGCAAAGCATGAGCTTTTGCATCATCACGATAGCGACGGGCCAAAACACGCTCCTGAGCACCACCATCCGTAGGCATGCGTGTCGTAACGCCACGACGGTTGAAGAGGCCTATAATAAAACCCCGTTCTAAGTCGTCATTGGCAACATCTTCGATTATGTCGCAAATCGCTTCTGGCGGCCACGGTTTGTCTTTGACACGTGCTGTCGCAGATAGAATCTCACCGATCTTTTCGTCCCCAATCTGAACGCGACCTGACGCCGCGCAGTCCGCACGGACAGCAGCCACCCATGCAGCGAGCTTTGGCGCATCAATCTTACCATCATCATCGCTGCCTGGCACACGTTTCCAGTCATTGAGGACGTGAAATGCCTGCGACGCGATAATGTTTGCACGTTCACGCTCATCGCTCGTCAATTCCGGCTCATTCTCATTTGTCGAACTATAAAGTGTCT
Organism: Acidomonas methanolica; assembly: GCF_004346035.1. Lineage (GTDB taxonomy): Bacteria > Pseudomonadota > Alphaproteobacteria > Acetobacterales > Acetobacteraceae > Acidomonas > Acidomonas methanolica. The sequence goes on along the minus strand of NZ_SLZN01000040.1, from coordinate 15,802 downwards.
TGAACAAAAAAAGAAAAAATTCAGGATCTTCAGCAAGAGCTTTGTGTAGGCTACGTGGTGGCCGCTCAGAATGCCGCAGAGCCTGAAAGTACGTCCATTCTAGCAAAACTAGCTCTGATTTATCGAAATCATCAGCATGATCGAGGCGTTCGAACATCTTTCCAGTATACCAAGAAATCATTCCGTTATTATCTTCGTCCGCTGTGTTTCCTGATGTCCCGACTGTAGACGGATGGCGCAATACCTTGAGAACCAGCGGCGACGACACAGGTATACGTACTTTCCCGGCAATAAATTGTAGTGCCGCTTTTCCTCGATTCACATTGAGTAGCTTATCAATAACGAAATCCAGAGATGCGGTCTCAGGTATTGCAAGGCTGTTTAATCCACTCCAATAACGATGTTCAACGTCGACACCAGCCTCGGCAACTAACGACCAAGTAGATATTTCCGGGGGGAGAATAAATGCAATTGCAAGAAGTTCATGAAGTGGCCGATGCGCGTCGATTGCAGAACGAAACCGAGCATACATTGGCTCTTCACCATGAAGCTTCAGCAGACCAGACAACAGCCCTCGGCTGAACTGTTCAGCATTCGCAAGACCACGTTGGAATCCTTCCTTAAGGAGGGCATTCTTATGCTCCTCAACAATTTCGCTGGAAGCCGCCGCGAACCCGAACACGCTTGGTTGCCTAATAGATAAGGCGAAATCGACGACCTCTTCTAGCGAGGACTCAGCAATGATCGCCTCCGCTGCAGAAATCTGTTTACGTTCGCGCCGAGCTTGATGTTCATCCCAGCTCAAATTAGGGGAATGATCGACATACCCGTCGTTAAACAGCCACGCGAATTCCTCTTTTGCACACTTTGGCTTTAGAAAATCAAAAATTTCCTTTAGCGGCTTCAGTTGGTCACCCTTCATCGCCCAATCCGCGTCAGAAAAACCTTCATGCTTGGCTATGAATGCCCGGAGCATATCGCGAAAAGCAACCTGTGCATCCGCATCAAAAATTGCCACAGCCGCACGGAGTTTCTGGACGGCGCGCGCTTGCCATTCAGGCTCAAAATTGGACCAATATCCGATTAGATTCTCCCAATGACTGGGCTCGTTACCTGCAGCTGCCAGCAAACGGTCTCCGATCGCGCGGTACATCGCATACAGCTCTCCATAAGTGACGGGTTCAGGTTCATTCGTTGAAAAATCACGCCATGAAGGCTTGGCTGACGGGAAAACGACACCTTGCTCCCTCGATGCCAGACTGCATAGAAGCCTCCACCCAACGTTTGGCCATTTCCTAACGATCTGATCAAGAAGCTGAATGCGCTCAGTAGCTGAGGCATAAGTTTCCGGATGCCATGGCAGAAAAATGCGAGTAAGACTCTCAAATGGGCGGTTTTGCATGCGTCCACCAGGATCCACATCCGCTAGCCGCGCGAGGATCATAGCTGCACGCCCTACATAATCAGTGCTCCAGCAAAGGATCTCCAATGCCCACATAAGGTCAGAAAGGTACTCGCTGGGGCCAAGCAGCCCCTCGTCACTGCGAAAAAGAGGCTTTAAGGGGCTCGGACCAAGCTTGAGGGCTTTATCAATAGCCTCAAGGAAAGCATCAGGTGCTGCCTCAGCAAGGCGTCGAAAATCACGCGACAGTGCCCACCAGCCTCGTCCGTCCGCATGAGTCAGCAATGTTTCAACAGCATGCGATGCGAGACTAGCAGCATTGGGAATACCCTCAGCGCGTTCAGGATAGACGCCGAGCGCAATCATTGCTTCGCCGAGGCCGCGCCGTAGATTAGACGAGACTTGCTTCGGAGCGCTGCGATCAAGGCGCCAACGTTGCTCAGGGTCGTCATACGCCGGATCAGCTGCACTCAGGGTTTCGCGAAAAACAGCTATAAAAAGGTCCATCAACGCTGGGGTAATTTGGTCCGCCAACAAAAACCAAGAATCGCGCAGCGATGCGAGTTTCCAGACTGACCCGGAACGACGCATCGGTCCGTCGAGCGCTGCCGCAAACGGCACCATCCCCACTTCTAACGCATCGTAATCGAGTCCCGTCAAACGCGAAAGTATTGCGCGATCTAGAGGATTGTCTCGATCCCATGCTCCCGCCAGCACGGCTCCCATAAGGGCGCGCGACACAGGTGGCTTGGCCCAGTCAGGTTGACGAACGGGGCTTTTTGGCATCAACCGGCGCAATATTACGAGGCTTCGTCCAGCGGCTTGTGCATACTTCTTAGCTTCCTGTTCAGGTAGACCGGCATCAGTCAGCGCCACTTCAATCGTGTGTCGCCAGGCTCGCGGCAGACGAATTACTGTCGTCGGCGTCCCGACATCGGAACCAAACGCAACAAAGACATGATGTCCTTCCCGCGAAAGACGCGCGGCAAGACCAGGATCGCCACCACTTAAGATGATAACCAGCTTAGCATTCAACCCTGCTAGTTCGCGGGCGGCTGCCTCAGAATCCGCGACAAGAGTCCGACTTAGCCAATAGAGGCGTTCACGTTCTGGCAAAGGCTCGATCGCGGCGTAAAGAAAGGCGATTGCCTCATCGACGGCTTCGGTCTGCACTGACAGAACGCTTGGCTCGGCATAAAGCCAACGCAGAATTTGGGTTGCTTCTTCGTCTCGATCAGCTTTCACGATGTCGCATGTGAGAGGAAATTTTGTCGCCAATGACCATTCCTCAAACGCATCGGTGACGCTTCTAACACCCTGCGGACGACGCCCCATCCGGACTGCCAACCATTCCGCCACCCCGGCATGCAGTTCCAGCCAATGAACAAGCATATCTCCATCAATAACGCGAACGTCCCGCCAAACTCCTTCCGCACGCTTTGCCGCAGCCCATTCGTCTTTTTTGGGCCAACGATGTGGAGTGACAAAGATATAGCAGGTCTCTGCCGGCACGACCCCGAGTGGCTTGACGGACCGTTTAGCGTAATCTTCTTCCGCCTTATGTGCGATCTTCTGCCGTTGGGCACCGAGTTCCCAAACCGATTGGCCCTCCGGAACAAACTGCGTTGCAATAGTCGCTACGCAAATGCCATCCCACCCCGCATGCTGAATACTTTCATCCGATGGGAACCGTATAGCCATGGGCCCGCAACTCACCACGAGCAAACGACTGATCAACTCGGGCAATGCTGCAGGCCCATCACGACGGACTGCCCATTGCGAAAGGTCCTCAGCGGTAATCCAGCGCAATACATGCCCAGCTCCAACGAAAGATGTTGGTCGCCGTGTTGTGCTGCCAGTTACTGCACCACCCTCGGTAAAACGAATACCTTGCCGCTCCAAGGCAGATGTAATTGCTTGAGCGTTATTTGCGACGGGAGTGCGCCCCCCTCGCTCGAAATCAGCCACCGTCGACACGGCGACGCCGGCTTCGTCCGCTAATTGTGCCTGAGTCCACGCAATCAATGCGCGAGCTGCCTTAACCTGAACAGGGGAGGGGAAGGTTTTGTTTGCCATATGACGTCATATAAAAAATATGACCTTATAAAGCAACATAAATATGCGACGATTTGCGTATAAAGAAATTTGATATGGGGTCCCGCCAGAGGCGATTAGGGATTGCGACCCGATGCCCGCGCAAGGACTTCGGCCGAGCCATTAAAACGCGATGGATCTATGAGCATGGAGCAGCGTCTATGTCTCTGCGCGGCTGCGATCGGGACGAACTCGGGAAAGCCATGCCAATGGACAAAACAGCCTTGAGGAACTCGGCCTTGAACTGCAGCCCATGGGTATGATCGTTGAACCAGCGCCCCGACATCTGCACGAACTCGCCCGCCGAGATCATGGCGGCATGGCCGACAACCGTGACCAGATCGCGCTGCCCCCGCACCTTCACCCGCAGAACGCAGAAGCCGTTCTCGGCATTGTGGAACGTCACCCGCTCGACCAGTCCCGCCAGCGTCTCCATGGGCGAGGAGTCGGAGGCGCGCCCGTTCATCCGCGCTGTCGGAAGAGCGGCATTCCCACATCGTTCATGATCCACCCTCCCCTTTCGTGACGCCGTCTTACGCCAGTATTTGTACGACGCGCCTGTATCCGGGACTACCCATAACTACGATTCCGCACGCTGGAGCACGCCCATGCACGATCCTCCATAATGCGGATTTCCTTTGAAATAACAGCCATCTGTCCGGATCGTGTGTCTGTTTTCCTTGCCATACGGTCGGAAGAGAGCAACGATGACGGACAGACCCAGCCAGTCGATTGCCCCGGCGTATCGGCCACCCGAACCCGAATTACGGCTCGTCCTACGCCCCAATACCCCTGACCCGCGTCTCGTGGCGCTCGCCCGCCTCATGGCCCGTCGGGCGGCACGGGACTGGTTCCGGTCGCAACAACAGGAGCGCCGCCGCTCCGGACCGTAAGGGATGCCTCGTCATGAAGGTCGCGCTCTACGCCCGCTATTCCTCCGATAACCAGCGCGACGCTTCGATCGCCGACCAGCTTCGCGTCTGCCGCACCCACGCGGAGAAACAGGGCTGGACCATCGTCGAGGAGTATACCGACCACGCCATTTCTGGCGCATCGCTGATGCGACCCGGCATCCAGGCGCTGATCGCGGATGCACAGCGCGGGCGCTTTGCGATCGTGCTGGCCGAGGCGATGGATCGCCTCTCCCGCGACCAGGAAGATATCGCTGGCGTCTTCAAGCGCATGAACTATGCCGGTGTGCGGATTGTCACCCTCTCTGAGGGCGAGGTGTCCCACCTTCACGTCGGCCTCAAGGGCACGATGAACGCCCTGTTTCTGAAAGATCTAGCCGAGAAGACGCATCGCGGCCTGCGCGAGCGGGTGGAACAGGGCAAATCCGGCGGCGGGAACGCCTATGGTTATGATGTTGTGCGCAGGCTCGACGCCAATGGCGAGCCCATCCGGGGCGACCGCACCATCAATCCAACGGAAGCCGACGTGGTCCGTCGCATCTTTCGCGACTTCGCATCCGGGCTGGGACCGCGCGCCATCGCCTTCCGTCTCAACGACGAAGGCATCTCAGCCCCAGGCAGCGGTGCTTGGGGCTTCTCGACCATCACCGGCAACCGGGCGCGCGGTACCGGCATCCTCAACAATGAGATGTATGTCGGAAAATTGGTCTGGAACCGCCAGCGCTTCATCAAGGATCCCGACACCGGCAAGCGCCAGGCACGGATGAACCCGGAATCCGAATGGGTGATCCAGGAGGTGCAAGACCTGCGGATCGTCGATCAGGAGTTGTGGGATGCGGTCAAGGCGCGGCAGGCCAGCGTCAGTGCCAGCCGGGACACACGTGACACGTCATCGCCCGACCATTTCCGCGAGAAGCGCCGACCCCGCTATCTCTTCTCCGGTCTGAGCAAATGCGGCTGCTGCGGTGGCGGCTATTCCATGATCTCCGGCGCACTACTCGGCTGCTCGACAGCACGCAACAAGGGCACCTGCGACAACCGGACCAATATGCGCCGGGAAGAACTGGAACGACGCGTGCTCGACGCCCTGCGTCACCACCTCATGGATCCGGACCTGTTCGCCGAGTTCTGCACAGCCTTCACCACCGAGATGAACCGGCTGCGTATGGAAGCCTCCGCCGACATCGGCGCATCAGAGGCGGAACTGAAGCGGGTGGAACGCGACATCCAGCGCCTGATGGATCTTTATCTTTCAGAAGCGATCTCGATCGAAACCGTCAAGGAACGCGGATCGAAGCTCGAAGCCCGCAAGGCAGAACTCAAGGAATTCCTCGCCACCGCCGAAGCGCCGCCTCCCCTGCTCCATCCGCAGATGGCGGAGTTCTACCACCGGCAGCTCGCGCGCCTGCACGATATGCTGCATTCTGAACTGGACGAGAAGCGCCAGGAGGCAGCCGAGGTGATCCGCTCGCTGATCGAGGCGATCATTCTCACACCTTCCGACAAAGGACTCCAGATCGATGTCCGGGGCGATCTTGCCGGCATCCTGACGGTGGCGTCGGGCAGCGGACAAACGAAAACCCCAGCCCGTTTCCGGACTGGGGTTCGTGATGCGTTGGCATCGCAAGTTCAGATGGTTGCGGGGGCTCGCAGCCTACGAGACCGCCATTCCCTTGAGGTGTCAGTTTAACCTACGCCAGTTGGACGGTTTCCACGAATACATTCGAATCTCGCGCGGTCCTGCAAATACCGCCGATTGCCGCACAAGATGAGCATCTATTTCCTTTATCATCAATCGGATAGCTCATTAAGAGGCGTTTGGGTTGCGAGGATGGTTCCGCATGCCCGATCAACAGGGCACATGCAGGTACGCCGCCGTTTCTACGCTACATACTCCTATGTAGGTAGGCTTCGTTAATCTTGGTGAGGTGGGAAGAAGGCCGGCATATCACTTCGGAGTTTCGCAGCGAGCTCGTGATCTGGGAAGCGGTCGATGGCCGTCGTCCAAATTGCCAAAGCCTCAATCTTCTCCCCCCTGTTCCAGTGAGCGCCGCCGAGATTGAACATCGCCAAGTCGTAATCGGGATCCAGCGCGAGAGCCTTCTCATAGGCGTCGATGGCCTGCGCGGACTGGCCAAGATCGCCGTAGGCCGCGCCGAGCTGAAACCAGCTCATGGCGTCAGGCTGGATGCGCTCGGCCTGTTCGCGCAAGATTGGCAGGCTCTCTTCAAACCGACCGAGAAAGTTGAGGGCGGTCCCGAGACAGTAGCCGTAGTGACCGCCCGCCAGATCGTAGGCCTTCCGAAAACAGAACTCGGCCTCGGCCCAGTCCGCTTCATCTTGCGCCCAGTGCCCAAGGCGATCCCATAAGAAGGCGACTTCATCCTTGTCGTCGACGTGCTCGATTTGGCGATCGAACTCGGCGCGGAACTCCGCGTAGGTCCGGCGAACATCCTCTCCCTCCGCTCGCAGGTACAAGGTCGCCAACAGTAGCTCGCGACGGCCTCCGGAGGTGTCGGGGTGGGCGCCGACATAGCGGTGCCAGAAGCCCAGCGCTTGGCGCGCGTTCTCCGCCGTTGTCCGACCGAAGCTCGCCACCAGCCGTGCGAAAAACGGCCAGATCCATGGCTCGCAGTCAGCCTGGACAAGGAGGCCATTGATCTCACGGAACGCCGCGCTCCCCTCTCCCATGTTGAAGAGCACGTTGGCTCTCCACCCTGCAACGCCGGCCGCCTTGGCGCGCGTAGGGTCGGTGAAGACGGCCTGATCCAGATGCGCGAGGGCGTGCTTCCACTCGCCGTGGCGCACGTAGAATTGGGCCAAGGCATTGTGAGCTTCAGGAAGGTGCGGGCTCAGCCGCAAGGCTTCGCGATAGTGCTCAACTGCTCGCTTCTCATCTCCGAGCCGCTCAAAGCTCGTCCCGATGTTCTTATGGCCTTTGGATGCCAGTTCCGGCGTATTGGCGAACGCGTGATCGGCGAGAGCCGCCTCATAGGCGGCCTTGGCGTCTTCCTCTTGGCCGAGCGCCGAGAAGGCGTTGCCGATCGTGTAGTGAAGGCTGCCCGGCTCGTAGCGGCCCAAGTCGAGCTGATTCCTGAAAAACTTCACGGCGTCTTCGATCCGGGCGCGCGACCGACTTAACCCCGCCATCCCCAGGTTGACCTCAGCCATGTAAGCGGGGCCCATGGGTTCGTTGCCCACCCCGAGCACTGCTGCGAATCGATCGAAGGCCGCACTGATCACTGTGTCGGCGTCCTGATCGTAGAGGTGCGCAAGGAGTTGGCTAGCCACGGCCGGATCGTCCGGAACATGGATATCCGGAATACCATGCCGAACGAGGCCAGCAACGTCGCTAGGCGCCGCCAGGGTCTGCTCGATCCGACGATCGCGCGCCGCCCGCGCCGCGGATCTAGCCATAGTGGCCAGCCGATCCAGCCGCGCGTTCGTCAGTTCGTCAGTGAAATTGACGGTGAGCGATTGCTGGTGGGTCCAATTTTTTCCCGCGTGCTCGTATTGGTGGAGAACAGTCTCCGCTGGGCAGATGCGCAACGACGACGTCGGGATATGATAAGCGGCGTAGAAGCTGTGCGGGTGCATGAGCAGGTAATTCAGATTCGAGCGGCTGACCTCAATGCTGAGAGAGGCATCCGCGTTGAGCGGGCGTTCGGTCCCTTTGAGCTGCACGTGGACCCTGATGTTGGTGGCCTGCTCCTGATTGACGACTTCTATCTCACAGTCCGTTCCATAGTCCTTGCGGTCGGCGCGTTGGAGGATGAAGCGACCACTCGCCGCTAGGCGTGCCTGGAAGGCCGTTTCCGCCTTCTCCTCCGTGACATGATTGGCATCACGCTTCGGCAGGTCGTCGAGGTGGTCCAAATCGTCAGCCATCACTAACCCTTGCGCGTAATGAAGGCGAAATCAGTGGCGCCCGCTTTCGCGGACAACTCCAGCCAGTTCTCGTTGAAGTCGGGCAGGTTGGCATGCTCGAGCGCAGCGGCGGCCACCGCAGCGCAGTAAGCGATCCCGACATGCACGGTCGACCCTAGGAAATTGAGGAATCGGGTCAGGTCTGGCGGGTAAGCCAGGTCGGTATCGCTGTCAAAGATACGGTGCCGTTCGCCATCCACGAAGGTGTTGATCGCACTCTCCAACACCGCGTAGCCCAGAAACGCCTCGGCCGGCGCGCCAGGTTGCGTCAGAACGGCATTGAGCTCGGGCCGCCATTCGAGGGTCTTCTGACTGAGCGCGGGGTTGACGTGACCAACCGCGATGTTCCGGATGTACTTGGCGAATTCGAAGCTGCGCCGATGGGGCGTGATGATCTCGGAAATCGCCGGATGATCCTTGTAGAGTGCACGACAGATCAGTTCGAGATCGGTGACGTTCGCGCAGGACACCAGGAGCTGTTTCACCAGAATAAGCCGGACGCCGTCATCGGTAGGGCCGGTTTCAAGGGCGGCGTCGGCGGCGACGAGATCACCGTGGGCCAAGCGGGCAGAAATGGTGATATGAACAAAATTCATGGAAGAAGTTTACACCAGATCGTTGCAACAAAAGCAATGCGAGAGGAACTCGACAGACTACAGCTTAAAGTGAGCTCATGAGGTCACGCCATATCAAACGAAATATCTCCGCTTGATATTGAGCATCTCGCAAAGCTTCGTGTGTACCAGAAAGATCGGGCTTGAGATGTTCCGCGATCTTGCTGGAGCGCGTATCGCTCCAAGAACAGCGCGTCGCTCCCATGTACAGCGCCTTGATGTCCAAAGCTGTGAATCCGAACGGGTTTTCACCCGTGAAGCGATGAAAGTAGTAGTTCACGAAAGACCAATCGAACGGCGCATTGAACCCGACGAAGACGAGCGTTTCACCCGGATGAGCCAACGTCGCCAGCCAGTCCGAGAATGCCTTCATCGCTGCTGCGGGATCGAGCCCCCGCTGGCTAATGTCTTTCATCGAAAGCCCAGTAACCTCCAGCGCCTTCGCGTCGAACTTGTCGTTGATGGGTTTGACCTCCACGGTGAAGCCGTTGTCCGGATCGAAGACGGAGCAGGCACCGATCGACAGCAGGCTATACTCGCCGGGAATTGGGCCTGACGTCTCGACATCGACCGAGACGAATATTTCGCGGGGGTTGGTCATGAGATCAAAGGCTCCGTTGGAACGAGCGTCGGGCGATTGCGAATGGCGTTCCAATGCTCCCGGAAGGCGCGCCTGCGCTCATCAACACCGCCAGCGGTCTTCCAGTGATGACCGGCAAAGGTCGCAATGTCGAACGGCAGGTTCGCACCCTCTCGCGCGGTGACCATGGTCGGCAGACCGCGTCCCAACGCATAACCCAGTTCAAGAAAGCAGTTTGGCCGGGCACCGGTAATGTCGGCAAGGACAACGCTGCTACGATGGAGCTTGGCGAATATTTCCTGATCGATCCGCGCATGATCATAGGTTTGCCGTCCGTCGATAACGATCAGACGGTATCCGAGTTCATCCTCGAGCACCGGCTTCGCCACCACGCCAAAAAAATCCTGCACACTCGCGTAGTCCTCATGGTCGGGGTTCAAGAGGCGCACGGCGAACGCCTTGGGGCGGTCGAGAGATTCGAGCAGATCGATCACGGCTGACACGCGATCTGGAATGCTCTGCCGTTTCGGGAAGCCGATGCGGTTGATCCAGTCATGCGCATCGCCGTCATCGGCAATTTGGAACAGGCGGCGCGTTTGAGCACTTGCGAGACCGAAGGCGTAGAGCCGGCGCGCACCCTTCGTTTCAGCCCCGATCGGAACGTTCAAGGGTACGATAGGCTTGTCGGCATCGTGGTAGAGGTTCGCTAGGTATAAAACCCCTTCGTCGCCGCCGAGTGCAATCAGCACGTCACCAAAACGCGCCTGCGCCTCCATGCGCTTGCTGTTCATGTTCCAATAGGCTGCGCTCTCGATCTTGATCAGTTGCGAAGCTCGAAGCTCGTCCCACAGATCGAGATATTCTTCGGGTATCTGCTCCTCGGTCTTGTGGTGCTGCACGGCGACAATGAACGGCCCCGGCACATTCTGGGGTCGATGGATGAGACTGTCCTTCACCGTTTTCCAGACCAGCCAGTCGAAGCAGACAGGCAGCCCATCGACGTCCCGCTTGGGTTCAGCATCGACGGGAATGGCGAAGTTGGCGCCACGTTTGACCAGTTCCTTGACCAGCAGGGCGATCAGTTCGCGTGCGGCCTCAACATCGGCCGTCGGTGCGAGCGTCAGATCGTTTACGACACTGCCGGAAATGTGGATGCGCCGTCCGTACAGAGGAGACCGGGCCATTATTTGTCCTCCATGACAGGAGACGCATGAAGGGTGGAGGCTACCGTCGTCAGGTCCTCGAAGCTTAAGGGCCGGTCAGGATAGGCCCTGGCAAGTGCCGCAGGATAGAGCCGGGTGCGAATGTCCGAGTATGTCCAGGATGGATGGCGATCCCGCGCGCCGGTCAGCCGCGTCAACTCGCCGAGTTGCGGCTGCGCAAGTCCGAGACCGGCAAGGTCCATCTGGAAAAGCTGCCGGCGTTCAGAATCGCTGGGGCGGGCGAACATCTCGATGATAGCAGCACGCCGACGCAAGGCCGGGTCGAGGACCGACAGGCGGTTGGTGCAGAGGATCACGACGACCCGCCCGCCATACTGCCTGAGATCGTCGATTCCCTGGATCAGCGTGTTCACCGCCACCTTGTCTTCATGATGGCTGTGATCCTGCGCGCGGGACGCCGCCAAGCTGTCGCCTTCATCGATGATCAGGATCGCGCGCCGGGTTTTTCCGGCCGACTGCGCGACCTTCCGGAAGGCTTCGGCGATCAGGGTGCCCATCTCGCCAACCATGCCGTTGCCGCGCACCCGGTTCGACAGCTTGAACAGTATCGAATCCGAACTGCGTGCCTCGGCCACTAGGCGGTTAGCGATGCATTCCGCCATAGCCGTCTTGCCGGTGCCGACATCCCCGTGGAAAATCACCAGCGGATATTGCTCGGCGGCGAGATCGCACAGCACAAGCTTGCCGCCATGATGTTTCCTGTTCCACTCGCCGAGCGCGCCGACATTCAGCAGGAGACGAAGCTGATCGTGAACGCGGAGGTAGCGCTGATCGAAGCCGAGCAGCGTTTTCTCGCGCTTGGCTAGGGTATCGCTCGGAAGCGCGATTTCGCTGTCAAAAATGCTCGCCTGGCTCATGCGGCCCAATCCTTCCTCTGCATCCCGTAAGTACTGCTGACATAGTTGCGACCTCCGGATGAACTGAGGCCAGAATGGCTGGTATCGGCGCTCGTTGGAGTCCAGCCGATTCTGAGTTTGCCACGTGTCGCTTCACGCGCCGCGCTTGTATAGGCATCGGTGTAGCTGATGACGATCCGCAGATCGGCGCCGTTCACACGAGGCCACAACACCCCGCCCGGACGGCTGGTGCTCAACGTTCCCGCATCGGTATCGACATCGAAGCGAACGGCTTTCAGTTCGACGCCATATTGAAGCAAGGTCACATCAACCCATGCGAGATAGCCCGCCTTGGCGAGCACCTCGATATCGTGGGCATAGTCGGCGGCTTTCTGCGGCGTCCATGCGCCAGTGCTGTCGGCGATCATCGCGAGGTCAGCCCGCACTCGCCGCGCCACGTTCTCAATATCCGTCGTCGTATAGGTGGCCGAAGCCGTTCTCGTCTGGCTCATGTCAATCCTCCACCTTGAAACCCGGCCCGAAGACTTCTTTCCAGACCGCATCGTCGTCCTCGACCGATGCAAAGTTTACTGTCTCCCAGGCCTCCTGCGCCGCCGCGACGATCTCCTGCCGCTCCGCCTCGGAAATCCGGCTGGTGACGTTATTCAGGCTATAGACGGGATCGAAAATCACCACCGGGTCGGAAAAGGTGCCAAGCGGCAGCGTGTTCTCCGGAAAGCTGATCTGCTCCTTGAGGCCGCTCTGCGCGATGTAGAGAAGGAAGTTACGGAAGCGCTGTTCGATGCTGCCATCCTTACCCTGAATGGCGAGTACGTGTGCCATGATGAGTTCGATGGCGAAGGACTTGAGCGGCTTGATCTCCGCATAGTTGCGCCATTTCTTGGCCATGCGAACCAAGGTGCGGAAATCACCGTCGTGGTTCTTGCGGTCGCGCACGAATTGGATCTGGCAGGGGGCGCAGGTCTGGATCTTCGAGCCGTCATGAATGTCGAACTGCCAGCCATAGCCCGGACGGTTCTCGTCCTCGATCACCGGCACGATGTCGACGCTCAATCCCGTGCCGACGAAGGTCACGGTTGCCGCTTTGCGCTGGATCTCGAAATCTTCGACCGATTTGTTGGGGTAAATCTTGATCAGCAGATCGTAGATCGTTGCACTGAGGCTATCGAGCGTTTCCTTGCTGGCATCCCGCCCCGAGATGTAAAAAACGACATCAACATCGACGGGATCATAGGTCGTCTTGCGCAGGATCGTGAATTTGGCGAATGACCCCGCCTTCACAACCTTGGTGATCTTGATCTCGGTCTTGTCCTTGACGCTCTTACGCAACACATCGATCAGCCGATCGACCTGCGCATGATATTCCTTGCGTTTGTCCGCCGGCAGGCGGAGCACATTGCTGTCGTAGTTGCGAAGCTCGGTATTGGTGAGAGCCATGATCGTTCCTGCGGGCCTGATGCTGATCGAAACGACCGGGAACAGGCCAGCCCCCGCATCGACGCAAACGGTTTACAAAATTATCGACTTTCCGACTATAGCCATCCAGATGGGGAGCAATAAACGCTATTTCAAGAAGTTTCAGTTTACAAAATTGATCCCATATCATAAACATGGAAACCGAACACCGCAAGGAGACCGCCATGATCGGAAATAAGCTCAAGGTCGCGCGATCCGCGTCAGGCCTCTCTCTGCGCGCGCTTGCCGATGCGATGGATGGAGTCGTCTCCGCTCAGGCCATTGGTAAATACGAGCGAAACGAGGATATGCCGAGTTCGCGCGTCCTGATCACGCTCGCCAAGGCGCTCCACGTTTCGGAGGAATACCTGCTGAGCGAGGACGAACTTTCGCTAGAGGGTGTGGATTTTCGAAAGAAGGTCGGCACGTCCTCAAAGGAGGAGGCTGCCCTGGAGGCGCACGCCATACATATGCTGGAGCGCTATCTGGCCGTGGAAGACCTGCTTCATATGCGAAGCGTCGAATGGGAACAGCCGCGTAGCGCGCCGCATCCGGTCGCCGAGATTCGCGATGCGGAGGACGCCGCCCGCTCCGTTCGTGAGGATTGGGGTCTTGGCAATGATCCAATCCCTCAGCTTGCCGAGCTTCTGGAAGAGCGTGGGATCAAGGTACTCTCGCTCGACCTCGACAATGTCGATGGCCTTGCCGCCAAAGTGCGCCGCAAGGAGCGGGACGCCGCGCGCGTGATCGTGGTCAAGCGGAGTACGTGGTCCGAGCGAAAAAGGTTCAATCTGGCTCATGAACTCGGCCACATGGTCATCGCCCCCTCGGATGGGGTTGATGAGGAGAAGGCCGCGCATCGGTTCGCTGGGGCTTTCCTGATACCGGCCGACGTTCTGCGCGCGGAAGTTGGCGCCCACCGCTCGTCGATCAGTATCGGCGAACTGGTCGCTCTGAAAAAACGCTTTGGTGTGAGCATTCAGGCGCTCGCCTACCGCTGCAAGGATCTCGGCATCATCAACCAGTCAGCCTGCGCTCGACTGTTCAAGATATTTGCCGAACGGGGATGGCGGACTGCTCCATATGAGGAGCCGGAGAGCTTGGCTCCTGAAATGGAGGAACCGCATCGCTTCGAGCGTCTATGCTACCGCGCGCTTGCCGAAGGTGTCATCGGGGAGTCGCGGGCGGCCGAACTTCTTGGCATTTCCGTGCGCGAGCTTGACAAGCGACTGGATCAGGTGGCGGTTTGACCTGTGACCATTCTCGTTTCAGATACATCGGTCCTGATAGACCTCGAAAGGGCTGCCCTGCTTGAGGCGATGTTTCTCCTGCCGTTCGAGTTTACCGTGCCTGATCTCCTTTACGCGAGGGAGCTTGCCGGTGAACTCGGCGACAGGCTGATAGAGCTAGGCTTGCGAATAGAAGAGCTTACACCCGTCGAGTTGCGACGCGCGACCGCCGTCAATCGTCAGCATAGCCGGCTCTCGGTTCCGGATACCTTCGCGTTCGCCATCGCCGAGTCCCGGGGTTGGGGACTGCTGACCGGCGACGGCACGCTACGCGAACTGGCGGTCGCCGAGCAGGTCGATATGCACGGTGTTCTCTGGATTTTCGACCAACTTGCGGACGGCAATCATGTAGGCTTCGATCGCCTACATGGAGGCCTAAGCAGCCTATTCGCCCATCCTCGATGTAGATTGCCCGCAAATGAGGTGCGGCGGCGACTGGCGCGTTTTGCTCAATAACATTGGCCATATTATGCCAGCCGTCCGACTGCGGTGGCCACTGGGCTACGATCTATTGTTATATGTGTTGGTTCTTTCAGGGTCATACATGTGTCAATCACAATTCAATCGATAGGATTGCGCAGAGGAGACGAACTGGCTGAACCGGGAACGCCAGACCAATGGCGATGCCTGGAAGGCCGAGCTGGTGAAGATCGAGAAACAGATCGCACTATAGTCGAAGCCACGCTTGCCGGTACCTAAACTCATTGCCCGTGAGTTCGACGATACCGCCCTTTGCGTCGAGAGCCGACATACACCAGTAGCTTCGCCTGCTGGAGGCCACGAATGTCCCGCCGCGCCGTCTTCAAGCTCACCTTCCACGTCGCCATGATTTCAGTAGCGCCGCATCGGTCACCTTCCGCGACTTTCGTCAGAAACCAGTGCTGCCGCTCATTGAGCTCCACCCTTTCAGGGTCATTTATTGGGTCACGATCAGGGTCATCTTCAGGGTCATTTTGCCGGTTTCCCCGGTTTGATGGCTCGAAAGCCGCTTCACCAGCAGCGTAGGCATCTTTTGCTTTCGCCAGAGAATACCGATCCACCTGATCAGGCGCTCGCCTCGATGCCGGGCCTTCAATCAGGCCGAGAACGAAGGCCCGGATTACAGGCGAAGAAACTACGAGGCGCAGGAAATACACGGTATCCGGCCCGTGCTGCCCTGAAAGCCAATGCTTGACAGTTCTCTCGCTTGCATCCGTCTGGCGCATGAGTTGTTTGACGGCCCGATGGCTGTCGCCATGCTCCTTGCGGAGCAGTTCCGCGATGGTCTGAGCGTAAACCTCGCGCCCACTGAGGACGCCTTTCCAGATTGGTAATCTCCTGCCCTTTTTCTGCAACATCTTCCGTTTCCTCCGCAACTAGAGCGTTTTCTGCACGAACTGAATCGTTAGGGATTCCCCTTGGCGGCGTGATCTGATTCAAGATGAGAGCCGGGAAGGGGGCTGGCTTTGGA
>NZ_SLZN01000039.1 GCF_004346035.1 Acidomonas methanolica | reverse complement strand
ACGTTCCCGGACCTCAGGCGAAAATCTCTGGCTCATCATGTTCATCATGGCTCCTTCTCACAGATAGGAGCCTCCGGGAAACCCGGGACGCTTCAGGCATGCCGAGCGCGTTGCATGAACTGGTCGAGAAGCGCGGGAGAAACGCCCGCATCCGGTTCCAGCCTCTCCGCCGCGAGGCGCTGGGCCTCCGTGATCTGCGCCATGATTTCCGCGCGCGTCATGAGGGCAGCCTGCTCCGAACGCGCGCCCGAGCCGAGCAGGGAAATGATCCATCCAAGCGAGGTGCCTTGCAGCACGACGGTGACCATCACGGTCGTGAATGCGGCGACGACGATCAGGGAGCGGCCGGGCATGGCATCGGGCAGCGCCAGGGCGATTGCGATCGTCATCACGCCGCGCATTCCGACCCAGTTCACGATGAACGCATCCCGCCAGGATGGAGGGGCATGGGGCGGCCGGTGAGTGCGGCGCATGCACGGGTTACCGGGATCGCACCGTAGACCCACAGGAAACGCGCGAGAAAGATCGCCGCCAGTGTCCCGCACACAGGCACGCCGTAAAGCGCCCAGACGCCAGGCAGGCTGCCGATCCGCATCGTGATCTCACGCAGCGAGAATCCGATCTGCATGAACACGGCCGCTTCCATCAGGAAGACCACGACTTTCCAGAACGACACGATGTGCGGTCGCATCGAAGCGGAAAAGACCTTGTGCTGGTGCCATCCGATCAGCATGCCGGTCGTGATGGTCGCCAGTACGCCGGAAACTTCGAGCCGCTCATGGATAATGTAGGATCCCCACGAAACCAGCAGGGAGGTCAGCACGACGAGGGAGGTATCCCGCAGGCGCGGATAGATGCGGATCGCCGTCAGACCGATCACCAGTCCCACCGCCACGCCGCCAGCCGTGAGCATCGAAAAGGTCTGCATCGCTGTCCCGATGCTGAAGCGATGCGAGATCGGCGCGACCACAGCCACGCGAACCAGCATCAGGCTGGCCGCATCGTTCAGAAGGCTCTCGCCCTGCAACTGCGCCTGCACGCGGCCCGCGCGACGACGGCGTCGGGGCGGCGGCATGAAGAGGATCAGAGCAAGTTCGGGCGGCATTTCGATACGGGGGCCGGGGATCATGGCCAGAGCCGTTCCCCCTGCGATCAGCGCGATCGACGATGGAAGCCGCAGCCGCTGAGCCACGACCTCCAGGGCGATGATCAGAAGAAGGAGGAGAAATTCAAAGAGATCCGTGGCGGCCATCGAGGCTCCGGGCGTGCTGCGGCGGCACTGTCGCTCCATCCTTATGCGGCTCTTCGACCGGAAGCCACGACGGAAAACGATCCGGCCTTCAGCTCTCGATATCGCCACTCTGTATGGCCGTGCGGATAGCCTGGGCCGTGGTCGATGCGCCAAGCCGTTTACGGATACGTCGCAGATGGTTTTCGACTGTGCGTTCCGAAAGCCCGAGGATTGCCGCGATATCGATCTGACGGCGTCCCGCCGCAGTCCAGGACAGCACTTCGCGCTCCCGTTCCGAAAGACGGACCGCACTATTCTCGCTCGGGCCGTCAAGCAGCCCGCGCACGGTCGAGAATGCGGTGTCGGCGACCAGGGAAAGGGCGAGGCGCGCCGTGACCGAAGCGTCGATCCGCGTCCCCCCCAGGCTCATGGCGCCTTCGAGGCCAAGCGGCCCGAAGATCGGGATCTGAATGCCATGGATGCCCTCTCCGGTCGGAGTCTGGACCATGCGGTAGCATTCTCCGGACGCTCCGGACGTCTTGGTCCAGAAGAACGGCGCGTGTGCCTCGATCATATGATGCGTCACCGGACAGCGCCGGACATAGCTGGAGGCATCGACGGATTTGCCCCCGCCAAACCAGTCGCCCTCGACCCAGTATATGCGATCGACGACGTCCTCGCGCGCCGAAGACGCCGCAAACAGCACGAAGCGGTCATACCCAAGCATGCGCCCGAACGACCGGATGGCATCCTCGACGGTTTCCTGCGTTTCGGCTTTCGCGACCAGGGTCGCGGTCGCAAACGCCGTTTCGGCAATCGAGCCTGTCATGTCCGGCCTCCCCGGCGACCGGTGCGACCGGTTTCCCTCATCTTCCCGTTACCTTCCCAAACGACATCAGGCCAGAGTGGTCTTGCCCAGCATCGTAAACCACGCGGCATTGTCCCAGTATGCCGTCATGCGATCGATGCCGCCGTCAGGGCTGCCGGTGACGATGAAGGCGTGCGGCAGTTCGAATCGCTTGCCCAGATTGGGAATGTCGAATCCGTCCTTCGCCTGCGTACCCGAAATCATGATCTCAACTGTCACGGAACGGCCGTCATCACCAGCATAAAGGGCCATGATCCTGTTCGTCAGGTCGGGGAAGACGTTTATCAGCCCGGTCCAGATGGCAACGCCCTGCTGACGCGCGGAGCCGTCGAGACCGACGGGGACGTAGTGAATGGTCCCGCCGTCCGAGAAACACGCGAGCATGGCGTCGATATCCTGTCGGCGATAGGCCTCGAAGAACGTCTCGACGGTGGTGGTGAGTGACATTTGAATCGCCTCCATCAGAACTATCGGGCGTTACCCGCCCACATGCACAAGCGCCTTGCCGGTATTGCCGCCGCTGAACAGCGAGAAGAATGCCTCCGGTCCGCTCTCGAGACCCTCGAAGGTCGTGTAGCGGCTCTGGATCAGGCCCTTGGACACCCAGTATCCCATTTGCGCCAGACACTCACTGCGGCGCGCCATGAAATCACTGTTGATAAAGCCACGAATCTGCAGGCGTTTGGAAATGACCCGGAACAGGTTCGAGAACCCGATCGGTGCGTCGGAGTTGTACATCCCGATCATGCCGCAGATCGCGAAACGGGCATCACGATTCGCGATTCCCATCGCCGCGTCGAGCTGTTCGCCGCCGACATTGTCGAAATACACGTCCAGACCGTCAGGAGCCGCCGCGCGCAGCTTGTCCTCGAACGGGCCGGGCGACTTGTAATCGATGACATGATCAGCACCCAGGCCGCGCACGAAGTCGCATTTCTCCGTGCCGCCAGCCGAGCCGATGACGGTCATGCCGCGCAGCTTGGCGATCTGCACCACCAACGACCCGACGGCCCCCGCGGCGGCCGACACGAACACGACATCGCCCGGTTTGGCTTCGGCGACGTCGAACAGCCCGAAATAGGCCGTCATCCCGATGGCGCCCAGCACATCAAGGAAGGATTCATCCTTCAGCTCGCCGTCCGGCAACGAGAGGGCATCTTCGGCCCTCAGGGTCGCGCGATCCCGCCAGCCCAGGAAGTGGCTGACCCGATCGCCGACCTTGAAACGGTCCGAGCGTGTTTCGACCACCCGACCGACGGCGGCGCCCGTCATGGGCGCGTTCAGCGCGAACGGCGCGATGTAGCTGTCCTCCCCCTCGTCCATGCGCGGGCGCATGTAGGGATCGACGGAGAAGAAGCTGTTGGCCACCCTGATCTCGCCGTCGTTCAACGGCTGGTCGGGTGTTTCCCGCAAGGCGAAATTCTCCATGGTCGGAGAGCCCTTGGGACGGGAGACGAGTGTCCAGGCACGGGACATCTGTTTCTCTTTCAGGACAGGACATGCGGCATGAGTCTGGCTCACAAGGCATTCGACAAGGCGCGACAGGTCGGCGCCAATATCGGGAGCCGTAACGCGACCGAACGTCCGGGCGTATTTCCACCGGACACAGGTTCGGCGGAAATAATCCGGTTTGTTGTTTTTACGAGCATCTTCACCTGTCTGACGGCATACATCCAAACAGGATCCGTTCTCGGTAGAACAGGAACGTCACGCGGTTGCAGGGTGTATGACATCCCGTGCGACCGCGCGCGGCTCCGGCTTATTTATTGACGGCTTCTAGCAACGCCGTGGCCGCGAGTTTGCCGAGATTGTTCGACGCAAGCGGACTGTCGCCAGTCAGCAGGTGACGATCGCGATGCACCTGGCCGGTGATGCCCGTGTTGAGGATCTTTACATTGTACTTGCGAAGGTTTTCACCCACCAGCCACGCCATCGGGCCGGGAATGTAGCCGATCTCGATATTCGCCCCGGTGTCCAGCGTGTCCGGGAACACGCACATCTCATACCCTTCATAGGCGAACTTGCCGCCATCGACCGCCGTGGCCAGAAGGCTGGCCGGGCCGTGGCAGAGCGAGATCGTGAAACGCTCGTTGGCCTGCGCCCAGTGCAGGATGTCACCGACCTGCCTGCTGAACGGGACACCGTTGAGCACGCCGTGGCCGCCAGGGATGAACACGCCGAGATACGGCGTCTCGGCCGTAAAGCCGTCGCCGATCACGTCCGCGAGTTTCTTCGGCGCCTTGAGCTGCTTTTCGTATTTCTTGTAGATCGACTTGACGGCCTCGTCCTCGTGCGGGAACGCCCACCACTCGAACTTCACCGGATCGCCGGAAATGGTTGCGACGTCGATCTCGAAGCCCGCCGCGTCCAGATGGTACATGGGCAGGAGCATTTCGACCGGATGATTGCCGGTCGAGAAGAACTCGCCGCCCTTCATCATCAGATAACGCTCCTGAGACCCGATCATCAGGATCTTCCACTTTCCGCCCGTATAGGGCTTCGGATAGGTCGTACCGTCGAAATCGGTCTTCGAGGACGTGTATTTGGTCAGGGAGTATTCCGACGGGAAGAAGGCGTCGTCCTCTGCCCGATCAGGAACCGGAGCGCGGCTCAGTTGTTCATCGCTCATGGATCTTCTCCTGTTGTTAAGCCTGCCGCTACCGGTTGATGCGTGGTGAATTTCCAGGATCTTCCTGCCACGATCAGCCGGACCGATAAGGCATGGACCGGAGCATAGGCCATTCCATCCGGAAGAAAATGAGGGAAATCCCTCAATGTATGATTTCACGATTTTTCAACACTCATGGCGCCGCTGCCAATCGTGGCTGCGCGCCGTCTCTTGTCCTCGCTTCGCCCACGCCATCCCTTGCCGGGTCGAGAAAAATACACAAATACGTGAACAGGTCGCCATTTTTTCGAAACCGCCTCAATCCGGTCGCCTCACCATCGATCGCAATCAGATATTCAGGCAGTCACGGAGACGGACGCCCTGACCAGGCCGCTGGACGTACATATCGTGTTCTCGAATCTTGGCCCATACAGGATGATGGGTTTCGCCCAGCCGCTGGTGGATGCGATGAAACGGGATGGCACACGGCGGCGACATTCGTCATGAGCGTGATCGATCACCCGAAACGCCATATCGGCGAGTCGCTGGCCGTCAGCTCGACCTGACGGCGATTGCATGCGGCTGCGTCTAAGGAAGCAGAAAATAAAAAATCATATTCCGCTCTTTCTTCATATTCCGCTCTTTCTGGCGCGCGCAGGGCGTGATCCGCCATGCCCCGTCCGCGATTCCAATGAGGGTCACGCCTGCTGCCCGACGGGATGCGTGTCGCGACCCCACCTGTCCCGCACGATTGAAACGAGAGCGCTTGCTCTGGAATGACTTTTGGGCCGGTGCCCGATCATCAGGGGCAACGCCGCGGGACCGTCCGCGAGTTGCCGGACCAGAACGCCGGGCAAAAGGAACTGCGACGTGAATGTCGGCAGAAGCGAGAAGCCGTTGACCGCCCGTATGAGAGAGAATGCGGAGGCCGTATTGCCGGCTTCGTGAGTCGGTTCGAGCGACAGGTTTTTTCGCTGAGCCCAGATTTCGATCGCGCGCCACAGGGCTGGTGCCGACTGGCGGGCGACAGAAACATAGGTTTGCCGGACAAGGTCGGTATAACCAATCTCCGTCCGCCGTGCGAGCGGGTGCCCGGCAGACAGGAAAAGAGCGATCTCGTTATGACCCGTCAGGTCGAAATGAATGTCCGGCGCGTCCTCATCCTGTCTCAGGAATGCGATGTCGATCGTGCCGGCGCGTAGTGCATCGATGAGGCGCGGAGAAGACGCTCCCGTGATCCGCATCTCCGCCTCACTGGAATACTTGGCGACGATCCGATTGAGTTGAGGCAGGACCGTATCCTCGAGACCGGGCAGAATACCGACACGAAGAATTGCGGGGGCACTTCGGGCCGCGGCAACTGCGTCGTCGACCTGTTTGAGAATCTGTCGGCAATGTTCGAGAAATATGAAACCGGCGTCGGTCAGATAGATGCCGCGTGACTTTCGGTCGAACAATTTGACGCCCAGGCCCTCCTCCAGATCGAGAAGTTGGCGGCTGAGAGAGGGTTGCGAGGTGTGCAATTGGGATCGTGCCGCGCCGGACACGCTGCCGCTATCAGCCACGGCAACGAAATAACGGATATGGCGCAGCTCCATCCATGCCCCTCAAGCATCTCTGATACAGATATCAAGTCTTGGGAACTCTGGCAACGAAACCCTATTTTCTCCTTGGACACGAAACCCGACGGCCCCCATCGACGATGCCGTTCCGTGGCCTGGGAGAGAACGAAATCATGAATACGATCCGGAAAATTGGCGTCATAGGATGCGGTGTCATCGGCGCGAGCTGGGCCGCCTATTTTCTGGCGCGCGGCTTCGACGTCAGCGCGACCGACCCGGCACCGGACGCGGAACGGACTCTGCGCCGACTCGTTGCACGGGACTGGATTCTGCTCAGCAAGATGGGGTTGTCACCGGGGGCGTCGATGGAACGGCTGAGTTTCAACACCGACCCCATCACGGCGATGGCTGATGTCGATTTCATTCAGGAGAACGGTCCCGAGCGCGTCGATATCAAGCGGACCCTCCTTGCGGAAATCACACCGGCCATTCGCGAGGACGTGATCATCGCGAGTTCGACGTCGGGTATCCGGATATCGGACATTCAGGACGCAGCCATTCATCCGGAGCGCGTGGTGCTCGGCCATCCGTTCAACCCGCCGCATCTGATTCCGCTGGTGGAGGTCGTCGGCGGCAAGGAAACCTCGCCTCAGGTGATCGAGCGAACGCTCAGGTTCTATCGCGATATCGGCAAGAAGGCGATCCATGTCCGGCGCGAGGTCAAGGGGCATGTGGCGAACCGGTTGCAGGCGGCCCTCTTTCGCGAGGCCTTTTCTCTGGTTCACGAGGGGGTTGCGTCCGTCGCGGATGTCGACGCGGCAATTTCTCACGGACCTGGTCTGCGCTGGGCGCTCCTGGGGCCGTTCATGAACCTGAATCTGTCCGGCGGCAGTGGCGGCATCGCCCATGTGATCGATCATCTGGGACCGCCGATTGAAACATGGTGGGCGGACCTCGGAACGCTTTCGTCCTTCACGCCGGAAATCAAGGCGGAAGCCGTCGAGGGGATCAGGGATGAACTCGGCGGGCACGCGGTGGCTGATGTCGAAAATCAGCGCGACGACGTTCTGATTCAACTTCTCGCACTGAAGGACAAGGCGGCAGACCTGCCCTGATTGCAATTTTCCACTGTCGCGTGAGGCGCACATCATGGATATGACGATCGAAGACCGGATTCGGCGTTCGCTTTCGACGCCGCTCACGTCGGATG
This sequence comes from Acidomonas methanolica, assembly GCF_004346035.1. Lineage (GTDB taxonomy): Bacteria > Pseudomonadota > Alphaproteobacteria > Acetobacterales > Acetobacteraceae > Acidomonas > Acidomonas methanolica. Next base: position 9,454 of record NZ_SLZN01000039.1, on the reverse strand, counting down.
ATACGATTGATCCTGCGCGGGAGTTGCAGGACGTTCTGACCTCCGTCGGCCTGGATACCGGCGATTCGGGTGGCACTGTCACGTTCATCGGCAAGGACCCGATCATTTCGAGCCCATGGCCTTTGGCGACGATGGCCGGCGTTTCGCTGATGGCCAAGGCTGTCGCTTTCGCGAGCATCTGGAAGGCTCGGACCGGGGAAGGTCAGGATCTGTCCGTCGATCTTCGCACGGTGCTGCACAGGCTTTGTCCGTTTTATGACAGGAAGTGGGAGTTGCTGAACGGCTATCCGCCCGGCGCGCCCTCCGATCCGGTGAACCCGTTCTTGCCGAGTTATATGTACCAGACCCGGGATGAGCGCTGGATACAATTGCTCAACATCTATCCGACGACGAAGAGCCAGGCGCTCGCATTGCTGGGCTGCAATGACAGCGTGACGGCGGTTGCCGCGGCCGTTCGGAAACATGACGGCCTCGCTCTGGAGGAACGATTCAACGAAGCGGGATTGCAGGCAACGCTCGTTCGCACCGCCGACGAATTCCTCGCGACGGAACAGTTTTCCTATCTCAAGGATATGCCGCTGGTCGAGATCACGAAAATCGGCGACAGCGATCCCGTGCCGTTCAAACCGTCGCCCCGAACGCCGCTGGACGGCATTCGGGCCACGGGGGTCGGCCATGTGATCGCGGGGGCGGGACTGGGGAGGGCTCTTGCCCATCACGCCGCGGACGTTCTCAATATATGGACGCCCGGCGATTTCGAGGTCGACCTCGTCTATTACAGCGCCAATGTCGGCATGCGCTCGTCGATGCTCGACCTGAAGGCCGCCGAGGGCATGTCGCGCTTCAGGGAACTGATACGGGGGGCGGACATCTTCTTTTCGAACCGTCGTCCCGGCTATCTGGCGCGCCACAACCTGACGGCGGAGCAGTTGGCGGAGATCAATCCCGGCCTGATCCATGTGGACATGTCGCTCTACGGCTGGAAGGGGCCTTGGGCGGATCGGATCGGCTTCGATCAGAATGCCGGCGGCGTGAGCGGCGTCTTTACGCACGAGGGCACGCCTGAGAGACCGAAACTCACCGAGATTTTCGTCGTGAACGATTTTGCGATGTCCTGGATTTCGAGTGTCGCGGTGGCGGCCGCGCTGCGTCGGCGTGCCGTGGAAGGCGGAAGTTATCGCATCCGCATCTCACTGGCGCGCCTGTCGCTCTGGCTGCTGCATATGGGCATTTTCGACAAATCCTACGCTGCCGCGATGGCGGGAACGGCTGGCGGGCACGAATATTTCGATCCCGAACTTTTCCAGGCAGAGACACCATGCGGCCATTATCAGGGTGTGACCGATCAGGTAACAATGTCGCGTACGCCGGGTTTCTACGCCACGCCACTCGTGCCCAGGGGAGCGAGCAGGCCGGAGTGGCTTTCACCCTGACGGCGCGCGCCTGCGCATCCGCCTGTTCGATGCGCGACATGAAAGGAAAATATTCATGAGCAATCACAGTGCTTCACAGGGGCGACTGGCCCTGCTCGACGTTTTCGGCGGCCATGTGACCGTCATTGACCTGGCATCGGGGGAGACCGTGTTGAACATCGATGGTGCCGGACATCCCGATGGCATTCAGGTCGATGTGTCGGCGGACTCTCTCTACTGGACGGACATGGGGGCGGAGCGGGAGGGTGAAGATTTCCTCGCGCCGGATGGCAGGATCATGCGCTGCAAGCTGGATGGTTCAGGATCGACCGAACTGGTCGGCGGCGGGACGATCCATACCCCGAAGCAACTGGTGCTGGAGCCGGACCACAGGATGCTCTACTGGTGTGACCGCGAAGGCGGCCGCGTCATGCGCGCGGGCACGGATGGCAGCGGCCTGACAACGCTGGTCGAACGTGGCCGTGGCGAACCCATCCCCCGTGACAAAATGAATCAGTGCGTGGGCATCGTGGTCGATCGGGCGCGCGGCCATCTCTACTGGACCCAGAAAGGACCGCCCAAAGGCGGACGCGGAAGGATTTTCCGGGCGAAGCTCGATATTCCCGAAGGCGAAATGCCATGGAACCGGTCCGACATCCTCGTGCTCCTTGAGCATCTGCCCGAACCCATCGACCTCGAAATAGACCATCGGAACGGTTTTCTGTACTGGACCGATCGTGGCGCCGAACCCGATGGAAACTCGCTCAACCGGGCGCGTCTCACCGATGTCGGCCTGTCATCGCACGAGGTTGTCGCCCGGGGCTTCAAGGAGGCGATCGGAATGGCCCTCGCTCCTTCCGGAGACATCGCCTACGTTTCGGACCTCTCCGGAAAAGTCTACGAGGTCGCCCTGCGGACAGGAAAGAAGACCGCCATCTTCGACCTGGGGCGACCCGTCACCGGCATTGTCTTTTTCTGACCGGGTGCCCGAAGCACCTCTCATGCCATGAGGGAAATCCCTCATTTCAGCGGCGGCAGATCTTCTGCCGCCGGTTCCGAGCAGGGGTGTATGGGGGGGTGGACAAGCCGGCAGCGTTGCCGTCCGGCCACCTTTTCGGGGAAGTGGCGCGAAAAATCTCTTCCGGCGCGGGAGATGCTGCTTTTTCGTTGCCCGGCCGATTTCGTTTTCGCCTGACATGACATAGAATCAGGGTCCCTGAATCAGCCTATGGGGAAATACAGTTATGCGTGCGCACCTGATCATGCAAAACAGGAAAAAATATTTCCCGATCGAATCAGCTGGGCTTGCTCTTCCTCTTTTCTTGTGTGGCTGCTCATCCGCGCCGTTGCAGAACGTCCTGGGGTCTTTCTTTCCTTCATGGATGATCTGCGTCATGCTGGGCGCCGTATCGTCCGCCCTTCTCAGGGCGCTGATCGGCATGTTCGGCGTGCCTGAAGCCGTGCCGGTCCCGATGCTGACATATCTGGCATTCGCGCTTTCCATCACATTCCTTATCTGGCTTCTGGTTTTCGGACACTGAACATGGGAAGCTTCCAGTTTTCTCCCTCCCGGATCGGCGGAATCGCGCTTCTCGTCCTGTCCCTGTTCGGGTGTACGGTTCTCGGCATCTTCGTCCTCGATCGGCTGCATCAACGACCCAGGACGGAAGACGCCTATCTTTCCGCGGACATCGTCCATCTTGCTCCCGAAGTCAGCGGACGAATCGTTTCTCTTGTTGTCCGGGACAACCAGCACGTTCAGCGTGGGCAGGTCCTTTTCGTCATCGACCCCGAGCCGTTTGAATATCGCGTTCAGCAGGCCGAGGCGCAGGTCGAAAATCTCAAGGCGCAGATCGACGTCCAGACGAATCAGGTCAGCTCGCAGCTTTCCCGCGCGGGGGCCGAAGCCAGCAGTGTCAATGCCGCTCGCGCACGTCTTTCTCTCGCGCAGGCCACCCAGGCGCGCCTGGAGCCTTTGACCCGCCAGGGATTCGTAACGCGGGAATCGCTGGACCAGGCACGCACCGAAACCCGCAGCGCGGAAGCGGGTCTCCAGTCGGCCTTGCAGGCCGCGCGCTCGGCGCGGCAGGCCGTGCGCAGCGTCGCCCCCCTCCGGGCCGAACTCGCGGCCGCGCAAGCCGTGCTGAAAGAGGCGCAACGCGATCTCCGCCTGACAACGGTTCGGGCGCCGTGCGACGGAATCGTCACCGATCTCACGATCGCCGCGGGCGAATTCGCAACGACAGGACATCCGGTCTTCACCCTGATCGATGACGAACATTGGTGGGCGATCGCGAATTTTCGGGAAACCCAGCTCTCCACGCTCGAACCGGGACAAAAGGTCAAGATCTATGCCATGGCGAAACCGGACCAGCCGATCCATGGCGTCATCGACAGCCTGAATGCCGGCGTGGTTCCGGACGAAGGCACCAGCGCTGGCGGTCTTCCGAAAGTTCCTCGCACGCTGAACTGGGTGCGCATCGCGCAGCGCTTCCCCGTTCGCATCCTTCTTAGCGATCCCCCAACGCGCCTCATGCGTATCGGCGCCACTGTGGTTGTGGTCGTAATGCCATGAGCACTGGCGTCGCGCTGAAGGATCGCGCGCCCCTGGCCATCGACGAAGGCAACCCGCCAGGTGCCCTCGGCCTGCTCATGGCCGAAATGCTTCCCACGCCAGGGCGGCTGCGCAACACATTGCTTCTTCTGGCACAGGTCGTCATCGCGATCACCATTGGGGAAACGTTCCGTATTCCCATGCTGTCGATCCTGATCATCATCAGCTTTTTCCTGTCCGGGAATGACGGCGCCTCGAATACCAGTACGGCGCTGATGGCAGGCATGACGATCGTCGCAGGCACCGCGCTGACAATCGTGTTCCTGATGCTTAGCCTGTCGGAACCTGGTCTGCGACTTCCATGCATGCTCATGCTGACTCTCTGCGCGGGCTTCCTGTCCCAGGCGGCTACCATGGGACCGCTCTTCAATATCCTGTTCTTCTGGATCGTCTATATGGCGATGAACGCGGATATTCTCGATGCCGTCGGATATTCCGTGGACGGATTCGTCGGAAACACCACGGACAGCGTCGTGCCCGACGCGGCGTTCATGCCGCCCGAAGAGTCGATGCTGCATCTCCTGCTTTGGATAGGATTCGTCTTTCTGATCGGCATCACGCTTCTCGTCGTGACCAACAGGCTGGCAGGACACGACCCTCTCGTGGTCCTGCGCGACGGTCTCGTCGCACGCCTGAACATGATCGCCGATCTCTGCGATGACCAGAGCGGCTCTGCCGAAGACGCGCGCCCCCTCTATCGCTATGCCGAGGCGGGCGTGGCGGACCTCAGGCGCGCTCACGATCTGGCGTCGAAACTTCATCCGGAATTGTCGCGGCACCGTGCCGGTATCGCGATGATCCGCACGATGGCGCGCCTGGTCCTGATCATGGTGTTCCTGCATCCGCTTCAAGGCGGTCAGGACACTGAATTCATGCGCGCCGCCGGACGCGTGGCCCGCGTCTGCGCGAGAACACTTCAGAACCGGCGCCGGGAACTCACGGAGCTTGAGGCCGAAGGGACGGATCTCTCGGCCATGACCGAAAGCTTTCGCGCCGATCCCATGCGTTTTCCTCTAGCCATGGAACTCGCACGCGGCCTCACCGTCGTCCGCTCGCTCATCCTGATCCCGGACGTCGAAAAGCAAGGTTTCACGCCGGAAATCACCGTAGCAGTGCGGTCCTACCTCAAGCCGGATGCCTTCAGAAATCCGGCATACGCGCAGGCCGCCATGCGCATCGCACTGTCCGTCACGATCTGCTATGCTATCACGCGCGCCACCTCGTGGCCGGGTATCCAGACCTGCGTCGTCACATGCTTCCTGGTCTCCCTCGAAACCGTCGGAGATACGGTGCACAAGATGCTGCTGCGCATCACCGGCGCTCTGACCGGCGCGGCATTCGGGATCGGGACGATCCTCCTTCTGATGCCGTACATGACAAATCTGACCGATCTGATTCTGGCTGTCATCCCGGTCACACTCCTGGCCGGATGGATCAAGAGCGGCAGCGAACGCATTTCCTATGCCGGGGTCCAGATTGCCCTTGCCTACTTCATGACGGTCTTGCAGGGATATGGTCCGACGCTCGATATGGAAACCGGGCGTGACCGGGTCGTCGGTATTCTGATCGGCAACATCGTGGTCTATCTGGTGGCTGTGACATTCTGGCCGGTCAGCGTCACGGCGGTGGCGCGCAGACAACTCGTCAATGCCACGCGTATCCTCGGCACGCTCGTCGCCTACCGCCGTACAGAACCCGACGCGCTCGTCGAAACAGCACAGGAAGTCGAGCGTGAAAAATTCGGCAAGGCAATTGCCGCTGTCAGAAACGCCATCGTCAACGCACCCCTCGAAATTTTCGGTTTCAAGCCCTCATCCGGGGCGCGCCAGATTGACGCGCGCATGATCACGGCGATCCAGCTCCTCGCGGTACCCATCGCCATTCTTTCCGATATACGCGTACCCGCCGATAACGCGGTGCAGAAACATGTGGAGCAACTGAAAGGCTGGTTCGACGCCTTCGCGTCATGGATCGACGACGGCCGGAACGGCGGCAGTCTCGTCGAGACACTCCCCCCTGCGCTTGCGTTGCCGGACGATCCTCAGAGGGAAATCTGGTTCGCGGTTCTCGATCAACGGCTGAGACGCATCCTTGAGGATCTCATTCCGGACGACGAACCCGAGACAGCCAAGCCCGCTATCGACGTCCGGCATGTCCGGGCATGATTTCGATGCTGTCTTCCAGGATATTCGTAATGAAAACAGCCGTTCGCTTCGGGTGCACCGCACTCTGCCTTGTCCTGACGGCGTGTAACGACACACGCGATCTCGCCCCCGAGAGCCCGGACAGCCCATGGCGCCCGGTCTCATCGACGGGTCTCAGGATGCCGCCCGGATCAAAAGGCTTCGCCGCGCCGCGCGAGGCCGGGTCGGTGGCGGGGGTCGAAGCGGCACGGGCAGAGACCACCTCCCTGGACGGCATTGGTGAAAAGCCAGTAGGTCTCGTGGAAATGATCGATGTCGCGGAGCGGCATAACCCACAGACACGCATCGCGTGGGAGGCCGCGCGTCAGGCGGCGATCGGGGTCGGAATGTCCCGTGCGGCGCTGCTGCCGCAATTGACGCTCTCCGCAATGGGCGGTTTCCAGCGCCTGGCGTTTCCGCTTCCCAATTACCTTTCGTCCCGAGGGTATCTGACATCGAACGGCGCGGCCGTCTTCCCGAAACTGGAACTCGATTACCTTCTGTTCGATTTCGGACGCACGCGCGCGCTCGTGCAGGAGTCCCAGCAACAAGCTCTGGCTGCGAATTTCGGCTTTACCGCGACGCATCAGGCACTGATCCTCGATGTCATCCGTGCCTACTATGCGCACCAGGCCGCCGGGGCCATCCTTCGCGCCTCTCATTCCGCCGCCGACAACGCCGCGCTGCTCCTGCGCTCCGCCAGAGCGCGCAGGAATAACGGCGAGGCAACGGTCGTCGATGTGGCGCTCGCCGAGCGTAACCTGGCGCAGGCGAATTATGACTGTGACAAGGCGGAAGATGCCGAACATGCGACCAAACATGCGTTGCTCGCCACGATGGGACTGCCCGCCACAACGCGACTGACGGTCCAGACCGTCGACGACCGGCGTTTGCCCGAGATGCCTCCGCAGAAAGTCAACGATCTGATCGACGCCGCCCTGAGGGCACGGCCGGACATTCTGGCCGACGTCGCGAAACTGAGGGCTGCGGACGCGGCCCTGAAAGGCGCCAGGGCCAATCTGGCACCGAGCATCTCGGTTGCGAGCAACGTGTCCGCGTATCTGGGGGAGCTCAAGACGTACGGAACGGCGCAATCGGCTCCGGCGTCCGCCATCGCACAGCCCCAGACCCAGGCCTTCGTCCAGATGACATGGCCGATTTTCCAAGGTGGCCTGCGTGCCAACGCCATTCATATGGCGGAGTCCCGCAAGGCGCAGGCAGAAGCCGCGCTGGCCAAGGACCAGATCGCGGTGGAACGCGAGGTCGCCGACGGACAGGACGAACTCGAAACCGCTCTCGCACAGGTGCATTCGGCGCAGATCCTGCAGAAAACGGCCCAGACGGCCTTTGACAGTGCCTCGCAATCCTACGCGCACGGCGTCGGCACGTTCACCGATGCCTCCAGCGCCATCTCGGCGCTCTACGGAGCACAGGCGGCGCTGGCCGTCAGCAAGGCTCAGGCTTTCACGAAGGCGGCGAGTCTGGCCCACGCGACCGGCCGGCTTGTTTCCCCGGGAAGTTCGTTCGATCACATGAATGATGAAGAATGATGAAATACGTGAAGCCTCCGAAGTTTCCCGGAGGCCAATAGGTATGGATCATGCAGCCATATCGCTGATCTCAAGATCTGCATAATAGTTGGCTTCGGCCTCGGCGGGTGAAGCGTCCCGGGTTTACCGGAAAGTTTTTGGTTCAATAGTCAGGCTGCTTTTTTACCATCGTTCAGGATTGTGTAGAAGATCTCCTCTGCTTCGTTCGGCGTGACGTAACCGATGGCGCTGTGTTGCGGTCTGGCTTTCATTTTCAGGCGCCATGGCTCGGTGATGCGGCGCGGCGTCTTGGTCGGCGGCTCTGGCCGGAAGTCATAAGGGCGCCGATCCACGGGGCGTCCGATGGCAACCAACGGGTCCACGCCCCTGGCCGCAATGTTTCGACGGCCTCCCGGCGGGCCAGCTCGTCCGGCAAGGCCTGGTGATCCATCTCGGTCGCATCCGCCATTTCCGCCCGCTCCATCAAAGTGGCGATGTCGGTGGCCAGTTTCTCGCGCAGTTCTTTCGCGCGATCATAACGGATGGAACAGTATTTCGAGGCGTTGGCATCGATCTTCGTGCCGTCGATCGACACCGTGCCCAGCCGCATCAGTCCTATCTCGCGTGCCAACTCCAGCACATGCAGGAACGCCGCCTCGATCGCCGCACGGTTGCCGCGTCGGAACGTCGCAATCGTGTCATGGTCATGCCATCCGTCGGCGTGGCCTTTGCTTGCAAACGAAGGTAGCAAGACGTCACCGGGGAGCCGTCGCAAAAAGAGTGCGACAGTTCACTGGAAGTCTGCTTTGAACTTGTTGACCGCCTCCTGAGCGCAGGCTTCGTCCTTGTCACCGCCCGGCGCGCCCGAAACACCGATACCGCCGATCACGGTCTTGTCCGCCTTGCGCAGCGTCACACCGCCCGCGATGAACAGTACTTCGGGAACCGTCGCCAGCGAGCCGTCGGCAGGTCCGGTCAACTTCGCGGCGACGAGTTCGCTGGTGGAGTTTTTGTCGAAGGCCATTCCGTAGGAATAGGCGGTATAGGCCTTGCGATAACTGACCGAGAGAGATTGCAACGGCACCGTATCGCCCTTGATGACGGCTTGCTGGTGGCCCGTAGGATCGACCACCGTCGCGGTCACAGAGTAGCCGCGAGTCGCGCAAATCCGCACCGCCTCGGAGGCAAGTTTTTCGGCAGTCGACCAATTGAGTTTCTCGATCGTAACGAGAGTATCAGCTGCATAGGCCGGATCGGCTGAGACAGCGACCGAACCAAAGAGTGCCAACCCTGCGGCTCGAAGGATCAGATTTTTCATTGTGTCTCTCCTGTTTGATGACGACAGCTCTTGGACATTTATCGTTCGAGATGCGGTATGGGCCTTGTGCCGGCAGGGATTGAGCAACGGCGGCGTGCCGATGGTGTCGAACGGAGGCCCGAGCACTGGCGCAGCCAGATCGGGCCAGATGATCGCAATATAAACGTCGCTGCACTGGGGATGATGCGCTATAATCGAAAGCTTCTCACGGAAATTTCGGGGAATAGATGCATCCTGTTGGCGAAATGGAGGTTTTCATTGAAGTCGTTCGACACGGTGGCTTTTCGACCGCTGGGCGCCGGTTAGATGTTTAGTCCCATGATTTGATGGTGCGGATTATGTATGAACCGTGATGGTTCTTTTTCCCACTGCTGGCAAATGAATTCATATGGAGTGAG
>NZ_SLZN01000038.1 GCF_004346035.1 Acidomonas methanolica | reverse complement strand
TGTTCGGAAGAGCAGGCTTCGAACTCCTCAGGGCGCGTGTCCTTCAGCCCGCATAATCAAAAAACATCATCACGAAAAGTGCGGAAGAACCCAATTTTCTCCGCAAATCAGACCTTTCTCATTTGCTCCGGCCTTACTCCGTTCCGATCCGCCCGGCTTTCTTAAACCGCGCCTTCAGCCGGCTGCGGCGCAAAGCCGGAAGACGCTGCATCCAGAAGATCCCATCCAACTGATCGATCTCGTGCTGATGACAAATCGCCCGCAGGCCCTCAGCGTCCTCCATCCGTTCGTGCCCGTCAGCATCACGATACAGCACTCTGACCCGCGCGGCGCGTTCCACGACCTCGATGATGCCAGGCATGGAGATGCTGCCCTCCTCGTGCCGGACGGTCTCATCGGAACGCGAGACGATCTCCGGGTTGATATAGGTCCGGGGACCGGAGCCGTCAGGGAGGTCCAGCACCACGACGCGCCGGAGCACGCCGATATGCGGCGCCGTGATCCCGATGCCGGGCGCGGCCCGCACCGTGTCGAGCAGATCAGCAACCAATGTCCGCAGCGTCTCGTCGAATGCGACGACCGGCTCAGCCACTATCCGCAGGCGCTGATCCGGGAACAGTACAACCGGGCGCACCGTCATTGAACCGACCCCTCCTCCGCATCCGGCTGCGCCATCCAGTCAGGGATATCATGCTGAACATGCAGCACGCGCCAGACATCCACATGGTCCAGATGGTCCAGATGGTCCAGGCGGCGCAGATAAAACACGATGAACGGATATTTCCTCATCCGCGAGTCCGCAGGCCGGAGAGTGCAAGCTCGTATGCATAACGGAGCGATCCGGCTTCCGGCCACGCGGCGATGAAGTCGTAGGCGTCCTGAAGCGCCTGAACGAAGCCGGGAGCGACCGCCTCCTCGGCGTCCTGCCCGGCCCGCAGGCGTGGAACGACGGGAAGCGCTGTCACGCTTTCGCCTTGGCGCGGCCATGCACCGTCACAGGCGGGGGCCGCCACCAGTTCGAAGCCAAGGCGTTTTTCGCCCCCCACCTACCCGGCCTCCAAAAAAACCGCTCCGCTTCAGGGCGTTACGACCCCGCGAGACCATCCAGCGCGGCGATGACATGCGCTGCCATCGCCGCGCGAACCTCCTTCGTCGCCGAGCCGCGATGGGCCTGCAGAACGACGTTCTCCAGCCCGAGCAGTGCTTCGGGCACCTGCGGTTCATGGGCGAAAACATCCAGCCCCGCCCCGCCGAGACGCCCGTTCTTCAGTGCGTCCACCAGTTCCGGCTCGTCCACCACACTCCCGCGCGCGACGTTGACCAGATAGCCCTGCGGCCCGATCGCGTCGATCACCGCCCGGTTCACCAGCCCGCTCGTGGCCGGGCCGCCGGGCAGGGCGAGTACCAGCACGTCGCACCAGTGCGCGAGGGCCACGATATCGCTGTAGTAAGTGTAGGAACTGCCCGGCTTCTCGCGGCGCGTATGATAGGCGATCCGCATCCCGAAGGCCGCGCCGCGCCGCGCGATTCCCTCGCCGATCGCCCCCAGCCCCACAATGCCGAGCTTCTTGCCCGTGATGGCGTCGCCCAGCGGCGGGCCGCCCTTCAGCCACTCCCCGGCGCGCACGAAACGGTCATTGGCCGAAATCCCGCGCATCACATCCAGCATCAGTCCCATGGCGAGATCGGCCACATCGGCATCCAGCAGCCCGCGCGTGGTGCTGACGGCGATACCGCGCCGCTCGGCCTCCACGAGATCGATCCGGTCCGTTCCCACACCGTTGACGGCGATCAGCCGCAGGCCGGGAAGGGCCCCCATGATGGCGGGATCGAGCCCCGTGCCGCCGCCCGTGACGACCGCGCGGATGCCTTCGGCGACAGCGTGCAGCGCCTTGAGCGAGGTGAAGCGGTGCGTGGCGTGGCGCCGCTCCAGTTCCGCCTGCGCCGCGGGGGGAAGCGATTCGATAACGAGAACGTCAGGAACGAGAATGTCAGGCGCGCCGTCATGAGGCATGGGATGTGTCTTTCGTCCGATCGTGGAAAGCAGGGATGCGAGGCCAGAACCGTCAGGCAGCCGGGCCAGGACGCAGGGTCAGCCAGCCATCGGCCAAAACGGTCGCCACGGGCACGCCGTTGACGGTGACGGACCGGGTTTCGCCCGGCGGAATCACCATCTGCGGGAGTTCCGCCCCGCCATCAACCAGCTCGATCTCGATCCGCAGGGCACTCCCGTCCGCCGTGACCGTGCCCGAGCAGGCAGGGCCGCCCTCGACGGCGCGCACACGCTCGTCATAATGCACCCACGGGATGACACCGTTCCCGGCGGGCGGGCAGATCACGAGGCGCGTGATTTCGGGTGTGACGCCGAAGCCCGTCTTCCCTGCCGCCAGCACCACCACGGCCCCGCTGCGCACCAGCATGACGGGCGGGTCCGCAAGGGTGCATTTCACGCGCGCGCGTCCGGCAGCGTAGGTCTGCCCGGTGAAGAGATGCGTCCAGGCCCCTTCGCCGGGGAGGTTGACCTCAACCTCCTCCCGGCCCGGCTCGGCGATGATGGCCACCAGAACATCCGGCCCGAGCATGTAGGTGTCCTGCTCCTGCCATGCCTCGGGCTGATGGGGGAACATGGTCCAGACCGGTCGCAGCATCGGTTCGTAATGCCGATGCGAGGCGACGGCGAGATCGAACAGGAACGGCTCGAGACGCTGACGCAGGGCCATCAGGCCGGTGATCTCGGGCAGCACCTCGGGATGCATCCAGGGTTCGCTGACGGCGCCCGCCGCGTTCCAGCTATGGATGCTGAAGCGCGGCAACGTGATTCCCGCCTGCACCCAGCGCACGAGAAGCTCCGGCCCCGGTGACGGCCCATAGAAGCCGCCGATGTCGTGACCTGTGTTGGAGACGCCCGAAAGCGCCAGGCTCAGGCCCATCCGGGCGTTGTAGCGGATGGTCTTCCAGGCGGTGTAGTTGTCCCCGCTCCAGGTCTGTGCATAGCGCTGCATCCCGGCCATGCCGGAGCGTGTGACGACATAGGGCCGCTTGTCCGGCCAGCGGGCCATCTGGGCGGCGCGCGAGGCCCGCATCATCAACAGCGGCTGGAGGGAAAGACCATAGGCCGCAGGACCCGGCTGGCCGAAATAGTCGAACCGCGCGCGCGGGTCCCACAGGCCGTATTCGTTGTTGTCGTTCCACGTCGAAAGAATGCCGTAGTCGAGCAGGTTCGCCGTCAGCCCCTCTCGCCACCAGACGGCGGCCTGCGGATTCGTGAAATCGATGAAGCTGCCCACCTCGTCCCAGAACTGGGCCTCGACGGGATCGCCCTGCGCGTCATTGACGAAATACCCGCCCGCGGCGACTTCGTCATAGCGCGGATGCGAGCGCAGGAGGGCCGGCTTGATGTTGGGCACCAGCTCGATGCCCGCGTCGCGGTAGGCGGTGATGAACGCGGCGGGATCGGGGAACTTGTCGCGGTTCCAGTTGAACACGTAGCGCTTGTCGCCGATCGAGGTGTAGCCCGAGGAGAGGTGAAACGAGCTGCATCCGATGTCGTAACGCCGCAGCTTGTCGACGAATGTCATCATCTGGTCGTAGGCGTCGGGCGCATCGGTATAGGTCATCGTCGAGCCGGAATAGCCGAGCGACCAGGCGGGCATCAGCGCGGGCCGCCCCGTGAGCCAGGTGAAGCGCTTGACGACCGCAAGCGGATCCGGCCCCGCGATCACGTACAGGTCGATATCGCGCGCATCCTCGCTGACGAAATAGCGGTAATTGCCGTGATAATTGTCGATCTCGCAGCCGAGATCGACGCTCGCATCCGCCATCGTGTCGTAGAACATGCCAAAGCAGTGCCTTGCCTGATCGGCCGCGAGAATGAAGGGGATCGACTTGTAGAGCGCATCCGTGTGCTCGGCGTCGTAGCCCATCGGGTCCATCATGCGCAGGCGGTGGCGCCGCCCCGCGAGATCCAGCGCGCCGGCGCGTTCGCCCAGGCCGTAATAGCTCTCGCCATCGGCCCGCGCGACGTAATGATAGGCCCGCGCGTCCCACCAGCCGAAATTATAGGCCTGCGTGGCGCGGTCGGAGAACATCTCCACCCAGTCCTCGCCGATCTTCTGCGCCCAGCAGCACCGCAGCCCGCGCAACGTCACCGTCAGGCGCAGCCGCGCCGTCCGGATGACGATCGTGCCCTCGGTGCAATCAAGCGTGAAAGCGGGGAGGGAAAATCCATCGGTCGCATGCCGGTCGCGGCCCGGCTCGGCCACGTCCTCCGCGCCGGGTGCGATCGCCCAGCTCGGCGGCAGCGCGGTCGCGCCGCCCGGCATCACGAGCAGGCGCACGATATCGTCCTCAAGCACGAAGACCTCCGCCCGCGCGCCCGTATCGGAGGTCAGCGCGACCCACCCCGTGCCCTGACCGGACAGGGAGAAGACGGGCGGGGCGGAAAGGGTGGCGTTACGCATCAGCTATCCTTTGCGGATGAGGCAAGCCCGTAGTGTCGGACCATGAGGAACAGGTAAACGGCACCGACGAGGTCAAAAAGCGACAGGCAGGCAAATAGCGGGCCATACCCGACCGTTTCGGCCAGTTGCCCGATGGCCAGCGAGAAGATGAGGCCGCCCAGCCACCCGGCCTGCCCCACCAGACCATTGGCCAGACCGACCTGCTCTTCGGGGAAGAGATCGGCGGTCAGGGTGTTGATGAGCACCGAGATGATCTGGTGGGCGAATCCGCCGATCGAGAACAGGGCAATCACCGCGACGTGGCCATGGGCGAACATCACTGAACCGGGAGCGATCATGCAGATGGCGCCGAGGAAAATTCCCAGCACGCGCGACGAGACGAGGCTGAGCCCGAACGCACGCATGAAGAACGGCGAGAGATAGCCGCCGAGAATCCCGCCGAGATCGGCGGCAAGGAACGGCAGCCACGCGAACAGCGCGATGGATTTGATATCGAAGCCGCGCTCGGTGGAGAGATAGAGCGGGATCCAGAAGCTGAAGGTCTGCCAGGCCGGTTCCGCCAGAAAGCGCGGCACCGCGAGCGTCCAGAAGCGGGACGAGCGCAGGATCACGCCGGGTCGCATCGGCGACGCCGGAGCCCCGATCTGGCGCAGGTTGCGGTCGGCCGCGATCATGTCGCGCTCGGCCGTCGTGATCGCGGGGTGCTGCGAAGGGCTGCGATACAGCCAGAGCCAGACCGCCGCCCAGATCAGACCGAGGCCGCCGGTGACGACGAAGGCCGCCCGCCATGAAAAATAGAGCGAGACGAATCCGACGAGCGGCGGGGCGAGCAGCGCGCCGAAGGAGGTTCCGGCGTTGAAATATCCCGTCGCGATCGAGCGTTCCCGGCGGGGGAACCACGATGCGATCGCCTTCATGCCCGCAGGGATGGCGGCTGCCTCCGTCGCACCCAGCAGGGCGCGGAACACGGCCAGCGCCAGCCAGCTTGCCGCCACGGCATGCAGCATGTTGGCGACGGACCAGCCGACGGCGAACAGTGCGAATCCGAACCGCAACCCGATGTAGTCTATCAGCCCGCCGCAGACCGGCTGCATCAGCGTATAGGCGCCCTGGAACGCACCGACGATGTAGCTGTATTGCTGCGTCGTGATGTGAAGCGTCGTCTTCAGCGTGGGTGCGAGCACGCCGAGGGAGTTCCGGGCGAGATAGTTGAGAATCGTCCCACAGCTGACCAACGCGACGATGTACCATCGCAAACCACGCACGATCATACTTACCCAAATCCTTCTGGCCGAAACCCGGGAGCGGATCTTGTGCCGCCCAGGCCCGGAGTGGTGCGCCTTGCGATGGCGTCGCGAGGATGGAAGTCTCTTTGGTATATTAATGTCGGATAACGGCCCGGAAGAGACCTTGGCGCGTCCTGACAACAAACACCCATTATAATGGCGACTTCATAAAAATCCTCACGCTCGCTGAGCGTCAATGCTGGAGGGGATAGCATGCTCATGTGATATATCTATTCACATATATGTGATTTATTACCCAAAAGTCATTTTCTGTCTCGCAAACGATTTTTCTCTCGCTATGAATGCCTTCTCGGGCGAACGCGGTCGACTTTTCGGCGAATCCATCTGATAAACTTCGCCTATTGGGATAACTGACATGACTTTCTCACTGAGCGGCAGAGTAAAACTGAAATACGAAGAGGCGGAATTTTTGATAGACAGGTATATCAAAATACCCAACTCCGCGAAGCGCTGGTCGGCCGCTGGCATCGTGCTGTCCCTGACGGCCGCCCTCCCCGGCCCGGCGCACGCGCAATCGAGGCTGACCAGCGACATGCCGCCCACGATCACGAGGCCGGTCCTCTCCTCGAGTTCCAGCCTCGTGAATCCGATGCAGATCGGCAGCGATGACGGCGCGACCACGGGCTGCCATTATTACGACCGCTACCGCACGCGGGGCTCGGAAGTGCCCGCCATCACCACCTGTGACGATATCTCGCCCGAGTGGGGCGGTCTGCGCCAGATGCTGGTCGATCATGGCATCCTGATCACGGGCGTGCTGGCCGGGAGCCTGACCTACGACATGCTGGGCCATGACGCGCATACGCCGCATTATGTCGGCCAGAATCTCACCTACAATTCCACGCCGGGCTTCACGCTGACCTTCGACCTCAACCGCACGCACCTGCCTTTCTGGAAGGACGCGCAGTTCACGATGACCGGGTATCTGTGGCGCAACAACTATCCGGGCCGTGGCCCGAACGCCTTCGGCATGTCCCAGTTCTCGATCGTCCAGCCGTTTTTCACGCCCCGCATCGCCATCCAGTATGGCTATACGGAGTTCTCCAACCAGTTCTACGGCACGAATTACGGCACCAGCACGGCGGCCTCGGCACTCGGCCCGAGCAGCGTCATCCCCATCGAGGTCGGCATGTCGAACTTCTTCGCCACGCCGAGCTTCGATGTGCGCTTCTTCTCCAAGTCCATGCGTTTCTACGACCATTTCGGCGTGGCCCGCAGCGTGAGCCCGCTCGGCGAGCGCGCGGACGTGGAGGCCGGCATGGGGCTGGAATGGCATGTGCCCAAAACGGGCGCGCTGTTCGTCAACGAAGTGGGCTATCGCGTCCGCCCCTCCGGCGATCACCACATGATGTGGCTGCGCGGCGGCGCGATCTACAACAACACCAGCTTCTTCAATTACAGCCAGAATAAATACACGCGCGGCAATCAGGCGTTTTACGCGGCGGCGGACTATCAGATCATGCAGTTCGACCGCAAAATTCCCTCACGCGGCATGTTCATGAATTTCAAGGCCGATGCCGCTCCGCCGGATCGCAACGTGTTCGCGCGTGATATCAGCGGCACGATCTACTTCGTCGGCCCGTTTGCGAGCCGCTCCAAGGATTCGGCTTCCCTCGGCTTCACGTTCAACAAGCTCAGCAACTTCGCCTACGCCTACCGCATCGCCCAGGGTGCGACGGCCGCGCGCAGTTCCAACACGACGACCGCCTCCTACGCGATGCATGTCATGCGCGGGCTCTATTTCACCAACTCGCTGAGCTACGTGCATAATCCCGCACCGACTCCCAAACTGCATGACGCATTTCTCATTACATCCGGCCTGACCATGTCGCTCTGAAGGCGCCGCAAGCCCCCTCCCCCGAGCCCGACTTCGCCCATTCGAGAGAACACATTCAAGGACCACCATGACCAAGAGACGCTTGCGAAGCGCCGGGAGCATCCTCAACCTCGAAGACTTCGCCGCCCTGGCAAGGCGGCGTCTCCCCAGAGCGTTCGCGGCCTACGTGTCCGGAGGGGCGGGCGACGGTCTCGCCCTGGCCGCCGCCCGCGAGGCGTTTGCGCGCTGGTGCTTCGTGCCGCGTGTCCTGCGCGGCACGCATGATCGTTCGTCCCGTGCGCGCATCCTCGGGCGCGATTATGCCATGCCCATCGGGATCTCCGCCCTCGGCGCCAGTGCGGTGCTGGCCTATGACGGCGATATCGCCATGGCGCGCGCCGCCTTCGAGGCCGGCGTGCCCTATCAGTTGAGCGCCAATTCCATCACCCCTCTCGAAGAGGTGATCGCCGTCAACCCGCATGCCTGGTTCGCGGCCTATTTCCCGGCCCACCGCCCGACGATCGACGGCGTGCTCGCCCGTGTGGCGCGGGCTGGATTCGGAACCCTCGTGATCACGGTGGATGTGCCGGTGGCCGCCCTCCGCGAGCCCGAGACCCGCGCGGGCTACGCGATGCCCTTCCGCTTCGCCCCCCGCATCCTGACGGATATCGCCCTCTCGCCCCGCTGGCTCTTCGGCACCGCCCTACGGACCTTTCTCAAGAGAGGGGTGCCGCATATCGCCAATATCGCCGCCACACGCGGGCCCCATGTCTTCACGCGCGACATCGGCCAGATCGGCGGCGCGGACAGGTTCTCCTGGGAGGATATCCGCCACATCCGCGCGCAATGGAAAGGCAGGCTCGTGCTCAAGGGCATCCTCTCGTCCGAAGATGCCCGACAGGCCGCTCGGGAAGGAGTCGATGCCGTGATCGTCTCCAGCCATGGCGGGCGACTGTCGGACTGCATGATCGCGCCGCTTGACGCCCTGCCCGAGATCCGTGCCGCCTGCCCGGATCTGACGATCCTGCTCGATGGCGGCGTGCGGCGTGCGGGCGACGCGCTCAAGGCGATCGCCCTGGGGGCGGATGGCGTGTTCATCGGCCGTCCGTTCTTCTACGCCGCGGCAGTCGGCGGGGAGGCGGGAATTGGGCACGCCCTGCGTCTGCTCGCCCGGGAGATGGACCGGGAACTCGCCTTCCTCGGCCTGCTGACACCGCTGGAAGCGCGCGACAACCGCCTCCGACGACGCGGAGCGCTGGGGACGGCGCCCTAGCCGCCGAAAGACCCCGAACCCGTCTGCCTGCTCCCGATGAAGATGAATATGGAATTCGCGCCATGGCCGCCCTGACACTGCACCCCGACCGGCTCTTTCCCCCCGATGAGGCGACACGCGCCATCGCAAGGCGGCTCTATGACAGGATCGCCAGCCTGCCGATCATCAGCCCCCACGGGCACACGAACCCGGCCTGGTTCGCCGGGAACGAGCCTTTCGAGAACCCCGCCGAACTTCTGATCATCCCCGATCACTACGTGTTCCGCATGCTGATGAGCACGGGCGTGCCACTGGAATCGCTGGGCATCCCGCCGGCGGGCGGGCGCTCCACCGCCGATCCGCGCGCGGTCTGGCGACTCTTCGCCGCGCGTTACCATCTCTTCCGTGGCACCCCGAGCCGGTTGTGGCTCGACTGGGTCTTTTATTACGTCTTCGGCCTGCGCAGCCGTCTGGATGCCGCAACCGCCGACCACTATTATGACGTGATCGACACTCGGCTGAAAGCGCCGGAGTTCCGCCCTCGCGCCCTTTTCGAGCAATTCAACATCGAGGTGCTGACGACGACCGAGAGCCCTCTCGATACGCTCGAACACCATGCCAGCATCCGCCGGAGCGGCTGGGGCGGACGCATCCTCACCGCCTACCGCCCCGATAACGTCACCAACCCCGAAAGTCCCGGCTTCCAGGAGGCCATCCGTGCGTTCGGCGCCGTGACCGGCCAGGACGTCACCACTTTCTCGGGTTACATGCAGGCCCATCGCGTCCGCCGCGCCTTCTTCCGCGCGATGGGCGCGACCTCGACCGACCACGGCCACCCAGACCCGTTCACCACCTGGCTGCCCGCCGAGGCGGTCGAAGCGCTCTACAGACGCGTCACCACCGGCACCGTCACGCCGGAGGACGCCCGGCTCTTCCGTGGCCACATGCTGACGGAAATGGCTGGGCTTTCGGCGGAAGACGGCATGGTCATGCAGCTTCACGCGGGCGTCTTCCGCAATCACAACCCCTCGCTCTTCGCCCGTTTCGGGGCGGACAAGGGGGCCGATATCCCGGTCGCGGTCGATTTCGTCCATGCCCTCAAACCGCTGCTCGACCAGTGGGGCAACGACCCGCGCCTGACACTGATCCTCTTCACGCTCGACGAGACCACCTTCAGCCGCGAACTGGCTCCCCTTGCGGGCCATTATCCCGCCCTGCGCCTCGGTCCGCCCTGGTGGTTCCTCGACAGTCCCGACGGCATGGCGCGCTTCCGCGCCGCGGCCACGGAAACGGCGGGTTTCTACAACACCGTCGGCTTCAACGACGACACGCGGGCCTTTCTCTCCATTCCCGCCCGCCATGACGTTGCCCGCCGGGCGGACGCCGCCTATCTCGCCCGCCTCGTCGCCGAACATCGGATCGGCGAGGATGAGGCCGAGGAGATCGCTCACGACCTGACCTACGGGCTGGTCAAAAAGGCCTACCAGCTATGACACGTCTCTCCGCCGCCACGCTCGGCACGCTCCCCCCCACCTTCGAAACCCCGCGATACGACCGCGCCCAGGTGAAGACCGGCGTCGTGCATCTCGGGCTGGGGGCGTTCCACCGCGCCCATCAGGCCACGTTCTTCGACGACGCGCTGGCGGCGGGCGATCCGCGCTGGGGCATCTTGGGCGTCTCCAACCGTTCGGCGGAGCCGGGCCGGAGCCTCGCCGCGCAGGACGGGCTTTATACCGTCGTCGCACGCGACGGGGACGCCATCGCCCCGCGCGTCATCGGCGCCAATCGTGGCGTCATGGTGCTCGCCGATGGGGCCGCGCCAGTTATCACTGCGATCGCCGCCCCGGAGACGCATATCGTCACCCTCACCATCACGGAGAAGGGCTACCGCCAGCGTCCCGGCGGCGGCAGCCTCGATCCCGACGATCCGGGCATCCGTCACGACATCGCCAATCCTCAGGCGCCCGAAACCATTCCCGGCCTGCTTCTAGCCGCGCTGGCCCGCCGCAAGGCGACGGTCGCAACCGGGCTGAACGTCATCTCCTGCGACAACCTGCCCGCCAATGGCGGCCGCCTGCGCGAGGCCGTCCTGACGATGGCACGGGAAGTCGATCCCGCCCTTCATGACTGGATCGCCGCACAGATCGCCTTTCCCTCGACGATGGTGGACCGCATCGTCCCCGCCACGACGCAGGATGACATCGCGCAGTTCGCCACTCAGACGGGGGTGACGGATGCCGCCATGGTCAAGACCGAACCTTTCCGCCAGTGGGTGATCGAATCCGTGCTGACCGCCGACGTGCCGGATTTCGCGCGCTTCGGCGTCACCCTGACGCGGGATGTGACGGCGTGGGAACTGGCCAAGCTGCGGATGCTGAATGCCGCCCATTCCACCATGGCCTTCTGCGGGATGCTGGCGGGTTTCGCCTTCGTGCATGAGGTGATCGCAACCGGGCCGGGCCGCCGGATCGTCGAGGAATTATGGGACGAGAACCAAACCACCCTGCGCGCCACCGAGGGGCTGGACGTGGCGGCCTACCGCGCGGCCACCCTCGCCCGCTTCGCCAACACCGCGCTGCATCACAAGCTGATCCAGATCGCGGCGGACGGCTCGCAGAAGGTGCCGCCGCGCATCATCGCCCCGCTGGGCGAGCGGCTCGCGCGCGGCATGGCCTCGCCGGTTCTGCTGCGCGCGCTGGCGGCGTGGCTCGTCTGCCTGACCGACGGCCCCGGGGCTGCCCGGCCGATCAGCCTGCAGGACCCGCGCGCTGAGGCGCTGCGCGGCCTGATGCGCGGTGAGACCCGTCAGCAGGTCGGCGCGCTGGTCAGCCGGAGTGGCCTGTTCGAGACTCCCGTTTTCGGCGGGGATTCGTTTCAGTCCGCTCTCGCGGCTGAGATCGACCGCCTGCGCCGCGATCCTGCCGCCGCCCTGACCCTCTGACGCGGCCTCTCGGCGCGGCGTCCCAATGCCTGCGCTCTTGCCCGCCGGCCCAAAACCGCGACAATGGGTCGATGGAGGAAGGCTGGCATGGACGTCGTCGAGGAAGAACCGGTCTCGGAGACCGGCCGTAGGGAAGGAAGCGCCGCGCTTCTCTCCGAGCGCGTCTATGCGCGTCTCAAGCGCGAGATCGTATTCGGCCACCTGCCGCCCAACGCCAAGATCGTCGAGCGCGAGATCTGCGAGCAGTTCGCCGTCAGCCGCACACCCCTGCGCGAGGCCCTGCTGCGGCTGGCCGCCGATGGTCTGGTCATCGTCAAGCCGCAATCGGGAACGCTCGTGGCCCCGATCACGCTGAGCCGCGTCATGGCCGCCCAGTTCATCCGCGAAAGGCTGGAATGCGGCCTCGTCCGCCGCGTGACCGACCGCTGGAGTCGCGCGGGCCATGCCACGCTGCTCGAGAACATCGCCGCCCAGAAGGTGGCCGCCGAGCGGAATGATTTCGAGGGCTTTCATGACCTCGACGAAGCCTTTCACGGTCACATGTCGATCATCGCGGGCCTGCCCGATGTCTGGACGACGATCGCCGCCTCCAAGCCCCATCTCGACCGGATCCGCATCGAAAGCCTGGACCGGCGCAAACACATCCAGGACCTGATCCTCGATCACACCGACATCGTCGCAGCCCTGGCCGACCGCAACGTCCCCAAGGCCAAGCGCCTCCTGCGCGCCCATCTGAGGCAGGTCCTGCGCTCGCTCGAATACCGCAACCAGTAGGGCGGGCGCGCGCCGGCACGAGGGCGCCGGCCGGTGAATGCGCTGCCTTCGGTGATGGGTGACGTCACGTTAGCTCACATTGTAGAGGATGCTCGCTTGAGCGTCATGCGCCGAGCCGCCTCAAATCAGAGGCCGAATAGTCATCCCGTGGCTTCACCGCCGCCGTCATCAGCGAGTCTCTCTCCCCAGTTCTTCCTGCAGAAA
Source organism: Acidomonas methanolica (assembly GCF_004346035.1). Taxonomy (GTDB): domain Bacteria; phylum Pseudomonadota; class Alphaproteobacteria; order Acetobacterales; family Acetobacteraceae; genus Acidomonas; species Acidomonas methanolica. Next base: position 5,334 of record NZ_SLZN01000038.1, on the reverse strand, counting down.
GAGAATCAGAACTGACAACCTGCGTCACTTCACACACGAGTCAGTGGCTACGTCCTTTGTCATCAGTCCTCCGGACGCACGGAGCGGCTGCGCTTGATGCCGGCGCGATGGGCCTTGCCGTCCAGCCGGCGCTGCCGCGCGGCGCGTCCGGGACGGGTAGCGACACGGAAGGCGGGCCGGTGCGCGGCCTCACGGATCAGCCCGACCAGTCGTTCGATCGCGTCCTCGCGGTTGCGCGCCTGGGTGCGAAAGCGGCGAGCGGTAATGACGATGACGCCCTCGCGCGTGGCGCGGCTGCCCGCGATCTCCAGCAGGCGGGCGCGCACCCGATCGGGCAGCGAGGGCGAACGAACAGCGTCGAAGCGTAGCTGTGCTGCCGTCGCCACCTTGTTGACGTTCTGGCCGCCGGGGCCGGAAGCTAGGATATAGCTGACCTCCAGTTCGGACTCGGCCAGGGTCAGTCCGGGGAGGATCGCAATCGCCATGAGTGCCGCATAGCATGTTTTCACGCGGGCGCTCCTCATTGTCCGCACAGTATTACGACGGGAGGCGGACGCGGCATGAGGCGTTCGGCCAGAGGATGCAAAGACGGGTCCAGTTCCGAGGCGAGCCAGAGAAGCGTGCCAGCTCCACGAGGATCGAACGGGCCGGAATAGCCCTTCAGGCCCGCCTGCGCGCGGATCGCGTCAAACCGCACGGTCGAGCGGACGAACTCCTCATGCGTTTTCTCGCCCGACGCATAAGGCAACAGCCAGGCCATCGCCTTCGCGTTCGCCAGAGAGGCGCCGTCATCGGCCGTCCAGCGATACCAGTCCTCCCCGCGCGTTCGTGCGGCGAGCGCCGCCTGCACCATCGGCTGGAGGTCGTAGACGACGTAATGCAGCGCGTCGCGCTCGCGGAAATCCAGCGTCTCGCCATCCGGGGCGATATTGGCGGCGATTTGCGCGCGGAACAGCGTGCGGGCGGCATCGAACAGCAATGTATCATCCAGAGCGACCGCCATCATCGTCACCAGCTTGACGCGATGGCTCTGCCAGTTGTTGGTCCAGGTCGGCTGGGTGTTGTGATGTCCGATCGCCTCGATGTAGCCCGTCGCCCAGGCGTGAAGATACTCCCGCACGCGCGCCCGCTTGTCCGGCGGCAGGGAGCGGCCAATGATCGCATAGGTGTCGATCAGCGCGTCGAACCCGGTCTCGTCGATCGGGTTGAAACTTGGCCGATAGGTAGCGACCCACGCCATGAGGTAGCGGCGGACGAAGTCCAGCCACTCGTTTCCGGCTCCCGCGCGCCAGGCGAGGGCGGCATCCCGCATCAGGAGCAGATCGCGTTTCGCGGCGATGCTCTCATCGTAGATTCCCTGATGGGGCAGCGTGCCTTCCGTATGCAGGCGCGACAACGGCGCGGGCGGACGCTCCCGCGCGGCGTCGAGGCTGTGCAGAATCGACGGCAACGCGGCCGCCGCCGGGGAGGGCGGCACCGGACACCATGGCGTCTCCGCCCGCGCCTTCGGAAACCCGCACGTGCAGAGGGAAGCGGCGAGGCCGATCGTCGCGACACGTCGAAAGCTCAAGCCGGACATTCTCCCTTCATTCCTCGTGCCGGACATCATACCATGCGGCTCAAGGAGACACCGCGCGATGTCCGAAGCATTGTTCCATACTTATCGACCGGAGGAAGGGCACGGGCTCGCACACGATCCCTTTAACGCCATCGTCGGGCCGCGCCCGATCGGCTGGATCTCCACCACCGGCGCCGACGGCATCGACAATCTCGCGCCCTACAGCTGGAGGGATCGAAGAACCGTTGATTGATGCCTTTGGCTCGTGATTTCAGATTTTTGGTGATTTGATTGACGGTTCGTGGGGTGGCTTTCGATCTGTGTTCTGAGCAGACCGGGGACTATCATTCGCTGGATTACTACGCGCTCGCGTTCATCCTCTCGAGGAAGAGGAAGCGGCGCATGTTGTAGACGATATTGGCCAGCCCGATCCTCATGGTGGCCCGGGTGATACCCACGGTCCGGACGAACAAACCCATCTGCGATTTCTGATCGGCAAAGACATGCTCGACGCGGGAGCGGATGACGGAGTTCCCGGCGTTGGATTTCTGGATAGGCCGGGGCATGGGCTTGAGATGCGGCTTTTTCCTGTGGACCTTCGAGACGAAACCCTCTTTGTCCATGAAGGCCTCATTGGCTTTCGAGCGATACGCGGTGTCGGCCCAGACGCTTGAGGCCGTATCGGTTTTGTCCAACAAGCCCTCGCGCAGTCTGACGCCATCACTGGCGGCGGCATCCGTCGTCTTCCATTTTCGGATCAGCCGAAACTTCCGGTCGATGGAAACATGCGACTTGTAGCCGAAGAACGGAATGGCGAGATCCGTTGAGGGCATGGTCCCGTCATCCTGCCGTTTTGCTTTCGTGAACTTCAACGTCCAGCGCGCATGGCGGTCTTTGTGCGACAACTTGGCGGGCCTGTCCTGCCAGTCTTGTGGGATCCGCCCTTCACGCGGATCCGCCTTCTCAGCATTGGTATTGCGCTGTTTTGGAGCCGCCACCAGCGTGGCATCCAGGATCTGGCCGGACATCGGCAAATAACCGGCGTTCCGCAGTGTCGCGTCAAAGCGCTCGAACAGCCCCTGGATGGCGCCAGCCTGGGTCAGACGCTCACGAAACAGCCAGACCGTTTTGGCATCGGGCACCCGATCCGATAACGTCAGGCCAAGGAAGCGCATGAACGACAGACGGTCGTTGATCAGGTATTCTGTCCGTTCATCGGAGAGGTTGTTCAGCGTCTGGATCACCAGGATCTTGAACATCAGCACCGGGTCAAACGGGGGACGCCCGCCTTTACTGCCATCTGAATAGGCCAGAGCCCTGTCCAGATCAGGACGAAACACCTCGAAATCCACAGTCCGGGATAAGGCTTCGAGTTGATCGCCCAGCCCGCTCAACCGGGCAAGCCGATCTTCAATATCAAAGAAACCAGGCTGCTTCATGAGCCATCCCCCCAATCATCACAGAAGAGATGGAATCACAGAGCGAAGCACAGAACCAGAGGGTCTTTCGAACCCTGCGGGTCTGGGTTAACCCCAGACCCAATGGTCAGCAATAACACCGTCAGAATGGCGGCGTAACATCAATCGGAGATAGCTTATTCAAGCCAAAAACTGTCCAAACGGACGCGTTCACCGCTTGGCGATGGCGAAGCGGCATCGGATGGCGTATACAGCCGGTCTGACGAAGGTTTCTTCTACCCATCGGATCGATCGGACCTAAGGGTAGCGTGCCGCGAAAACTAGGCAGGATGGGCAATCTTCGGCGTACGTTGAGGCAGGTTTCGACTGACGGTCGTCCTTAAAGCAAGGAAGGCCTACAATGGAAATGGGAAATGCGGTAATTAGCCCTTGAATGAAAGCATGATCAATCGTCGTCGATCGGCTCGCGGCACTTCCGTTAGGCTCGTCAGCAGTTTTCGGCCTCATCAGGCGTCAGTCTGGTGTCGACTTCCATGCGGCTACGCTCCCCAAATGACGGTCACAAGAGCGCACGTTTACAGCCAAAATTCCCCCGGATTTCTTATAGAAAATACTGTCTTAATGTGCAATAATCACGTTATATGTTAAGGATTGAATTGATATGCGTGGGATATATATACAATTTAAAGTAATTCACGCTCTTATTATGAGAGAGCTGCAGACAAGATTTGGCAGGGAAAACATAGGGTTTCTATGGTTTGTAGGTGAGCCTGCTTTATTTTGTTTGGGTGTGACCGTTGTTTGGACGGCAATTAGACCACCATACGAAAATGGTCTCCCGATGACGGCTATAGTGCTTACTGGTTATGTTCCGCTTACTATGTGGAGACACTGCATAGCAAGATCTGTTGCTGCATTTATGGCAAATGGTAGCTTGATGTATCACCGACAGGTGACAACAACGGATATAATAATTTCGAGAATGATTATTGAAATACTTGGTGCGATATGTGCTGGTATAGTCATATATTTTGGAGCTTATTTTTTGGGATATATTTCAGCTCCAGAAAAATATGATATGCTTATAATTGGGCTCATTTATCAGTCAGTATTTTGCTTTTCTAGTGGGCTCTTAATTGCGCCTCTGTCGGAAAAGAGCGATATTTTAGAGAAAGCGTTAGGTATTATATCATATCTATCTATTCCGTTATCTGGAGCATTTGTGATGGTTGATTGGATTCCTGAAAAATATAGATGGATATTAATGTCATCTCCTAGTGTGGAGGGCGTGGAAATGATAAGGGACGGTCAATTTGGTTATCATGCGCATGCCCACTATAATATAATATATTCCACCTGGATAAATATAGTTCTTCTAATTATTGGCATGAAGTTAACATTTGATGCAAGAAAATCCATTAGATTAGAGTGATACGTGTATTTATTACATATATAGTTGTTAATTAAAATTCAAAGAGGAAAATAAATGAAAGAAGTAGACTTTCTAAAAAAAATTCTTGGGGAAGATGAATTTGTTTTTCATTCCGCAGAACAAGTGAGCGAAGATATTGTTGTCTGGTTTGGTGGTTTGGGAGAGCCATTTATAAGCAAGAAATTTTCTGAAACCTTAAACATAAATGTTTTGTCTTTTATTGATAAAAATTCGAGCTGGTATTCAGAAAGAAAAAGTATAATTTCCAGGACGCTAAGTGGTTTTTTTTCTTATTTTAGGTTCCAAAAAAAAATTTTTTGTGGCCAAAGTAGTGGGGGGTATGCAGCCCTTCTTTTTGGGAAGAAAGTAAATGCAAATTTATTTATGTTATATTCCCCTCAAATAAAAAATAGCTTTTCCGGGGATGGCCATATGTCTCCTCCATTCAAAATAAATAATTTAGAAAGAAATTTTTCTTCAATTAATGGAAATATTATTTTAACATTACCTAGATCGGAGAATGACCATAAAGAATCTTATAGATGGGATGATTGGTGGCAAACAGATAAAATAAGAAAGATGGATAATGTTATAGTTGTAACATTGCCGTGCGATTATCATGCGGTTACTGTTTGGCTAAAGGAAAGGGGAATATTTTATGATTATGTAAATTCTTTCATAAAGATGCGTTTATAATTTATTTTGTTTATTTGATTATGCGGATGTTTTGTAAAATTTACTTGTTAATTCCCGTCGAGAATTTGGTTCATCCGCACGTTGCGTGCAGGACGCGGGCGCGGAGGAGTTCGAAACCTGCTCTGCCGAACATGGGTAACCGGCCGCTCAGGGCCGCCTTATGATTGGATTGGATGATTGGTAATCTCCTGTCGTTAACGACGTTGTTATTGACGTCGTTTGGGAGGTGA
>NZ_SLZN01000037.1 GCF_004346035.1 Acidomonas methanolica | reverse complement strand
CACAGGCCCAACACCATCAGACCGACCTCATGGTCGCCTGAACAAAAAAGGAAAACCGGGCCAGACCTTCCAACTTAAAATCAGCCATCACTGGTTCTCGGGAGGGCGCCACTTCAACAGATCGGAACCGCTCGGAACCAGGTGACGGCGCTCCGCCAGACCGCCCCACATCATCGTGTGAGAAATGCGGGCTACTGCCCCTAAAATCAGGCAAAGAAGTCTGTAATTCACGGTTCTTCGAACCCTTCACGTCGTCGAGTTAACGTGACATCACCTGTTGCGCATCGGAAGAAGGGGCGCCCGGCATCATGTCGGGCGCCCGAACATCACGGCGCGTTGACGGTCGGTTTCGTCCATTTATTCCCTTTCATGAAATCGTCGAGGGGCGTGTGGACAATGTGGTTGGTGTAATTGCTCATCACTTTGGTGGCGACGCCCAGCACAACCTCAAGCACGTTGCGGCGGGTAAAACCGGCATTGATAAAAGCGTCGACATCGGCATCGGCGACCTGGCCGCGATTGCGAACGACCAATGTCGTGAAGTGATGGAGGGCTTCCAGCTTCGCATCCGGCAAGGGCGTGCCGGCACGCAGAGCCTCGATCACCGCCGCCTCCATCTTCTGCATCTTGGCCAGTGTCGTGTGACCTGCCATGCAGTATCGGCATTCATTCTCGTAATTCGCGGTAAGGTAGACAACCTGCTGCTCATGTGCGGTCAGTGTCGTTTTGGAAAAGAGATCCCAGAGCGCCGTGTAGCCTGCCAGCAACTCCGGTGACTCGGCCATATAGGATTGCAGGTTAGGAACGAAGCCGAATGCGCCCTTGACGCCCTCGAAAATGGGGCGGGCCGCTTCGGGGGCGGTGTCGGTGGTATAAGCGGTGAATTGGGTCATTGGTCTGGTTTCCTTTTTGCCAGGGCTTGGGTAACGGAAAAGAACCTGCTTGATGGATCGTAGTTATCCCAGAGCGGGTCTGCGACTAATGCTTATGCCTCACTGGAATAGGCGGGCCACTTCGAACGAGCGGATGTCACGCGTGAGACCTCCGGACGGTGAACATGCTATGGTGTCGTCATGTTCCAGACGCCCCCTATCTTACCGACGGACGATGTTTCCCGCTGCCGCTGGGCTCGGACCGATCCGCTGCTGCGCGCCTATCATGACGAGGAATGGGGGGTGCCCGTGCGGGACAGCCGGATGCTCTGGGAAATGCTCTGTCTGGAAGGTTTTCAGGCCGGGCTGTCCTGGTTGATCGTGCTGCGTCGCCGAGACGGCTTGCGTCGGGCATTCGCCCATTTCGATCCCGACATGGTCGCGCGCTTCGATGCACGCGATGTCGAACGTTTGATGGCCGATCCCGGGATCATCCGTGCCCGGGCCAAGATCGAGGCAACGATCGGGAATGCCAAAGCCTATCTCGCCATGAGAGAGCGCGGCGAGGATTTTTCGGAATTCACCTGGGGGATGGCGCCGGATGCACCCCTGCGGAACGCGACCGGCGCCGTGCTGTCGCAGTCGCCGCTTTCGCAGGCCATGTCGAAGGCCCTGAAGGCGCGTGGATTCAGGTTCGTCGGGCCGGTGATCGCATATGCCTGGATGCAGGCGGTCGGCGTGATCGACGATCATGATCCGGTCTGCTTTCGTCATCACCAATCCGCCGTGCGGTGAGCGTGAACGGATTGTCGGTCACTCCACGCACGCCCCATGCGCCGGAGGAAAAACGGCCTGATCCGCTTTCCTCTTTTCTTAAAAAAGAGTCGTCGCCCCCGTCAGGTTCAGAATCCTGTGGACGCCGTGAAAAGCGCCGCGAAGCCGCCGCCGATATAATAATTCGGCGCGTTGCCGGTGATCGTCGTGCCGTAGATCCCTGTCGTGTTGCGTGCGTTCAGTTCCGGCGTCGCGACGCCGGAGAGGTAATGTTCGTCGGTGATGTTGATGAAATTCATCCGCAGCGTCGGGGCATGCAAATGATCCGTATCGGAAAAACGGTAGCCCAGCGCGAGATTGCCCGTGGTGTGATCCGCCAGCCGCTCGTCATTCATGAAGGTGGCGAATTGATGCCCGGTATATTTGACGGTCGCCACGACGAACACATGCCCGTCATCATAGGAGAGCGAGGCGGCGGCCTGGAGCGACGGGCTTCGCACGGCGATTTTCCCCCGCGTGGGCAGGAGATCGCCGCCCGCCAGGATGTTGTTGTCGATGGTGGCGTGGAGATATTCGCCCGACACATAGGTCGTCAGATGATGCCAGGGCCGCGTGCCGAGTTCCACATCGACGCCGCGGGACGTCTGGCCGCCGGCGTTGATCGTGGACTGGATCAGCGAGCCATTCTCCGACACCAGCGTGGAAATCTGGCGGTTGGTGAAATTATAGTTGAACAATGTGGCGCGTCCGATCAGCCAGCGCCCGGCATGGCGGTAGCCCAACTCCTCGGAGATGGAATATTCGGGCTTCGTTCCAGGCGCGGCGGCGACCTCGATCGCGCCGGATGTCGGATCGTAGCTGTTGTAGAACGCCGTTTCGTCAGGCGCGCGGAAATTCGTGGTGGCGTTGAAGAAGATCTGATCCGTCGTGTTGAACCGCCAGCGCAGCCCGAGGCGCGGCAGGGGCTCGGCGTCATTCACATCGGCATGGTATTGCGGCCCCGGCATCGCGTTCACGCCATTGCGCTGCAGCATCACCATCTTGAATCCGGCATCCAGCAACAGCCGGCCGCCCAGCAGGGTGATATGATCCCCGGCGAACAGCGCGTTGGTCTGTGCAATCGTATGATCGCTCGCGGAGAGAAGCTGTTGCCCGTTCGCCAGCAGGATCGTCGCCCGGCGCTTCTCCGCCCAGATATCCGGCGCATACCCCATTGCGTTGACCGCAGTAAAACTCTGCTGCTCGTTGTCGTCGGTATAATCGTACCAATATCCGAGCAGGAAATCGTTCCATCCGACCTTGTAATGCAGCGTCGCGGTGAAGCCGGAGCGGTAGCTGCGCTGGGTATAGTTGGCGCGCACCGTCGCCGTGCCGTCCACCGCGCCGGGCAGGTCGAGCGTGTCCGGCAGCGGGGCCGTGCCTTCGTACAGCCCGATTTCCGAGAGGGTCGAGCCGCTCGGCACGTTGCCATAGGCGAATTGCGTGTAGGGCGTAACATCCAGCGACAGGCGGCGGGTTAGCGGCAGATGCACCGGCGCGCCGACATAGAGGGTCCGCTCCGGATTGCGCCACAGACGCCAGTAATCCGTGCCGGCATTGGCGTCGTTCACGTCATAGCGCGCGGCAAGATTGTTCGGGCCGCCAATCCCGTATGACTTGAAATCCTGCTGCGTTACTTGCGGATACCAGCTTGTGATGGTGTTGTTCCAGGATCCCAGCACGGAGGCCCGGGCGCCCTGTCCCCATTCGCGCAGGAACTTGAAATCCACATGTTGCCGCGTATCCCGCCCCGGCCCGCGCCAGTTATCCGTCGCGCCATGGGAGTAGGAGACGAAGCCGCGCACGCCGCTGCCGCCGATCTCTCCTGTTTCCAGACGCAGGAATTCGCGGTTCATATTGTAGCTGCCGTAGGACACGCTGGCCTGACCGCCCGGCTTCAGCCCGGGATCGAGAAATTGCAGCCGCATGAGGCCGCCCGCCGCGTTCAGCACCGGGCTGTCGAGATCGACCGAGCCTTGCGCCAGGGCGATCTGCCGGTAATTCTCGCTATCGGCGAACTGGCTGGGATAGCCGCCGTAATAGGCCGCGTCATTGAGCGGCATGCCTTCGAGGACATAACCGATCGCGTCATTGTTCAGGCCGCGCACGGTGATATTGGTGGACGGCGAAAAGCCGAACGGGTCCGACGTCGCCACATTCGCGCCGGGCAGCAGCGCCACGAGCTGATAGGCCGTCGCAGTCGGCGATTGGCGGTCGATGAAATCACGCTCGACGGTGCTCACGGCGCGCACGCCGTTTTCCGGGCGGATCAGGCCGCCCCCCGGCTGGTTCAGCTTCGCCGTGTCGCGCTGGCGGCGCACGGTGACGGTTTCTTCGGCGCGACCGGCGGAGGGCAGAAGGGTCAGGCAGAGCAGGATGAAGGCGCGACAGAGGGTCATGCGCCGGTTATAGAGGCGATTTCCGGCGATGGGTATGCGGAAGCCCGGTTTTGCCGCACCGACAGAATCGTGTTCCTGTTTGACGTCCGGGCCAATTTTTTCACGTCAAGGATTTCAATAGGGCACGCCTCGCGCTCGGTCTTTCTTTTTTCAGAACGACACCCTCGTCAGAAGCCGAACACGGCGTCGCCGCCGAAGGTGAACATGCCGGTGTTGCGCCGGTCATTGAACGGCGACGTGCCGTTGAGGGAGCGGTCGAAGCGGATTTCGGGCCGGAGTTCGAAGACGCGCACCCCGCCGCCGAGATCGGGATGCCAGGTCACACCCAGGGTCATTTCGCCATAGGTTGTCGGCGGGGCGGTTTCCGTCGGGGCGTAGATGTCCAGGATGGCGTTCATATAGGCCTGGTTGGTGAGGAAGGTGTCGACGAAGAGTCCTGAATTATCACGATAAATCTCGCCGCGATAATTGAAGGTGAGCGTCGGGGAGAGCTTGTAGGCGAGAAAGGAAACGAAGCTGTACGTCTCGGCCCGCAGCCCGACATCGTGCAGGAAATTCACCTCGCCCGTGACGCTCAGCCGGTCATTGACCGTATAGGTCGCGATGAGATCGTTCCAGTAGCGTTGCGCCGTGTTCGCCCGCCGCCCGATGGACCGCACGGCGTCCTCCGGTCCGATACGGGAGAGTTCGACGATGTTCAGCTTGCCGCCAGCGAGACCGTTGATGTTGAAGCCCACATATCCCGCCGCCGCGTTGTTGTTGTCGTTCCGGCCGAATGTCGTCTGATTGCCCGTATCGACTCCGAACGTGAAGTCGAACATCGGGACGATGTGCCAGTGGAAAATCGCCCCGAGATTCTCGAAGGGCACGGAATACTGGGAGGTATAGGCGAGGGTGTAGAAGGGTCGTGTCGTCGGGTCCAGCGTTTCCACGCCCATGGGGGCTTGAAGAATCCCCGCCTGTATGTCCAGGCCGTTCTTGGTCATCCAGGGGAGATGCACATCGACATGCGCCTGCGCCGGGATGAGCTGATAGCGGTTCGAGGTCATCCGGTTGGAGATGCCGAGCAGGTGGTAGTATCGCGCGTCGGAGCCGTACATCGCCTCCAGCGTGAAGCCGATCTGGTAGTCCGGCTTGCCGGGGTCGATCGCTTTGGACAAGGTGAACGTCACCTGGTTGAGCTGTACCTGATTGGCGTGATCCGCGAAATAATCGCCGAAATTCATGCCATTGTCCGGACGGGCGGGATTGGCCATGATGCCGCCTTCGATCTGTCCCTGTAATGTTACACCCTGCAACCACTCTCCATAGTGCTTGTCGCTGAAGAGCGAAATCTGGGCCTGCGCCTCAGGGGCCGTCACGATCCCGGCCGTCATGAGGCCGGCTGCCGTCAGGCCGAGCACCAGCGCTTTGGACACGAGGATGCCTCCTCCATCCGCCATGGAAGTCTCCTGAATTTATCTGTCCGGAAGAATGGGGCGGGACGTGGCTGTGCTGCGTCCTCCTGAATAAATCACCCGTTTCTTTCTCCGGGGACGGAGATGCCGACGGCGCATCCGAGGATCGCGACCTGACGGAGCGCCGAGGATTTCATCCGCTCTCGCAGCCTCATGCCCAAGAATGCTCACAATCCAGCCTCCCCGTGCGGACGGGCATTACCTCCGCGAGGGGCAGAGTGAACACTGTCCCGTCCCCACCTCTCTCCAAGCAACGCCGCCCGAATCTCATCCAGACACGATGGCTTGGGCACGGCGTTGCTGAATTCCATAAGTGAACACTCCTTCTCCCGCAATGTTCGTAACGGAGCCGACATGAAATCATAGCCGAGAACTACTTTATCTTCAATATGAAACATTCCGACTTACCCATGAGTGCGACATAATCGCAACATTTTCATCTGGGAACATACGCTGTACTTGGCTGGACATACTTGACCGAACGGTTCAGTGACAGAAATATATTATCGCCCTTCAGTTTTCCTCTTGTCCTTGCGGGTGATTTCAGCCGTGCGTAACGCTGCCCGTTCTCGCGCATATCCGAGGCGGCGCTTCACGGGGCAGGGCTGTCCTTCATGTCGGCGAGGCGCGCGATTTCGAAGCGAGAGATGATTTCGGCCTCCGCAGGGCGCAATCGGTATGGAGCGTCAACTTCATGGCAAAAAGATATGTCGTCCTGACGTTATTTTTGGCAGGTTTTGAAAGATATGTGCAGAATACATCTTATCGTGCCTGACGAAGGACCGTGATCATGACGACGCCATCACGGTGGAGATGGACAAGCGCTGGCGGTGCTCGCCTATGCCAGCCATGTCGGCTCTCCCGGCGATCTGCCGGCGGGATGATCGAGCGGATCGCGGAGAGGCATGTCGGGCTGAACATCCTGCCCGAGCGCGATCCTGCCGTGGCGCAGGCGCTGCTCGTCGCGTCGCCGTTCAGCGGAGTTGACTGTCCTTGTTCCCGCGCCGGTTGATGAGGCTCGGGGAAGGGCGGCTGTCACGCGCGCTCTGGCAGTCGATGCAGAATTTCACGCCCGGCAAGGCGCGCCGACGCGCCTCGGGAATGTCGTCTCCACATTCGACGCAGACACTCTCGCTCTCGCCCGACGGCAGATTGGCGCGCGCACGTTGCACCGCATCCGACACCGTGTCGTCTATCTGATCCTGCACCGCTCCGTCAGGAGCCCAGCCGCTGGCCATCGTCGTCCTCCCGGGGAAACTCCGGATATCGTCACGACTGACGGAAAATCAAGCCGGGACACGATCCCCCGTCGCCATCGAGTCCGTAGCCATCGAATCCGGCACCAGCACGTCCAGCGGCAGAATGCGTCCCAACTCCGCGAGCGACTCGCCCGGCTCGTAGACCGTCTCGTCCAGCAGGCTTTTCCATCGCCCCTCGACCGGCAGGCGCGTGCCGTTCCACGCCGTGCGGGGCGTGGACAGAGCGTCGTCCGGCGACAGGGCCAGCGGCAGACGCGGCGCGATGACCAGGAGGGACTGGTCCTCGTGATCGCGGCGGAAGGCGAGAACATGTTCCGCCAGATCGCCGATGGCGGGGAGGGGGGTGTAGCGGCCTTCCGCGAACAGGTCCGGATACGCCTTGCGATGCCGCAGCACGGTGGCAATGAGACGTTGCTTGATCGCCCCGTTACGCCAGGAGGTGGCGAGCGCCGCGAAGGGGAGCGTCTCGGCCAGCGCTTTATCCCGCGCGTCGAAATCGACCGGACGGCGATTATCCGGATCAACGAGGCTGTGATCCCAGAATTCCGTCCCCTGATAGAGATCCGGCACGCCGGGGACCGTCACGCGCAGGAGCGTCTGGGCCAGGCCATTCAGCGCGGCGGCGGGGGCGAGACGCGCGACGAAACGTTCCAGTTCCGGGCGGAACGGACCGTTGGCGTCAAGCAGTGCCGCCAGAAACGCGCGACAGGCGGTCTCATAAGCCTCGTCCGGCAGGCTCCAGCTCGTGTGTCGGGCGGCTTCGCGCAGGGCTTTTTGCCAGTAGGCCCAGAGACGGTCCGGCAGGGCGGCCGTCTCGGCCTCATGCAGGGGCCACGCCGCGATCAAGGTCTGGTAGATGAACAGCTCGTCGGCGCGGCTGGGGGCGAGACCGTCGGCCAGCTTGGCGCGGTGGGCGGCGTTGAGCGCGAACCAGCTTTCCGCCGTCTCCGGCCATGCGGCCTTGGCCTCGCCGAGCAGCATCAGCCGCGCGCGCGCATCCTCGCCGCGTTTGTGGTCATGCGTCGCGGTGACGAGCAGGGCGCGCGGGAAGGCGTCCAGCCGCGCCTGCATCCGCTCGTGGAACCAGTCCGGAGTGGCGGCGATGCGGGAGGGATCGCAGCCGACATCGTTGCGCGAGAGCAGGCGGTTGTAGCGGTAGAAGGCGGTGTCCTCACCGGATTTCGCGGTCAGCGGCGCGGTCAGATGCTCGAAACGCGTGATGATCTCCCCCCAGGCCTCGGGCTCCAGCCCCGCCAGATCTCCGCGCAACAGGTCATGAATCCAGCCCAGCAGCGGCCGCCGGTAGGGCGGCAGATGACGCCGTGCATCGGTGACGGCATGGGCGAGGACGCGTCGATCCGCCTTCTGCGCATCCGGCGGCAGGCGGTCGGCGAAATAGCTGCGATAGACGGGAAAGCCGAGCAGGATCGCCTCCAGCACCGTCGCGATCGCATGGCGGGTGAAATCCCTGCCCGGGGCGAGCCGCTCCGCCGCTTCGGCCAGCAGATCGATCAGCCGGTTCGTTTCCCCGTAAAAGGAGCTCTCCATCTTTTCCAGCCGCGCGGCGCGCTGGACGGTGCGATAGGCGGAGGGGCCGAAGCGTTCCCAGAACGCGGTCAGGGGCAGGCTCGCCTCCGGATCGTGCAGCACGAGCGAGACCTGATCGAGAAAATCATAGCCCGTGGTGCCGGTGACGTCCCAGATCTCCGGCAGCGACTCCGTCTCCTCGAGGATTTTCTCCACATGGATCGTAGGCGCCGCGCGCAGGCCGGCGGGGCGGGCCGCGCGCGACGTCTCCAGACGCTCGCGCAGGCGGCGGCAATATTCGGCGGGGCGGGCGAGGCCGTCCACATGATCGATGCGCACCCCGTCGATCAGCCCGTCCCGATACAGGTCGAAGATCAGCGCATGAGTCTCGTCGAACACCGCCTCGTCCTCCATCCGCAGGGCGGCGAGGGAGGTCACGTCGAAGAAGCGCCGCCAGTTGAGACGGTCGTCCCCCGTGCGCCACCAGGCGAGGCGATAATGCTGGCGGTCCAGCAACTCGGCCAGATGGGCGCGGCCGACCGGCGTTCCCTGCGCGAACACCGCGCTGACTTTCGCCTGGGCGTCCGCGCCCGCGCTGCTTTCGAACCATTCCGCCAGGGAATGGGCGGGTGCGTCGGCCGCCGCAACGGCGAGGATCTGGCGCGTATCGTCGGGCGCCACGGGAAAGCGGTGATCGCCATAATGCAGCATGAAGCCGCCGAGGCGCGGGGCGAAATGCAGGGCGATCTCGCCCTTGTCCAGAACCTCGTCCAGCGGCGCGCCGAGGACGGGGAGCAGGATTTTCTCTTTCAGCGCGGGGTCGGGCGGGGTCCAGTCGATATCGAAGAACCGCGCGTAGCGGCTCTGGAGTCCGTGCGCCAGGACATCCTGCCACCAGCGGTTATGCGGCCCGACTCCCATGTGATTGGGCACGATATCGAGGATCAGCCCCATCTCATGGGCGCGCAGGGCGGCGACGAGCGCGCGCAAGCCCTCCTCTCCGCCGCGATCGGGGTCGAGGCGCTGCCAATCCGCCGTGTCATAGCCATGCGTCGAACCCGGCGCGGCGGAGAGAAGCGGCGAGGCATAGAGATGGCTGATCCCCAGCGCGGCGAAATACGGCACGATCTTCGCCGCATCATGCAGGGTGAAGCGGCGATGGAACTGAAGGCGCGCCGTGGCCCGCAACGCGGGGATTTGCGGTTCCGGGCGGGGTGCGTCGGGCGTCGTCGTCATTTGCCTGCTCCAACATCCATGCCGATCACCACGCTCCGTCCGGGCAGTGCGCCGGATTTGCGTTCGGTCGTTTCGTGCAGCAATCGCGCCGGTTCGGCGATAGTCAGCGTCTCCTCGCCGAGGTTGAGCGCAATGCCCAGCACCGTTCCGTCACTCATGCGCCAGCGCGCGGCGACGGCTTTCGGTCCGATCACCTCCGCGCCGAGCGCTCTCGCGCCGTGCAGCCGCGGAACGATCCAGTCCCGGCGCAGGGCCAGCAATTCGGCGGTCAGGGCGAGCCAGGCGCGCCCGTCGGCGCCGTCCCGCTCGGTCCGGTCGGGGCGGGAGCGTTCGAAGGTGGCGGGCGCGTTGGGGTCGGGGATCCGCGCGCGCGCGCTCGGCGAGGAAAAGGCCGCGAATGTCGCGAATTCCCGCCGCCGGCCTTCGCGCACGGCGTCGGCCAGCGCGTCTTGAAAATCGGTGAAGAAGAAGAACGGCGTCGTCGTGCCCCATTCCTCGCCCATGAACAGCATGGGAATTTGCGGACAGAGCAGCAGCAGCGCGTAGGCGGCGCGCAGGGCCTGCGGGTCGGCGAGGGTGGTCAGGCGCTCGCCCAGCGCGCGATTGCCGGTCTGGTCATGGTTTTGCAGGAAGAGGATGAATTTCGTCGGCGGCAGATCGCCGCTGGGCTGGCCCCGCATGCGGCCGGAATAGGGGTTGAGGCGGCCCTGGAAATCGAAGCCCTCGCCGAGAACGCGCGCCACGGAGCGGGCGGGCGCCTCGGCGAACATCCCGTAATAGCCTTCCGTCTCGCCCGTCAGCAGGACATGCAGGGCGTTGTGCCCGTCATCGTTCCATTGCGCGGTGAATCCGTCGCGCAGGAGGGCGGCGTCGTTGTTCTCGTTCTCGAGAATGAGATGGACCTGCCGCCCGGGGGGAATTTCCGCCCGCACCCGCTCCAGCAGGGCCGGGAACCAGTCCCGGTCGGTGATGGCGGAGGCGGCGTCGATCCGCACGCCGTCGAAACGGAATTCCGTCAGCCAGTACATCACATTGTCGTGGAAGAACCGGGCCACCTGCGGACGCCTGAAGGCGATGCCCTCGCCCCAATGCGAATTGCTGCTCCGGTCGAAGAACGCATCGGCATAGGCGGCGAGGTAATTCCCGTCGGGCCCGAAGTGATTATAGACCACATCGAGAAAGACCATCAGCCCGTGGCCGTGCGCCGCGTCGATCAGCGCCTTGAGATCGTCGGGCGCGCCGTAGGACGCGGCGGGCGCATAGGGGAGGACGCCGTCATAGCCCCAGTTGCGCGTGCCGCCGAAGCTGTTGACCGGCATGATCTCGATGGCGGTGACGCCGAGTTCCGCCAGTTCGCCCAGTTTTTCCCTGACTCCCGCGAAGCCGCCCAGCAGACCCGCATGGAGTTCGTAGATCACCGCCTCTTCCCACGGGCGTCCGCGCCATTCGGCGTGACGCCAGCCATAGGAGTCGGGGTCGGTGACGAGGCTGAAACCATGCACGCCGTCGGGCTGGAAGCGGCTCGCCGGATCGGGGACGGCCAGATCATCCGCCACGCGATAGCGGTAGCGCGTGCCCGGTCCCGCGTCCTGCGCGACGAGGCTGAACAGCCCGTCCCGCTCCGCCTTCATCGCGCGCGGGGGTTGTCCCTCGATCTCCAGCGCCACGGCCTGGCAGGACGGCGCCCAGAGACGGAACAACGTTCCACCTGCCGGCAGGAGGGTCGGCCCGTAGAAGGGTTGGAAACGTTCGGTGAAAGGCATATCCGGCAAACTCCGGCGGAGAAAATCCGCAGAAACGCCTCAACGGAACGCGGCGGCGAGGCCATCGTTCCGGTTGGCGTCGGTCGGCGAGGATATTTTTTCCAGCGGTGTTACGGAGGCGCGGCCGGGGAGAGGTAGAGCGCCGCCAGGGGCGGCAGGGTCAGCGAGACGGAGCACGGCAGGCCATGCGTGCCGAATCCCTCATCCGCCATGACGCCGCCCGCATTGCCGAGATTGGAGCCGCCGAAGATCGCGGCGTCGGTGTTCAGCACCTCGTGCCAGAAACCGCCATGAGGGACGCCGATGCGGTACTCGGTGCGGGGCACGGGCGTCATGTTGAGGACGATGAGCACGGGCGCCGCGTCCGGTGCGTAGCGCATCCAGGCGAAGACGCAATTCGTGGTGTCGTCGGCGATCAGCCAGCCGAACCCGTCATAGCTGTAGTCCCCCGCATGCAGCGCGGGCAGGGCCCGGCCGAGTTGGTTGAGCGCCTTCACCGTCTCGAACACGCCGCGGCCGAAAGGCTCGGAGAGGCGAACCCATTCGAGTTCCCCCTCGTGCCGCCATTCGCCATGCTGGGCGAATTCGCCGCCCATGAAGAGCAGCTTCTTGCCCGGCCATGCCCACATCATCGCATAGCAGAGCCGGAGATTGGCGTGGCGCTGCCAGTCATCCCCCGGCATCCGGCTGAGCAGCGAGCCCTTGCCGTGAACGACCTCGTCATGGGAGAGCGGCAGGAGGAAATGCTCGGAATAGGCGTAGATCATGCCGAAGGTCACGTCGTTCATGTGAAAGCCGCGCCAGAGCGGGTCGCGGCTCATGAAGCGCAGCGTGTCGTGCATCCAGCCCATGTTCCATTTGAAGCGGAAGCCGAGGCCGCCCGTCTCGGGCGCGGCCGTCACGCCGGGCCAGGCGGTGGATTCCTCGGCGATCAGCATGGCGGAGGGATGAAGGGCGCGCATGACGCCGGAGAGTTCGCGCAGGAAGGCGACGGCTTCGAGATTCTCGCGCCCGCCATAGACGTTCGGCTTCCACTGGCCGGGCTTGCGGCTGTAGTCGCGATAGAGCATCGAGGCGACGGCGTCCACGCGCAGACCGTCGATATGGAACTGGCGCAGCCAGAACAGGGCCGAGGCGATGAGGAAGTTCATGACCTCGTTGCGCCCGTAATTATAGATCAGCGTGTGCCAGTCCTGATGATATCCTTCCAGCGGATCGGCGTGTTCGTAGAGATGCGTGCCGTCGAACCGGGCCAGGCCGTGGATGTCGGCGGGAAAATGCGCCGGCACCCAGTCCATGATCACGCCGAGTCCCGCCTGATGGCAGCGATCGACGAAACGTGCGAAATCGGCGGGCGAACCGTGGCGCGATGTCGGGGCGAAGAGCGAGAGCGGCTGATATCCCCATGAGCCGGAAAAAGGATATTCGGTGACGGGCAGCAACTCGATATGGCTGAAGCCGCTCTCCAGCACGTAGGGGATCAGCCCGTCCGCCAGCTCGTCCCAGCTCGCATAGCTGCGTCCGTCCCATGGCCGCCGCCAGGACGGCGTGTGGACCTCGTAGCAGGAGATGAAGGCGGACAGGTCCTGCGCCTCGTGGCGCGTCGCCATCCAGACGTCGTCCTCCCATTCGCGCGTCATCGGCTCGGCGACGACCGAGGCGGTGGCGGGAGGGAACTCGGCGGCGAAGGCGAACGGGTCCGCCTTGGCGGGCAACACGGTTCCGTCCGCCGCCATGATCTCGTATTTGTAGCGTGCGCCGGGGACGAGATCGGGGATGAAGAGCTCCCATATGCCCGCGCCATGGCGCAGGCGCATCGGATGGCGGCGTCCGTCCCAGATGTTGAAGTCGCCGATGACGGAGACGCGCAGGGCGTTGGGCGCCCAGACGGCGAAGCGCACCCCGGTGACGCCGTCGATCTCCATCAGATGCGCGCCCAGCACACGATCCAGATCGTGATGCCGCCCCTCGGAGAAGAGATGGAGATCCAGATCGCCGATCAGCGTGCCGAAGCTGTAGGGATCATGCACCTCCTGCCAGCCATCGGCCCAGAGGACGCGCAGGTGATAGGGATAGCCGCGCGGCAGGGTGGCGGCATAGACGCCGCGCGGATCGACGCGCTGCATGGCCTTTTCGGCCGGGGCGGATTTCGGCCGGATGACGACCAGACGGACCTCCTGCGCGTCCGGATAGAACACGCGCACCACATCGCCGCGCTTGTCCTTGTGTCGGCCCAGCAGCGCGAACGGATCGCGGCAGCGTCCGGCGGCCAGTTCGTCGATCGCGGCGCGCAGAAGCGGCGCATCCGCTTTATTGTTGGAGATGTCGGCCAAGGGCGGGGTAAGCATGTGAGGACGATCCCTGTTTCCGTTGCGGGCCCTGTTTCCGTTGCGGCGCACGCCGGGTGCGCCTCATCTCAGGCATGCGTGCCGGTTCTGAAGGTGGGGCGCTGCGACGAGCGCGGGGCGCGGGCGGCGGGCATCCGCGCGGCGGCCATGCCGCGCTGCGCGGTCGAGTTCCGCTGGGCCGTATCGCCGCGTCGCGGTGCGATCTCGCCGTCGAGTTCGGATTTTCCCGGCCCCTTGCCGGTCATTTCGAGGAACAGCCGGGCATAGAGCTCGGCCTTGCCCTCCCAGGACACGTCATGCAGAGCGCCGTTGCGTTGCAGGCGCGCCCAGACGGATTTCTGCTGGAAGAGCTTCTTCGCGCGCCGGATCGCGGCGAGCAGCGTTTCAGGGGTGGCGGGAGAGAACAGGATGCCGTTCGCCACGCCTTCGTAGATCGCCGCCGTATTGGCGTCGACGATCGTGTCGGAAAGTCCGCCCACCCGCGCGGCGATGGGCACCGAACCATAGCGCAGAGCCTGGAACTGGGTCAGGCCGCAGGGCTCGAAGCGCGACGGCACGAGCGTCGCGTCCACGGCCGAGTGCAGGCGATGGCCCAGCGTCTCGCTATAGCGCAGATGGCAGATGAGGTTGCGGGGATACCGGGCGCGAAGTTCGGTGAAGCTGCGCATGATCGCCGGATCGCCCGTGCCGATGATGGCCATCTGGATCGGCCGTTCGAAGAGACGCGGCGCGATCTCCGCCACGATATCCGCGCCTTTCTGCGTCGTCAGGCGGCTCGCCATGCCGATCAGCAGCGCGTCGGGGTCTTGCGGCAGGTCGAATTCGGCCTGGAAGGCGCGCTTGTTGGCCCGGCGCGCCACCACGTCGCCCACCGTATAGGGAAAGACGACCGAGGGGTCGGAGGCCGGGTTCCATTCCTGCAGATCGATGCCGTTCAGGATGCCCACGAGCCGGTCCGACCGTGCGCGCAGGAGTCCGTCCAGGCCCATCCCCTCGGCGGGGGTCTGGATCTCTTCCGCATAGGTAGGGGAGACGGCGATGATCCTGTCGGCCAGTTGCAGCGCGGCCTTCATGAAGCTGATCTGGCCGTAATATTCGACGCCCTCCATGGTGAAGGCGCGCTCGGGCAGGCCGAACGCGCCCAGCATCTCGCGCGGAAACACGCCCTGGAAGGCGAGATTGTGGATCACATGCGCGACGGGGGGCGGTGCCTCCTGCTCGTAGCGGAGAAAGGCCGGCACGAGACCGGCCTGCCAGTCATGCGACTGCACGACATCCGGCCGCCATTCCGGGTCCGCCCCGCAGGCGATCCAGGAGGCCACGCGCGACAGCACGGCGAAGCGCACGCCGTTATCGGTCCAGTCATGCCCGTCCGGCGCCACATAGGGTCCGCCGGAGCGGTCGAAGAGGTCCCGGCAATCGACGGCGTAGAGATGATGCCCCCGCGCCATGCCTTCCCAGAGATCGACGGGATGGCCCATCACGTCGGGAAAGTGGGCCACATGGCGCGGGTGTTCGAACGCCGCCATCACACTGCGGTATCCCGGCAACACGGTTCGCGTCGCGATTCCGAACTGCTTCAATGCGCGGGGGAGCGAACCCACGACATCCCCCAGACCGCCCGTCTTGGCGAAAGGATACATCTCGGATGCAACCGAGAGGAGCTGGAGCTCGACAGTAACCGGCTTCAAGGTCATATCGGTCATGACGCGGGGTCTCGCAGGGATGTCCGGAGGTGATTCCGGACGGTGAGAATCAGGCCGTGAGAATCGGGCTGTCAGTCAAGGGCATCACGCAGCAGAACGCATAAGGAGGCTAAACGATTTTTCGAGAGAGCAAATGATTTTTGTCAAGTTTGAGTTATAAATATTTTGTTTTTTTGAGAGCCTCTTGCTCTTTCATCCGTTGGTGAACGGGAGGGCGGCCGCAGCCTTCGCTTCCGTCCCCGTCCGAGGCATTTATTCCGAGGCATTTATTCGAGGCGAGGTTAACGAGCAGCATGAGCATCCCTCTCAAGAAACGACTCAAGGAAGGCAGCGCGCACGAGCTCGGCGCGATCTGGGACGGCGCCGGGGTGAACTTCGCCATCTTCTCCGCCAACGCCACGGCGGTGGAGGTCTGTCTGTTCGACAAGAGCGGCGCGACGGAAATCGAACGCATCCGCCTGCCGGAATATACGGATCAGGTCTTTCACGGCTGGATTCCCGAGCTTTATCCCGGCCAGCTCTACGGCTACCGCGTCCATGGCCCCTATGAGCCGGAAGCCGGGCACCGGTTCAATCCCAACAAGTTGCTGCTGGACCCGTATGCCCGCGCCTATCACGGGGAGCTGGTCTGGAACCCCGCGCTCTTCGGCTACAAGGTGGGCCATCCGGATGCGGATCTGAGTTTCGATGACCGGGACAGCGCGCCCTTCATCCCCAAATGCGTCATCACCCGCCCCGTTCAGGACCCGATTCAGCGCCCGCGCATCCGCTGGTCGGACACGGTCATCTACGAGACCCATGTGAAGGGCTACACGCAGAGGCATCCGGATGTGCCCGAGGGCCTGCGCGGCACCTATACCGGGCTGGCGACCCGCGCGGTGATCGACCGGATCAAGAGCCTCGGCGTCACCTCCGTCGAATTGCTGCCCACGCAGAGCTTCTTCGACGAGGCGTATGTGGAGGAGCGGGGGCTGCGCAATTTCTGGGGATACAACACGATCGGCTTCTTCGCGCCGGAGACGCGCTACGCCGCCGACAAGGACGACCCCGCCGCCGAGTTCCGCCGCATGGTGGCGTCTTTCCACAATGCCGGGCTCGAGATCATCATGGACGTGGTGTACAACCACACCGCGGAGGGCAACGAACTCGGCCCGACCCTCTCCTTCAAGGGAATCGACAATCTTTCCTATTACCGGCTCATTCCCGAGAATCTCCGTTACTATATCAACGATACCGGGACCGGGAACACCTTCAACCTCTCCAATCTCAACGCCATCCGCTTCGTGGCGGACAGTCTGCGCTACTGGGTGAACGATATCGGCGTGGACGGGTTCCGCTTCGATCTGGGCACCATTCTCGCCCGCGAGAAACAGGGATTCGATACGGAAAGCGGGTTTCTGCGCGTCTGCGGGCAGGACCCGGCGCTCAATGCGGTCAAGCTGATCGCCGAACCGTGGGATATCGGGCCGGGCGGCTATCAGGTGGGCCATTTTCCGCCGGGCTGGGCCGAGTGGAACGACATGTTCCGCGATACGGTGCGTGATTTCTGGCGCGGCAAGATCCGCGCCGGCGCGCTGGCCCCGCGTCTGCTGGGCAGCCCGGACCGCTTCAACCATAGCGGACGCCAGGCCTGGGCCAGCGTCAACTTCGTCACCGCGCATGACGGCTTCACCCTCGCGGATCTCACGCGCTACGACGCGAAGCACAACGAGGCGAATGGCGAGGACAACAAGGACGGCAATTCCGACAACCGCTCCTCCAATTACGGCGTCGAGGGGCTGACGGACGATCCGAAGATCAACGCCCTCCGCGAACGCCAGATGCGCAACATGATGGCGACGCTGATCTTTTCCCAGGGCACGCCGATGATCCTCGCGGGCGACGAGTTCGGCCGCACGCAGGACGGCAACAACAACGCCTATTGCCAGGACAACGAGATTTCCTGGGTCAACTGGGACATCAAGGAGCCCGGCGAGAGCCTCATCGCCTTCACCACGCGGCTGCTCGCCCTGCGGCGGCGCTTTCCCATCCTGCATCGCAGCCGCTTCCTAACCGAAGCCTATAACGAGGCGCTCGACATCAAGGAACTGACCTGGGTGAGCGCGGGCGGCGGGGAAATGGCGGAGCAGGAATGGTCGGCCGCCCAGTGTTTCGGCCTGAAGCTCGACGGCCGCGCCCAGCCGAGCGGCATCGTCAAGCGGGGCGGCGACGCCACGCTGCTGATGGTGCTCAACAGTTGGGAGGATGTGGTGCATTTCACGCTGCCGGATGCCGATGGCGGCAAGTGGAAGCTGCTGATCGATTCCAACCAGCCCGACGAAGGGGAGGCGATCGAGGAGAACCAGTTCGACCAGGGGGCAGTCTACGAGGTGACCGGCCACTCCTTCCTGCTCTTCGAACTCTGCGCCGCGGCGGCAGTCGCGGCGGCATGACGCCCGGGGAGGGCGCGGCACTTCTCGCCCGCCTCCGGCAATCGCGATTCCGCGCGCGCTTCCATCTGGGAGAGGCGGAGCGGCGTTATCTCGCCCTGCGCGGCATGGCGGACGTGATGGACCATGCCGCGCATTTCGTGGCGGTCCGTCTGTCCCCCGCCGAGCCACCGCAGGACGGACGGCAGACGCCGATGCGGGGGCATCCCGTTTTCATCGCCCAGCATGCGACAGCGACATGCTGCCGGTCCTGTCTCGCCAAATGGCATGGGTATCGAAAGGGCGTGGCGCTGGACGCGGCGGCGCAGGCGCATGTGCTCGCCATCCTCCGCGCGTGGCTGGAGGCCGAGAGCGTCGAGGACGAGCCCGTTCAGGGCAGGCTCTTTTAGAGCATTTTCCTTTCAATCTGGCTCATACCCTGCTGCGGTGAAGAAATTCACGCACTCTGCTGGCGAGACCTGATCGATCAGGATGCCGATC
>NZ_SLZN01000036.1 GCF_004346035.1 Acidomonas methanolica | reverse complement strand
ACCTGAAAGCCGACCAGCTCTTTCTTCCCTTCCGGGGTCGCGCCGATCACGACCAGCATGCATTCGGCCACAGGTTCCATGCGCGCCTGGAGATAAACGCCGTCCGCCCAGATATAGATGAGGGATGAGCAATCTGTGGGGATCGGTCGCAGCATGCTCAGCCGATGGCTGCGGCAGCACAGGTGGACATTTTAAAAAAGACCGCACATGCACTGGAGCAGGAACGCGAAGATATCCTGAAACGTCGGCAGGACTGGTTCGACGACCAGCCTGATCTCGATCCGCACCGCCTGGTCTTCATAGACGAAACCTGCCTCTCCACGAAGATGGCCCGCCTGCGGGGGCGCGCTTTACGCGGAGAACGCTGTCGAGCAGGAATTCCTCATGGCCATTGGAAAACCACGACTTTCACTGCCGGCTTGCGCCTCACGGGCATGACCGCACCCTTCGTACATGGGGGTGCCATGAACGGCGAGATTTTTCAGGCCTATGTCGAGCGCGTTCTCGTGCCGACGCTGAGCCCGGGCGATATCGTCGTGCTGGACAATCTGCCCGCTCATAAAGGCCCAGGCGCGCGAAAGGCCATCGAACGAGCGGGCGCGCAGATAATGTTCTTGCCTCCCTATAGTCCCGATTTCAATCCGATCGAAATGGCGTTCTCCAAGTTCAAGGCCATCCTGCGAGCCAGGGCCGCAAGAACCGTCACAGCCCTGTGGGACGCTGCTGGATCAGTCCTCGATGCTTTCACCCCTGACGAATGTGCCAACTTCTTCACCGCCGCAGGATATGAACCAGAATAAGGTGGACCGGCTATAGATCACTCATCTTCAGCATCCTCGCAGAGCCTGAATCAGATTTCCTCTCTCACATCAATGGGTTCTGCGCCTAACGACGCAACTCCATCTTGATCGGCCCTTCGCGCCGGCCATGGGTGAACTGGTCCACCATCGGGTCGCCGCTGTTCATCAGGTTGGAGGCCAGCCCCTTCCAGACCAGCTTGCCGTGATAGAGCATCGCGGCCTGATCGCCGATGCGGCGCGCCGAGGCCATGTCATGCGTGATCGCAATGGCCGTCGATCCCAGACGCTTCACGCAATCGACGATCAGCCCGTCGATCACCGCGCCCATGATCGGGTCCAGCCCCGTGGTCGGCTCGTCGAAGAACAGGATCTCCGGCGTGCCGGCAATGGCCCGCGCCAGGCCGACGCGCTTCTGCATGCCGCCCGACAGTTCGGAGGGCGAGAGCAGCCCCACGGACGGGTCCAGCCCGACCTGCTTGAGAATATCGCCCGATCGCTCCCGCGCCTCGGCGCGGCTCAGCTTGTGACCTGCTCCATCCCTCAGCTTGGCCCGCAGGCCGAAGCCGATATTGTCGGCCACGCTCATGCTGTCGAACAGCGCGCCGTTCTGGAAGAGCATGCCGATACGCGCGACCAGCGCCGCGCGCCGCGCCGAGGTGGTCGTCAGCAGATCCTCGCCGTCGATCTCGATGCTGCCCTCATCCGGCACGATCAGCCCGAGAATGCAGCGCAGGAGCACGGATTTGCCGCTGCCCGAGCCGCCGATGATGACATAGGACGTCCCCGCCTCGACATCGAGGTCGATCCCGTCCAGCACCTTCTTTTCGCCGAAGGATTTGGTCAGGCCGCGAATGCGGATTTTCGGCGTGCCGCTCATTGGGCGAAAAACAGGTCGGTGATGAGGTAATCGAAGGCCAGAAGCAGAATCGACGCCGAAACCACCGCGGAGGTCGTCGCCGCGCCCACGCCCTCCGCGCCGCCCCGGCTCGTATAGCCGTGATAGCAGCCGAGCAGGGCGATCAGGAAGCCGAACACCGCCGCCTTCACCAGCCCGACCGTGACGTCCAGCGGCTTCACCGCATTGAAGGTGGCGATGATATAGGCGCCCGGCTCGAAACCCAGCTTCGTCGTCGAGACCGCGAAGCCGCCGAGCACGCCGAGAATATCCGCGATCGCCACGAGAAAGGGGAGCGCCATCGTCCCCGCCAGAAGCCGGGGCGCGACGAGATATTTCATCGGGTCGGTCGAGAGCGTGTAGAGCGCGTCGATCTGGTCCGTCACGCGCATCGTGCCGATTTCCGCCGACATGGCCGCGCCCACGCGTCCCGCCACCATCAGCCCCGCCAGCACCGGCCCGAGTTCCCTCACCACCGCCAGCACCACGATGCCCGCGATCGCGCTCTGCACGTGATATTGCGCAAAGCCGGTATAGGATTGCAGCGCGATCACGCCGCCGGAGAAGACCGCCGTCAACGCGACCACGGGCAGGGAATAATAGGCGATGTCGATGAGGCTGGCGACGAAGACCCGCCAATAGAAGGGCGGCCGCACCAGATGCGACAGACCGAGCAACGCGAAGAGCGTGAGTGCGCCGGCATGCCGCACGAGGGCGAGAGTGGCGCGCCCCAGGGCCGCGACGGGATCGAGCAGGAAATTCACGTCAGGGTCCGACCGCACACCACGTCGTTGAAATCACGTTCCAGCCCTAGCGCGCCCGGCGGCGCAGGTCAAAGCCCCCTGCCGCCGCGACCGAGTTCGTTTGCGCCCCGAACCCTCCGGGGCCTGGATCCCCATTTATTAAAGTCAAAGACTTCCAAAGGGCAACCGTCCGCTGGCAGGCGCTGGGCACGGCCCTGCCTCAGAGCCTCGAAAGTCGAGCCGGGACATGACTTTTCCGCAGTTCCGCTCATCCCGCTTCGCGATCCAGATCACGAAACTGGCGATGAAGATGGAAATCCTTCGAGGTCACGAAGCTTTCCATTCGCGCCAGCCGCGGCTCCAGTGCCCGCAGCCGCTCCACGAGGCGGGACACCCGAGGATCGTTCTCCGGCATGGAGTCAGACGCGGACGCAGCCGCCCCCGCCGGCACGCGCGAGGGCGGCTGCGCGAACCGGGCAAGGGCTTCGCGCGTGCCGTCATTCATCCGCACATGAAACCGCTGCGCGAGGAGGAGGCAGGCCCGCGCCAGCCGCCGCCGGAAGACCAGCGCCAGAATCACCAGCGTCAGTGCGCCGCTGATGTGGAAGCCGTCGCTCTCGTGACGGCTGTGGTGGCTCGTCACCTGTGGCACGCTGATCGCCGGGATCGTGATGGCGGGGATCGGCGGGATGGGAGGAATCGGAGGAATAGGCGGAATGGCGGAGGCCGTGGCGGCAAGATCAGGCGTCAGCCACGCCGCGCCGGACAGCGCCTCCGCGCCCAGACGGAGGCCGGACGCCGCCGCGATGCCCGCGTCGGAGAGCTTCGTGCCGTCGTCCAGCACGATGACATTGCCGTCGAACGGCTTGTCGATCACCGAGCCGGCGGCATACATCCGCCCGGCGGAAATGGACCCTGTCCCGCTCACGTACCGCCTCAGAACGCCGGTAAGACGTTCCAGCCGCACATCCCCGCTCCCCTGGCTCAGCACCGTCGCCTGACCGACGACGGCGTGCAGGGAAATATCCGCAGTGCCATTGTCCAGCAGGGCCGCGCGGCCCACGAAACCCTCGCGAACGCTCAGATTGCCGGAGCCGCTCGTGACGGCGGACAGGGAGGGCGTGGCCGCCGTCGCGATCGTGACGTCGCTGCTCGCCGAGTCATAGATCAGCGCGGGGCCGAGCAGCGTGCCGATACGAACGTCCCCGCTCGATCGCAGCCGCAGGAGCAGCGCGGAGGCGCGGTCCACCGAGAGATCGCCCGATCCGCTCTCCTCCACCACAACCGGGCCGCCGACGCCGGAAATGGCCACGTTGCCGGAGCCGCCCGTCAGGATCACCGCCGTTCCGGCCGGAGCGGAGACCGTGACGGACCCGTCGCACGAATCGCCCCGCAGGACGGCGTCACGCCCGTTGGACTCGAAGGACACGCCGTCCGGCACCTGCTCGACGGACACGTTGCCGTTCATGACGCTCAGGGTGACCCGCGTCGAGGAGAGGCAGGGCGCGCGCAGATAAAGCCGGTAGGGCGCGGCGGCGACGACGTCGCTCACGCCGCCTTTCGCGTGGGCGGCAAGCGGCGCAAGCCCGGGCAGGAGTCCCAGAAGAAGCAGGAAGGGCGGGAAACGACGGGTCATGGTTGCTGGGTCTCCCCTCCGGCCGTTTGCGAGGGTGTCGCCGCCGTGATGGTTTTCGCGGGGAGTGCGGACGCTGCCGTTCCGCCGGACGATTCGGCGGCAGACGGTGCCGCGCTCCGGGCGGGAGCGGCCTGCGCGGCGGCGCCCTGACGTTCCGCCGCCTGATGTCCCGGCGTCGGAGCCGCCGCAGATGTGGGCGCCACGCCCTGATTGGCCTGCACGCCGGCCGTCGAACCCGTCGCAACTGAAACCGGCGGCGCGGCGGGAGGCTGCGTGCTGGCCGTCGCTGTCTTGGGCGCAGGCGTCGCCACCGTGACGGGTGGAGTCGCCGGGGAAGACGGCTGGTCCGTCGGCGCGGCGGGAACGGCCGCGCCACCGGAACGCGGCGTTGTCGGCGTCGGCGCAGGGGCAGGCACCGGCGCGGCCGGAGCGGAGACCGGCGGAGAAACGGGGGTGCTGGCTGCTGCGGGCGGCGTTGCGCCCCGCGCCTCGGGAAGCGATGCGGGGGTCTGCACAGGCGACGGCACGGGCGCAGGGGGGCCCATCTGCACGCGCCCGGAGCCGTTGCGGGAGACCGTGCCGATCGCCTTCGGGAGTGTCACCAGCCCGATGCCGTTGGCCGTGATCGCCGCCGTGTTCAACGTGCCGCCGATCTGCACCATGGCCGCGCCTTCGGTCACGAGGGTCAGCGCGTCGATCCGCCCGCCGGATACGAGCAGGCGGCTCGTATCCGCAAGCTGGGCGGAAAACGCATCGAGATCCGCCTTGTCCACGATCAGCACCGCGCTGTCATGCGCCACGACCTGCGCCGCGCGCCGCAGCAGGGCGAAATGAGCCTGGGACGTTCCGCGCAGGTTGAGATCGGCGGACCCCGCCGATTCCCCGTCGATCGACCCCGACTCCATGCTCGCCTCGAGCGAGGTCAGCGGTCCGCGCAGGACGAAGCGCGTATCCTTGCTGTCATGAATGGACAGCGCCGTAACCGGGGCCACCGTCACGGCGAGCGTGGCATGAGGCGCGCAGGCCTTGCTGGCGATGACGACCTTGCGTTCGCTCTCCAGCTTGCCGGTGCGAATCGAGACGCGCGCCGTCCCCGCCTGCGACGTGTCCAGCGTCACGCCGTCCGTCGCCGCCGGATCGACCGTTACCTGCACTTCCCCGAGGCAGGGCGTGATCAGTTCGAGTTCCTCGCCCGGCAGATGCTCCTCCGCATCGGCCGGGGCGGGAGTCTGCGCGAGCAGCGCGAGCGCGACGCCGGAGAGGACGGGCAGTCTCACTGTTGCCCCTTCGCCCGCCAGCCGGGCACGTCCTCGTCGAGGATGCGTTCGAGTTGTTCCACGCGTTCTTCCAGCCGCCTCGCCATCACCTGCGCCTGATCCAGCGCCTGCCAGCCCGCCTCCCCGACCGACGTGCTCATGCGCCGTTCCCGCCCCGCCCGATACCAGAGCCACATCCCGAAGAACGGCAGGCCGAATATGAGGAGGATCGCCAATATGCCATCGATGTCATTCATCACGCGTGTCCCGGACCGTCAGCCGTAAATCTTCCCGCCTTTCGTAGCGCACGCCGACCCGCTCATGCCACCCCACCCTGGTTTCCCTCGCTCGCGCCGCGCTCCGCCAGCTTGCGCTTCAGCGCCGCCAGTTCGTCCTCGACCGCCGCGTCGGTTTCCAGCGCGGCCAGCTCCTCATGCAGGCTGGGCTGCCGCCGGCCCGGCAGGCCGCCGCGCCCGAGATCGAAGGCCTCCGACTTGCCTTCGAGTTCGTCGAGCGCACGCTCGACCTGATCGAAACGGTTGAGCGCGGTCTCCATGCGCGTGTCGTAGAGCGTCTCGCGCGTCCGGAGCCGATTCTGGGCGGCCTTGTGCCGGAGCGAAAGTGCTTTCTCGCGCGATTTCGCGTCCGCCAGCTTGGCCTGGAGCTTGGAGATATCGTCGTGCTGCTGATCGAGACTCTCCGTCACCAGCGCGATCTGCCGCTCCAGCGCCTGGCGCGACTGCTCGACCGTCGCGCGGGCCGCCAGCGCCGCCTTGGCCAGATCCTCGCGGTCGCGGGTGAGCGCGAGTTCCGCCTTGCGGCGCCATTCGGCTTCCTCATTCGCCATGTCGCGCGCGCGGCGTTCCAGCGTCTTGCGCTCGGCGATCATGCGGACAGCCTGGCTGCGCACCTCGACCAGCGTGTCCTCCATTTCCTGGATGACGAGGCGGATCATCTTCTCAGGATCCTCGGCATTGGCGAGGATGGAGTTGAGGTTCGAATTCACGATGTCCGCGAGGCGGGAGAAAATACCCATGATGGCCCTTCCTTAGAGTCTTGAGATAAGCAGAAAACCGACCCGCTTGTCAGCGCCGTTGAATGCGGGTGAAGTATCCCCGCAATGACGCGTGGACGAACTGACGGGATTCGCTGAGAAATGGCGCCACTGGCCAAGCCGGACGAAACGACGACGCCGCTGGGCGGCGCGCCCGCCTTCACGGCGATGCTCGATCACGTCTCGCGCCTCGCGCCGCTCGACCGTCCGGCGCTGGTCATCGGCGAGCGCGGGACGGGCAAGGAACTCGTGGCCGCCCGTCTCGCCATGCTCTCCCCGCGCTGGGACCGGCCTCTGGTGAAGCTGAACTGCGCCGCCCTGCCCGAGGCGCTGCTGGACAGCGAACTCTTCGGCCATGAGGCGGGGGCATTCACCGGCGCGCAGCGCCGCCGCGTCTCGCGGTTCGAACGCGCCGACGGGGGAACGATCTTCCTCGACGAGATCGCCACCGCCTCGCAGGCCGTGCAGGAGAAGCTCCTGCGCGTGATCGAATATGGCAGCTTCGAACGCGTCGGCGGCAACGAGACGATCGAGGTCGATGTCCGCGTCATCGGTGCGACCAATGCCGACCTCCCGGCCATGGCCCGCACGGGCACGTTCCGCGCCGATCTGCTGGACCGTCTGGCCTTCGACGTGGTGAACATTCCGCCCTTGCGCGAAAGGCGGGAGGATATCGAGCTGCTTGCGACCCATTTCGCCACCCGCATGGCCGCCGGCCTCGGACGCAGGCTCTTCCCCGGTTTCACGGAGAGCGCGCTGGCCATGCTGCTGGAGCATGACTGGCCCGGCAATGTCCGCGAACTGCGCAATGTCGTCGAGCGCAGCGTCTATCGCATGGAGCGTCCGGACCGGCCTTTGAACGAGATCGTCCTCGACCCTTTCGCCGCCAACCGGCATTGGACGCCGCGCGTCCTGAGCGCGCCCGCCGCGGTTCCGCCGCACTCGCCGCCCACGGTCGACGCCGCTCCTGAGGCCACTTCCGGACCGCTCGGCGATTTCACCAGCCGCGTTCAGGCTTTCGAGCGCACTTTGCTGGAGAAGGCCCTGATCGACGCGCAATTCAGCCAGCGCCGCGCCGCCGAGGCGCTCGGCCTGACCTACTATCAGTTCCGCCACCATCTCCGCCTGCACGGCCTTGCGGACAAGACCGCGCGGCAGGCGCTGGGCCGGAAGAAGGACGGGAAAGAGGCGGGCATATGACATGCCGGGTAGAGATGCAGGAACCATGCCAACTAGCGAAGGAGCGATTCGGCGGGCAAGATCGGCGCGTTTCGCCATAAATTTTTGGTGTGTTGCATCAGAATATGGGGCGTTTACCCGACAGGGTCGAGAATCTCGATCGTCGCCTGACCGCGCGTGAGATCGCGCAGGGCGATCAGGACGTTATCCTGCTCGGCCAGCGGGGCCGTCAGTTCCAGCCATGCTCCCTCGGCGTCGAACCGGCAGCCTTCCTGACGCGCGCCCCATGAATCCAGCCGGGACTGGATCAGCGGAAGAGCGCCGAACGGGACATGCAGCCGCAGTGTCGTGGTGACGACGAGCGGAACGGATTCGGCCAGACGCAGACAGGACGCCGCAACGCCTCCGTAGGCGCGCACCAGCCCGCCCGCGCCGAGCTTCACCCCGCCGAACCAGCGCGTCACCACCACCATGACGCCGTCGAAATCCTGCATCTCGATGGCCTGAAGGATCGGTCGTCCCGCCGTGCCGCCGGGCTCGCCGTCGTCGCTGCTGCGATAACGCGCGCCGTGTTTCCAGGCCCAGCAATTATGGGTGGCGTCGGAAACGGCGACGCGCATCAGGAAGGCGGTGGCGTCCTGCTCGCTTCCGATGGGCGTGGCATGGGCGCGGAAGAGGCTCTTCCTGACGGTGAGATCCAGCGTCGCGGGCCCGGCGAGTGTGCGGCTCATGGACGAACGGCTTTCGGCCGCGCGGGCGTCATGCGGCGGCGTCTGGCGCGCGACTGTCGATAAGGGTCCGGCGCGCCGCCGACATGCAGGAGGTGAACAGCATCCAGAGCGTCAGTCACGCCATCAGGACGAGAATGCCGCCGAGGACGGCAAGGATCGGCGGGAGTCATAGGGCCGGGTGGAGCAAATGGATCTCCGGATCAGACGCGGGGCCGCAATCATCCGGGCTGCGCCGTCCGGATGCAAGCCCGGCGGCGGGCGTCCGGCAGGCGTCGTCCCCGTTCGCGGCGTGAAGGCGCGCCGGGACCGGCGGTCAGGGCCGGCCGATGGACTGGTACTCGAAGCCTGCCTCGCGCATCGCCTCCGGGTTCCAGATATTCCTCAGATCCGCGATCGCCCGTCCGCGCATCGCCGCGCGCAGGCGCTCCGGCGCGATCGCGCGGAAGACGTTCCACTCCGTCAGCACGACCAGGATATCAGCCCCTTCCGCCGCCGCCAGCGCGTCCT
Source organism: Acidomonas methanolica (assembly GCF_004346035.1). GTDB lineage: Bacteria > Pseudomonadota > Alphaproteobacteria > Acetobacterales > Acetobacteraceae > Acidomonas > Acidomonas methanolica. The sequence continues at coordinate 9,527 of NZ_SLZN01000036.1, read as the reverse complement.
CGACATACACCACTTCGGCGGGCAGCAGCGCGCGCGCCGCCTGCATGCCTTGCGGATCGAAGACCCGCACCACCGCCCCCTCGCGCACGAGCCGCGCGATGATCGGCAGGGAGGACGCCTCGCGCATGTCGTCCGTCTCGGGTTTGAAGGTCAGCCCCAGCACGCCGACCACCTTGCCCGCCGCCGAGCCGCCCAACGGAGCGATGATCCGCTCCGCCATGGCCTCCTTGCGCGCCTCGTTGATGGCGACCGTCGTCTCGATCAGCCGTGTCGGCGCGCCGGCGTCCTGTGCGATCGCCGTCAGGGCGCGCGTGTCCTTGGGGAAGCAGGAGCCGCCGAACCCGGGCCCGGGATGCAGGAATCGCCGCCCGATGCGCTGGTCCAGCCCCATCCCGCGCGCCACGTCATGCACGTCCGCGCCCAGCTTCTCGCAGAGATCGGCCATCTCGTTGATGAAGGTGACTTTCATGGCGAGAAAGGCGTTGGCGGCGTATTTGGTGAGTTCGGCCGTCTCCAGCCCCGTCATCACCACCGGCGTCTCGATCAGATAGAGCGGGCGGTACAGCTCGCGCATCACCCGCTCGGCCCGCTCGCCGCCATCCGGGCCGCGCCGGTCGATGCCGATGATGACGCGGTCGGGACGCAGGAAATCCTGGATCGCACTGCCTTCGCGCAGGAATTCGGGATTCGAGGCGACGGAAAAACTCAGCTCCGGTCGCTCCTCGGCCAGGATGCGCGCCACCTCGCGCCCGGTTCCGACCGGCACGGTGGATTTGGTGACGACCAGCAGGCCGGACCGCGCCGCCCGCGCGATCTGCCGGGTCGCCTCATAGACATAGGTCAGGTCGGCATGGCCGTCGCCACGGCGCGTCGGGGTGCCGACGGCGATAAAAACCGCATCGGCGTCATGGATCGCGGCGGCGATGTCGTCCCCGAAGGAGAGGCGTCCCCCTTCGATATTCTGCGCCACAACGGCGTCCAGACCCGGCTCGTAAATGGGGATCTCGCCCGCGCGCAAGGCCGAGAGCTTGGCGGGGTCGGTCTCGACGATGGCCACGTCGGAGCCGAACTCGGCGAAACAGGCGCCGGAGACGAGGCCGACATAACCGCCGCCGATCATCGCGATACGCATGGCGAAATCCCTTGCCGCTACCAGTTGCGAGTTGCAGCTCCGGCGTAGCGGAAAAACCCGGCGACGCAAAGCCGTCGCGCCGCCGGGTCGTGTCGCGGCCCGGCTTTCGGGCGCGGGCCCTGCGGGCCGTCAGTTGAAGGGATAATACCGCATCGACATGAACACCATGTTGTCGTCCGTATGCGGCGTCCCGCCGATGCCGCTGAACGACGTCACATAGGTGTAGGAATACTGCGCGCCGAGCTTCACGGTGCCGTAATCGCCGTGGAGATACGTCCACCAGAAACCCGCCGTGCCCTGAACCACCTTGTTGATGCTGGTCTGGCAGGTCGAGCCCGCGGCGCCCTCGACATCACAGCCCGCGACGTCATAGAGCGGATTGCCGTATCCGTAATGCTTGCCGCCGACATTGAAGTAGGATCGCGAGCGGACCATCTCCAAACCGCCATAGGCATAGAGCTGGAGCGTCTTGGTCGGGTTGCCGTAGATGCCCGCCAGCACGTTCGCGCCCGGCAGCGGCTTGACATGGCCGCTCTGGCTCATCGTCACGTCCGGCATGTTGGAGGTGCCGTAGCGGCCGATGCCACTGCCCACCAGGCCGGAAACCTGGAAGTTGACCTTGTGCGCCTTTTCCAGCGGCAGGAGCATGGCCGCGCCGCCGCCGCCGGCGACATAGGTCTTGCTCTTGCCATAGCCGAGATAGGAGACGCGGCTGTGCGGGAAGCGCAGCAGGCCATAAGCCTCGAAATGCCCCCAGCCCGGATCGGCCACGGCCTTGGCGATGACATCGGGCGCGACATCCGTGGAGTAACTGGTCGACGGGTTGAAGACGTTGCCGCCGGCATTCTGGTAGGTGTCGGAGGTCGCGCCGGGCGGAAGATAATTGCCGCCGGGTCCGACGGAGATGACCTGCTGCGGATTCTCGACCGACAGACCGACATGGTAATGGCCGTGATCGAAGCCCTTCACCACGCGGATCTGGCTGTTACGCGTCCAGTTGAAGCCAGGAATATACTGTGCGTCGATCGAGAGCGGCACCTGCTCGTCACGGGCGGACATGCCGTGGTTGAACATGGTCAGCATCGACCAGCTCTGACCGCCCAGGACGTAGAAATCATCCGCGTCGTCAATGATCTGTCCGTAGAACACACGGGTGCGCAGGACGTAGGAGTTGGACTGACGCGAGTTCGAGGAGGAGCCGGCGCCCTGGAAGTCGGTCTCGACATAGGCCTGCGCGCGCAGGCCCCTGACGATGTTGCCTTCGGCCAGCACGGCGAGGCGGCTCTGACGCTCGGACTGGTGGAATTCGTTCATGTGATAGGTCGGGCTGTTGGCGAAAGGCACACCACCGGGCCCGAACTGCGACGAAATATCGGCCGTCATGTCACGGCTGCGGAAGAAGGTCGCCGCCTCGGCGAAGCCGCCGAGCGTGATGCGGACGCCGCCGATCTGCAACTGCCCGCGATGCAGCGGACCATAGAGACTCAGCACCTGCGCCGTCGGCGTGCCGCTGATCTGGCCGTACGGCGTGTTCGCCGTCGAAGGCGGCAGAAGCGGCGTGTTGACCGGCGCGTTGGCCGTCATCATGCCCGCCGCCATGCCGGGCGGAACGGCCACGCCGCCATAGGCGCCTCGCGCCGCGTAGGGGTTGCGCACCTCGCTCTGGCGCTGAGTGGCAAGCTGCTGCTGAATGTGCTTCATCTCGCGGTCATGCTCCTTGCGCATCTTGGCGAGCTGCGCCTGCATGACTTTGATCTGGTGCTCCATTTCGCTAAGCTGGTCCGCCCTGGCGGGAGCGGAGACAGCGACCGGCGCAAGAATCGTTGTCGCCAGCAGCAGGCGTGCGGCGCGGCCTTTGGGCGCGGGGGGAGAAGAAGACATGTCGGTCGTTTCGCTTTATTGAAGTTTGCCCTGCTCGGCTCTTTACAAACGAATACCCCATTCCGGTGCGAAGCTTTCATGTCGTGCATATGACAAACGTGTGACTGCGTTGGAAACCTTGCGTCTGACGGCCTCTGCCTTTTCTTTTCCCCTTATGGATTTTTCCAGTCGTGTCTTTTTCGCAACAGTCCGCGTCGCCGCGCACCCTTTCGACCGGCCAGATCGCCCTGCTCGGCCTCGTCAGCACCATCGGCCCGCTGTCGACCGACATGTATCTCCCGGCCTTTCCCCGGCTGGAGCATGATCTCGGGCACGGCCCAGGTTCGGCGCAGTTCACGCTCGCGTGCTGGTTCGCGGGGCTCGCCGTCGGCCAGTTCTGCCTCGGCCCGCTCTCGGACCGTTTCGGCCGTCTCTGGCCGCTGCTTCTGGGGCTGGGCGTCTATGCCGCGGCATCCGTCGGCCTCGCCGTGACGGACAGCTATACCCTGTTCTGCGTGCTGCGTTTCGTGGCCGCCATCGGCGGGTCGATCAGCAGCGTCGTTCCGCGCGCCATCGTGCGGGACGTCGCCACCGGCCATGAGGCCGTGCGGATCATGTCCCAGCTCACGCTCGTCTTCGGCGTCGGCCCCATCCTCGCCCCGACCCTCGGCAGCGCCCTGCTGATGTTCGGCTCATGGCGGCTGATCTTCTGGAGCGGCGCGCTTTCCGCCATCCTGCTGGTCGGCGCCTCCGCCATGCTTCTGCCGGACACGCTGCCGCTCGAGTTCCGACGTCACCTCCCGCCGGTCGAAATCCTCAATCGCTATTACAGGCTGGTCCGCGAGCGCGTCTTCTGCTCGGCGGCTCTCATCACCAGCTTCTCGTCCTTCGTCATGTTCGCCTATATCGCGGACGCGCCCACGCTGTTCGAGCGGCTGCTCGGATTCTCGCCCAGCGCCTTCGCGATATTCTTCGGCGTCAACGCGGGCGGTTTCATCCTGGCGACGCAGATCAACGGCCGTCTCACCCGTCATGTTTCCTATATCCGCATCATGGAGGTCGGCATCGCGGCCTGCCTGGTCAGCGGGCTGATCCTGCTGGCGGTCTGCCTGAGTGGAGCGACGGGAGCGGCCGATCCCTGGCCGCTCTGCGTCTTCATCATCACCACGACCTTCGCCCTCGGTTTCATCGGCCCGAACGCCACGGTGCTCTCCCTCACCCATCACGGGCATCAGGCCGCGTCGGCCTCCGCGCTGCTCGGCACCATGAGCTTCAGCATCGGCGGCAGCAGCGGATTGTTGATGGCTTTCCTCCCCGCCCACTGGCTGGGTTCGACGGCAATTGGTATGCTGACCGGGGTTGCGGGAATGATCCTGTGCAACTTCTGGCGCCGAAGCGGACACTCCGCCCCGGAGACGGCCGGCTGAGCGGATGCGCGCCCGGCCCTGTCGCCCCACGGGACCGTCCCGGCTCCCGCGCCCCGCGCATGAGGGTTTCGAGCATGAGCATCACGTTGAACTATGACGCCCTGAGGGAGACGCCGGTCGCGACCGACCCTTTCCCCCATGTGGCGGTTCCCCATTTCGTCGGCGAGGCCGATCTCGCACGTCTGATCGCCGCCATGCCGCCCCTGAAGTCCGGCGGCTCCTACCCGCCGGAAGGGCTGCGCCTCAGCCCGGAAGTCGCCGGTCTGGTGAAGGAGCTGCAAGGGCCGAAGCTGAAATCTCTCATCGCCGCGAAATTCGGTCTCGATCTCGGCGACGCGCCTACCATGCTGACCCTGCGCGGCCGCACGCGCGAGAAGGACGGGCGCATCCACTGCGATTCCGAGGCCAAGCTGGTCACGACCCTGCTCTATCTGAACCCGGAGAGTGCATCCTGGAGCAAGCAGGATGGCTGCCTGCGCCTGCTGCGCGGGCCGGACGACATCGAGGATTACGCCGTCGAGGTGCCCCCCAGCAAGGGCACGCTCCTCGTCTTTCCCAACGGCCCGACGACATGGCACGGCCACAAGCAATATGTCGGGCCACGCTACACGATCCAGTTGAATTACATGGCCACCAGCGCCAAAGCGCGCTACGAGTTGCGCCGCCATCGGCTCTCGGCCCTGCTCAAGCGCCTGCCGCTGGCAAGTTGAACACCAAAGACGCAGATCAGGACGGGTTGAACATGAGTTATCGGGTGGCGGTCGCGGGGGCCACGGGCGCAGTCGGACGCGAGTTGCTGCGCATCCTCGCCGAGCGGGAGTTCCCCGTCTCGGAGGTCGCGGCGCTCGCCTCGGCGCGTTCGACGGGGCAGGAAATCTCCTTCGGGGAGAAGAAGGTGCTCAAGGTGCAGAACCTCGACACGTTCGACTTCACCGGCTGGGACATCGCCCTCTTCTCGCCGGGCGCCTCCGTCTCCGCCATCCATGCTCCGCGCGCGGCGGCGGCGGGCTGCATCGTCATCGACAACACCTCCCAGTTCCGCATGGAGCCGGACGTGCCGCTGGTCGTCCCCGAGGTGAATGCCGGGGCGCTGCGCAAGATGAAGCGCAACATCGTCGCCAACCCGAACTGCTCGACGGCTCAGATGGTCGTGGCGCTCAAGCCGCTGCACGATCTCTTCACCATCCGCCGCATCGTGGTCTCGACCTACCAGGCCGTCTCCGGCGCCGGGAAGGACGGAATGGACGAGCTGTTCACCCAGACCAAGGGCAGCTTCGTCAACGATCCGCCGACCGTCGCGCAGTTCACCAAGCAGATCGCCTTCAACGTCATTCCCCATATCGACCGCTTCATGGAAGACGGCGCGACCAAGGAGGAATGGAAGATGGCGGTCGAGACGCGCAAGATCCTCGATCCCGACATCGCCGTCTTCGCGACCTGCGTGCGCGTGCCTGTGTTCATCGGCCATTCCGAGGCGATCAGCATCGAATGCGAGAAGCCGGTGGATCTGGAGAAGGCCCGCGCCGCCCTGCGCGCGGCGGAGGGCGTCGTCCTGCGTGACGAGCGCGACGACGGCGGCTATGTCACGCCGATCGAATGCGTCGGCGAGGACGCCACCTATGTCTCCCGCCTGCGCATCGATCCGACAGTCCCGAACGGACTCGGGCTGTGGTGCGTCTCCGACAATCTGCGCAAGGGCGCGGCCCTCAACGCGGTGCAGATCGCCGAGGCGCTCGTGGCGATGAAGCTGGTCGGCGCCTGAGGGGGTCTTTTGGCTCGCGTCTTCACGCGAGGCAAAACGGCCTTTGATTATCTGGCGACGGAGCCTCATCGAGGGGCTCCGTCGCCTGTTATCTCAAAAAATCGCGCCGGAGCGGCTTTCTCCTGTTGCAGACGGGATAGAGTGTGCCAATCTGTCATATAAGCCGCCCCAATGCGCGGCTGACTGGAGCCGGTGATGTCTCTCCTGATCGAAGCTCTGATACTCGGGATCATGATCCTGTCCGGGATGACGCTTCGCGCGCGCGTCCCCGCGCCGGTTCCGCTCCGCGTCAGGCGTGACAGCGCCACGCGGCGATAAATCCCGCTCGGCAGTGGCGGCATGCTTCCCCTTTGAGGGGATCGCGCGCAGAATGCGTCCATGCCTCTCTTCACGCACAAGCCCCCGCTGAGTCCCGTGCCCGCCACAGGGCGCACGGGTATCCTCCTCATCAATCTCGGCACGCCCGACGAGACGAGTGTCGGCGCGGTGCGGCGTTATCTCCGGGAATTCCTGTCTGACAGGCGGGTGATCGAGGCGTCTCCGCTCCTGTGGCAGCCGATCCTGCATGGCGTGGTGCTTTCCACGCGCCCACGGAGGAGCGGCGCGGCCTATGCCCGCATCTGGAATCAGGCCGAGAACGCGAGTCCGCTGCGCCTGTTCACCAAGGCTCAGGCCGAGGGGCTGCGGCGTCGCCTGGGCGAGGGGATTCCCGTGGCCTGGGGCATGCGCTACGGCACGCCGTCCGTCGCTCAGGCGCTGGAAGAGCTGATGGATCAGGGCTGCGACCGCATCGTCAGCCTGCCGCTTTATCCGCAATACAGCGCCACCACCACGGCCACGGCCAACGACCAGCTTTTCCGCGCCCTGATGCGCCTGCGGCGTCAACCCGCCGTGCATACGGTGCCCCCCTTTCCCGATCACGCGCTCTATATCGAGGCGCTGGCCGGCAGCGTGCGTGAGGCGCTGGGCAGTTTGCCCTTCAAGCCCCAGCGGCTGATCGCCTCTTTCCACGGTTTGCCGCAGCAATATGTCGAGGCGGGGGACCATTATCCGGAAGACTGCGAGCGGACGGTCGCGGCGCTGCGCCACGCGCTTGACCTCCGAGACGAGCAGATGCCCCTCGTCTACCAGTCCCGCTTCGGGCCGACCGAGTGGGTCAAACCCTACGCGGCCCCGTATGTGGAAGCCTTGCCGAAGGAAGGCGTGACCCGCATCGCCATGATCATGCCGGGCTTCATGACCGATTGCATCGAAACGCTGGACGAGATCGGCAACGAGTTGCGCGAGAGCTTCCTCGATGCGGGGGGCGAGGCATTCGCCGTCATCCCCTGTCTCAACGCCAGCGGCCCGGCCATCGACCTGCTGGAGGCACTGGCTCGACAGGCCATGCGCGGCTATTGAAGCTGCGCCAGCGCCGCGCCGTTCGCTGACACCTGTCGGCTCTGGCTGTCGGAAACTGTCGTCGCCCGCGTGCTCCTTGTCACAGGTTGTCACAGGCCGCCGCTTTTTCGCGCAAGCCGTGCGATATTCATGGCGGCGCCACATCCCGGTGACGCGCGCCCCGGCCACGCCGTATTCGAGGCAGCCGCCCGGCTCAGCCCGGGCGGGAGTCATGCGGAGGGGAAAGCCATCATGGCAGCCGGAGCGGGAGGCAACGAAACCTTGGGCACGTGATCCTCACGAGAATCGGTCCGTTCAGTATCGAGAGGATCGCGTCCCGGTTCGACAATCGGCCTGCGCGGCTCTCCCCTGCACCTGCCCACAGTCGCCCTTTGGTCCCTGACTTCAGGCCCTGTTCCGCGGGTTGGGACGCAGCCCGAAAGTCAAACCAGGAGCGGGTTCCGCTTGCCATCGGCCTGCAAATCGTCTAAATATTTGGCACTATGCCATAAGCATGGGCCGACGCGATCGCGCCGGAGAAACAGACCTCTTTCACCAGCCGCCTTCCGCATGGAACGCGGCTTTTTTCATGGAACGCACTCGATATGGATATTTCAACACTTCTCGCCGCGATTCCGGCGCAATTCACACTCTATCCGGCGCTGCTCATTATCGCCTGCAAGATCGTGACGATCTTCGTGCGGCCGCCCGCCAGCACTTCGCGCTGGGCGAAAATCTTCGCCCTGGTCAACATGCTGGCGCTGAATATCGGCTGGGCCACCAACCGTCTGCAAATTGACCGCACCGGTATCATGGTGCCGCGCGAGCAAGCGGCCGCAGCCCACGCGGCGCTTCGTTCCGCAGGCGTCGAACAGGATTTCTGAGGCAGGCGCGGCGTTTCGCCGGTGCGGGAAAGCATTCCCGGTCGCTGTGGGCGCCGGCGACAGGGCTCCCGCACGTCTATTGAGGGATTTCCCTCATTTTTTCCTGCGCATAATCACCTGTGGTCCGATGTGTGCCACGTGAAGTGGCCCCTGGAAATGGGACCACAGGTTAAGTTGGAGATATCTGGCTCTGTCGTATGAAGGAGCGATGATGACGAAGAAGACGAGACGGAAGCTGGACGGGGCTTTGAAGGCGAAGATTGCGCTTGAGGCCGTGCGAGGCGACGTGACGGTGACGGATCTGGCGCAACGCCATGAGGTTCACCCGAACCAGATTTACGCTTGGAAGAGGCAGTTGCAGGAGCAGGCGGCGCGGGCGTTCGATATGACGGTGGGGCAGGATGCGGAGCGGGCGGCGCAGAAGCGGATTGACGAGTTGCGCGCCAGGATCGGGCAGTTGACGATGGAACGCGATTTTTTTGCCGCGAGGTCCGGAAGATGAGCGTTCCGGACCGGCGTGAACTGCTCATCCGCGAGGGAGGCACCCTGTCGCTGCGCCGGCAGTGCGCGCTGTCTGGTCTGGCGCGTTCGGGGATCTACCGAACATCGCGGGCAGCCAATGATAACGATCCGGCGCTGATGCGTCGGATCGACGAACTGTTCCTGACCTGGCCATTCCTGGGATCGCGCCGGATGACGGCGATGCGGCGGGCGATGGGCATCGCAGCCCTGGGGCCGAAGCCCCGGACGACGATTCCGGCGCCCGGGCACAAGATCTATCCCTGTCTGCTGCGAGATCTGGTGATTGATCGCGCGAACCAGGTGTGGGCCTCGGATATCACCTACATTCCGGTTGGGCGGGGCTTTCTGCATCTGGTGGCGATCATCGACTGGCACAGCCGGGCCGTGCTGGCGTGGCGGCTGTCGAACACGATGGATACGGGTTTCTGCCTTCTCGCGCTGGAAGATGCCTTGGCTCGACACGGATTACCAGCGGCGCTTTTACCGGCGCGCTGCACAAGGCGGGCATCCGGATCTCGATGGACGGCCGGGGCCGCTGGATGGATAACGTGTTCATCGAG
>NZ_SLZN01000035.1 GCF_004346035.1 Acidomonas methanolica | reverse complement strand
TTTACGTGCTCTGCCGTGAGCAGGCGCGCCGCGACGCCAGCCCGACAGCGGCCATCATTGACAGTCAGAGCGTCAAGAGTGCCGAAAAAGGGGGGGCCGGATCGACCCGTCCGGCTTCGACAGCGGTAAGAAGATCAAGGGCAAGAAGCGGCATATCCTCGTCGATACACAGGGCCTGCTGATGGCCGCCATCGTGCATGCGGCCGATATCCAGGATCGCGACGGCGGCGTGATGCTGATGGCAACCTTGTTCGGGCTGCATCCATTCCTGCTGAAACTCTACGCCGACGCAGGCTATCAGGGGCCAAAGTTTCAGCAGGGACTGGCCCAGGTCTGCCGCGCTGTAAATGTCGAGATCGTGCGACGATGCGATGCGGGAAAGTTCGTGGTGTTGCCCAAGCGCTGGATTGTGGAACGTACCATCGCCTGGTTGAACCGCTGCCGGCGCCTGAGCAAGGATTGGGAATGCCTCAATAAGAACGCACTCGCTTTCCTCCGATGGGCATCAGTCCGGATGATGCTAAGAAGGCTTTGTAATCATAAAGTATGATCTTGGACGGACTCTTAGAGCTGTAAACGGGTATCTTCTTCATTAACAGCTTCCACCTAACAGGCTGTCGGGTTGGGGGCTGTGGCAGTGATGGGTGACGCAGGCAGCGTTGTTCATGCGGCGGACAGTCGGGTGATCCTGCGGCAGTTATATGCGAGGGCGACGAGGGTCCATTCTGTTGCGACGTTTGCGAGGCCCCGGAGATGGAATCGGGTGAAGCCCATGGCGCTCTTGATGATACCGAAGACCGGTTCGACGGTCTGCCTGCGTAAGGCGTAGAGGGTTTTTGTCGGCTCCTGTTGCTCATCTCCAGGCGCCAGGGCTCGGTGATCCGACGCGGCTCCCTGGGTGATGGCTCGGCTGTGCCCCGTAGCGTGGTGTAGGAGCACCGATCCTCGATGGGCTCGAGGAGATCAGGCGACCATTACTGGCAGGCTGATGGTGTGATTATGGCTCAGGGCGGCCAGACCTTCCAGCGTCATGTAGCGGCGACATACCGCCCATTCGTCGTTTTGCTCGAGCATCATGGCGCCGACGAGGCGGATGACGGCGGCGTCGTTGGGGAAAATCCCGACGACGTCGCAGCGGCGCCTGATCTCCCGGTTGACCCGCTCGATCGGGTTTGTCGACGAGATCTGCGTCCAGTGCTCTTTTGGGAACCCCATATAGGCCAGGACGTCCGCTTCCGTTCGCTCCATGAAGTCCGCGAGTTTCGGGAAGCCCTCGCGCAGCCTGTCCGTGACGTGCCGCCATTGGCGCGATGCGTCGTCCGCGGTATGTTCCGTAAAAATCGTGCGCAGCAATGCCGTGATGGCTGGCCGCTGTTTTGCATGAGCATGGGCGAGCGCATTGCGTAGCCAGTGCACCCGGCAGCGCTGCAGGGTCGCATTGAACACGCGACCGGCCGCGGCACGCAGACCGGCATGCGCGTCGGCCACCACAAGCTTCACGCCGCGCAGGCCGCGGTCGGCCAGCGAGCGGAGGAAATCCGTCCAGAACGCTTCCGCTTCGGACGGCCCTGTAGCGCCCCCCAGAACCTCACGACGCCCGTCCGTGTTCACGCCAACAGCGATTATCACGGCGATCGAGACGATCCGGCCGCCCTGGCGGAGTTTGAGATACGTCGCGTCGATCCAGAGATACGGCCATTCGCCCTCGATCGGCCGGGACAGGAAGGAGTTGACCCGGTCGTCGATTTCACCGACCAGCCGGCTGACCTGGCTTTTCGACACCCCGCTGGCACCCATGGCACGGACGGGATCATCAACCGAGCGCGTGGAAATGCCCTGGACACAGGCCTCCTGGATAACCGCCAGAAGAGCTTTCTCCGCCGTTTTCCGCGGTTCGAGAAAGGTCGGAAAGTAGCTGCCCTTGCGCAGCTTCGGGATCGCCAGTTCGACCGGGCCCGCCCGCGTGTCCCAACTCCGGGCGCGGTAGCCATTACGCTGTGCGGTGCGTGTCGCCGAACGCGCGCCAGGCGGCGCACCGGTTCGGGCCTCAACCTCCATGTCCATCATCCGCCCGGCGGCAAACGCCAGCATCTCGCGCACAAAATCGCCATCCGAGGCTTGCTCCACAAGCTCCAGCAGCGCCATCTTCTCATCGGTCATCGTCAGGTCCTTCAGGTTCGTTTCGCATTCGAACCCTATCAAAGACCGGCGGTGGCCGCCTCACCAGCCAATCCAGCTCCTACACCACGCCATGGGGCACAGCCTCTCTCTTTCGAGGCGGTCAATGTCTCGGCGACCTCCTTCACTGTTAGCGGAGCTGGGCGGAAAGCACGGCGGGAGTGTTTCGAAAAACCGGAGAACTTCACCGCGCCGCAAGCGACGGCGCACGAGGATATTCCCAAGACTATCGATCCCATGCACCTGAAAAACATTCTTGGCCAGGTCGAGGCCTGTCGTCGAAATCGTTCCCATAGGTGGCTCCATGCGTTGCAGACGGCGACAATCTCACCTTCGTACATTCCGTGCGGGGGCCGTCCACAACATCACCTCTGTCGGACTGGGATTCTTAATGAAATCAATCGTCATGACGTGGCAGCCCACAAAACGACTCGTTGAAGAGCCTCCCCAGAACCTGATATGCATGATCTCAGCGCCTCAAGCGCAGACCCGATGAGCGATACGGCCGATTCGATGAATCATTGCACGTACACCGACGCTGGCGGCTGCTGGGCGAAGCTGCGGCGTACTTGCCGCGAGCAGCGGGGCAGTGCCTGCCGCAATACCTGCGACTGCGAGGTTACGGGTGTTCTTTCGCTGGTCGGCCATAGTGCGGATGTGGCAGCCGTGCTGAGCGCTTTGCTCGAACAATCGGTGATCGCGGCGCGCCTGGCGCGCCTGCTTGGAAAGGCAAGTCTATCAGCGGAGGATCGCGCGCGCATCTGTACTCTAGCGGCACTGCATGATCTCGGCAAGATCAGCCAGGGCTTTCAGCACGCACCCTTCGACCGAAAATACCCCCAGCGCGGCCATATCATGCCACTCGTCTCGCTGTTGAAAAATGGGAGGGATGAGAGGGACAGGAAATCAGCCATTCAATTGCGGAGACTCGTCACAGAGGGCGGGTTGGGCAGTCTCTCGGCGTTGCTCGGCGCAGGCGATCAATGGGAACCGTTCCTCGCGACACTCGCGCATCACGGCGACCTTCCCGCGCCGCAGCCTGCTTTGGCCCTCCTGTGGCAGGCCACGGCCACCCATGACCCGATTGCTGCCTCCCGCGGTTTGATCGAAGCGATCCGGCTTTGGTTTCCGGCCGCTTTTGACGGCGCCGGGATTGATTGGACGCCGCGCTTCGGCCACGCCTTCGCGGGGCTTTTGACGCTTGCCGATTGGCTCGGTTCGGATACGACCATATTTCCCATGGCGGGTGATGGCGGCGCGCCGGACGGCACGGAGCGTTACGTCTGGGCAAAGGAAAAAGCCTCTGAGCTGCTTGCCCGCCGTCTTCTGGCACCCGAAACAGGCCGCGCGGCCTGCGCTTCTTTTACTTGGGAGATCGAACCCCTCACGGGTTTCGCGGCGGCCTCCGCCGCGCAGGCAGCGGTACTCGCCTTGCCATCCGCGCCTGCCGAGGGTCGTACCTGCCTTATTGAAGACGAGACGGGGTCAGGCAAGACCGAGGCGGCGCTGATCCACTTCCTGCGGCTGTTCGACGAAGGTGCCGTGGACGGGCTTTATTTCGCCTTGCCGACCCGTGCGGCCGCCGTGCAGATCCATCAGCGGATCGTAAAGTTGCTGAAGAAATTGCTCAGGGATGCGGCGCCTGCTGTCATTCTCGCGGTTCCCGGCTATCTGGATCGCGCAAGCGATGCGGCGGCGCCTCTGCCGGGAGAGGCGCCGCTTTGGCCGGAAGAACAAGAGGATGCGCAATGGGCTGCGGCACGGCCCAAGCGCTACCTCGCCGCTTGTGTCGCCGTGGGCACTATCGATCAGCCCTTGATGGGCGCATTACGGGTGCGCCATGCGCAATTACGGTCAGGCGCAATGCTTCGCCTTTTGCTCGTCGTGGATGAAGTCCACGCGACCGATATCTACATGACAACGATCCTGCGCCATCTGCTCGATCAACATCGCAGTGCCGGAGGCCATGCGCTTCTAATGTCGGCAACACTCGGCGCCTTTACCCGGCAATCCCTGCTTGAGCGGCGCGGTCGTGTTTCGGTGGCCGATCACCAGGCGGCCATCGAAACCCCCTACCCGGCGGTCTGGACCGATAATGCAGGCTTCTTCGCCAATTTTGCGAAACCGCCCGAGCATGAGCCGAAATCCGTACGTGTTACGCTGAATACCGTGTGGGACGATCCGGCAACCGTCGCCACGTTTGCGGCAGAGGCTGGACGGATGGGCGCACGCGTGCTAGTGATTCGCAATACGGTGGGTGATGTGGTGGCGACCCAGCTTGCCCTTGAAGCACTGGAACCTGGCTTGTCGCTCGCTGTTCATGGGCGCGGGGGGCCTGTGCTGGCTCCGCATCATGCGCGCTTCGCGCCCGAGGATCGGCGGTTGCTTGATGGTGCGCTCGAAGCCGTGCTCGGCGCGCATTGTGAGCGGCGGGGCGGATCGGTCACCATCACTTCACAGACGGCGGAACAAAGCCTCGATATCGATGCGGACCTTTTGATCACTGATCTCTGTCCGGCGGATGTGCTGCTGCAACGCATCGGCCGGCTGCACCGCAAGCGCGATCGTGTTCCCATCGCCGGTTTCGAGGAAGCGCGCGTCATCCTGCTCGCGCCGACGGAGGATGTGTTCGCGGCCTGCTTCAATGCCGACGGACAGATGGGCCGGGGGCAGGCTCCGCTGGCGCTCGGGCTTGTCTATCCCGACCTCCTCGGCGTGGTCGCAACCCGCCGCGCGATCGCGGCTAGCCCCGATCTGGTAATCCCCCGCGATAATCGGCGCCTAGTTGAGGCGGCGAGCCATCCAGAGTCATTGCAATCCTTGGCCGAAGAGCTGGGCGGCGCCTGGGTCAAGCATTGGTGGCACATCCTCGGCACGAACGCGGCGCAGGAAGGGCAGGCGGGGATTGCCTGCCTAGAATGGGACAAGGAAATCGCAGCCGCGATTGATTTGGGTGAGCATATCCGCGTGCGGCTTGGCCTGGACGATCGGCTAGTCTCGCTGCCGCCCGCCACGATCGGGCCTTTTGGCCATGAGATCAGCAGCCTGACCGTTCCCGGCCGTTGGTTGAGCGGTGTTTCTGCCAAGGAGGAACCGGTTTCGACCCCCGATGAGGCGGGAGGTCTGTCGATAAGGTTTGGCGATCGTTTGTTTGTTTATGACCGTCTGGGCTTGCGGAGAGCGTAAAAGGCAGGATTGATGATACGCTTCCCCGCACACGCGGGGATCGGCCCCGCTCAGCCAACAGGCCGGCAAAAGAGGCCAAAGCTCCCCTGCCACAGCGGGGAACGTTTTGCCTATCGGCAGAGCGGTTAATTTCTTCTTGCCTCCAATAGGAGAACCCATTACGACTTGATGCCGGATCACAGTGTGCAACTGTGATCCGGCAAACTTCCTGTTCCCCGAGGTAAAAAAGAGACAGCAAGTATGTGGAGCAGCCCATAGAGTCGTTTCGCCAGTGGCCCCTGGCCTTGCGACATCCGACTTGCGTCCATATTGTTCCGTATTGTTCCATTTCAAAAATGGAAACGCATCTCATGCTCTCCGAACCGATTCTTCTGCTCGAAACGCGGGAGGGGGTCATTGCAGGCACGTTGCCTGATGCTCTTTCTCGCCTCTGTGACTACACACTCACCGGCTTCGATGGGCTCGCCGCGCATCAGCGCTACGCCTGGGATTTATTCCTTTATCAACTCGCGGCCCTCGCTCTGCACCGCTCTGGCGAGGCGACCGCCGCCGAGGATGATGCTGAATGGCGCAACCTCGCCGATCCATCCGCCTGGCGCGCCCGGCTGGAAGCCTTGACGCCGGATGTAGCTGACACCGGCTGGTCCCTTGTCGTGGATGATCTCACGAAGCCCGCCTTCATGCAGCCTCCCATCGGCACCGGCCGCCTCGATGGCTACAGCATCGCAGGCTATACGCCGGACGAGATCGATCTGCTGATCACCGCTAAGAATCACGATGTGAAGATGGCGCGCGCCGCCACTGCGGAGGCGCGGCACTGGCTCTTTGCCTTGGTGACACTGCAAACGCTGCAAGGCTATTCCGGCCGGGGCAATTTCGGCATCGCGCGGATGAATGGCGGCTTCGCCAGCCGCCCCCTGGTGATGCGCACACCTGGCCGGGATCTGGCGGCCTGCTTCCGCCGGGGCGTGCAGGCCGCACTCGCCGCGCGGGCCAAGGCATTGGATGTGGCCCAGAGCAATTTCGCCGAAAGCGGTCTCGGTCTCCTCTGGCTGGAGCCATGGGATCGCGAGGAAGGCATCCCGACGCAGCGGCTCGACCCGCTGTTCATTGAGATTTGTCGCCGCGTGCGTCTGCTGCGGGATGCGGGTGGACAGATCACGGCCTGGGGGCGGGCGAGCAACACCGCGCGGGTCGCGACCATCAAGGAAGCCAAAGGTAACCTCGGCGATGCCTGGACGCCGCTCAATCGGGCGGAGAGTTCCGCCCTCACCGTGGGCGGCGGCGGCTTCGATTATCGGCTGATCACGCGGCTGATCGCCAACCAGGAGTTCCTGCTGCCAGAGGCGGCCATGCCCCGCGCGGATGATCCGCTCGATGCCGTCTGGCTCCGCTGCGCCGTGCTGGTGCGTGGACAGGGCAAGACCGAAGGGCTACATGAGCGCTGGGTGCGTCTGCCAGGGCGAAAAAACCTCAATGCCCTGAGCAAGCTTAGCCAGGGGATGGTAGCGGACGCCGCCGAGGCCAAGCAGGCGCTCAAGCTCGCGCTGCTCCTTTATTTTCAGGGCGGCCCGGAGAAACTCAAATTCGACGACAGACGGCCGGATGGCATCCTCGATAGCTATGAGCAGGAGGTGGACCGCGTGTTTTTTGATCATCTCCGCGCCCGCGCCGCGGCGGATGATGATGACGAAGCGGCGCTCAGTGCCGAGGCTGCCTGGCGGGCGACGCTGGCGGGTCTGGCGCGCGGTCTGTTCGAAAAAACCACTGAAACATTCAGCCCACCCTTCAGCAGGCAGGAGAGAGCGAAAGCGCTCGGGCAAGGCATGCTGAACGGCAAGCTCCGCAAGGCGCAGCTTCTGCCGTCATATGCGGAAACTGAGGAGGAAACAGATGACGCCGCCTGAATCACTCGCCCGTTCTGATGTCAATTCGGATATCCGGCATCTCGCCGAGCTTTCCGCCCGCGACGAGGATGATGGCGGGCTCAGCTCCGGTGATCGCGCGGAACTCCGCCGGATGAAGGCCGATGGCGTGCTTCCGCCGGCCTTCTGGCGGCAGATCGTCAGGCTGGGAATCCGGAATGAAAGCTTGGAGCGCGCCTGGGCCATCCTAATCCAGGCGATGCTGGAGGCGGGCGAGCCAAAGGCGGAACCCGTCGGCCGCGCATTGGGGCATCGCAATGAAGCTACTGGCGAAGTTCCCTATGCCGAGCCGCGTTTCATCCAGCTGCTGCGCGCGCGGGGGCATGATGAGGTGGCCTTTCACGTCCGTCAGGCCGCGCGCTGGTGCGGGGCCAAGGGTCGGCGCCTTCGTTTTTCCGATCATTATGGGCGTGATGGTTTCGGCCCCTTTATCCTCGCCGCCGCGCAAGGCCATGAGGAAGACGCCGCGCGCCGTGCCCATGCCATCGCCCGCGATTACTTCTCAACCCTGCAACGCGCCGAGCGCGACACCGAGGTATGATCATGCAACGCGACACTCTGTTCCTGCAAATTCACACCCTGACGGCCTATGGCGCCTCCTTGCTGAATCGCGATGATGTCGGCCTCGCCAAGCGCATGCCCTATGGCGGCGTCGGCCGCTTGCGCGTCTCCTCCCAATGCCAGAAGCGGCATTGGCGCGATGTTGCTTCGACGTGGTCGCTCCAGGCGCTGAGCGACCCCGCGACCGGCGAGAGCGTTCCGGGGACCGTCCGCTCCCGCAAGATCATCTCCCGGGAGATCGCCCTGCCGCTGGTGGCCGAAGGCTTCGCCCCGGATGAGGTGATCGCTGTGCTTCTCGCCCTGCGGGCCGAGATGCTGGGGGAGAGCAAAAAGGCCAAGGTCGAAAAGGAGAAAGGTGCCAAGACGAAAGGCGCGGAACCAGCCGTGTCGATCGAGAAACGCATCGAGGATGCGCTCGATACCAACCAGGTCATCGTGCTCGGCCGGCCGGAGATCGACTTCACCCGCGATACAGCCAGGAAGCTGTTGGCCGCTAAGCCAAACGATATCGACGCGGCGGTGAAGGCCCATCTCAAACAGAAGGAAACGCTGGGGAATCTCCGCGCGCTGCGGCTCGCCTGCGGCCTCGATGCGGCACTCTTCGGGCGTATGGTGACCTCGGATATTCTCGCCCGTGGCGATGGCGCGGTGCATGTGGCCCATGCCTTGACCGTGCATAAGGAGGAGGCCGAGTCCGACTACTTCGTCGCCATCGACAATCTGACGCGCGAAGCGGGCGAACTCGGCACCGGCTTGATCCAGACGGCGGAACTGACGAGCGGCCTCTTCTACGGCTATGTGGTGGTGGACGTGCCGCAGCTTGTTTCCAACCTTGAAGGGGTGCCGGCCAAGGATTGGCGCCGCGCGAATTGTACCCTGGCCGCGAGCGCCATCGAGCATCTCATCCATCTGATTGCCACTACCTCTCCTGGCGCCAAGCTCGGTTCCACCGCGCCTTATGGCTATGCCGATCTGGTGATGATCGAAGCGGGCAAGCGGCAGCCGCGTTCCTTGATGACGGCGTTTCACCAGCCGGTAGACGAGAAGGCGGCGCGCCCCAACGCGGTGGAAGCCCTAGCGCGGCATCTGGGAAGCTTCGACCAGATGTATGGGCGGGAGGAGGATCGCCGCATTGCCTCTCTGCTCGATGTTGCCGCCATTCCGGCGGAAGGCGAGCCGGGCGGGTTGGCGGGCCTCGCGCGTTGGGCGGCCAGCCAGATCGGATCGGCGCCTGATGCGGCGAGGGCAGCATGAGCAGGGCGCGGGATTATCTGCTGCTGCGGCTTGAAGCGCCGCTGATGGCCTTTGGCGGCCCGAAGGTGGATGCCATCGGCCCGACACGCGATTTCCCCGGCCAATCCCAGCTGGCCGGCCTGCTGGGCAGCGCTCTCGGCTATGATCATGCTGAGGCCGAAGCGCTGGAGGTGCTGCAATCCCGGCTGCGGCTCGCCAGTCTGCTCGCCCGATCGGGTGAGCAGTTGCGGGATTATCAGACGGTCGATCTCGGCCTGCCGCATCTCAGTGGCACCGGCTGGACGACGCGCGGCCGGCTTGAAGCACGCGCCGGCGCGTCGAGCGAAGGGACGCATATCCGCCAGCGATGGTATCTCGCGGATGCGCTCGTGCTTGTCGCCCTCACGCTCGATCCGCCCGAGCCAGAGCCTTCCCTTCAGCCGCTTGCCGAGGCGCTGGACCATCCCGCGCGGCCGCTTTTCATTGGCCGCAAGCCCTGCCTGCCGGCGGCGCCCATCCGGCTTGGTGCCATCCTGAGCGCCGATACGCCCGAGGATGCGCTGCGGGAAGGGTTGTGTCGGCTCTCGATCGAGATTGCGGGAAAAACGGCGGAGATAGACGCGCGGCTGCTCCCGGACCACCCCGACAGCCTTGAGGCGGAACGGCTGGTGGATAGGAGGGATTGGCGCAATCAGATGCATACCGGCAGCCGCCTTGTTCATCGTCTCAGCCTGCACGCGGCGGCAGGGGGCGCGCCATGACCCTTTCAATGCTCCGCCTACCGGTTTCGACCGCCGCTCTCTTCGAGTCGGGGCTTCAGCATGGTCTGGTGCGGGATAGCTGGTCGGTCGATACCGGCTATCTGGTTCATGCGCTCTTTGCCCGGCTGTTTGGCGAGTCGGCGCCCAAGCCTTTTGATGTGCAGCAGGATCCGAGTGGCATAGGGAAATACCTGTGGGTGCTCGCCTATGCTCCCCAGGGTCATCAAAGCCTCGAAGCCACTGCTGCCGGACATCAGGCAATCGCCTGGGATCAGGCAGCAAGCAAGCCGATGCCAGTATTGGCAGATGGGCAGGAAGCGGCCTTTCGGCTGCGCGTCTGCCCCGTGGTGCGGGTCGGCCGACAGCATCCGCGTTTCGCGCCCGGTGCGGAGGTTGATCCTTATGTCGCACTTGTGCAGCGCCATGTGGCACTGGCCGGCCCCTTTGCCGATGAGCCGGCGGAAAGGCAGTACCGGCAGGCGATCATCGCCGAATTGCCCTCTCGCGAAGAGGTCTATCGGGAGTGGCTCGATGCGCGGATAGGCGGCGCCGCGCGCCTTCAGGCGGTGCGCCTCGCCTCCCTCAGCGATGCCCGGCTCTGGCGCAAGGGCGAACCGGGGGAGGGGGTGGCGGCGCGTATGCACGGCCATGCCCGTGCGCGCCGGGGGTCTCGCTCTGTCATCGGGCGACGGGAGGCCGTTTTCGAGGGTACCTTGCGCGTGGCCGACCGCATGGCCTTCGCGGCGCTGCTCGCCCGCGGCGTCGGGCGTCATCGCGCCTTCGGTTTCGGTATGCTTCTGCTGCGATCGGCACGGACGGGCTGACCGTGCTAAAGGGAAGGCTCGGGCTGGAGACCGCGCGGATTCCGCATGTGGATCGGTTCGGTCTCGTCTATCTCGAACGCGGCGCGCTCGGGGTGGAGGATGGCTGTCTTCGCTTCGTCGCGGCTGCCGGCCCAGCGATGGAGGCGGGAGATTACCAGTTGCCGCATCAATCGGTCTCCTTCGTCCTGCTCGGGCCGGGCTCGACCGTCAGCCATGATGCGCTGCGGCTTCTAGCCTATCACGGCACCGGACTCGCGGCGGTCGGGGCAGATGGGGTGCGGTGCTACACGGCGCCGCCTCTTATCCCCGACAATTCGGGCCTCGCCCGCCAGCAGGCCCGCGCCTGGGCCGATGCGGCTGGCGGGCGCCTTGCCGTTGCGCGCCGCATGTATGCGTGGCGGTTGGGGAAGGTGCTGCCGCACCGCGATATCACCGTGCTGCGCGGCATTGAGGGTGCGCGCATGAAAGAGACCTACAAGCTGACAGCCGCGCGTTTTGGCGTCCCCTGGGCGGGCCGACGCTATGACCGCGCCAATCCGAATGCGGCTGATCTCGCCAATCAGGCGATCAACCATGCTGCGAGCGCGATCGAGGCGGCAGCTGCCATCGCGGTCGCGGCCACCGCCACGGTTCCCCAGCTTGGCTTTATTCACGAGGATTCCGGCCAGAGCTTCGTGCTCGATATCGCTGATCTCTTTCGCGATACCATCACGCTGCCGGTGGCCTTTCAGGCGGCGAAGGAGGCGACGAAGAAGCCCGATATGCCGATCGAGCGGATCACTCGGCGCCTGGCTGGCGGCATTTTGCAGCGAGAGGGCGTGATTCCCGCCATGATCGACCGGATCAAGGCCTTGTTTGAGCCGGAGGTATAGCGCGTCATGCCGATGACCCTGGTAGTGACGCGCGATGTGGAGGATCGCTACCGTGGCTTCCTCTCCTCGGTGATGCTGGAATTGGCGCCGGGGGTCTATACCGGCCCGCGCCTGAGCAGGGCGGTTCGCGAGCGGGTATGGCGGGTGCTGAGTGAGTGGCATGGAGAGCTTCGGCGCGGGTCGATCATCATGACCTGGCGGGATGTGAACGCGCCCGGCCATCAATCCATTCTCACTTTGGGCGAGCCGCGACGGACCCTGGCAGACCTTGATGGTGTCTTGCTGGTGCGGCGCGAGATCTAGAATTTGCCGCTTTGTCTTGCCCTGTTCTTTGACAAGTGAATAGAGTCATATATTTAAAGGCAAGAGGCTCCCCCGCACACGCGGGGATCGGCCCGCTCGTGCTGTCATACGTGACCGTCACGCTCGGGCTCCCCCGCACACGCGGGGATCGGCCCATCTGGTGGCCGAATTTATACGCAGCTAATTTGGCTCCCCCGCACACGCGGGGATCGGCCCGTCTCGGCACATAACATCGGGGTGGGCGTTCCGGCTCCCCCGCACACGCGGGGATCGGCCCGTGACAGCTCCTGTCACAGGCGACGTCACGGGGGCTCCCCCGCACACGCGGGGATCGGCCCGAGTGGATGTTCAGCGCGCTCCCTACTGGCTAGGCTCCCCCGCACACGCGGGGATCGGCCCACGGCAGCAGCAGCGGCAGCACAGACGATGGCGGCTCCCCCGCACACGCGGGGATCGGCCCCATTTGCACTATCTACCGCGACTGGAGTTATGGGCTCCCCCGCACACGCGGGGATCGGCCCCTAGTCACACAGATTTTTCGGATGTTCACACAGGCTCCCCCGCACACGCGGGGATCGGCCCGCGCCAGATGGCGGAAAACATAGGCGCACAAAGGCTCCCCCGCACACGCGGGGATCGGCCCCCGCATGGCTGTTGAAAAGGGTTTGACAAAAGGGCTCCCCCGCACACGCGGGGATCGGCCCGTCTGGCTATCCATCATCTTCACAAATGGGATGGCTCCCCCGCACACGCGGGGATCGGCCCGCCTATCTTGACCTGTATATGCCGGTGATAAAGGCTCCCCCGCACACGCGGGGATCGGCCCAATACAACCACCGTATTCAATATACGGCCCAAGGCTCCCCCGCACACGCGGGGATCGGCCCGATGACGACGAAATCAGGCTCCTGACATGGGGGGCTCCCCCGCACACGCGGGGATCGGCCCGGCAGGGAGCCGACTAAGAACGCGGACAAGGTGGCTCCCCCGCACACGCGGGGATCGGCCCCCTTCAGTAAATGCTCCAAAAACAGCCATGGAGGCTCCCCCGCACACGCGGGGATCGGCCTGGTCTGTGGTAATGGGCATAATATCTCCATAAGGCTCCCCCGCACACGCGGGGATCGGCCCAGGGCGCTTTATACGGCGGCTCTAAAGGCGGGGGCTCCCCCGCACACGCGGGGATCGGCCCCGGCTCGGCCCGCGCCACTTTGCCCCGGCTTGGGCTCCCCCGCACACGCGGGGATCGGCCCCTCCGGCGCGCATGAGGATCGTGCTGCGTGGCGGCTCCCCCGCACACGCGGGGATCGGCCCGGCTCCCTCACGCCGGAAATTATCGGCGGTCCGGCTCCCCCGCACACGCGGGGATCGGCCCTGATGGAAGGCATCCTTGACTCTAAGTCGGTCGGCTCCCCCGCACACGCGGGGATCGGCCCATCCGACACCCCAGATTATCCGCTGGATCGGCGGCTCCCCCGCACACGCGGGGATCGGCCCGAATGGTGGTGACCCGTCGCTTCGCCGTGCGCGGCTCCCCCGCACACGCGGGGATCGGCCCGACGATCCGGGTCTGAAAGCGGCAGCGGAGATGGCTCCCCCGCACACGCGGGGATCGGCCCGCAGCGCGGGCGTCTTCGGTAACGGCTGCGTCGGCTCCCCCGCACACGCGGGGATCGGCCCGTGACGATGAAATCCTGCCAGTTGATCTTGTAGGCTCCCCCGCACACGCGGGGATCGGCCCGTCACCGCAGAGAGCCAATACACGCCGGACGGGGCTCCCCCGCACACGCGGGGATCGGCCCCTGTCCGCGAACAAGCCGCTGCTTACGCCGGGGGCTCACCCGCACACGCGGGGAGTCTCGACGCACTCGTCCTGCGTACGCCGCTGGCCGGGCGGCTGACGAATTTCGATCTCCAGCCCGGCCAGTCCCTCAAGGCGGGCGACAAGATCGGGCAGATCGACAGCGAGGGGCGCTACCGGCTCGACGCGGATATAGACGAGTTCTATCTCGGCCGCGTCGCCGTCGGCGAGCGGGCCGAGGCAGATATCGGCGACGTGAAACTCCCCCTGACCGTCTCCCGCGTGCATCCGCAGGTGACGAACGGCCAGTTTCGCGCGGAGTTGACCTTCGACACGCCGCCCCCCGCCAGATTGCGGCGCGGCGAGAGCGTGGATATCCGCATCACGCTGGGCGAGACGCAGACGGCGCTCGTGCTGCCCAACGGCGCATGGCTGGAGGCCGGCGGCGGGTCGTCGGCCTTCGTCATGGCCCCGAACGGACGGAGCGCGGACCGGGTGAGCATCGCCTCCGGGCGGCGCAATCCCGAGCAGGTGGAACTCACCGGCGGCCTGCGCGCGGGCGACCGGGTGATCGTCTCCTCCTACAATTCCTACAAGAACTTCAACCACCTCGCGATCCGCTGAGGCACAGGAGCCCTTCCTCATGCTCATCGAACTCTCGCATATCCAGCGCCTCTACCGCTCCGACGAGGTGGAAACCGCCGCGTTGCAGGAGATCGACCTGCATATCGAGGCGGGCGAGTTCGTCGCGATCATGGGGCCGTCGGGCTGCGGCAAGTCCACGCTGCTCAACATCCTCGGCACGATCGACCGACCGACGGCGGGCTCCTACCGTTTCGGCGAGCACGAGCTGACGGCGCTGAACGAGGCCGCGCTGGCGAAATTCCGGCGCGAGCATCTCGGCTATGTCTTCCAGAGCTTCAACCTCATCGACGAACTGACGATCGAGGAGAATATCGAGCTCGCGCTGATTTACCGCAACATGCCGAAAGCCGAGCGTCGCGATCGTGTCGCCCACGCCATGGACCGCGTGAGCATCGGCCATCGCGCGCGGCACTATCCCTCGCAGCTCTCCGGCGGCCAGCAGCAGCGCGCCGCCATCGCCCGCGCCATCGTCGGCGAACCGCGCCTCATCCTCGCCGACGAGCCGACCGGCAACCTCGACACCGAGAACGGCGCGCAGGTGATGGATATCCTCCAGGCGCTCAACGACGAGGGTGCCACCATCATCATGGTCACGCACTCCCCTTCTCACGCCGACCTTGCCAGACGCCGCGTCGACATGCTCGACGGTCAGGTGGTCGTCTCCGTGCGTAACGCCATGTGAAGTGAGAAACGAGCCATGCTGACCACGATCCTTCGTAGCGTTATCCGACAGGCGCGGCGGCATCCGCTCTATGTCGGGCTCAACGTGTTCGGCCTCGCACTCGGCATCGGCGTGTTCCTCACTCTCGCCCTGCTCGTGCGGTTCGAATACAGCTACAATGCGAGCCTGCCGGACGTGGACCGGCTAGTGCGCGTTGATGAATATTTCACGCTTCCTGGAAATGCACCGAGGGAAAGCCCGGGCGTTACCTTTCGCGCCGTGCCTTTCCTGCGCGAGGATTTCCCGGAAATAGAGGACGCTTCGCGCGTCGAAGCGGAAACGTTGCAAGTCGAGCGGAACGGGAGTTTCACCGCCTTTGACGCCTATCTGACCGATCCGTCCCTTTTCCGCCTCTTCGGCGTCACGATGCTGCATGGGTCGCCCAGCGACGCGCTTTCGCGGCCGGACGGGCTGGTCCTTTCGCAAAAAGCCGCGCAAACGCTGTTCGGCACGACAGAGGTTCTCGGCCGAACTGTCGAGATCAACCGCAACGGGACGAGAAGCGCGCATGTCGTCACGGGCGTCTTGGCCGCGCGGGCGGACCCGGACTTTTTCTCCAGGATCGAGATATTCGTGCCGCTTCCGGCAGAAGACATGCGTCCTTTCCTGACCAGAAGTTTGATATTCAGGAATTATTTGCCGACGGCCAGAATATCGTGATGACCTGGCTATGGAGCGGCACTCATACGGGTGATCTACCTGGCTTTCCGGCGACCGACCGACTGATAAGTATGTCCGGGGCAACGGTTTACACTTTCGATAACAACGAGCGTTTAACCGGACACTGGCAAATCACAGATCGACTTGGGGTCTTCCAGCAACTGCATCGTAGCAGATAACGCTGTTTGGTTTGCGGACATCGCAGAACAGGATGGTATAATATTGGTTTGATTGCTGTTTAGGGGAGGCGCTATCTCCAAGGTATATGCGGAAAAGCTCTTTCTGGCATAAGGCCAAGTGTGCCGTATCAAATGCGTCCGCTTTGATGAGACTTGAGACTTGCTCCGGCGTCTGAAAAGAGGGCGATTGCTGTCTGTCTTCTACATTTCCGGTGAACTGATACGCAGTTTTGGTCGGGATTGCGCATTGTCTGCTCTCGAACGGTTGACGAGGATCAAAGTGCTTCGACGTTGTCGAGCACCCGGCGGAGCAGGCCGATCAGCGTCCTGACTTCCTCCAGGGACAGGCCACGTGTCATGTCGGCATTGCCGTCGCGCAGAACCTGCCGCCCGCGCGGGAGGCGCTCGATCGCCGCATCCGTCAGCGAGACGAGGCTGCTGCGGCGATCGTCCGGATCGGCCTCGCGCCGGATAAGGCCATCGCGCTCCATGCGCGACAGGAGCTGCGCCATCGTCGGCTGCTCGACCTTCACCAAGGCCGCCAGTTCCTTCTGGGATCGTTTCTCGCCGTTCTGCAGCAAGGACAGCACCGGCAACTGCGCGGTAGCCAGGCCGAGGGGGCGAAGCCGCGCATCGCCGATCCGCGTCAATCCGCGCCCGATGCGGCTGAGGTAGTGCCCCGGATGATCAAGCGGGTTCCAGGGAGTTTCGGTCATTGCATAGTGTCCTATGTTTCTTCTATATAGGCTCCTATGTAATGGGTGGGGGTGTCGGAGACAATGAAAGAGCGGATCGGCATCGTAGGCGGCGGCCCCGGTGGGTTGATGCTCGCACGTCTGCTGCAACGGCAGGGCATGAGCGTCACCGTCTTCGAACGCGACGCCCATGCGGACGAGCGGCCACAGGGCGGGTCGCTCGACCTGCACGAGGATACGGGACAAAGAGCCATTCGAGCGGCCGGTCTGGAGGCTGAATTCGCGGCGGCTGCCCGTCCGGAGGACCAAGGGGACCGGCTGTATGACGAGGCCGGATGCCTGTTGTTCGAGCATGACGGACATGAGGCGAACCGCCCGGAGATCGATCGGAGCGATCTGCGCCGCATCCTGCTGGACTCGCTCGCCCCGGGCGTCGTGCGCTGGGGACAGCGCGTGACCGGGATCGCGTCCGAGGGCGAGCGGATCCGAATTCTGCAGGAGGGAGGGGGCGAGCTGTTCGATATCGTCGTTGGAGCCGATGGCGCGTGGTCGCGCGTGCGGTCGTTCCTGACCGATGTCCGGCCCGTCTATCAAGGTGTCACGCTTCTGGAACTAGGCTTCGACGAGACGCGGCATCCCCATGCGGCGGCGCTTGCCGGCCACGGAAAAATGTTCGCGGTGGGCGACAATCGCGCCATGATCCTTCAGCGCAATGGGCACGGCCACCTACGGTTCTACTGTGGCGTTCGGATGTCGGAAGAGGCGGCCGCGGCCCTGTCCGAATCCGGGGAGCAGGAGATTCGCGCGCGCATGGCCGACGCCTTTGCGGCATGGGCGCTGGATCTGAGAGGGCTCGTCGGGGAGGGCAATTTCATCGGTGTCCGGCCGATGTATGCGATGCCGATCGGCACGCGCTGGGTCACGCACCCCGGAATCACGCTACTGGGCGACGCCGCCCATCTGATGTCGCCCTTCAGCGGCGAGGGAGTCAATCTCGCCCTGGCCGATGCCTTCGATCTCGCGGAAGCGTTGACGCAGGCGATCGGCATGGAGAGCATCGGGGTTTACGAGGCGACGATGGCCGCACGCGCGGAGATCGCCGCGACGGGCGCCGCGGCAGGTCTGACGAGCGTCTTCTCGGACGATGGGCCTGAATCCGTGCTCACCCGCTTTCAGGAACGCATCCAGCAGGGCTGATCGTCCGCTTTCTGGACGCCCGATCAACTCCATTTATGTCCGACACGAGGCGAGAGCGGCAGGTCCGCTCTCCGCATGAGATTGTGGGCACCCGCGGCATGGGTGGTTCGTTCGATAGGCGACGAGGAATCCGCGACACGCTCGCGCGCGGTTTCCAGCCGAAGCCGCGTGACAACCCCTGACGGGTTTATGTCAACCGAGCAACGGAAAGCCCTCGAGAAATGCCGTCGACGCATCGCAGCGCGTTCCGCCAGCCTCTCTCCAGTCTGGGTGAGGAACCGCGTGACGCGCTCGAATTCACGGTCACTGTCATCGTCCAGATCGTGCCGCATTATCGCGCCCCAGTCGAGCGATCGTGGGGCGACCCGGTCATGAGTCGTTGCCAGGGTCGGGGAGGCGAACGGTGTTCTGAATGTGCTGCTCGTTCAGCCCGGGAGCGTCGATCCGGTCGCAACATCGAAGATCCCGTATATCCAGAAAAGATAGGCGATGTAGAGGGCAATCGCGATGGCAACCCAGTGGGTCAGATACTTGTGCTTCTCAAACTCTGCCTTGCGCGGACGGCCGGGCCTGCGTTTTGTCTTTACAGGCTCGACACGCGCAGGCCGGGATCTGACCATACGCTGTTCGATGAACGCATCGAGCGCCGCGATCGGGAAGCTCCGGTCGCGCTTGCCGTACGTAACGGAATCCGGACCGATCCCCATACTGACTAGATGTTTAGTCCCATGATTTGATGGTGCGGATTATGTATGAACCGTGATGGTTCTTTTTCCCACTGCTGGCAAATGAATTCATATGGAGTGA
>NZ_SLZN01000034.1 GCF_004346035.1 Acidomonas methanolica | reverse complement strand
GCAGCCCATTCCAGACCATGGCCGGGTCAAACCACACCGTCAGGGAGCCGCGCTGCTTCAGCGCGGCATTATACAAACGCCAGTTCGTCGTGCGGTAGATCGGGGAGGGCGGCTTGCTCATCACAATCAGCTACCACCCTGGGTTCATTCCGTGAATCCAGGAACAAGCTATTTCCGCAACAAAGCCGTTGCCATGCTGACCCGCCTCATCCCCGTCTCCCCGAATATCATCCCAGGGAGCATGTCAGGTGAGGCAACAATCGTCACTTCAGGAGCATTTTATACGAGGCAATGCGTCTGGTCGCGAGGCCCGAATCCATGACCTGTTTGCCGTTATTTTTGGAGATATTCTTTCTGAAATTCCGATGAACGAGATACTGCTCGAGTATTCGTCCAATAACATACAGAAATGCAAATAAACCAGCAAAGACATAAGAAGTGGTGGAAGATATCTTCTTCTTTTCCTTGGATGGGGACAGTTTTGCGGAAGCGTCCTTCTTTTCCGGTTTCGGAGCACCCATAAAATTATCAATCGGGTTCAGCAACTGTATGGTATCATCTTTCCCGGATTTCAAATTCGCGACCATGCTTTTCGCATTCGGCGTATGATCCACCAACGCGACCGTATGATGACTGGATGTATACTTAAAGAATTCACCGAAGCCGAAAAACAGCGCGGGCGCCAAAAAACACAGGAGCAAGGTCTTGCTTACGAGATCGTAGGACAATCTGGTGCCCTGCGGGTCGCTTTCAACTCGCACGACGCCACTATCGAAAACCGCCATCTTATCCTGCGATGCCTGATTTTTCTTCTGAAAAACAAGCGTCTCGCCGTCGCGCACATAGGTCGTGCCCGGCTCGCGGAACAGGGCATCTAGCCTGTCGAATGCTGCATCGGCCGAGAGTCGTGAGGGGATAATCATACTCCCTCTGACATGCCAGATCCAGTCAATATAGCGCAGACCCAAATTCAAGCCTCCCCTTATCGCCACGTCGCCAGACGCCAAGAAATCTATCTTCCACGAACTGGAAGCACCTGGGTGCCAAAGCGCTTTCTGTATTTCTTTCGGATGATCCGGAACGCCTCCGAATACGGATGCGTCATCTGCTCGCGAACCGACATCCGGCGACCGCCTTCCATTCCCAGAAGTTCGGCCTCACCATCCACACAAGTCCCGAAGATGCGGTCGATGAATATATAAGTGTTGGAAAAATTGCTTCTACTCGCCT
The DNA here is from genome assembly GCF_004346035.1 of Acidomonas methanolica. Classification (GTDB taxonomy): domain Bacteria; phylum Pseudomonadota; class Alphaproteobacteria; order Acetobacterales; family Acetobacteraceae; genus Acidomonas; species Acidomonas methanolica. The sequence goes on along the minus strand of NZ_SLZN01000034.1, from coordinate 17,647 downwards.
CGAAGTCCCGGGAGTGATGAAGGCTATGATGTTCAACCGTGTTGAACAGATATCGCCACCATCTGGGCGTATTAAACCGCACATTGATGTGCTGATAGACAGAAATACCCATCGTCATGGCGCCAGCGATAAGAAATGCCCTGGGAACGAAGTCAAAAAATCCACCCATCCCCAGTCCGATCAGAAACAGCTCAAGCGGATTTCCTACGGCTCCCTTGTTGACATTAAGTTGCGTAATATAATGGTGTACAGAGTGAGGAAGCCAAAGCGGATACCAGTTATGCATCCCTCTGTGCATCCAATACTGACCAAAATCAAATATGAACGAGATCAGAAAAGCCTGAAGCAGAATGGGAAGGTCCATGAACCAGTGCAGTTTACCGAAATGAAAATAGCCCTGGATATATTCGACGATAGCATCACTTCCCATGAACTTGTCAACGTAGCGAATCAATGTGTACCCGAGACCGACGTAGAACAGGTCAGTTACCATTTCTTTCCACGTCAGTTTCCAGCTTTCGTAGCGGGGGTTGACCCACTCCAACACCAGAAGAAGCGCCTTGAATCCTACTGAAATCCAGATCGCGGTCGACGCTTTTGCAATTGAATTGGGGGCATAGTACCAGAACAGGATCAATGCCAGGAGCGCCACCGGCTGGAAATAGGTAAAGAAAAACCGTTTTACGGGACCGCCTTCGACCTTCGGGATATTCTCCCAGCCGATCGTAACCGGTGCCTGCCTTCCTATTATTCTGTTTCCGACACGAATTCCATCCATTTTTCTCGTCCTCCCAAAGGCAGTCAGCCACGTCGGCACAGATCTGATGTTGATTCGAAGCTAAGCAGAAACAGCATCCGTCAGTCATTACGTCAATCGACGTATAATTCTTCTACCGTCCCCGGGCGGAGACGTTTTCAAGACGATAGCGCCAGCGCAGACAGCCTCGAAAGAAGCGGAGTCATAACGATTCTTTGTGTTCCTAGGATTCCCGTGTCTGCGCAAGGACGACGACGGGCTGCCCAGCCCGGACCGGCTTTCCGGGAGCTACCCTGACGGTGTGCACGACGCCATTAACCGGAGACGACAGTGCGATCTCGATCTTCATGGACTCCAGAATGACGACCGCCTGTCCGGCAGTGACGCGCTCGCCCGGCGAGACGAGCACCTGCCAGACGTTTCCAGCGATGTTGCTCTCGACAGCGACTTCGCCTTCTGCGAGCGGCCCTTCATCTCCGGTATCCCCGGGCGCGTCGCTGCTTTCGAAGCAGTCCAGCCCCGCCTCGATCCAGTAGCGACGCTCCTCCTCGAATGCGTTCATCTGCATGGACCGGAACGAGGTGATCTCGGCAGCCTCACGCGTGAGAAACTCTTCGTATTCCGACAAGGAGAGTTCTCCCTGCTCAATCCTCAGAGTATAGCGCCCGATCGGGAAGTCTCTCCGGATCTTTTCGAGTTCCATTGCCGAAACCGGGAAAAAACGTATCTGGTCGAAAAAACGCAGGAGCCATGGCTTGCCGTCGAAAGCGCCCGGAAGGGTATAACGTGCCCACATCTGAACAGTGCGGCCGACGAACTGATAGCCTCCGGGCCCTTCCATTCCGTAGACGCACAGATACGCACCCCCGATTCCAACGGAGTTTTCCGCCGTCCACGTGCGCGCTGGGTTATATTTCGTCGTTACGAGTCGCTGCCGCGGATCAAGCGGGGTCGCAACAGGCGCACCCAGATAGACGTCTCCCAGCCCCATCACCAGATAACGGGCGCCATATACGATATTTCGCACGTCTTCGACGGAACGAAGCCCGTTGATTCTTCGGATAAACTCGATGTTGTCAGGGCACCACGGAGCATTTGGCCGAACCGTCGTCATATATTTGTCGATCGCAAGCCTGCATGCCGGATCTTCCCACGACAGGGGCAGGTACACCGTCCGCGAAGCGACCCGGATATCCCGGGTGCGCGTCACGTCGCGCCATAAATCGGTCAGATAGACGAGAAGATCGCTCAGCGGAAGACGCTGCGGAGCGTAGTGGATCTGAAGCGACCGGATGCCCGGCGTGAGATCGATGACGCCATCGGGCTGCGCGCGCTCGATGGCTTGCATCAGGGCGTGAACCCGGAAACGCAGCGCGATATCGAGCGTCGCATCCCCGATCTCGAGCAGCAGCGCCACATCGCCAGCCAGTCTTCCGACGAGGCGATGCCCTCCCTCCCCGATATCCAGGACGATCGGCGACTGCGGCGTGCAAGACGACCACGTCAGCGGAACCGGCGAAAGCGTCGAGATTTCGCGCTCCTGCGCCAGAGCAATCTCGCGTGCCGTTTCCAGCGTCACGGGCACGAACCGGATGCGATCTCCGGCGCGCAGTTGGCCCAATTGCGGCAGATCCGCCTCGATCACGGTGGCGGGACAGACGAAGCCCCCCAGACTGGGCCCGTCCGGGCCGAGGATAACGGGAATATCTCCGGTGAAATCGACCGACCCGATCGCATAAGGGTTGTCGTGAATATTGGAGGGGTGCAAACCCGCCTCTCCCCCACTGTCGCGGACCCATTCCGGACGCGGCCCCACGAGACGGATTCCCGTCCGATTCGAATTGAAGTGGATTTCCCACTCCGCTGCGAAAAACCTGTCCATATACGCTGGCGTGAAATACTCGGGCGCGCCATGCGGACCGCAGATCACACGCAAAATCCGCACCGCGGCAGCGTCGCTTTCAAGCCCCGGCGGGAGGGTCCGCTCATCGCTCGTATCCGCAACCGGCGTAATATGGAGTACATCCCCCGCTCTGAGCGGCCGTCCCGCGTGACCACCGAATTTTCCGAGCGTGAATGTCGCCCGACTTCCCAGATAGCGCGGGACGTCGATGCCTCCCCGCAGGCAAAGCATTGACCGCGCCCCGCCGTGCGTCGAACCGAGCCGCAGCGTTTCCCCGGCCCGGATTCGAAAAACAGTGTTCTTGGCGCGAGGAGATCCATCGACGTCTATGGGAATGTCCGCCCCCGTCACCACCGCGACCGCATCGACGTTGAAACGCAGCGTGGGGCCCGCCATTGTGATTTCAAGGCCGGTAACGTCCGGCGCGTTGCCGACCAACGCATTTCCAAGACGGAACGAGCGGCTGTCCATAGGTCCTGACGGCGGCACGCCCACGGCCCAGTACCCCAGGCGGCCGGGAAAATCCTGGATGGTCGTCTGCGTTCCGCCAGCAAGCACATCGATAGTAGACGCGCGATAGGGCAACTCTTCGAGGCAGCGTGTCCACGGCGCGCCTGATGCGAAGGGCGTGGCGAAGATAATCTGCCGCAGATAGTCCCGATTGGTCTCGACACCATACAACTGCGTTTCTCCCAACGCAGCGTCGAGCGCGTTGATCGCCTCGGAGCGAGTGGGAGCATGAGCGATGATTTTTGCGACCAAAGGATCAAAGAACGGTGAAATCTCTACGCCGGCCTCCAGCCACGTATCGACCCGCAATCTCCCTCGGTTCGCCGGCGGGAAGCACACTTCAGTCAGCAATCCCGGGGAGGGTTGGAAGTTCTTCCCGGGATCTTCAGCATAGATCCGCGCCTGAATCGCATGACCCGACGGCGCCAGAGTCTCCGCGAGCAGGTTGAGGGGGGGCAACGTTCCTGCTTCCAGTTCGACCATCCAGCGAACCAGATCCACTCCCCACACCTCCTCCGTTACCCCATGCTCCACCTGAAGACGCGTGTTCACCTCGAGAAAATAGAAATCTCCGGTGGCGCTGTCATAGACGAATTCCACAGTGCCAGCACTGCGATAGCGGACCGCCTTCCCGAGGCGCACGGCCGCCTCGCACAGCGAATCGGCGACACCGATCGGCAAACCGGGCGCTGGCGTCTCTTCGATCACCTTCTGATTGCGCCGCTGGACTGAGCAGTCCCTGACCCCGAGCGATATCACGTTGCCCTGGCCATCCCCGAAAATCTGGACCTCGAGATGACGCGCATGTTCAACGTATTTTTCGATGAATACGCCGGAATCGCTGAAATTGTTCTCCCCAAGGCGCCTGATGATGTGGAAGATCCCGATCAGTTCCGCTTCGTTCCAGCAGACCCGCATCCCGATGCCGCCTCCCCCTGCTGTACTCTTGAGCATCACGGGATAGCCACTCTTCACTGCGGCAGCCTGCGCAGCGCGAATCGTGTGAAGCAATGGAGAGCCGTCGAGAAGGGGCATCCCCAGGGACGCCGCCAAAGCGCGCGCCTCGTGCTTGAGTCCGAACGCACGCAAATGCGCGGGTTCGGGTCCGATGAAGCGGATACCGGCCACGCCGCAGGCTTCCGCAAAAGCGATATTTTCCGAGAGAAAACCATAGCCGGGATGGATCGCCTGCGCGCCGGTCTCCTTTGCGATTTCGATGATGCGACTCGCCTGAAGATAGGTCTGCGTGGGTCCTCCCTCGCCGAGAGAAACCGCGATATCGGCCTGCCGGACATGCAGGCTGGCCGCGTCGGCCTCGGCATACACCGCGATCGGGCTGACGCCGAGCTCCCTCAGTGTCCTGATGATACGGCAGGCAATCGCACCACGATTGGCAACAAGAACACGGGCGAACATGGCGGGAATTTCCGGTTTGAAGGCAGGGAGTGAAGGGGATGGCGTCATGGTCCACGGACTCCGGTTACACGTCAGTCGCACGTCCTCGCGATGGTGGACGCAGCGTTATCTCCCGGGCTTTTGTCCCGCCGTGTAACCCCGAACACCGAGGCCGCGCGCTCTCGGACCAGACATCCGACGCAAGTCGGAGCGGAACCCTAGCGCGCCAATGGCTTCACATTCATTCCGGTTGGTGACCGGGTCAAGGGGGGAAATGATCCTCCAGTGATCTACGTCCGACAATTATGTTCTTTTGCCGTAATCTTCCTATTGCAAACCAATTTGCATCCGGTTATAAAATTTCAAAAGCCGCTAGGGTTCCGGCTCAGATGTTCTGAGTGTCTGGTCCGAGAGCGCGCGGCCCCGGTGTTCGGGGTTACACGGCGGGACAAAAGCCCGGGAGATATAGAGATGCCGGAAATGGCGTCGCATATCTCGCGTGATGTGTGCGCCATCTCCGTCTGAACAAGGCCGGAGAAAATCACGATGATCCTGCATATATCTCTCCTCATCGGCACGAACCGGAGACACAATGTGGTTCCGGTCGGCAGCGGGGGTCCGTTCTCTCGCGTGCCGGGTCGGCATCGCGCCGCCCGACGTGCCTCCTGATCGCCCGTCATGCAGGAAGCCATTTCGATGCCGCCGTCGTCCCTCAAGGAGGCCGAGCATCTGGCCCTTCTGGGTTACGAGCAAGAGCTGCGACGGGATCTCGGTCCTTTTGCTTCGTTTGCCGCAGGGTTTTCCTTCGTTTCCGTCCTGACGACCGTCTTCGAGATGTTTCCCCTTGGCTACGGATTCGGAGGGCCGGTCTTTTTCTGGACATGGCCGCTCGTATTCCTGGGACAATTCTGTGTCGCACTCTGTTTCGCGGAACTCGCCGAACGGATTCCGGTCGCCGGGGCGATTTATCAATGGTCGTCACGTCTCGCTTCTCCCGATCTCGGCTGGATCGCCGGCTGGCTTACGCTCATCGGCTACATCGTCAGCGTCTCGGCCATTGCCATTGCCATGCAGTCCATTCTTCCCAGCCTGTGGAGCGGTTTTCAGCTCATGGGAGGCAATCCGGACGTCACGAAACTGGCTGGAGCGGAAAACGCGGTCGTGCTTGGAACGCTGACGATCGCCGCGAGCACGCTGCTTTCCTGCGCCGGCATCCGCATCTCCGCCTTTGTCACGGTCGCGGGCGTATATGCGGAAATCATCGGACTATGCGTACTCATCGCGGCGCTCTTCCTTAACGCGCGACGCGGCATCTCCGTGACGATGGATACGATGCAGCTTTCGTCCGGAATGTCACCGACCGGCGCGTTCCTCGCTTCCATGCTGATGGCAGTTTACGTGATGTACGGCTTCGACAGTGCCGCAGAACTGTCCGAAGAGACGCACGATGCCGCACGCATCGCGCCGAAGGCAATCGTGAGATGTCTTCTGCTGTCCTTCTTCGCGGGCGGGCTCGTCATTCTGGGCGCTTTGATGGCCGCGCCCTCCCTTTCTTCAGGAGATCTCGCAACAATCGGCATTCCATATGTCATCACCGCCATCACATCGGGTCTGGCGGGACATATCCTGCTGACGACGGTGGCCATATCGGTTTTTTCGGCCACGATCGCCATTCAGACATCGGCATCACGCGTACTGTTCTCCATGGCACGTGACGGCGTCATGCCGGGTGCTGGGCGACTGGCGCATGTTTCTCCCCGCACCAGAACGCCGATCGCCGCCACGATTTTCGTGGGCATCTGCAGCGCGGCCTTTCTCTGGATCAATTACGGAGATTCTTCGCTCTTCAGCGCAATAACGGCTTCCGCCGTCGCGGTGACATATTTCGCATATCTGTTGGTGACGATCCCGCTGCTGTTACGGCGGCAGCAGTGGATAAGGAGTGGCGCACCTTCCACGTTCGGGTTTCGGGAAAACGGAAGAACACGCCGCGCTTTCGTGAACGTATGCGCGGTGGTCTGCGGCATGCTGTTCCTGCTCAACACGCTCTGGCCACGCAAGGCCGTTTTCGACCCCGGCGGCGACAGACCTTACATGGTCGCGTTTCCGGGCGCCTTTCTTCTTGTCGCACTGGCCGGAGGCGCCATCGTGCGGGCCGTCCAGAAAAAGAGACTCGCACCTTAATCGTTTTCAGTGGCGGCATGAAGTCCGCCAATGATCGAGGAACCGAACCGTGACCGACGCTGCAAAATTTCCGGCGCTCAATCCCACGCTCCATAGAGAAACCATCCCTGGTGGCGGCCATCGATCCTTGATCCTCAGGGCCGGCCAGCGCCTTCGCCTGACGGATGCCGAGGGAGGCGCCAATCTTGCCCTGATGGCGCTGAACGCCGGCCAGATGAGCGAGCGGCTGAACCTGCCGGACTCGCTGAAAGCCCAGCACACCGCGTATGTGACGTCAGGACATTGCCTGTATTCCGACATGGGGCGCGTTCTTCTCGCGATCACCGAAGACACATGCGGTTGGCACGACTGCTTCGGCGGCGTCCTGAACGCCGTGGAAGTCGAGGATAAATACGGATCTGGAACGTTCGGCCGGATGCGCAACGGATTTTATCGCAATGGCTTCGAAAACCTTCTCGTGGAGTTGGGGAAGTGGAATCTCGACGCGCGGGATATCCAGATGGTTGTCAATTTCTTCAGCAAGGTCGCGGTCGCAGACGGCGGGCATCTTCATTACATTTCAGACCATTCGAAACGCGGATGTCACGTCGATCTCTATGCGCCGATGGACACGCTGGTCGTCATGACAGCCGTCCAGCATCCGATGGACCCCTCGCCGCACTACGATCCCAAGCCCGTGGAATTCGCGATCGACGCGGTGCGAGACACCTCCATCACGGCGGCCTGCCGCCGGTCGTGCTCCGAAAACGGACGGGCTTTCTACAATACGGAACTCTTCTGCCTGTAAGGGATCTTTCGTCATGTCCATCATTACCAGCACGTTCGACCCCGATACTGCCGTCACCCGTCACGTCATCGGTGCCGGTGAGCCGTATGTCTTTGATGTCCGAAAAGGCCAGACATTGCGACTGCTCGATCTCGAGGGCAATCAGGCGATCGACACCCTGTTTTACAACGCACGCAACACGCGTGAACGTTATGACGTGCAACGTACGATCCGTCGTCAGAACGCCCTCTTCCTGACGGCCGGAACCGTGCTGTATTCGAATCTCGGCAATGCGCTCGCCACGATCACGGCCGATACGTGCGGTCAGCACGACACGCTCGGAGGCGCCTGCTCGCAGGAGAGCAACACGGTGCGATACGCTACCGACCGCTTCTACATGCATAGCTGTCGCAACAACTTCCTGTGCGGCTGTCTTCAGGACGGGCGTCTGACCAAGCGCGATCTGGCCCCGAACATCAATTTTTTCATGAACGTTCCTGTCGCGCCGGATGGCACGCTCGTCTTCGCGGACGGCGTGTCGGCACCCAGGAAATACGTCGAATTGCAGGCGGAGATGGACCTGATCGTCGTAATCTCCAATTGCCCGCAGCTCAACAACCCCTGCAACGCCTGGAACCCGACACCAGCGGAAGTGCTCGTCTGGGAATGATCCTATCTAACGACAAAGGATTGGACGATGTGGACTGAATTGCCCGACCTTGCTCCCCGGACGCTACGGAATGCGTATCGCAACGGCGCGCTTGCGCCGCGCGCGGTGATAGACGCCCTGCGCGTCAAATGCCGGTCACTTAATGAAGAATATCGCGCGTTCATCCATATTCTCGATGAGATGGAAACCGAGCCGTTTCTTCGCCGGCTGGATATGGCGGAGCCGGACGATCTACCGCTCTACGGCGTCCCCTTCGCTGTAAAGGACAATATCGACATCGCCGGAATTCCGACGACCGCAGCCTGCCCCGCATATTCCTACGTACCTGACGACACGGCAACCATAGTGCGTCAACTGGTCGAGTTGGGCGCCATACCGATCGCGAAAACCAATCTGGATCAGTTCGCGACCGGTCTGAACGGCACCCGCTCACCCTATGGAGTGTGCCGGAACAGCGTACTTGCAGATTTTCCGGCCGGTGGATCGAGTTCCGGTTCCGCGCTGGCAGTTGCTCTGGGCGTCGCGAGCTTCGCACTCGGAACCGACACGGCCGGCAGCGGTCGCATTCCGGCCGCCTACAATAACCTTGTCGGCCTCAAGGCGACACGCGGGTTGCTCTCCACTCACGGCGTCGTTCCAGCCTGCCGAACGCTCGACTGCACGACCCTGCTGACGGCGACCGCCAGCGAAGCGAGCATGCTGCTTGCACTGCTGGCGAAACACGACATGGCGGACGACTACAGCCGACCGAATCCCCACTGGAACGGATCAACCTCTTTTGGTGCCCTACGGCCGGGCTTTCGTTTCGGCGTACCGGACGCGCTCGATTTCGCCGGTTGTCCGGAAAGCGGCAAACTCTTCTCCGAGGCCGTCACGCGACTGGAAGAACTGGGCGGCATTCCCACGCCCATAGACCTTTCATCCTTTCTCGAGGCAGCGCGGCTGCTTTACGAAGGGCCCTGGGTAGCGGAACGCTATCTCGTCGTGCAGAAACTTCTGAAGACAGACCCAAACGCGGTTCTTCCGGTCATCAGAAATGTCCTGGACGCTGCGCCGGATTATACGGCGGCGGACGTTTTCGCGGCGGTCTACCGACTTCAGCATCTGAAGACCCGATGCGACGTGACGATGAACGGCGTCGACTTCGTGCTGACGCCGTCCATGCCGCGCCCTGTCTCGCTCGCCGAATTGAGGGCAGAGCCAGTCGCGGCGAACTCGCTGCTCGGCATGTACACGAATTTCATGAACCTCCTCGATTACGCCGCAGTCGCGGTTCCCTCGGCGTTCATGAGCAACGGCCTCCCCTGGGGGATCACCATCTTCGGCCGGGCATTCACCGACCAGTATCTCTTGAGCGTCGCCGACGCCTTCCAGCGCGCATCCGATCTGTCGCTCGCCGCGGGCCGAGCACTCGAACCCGCCGTAACGACACGTTGCGCAGGCAATGATCGTGCTCGCATCGTCGTGTGCGGCGCCCATCTCGATGGGCTGGCCCTGAACTGGCAGATGCGAGACCGCGGCGCTCGACTCGTCAGGGTCACCACCACGGCGCCCTGTTACCGCTTCTACGTCCTTCCCGGCGGGCCGCCCATGCGCCCTGGGCTTGAACGTTGCGAGACAGGTGGACGCGCCATCGACGTCGAGGTCTGGGAAATGCCGTCTTCGGAACTGGGATCGTTCCTTACACAGATCCCGGCACCTCTCGGCCTGGGAAAGATAGAACTTAGCGACGGCAGCGTCGAAACCGGCTTCATCTGCGAGGGTTCGGCCCTGAAAACCGCGAAGGATGTGACCGCGACGGGCGGCTGGCGCGCATGGCTCGCGTCTGCGGACGGCTAGATTTCGGTGATCTGGCGGCCGGAGCGTCGACTGCCAAATGGACTTGAAATCTGCCCGCCCACGGAATGAAGGGACAGTCTCTATTTAATAACGATTATGCAACGGAAATCCACTGCCATGACGGCTTCGGGTTCGCGCAGGGAGAAGGCAATGTCTCGGGGTTCAAAAGAAATGCCCGCGGAAGCGCAGGCTTCCGGAAGAGCGACGCCCTCCAGGCCCCGCATCCTCCTTGCCGATGCGGACCCCGAGTCCCTGTTGCCGCTCGTAGCCACCCTCACGGAGGCCGGAATGACGACGCTTACCGAATCAAGGGGCCAGGCGACGCTCGACAGCGCGGCGACGGCCCAGCCCGACCTGATCGTCCTCGATCGCGCACTTGACGGACTCGACGGTTTTGTGGTCGCAGACCGGATCAGACAGAACGCCGCTCTCAGCCATATTCCCGTTCTTTTCCGAACAGAAGACACGGACCCGCAGAGCGTCGTCCGCGGATTTTCCATGGGCGCGGTGGATTATGTGTCGAAGCGATGTTCGCTGGCGGAACTGCTGGCGCGCATCGAAGCCCATCTGCGCGCCGCCGCCGAGACACGCACCATGCTGCTTGCGCTCGACGCCGGTCAGCGCCCGACGATCGGAGTCCGGCCCGACGGTTCCCTTCTCTGGTACACGCCGGCCGCCGCCTCGCTTCTCTCCGGCATCTTCGTCTCCTGGACGCCCAGCGCACCGCTGCCGTCGGCCCTCGCGACCGCGCTGGACGCGCTCGCCAGGCCGCCAGACGGCAGCCTCTGCCGGCGCACAAAGACAGTCAAGCTCAGCAGCGCGACCGGCAGCACGATAGAAGCCGGCAGCCTCGAATGCACCACGGCTGGCGCGATGCCTGACGGGACGATGGGCATCACCCTTCAGTTGCGACGCCCGGGCGAGGAGGAACGTCGCCTCGCCACCCGCCATAACCTGACGACGCGCGAAGCGCAGGTTCTGTTCTGGATCAGCCGGGGCAAGTCGAATCGGGATATCAGCGAGTTGCTCGGGACCAGCGCCAGGACGGTCAACAAGCACCTCGAGCAGATCTTCGCCAAGCTGGGCGTCGAAAACCGGGCTTCTGCGGCGGTGATCGCCGTCAAGACATTAAGCGAGTAACAGAGAATGACTCATGCGCCAGATCAGCGCGGGGACCAGAGTCCCCGCCATGGACCAGTCATCATGCCCTCCGTCGGCCGGACGCCGGGACTGTGGAAGGCCCGCAAGTCTCTCGAGCGTGGCCGCCTGTCGGAGACACGGGCGCTCGCAATGGCCGAACTCCTGCGCACGCCCTCGTCTGGAGAGGCCCGCTTTCTTCTGGGAGTCAGCGAAGCGATGCTCGGAAACGTCCGTGAAGGGCTGGTCCACCTGCGAGAGGCCACCATTCTGGAGCGTTCGGCGGAATATCAGGCGCAGCTTGCCCGCTGGCTGTTGCTGGTACAGCGAGACGGCGAGGCACGCGACGCCTTGCGGAAAGCCGAGGAATGCCTGTCCGATGGCGAGCGGGCGGATGCGATGACCCGCGATACGATGGGATGTGTCTACGCCCGGCTCGGATGCCATCGCGACTCCCTTTCGCATTTCCAGGCGGCTGTGTCGGTCGCGCCGCAGAGCGGCCAGTTCCGCTACAATCATGCGGTTGCGCTGAGTTTCGTAGGAGAAACCGTGCAATCGGAACGGGCCTTCGAGGCGCTTCTCGCGCGGGATCCGGGCAACGCCCGCGCCCATCACGGATTGGCGGGTCTGCGTCGGCAGTCGGCGGAGAGCAACCATATCCCCCGGCTCCGCGCGGCGAGAAACGCGACACGGGATCCGGAAGCCAGACTTCTTCTCGGGTACGCGCTGTCGAAGGAACTGGAAGATGTCGGCGAAGCCCAGGAGTCGTTCCGGTGCCTGCTGGATACCAACACGGAGCATCGCGCCCGGATCTCCTACGACTTTGCCAGCGATGCCGAAATCTTCGATGCGATCGAAGCCGGCTGGTCGCAATTTGCTTCCGCGCCTGTCACCGCGCCAGCAACGCAGGCGCCGATCTTCATCATCGGCATGCCCCGGACCGGAACCACGCTCGTCGATCGCATCCTCTCCTCCCATCCGGAAGTGGTCAGCGCGGGCGAGTTGCAGGCATTTCCCCTTGCGGTCAAAGCCGCCTCATGCAGCCGGACACGCAACGTCCTGGACCGCGACACGATCCTCCATGCCGCGGGCAAGGATCTCGGTCCGATCGGACACTCATACCTGGACCGGGCCGCGCCTCACGTTCCCGAAAACGCCTCGCGATTTATCGACAAGTTTCCCGGCAATTTCCACTATGCCGGGTTGATCGCCCGCGCCCTGCCGAATGCGAGGATCATCTGCCTGCGACGGCATCCCATGGACACTGTGGTCAGCAATTTCAAGAACCTTTTCGCGACGACATCCCAATATTATCAGTACAGTTACGATCTCGCGGATATTGCCAGATATTACGTCCGCTTCGATCAACTCATGCGCTTCTGGCACACGGCCATGCCGCGGCAAATTCTGGATGTCCATTACGAGGATCTCGTCAACGACCAGGAAAGCGCGACGCGCAGGATTCTCGCGCATTGCAGCCTGCCGTGGTCAGAAGCCTGCCTGACATTTTACGACAACGCGACGCCGGTTTCCACGCCGAGCGCCGCACAAGTGCGCCGTCCGATCTATCGGGACGCTCTGGCGCGGTGGCGACGCCATGAGCGGGAGTTAGGCCCGGCGCTACAGGTTTTCGACGCCGCGGGAATCGACCTCACCTGATGATGTGCTTGGGCAATCTTAAACCTCAGAAGGGGAGTCGAAATTTCCCGATCATGACGGATGCCGTGACAATCGAGCCGCTCGGAGCCGGACATCGGAAGACCCATGTCAGCATTGAGACACACTCTGACCTGACTCTGGTCAGACCCGCGTCTGTTGACTTGCACGGCAATTATTCTCTTCCCAACCAGAAATGAAACGAAACGATAATATGTCAAATCCCGTCGCCGCGACCGCCCCGATCGTCCTGACCGTCTGCGTGACCTGCCGTCGCGGCTTGTCTCCCTCCGAACTGGGCGAGGCCCCTCTCCCGGGGCGTCTGCTTTATGAAGCCCTCCAGACGCGCCTCTCCGAGGGGGAGGTACTGCTCCGTCCGGTCGAATGCATGTCTTCGTGCAACCGCGGCTGCATGGCCGCGGCGTCCATGCCCGGGAAATGGACGTTCCTTCTCGCCGGCATGGGACCGGAAAAGGCCGATGATCTTGTCGAGTGGGTCAAGCTCTACTCCGCCTCGAAAACCGGCATGGTGCCCGTGTCGAAGCGCCCCGCCTCTCTCGCGGATATGGTGATCGCCCGTCTCCCTGGCGCGATGGCAAACACGGAGAAACCATTGTGAAGGCGGCGTTTGCAATTTCCACGAATATAGCGCGTTGCGTCTGTCATATGTGCGACGGCGGCAAAGGGTCGTCTGTCTCCAAAATGCGGCCGCGCTGCCGGTGACGAGAAATCTCTCTGCCATTTTCATCCGCGACACCCATGAAACCCGATCGTGATGGTGTCCGGTCTCGGGCAAAAAAAGAGAAAGGCATCGCCCCTCCCGACCGCTTTCACTTTCTGGTTGGCAGCAGCCTTCTGCCGACGTTCGGGAGCAGCAGCCGAACAGGCGGAGAAACACGACCCACCCCCGTTGCGCCGGACTCAGACGCGCTTCTGGGAGGGGGCGTCAGCTTGCTGATCTTGCGAACCCGCAATCGCGGACAAGGCAAATACACTGGGAGACAGATTCACGTTCCTTATTCGAAATATACCTGTTCAGGGCCCATAATCCGGTTTTCGAAAGATACGTCAAACGACATATATCAGTGCGAAAACGAATCGTTCAAACTGATCCCTTCATTAAATAGCAATCCTCAGATGCTTCAAGGAGCCAACATGGCTGTAATGTCCTCGCGAAGCCTGCTCCTGCTTTGTGCCACCGCTCTCGTCGGGTGCGCCGTTGTTCCTGCCTCGAGCTACGCCCAGACCAATCCAGCGCCCTCCCCAAAGCGGTCGGGCGCTGAAAAGAAGAAACCTGGCGCCACGAAAGAACGGACAACCCAGCCGCGCCCCGGCAAGGCGTCAGCGTCGAGCAAGGCGCGATCGATCGCAGCGGCGTCTGACGAATCGATTATCGTGACAGCAACCCGGCGCGCGGTCAGCGTCCAGAATTCTCCGACGAACATCACCGCCATCGGTGCCGACACCATCAGGAATGAACGTCTGGACGATATCAAGACGCTGGCGGCCCTTCTGCCGGGTGTCACGGTCATCAACTCCGGTCCGAACGGCGCGGGAAACATCGTGATGCGCGGCATCTCGACGAGCGGAACCAGCACCAACGGCGTCTATAAGAACAATGCTGTCGGAGTCTATCTCGGCGAGGTGCCGATGTATCTCGACTTCATGCTGCTCGACATCAACCACGTGGAATCCCTACAGGGTCCACAGGGAACGCTGTTCGGCCTCGGGACTCTCGGCGGTACCATCCGCTACATGCCCAATCGTCCGGATACCCACAAATATTCCATCAATCTGCACGGGCGCGTCTTTGGACAATATCACTCCACGTCACCAGGAGGCGACGAGGACGTCACGATCAACCTGCCGATCTGGAAGGACCACATCGCATTCCGCTCGGTGACAGGATATTACGACGATCCGGGATACATCGATTATGATTATGTCCTGCGCCAGCCCGGCGTGTCGAACCCGCAGCCGGCCGGTCCGGGCAGTTTCGGCACCGCCGCGCAGCAGGCTCAGAATTTCAGCCGTCACAGCGGCGTCAATTTCAACCATACGCTGACAACGCGCAATCAGTTGTTGCTGCGCTATAACGACGACCTCAAGATGTACCTGACCTACGCTCATCAGGAAACAAAGACGGACGGGCGGTCGGCAACCGGCGTCGGTGTAATGGAAACCGGAAACTGGGAGGCTCCCTGGCGCTATCTCGAACCCGTCGATCGGAACGGCGACCTTTTCAGCGCCGAGGTCAACGCGAATGTCTTCAACATTGCCCAATTCGTCAGCACGACGGCCTTCACCCATCAGGTCATTCAAACGAGGAACGACAACACCGATCTGCTGCTGCATCTCGATTACGGATATCAGGCGTTCCCGCAATTCTCCTCGTGGAACGAGTCCTACAACGACTACCGGCAATTCAACCAGGAACTGCGGCTCGTTTCGACGCACAAGGGTCCCTTCAGCTGGGTTCTGGGAGGATTCTACAACAAGTTCAATACCAATACCCTCTATGAGGAACACGTTCCGGGCTTCTCGGAATGGGGCGTCGCGAACGGCTTCGGCAACCTGTACCGCCCTGACGAGCTGGAATATGCCTCCCGGGTCGAGACGGAAACCGCCGAGCGCGCGCTTTACAGCGAAGGCACGCTGCATCTCATGAAAGATCTCCAAATCACGGGAGGCATCCGGTACTTCGACTACGATGCGTCGGACAGCGGTGGCTCCGGCCTCCCGCTGTATCAACCTTATCCGGAAGTCAAGTTGTCCCACGCGGGTGGCGGAACGGGCTCGAACGGCATCGTATGGAAGGCCAATGCCTCCTATCGGTTCAATCCACAGCTGATGACCTATTTCACCTACAGCACAGGATATCGCGTGGGCGGTTACAATCGCGTCGCGGCCTGTGTACTGCCGATCAATACGTCGGTACAGAATATCTGCGCGCTTCCCAACGAAATCAGTTACAAACCCGACAGCACACGCAATATCGAACTGGGATTCAGGGGCAACCTGTTCCACAACCGGTTCGTGTTCTCCATAGATGGCTATCACGTCGACTGGCTCAATGTGCAGGTTCCCAGCCAGACGGTCTATGGCGCCGTCGGCATCACGACCAACGGCGGCCGGGCCGTCTCCAACGGTTTCGAGTTCTCCGGATCGCTGCGCATCACGCGGCAATTCCACGTCACGGCCAACTATTCCTACGTCGACGCCCATCTGACGGAAGGTGTCGCCGATCTCGTCAACGGGGTGGCGAACGCCTACGCGGGTGACCGGCTTCCCGGATCGATGAAGAACTCGGGCGCGATCACCGCGACCTATATCCTTCCCCTCGACGATGATCGCACCCTTCGCTTGAACTGGATGGCGGCCTATTCCGGGTCGATCTACTCCACCGTCGGCCTTCGCGACTACGGAACCCGCATTCCGAGCTACGTCACGCATCGCGCCTCGATCAACTATCGATCAGGGAAATGGAACATGTCGCTGTTCATGAACAACATCTTCAACCAGCGCGCCATTACGGCCGTCAGCAATCAGAGCAACACCCTGAATGAACAGGTCACCGGTGTCACGGAACGCTATTACGCCGAAAGCATCCTTGCACCCCGCGTCGTTGGCCTCGAAGCGTCTGTCAATTTCTAGGTCATCGAGTCTGCCATGCGTTCCCACACCGCCGCACCGCACAGGATGAAGATGACTGACGACACAACCCGTTTCGATCCGTGGGAATCGACGGTGGCGACCTTCCGAGGCCTCCTTCCGCTTGCGATGATCGGCTTCAGCCTCGCTCTCGCCGGCTGCGCGGCAGGTCTGCATGCGAGCGCAGCCTATGCGCCGCAGGAGCATGTGCAGACTGTCCCGGGCTTCGCGGATTTCATCGCCGTGGATGGCCCGACCGTCTGGATGACGAACCGCGGCCGGGTCGAGCACTGGTCCCTGACCGGCAAGATCGCGCAGGTCGCGCTGCCACACCCCTGCGGGGCCATGGCGATCGGATACGGCTCGCTCTGGGTGGCCGACTGTCACGATGCGACGCTCGACCGGATCGACCTCAAAACGGCTCGACTGTCCGCCAGGATAAAAACCGGAATCGCCAATCCGCGCGGAGAAACCAACGTCGTCATCGGGAACGGCTCGGTATGGATCGCAAGCGACAGGACCGGCGCGATCAGCCGGATCGACCCCGAGAGCAACACGGTCACGGCCCGGATTCCCGTCGATGCCGATACCTATTACTTGTCCTACGGTCTCGGCGCACTTTGGGCCACCAGTCCGACGCGCCGAAGTCTCGAAAAGATCGATCCGCAGACCAACCGCGTCGTCATGAGGACGGCGTTGGGCGGCTATCCCGGCTTTCTGGTGGCGGGAGAAGGCGCTGTCTGGATTCAGGAACAGGCCGACGGAACGGTCGTTCGCGTGAATCCGGAGAACGGTGTGGTAACAGGGCGCGTCAAGGTCGAGACGAACCTGAAATATGGCGATATCGACGCGGGAGGTGGAAATATCTGGCTGCGAACGACGACAGGGCAGACCTTCGCGGTCATCGACCCGCAAAGTCTCGTGATCCGCTCACGCGTCGGGAAGCCGACGGGCAGCGGCGCGCTGCGTTACACCAGTTCCGGCCTGTGGACGACATCGCACGACATCCATACCCTGTCCTTGTGGACGCCTGTCCTCCCGCCACCCTAACCCGGATATCTCACACGAGTAGGTGCATGGGGCTCTGAAGCGTCCCGGGTTTCCCGGAGGCTAATTGGTTTGAGTCACGCAGCCATATTGATGATCTGAAGGGCTGCATAGTAGTTGGCCTCGGCCTCG
>NZ_SLZN01000033.1 GCF_004346035.1 Acidomonas methanolica | reverse complement strand
CGAGGCCGAGGCCAACTACTATGCAGCCCTTCAGATCATCAATATGGCTGCGTGACTCAAACCAATTAGCCTCCGGGAAACCCGGGACGCTTCAAAGCGATCATTCAGTAGACGTATTCCAGACGGTACACTATGGTCTGTGCGGACCGTGACGCCCAAGCCGAATCGCAGTGCCGCCCAGACGCCGGGTAGACTGGGCGTTGTAAGCGCAAGCCGCCAACGGATGCCGGCGTCATCAAGAGAGCGAAGCGCAGCCTGCCGGAACAGGCAAGGATGATCAAACATCACAAGCGGAAGGTCGCCGGTGCGGTCACGAAACGGTTCAAAGCTGTCATCTTTTGCGAACCAGAACATTGGCATAGTGGCCAGGAGGTCTCCGGTTTTCGGATGATCCGTTCTGGTGAAAGCGAGAGCGACATCCAGTCGACCGGATTTGACGTCTTCTTCAAGCGCATAGTTTCTACCCGCACGAACCGAGACATGCACATTCGGTCGTCTTTCTGAGAAGGACGCGAGTGCGCTGGGCATGACCTCCTCGAAGAAATCCTGGGGCAGACCCAGCCGAATAGTCGGTGGCACCACCGATCCGCCCAAAGCCACGGCCGCCTCGTCATGCATGGCGACGATCCGACGCGCATAGCTGAGGAGCATCTCTCCTGTTTCAGTCGGAACCAGCCCACGACCACGCCGATGGAACAGCGCGTGCCCTGCCTGCTCCTCAAGGCGTTTCAACTGCATGCTGACCGCTGACTGTGATCGACCGAGTTGTGCGGCCGCGCGCGCGAAACTCCCGAGGTCTGTCCCGACGATCATTGTACGCAATGCTTCAATATCGAATTGTGGCGCCATATATCTGCTTCCGTGAATTCACATTTCAAATATATCAAATTTTCAAATATGTCATGTTGGATTAAGCTTCTGGAAAAACAGGAGGGATGCGATGACCATTTCGAACGCGATCGGGTTCATCGGACTCGGCACGATGGGACTGCCAATGGCCTTGAATCTTGTTCGTGCAGGAACGAAGCTGATCGTGTGGAATCGCTCAGTGGAGCGGAGTGGGCCGCTAGTGGAACTCGGTGCAACTGTGGCGTCTAGTGCCAACGATGTTTTTTTGCAGTGCGGGACCATTTTCCTGATGCTTGCCGACGAGGTTGCGACAGACTCTGTGCTTGGTCGCGGCCTACCCGATTTTGCGAAACGTGTGGCCGGCCGCCAGATAGTGGCGATGGGCACAGTGCGTCCGGGCTATTCGCTTGCTCTGGCGAAAGAGATTCAGGACGCAGGCGGGCATTATGTGGAGGCACCGGTCTCGGGCTCGCGCAAACCTGCGGAGGCCGGCGAACTTGTCGGGATGCTGGCGGGGGAAAGAGAGGGCCTTGCCAAGGTACGGCTTCTCTTGGCCCCTCTTTGCAGGAAGGTTTTCGATTGTGGTCCGGTGCCCAACGCTCTGCGTATGAAGCTTGCGGTTAATGTGTTTCTGATCACGATGGTGACAGGCCTCGCTGAGGCGGTGCATTTTGCCGAGCGCCACGGTCTTGATCTGGACCGCTTCACGGCCATCCTCAATGCTGGTCCTATGTCGAGCGACGTATCGCGGATCAAAGCCGAGAAATTGATGCGTCGGGATTTCGTGCGACAGGCGGGCATCTCGGACGTTCTAAAGAACAGCGGCCTTGTCATTGAAGCTGCCCGGGCGGCAGCTATAGCCTCGCCTCAGATGGACACCTGCTTCAGGCTCTATGGAGAGACAGAGGCCTTGGGTCTTGGAAGCGACGATATGATCGCTGTGGTTCGAGCAATCGAAGAGCGAACCGCTTCGATATTGATGGCGAAAAGCGCCGAGACCAAGGCCTAAATAAGATCGGACAAACGTCATGCGGCGGAGGAATTTCAGAGGCGAGAGGCCCCGAACACTCTCACAACTATCTATTGGTCGTATTCCGATGACTGCGCTCATGCAGACACTGGCGGTTGCAGAATATCTCAGTTTCCATCGCGCGGCTCTCGCGCTCGGTACCAGTCAGTCCAACGTCAGCACCCGGATCAAGGCTTTGGAGCAAGAGCTCGGCATCGTCCTGTTCGAGCGCAACACGCGAGGCGTCCGGCTCACCGAAGCCGGACGCCTCTTTGTCGAAAGGGTATCGGCGGGCGTCGATCAACTCGACCATGCCGTGAAGACGGCTGGCATGGCGGCGTCGGGGGAATACGGTCGGCTCCGCATCGGTATCCATGCCCTGATCCCCCGCAGCTTCCTCGCCGAGCTGATTGGGCAATATCGCGAGGACCATCCTGGCATTGAGGTTGAGATTGTTGAGGGCACGGCGCGCGAGGCGGTCATGCAGCTTCGAGCCCACCGCCTCGATATTGTGTTCCTGGCTGGTGCGGCCGAACTACCCGACTGTCATTCTCGGCGCATCTGGACCGAAGCACTACTGGCCGTGCTGCCGGAGCGACATCCGCTTGCCGTGCAATCGTCCGTCACCTGGGCCGAGCTTGCCGGCGAGACGTTCCTTGTCCGCCACGGCGGTACGGGCCGCAAGTGCATGACCATATCGTGTTGCGCCTCGCTGGGCGCTGGCCTGCGCCGTCGATCCTGCGCTTCGACGTAGGGCGCGGCACGTTGCTGTCGATGGTCGGAAAAGGCTTCGGCATAACTATCGTCGGCGCGGCGACGGCGCTTCTGCCAACGTCCGGCGTCGCCTTTGTCCCATTCACCGACGAGCCGGAGCCGGTTACCTTCACCGCCGTCTGGTTGCCGTCCAACCGCAGCACGCCGCTCAGGAACCTGCTCGTGCTTGCGGCGGAAATGAGCCGCTCGGTCCAGCCCGCCGCAGCGTCTGTCGATTCGCTCTGATCATAGCCGGGGGAGGGGCGGCATGGATTCGTCGCCGCCAATCCCCTGACGCAACCCGTCCTATTTGCCGCCGATAGTATCCGGCAGCCCTCCCGCATCCTCTTTCCTGTTGCCTGTTCCGAATTTGCCTATTCTCTGATCGGCTCCGTCTCTTTTGCCGACTGGAGCCTGTATCTGTATGCGCGGAGGCCGAATCCTTTGGGGTCAGATCGCCGTTGTCTTCACTATCGTTCTGGTGACGACGTGGACAGCGACGCAATGGACGGCGTGGCGGCTCGGCTTCCAGGCGCAGCTCGGCAATCCCTGGTTCGAACTGGCCGGCTGGCCGATCTACTATCCGCCCACGCTGTTCTGGTGGTGGTATGCGTTCGACGCCTACGCCCCGACGATCTTCGTCGAGGGCGGCGTCATCGCGGCATCGGGCGGCATCCTCGCCATCGTCGCCGCCATCACCATGTCCATCATGCGGGCGCGGGAGGCGCGCAACGTCGCGACCTATGGTTCGGCGCGATGGGCGGAAGACAAGGAAATCCGCGCCGCCGGATTGCTCGGCCCGGTTGGCGTCCTGCTCGGCAAGCATGATCGGGAGTATCTACGCCATGACGGGCCGGAGCATGTCCTATGCTTCGCACCGACCCGCAGCGGCAAGGGCGTCGGCCTTGTCGTGCCGACGCTGCTGACCTGGCCGGGAAGCTGCATCGTCCACGACATCAAGGGGGAGAACTGGACGCTGACAGCCGGCTTCCGCGCGAAGCATGGTCGCGTCCTGCTGTTCGATCCGACCAACGCCAAATCGTCGGCCTACAATCCGTTGCTGGAGGTGCGGCAAGGCGAGTGGGAAGTCCGCGACGTGCAGAACATCGCGGATATTCTTGTCGATCCCGAAGGCAGCCTCGACAAGCGCAACCATTGGGAAAAGACGAGCCACAGCCTGCTTGTCGGCGCGATCCTGCATGTCCTCTATGCGGAGCAGGACAAGACCTTGGCCGGCGTCGCCAACTTCCTGTCCGACCCGCGCCGTCCCATCGAGGCGACGTTACGGGCCATGATGGATACGCCGCACCTGGGCGAAGCCGGCGTTCATCCCGTCATCGCGTCGTCGGCGCGCGAGCTGTTGAACAAGAGCGAGAACGAGCGGTCGGGCGTGCTGTCCACGGCCATGTCGTTTCTCGGCCTCTATCGCGATCCCGTCGTGGCGCGCGTGACGGCACGGTGCGACTGGCGCATTGCCGATCTTGTCGGGAGCAAGAAGCCGGTCAGCCTCTACCTTGTGGTCCCGCCGTCCGACATCAACCGCACCAAGCCGCTCATCCGTCTGATCCTCAATCAGATCTGCAGGCGCTTGACCGAGGAATTGAATACCACCAGCAAGCGCCATCGGCTCCTGTTGATGCTCGACGAGTTTCCGGCATTAGGCCGGCTCGACTTCTTTGAATCCGCGCTCGCCTTCATGGCCGGATATGGCCTGAAATCGTTCCTCATTGCCCAATCGCTCAACCAGATCGAAAAGGCATATGGCGCGAACAACAGCGTTCTCGACAACTGCCATGTCCGCGTTGCCTTTGCGACGAACGACGAAAGGACGGCGAAACGGATCAGCGACGCGCTCGGCACCGCGACCGAGATGCGCGACTCCACCAACTATGCCGGCCATCGCCTCGCACCGTGGCTGGGGCATTTGATGGTGTCGCGGCAGGAGACGGCACGGCCGCTGCTCACGCCGGGAGAGGTGATGCAGCTCCCGCCATCCGATGAAATCGTGATGGTCGCAGGCACGCCGCCCATCCGCGCGACCAAGGCCCGCTATTTCGAGGATGCGCGGTTCATGGAACGCATCCTGACCCCGCCCGATCCGGCAGCCGACCCCGCCGCCGCGAACCCGTCATCCGACGATTGGACGGGCCGTATCGTCGCCGCAGCGAAAGCGACGGCCCCGGCCATGAACACGACCGAAGGCGATCCCGCGAATGCCGGCATTCGCCGCGAGCCGGAATTGCCGGAGCATGAGGAAATCGTCGCTCTGCCAGGCCCGCCGGTTCAGGACTTCGATTTCCTCGACGACGAACCCGACATCGACGCTGCCAAGGCACGCGCCTTGCGCCAGCGGATGCGGATGGTCGCGCGGCAAGCCTCGCTCGACCCCGGCGACGGCATCGAGCTTTGAGGACACGCCATGACCACCAAAACCCGCATGAACGTCTATTTCGATCCTGACCTGCTCGCCAAGGTCGAGGCGCTGGCGCTGCGCCGCCAAGTCTCGAAATCCGCCATCATTGAGGCGGCCGTCGCATCCTTCCTGTCCGGCGACACTTCGGATCGGCTGGAGGCCGCCATGTCTCGACGCCTCGACAAGATCGGCCGCGAGATCCACGCGCTCGACGAGGATCTAGCCGTGCTCGGGGAAACGGTTTCGCTGTTCGTCAACATCTGGCTGGCTTCCACGCCGCCGCTGCCGGAAAGCGCGCAGGCGGTGGCGCGTGCGAAGGGAGCCGAACGGTTCGAGGGATTCATGCAGACGCTCGGCCGGCGGCTGGCGACAGGAGACAGGTTCCTGAAAGAGCTGTCGCGCGATGTGGAACCGCCTGACCAGAGGGAGACCGAGATGCCCAAAGGCGTCTGAAATACATCTACCGGCTGGAGCACAACTCTGTCATCGTCCCAAAAGACGGCGCTCAAGCAAACTTTGCATGTCGCGCCGCCCATCGGCGATGACCATAATGAAGACCGTGCTGCTGGTGGTGCGGTAGATCAGCCGAAATTGCCGTAGCAGGATTTGCCGAAACTCTCTGATCCCCAACGCATCGAGTTCTTTGGGAACGGCCCCTCGCAAGGGAAAGTTCTCCAGGCTTTCGATGGCGCCGACAAATTCATCAAGCAACGCATCGGCATCGTCAGGCGAACGATTCTCCGCGAGGTATGCGTGAATCTCCTCAAGGTCATGCTCTGCGCCCTCGGTGAGTTCGACGTCGAATCGCGTCTGCGCCATTAGCGATCGGACACCTTTGACCGGAGCCTCTCGACAACCGCCCGGGCTGGCCTCGTGCGTCCCGCCTCGATGTCCTGAGCGCCCAGGGCCAGCAGCTTCAACAGGGCAAGCGTTTCCTGCGCCTGCTCGAACGTAGCGACGTCCTGAAGGACCGCTTTGGCCTCTCCATTCTGAGTGATGACCAAAGGCTCGCGCGTTTCGGCAAGGTCCAACAGGACTTCCGCGGCATTGGCTTTCAGATAGCTGATCGGTCTGACGTGGGTAGAGTATCGCACGGCAATCTCCATGGACTAAATTTGGACTGAATATAGTTCATTGCAGGCCGATCCGCAACGCACTGTTCGCAGCCGAGACAGGAACCGTCCTATTTACCGCCGATAGCCGCCGATCACCGCACGCGGTGAGATAGTTGTTGAATCGGCCCGACTTCGGGCTTTCTTAATCAGCCCCGTTGCGGGGACCGTCTGTCGCGCCCCGTCAGGAAACGGGGGCCGAGATTGACGACCACACACCACAAGCCGGAAGCGATCCAACGCGGGGCGCGTATGTTGCGCACCGCGCTCGGCGCAGCCATCGCCCGCTTTCTGGAAGATCCGGCCGTGGTCGAGGTCATGCTGAATCCGGATGGTCGCATCTGGATCGACCGACTTTCCGAAGGGCTGGCCGACACGGGCGAAACCATGTCGCCCGCCGATGGCGAACGCATCGTGCGCCTGGTTGCCCATCATGTCGGCGCGGAGGTCCACGCCCGCAGCCCCCGCGTCTCGGCAGAGCTGCCGGAGAGCGGCGAACGATTTGAAGGCTTGCTGCCGCCCGTCGTCGCGTCGCCCACCTTCGCCATCCGCAAGCCCGCTGTCGCCGTGTTCACCCTCGACGACTATGTGGCGGCCGGCATCATCTCCGCCGACCAGGCGAGCACGCTACGCGCGGCCGTTGCATCCCGCGCGAACATCCTTGCCGCGGGGGGCACCAGCACCGGCAAAACGACGCTCACCAACGCCTTGCTCGCCGAAGTGGCCAAGGGCGCGGATCGCGTCGTCATCATCGAGGACACGCGCGAACTGCAATGCCGCGCGCAAAACCTTGTCTCGCTGCGAACGAAAGACGGCGTGGCGACACTTTCCGATCTTGTCCGCTCGTCGCTGCGCCTGCGCCCCGACCGCATCCCCATCGGCGAGGTGCGCGGCGCGGAAGCCCTCGACCTGCTGAAGGCATGGGGCACCGGCCATCCGGGCGGGATCGGCACCATCCACGCCGGCACCGGCATCGGCGCGCTGCGCCGCCTCGAGCAGCTCATCCAGGAGGCCGTCGTCACCGTCCCGCGCGCCCTGATCGCGGAAACCATCGACCTCGTTGCCGTCCTGGCCGGACGCGGTTCGTCGCGCCGGCTCGTCGAACTCGCCCGCGTCGAGGGGCTGGGGCCGGACGGCGATTACCGCATCACGCATCCCAGCCCCCTGGCAACCCCCACCAGCACAGGAGAACCCGAATGATCCAATCCGTCTCGCACATCCGTCGCCGCCTCGCGACGACCGCAGCTTTCATGACCGTCACACTGCTCACGGCTCCGGCCGCCCATGCGTCCGGCTCGTCGATGCCGTGGGAGCAGCCCTTGCAGCAAATCCTGCAGTCCATCGAAGGGCCGGTTTCCAAGGTGGTGGCCGTTATCATCATCATCGTCACCGGCCTGACACTGGCGTTCGGCGACACATCGGGCGGTTTCCGTCGCCTCATCCAGATCGTGTTCGGCCTGTCGATTGCGTTCGCCGCATCGAGCTTCTTCCTGTCCTTCTTCTCGTTCGGCGGCGGGGCGCTCGTTTGATGGCGACCGCGTTCGAGCAACTGGACACGGTGCCGGGCTTCACGATCCCGGTCCATCGGGCGCTGACCGAGCACATCATGCTCGGCGGCGCACCGCGCTCTATCGCCATTCTGAACGGGACGCTCGCCGGGGCCGTGGGCCTTGGCCTGCGTCTCTGGCTTGCGGGCCTCGTCATATGGGCGGTTGGTCATTTCGCCGCCGTATGGGCAGCGAAGCGTGACCCGCTCTTTGTCGAAGTGGGACGGCGGCATCTGCGCATCCCGGCCTTTCTGGCGGTCTGAAGGAGCGCGGTCATGATGAATCTCGCCGAATACCGCCGCACCGCCTCGCACCTTGCCGATTATCTGCCCTGGGTGGCGCTGGTCACTGAAGGCGTTGTTCTCAACAAGGACGGCAGTTTTCAGCGCAGCGCAAAGTTTCGCGGGCCGGATCTGGATTCCGCCGTCGCAGCAGAGCTGGTCGGCATCGCGGGACGGCTCAACAATGCCTTCCGCCGTCTCGGCTCGGGCTGGGCCATCTTCGTCGAGGCGGAGCGCCACCCGTCGAACAGCTACCCCGACAGCATTTTTCCCGATCCGGCATCCGCGCTGCTCGACGCCGAACGCAAGGCCGAGTTCGAGGAAGAAGGCGCGCACTTCGAGTCCAGCTACGTCCTGACCTTCACCTGGCTGCCGCCGGCCGAGGACGCCGCCCGCGCCGAAACCTGGCTTTACGAGGGCCGTGAACAGTCGGGCGTCGATCCCCACGAGATTCTGCGCACCTTCATGGACCGCACCGACCGCGTGCTGGCGCTGCTCCACGGCTTCATGAAGGAATGCCGTTGGCTCGATGACAGCGAGACGCTGACCTATCTGCATTCCACCATCTCGACCAACCGGCATCGCGTGCGCGTGCCCGAAGTGCCGATGCACCTCGACGCGCTCCTGACGGATCAGCCGTTGACCGGCGGGCTGGAGCCGCGCCTGGGCGACCAGCATTTGCGCATCCTCAGCGTCGTCGGTTTCCCGGTGGCGACCACGCCTGGCATCCTCGACGAGTTGAACCGGCTGGCGTTCCCGTATCGCTGGAGCACCCGCGCGATCCTCCTGGACAAGACGGACGCGACGAAGCTGCTCACCAAGATCAGGCGGCAATGGTTCGCCAAGCGCAAGAGCATCGCCGCGATCCTGAAAGAGGTGATGACTAACGAGCAATCCGTGCTCGTGGATACGGACGCCGCAAACAAGGCCGCCGACGCCGACATGGCCCTGCAGGAACTCGGCGCGGATGCTTTCGGCATGGCCTACGTCACGGCCACCATCACGGTATGGGATGCCGATCCCCGGATAGCCGACGAGAAGCTTCGCCTCGTCGAGAAGGTCATCCAGGGCCGCGACTTCACCGCGATGCTGGAGACGGTCAACGCTGTCGATGCCTGGCTCGGTTCGCTTCCTGGCCATCTCTACGCGAATGTCCGGCAGCCGCCCATCAGCACCTTGAATCTCGCCCACATGATGCCGCTATCGGCGGTGTGGGCGGGGCCGGAACGGGACGACCATTTCGGTGCGCCCCCCTTGCTTTATGCAAAGACCGAAGGCTCGACCCCGTTCCGGTTTTCCCTTCATGTCGGCGACGTGGGCCACACCCTCGTCGTCGGCCCCACCGGCTCGGGCAAGAGCGTGCTGCTCGCGCTCATGGCCTTGCAGTTCCGTCGCTACGAGCGATCCCAGGTCTTCGCGTTCGACTTCGGCGGCTCGATCCGGGCGGCCGCGCTCGCCATGGGCGGCGACTGGCACGACCTCGGCGGCGGTCTGACGGAAGGCTCGGAAAACTCCGTCTCGCTCCAGCCGCTCGCCCGCATCCACGACGTTCACGAACGCGCCTGGGCGGCGGACTGGCTTGTCGCGATCCTGGCGCGGGAAGGCGTCACCATCACGCCGGACGTGAAGGAGCATATCTGGACGGCGTTGACCTCGCTCGCTTCCGCGCCCGTCGAGGAACGCACCATCACCGGCCTTACGGTGCTGCTTCAGTCGAACGACCTCAAGCAGGCGATCCGACCCTATTGCGTCGGCGGTGCCTATGGACGGCTGCTCGACGCGGAGGCCGAGCAGTTGGGCACCGCTTCCGTTCTGGCGTTCGAGACCGAAGGACTCATGGGGAGCGGCGGAGCACCCGCCGTCCTGTCCTACCTGTTTCATCGCATCTCGGACAGGCGCGACGGCTCGCCCACCTTGCTCATCATCGACGAGGGCTGGCTGGCGATGGACGATCCCGGCTTCGCCGCGCAGCTCACCCAATGGCTGGTCACGCTGCGCAAGAAGAACGCCTCCGTCGTCTTCGCCACGCAGTCGCTCGCGCAGATCGAGAAAAGCACGATCGCGGCCGAGATCGTGGATAGCTGCCCGACCCGGCTGTTGCTGCCGAACGACCGCGCGATCGAGCCACAGATCACCGTCATCTACAGGCGGTTCGGTCTCAATGACCGGCAGATCGAAATCCTCGCGCGTGCCGTCCCCAAGCAGGATTATTACTGCCAGTCGCGGCGCGGCAATCGCCTGTTCGAGCTGGGCCTCAGCGAAATCGGCCTCGCGCTCTGCGCCGCATCCTCCAAATCCGACCAGACGCTCATTGCGCAGATCGTCGCCGAGCACGGCCGCGACGGCTTCCTCACCGCATGGCTCAACGCCCGCGACGTGAGCTGGGCCATCGATCTCATTCCCGATCTCACCAACAAGGAGACATCCTCATGATCTTGCGTCACACTCCTGGCTGCCGCCTCGCCATCGCGTTACTTTCCACGCCCACCGTAATAACTCCGATGCTGGCGACGCCCGCGCACGCCCTCATCGTCTATGATCCGTCGAACTACGCGCAGAATGTGCTGCAAGCCGCCCGCGCGCTCCAGCAGATCAACAACCAGATCACCAGCCTGCAAAATCAGGCACAGATGCTCATCAACCAGGCGAAGAATCTGGCGAGCCTGCCCTATTCGGCGCTCCAGCAGATTCAGCAATCGGTTCAGAAGACCCAGCAGCTTCTGAGCCAGGCGCAGAACATCGCCTTCAACGTCCAGCAGATCGACCAGGCGTTCCAGCAGAAGTATGGAAACGTCTCGCTGTCGGCATCCGACCAGCAGCTTGTCGCCGATGCCCGCTCGCGCTGGCAAAATACGGTCGGCGGCTTGCAGGACGCCATGCGTGTTCAGGCTGGTGTGGTCGGCAATATCGATACCAACCGCACGCAAATGTCGTCGCTGGTCAACCAGAGCCAATCGGCGACCGGCGCGCTCCAGGCGACGCAGGCCGGCAATCAGATTCTCGCGCTCCAGTCGCAGCAGCTTTCCGACCTTGTGGCGCTTCTTGCCGCCAACGGCCGGGCGGGCGCGCTGACCGAGGCCGAGCGAGCGGCGGCGGCCGAACAGGGGCGCGAGCAGCGCCGGCGCTTTCTGACGCCGGGCTCGGGCTACACGCCCGGCAACGCGCAGATGTTCAACAGCGGCAACTGAGGGCGGGAGTATGGACAGCAAGATGCTGGCGCGCATCGGTGCAATCGTATTCGTCGCCATCGCGATCACGACGACGGCCATTCAGATGACCCGAAAGGAAGACGTGCCGGCACAGGCGCCGACACGTCTCATCCAGCCTGACCGCGACCCACTGCGCGAAGGGCAGCGGCGATGCCAGCAGCTTGGGGCAAAGGCGGTCGACGACGCGGAATGCCTGCGTTTGTGGGCTGAAACCCGCGACCGCTTTCTCGGCCGCACGTCTGCGCCGACCGCGTCGGAAGGGCGGTGACGCATGGGCGGCGCGAGCGTCATCGACAATTTTCTCGGCACCTTCACCCGCTACATCGACAGCGGGTTCGGGCTACTCGGCGGCGAGGTCGCTTTTATTGCGACCACGCTCATCGTCATCGACGTGACCTTGGCGGCCCTGTTCTGGAGCTGGAGCGCGGACGACGACATTATCGCGAGGCTGGTGAAGAAGACGCTGTTCGTCGGTGTCTTCGCCTACCTGATTTCCAACTGGAACAGCCTCGCAAAGATCGTGTTCGACAGCTTCGCGGGGCTTGGCCTGAAAGCGAGCGGGACGGGCTTCTCGGCCGCAGACCTGATGCGGCCCGGCAAAGTTGCGCAAACCGGCCTCGACGCGGCCCGCCCGCTGCTCGACTCCATTTCCGACCTCATGGGCTGGGTCGCGTTCTTCGAGAACTTCATTCAGATCGCGTGCCTGATGTTCGCCTGGGCGCTGGTTATCCTCGCGTTCTTCATCCTCGCCATCCAGCTTTTCGTGACGCTGATCGAGTTCAAGCTCTCCACGCTGGCCGGCTTCGTCCTCATCCCGTTCGGGCTGTTCGGCAAGACCGCCTTCATGGCCGAGCGCGTGCTTGGCAACGTCATTTCCAGCGGCATCAAGGTTCTCGTGCTGGCGGTCATCGTCGGCATCGGTTCGACGCTGTTCTCGCAATTCACGCAGGGCTTCGGCGGACAGACACCGAGCATCGACGACGCCATGGCCGTCGTGCTCGCGGCGCTGTCGCTCGTCGGCCTGGGCATATTCGGTCCCGGCATCGCATCCGGCCTTGTCAGCGGCGGCCCGCAGCTCGGAGCGGGCGCGGCGGTCGGCACGGGTCTCGCTGTCGGTGGCGCCGTCCTTGCCGCAGGCGGCGCGGCCGGGCTTGCCGTTAAGGGAGGCGCAGCCGCGCTGTCCGGCGGAGCTGCCGCCGTGCGCGGTGGTGCTTCTGTCGCGGGTGCGACCTCTGCCGCCTACAGCCTTGGCTCGCTCGGCCAATCCGGCGCGGCTGGCGTCGCCTCCGGCATGGGCGGTGTCGCGCGTACCGCGGGCTCCGCCGCGATCTCGCCGCTCAAGCGAGCCGTCGCGCGCGCTGCCGAAAGCGTCAAGTCCAGCTTCGCCGATGGCGTCAAGGCCGGGTTCGGCGCGACGGGCGGTGCATCCACCGGGGGCACGATCGGCGGCACGGCCGAAGCCGCAGCCGCATCCCAACAGGGTTCCGGTTCGCCGCCCGGCTGGGCGCAGCGGATGCGCCAAGGCGGCCACACGGCCCATGCCGTTCAGACAGCCGCGCACGCCGTCCGCTCCGGCGACAGCAACGCCTCCGGTTCTTCCGTCAACCTCTCTGAAAGCGACCGCACATGAGCATCTTCAAACGGCCCGCCGTGCATTACGGCAAGACCCCGCAACCCGAAACGCCCTACCAGAAGGCCGCGCAGGTTTGGGACGAGCGCATAGGTTCGGCCCGCGTTCAGGCGCGAAACTGGCGCTTTATGGCGTTCGGCTCCCTGATCCTGTCGGCTGGTTTCGCGTCGGCCCTTGTCTGGCAGACCGCACGCGGAACCGTCGTGCCCTGGGTGGTGCAGGTTGATCGGCTCGGCCAGACGCAGGCCGTCGCGCCGGCCACCGCAGACTATCGCCCGACCGACCCGCAAGTGGCGTGGCACCTTGCCCGCTTCATCGAGCAGGTCAGAAGCATCCCGTCCGACCCCATCATTGTCCGCCAGAATTGGCTTCGCGCCTACGAGTGGACGACGGATCGCGGCGCGGCGGCGCTCAACGACTATGCCCGCGCGAACGACCCCTTCACCAAGGTCGGCAAGCAACAGGTTTCCGTCGAGGTGTCGAGCGTCATTCGCGCTTCGCCGGATAGCTTCCGCGTCGCCTGGACCGAGCAGCACTATCAAGATGGCAAGCTCGCCTCGACGGAGCGATGGACCGCGATCCTGACCATCGTGCTCCAGCCGCCGCGCGACGCCGACCGGCTCAAATCGAATCCCTTGGGAATCTACGTCAACGCAATTTCCTGGTCGCGGGAGATGGCCCAATGAAGCGAATGACGATCCATAAACACGGAAAGCCGTCTTTCCGTAGATACGCATTCGCGGCCTTGCTCCTGTCCGGTTCCGCGCTCGGCGGCTGCGCCACGGCGAAAAAGCCGCCGCAGATCAGCTACGACGCCAGTGTACCGCCATTGCCCGCCGTGCCGGCCTCTGTCGTGGACGATCGGCCGAAGCCGCTTCATATCCCGCCCTCATGGATACCCGCCCGCGGCGGGGCTGCGGCAGGAACGCCGACTGCGCGCGTCGAGAACGCCAACGCGGCCGCGCGCGTGCAGCCGCGCCGGGAAGGCTATTACAACGCCATCCAGATCTATCCCTGGTCCGAAGGCGCGCTCTATCAGGTCTATGCCGCGCCCGGCCAGATCAGCGACATTGCGCTTGAACCGGGCGAGAGCCTGACCGGCGCGGGACCGATCGCCGCCGGCGACACGGCCCGCTGGATCATCGGCGACACGGAATCCGGTTCGGGCCTCACACGCCGCGTGCATATCCTTGTGAAGCCGTCCCGGCCGGACATCACGACGAACCTTGTCGTGACCACCGACCGGCGCACCTACATGCTCGAGCTGCGCTCCGATCAGAAGCCCTATATGCCGTCGGTCTCGTGGTCCTACCCGCAGCCTCGCGGTGGATTGCGCCAGAGCGTGCCTGCGACGCCCATTATCCCCGTCCTCGCGGCGCGCAATTACCGCTATGGCCTGACCGGCGACAATCCTCCGTGGAAGCCCGTCACCGTCTATGACGATGGCCGTCATGTCTATGTCGAATTCCCCGCCGGCATCGCGCAAGGGGAGATGCCGCCGCTCTTCGTCATCGGCCCTGACGGCGAGACGCAGATCGCAAACACCCGCGTCTACCGCAACGTCCTGATCGTGGATCGCCTGTTCGGTGCCGCCGAGCTGCGCCTCGGCAGCGGCAAGAAACAGCCGACCGTCAGGATCGAGCGCATCGACCGAAAGGCGGGACGCGGTCCGTTTGCCGCGATGCGCAACGTTAACGGAGGGCAGCCGTCATGACCGACAACGAAACGAACGCCGCATCCATGCGCTTGCATGCCGAACCACCGCGCGTCACGCGCTTGTCGCGCAAGGTGCTGGCCAGCGTCACGGCCGTCGCCCTGGTCGGCGTCGGCGGTGCGCTGATCTATGCACTCCAGGTCCGTAGTGGGGGAGGCAGCAACGAAGAGCTTTATTCGACTTCCAACCGCCAGCCCGCCGACGGGCTCGCCGGCCTGCCGAAAGACTATACCGGCCCGGCCCTCGGCCCGCCGCTGCCGGGCGACCTTGGCCGCCCGATCCTCGACGCGCAGAACAGGGGTCAGCCTGTCGTGCCGCCGACGATTGCAACTCCAACGGTGGACGAGGCCGAGCAGCGCCGCCGGGCCGAGGAAGAGGCCGCGCGCGTCAGCCGCGTCTTCTTCCAGACCCAGCAGGGGTCGGTGGCTTCGGCCTCGGCGCAGGCAGGTGCACCGAACCTCACGGGTCTCGACATGACGGGCCTCAACGGCCAGCTGACGGCGCAGGATCGCCAGCTCGCCTTCATGAACGCGCCCGTCGATCGGCGCACGACGTCGGCGGATCGCGTGACGCGGGCGGCATCGCCGTTTGTGGTGCAGGCCGGCTCCGTCATTCCCGGCGCCCTCATGACCGGCATCAAATCGGATATTCCCGGCGACGTCATCGCCCAGGTGACGCAGAATGTGTACGACAGCCCGACCGGGCGCTACCTGCTCATTCCGCAGGGCTCGAAGCTGTTCGGCAAATACAACAGCCAGCTATCCTTCGCACAAAAGCGCGTGCAAATGATCTGGACGCGCCTCATCTTCCCCAACGGCTCCTCCATCGTGCTTGAGAATCTGCCCGGCGCCGACACCGCCGGCTATTCCGGGCTTCAGGATCAGGTGGACAACCATTGGGGCGAGCTGTTCAAGGCAGCCGCCCTGTCGACGGTGCTCAGCGTCGGTGCCGAGGCCGGGACGAGCGGCTCGGACGACAGCCTGATCCGCGCCATCCGCGACGGAGCCTCGCAGAGTATCAGCCAGACCGGCCAGATGGTCGTGCAGCGCAGCCTCAACATCCAGCCCACGCTCACCGAACGCAACGGCTTGCCGCTCACCATCATCGTCGACCGCGACCTCGTGCTTCAACCCTGGGGGGCTGACCATGATCACGCTGAAACTCGGCCCAATCGTTGAAGACAAGCCGGTGAAAATCACGGTGGAGCTGCCGGCGGTACTTCACCGTGATTTGGTCGCCTACGCCGATTATCTGAACAGTCAACATGTCCATGTATCATGGACGGGAGGTGAAACGTGTCGGAACTGAGGCTTGGACGCTTGCCGAGAGTTGGCGTTGCGCGCGTGACGATCGTTCTGCCGGAGCCGCTGAAGGAAGAACTCGATCTCTATTCCGCAGAGCACAGCCGCCTTTACGAGCCGGTAGAGACGGCGGCATTGATCCCGCACATGCTGGAAGCTTTCCTCCGCTCGGATCGGGGCTGGCGCAGCAGAAAGGCCAAGCTTGCCGGCGCGCGCCAGCGCCCGAAGACCCCGCTGACCGGTGGCGTGATCCGGAACGATTCTGACGACGGTGATCCCGGCTGAGACTTCAATTTCGTGTCGTCAGGAATGCCTGGAACACGTAGCCGAACGGCACCTTTCCTTCGGCGTCGGCCAGATCGCCGCCGATCGCCTCCAGTCGTGCGCTAGCTTCTGTCTCTCCCCATGGCCTCGACAATCTTGCGCGCATGCGAGGACGATAGGGCCAATCCCGCAAACTCCGCCAGGCTGAGACGAAATGTTGCCGTTTCCCTGATTTCCCAAAATTCCCCGAAGTCGGGGAGAGCGCCAAGCTCCCCGGCATAGTCGGGTCGGGAATAGGCCCGCGCTTCTCCATGTCGAGCGAGGAAATCGATGACCGCACGCGCGGCTGGTGAACTCTCGTCCCGGACATATTCGACGATGGCGAGGACACCACCCGGAGGCAGAACGCGACTTGCCTCCCGATAGAAAGGGGGGCGGTCAAACCAGTGCGCCGCTGTTGCGGCCAAGACACCGCGTGCTGCGCCATCCGTGATCGGGAGGCGCTCGGCGTTGCCATCGCGATAGGAGATAGAAGGAATGTCCGGCTGCGCCATGGCTTGCTCGCGCATCCGCTGGGACGGCTCTATGCCGAGTACCGGCATGCCAGCCGGCAAAGCGGCAGCCATCTGCCGTGTGAATATGCCGGTTCCGCTGCCGACATCCAGAACAGGCAATGCAGGATCGACGGGTGCTGTGGCAAGGCGTTCGGCGACCCGCCTGACAATTGCATCGGGATATCGCGGCCGGAATTGCGCATAACGGTCGGGGGCTCTCTGGAATCTATCGCTCTGCTTTGACATCGCGCCAAGGTATCTGCTGGCACGATAAAAGAACAGGCAGTTTTATGCAGGCAGGTAAAACTGGGAGCCGATGGTATGCCGATATTGCGGACAGACAACATTCGATTGTGAGACATTTCCATAGAGTCCGGATAATGGCTACCTACTCGCAGACGGCGGAAGTCCGATAGAACCAGCGAAACTGATTGTGCCCATGCTGGAGCGGTTCATCGCAACCGATCGGGGATTTGCAAAGGCAAAGCGACAGGCGTGATCGTTTGGTCCAACACCAATATTGCAATTCTTAACATCGTGAGGACGGGCGCTCTACACCTGCGATACAGAGCGTCCGTCCTTGCGGCTGGTCATATGGCGGCCAGCCTGGTGGGCTTAATGCGGGTTCGCCGCCATTCCCACCACCATGCTTGATCCACCCCACAGTGCGGCGTCTCCCATGGTCCCCGCGCTTATCGGGTCCGGGTCCCCATCAGCATTTAAGTGTTTGGCTCGTCTGCGATCGGACCGAGCGTATCGATTTCCGCAATCTTCTGAAACTCGCCGAGATAATCCTGCTGGTGGATCGTCAGCCAGCGGACAATACGACTGTTGGCAAGGAGCTTGGCAATGTATCCTCGTGCCACGGTCAGGTGCAGATTGTCGATGCCATAGGTTTCATCGACAGATTTGACCTGCGTCTGGAGTGCCGCCAGCTCTCGCTCCATTCGGGCAATCTGCTGCCCGGACGGGGTTTGGGTTCCCGTGCCGCGTCCTTTCCTCGCGCTGACGAGTTGGCTTTCAGGCGTGGCGGCGCGTATCGCACGCGCGAACATAATCGAGAAATTGTTCTGGCCGATCATCAGGTCGGCGGCTTCAATCTGCCTGACCGCGGACATCTGGCGAAGGATGTCGAACACTTTCATCGAGCAGGGCGTGTCCTTCAGCATCTCGGCAGCCTCGACGCTGATCCCCTCGAGTAGCCGAAATCGTCGAAGAACGGACTGGACCTCAAGATCGAGAGCTTGGGCAATGTCGATGGCCGAGACGCCTCGCTCCATGGCGCGCACAATCATCCGGTGCTCCTGGATCGGCGGAATGCGGTTGACGCGCTTGTTGTACGTATAGGTGTCATCGTCGGTGGTCAGCAGGCATTCGACTTCGGTAATGCCGAGTTCCTTCAATGCCTCCAAACGGAGATGACCATCGAGCAGGAACCATGTGCCAGCATTTTCGGTGTCAGTCATGACGACAGGCGCTTCGACGAGGCCGATCGCCTTGATCGAGCTGAGAACCTGCGCATAGCTCCGGCTTTCCCGCGCTCCCTCCGGCAATGTCTTCAGGGGAACGATGGCCGAAACCGGAATTGTCACAAAATTGCGGTCGAAGGCCAGATGAATGCGGCTATCGTTCTCATGGTGATGTTCAGGCGTATCAGTCATTTTTCTCTCCTGAAATCCGTATGGAGAGCGCTTTCGGCATTGTCGCGAGCCCTTCGGCCCTGAGCAGGTTCACGAAGCTCTCATCGTTCAATAGCTCCTTCAGCGCTTCGACAATGAACAGGAGCCGCGTCTGGGTAAAATCCGACTTCTTGACCAGAAGCCGCTGCTTTTCCGCCTCGCGCTGATACACCTGCATGAGTTCGTTAGCGGTCAGACGGCGACCGTAGCCCTTTCGGCCCAGACGTACGACGGGCAGCGCTCCTTTGCGTTGGCTTTGCATGCGCATGTCGAGCATACGCCTCACGGCGGCGAGTCTCTTTCCGCGGAGCTGACCGGTTTCATAGGCGTCGAGCAGCAGGTTCTGCGCCTCTTCCGTTTCCGCCTTCGAAATCTCCATCGCGAGCGTGATCGGTATCAGCCCTGTCTCAACCGCCGCCACCAGACGTTCTTCACCGCGTTCCAGCAGCGAGGCGATCATATTGACCCAGGATGCGCCGACGCCGATTTTCTTCGCGATAGCTGCATCGTTGAAGCCGCGTGATCTCAGGGCGCCGATTTCCCGCATGAGGTCGATGGGGCGCTGCACACGCCTGGCGATGTTCTCGACCAGACTCATCACCAGGCACTCGTTTTCGGTGGCTTCGATCACCACAGCGGGGATTTCGGTCTGGCCGAGCATCTGGAAGGCTTCCAGCCGGCCTTCACCACATACAAGATCGTACCGCGTCCCGCCGGGGCCGTCATGACGGCTGACTGTAATAGGGCGCTTCAGGCCGATCGCCTCAATGTTGTTGACGATCTCCCGGTGCTGGCGCTTGTTGCGCGCGCGGGGGTTCAGCACAGTGATGCGGGAAATCGGGATCATTTCGATCCTGTTGGGGCGGATAGCGGTCATCAGGCTGCCTCAGAAATGGGAATGGGTGTGGCGATATCGTAGAGAAGGTCGAGGTCATCGAAGCGGTATGCGTCGAGGCCAAGGGCATTATCCTCGGCCAGCCGCATCTTCTCGGAGAGCCTGTCGATACGCGGAAACAGATAGTAGTCGAGCGGCGCACGATTGAGGCTGTCCATGCGCACGACGACGGTGATGTCGGGCATAAGCGTGGTGTCAAAGCGAACCTTCCAGCGCAAGAGTCCGGTTGGTGTTTGGAAGCAGCGCGCGATGACGACCGACAGGCTAAATTCGCCGTTAACGATCATCCGGTCGGTTTCGAGATCCTGCCAGGCATCGCTGCCAGCCGTATGCAGCCCGTTAAGCACATCCCGCACAATGCCGGGGTGGAGCTTTCGCAGGTCACGGTTGACTTCGACATAACGATAGTCCCGTTCCGGTCTGAAGCCGACGAGGCTGTAGGCTCTGAGCAGGCTGCCGAAGCGAGAACTATAGGCGCTGCTCGACGGCAGCTCGTCACACTCATCGATGACGACGCCGGACAGCAATCCTTGTTTCTGGTAGAGTTCCCGCAGGGCCATAAGCATTTCTTCGTCGCTCAGGCGGAATGAGCGCGCATTGATGATTGTTTTCGCCGCCTCGAAAAGCTCTCGCTCAATGATCGTTTCAAAGGCTCCATCCGACCTGATCCACTTGTCGGGCGTGTTGCGGACGCGCTTCTTCTTCAGCTTGAAGGAGCGGCGGTTCCAGACATTGTTGCCGGCATATTTCTCGTTAATCAGAAGTTGGTGGACGGTACCCCTCGTCCAAGGGCGGCCAAGATCGGTCGTAAGCCCCCGCTTGTTTAGGCCGGCGGCGATCTCACTTTCGCTGCGCCCGTTGTGGACGAAATCCCGATAGATTTCGCGGACCAGTTCGATCTCTTCGACAGGCCCGGGCGTCAGGATCACGCGATCGGTCTGGAGGCTTTTTTGCTCACCGCGGTTAAGACATCCCTTGACTGCCCCGTGCTCATCGATCAGCGTACGCCTCAAGCCGAAGCCTGCCGGACCGCCCTGGCGATAGCCTTTTTCGATCAAGCGTCCCTGACTGGCGAATACCTTCACCGAAAGCTCGCGGCTATATTCGCCGGCCATGGCGCTTTTCACGCCCTTGATGATAGCGGCGATCGGGCTGCCGTCGTTCTCGAACTGCTCGGCGCAGTATTGAACCCGCACGCCGGCACGCTTGCAGATATATTCGTAGAAAGCGCTCTCGTCCGTGTCCTGGAACCGACCCCAACGGCTCACGTCATAGACGAGGATCATCTCGAAGTCGGCACGGTTCTCCGTAACGTCCGCAATCAGGCGCTTGAAGGCATCGCGGCCATCGACGCTGAGCCCGCTTTTCCCTTCGTCAGCGTAGGTTCGGACAATCTCGATTCCACGGGCCTCGGCATACTGCCTGATCGCATCGGATTGGTTTTCCGTCGAATACTTTTGATGATCTGTCGACATGCGGACGTACTCGGCAGCCCGAACAGGACGTTCCGACTGCTCTGATCGATCGTCGTCGTAAGGTTTCCGGTTCGTCAAAATGCGCCCTCTCTGTTTCCGACTGCGGTGATCAGGGCGATCAACCGCCGCAGCGTCTGACGGGCTTCTGCCGTCACTCCGCACTGTTGCCAGTCTAGAGCATTTTCCTTTCAATCTGGCTCATACCCTGCTGCGGTGAAGAAATTCACGCACTCTGCTGGCGAGACCTGATCGATCAGGATGCCGAT
>NZ_SLZN01000032.1 GCF_004346035.1 Acidomonas methanolica | reverse complement strand
CGGCGCGTCGCCCGACGGATATCGCGGATCAATCGCTCCCCGGAACGCGTCTCCGGCAAGGATTTCCGGCTCATGCTTCACTCCTTCGTCGTTACAATGAGCCAGAAATCCTCCTTTATCCAATCCGCCAATTCCGTCCCATAGGTCCTGACGCCGGACAGTCTTGCCGTACCAAACCGCTTTATAGCAGACTGACCGTCCCGTCCTTCGCGGCCGCCCATGGAGGAGAAGACAAGACGATGCAAGATCGGTTCAAAGGCCCGTGGGCGCCGGGCGTCAGCACAGAATGGGGACTGGACCTGCGCCTGTCATGACGAGACCTCCCTTGCCGTCGCCCGATATTTTCCAGCATGTCCGCATCATCATGGGAATGGTGATCGGCTTGAGCGTCACCCGCCTGCTCAACGGCCTGGTGCGCATCATCCAGCATCCGGGCCAGACACCGCTCTATCCGGTGCATATCGGCTGGGTGCTGACGCTTCTGCTGATGCTGGTGCATTTCTGGTGGTGGGAATTCTGGCTGATCGCCCTGCCCTCCTGGACGTTCCAGACCTATCTGTTCCTGATCGTCTACACGATCGTCCTGTTCTTCCTCAGCGCCTTCCTCTTCCCCGACACGATCAGCGATTACGCCGGGTATGAGGATTTCTTTCTAGCCCGCCGTCGCTGGTTTTTCGCCTTCTTCGCCCTGACGGTGCTGTTCGATCTGGTCGACACCCTCATCAAGGGACCGGCCCACTACGCCATGTTCTCCGCCGAATACTGGT
This sequence comes from Acidomonas methanolica, assembly GCF_004346035.1. Taxonomy (GTDB): domain Bacteria; phylum Pseudomonadota; class Alphaproteobacteria; order Acetobacterales; family Acetobacteraceae; genus Acidomonas; species Acidomonas methanolica. The sequence continues at coordinate 22,421 of NZ_SLZN01000032.1, read as the reverse complement.
TCCGCGTGCCGGTCTATCTCATCCTGTGCGGCATCGCGATCGCCACGCCATCCCGCCGTTTTCATATTGCATTCGTAACTGTTGGTCTCCTCTACGAAATCATCTGGATCCTGCGCCATTTCGAGACGCTGAGCTGAGATACATTCCATTTCCCGCCGCAAGACCAGTCTGCCAGCCCTGGAAGAAAGACGACCCGGGACGCATCAATGGCGGATCTCCTCCCGCTTGTGTTGAAAAATCCTCGACGTGGTTGGCGGTGAGGATGGCCCTGAGACCAGGCTGATCGGGCTCTTTACGTTACCCGGCGACCATCGCCACCCGTGGCGGGACGAGCTTGGCCATTTCGCGGATGGTTCTGGGCGGTTGCGGCGAGGAGGAACTCGTCATGAGCGCCGTTTGGGCCACGTAATCGCAGGCGGCCCAGTTTCAGGATCCGTTTAAGGTGGGCGAACAGCCTCTCGATCTTCTTTCGCTGTCGACGTGCCGTGACATAGGCGTCCGTCAACGCGAGGTCGCGGGCCAGATCCCGGGCTCCTTCATGGATCGAACGCATGATTTTGCGGGCTGGCGTGTTCGGCGTGCAGCGCTGTCGAAATTCGTAGCCGTCACAATCGTGCTTGCTGGCACGGTAACGGATGAACCCATCCTGATCAACCTGGGAGCGAGGCTCCGCGGACGTGCGTTGCGACGGACGCAGTTCCTTGCTGGCCGGGCAGATATACCGGTCATGCTCGTGGTCAAACCTGCAATCAGACCGGGCGAACGTCCCATCGGTGCGGGCGGATTTGTCGAACACCGGGATATGCGGTTCGATGCCGCGTTCGTCGACCAGCCACGCCAGATTCGGCGCATCGCCATAGGCAGTATCGGCCGCGAGGCGTACGGGCCATATGCCAAACCTGTCCAGCACCCTCTCTCGATCATGCGTCGCTGGGCGGTGATTTCAGCCTGCCGCAGGCGGTTGTGGCCTCGACGTCCATGATGACGGCATGGTCCAGATCGATCAGGTAGTTCGTGCTATAGGCAAAGAAAGCTCGCTCGGGCGTCGCGGCCGTAAAGCGTGCCGCCGGATCCGTTGGCGCCAGCTTCTTCGGCACGACGGGCGTCGAGCCGCCGAAGGCCGCGTCGTCCAGCGTTTCAAGATATTCCCGGACCGTAGGACCAGCGGCATCGGGCGGCAGGCCCTCCTCGCCGGGTACGGCACGCTGACGGTCGACATCAGCGCGGATCAGGCTGGCGTCGACACCGAAGCTCTCGCCGCCGACCAGTTTCTCTGCGATACAGCGCCGGACAGTGGTCTCGAAAACCTGCCGAAGCAGGTCGCTTTCCCGGAAACGGCCATGCCGGTTCTTGGAAAACGTCGAGTGATCCGGCACTGCACCGTCCAGACCAAGACGGCAGAACCAGCGATAGGCGAGGTTCAGGTGAACCTCCTCGCACAGGCGACGCTCGGAGCGGATGCCCATGCAATAGCCGAAGATCAGCATGCGGATCAGAAGTTCCGGGTCGATCGAGGGCCGCCCCGTGTCGCTGTAGAATGGCTGCAGGTGTTTGCGAACTGCCGCCAGATCCACAAAGCGGTCAATCAGCCGCAGCATGTGGCGCTCGGGAACATGCTGCTCAAGGCTGAACTCGTAGAACAGTGCCTCCTGCATCCCCGTCCGCTCGCCCATCATCCGCATCGCCCTCCAACCTGTTGCGATACTGAATCAGCAGGCAGCAATTACCGCAAGGTGGAGTTTTTCAACACAATCCTCCCAGTATCGGAGTTTTTCCGGCGACCATGACTTGCAGGACCGCACAAGTTGGATCACCATGTCGCTACCGTATTGTGTATTTGTAAGTCATGATCATCCCATGAACACATCTGACCTGATCGAACAGATCGCCAATACCACCAGGCGACCCAAGACCGAAGTAAAGGACATCCTCGACGCCGCGCTCGACGCCATCGTCGACGCCGCGAAGAAGGACGAGGACGTCACGCTGACGGGCTTCGGCAAGTTCTCCGTCCGTCATCTCGCCGCGCGGAAAGAGCGCAATCCCGCCACGGGCGAGAGCATCGAGATCGCCGCCTCGCGCAAGCTGGCCTTCACGGCGGGCAAGGGCGTGAAGAACGCACTCGTTCTGCCGAAGACGCCCGCGAAAAGAGCGGCGGCGGCAAAGAAAGCACCCGCACGCAAGCGAAGCTGACCGACCCCGCCAGATTTTTAGTCCCGGGATTTGATGGTGCGGGTTTTGTATGAGCCGTGATGGTTCGTTTTCCGAGTGCCGGGAAATGAATTCATACGGGGTGAGCCCGCGCAGTGTCTTGAACCTTCGGGCGAAATTGCAGGCGATAACGCGGGTACCCACGCGCGCCAGCAGGGGGCGTGACTGCCGCCGTGATCGGCCGGACGAAGGTCAGATCGGCAATTCGCGATTATCCGCGATGGCCTCCATGACGATATGGGACGTGACGGTATCGAGGTCGATCTGCTCGATCATCTGGCGATAGACCTTATCGAAACCATGCATGTCATGTGCGACGATCTTCAGGAGATAATCATAATCTCCAGCGATGCGATGAAATTCCACGACGTTTGGAATGGCGAGCACGATAGACCGGAAACGCGCCAGCCAGTGATGGTCGTGATGGCGCGTCCGGACCATGACAAATGCCGTGAAGCCCAGCCCGAGGGACCGGGGGTCGAGGCGGAGGGTGTATTGGCCGAGAAGGCCGCACTTGCGCAATTGGGCGAGGCGTTTCCAGCACGCGTTCTGCGATAGTCCGACGGCCTCGGCAAGCGCCCTCTGGGACAGGGAGGAATCACGCTGGAGAACGCGCAGCAGGGCGCGATCTATATGATCGATATTCTGCATTTCAAGCGATCATATGACACAATAAATCGCCTGAAAGAAGAAAAATAAAGGGAGTTTTTTGCGGATCATGGGGTGAAAATGACTTCGCTGAACCTGTCGGGAGGGCTCAAGGGTGGGAATGGATCACGCGCCGTTCGACGCGTTTCGGGCAAGTCTGGGTGAGGGCGAGGCGGCGCTGGCCTCTCTGCGGGCCGGACTTGTCGGCGACGGGATGATGATCGACGGGCCATTCGGCCTCAAGCCGCTCCTATATGCGGATTACGTGGCGTCCGGACGGGCCGTGCGGCCGATTGAAACCTTCGTCATGGAGCATGTGCTCCCATACTATGCAAACACGCATACCGAGGCATCGTTCTGCGGACGTTACATGGGCCGCACCCGGGAGACGGCCCGGCGGATCATCGCGGGATTCTGCGGCGCGGGTGACGGCTATGCAACGATCTTCGCCGGGTCGGGCGCCACGGCGGGGCTCAATCGGCTGGTCGATCTGTTCGGCGTCCGGGCTGCGTCCGACGCGGCGCGGGACGGGCGTGGCGCAAGGCCCGTCGTGCTGATCGGCCCGTATGAGCATCACTCCAATATTCTTCCATGGCGCGAGAGCGGCGCCCGAATGGTGGAGATTCCCGAGGCGCCTCAAGGCGGCGTCGATCTGGCGGCGCTCGAGGCGGCGCTGGACGCCCTTCCGCCGGACGTGCCGAAGATCGGCGCCTTCTCCGCCGTATCCAATGTCAGCGGGATCATCACCGACGTGGATCAGGTCAGCGCCTTGCTGAGGCGTTTCGGCGCGCGGGTCGTCTGGGATTATGCGGGCGGCGGCCCCTATGTGCCGATCGACATGCGAGAGGGCACGCCGTTCCAGAAGGATGCCGTCGTCCTTTCGCCGCATAAATTTATCGGCGGTCCGGGGAGTTCCGGCATCCTGATCGTCCGGCGTGACGCCGTGCACCGCGCCTCTCCCGTTTCGCCGGGCGGCGGCACGGTGCGTTTCGTATCGCCCTGGGCGCATGACTATAGCGACGATCTCGTCACCCGCGAGGAGGGCGGGACGCCGAACATCGTCGGCGATATCCGGGCAGCGCTCGCGTTTCTGGTCAAGGATGCGATTGGTCAGGAGGTGATGGACAGGCGGCACGACGAGTTGCGTGTCATGGCCTGGGAACGGTGGACGGCCAATTCCAACATCGTCATTCTGGGCTCGACCCCCGCCAGGAAGACGTTGCCGATTTTCTCCCTGCGTATCCGCCATCCCGCCGACGGTGGATGGTTGCATCAGCAGCTCTTCACCCGGATGTTGTCGGACGCCTATGGCATTCAGGCGCGTGGCGGCTGTGCCTGCGCAGGCCCTTATGCCCATCGGCTGCTGGAAATCGGGCAGGAGGATTCGGAAACGCTTCGGCGCGCGGTTCTCGACGGGGAGGAGTTGCTCAAGCCGGGCTGGGTGCGCCTCAATCTGAGCGTGTTGTTTGATGACGCGAAGGCCGCGGCGATCATCGACGCCGTGGACTGTCTTGCCCGTGATTCCGCCCTGCTTGCCGAACACTATAGGGTCGATGAGAAAACCGCCCGGTGGCGCGTGGGCGACGCTCCGTGAACCGCTCCGGTCTGCCCGCATTTTCGTGCGGAGCGCGAGTTTGGTTCAACAATGCGCTGCAAGCGCGTCCCGGGCACCGAGGGCGAGGAGACATTCGCGCAGGCAGGGCATCATCCGACCGGATAAAGATGCTCGCCAAAACAACGCCGTCCGATTACGGAGTTGCAGATGCTTGCAGATGTTCGAGATCGGCGATCAGCCCCGGTCCGGTCGGAGTCCAGCCCAGCTTGTCCCGCGTCTGTGCGCTGGAGGCTATAAGGTCGTGATCGAAGAACATCGCCAGCCAGCCGAAATGCGCCGCAGAGTCTTCCGCGGATATGGATTTTACCGGTACCTTCAGGCCACGGCCGATGGCTTCGGCAATATCCCGCATCGGCACGCCTTCTTCAGCCACCGCATGATATTTCGCGCCCGACTCGTTCTTTTCGAGCGCAAGCCGATACAGCCGCGCGACATCCGAGACATGCGCCGCAGCCCAGCGGTTGCGTCCTTCTCCCACATAGGCGGACACGCCTTTCTCATGCGCTGCGGCAACGGCGTATGTGAGAAGCCCTTGCTTCGTCGTGTCATGGACCTGCGGGAGACGCATGACCGAAGCGCGGACATCCTTCAGAGCAAAAGCCGTCTGCTCCGAAACACGGGGAAACGGAAAATCGGGCGGCACGTCGTCATCTTCGGTCGCCATCTGACCCGGCCCGACCAGCAGCGCCGCGCCCCCGGTCACGATGAGGAGTTTGCCCGAGCCGGCAAGAGCCGAGCCCAAAGCCGCGATGGCCTGACCGTCGATCCGGCAATTCTCCACGAAATTTGACCAGTCGTGAATGAACGCCAGATGGATGACGGCGTCCGCGGCATCGGCCCCCTTGCGCAAACTGTCCAAATCTTCAAGCGATCCCCGATGAACCGCCGCACCGAGAGCGGTCAGGGCCGTCGCCCCGTCATCCGAACGGGCGAGGCCGAGAACGTCATGTCCGGCGGCGATAAGTTCCTTGACGACGGGAACGCCGATAAATCCGGTGGCGCCAGTAACGAAAACTCGCATTGAGCAGATCTCCAGCTTTTACTGGCGACAAGTCTCGGCGCGGGATTTATTCTGGTAAAGTAGTGACATTATCATAGTAAGATGGCTAACAGGATGAACACGCCTCTCGAAACCGGGACCCTTCTGGGGGCTTATCTGCGCGACCGGCGGATGAAGCTCGATCCGGCCGCCTTCGGCTTTCCCGTGGAACGTCGCCGCACTCCCGGCCTGCGCCGCGAGGAAGTCGCGCAGCGCGCCAATATCAGCCCGACCTGGTACACCTGGCTCGAACAGGGCCGCGGCGGCGCGCCCTCGGCCGACGTGCTGGACCGGATCGCCCGCGCGCTGATGCTGACCGCGGTTGAGCGCGAGCACCTCTTCCTGATCGCCCTCGGCCACCCGCCCGAACGCCACTACGAGCGGAAGGACGACGTCACGCCCCGGCTCCAGCGTGTCCTGGACGCATTGGACCCGAATCCCGCCCTCATCCGGACAGCGACCTGGGACGTCGTGGCCTGGAATCGGGGCGCCGCCGTGATGCTGGGCGATTACGGCTCGCTACCGCCGCATCGGCGCAATGTGCTGCGGATCATGTTTCTCGACCCGCAGGCCCGCACCATGCAGGAAGACTGGGAGGGCGTGGCGCGCCGTATCGTGGGCGCATTCCGCATAGACGCCGTGCGCGCGGGGGCCGCAACGGAGGTGGCGCCTCTCGTCGAGGAACTGTGCCGGCTCAGCCCCGAGTTCAAGGCGATGTGGCGTGACAACGATGTTCAAGGCGCCCATGTCGAAATGGTCAAGCACATACGCCACCCGGTTCTCGGCACGTTCTCCTTTGAATATTCGGCCTTCGCCGTCGATGGCCGGCCCGATCTCAACCTGGTGGTCTTCAATCCCGCGACTCCGGCGGCTTCGGAGAAGCTCAACTCGCTGATCGGCGCGATACCGGCCCATGAACAGGCATGACTCGCCGATGCGCGCCGACTTTTCCGGAAGGGAGACGAGGTCAAACAGGCGGTCAGGGATTTCGCCGCGACCTCATGCTTCCGCCGCAAGGCCGACCGCGCGCAGATAGTTCTCCGGCATGTCAGCACTGTCCGACGGCAGAATGGCGCCGACATACCCGTCAGGGCGAATGAACACCCAGTCACCGGGCCGGACGGCGTAGGCGTCGCGGAAATGCCCGCGGTCATCGAGGATGTCCCCCTCCGCGCCGATCCTGTGAATGTGGAGACCCGCGCGCGGCCGCACGAGATCATGTCGGACCTCATACCCGAAAGCTGTCCAATGCGCACCCTTGAGCAGATCGAAAAGGCGGATCGGCTGGCCGCTCGCGCCGCGAACGGGCGCATCCGGTGCGCGTTCGCCCGCCGCGAGGCGATCGGATCGCTCCGCCGATTGCAGCGTCAGCGAGGAGCCAGGATAGGCAAGATCGAGCTGACGCACCTCACGGCCGCGCCGCACCTGCCCGCGCAAATCAGCCTGCAACAGCCCGGTGGCAAGACCCAACATGCCGGCGGCGACCGGCCGCCGCTCTTCCTCATAGCTGTCGAGCAGACTGTCCGGCGCACCGTGAAGAACGGCGGCGAGCTTCCATCCGAGATTATAGGCGTCCTGCACGCTGGTATTGAGTCCCTGCGCGCCGGTCGGCGGATGGACATGCGCTGCATCGCCAGCGAGGAAAACACGGCCTGCACGGTACCGATCGGCCAGCCGCGCATTCATGATGAAGGTGGAGGCCCAATAGACGGACTGAATCCGGATGTCCGCCCGCCCCGTGCGCTCCATGATCAGGCGCGTCAGCCCCTCGGCGGACAGATCGAACGCGCCGTCTAGCGGAAGCAGCCCCTGGAGCTGGAACATCTCCGTGCCCGCCAGCGGACTGAACATGATCATGCGCGCCCGATCGCCTTCATTGAAGCGATGCCACGCGTCGCGCGTGAGGCCGGTCAGCGTGACGTCGGCGACCAGACCGCGATGGCCGAGAGTCTCGCCGGGAAAACCGATATCGAGCGTTTGCCGGACGAAGCTGCGGCCACCATCTGTGCCAATCAGATAGCGGACCCGACTCCGCCTTTCGCCGGACCGATCCTTCAGCGTGACGGTCACGCCCGTGCCGTCTTGCTGGATGCCGACGAGCGCACAGCCGAATTCCGGGCGGTGTCCCAGTTCGAGCAGACGCTCGCGCATCACCCGTTCGGTGAGGAATTGAGGCACCATCAGCGGCATACGGTACGGTTCCGCCGCACTCGGCTCATGGGTTTCCATGAGCGTGGTATCCGCATGGTCGCCATCCGCGCGATAAACCCTGATGGGCGGATAAGGGCCGCCCGCCGCGAAAATCCGGTCAACGATCCCGAGATCCTCGAAAACCTCCAGGGTGCGCGGCTGGATTCCCTTGCCGCGTGATCCCGGAAACGGTTCGTCCGCCTTGTCGACGAGACGGAAGGAAATACCGCGTCGGGCCAGATCAAGGGCCAGAGTCAGCCCGGCTGCGCCGGCTCCGCAGATCAGCACGTCCGCGTCGAATTCTTCAGTCATGGCGCGCTCGATCCCGGTTCGGGAAATCCTTGTGAACAGGCGGCTCGCCCCCTGCCCTGACGATGGTGGGTGTCATGATGGTGTTCCTTTCGAAAGTCGGATATATGTGCTGATTACACATATTCCGGAACCCGCCATGCCGTCAAGAAAGAAAGTGCATAATACACATATATCCGGCCAACTCCGCGTCCTGCATGGCGCGCTCATCGATATCGCGACGGTGATAAACCGACCCCAGCGCGACGAAGCGATGATCAGGGAGGCCGGAATCAAGCTCGACCGCGCGCTTTTCCCGTTGCTCGTGCTGATCGAGCGGCGGGGGCCGATCGGGGTGGTGGAGCTCGCTGACCGGGTGGGCCGGGACTACACCACCGTCAGCCGGCAGGTGGCGAAGCTCGACGAACTCGGCCTGATCGACCGCAGGGAAAACCCGTCCGACAAGCGCGTGCGCGAGGCGGTGGTGACGGTGACGGGCAAGGCCATGACCGACCGGATCGACGCGGCGCGCGAACGCATCTTCCGCAGCATTTTCGGGTCATGGGAGGAGCGGGACATCGACGATCTGGTCCGTCTCATGCGCAAATTCGCCGACACGATCAAAGAGGAAGCGGCAGAGGCGCCTGAATAGACCCTGGTCGCGACGGGATCGGGCGATTTCGATCAGACTGCCGCCGGGGTCGCGGCAGTAAACAGGGGTGATCGGTCCGCATGCGCCTCTCTTGATCACCGGGTCGCGTTCGACCGGAACGCCGACGAAAGCCAGATGAGGCACGACGCTTTCTGGATCGTCATCGACGCGATCGAGCGTTTTGACGCGATTCACGAAAATCTCCTCGTGGCCGGATATCAAAGCGGCCTGCTTTACTTGCTTTCGGCGACAGGGCGCGGCCGCTCCTTCTCCCCCGCTGAACTGGTCTCCTCAAATCCCCATTCCGCCCGAAGGGCTTCCGCGCGTTGAACAAGCAGGCGACGGTGCTTGCTCCGTTTGAGCAGTGCCGTGAGGCGCTGCGCAAGCTCGGACCCCTCGGCGATGAACCAGCTCGCACCGACAGCGACCCATCCCGTCGCCAGAACCATGGGGTCGAGCGTCAGTTCCACGCATTTCTCCCAGCCTCCCTGTGCTTCCCAGATGAGATGCAGGGGATGGACGACGGCCGCCAGGAGGAAGAACAGGGCGGCCAGGCTGCGGTGAGAACGTCTTTCTCCCGACAGGATCCGCAGCAGCAGGACGGGCAGAATCCAGACGACAAGAGCCACGGTCGGGCCAGGCAACAGGACCGTCAAAGCCGTCAGCCCGACGCTCCATCCAACAATCGACACGGTCGAAGCGCTGTTGGATCTCCCGCCCGCAGCGAGGGAAGAGGACGCCGTCATCGGACGAACTCGATCACGCAACTGAGGATCGCCACGACGATGCCGGTGAGCAGGGCGGCAAATTCGGCGAGTCTTATCGTTTCGACATCATTTTCATCCGACGCCGCCTCGTCCTGGGAAAGACTTTTCTCGATGGCCAGCAATTCCTCATGCGCCGCATCGTGGGCGTTGCGATCCACGAGAGCGTCGGACGGATCGTGAACCGCCGCCCAGACCTGATATAGATTTCCTTTCTCGATGGCGGCGCGCAGCCTGTCCGCGCGTCGCCCCCTGCGCGTGCGGCTCCTCCAGGTTTTCACCTCGTCCTCCAGAAGGACGCGCAGGTGCCGGGCAATGCCCCGCAAGGCGGGAATCTGGCACATCCGTTGCACCGTGATCATGAGAAGCAGGTCGGATTGCCAGAACGCCGCGCCGGTTTCGGAGCCGGAAGGCTCGAAGGCGAGACCATTCCTCTGGCAGGCGCTCTCCAGAAAGGTCCGGACATGGATATCGAGAACGCCGCTCTTTTCGAGCCGTGCGACGTCGGCGGCGTCCGAAGTCGCGCCGGAATGTTCCAGCGCGCGATCGACCGCCAGAAGGACGGCGCGCGGGTCCGACAGGCGCTGCGAGATCAAATCCGGCGAGAGGCAGCGCTGCCATGGATTGGTGTCATAGACCAGCCGCCACAGGCGGGAGACGCCCTTGCGCCGCGTGCGACGATAGGCGTGCGTCAATGCGTTGACCTGCGCTCCGATCGGCCCGCTCCAACGCGCATAGGATGAATGCGGCGCCAAAATCTGGCCGACAAGCGGGATGACGCCGCTCTTGGGGTCCGACGGCGTGCCCGCAATCGCCTCGTCCACCAGCATCGCGGGAAGGGCTTCCGGCCAGAACCATCGGCCGGAGCGCCAGACGGGAGCCTGCGGATCGAGAATATGCACCGCCCGGGAAAGGGCGTCCTCCTCCGTTTCCATGGCCGTGCCGGCGGCGATCTGCCCCATCATCTCCCGCAGGGCGCGGCAGGTGGCATTGTCCTGAAACTCGACCGCCATCCAGTTTTCGACGACCCCTTCGCGCAAGGCGCGAAGCAGGGCGGGGGGATGACTCGCCCCGCGCCAGGCGAGTTCGCGCGGCGTCCGGCTCTTCAGCCCGTCGAGAGACAGCGGCGCAAGTGCCGTCCTTTCGGCACGGACCGAGAAAAACTTGCTCGGCTCCATATTCATCAGATCGCGCGGACCGGGACGCTGGGACGCATCGTCGGACAGCATCGCCTTCAGGACGGAAGCAAGCCCGCGCGTCACAGGCGCGGCCTGCAAATAGGCCTCCCTGCTTCCCTGGGCGAAGCGCCGTTCCAGTATGGCCTCGTCGGAAAGATCGGCGAAGGGCGGCTGCCCGGCGCATAATGTCAGCACCAGGACGCCAAGCGAGAAAACATCGTCGGCGATGCCGCCGGCGCCGCGGGCGGCGGGCGCGCACACCGCGCTGGAGAGCGGCTCGAATGCGACGGGCTGCCGCGCCGCGGGCATTTCGAAGGCCGGGGGCAGCACGACGATCTGGTGCATCCCCGGTCCGACATAGACCGTGTCCGGTCTCAGGCAGCGCAGGGTGAGGCCCGCCTCCTGCACGCGCTCCAGCAGGGCGGCGAGCGGCTTGATGACGCCATCGATGATCTGGCCTTCCCGCCAGGGGGTCGTCTGGCTGGAAACCGGCATCCCGGGCGGCTGGGACATGACGGCGCAAAACGAGCCTGCCGTCTCGTCATGACCCAGAATCGGCAGCAGGGCCGGAGCCCGGAGCGCGCGGAACTTCTCGAAACGCGGCGAGACGCACTCCGGCAGAAGCCCCGTCAACGCGGCGCCGGGCGCCCACAGATCGACGGCCTGACACGCCGCAATGCCCCCCAGCGGGGGCAAGGGCGAATCCGGTATGAGACGATACCGCCCACCGACCAGCGGGGCCTCTTCGGTCGTCTGTGCCATGCCTTCTCCTTCCGGAGATCAACTTGGCGCAAAAGAGTTAAGAATTTCTCAATCCTCGAACGGGTCACGCATGAGAATCGTATCGTCCCGCTCCGGGCTGGTGGAGAGCAGCGTCACCGGCGCCTCGATCAACTCCTCGATGCGGCGGACATATTTGATCGCCTGCGCCGGCAGATCCGCCCAGGACCGCGCGCCCTGCGTGGTTTCGGACCAGCCCGGCATCGTTTCGTAGACCGGCTTCACACGCGCCTGCGCCGCGGGCGAGGCAGGGAAGGAGGTGATGCTCTTGCCGTCCAGCGTATAGCTCGTGCAGATTTTCACCTCGTCGAGCCCGTCCAGCACGTCGAGCTTCGTCAGGGCGATGCCGTTCACGCCGCCCACTTTCACCGCGCGGCGCGCCAGCATGGCGTCGAACCAGCCGCAACGGCGTGGTCGGCCGGTCACGGTGCCGAACTCATGCCCGCGCTGGCCAAGGGTCCGGCCCGTCTCGTCATGCAGTTCCGAGGGGAAGGGCCCCTCGCCGACCCGCGTCGCATAGGCCTTCGCGATACCGAGCACGAAGCCGATGCTGGACGGCCCAACCCCGCTCCCGCTGGCGGCGACGGCCGCGATGGTGTTCGAACTCGTCACGAAGGGATAGGTGCCGTGATCGACATCCAGCATGACGGCCTGCGCGCCCTCGAAGAGAATGCGGCGGCCCGCCCGGCGCGCCTCGTCCAGCCGCTCCCAGACGGAGCAGGCGAAAGGCAGCACGCGCGGGGCGAGACGGTTCAGATGATCGAGCAGCGCCTGCTTGGTGAAAGTGTCCGCGCCCAGCCCCGCCAGCAAGGTGTTGTGATGCAGCAACAGCTCGTCGAGCTTCCAGTCCAGCGTCTCGGGTTCCGCCAGATCGCACAGGCGGATCGCGCGGCGGGCTACCTTGTCCTCATAGGCCGGCCCGATGCCGCGTCCGGTCGTGCCGATCTTGCGCTCCCCCCGCGCCGCCTCGCGGGCGCGGTCCGTCGCCGCGTGGATGGGCAGGATCAGCGGCGCGTTCTCGGCGATCCACAGCGTCTCGGGCGTGACGGTCAGACCCTGCGCCGTCACACGGTCGATCTCGGTCAGCAGCGCCTCCGGATCGACGACCACGCCATTGCCGATCACGCCCGTCTTGCCGCGCACGAGACCGGAGGGCAGCAGGGACAGCTTGTACACCTGATCGCCGACGACCAGCGTATGCCCCGCATTGTGACCGCCCTGAAACCGCACGACGATATCGGCGCGGCTGGCGAGCCAGTCCACGATCTTGCCCTTCCCCTCGTCGCCCCACTGGGTGCCGATGACGGTGACGTTGGACATGAAAGCCCCCTTATTTACAACGTGACCAGATCGTCTGGCAGAAGAAGATGACGACAGCCCAGACGCCGCGCCTCCGCGCGAACGTCCCCGACCGGAGCGAGCCCCGCCACCGTCGCATATCCTTGCGCACGGCAGGCGGCGGCGCGCGCGACGTCCACGCCGGCGGGCACATAGACGCGCGGACGCAGCTCGATCGGGCGCGCGGCGCGCAGAAGCACTTCGGGGCGCAACGTCAGGCCGCAGGCGGGTTCCGACTCATGGGCCAGATATCGTCCGCCACGCCCGAGTTCCTCCCGCTGGTCCCGTGCGAACACGGTGACGCAGACGCCCGTATGATACTGCCAGCCCCGGAATTCGACCGGATCGACCGTCAGACGAATGCCCGGCGACCGCGCGGCGATCGTGGTCGCGACAGCGGCAAGACGATCCGCCAGGACGCGGGCGGCGGAAGAGAGCGTCAGCCCCGCCAGCGCGGCGAGCGCCGTGTCGGCGGGGCCGGCGGCGTCCAGCATGGCGTTCAGCACCGGCGCGGCCGCCCCGCCGAGAGTCGCGACGGCGGCGGCGTCCTTGCGATCTAGCGCATGCATCAACTGGGCTCGCGAAGACGGCACGAGCCCCAGCTCGTCCACCACCTGCTGCACCAGTGCCGGGTAGGACAGATCGAAGGAGACATGGGCGATCCCCAGCCGCTCCAGCGCCTCGGCGGCGACGAGCACGACTTCGGCGTCCGCCTCCGCCGAATCCACGCCGATCAGCTCGATTCCCGCCTGGGTGATCTGCCGCTCGCCCTCCCGCCCCGGCGCACCGACGAGCACGCAGCTTCCGGCATAGGAGAGGCGCAGGGGACGCGGGCTGTCCGCCAGCCGCGTGGCGGCGATGCGCGCGATCTGCGTCGTCATGTCGGGACGCAGCGCCATCATGCGGCGTGAATCGGGGTCCATCAGGCGGAAGGTCTGCTCGGCAAGGGCCTGCCCCGCGCCATGGAGCAGTGAGGTCTCGAACTCCATCAGCGGCGGCCGCACGCGCTCATAGCCGTGGGCGGCGAACACCTCCATGACCAGCTCGATGCCGCGCGCCTCGGCCTCGGCTTCATGCTGGAGCAGGTCGATGAAGCCCGTGGGCAGCAGCGCGGTATTGGGTTCCTCGAACACACTCATGCGGCGAATTCCAGCCGCGTGACCTCATGCGCCCAGTCGAGCCACGGCAGCAGCGCCTCGATATCGGCCGTGTCCACCGTCGCGCCGCCCCAGAGCCGCAATCCGGGCGGGGCGTCGCGATAGGAGGCGAGATCGAACCCCGCGCCTTCCGCCGCGACCAGGCCGGTCAGGTGCTTCACGGCCCTGTCCATCCCCTCTGCGGAGAGCGCGAGGAACCAGGGCGCGACGATCCTCAGGCAGATGGAGGTCGAGGACCGTATCTCCGGCGAATCCGCGAGGAAATCGACCCAGCCGGCCCGCGCCGCCCACCGCTCCACCGCGGCGAGATTGGCGGCGCTCCGCGCCTTGAGCGCCGGGAGCCCGCCGATCGAGGCCGCCCAGTTCAGCCCGTCCAGCGCATCCTCGACACAGAGCATCGACGGCGTGTTGATCGTATCCCCCGCGAAAACGCCCTCGATCAGGCCCTTCCCGTTGGCGAGGCGGAAAATCTTGGGCAGGGGACGCGGCGACGGCTGCGCGAGACGCACGGCGGCGCGGGGGCTGAGCGCGAGCATCCCGTGCGCCGCCTCGCCGCCCAGCACTTTCTGCCAGGACCACGTGACGACATCCAGCCTATCCCAGGGCAGATCCATCGCGAAGGCGGCGGAGGTCGCATCGCAGATCACCAGCCCCTCATGCGTCGCGGGAATCGCCTCGGGGCCGGGCATGCGCACGCCGGAGGTGGTGCCATTCCAGGTCAGCACCACGTCGCGCGACCAGTCGACGACCGAAAGATCGGGCAGCGCGCCATACCGCGCCTCATGAACGCGCAGATCGGGCAGAGCCAGCACCTCGCGCAGATCGCGCGCCCATTCGCCGGAGAAGCTCTCGAAGGAGAGTACATCCACCCCCCGTTCGCCGCACAGCGCCCAGAGACTCATCTCGACCGCGCCGGTATCGGACGCGGGAACGATCCCCAGACGCCAGTCCGCCGGGAGGCCGAGAATGGCTTTCGACCGCTCGATCACCGCCTTGAGCCGCGCCCGCCCTTCCGGCGCGCGATGTGAGCGACCGAGCAGCGCGCCCTCCAGCGCGGCGAGGGACCAGCCGGGCCGCTTGGCGCAGGGGCCGGACGAGAAGAACGGCCGCGCGGGCTTGACGATCGGCTTGCTCAGGGAGATTTCGGACATTGCTCGATGCGATCGGGGCCTGATGAAAGTGGAGCGGGCGGCGACGGAACAACGCCGCGATCAAGCCTCAGCGGGCGGGCGACCCGCATGAGTCGTGGTGCGAGAGGGGGGACTCGAACCCCCATGCCTTGCGGCGGTCGATTTTGAGCCGACTGCGTCTACCGTTCCGCCACTCTCGCACGGACAGGAGCCCTTATAGGCGATTCGCGGGAAAAGCAAAGCGCCGGCGCGGGAAATAACGTCAGCCCGCGAGCTTTCCCAGTTCCTTCACCACGGCGTCGCCCATGACGCTGGTGCCGACGCGCGCCATGCCTTCGGACATGATGTCCGCCGTCCGCAATCCGGAGGCGAGCACGTTGGACACCGCCGTCTCGATCAGCACCGCATCCGCCTCGCGGTCGAACGAGTAGCGCAGCAGCATGGCGAAGGAGAGGATCTGCGCCAGCGGGTTGGCGATGCCCTTGCCCGCGATGTCCGGCGCGGAGCCGTGGATCGGCTCGTACAGCGCATGGCGCTTGCCGTCCGCCTGCTCCGCGCCGAGAGTAGCGGAAGGCAGCATGCCGAGCGAGCCGGTGAGCATCGCCGCGAGGTCGGAGAGCAGATCGCCGAAGAGATTGCCCGTCACCAGCACATCGAACTGAAGCGGGTTGCGCACGAGCTGCATGGCGCAGTTGTCAGCCAGCATGTGGGTGAGTTCGACGTCAGGATACACGCGCTGCCGGAGATCGGTGACGACCTCCTTCCAGAGCAGGCCGCTCTCCATCACGTTGCATTTCTCGATGGAGGTGACACGGTTGCGCCTGACGCGCGCGAGGTCGAAGGCGACACGCGCGACGCGCTCGATCTCGCCAGTCGTATAGACTTCCGTGTTGACGCCGCGCCTGCTGCCGTCGGGCAGGGTCTCGATGCCGCGCGGCTCGCCGAAATAGATGCCCCCGACCGTCTCGCGCACGATCATGATGTCCAGCCCGCGCACGACGTCGGGCTTGAGCGTGCTGGCGTCGATCAGCGCGTCGAACACCTTGGCGGGACGGAGATTGGCGAAGAGTTCGAGTTCCGAGCGCAGACGCAGGATGGCCACCTCGGGACGCCTGTCGAAGCCGACATGCGCCCAGGCCGGATCGCCCACCGAGCCGAAGAGCACGGCGTCCGCTTCCTTCGCCAGAGCGATCACCTCGTCGCGGATCGGCACGCCATGCTTCGCCAGCGACGCGCCGCCGACCAGTTCCTCGGCGATGTCGAGCTTCAGGCCGCGCGCGGCCTGAAGCCACTGCACCACCTTGGCGACCTCGCGCATGACCTCAGGGCCGATGCCGTCGCCCGGCAGGACCAGAAGCTTCTTCGTTTCGCTCATCGTCTCAGACTTTCTGACTGGTCCCGGATTCGCCGTCCGCGGTCTTGCGGATCTCCGGCATCCAGGGTTCGGCCTGCTTCCGCTTCGTCTCGAACGCGGTGATCGCGCCATCATGACGCAGGGTGAGGCCGATATCGTCCAGCCCCTCGAGCAGCATGTGACGGCGGAAGGCATCGACCTCGAACGGAATCTCCGTCCCGTCCGGGCGGCATACGACCTGACGCTCCAGATCGACCGTGAGACGCGCATTGGCCCCGAGCCGCGCATCCCCCATCAGGGCGTCGCAGATCTCGCGCGGCAGGCGGATCGGCAGGATGCCGTTCTTGAAGCAGTTATTATAGAAGATATCGGCGAAATTCGGGGCGATCACGCAGCGTATGCCAAAATCCAGCAGCGCCCAGGGCGCATGCTCGCGCGACGAGCCGCAGCCGAGATTGTCATAGGTGATCAGAATCTCGGCACGGCGATACGGCTCCTTGTTGAGCACGAAATCCGGATTTTCCGATCCGTCCGCCTCGTAGCGCAGGCCTGCGAACGCGTGTCTGCCCAGCCCGCTGCGTTCGATGGTCTTGAGAAAGCGCGCGGGAATGATCTGGTCGGTGTCGATATTCTCGGCCGGCATCGGCGCGGCGATGCCGGTCAGCGTGGTGAATGCCCGCATCAGGCCGGTTCCTCCGCCGGGACAAGTTCGCGCACATCCGTCAGCGCGCCCGTCACCGCCGCCGCCGCCGCCATGGCGGGGGAGCAGAGATGGGTGCGGCCGCCGGGGCCCTGACGCCCCTCGAAATTGCGGTTCGAGGTCGAGGCGCAGCGCTGGCCCGGCGTCAGCCTGTCGGGATTCATGCCGAGGCACATGGAGCACCCCGCCTCGCGCCATTCGAACCCGGCCGCGCGAAAGATCGCGTCCAGCCCCTCCGCTTCCGCCTGCGCCTTCACATTGCCCGAGCCCGGCACGATCAGGGCGCGCACGCCGGGCGCGACCTTGCGTCCCTTCGCCACGGCGGCGGCGGCGCGCAGATCCTCGATGCGGCTGTTGGTGCAGGAGCCGATGAACACGACATCGATCTTCGTGCCCGCGATCTTCCGCCCGGCCTCCAGCCCCATATATTCCAGCATCCGCCGCCAGGACGCCGCGCGCGCCGGATCGTCGCAGGAGGCGGGATCGGGGATGAGCCCGGTGATGGGCAGCACATCCTCCGGGCTGGTGCCCCAGGTGACGCTGGGCACGATGTCCTCGGCCTTGAGCGTCACCTCCCGGTCGAACACCGCGTCCGGATCACTCGCCAGTGTCGTCCAGTAGGCGACGGCCTGCTCGAACGCCTCGCCTTTCGGCGCGTAGGGACGGTTCTTCACGTAATCGAAGGTCGTCTGGTCGGGCGCGACGAGCCCGGCGCGCGCTCCGGCTTCGATGGACATGTTGCACAGCGTCATCCGCCCTGCCATGTCCAGCGCGCGGATGGCGGAGCCGGCGAACTCGATCACATGCCCCGTGCCGCCCGCCGTGCCGATCGTGCCAATGATGGCCAGCATGATGTCCTTGGCGGTGACGCCCGGCCCGACCTGCCCCTCGACCGTCACCCGCATGTTCTTCGCGGGTTTCTGGAGCAGGGTCTGCGTCGCCAGCACATGCTCGACCTCGGAGGTGCCGATGCCGAAGGCCAGCGCGCCGAGCGCCCCATGGGTGGAGGTGTGGCTGTCGCCGCAGACGATGGTCGCGCCGGGCAGCGAAATGCCCTGCTCCGGCCCGACCACATGGACGATTCCCTGATTGCGCGAGCGCAGGGGGAAATACGGGACGCCGAACTCACGCACGTTGCGTTCGAGCGTCTCGATCTGCAACCGGCTCTGCGGCTCCTCGATGGGCAGGCTGCGATCCGTGGTGGGGACGTTGTGATCCACCACGGCGATCGTCGCCTCGGGATGACGCAGCCTGCGGCCGGCCAGACGCAACCCTTCGAACGCCTGTGGGCTCGTCACCTCGTGAACGAGATGCCGGTCGATATAGAGGATGCAAGTGCCGTCCGGGAGCTTCTCGACCACATGGTCGTCCCAGATCTTGTCGAACAGCGTTCGGCCCGCCATGCGCTCCTCCCCTCTTTTCCCCCGGCGCCGTTCAGCGCCGTTTTACGACGCCACGACCTCGCGCGCCCGCTCGGCGATGCGGGCGGACTTGCCGCTGCGGCCGCGCAGATAATACAGCTTGGCGCGACGCACCCGGCCGCGGCGGATCACGGCGATCTCCGCGATGCTCGGGGAGTAGAGCGGGAAGATCCGCTCCACGCCTTCGCCGTTGGAGATCTTGCGGACCGTGAAATTGCTGTTCAGGCCCTTGTTCGACCGCGCGATCACCACGCCTTCATAGGCCTGGACGCGCTCGCGCGTACCTTCGACGACGCGTACGCCGACACGCACGGTGTCGCCGGCCTGGAATTCGGGCACCGCGCGGGCGGTGGTCAGACGCTCGATCTCGCGCGCCTCGTACTGCTGGATGATGTTCATGTTGATACTCCTGAAGGATCGAAAAGACTTAATGAATCGGGCCCGTCATCCTGCCTCGCGCCGCTTCGCCCTGCACGTTTTCCCTTCGTGCGGCTTCGAAGGCGGCCCAGAGATCGGGACGGCGTGACTTCGTGACCGTGATCGCCTGCTCGCGCCGCCACGCCGCGATGGCCGCGTGATGGCCGGAGAGCAGGATCGCGGGAACCTCCATGCCGTCCCAGAGGGCCGGTCTGGTGTAATGGGGATATTCGAGCAGCCCGTCCGCGCCGAAGCTTTCCTCGGCGTCGCTGGCCTCGGAGCCCATGACGCCCGGCAGCAGGCGGACACAGGCGTCGAGCAGGAGGAGCGCCGGAATCTCGCCGCCGGACAGCACGGCGTCGCCCATCGAGAACTGCTCGATACCGCGCCGCTCCAGCACGCGCTCGTCGACACCCTCGAAGCGGCCGCAGACGAGCACGACCCCCGCACCCGCCGCCAGTCGCCGTGCATCGTCCTGACGGAAGACGCGCCCGCGCGGCGTGGGATAGACGACCGGACGACCGTCCTCCGCCACCGCGTCCAGCGCCGCCGCGACGACGTCGGGCCGCATCACCATGCCTGCCCCGCCGCCGAACGGCGTGTCGTCCACGGCGCGATGACGCCCCAGCCCGTGCGCGCGCAGATCATGTGCGGCGCAGGACCACGTTCCGCGCTCCAGCGCCTGACCGGCCAGCGAGCAGCCGAGCGGTCCCGGAAACATCTCCGGGAACAGCGTCAGCACGTCGGCCCGCCAGGGAGCCCGCCCTGTCGCCGTCGCCGTCATGCGCGCACCGCCACGTCGCCGGGGCCGGACGGATCGCCCTCGACCTCGATCTCCACCGGCGGAACGACGACGAGCCGCTTCGACGGCAGGTCGATCTCCGGCACGCAGCGCTTCGTGAACGGCACGATCAGGCTGCGCGCGCCCGCGATTTCGAGGCTCACTCCCGCGCCGTAATCATGCACGACATTGACGACGCCAAGCGCCTCGCCCTCCGGCGTCACCGCCGCAAGGCCGATCAGATCGACATGATAGAACTCGTCGCCGTCCGGGTCCGGCAGGCGCTCGCGCGCCACGAAGAGTTCCAGGTTCGTCAGCCGCGCCGCCGCGTCGCGGTCGGCGATCTCCCGCCCGTCCGCGTCGAACAGCGCCGCGATTCCCGAGCCCCGCCATTCCACCCGCCACGCACGCCCCTGCGCGTCCCGCACGTCACCCAGCGCCTCGATCGTCGCCGGGTCTTCCGTCGCCGCATGCAGGCGCACGAGTCCGCGCACCCCATGGGGGCGGCCCACGGTGGCGACGAGAATCGCGTTGGGGAAGGGGGCGGTCATGGCGCGTCGGGCCGATGCGAAAATCAGGCGGCCGCTTTGGCCTTGGCCGCGGCGCGCTCCTGAGCCGCCTTCTTCGGGGCGGACTGCGTCGGCTGCTCGCGATACTCGAATTTCGGCGCGAGACCGGCATTGCCGAGGAAGCGCGCGACGCGATCGGTCGCCTGCGCGCCCTGGGACAGCCAGTGCTTGATGCGCTCGTCATTCAGACGGATGCGGTCGGCATGGTCGGAGGGCAGCATCGGGTTGTACGCACCCACCTTCTCGATGAAGCGGCCGTCACGCGGGCTGCGGCTGTCGGCGATCACGATGTGGTAGTAGGGGCGCTTCTTGGCGCCGGCGCGGGAAAGACGAATCTTGAGGCTCATGGAAAACTCCGGAAACGTTGAAATCTGAGAAAAACAGCCAGGGCCTAGCGTCGGGGGAAGCCGCCGCCGAACCCGCCGGGCGGCATGCCGGGGGGAGCGCCGCCCGACATCAGCCCGGAAAGCATCTTCTTCATGCCGCCGAGGCCCATCTTGTTGATGCGCTTCATCACGGTGGACATGTCGTCGAACTGCTTGAGCAGCTTGTTGACCTCCTGCACGCTCGTGCCGGACCCGGCGGCGATGCGCTTCTTGCGGGAGGCCTTGATGATCGCGGGCGTCTTGCGCTCGTCCTTCGTCATCGAGGAAATGATGGCGAGCTGCTTGCGGAAGATCGCCGCGGTATCGACGTCCTTGCTCTCCAGCACATCCTTCAGCTTGCCCATTCCGGGCAGCATGCCGAGAATGCCGGAGACCGAGCCGAGCTTGTTGATCTGGCGGATCTGCGAGGCGTAGTCGTCGAGATCGAACTTCCCCGCCAGCATCTTCTTGGCGAGGCGCTCGCTTTCCTCCTGGTCGATGGTCTCGGAGGCTTTCTCGACCAGCCCGGCGATATCGCCGAGGCCGAGGATGCGCCCCGCGACGCGCTCGGGATGGAACTCCTCCAGCGCCTCGAGCTTCTCGCCGGTGCCCGCGAGCTTGATCGGCGCGCCGGTGATGGCCCGCATCGAGAGCGCCGCGCCGCC
This sequence comes from Acidomonas methanolica, assembly GCF_004346035.1. Lineage (GTDB taxonomy): Bacteria > Pseudomonadota > Alphaproteobacteria > Acetobacterales > Acetobacteraceae > Acidomonas > Acidomonas methanolica. The sequence continues at coordinate 1,159 of NZ_SLZN01000032.1, read as the reverse complement.
GCGCGCATCGCCATCCATCCGGCTCATGACGACGCCGGTGATCCCCACGGCTTCGTTGAAGCGCTGCGCCGTGTTCACCGCGTCCTGTCCGGTCATCGCATCGACGACGAGCAGGGTTTCGGCCGGGCTGGTGGCGGCGCGCACGTCGCGCACTTCCTGCATCAGCGCCTCGTCGATGGAGAGGCGGCCCGCCGTGTCGAGGATGACGACGTCATACCCCTCGCGCCGCCCGACCTCCATGGCGCGCCGCGCGATCTCCACGGGCTGCTGGCCCGGCACGATCGGGAGCGAGGCGACGCCCGCGCGTTCGGCAAGCTGCTGGAGCTGAAGCTGGGCGGCGGGACGCTGCACGTCGAGCGAGGCGAGCAGCACCTTCTTCCGCTCGCGATTCGTCAGCCGCAGCGCGATCTTGCCGGAGGTCGTGGTCTTGCCCGAGCCTTGCAGCCCGACCATCAGGAAAGGAATCGGCGCGGGCGCGGAGAGCGTGAGCGGCACCGCCCCGGCGCCACCCAACGCGTCGATCAGCGCGTCATTGACGATCTTGGCGACGGCCTGACCGGGCGAGATGCTGTCCAGCACCTCCGCGCCCACGGCGCGCTCGCGCACCTTGTTCGTGAAATCGCGCACGACCGGCAGCGCCACGTCGGCGTCGAGCATGGCGAGGCGAACCTCGCGCATGGCTTCGGCGACATCGTCCTCCGAGAGTTTTCCACGTTTGGAAAGCCCCTCGAAAACGCCGGACAGCTTGCCTGAGAGCGAGTCGAACAAGAAAAACTTACTCCAAAAGAAAGCGCGCCACTGCGCGAGCCTTCGCGAGGTGGCGTGTTCTGATCGGTGCGTGTCAGTAGGAGACAGGACCGGGGCGAGTCAAGCCTTATCGCATCAGGACCTTATCGCGCGGTGATGCGAGGCTCGCTACGAGGCTCCGCCCAACGCCAGAGGGCGGTCGCCCTCTGGCAATCCCTGACCATGAAGACGAGAGGATCGGGAGCCAGAATTCCCTATCAGACTGTCGGGTTGGTGGCACTTGCTTCTGGCGCTTTGCGGCAAGCTTTCAGGTGGCGGCGCTGATGACGCGTGCCGGGGAAGACCTCGTCCAGGGCTTTCCAGAAACCGGGCGCCCCGTCGCCGACCGCCAGTTCCGGGGCGATGCCCAGGC
>NZ_SLZN01000031.1 GCF_004346035.1 Acidomonas methanolica | reverse complement strand
CCATCCTGCCGCTCCCGCCACGCTCGCCCGAATTGAACCCGGTGGAAAACGTCTGGCAGTTCATGCGCAATACCTGGCTGTCGAACCGGATCTTCGCACCTACGACGACATCGTCGATATCTGCTGCCACGCCTGGAATAAGCTCGTAGACCAGCCCTGGCGCATCATGTCCCTCGGTTTGCGAGACTGGGCACATGGGTTCTAACGAGACAGAATTGGTATAACACATGGCATCGCATGTCGAACGGTGAAAAATGTGATTCCGACAATCATCCGTGCTTTCTTCATCAGGAAGATCCCAGATAAGGCTGCTGTCGTGCCCGTGAAACAGGGGTGGCGCACGCCGTCAAAATGGCAATTTTGTTCCGGCGCGCGTATCGGACGGGAAACATCGGGGGCGTCATGACGGTCGTCATTTTTACGGTCGGGACCGAGGGCGATATCCGGCCTCATCTCGCATTGGGCAGGGGGTTGCGGGCTGAGGGGCATGCGGTGCGTCTCGTTACCGATCCCGGCTTCGCCGCTTCGGTTGCCCGGGCCGGGCTGGATTTCGCGCCGCTGAACGCGGATTTCGGCGCCATGATGCGGCGCAATCCCCAGGCGCTCGACGGGCGCAGCGGGCTGGCCGCCGCCCGCGTGGTTATCGCCGAGACGCGCAGGGCGGCGCAGGACTGGCCTGCGCAAGGGCTCGCAGCCATGGCGGAGTGTCGCCTCGTCATCGGGTCCGGCAATGCGACATTGCTCGCGGCAACGCTGGCGGAAAAAGCAGGGGTGCCTTTCGTGCAGACCCAGCTCCAGCCGCTCGACGCCAGCCGCGCCCTGCCGCCCGTGTGGTTCCGTCCCCGGCCTTTGCCGGGCGCGGCCAATTACGCCCTGCATGGGGCGATGCGCCGGGCGGCCTGGTGGTCGACGCGCGCGATCGCCAACGACATGCGCCGCACGCTTGAGGCTGCCCCCTATCCGTGGCGCGGACCGTGGGAATCGCCCCACGCCACAGGCGGTTATCGGCTTTACGGCTTCAGCCGCCATGTCGTGCCGCGTCAGCCGGAATGGCCGGAGACGATCGCCATGCCGGGCTACTTCATCCTCCCGCCGGACGAGGATTACGTGCCGCCGGGCCCGCTGGCCGCGTTTCTAGGTGAAGGGAGCGGAGAGGACGGGATGCCGGTCTATATCGGTTTCGGCAGCATGGTGAGTGCTCATGCCGAACGTCTGGCGGCCGTCGTGCGTGAGGCGGCCGCGCTCACCGGGATGCGCATCGTGGTGGGAAGCGGCTGGTCCGGAATGGGAAGATTCCTTGCCGATCTTCCAAACATCATGTCCGTGAGCGACGTGCCGCATGAATGGCTTTTCCGGCGGGTGCGCGCGGCGGTGCATCATTGCGGTGCAGGAACGGCTGCGGCGGCGGTGCGGGCGGGCATTCCCACCGTGCCGGTGCCGTTCGTGGGCGATCAGCATTTCTGGGGATGGCAGCTTGGCCGTATCGGAGTCGCGACCGTCAGCCAGAACATGCGCCACCTCACGGGAGCGGCACTCGCCCGCGCGCTGGAGGCAGCCGTTTCCCCCGCGATGCGCGCCCGCGCACGGGCGTTGGGCGAGACGGTGGCGGCGGAAGACGGCGTGGGCAACGCCATCGCCCAGCTCAGACGGTGGGCTCTTCTCTGACTTCGGCCATGCTGTCCGACTGGACGGCGATGCCGAGCCCGGCGCAAAGGAGGCGCGCCATCGCCGGATCGAGCATGTCCTGGTGTGTGCAGTCCAACTCCGTCACATCGAGCCGTCCCTCGAGGAACGCGGTCCAGACGGACGGATCGTCCCGCATACCGACGCCGCGACGGGCCGCGCGGAAGAAATGCGCGTCGCAGGCGACGGTTGGCGGCGTCCAGCCGCGCAGCAGATCGAGGTTCCGCGTAGCGGCATGACGCAGGCGAGCGAGAAGCGGCCCCTGCTCGCCGAACTCGCTCGGAAGGGCCTGGCCGTGATCCAGCATCGTCTCGACGAGCCGGTCAGCCAGCGCGTCCAGCGTCCGGGGAGGGGGGACATCTTCGGGCAGGGCGACGTCGAGAAAGCCGATCGCGGCCTCGATCAGGGCCGGATCGTCCAAAGGACCGCCATCCGGGCCGCGCAGAGGATAGGAATCGAGCAGAACCAGCGAGGCGACCCTCTCGCCTGACGCCAGCAATTGACCGGCGAGCGCATGGGCGACCAGCCCTCCCATGGACCAGCCGATCAGCGTATAGGGTCCGTCCGGCTGAAGCGCCCGGATTTCCTTCAGATAATGCGCCGCCAGTTCGGCGATCGAGCGGGGCGCGTCCTCGCCTTCCAGGAGGGCCACGTCCTGCAGGCCGTATACGGGACGCGACGACGGGATGAACGGCAGAAGCGTCGCGAAGCTCAGGGACAGGCCGAGCACCGGATGGAAGCAGAACACGGCCGGCCCGTCGCCCTCGGCGCGAAGCGGGAGGACGGTGGTGGTCAGAAGATCGAAGATTGCGGGTTTCTGGTGCAGCAACCGCGCCAGACGCGCGATCGTGGGGGCGCCGAACAGGGCCGTGATCGGGAGCGCGTATCCTTTTTCTTCCAGCGCCATGACGAACTGGACCGCGCTCAGGCTGTCGCCGCCGAGATCGAAGAAGTTGTCATGCCGCCCGATCTCCGCGCGGCCGAGCACCGAGCGCCAAAGCCCGGCCACGAGACTTTCCTCCGGCGTGAGGGCTTCGTCTTGCGCGTCGAGGCCGGTTTCCGCGCTCTCCGGTCCGGTTTCGGAAGGCGGCGGAAGGGACTTGCGGTCCAGCTTGCCGGCGGGCGTCATCGGCAGAGCGTCGAGGAAAACATAGCGTGTGGGCACCATCTGGGCCGGGAGCAGCGACAGAAGCCCTTCCCGGAGCGTCGCGATGTCAAGAGCGTCGCCGCTCTCGCCCGCTTCCGGCACGATATAGCCGGTGAGGACCGGCGCGTGGGGCCCCGGCCAGAGGCGTATGGCGGCCATGGCGACGCCGCGTTGGCGACGAAGCGCGCTTTCGATCTCCGCCGGCTCGGCGCGAACGCCGCGTATCTTGAACTGCTCGTCCTCGCGGCCAAGGATCACCAAAGTCCCGTCCGGCCTCAGGAGCGCGCGGTCGCCGGTCAGGTAGAGCCGCCCGCCGGAGTCGTCGAACGGGTCGGGCACGAAGCGCGCGGCGGTCAGGTCGGGTCGCCGCAGATAGCCGCTCGCGACGCCCGCGCCGCCGATGGCGAGCTGACCCGGCATGTCGAACGGCAGGAGACCGCCCGTTCCGTCGAGGATGCGCAGGCGCGTGGCCGCGAGAGGGCGACCGACGGGGACGACGCCGTCCTCCTCTGCGTCGGAGGCATGGAGTTCCTTCAGCGTGGACCAGATCGTCGTCTCGGTCGGGCCATAGACGTTGAATACGGCGCGTGCCCGTTCCATGAGCGCGCGGGCGAGTTCCGCGCTGAGCGCCTCGCCGCCGCAGAGCACGCGAAGGGGGCGGAGCCAGTCGCCCTCGGTCCCGTTCAGGGCCATCCGCCACCAGGTCGGCGTCGCCTGCATGATCGTGATGTCATGACGCCGCGCCGCCGCCGCGATGACGCGCGGATCGGCCATGTCGCCCTCGGGCAGCACCAGACGTGCGCCAGCCCGCAGGGGAAGCAGGAATTCCAGGATCGAGATATCGAACGTCACCGAGGTCGCGCTGAGCCAGCGTTCGTCCGGCCCGAAGGCCAGTTCGTCCTGCATGGCGCGCAGGAGGTTCTCCAGCGCGAATTTCGGGACGATCACGCCTTTCGGCGTGCCGGTGGTGCCGGAGGTGTAGATCACATAGGCGCTGTTTATGGGAAGCTGGGGCGTGCCGATCCCGGCGGGAATGCCCGAGACGACGCCTGCCGTGCCGTCGGGCGCGAGCGGCAGGCGGGCGAGCCGATCAGGCAGGCCGACCGCGATGGTCTCTTCGCCTGTCAGGATGAGGGCCGGGCGCGCGTCGTCGAGGATCGCGGCGGTGCGGCCTGGCGGCCCGTCGGGATCGAGCGAAAGCCAGGCCGCGCCGCACAGGGCGACGGCGAGCATGGCGACGATCTGCCGCCGGTCGCGCGGCACGCGGATCGCGACCAGCGTGCCCGGGCCGACGCCCTGCCAGGCGAGCGTCTCCGCGCAGCGCCCGGCCAGATCGTACATCATCCGATACGTTACGTTTCCGTAACTATCTGACACAGCGACGCGCTCCGGCATGCGCAAGGCATGACCCGCCAGCGCATCGAGCAGCCCCTCTTCCCCTTCCAGCGGCGCGGCTTTCTCGCCCAGGCGCAGGATCTCCGCACGCTCCGCCAGGCCGAAGAACGGATAAGCGCTCAGGGGAAGGCCGGGATCGTCCAGAATCGCTTCGACGTGAAGCTGTATCCGCGCGAGATGCCGGTCGAGGGCGGTGGCGTCGTACAGCGCGGGGTTGGCGTAAAGGGCGAGGCTGATTCCCTCGCCGTCCTGACGGTCGAAAACGAAGATCGTGAGGTCTTCCATCATGCCGTTGCTGAGATTGACGTTACGGGCCGGATGGACGCCGAAAGAAAGGTGATAGTCGAACGGCTCGATATTGACCGCGATCCGCGACAGGTGGCGCTCCATTTCCGTGAAGCCGAGTTCGCGGCGCAGGTCTTCGTAGCGGAAGTTCTGATGGCGGAGCGCGCCGTGCATCGCCCGCCGGGTCTGGGCGAGGAGATCGGGGAAGGGAACCCCGGCGCTGGGCGCGAAGCGGAGCACGACGGCGTTGGCCGCCATGCCGGGGACGCGGCGCATCATCCGGTCCAGCCGCCCCGTGACCGGCATGCCGATCGTCAGATCCTCCTGGCCCGTGCAGCGGAAAATATAGCTGACCAACAGAGCGGTAAACATCTGCGGCAAGGTGGACCCATGCTCCTGAGCGGCCGCGCGGATCCGCTCTTTCAGGCGTTCGTCGAAGGCGGCGGTGCGGGAGACGAAGCCCAGCGCCTGAAGGAGCGGATCGGCCGGGCGCGGCGGTGACGACGGGGAGGCCAGCGTCACCGCCTCCGGCGGGAGAGCGAGCCGTTCGCGCCAGTAGAGCCGGTCCGTCTCCCGGCGCGCGCCCGCGCGATATCGCTCTTCCTGCTCGATCAGGGTCCGCAGAGGCAGGAAGCTGGCGGGCGGCGCGTCCCGCCCCTCCGCCAGGGCCGTATAGAGTTCCGCCACCCGCGCGACGATCAGCCCGGCCGAAAAACCGTCGAGCGCGATGTGATGGCAGCAATGGAACCAGATGAAACGCGATGCTTCCAGCTTGATGAGGGCCGAATACCAGAGCGGGTCGCAGGCGAGATCGACGGGGCGGCGGAGATGCGCCGTCATCCACGTCCGCGCGCTTTCCTCAGCCGCCGGGTGGGTGGAAAAATCGAGGAAAGGCGGGTCAAAGCGCAGTTCGGGAAGGACGTCCTGATAGGGGCCGTCCATGCCCAGCCCGATCCGGATGCGCGTCGTCTCCGCTTCCCGGCTGACCTGCGCCAGCGCGGCCCGGAACGAGTCCGGCTCGATGGGTCCGCGCAGTTCGATGGCCTCGGCAATGTTGAAGGTTCCGCCTTGCGCGCGAAGCAGCCCTCCCATCCACACCCCCCGTTGAGCAGTCGTCAGGGGCAGGCGTTGGAGTGACATCGCGGAGTCCTTCACATTCGGTCGAATCTCGGCGTTATTATCAAAAAAGTGTTAAAGTCAGAATAGAAATTTTCGCCTGGGCGGCATTTTTCACCGGATATACTTTTGCGAATCTGCTTCGGCAGTATGGGCGCGAATCTGGCGAAATAATTGTTTTGAAATGATCAACAAATTGGCGTTCGCCGGCATCCCTATGCTCGGGCAGTCAGGATTCTGGACCTGTGATTCATCTGGGGCAACCGGTCGCGGGCGCTCAGCCCAGCCCCTTCCGGATGGCGTCGAGGGTCGCCTCGAAGCCGACGACGCCCTGCAAGACGCGCTCCATGAGCAATGCGCCCTCCAGGGCGGCGACCGTCATGCGCGCGTAGGACGCCGCCTGGACGCTCGGGCGGATTTCTCCCCGTGCGAGGCCGTCCTCGATGACCGCTTCGATCCAGGCGATATGCTTGTCAAAGAAAAGCGACAGCTTGTTCGTCAGACTGACGGGAAGAGCATGCAGCTCAATAGCGAGGACGGCACAAAGACAGCCGAGATCGTCCTGCAATCCCTGCACATAAAGCCGCCCATAGGCGTCGATTTTTTCTATGGCGCTTCTGTTTTCGGCAATGATCCTCGAAAGTTCATCGTCATATCTGCGGTCATATTCATCGACGAGCGCGGAGACGAGATTTTCTTTTGTTTTGAAATGATGATGAATACTGGCCTTTCTGATCCCGACAGCCGCCTCCAGATCCGCATAGCTGAATCCGGAATAGCCCTTGGCCCGCACAATGACCTCCGCTTCCCGGAGCAGGCGTGTTTTTGTATCTTGCACGTCGTTATCTCTCCTATGCCCGGAATTCTATCTGATTTCACGAGAGAGTGTCTTGCCCTCCGGCAGCCTACCTACCAGGAGATAGAGAGGCGGCGCCTTCGAACGAGGCGTCCTTCTCCTCGGGGAGATGAGGAATGGCGAGAGTCTCGAGCGCGCATGCGACGCGCCGCACCATGCTTGCGGGAGGATTATGCGCGTGCTGTCTGCCCCGGGCGGGCTTCTCCGCGAGCAGCTTCAGGATGCAGGAGGTCGCGCCCGGCATTTTCCTGCGACGCGGCCTCGATGCCGACGCCACGCCGGACAATGCCGACGCGATCGCCAATATCGGCTTCATCGTCGGCAAGAAGGCCGTTCTGGTCACCGATAGCGGCGGAAGTCTCCCGGACGGCCAGTGGCTGAAAACGGAAATCCGTCGCGTCACGAAGCTGCCGATCGGCTATGTCGTCCTTTCGCATGTCCATCCGGACCATATTTTCGGCGCCTGCGCGTTTCTGAATGAAGCGCCGGAGTTCATCGGCCATCACAAATTGCCGGACGCCCTGCACATTCGCGGCGCGTTCTATCGGAAGAAATTGTCCGACGAGATCGGGGCCGCCGATGTCGGTCCATTGGTGACACCCACGCGCGTCATCGGTCCCGAAGGCGGCACGCTGGATCTCGGCGGACGCAGGATTACGCTGAGAGCCCATGGAACGGCGCATACGACGTGCGATCTCTCCTTCCTCGATCATCAGACCCGGACGTTATTTCCCGCCGATCTGTTGTTTGTCCGGCGTGTCCCCGCGCTGGACGGCAGTCTTTCCGGCTGGCTGAAGGAGCTGGGCACGCTCGAAACCCCGGATGCCGTCGCGTTGGTGCCGGGCCATGGGCCGCCGCTCGTCACGCCCGAGGCGATCGCCCCGCTGCGCCGGTATCTGGAAACGCTGCGCGACGAAACGCGGCTCGCCATCAGGAACGGCCGATCGCTCGATCAGGCGATCGATACCGTCGCTGCGGGCGAGCGGGGAAACTGGACCCTGTTCGACAGCTACAACGCCCGGAACGTGACCGAAGCCTACAAGGAACTGGAGTGGGAATAGGCCGTCCGTCACATCCGGAAGGGAGAATAACGTGAAGAAATATCTGTTCGTCAGTGCGATGCTGTGCGCCGCGATGATGTCCGCGTCCGCCCACGCGTCCGACGGCACCGAGCCTGACCGGGTGCAACGCTGGGCGGCTCTGAGTCACAGGATCTTCGGCGCCGCGCCGCTCAGCCCGGCGGGACCAGCCGTGACCCTCGACATGCCCGCGCAGGCCGACGATGCTGCGGTCGTTCCCCTGACGCTGCGGATCGATCCAGCGATTCATGCCGTGGGCGTGGATGTGATTATTGACGACAACCCTTCGCCTGTCGCCGCGAAAATCCATTTCGGCCCTGCCGCCGACCCGACATTGATCAAGCTCCAGGTCCGCATCGACGGTTTCACCAATGTTCATGCCGTCGCGCGGACCGCCGACGGAAGGCTGCTGGAGACATCGCGATTCGTGAAGGCGGCCGGCGGATGTTCGGGGCCGGTCGGACTGGGGGGAGACGACCCGATGCTCAATATCGGTGCGATGAAGATGCGATTCGACCCCGTGCCACAGCCGGACGGCGCGGCGGAAGCCACTCTGCTGATCAGACATCCCAACTATAACGGCATGCAGTTCGATCCAGTCACGCAGGGATACAAACCGGCTCGATATATCGACAAGACGAATATTCAATATGACGGCCGGACCGTTCTTTCCATGGAGACCGACATCTCGATATCCAGCAATCCGGAAATATCTTTTCTTTACAGGAAAGTGAAGGACGGTGCGTTCGACGTCCGGATCGCGGATACGAGAGGCGGAAGCTGGAACCATGTCTTCCCGGCGGACCGTTGAGACCGTTGCCGAGGGCCGGCGGGGTCGTTCTGGCGGCGTTTCTTTCGGCCTGTTTCCCCGGCGCGCTGGCCGCGCGGGCCGTGCCGGAGCCGGAAGGGATCTGGACCGGCGACATTCACGGGGCGCCTCCCGCGACCCTGCATGGCGCCAAACTCATCGACACGGAGGGTCTGGCGCGACTTCTGCCGGAAAAGCCTCTTCTGATCGATTCCTCCTCCGCCGATCACAAGCCGGATTCTCTTCCTCCCGGCAGCCTATGGATGCCCGTGCATCGCTCCATTCCCGGCGCGATCTGGTTTCCGGATGCGGGGTATGGCGATCTGCCGCCGCAGGCTGTCGCCGATTTTCTGAAACGCGTGAAGGCGTTGAGCGGCGGACGGACATCGACGCCGATCGTCAGCTTCTGCCATCCGCATTGCTGGCAGAGCTGGAATGTGGGGAAACGTCTGGTCGAGGCCGGATATACCGATGTGTATTGGTATTCCGACGGAATCGACGGATGGCGGAAGCAGTTTCCCGTGGCGAATGTCCTTCCGCAGGAAGGCTGGCCCTATCGGCGATGACCTCCGGCGCACCGCGCTGGGCCGTTTCTCGGCTCGCCATTCGATGGAGGCGACGCTCGCGGGGCTCTGCCCCGAACCCCGCCAAAGGGCGGTCGCCCTTTGGAAACCTTTTGATTGAGTTTATTGAAATTCATGGAGTGAAGGGGTTTTGCCCCTTTCGGATGCAGGGCAGAGCCCTGCATCGGCCTGCGTCGCGACTTCTGAAACAGTCTCTCAGCCGCCCGTGACCTGACGTTCCCAGTCCGGCAGGTTGTAGTAGTTGGAAATGCGCGCGACCTTGCCGTTCACGACGGTGAAGAACGCGCCCGCCGGAAGGACGTAGCGCTGTCCCCGGGCTTCGGGGAGGCCCTCATCGGTGGAGAGATAGGTGCCGTGAACGACGAACTCCGCCGCGGCGCGGCTGCCGTCGTCATTGACCATCACCACCACGTCGCGGATCTCTTCCTTGTAGCAGCGGTCCATGCGCTGGAGGAAGGCGCGGAACGGCGCGAGGCCGGTCTCGCTGCCGCCCTGATTGACGTCATGGACGACGTCCTCGGTCAACAGGGCAAGGAACGCCTCGCGATCGCCGCCGTTGAAAGTGTCGTAATAGGTCTTGATCAGCGTGCGCGTGGTTTCGACGGACATGAAAGTCTCTCCGCTCAGGGTCAGGACGAAAAGGAAAAGGGAAGGGTGGTCGCGCGCGGGACGGCGCGCGGCCAGTCGCGGCAGTTCCGCACCGCGCCGTTCTGCCGCACGTCTTCGAGCACGGTGGGATCGAGCGTCGCGACGGCCCAGCCGCCCGCGTTCAGCGGCCCCTCGGCGATGATGCCGTCCGACGGAAAACCGCGGTCGATCGGGCCGTAAATGCCCGCCTGCCCGCGATTCTCGTCCAGCGTCGCCAGCCAGGGCGCGTCTCCCACGGTCGGCGCGACGGCGACGAAGCACTGGTTTTCCAGCGCCCGCGCCTGCGCAGAGACGCGCACGCGGTTGAAGCCGTGCATCGTGTCGGTGCAGGTGGGCACGAGGATGAGCCACGCCCCGGTCTCGACCTGTGCGCGGGTGAGCATGGGAAACTCGGAATCATAACAGATGGCCGTGCCGATCATGCCCCAGGGCGTGTCGAAGACCCCCGGCGGCGCACCGGCCTGCACGCCCCACGCCTCGGTCTCGAAGCGTGTCATGACATGCTTGTCCTGTAGCGCGACGCGCCCGTCCGGGGCGATCAGCGGCGCGCGGTTGCGGACATAGCCGGGCTCCGGACGCGGCAGCGTGCCGGGCATGAGCCAGACGCCGTGCTTGCGCGCGGCGGCGATCATGATGTCGAGGATTTCGTCGCTCCGCGCGACGATCGCCGCAAGCTCCGCCGTGGGGTCGGCGGAGCCGCCGGTCAGCGCGGCGGCGGCCTCCATGCAGGCATATTCCGGCATCAGCAGGAGATCGGCCTGCCGCGCCCCTTCGGCGACCACGCGGTCGAGATGGGCGGCGTACTCGTCCATCGTGGCGATCCGCTCGACCGGCCACGCATAGGCTCCAAGACGCAGGGGCCGGGCGCCCAGACGCAGGGGAGCGGTCATGATGCCTCCATCAGTTCGTTCGGAAGAGCGCCGCCATCCAGCGTCCGCGCCCAGAAATCCAGAGTATGCGGCGTTTCGCCCGTCCCGCCCACCTCCTTCCACGGATATTCCATCGAAACCCCCGAAAGTTTGATGTACCCGCGCTTCGTCCAGAACGCGTCCAGAGGTTCGGCCCCCGCCGGACGGGCGGGATGATCGGCCGGGCGGCGCACGGCGCAGAAGGTCGCGATTCGCGCCCCGGCCTCGCGGGCCGCCGCCTCGCGCAGGGCGAAGAAGCGCACCCCCGCGCCCTGGCCGCGATAGGCGGGCAGCAGCACGGATTCGCCGAAATAGAAGATCGGATCGAGATCGAGCCCGCGCCGCACGAACGGCGCGCGCATCGCCTCCCCCTCATCCGCCATCGGCAGACAGGTGGAGGCGCCGACGATGGTCTCCCCGTCGCGCGCGAGGATCACCGCCGCCTTGGGGCTGCGGCGATAGACTTCCAGATAGCGCCGCTCATATTCCGGATCATCCCCATCATAGAGGTAGGGCCAGGCGCGGAACACGGCGATCCGCAGACGCGCCAGATCGTCCAGCACGGAATCGAGGCGGTCGCGCGGGCAGCGTTCGATCGTCAGGCGTCCCATCAGCCGTCAGTCTCCAGGAAAGACTTTCATATGAAAGGCAATAGTGTCTCGCGGATCATGCAAAATGGCAATTCTCCAGACGGCCCGGTCGCGTTCCGTCTGAATTCCAGCCCGGAAAGCGGGGCGCTCGATGCAGGGCTCTGCCCGGCACCGACCGGTCACGGCGCAGATTTCCCATGCACGGCGCGTCGTCCGAGGCTGAAGGCGAAACTCACCGCGAGATTGGCGAGCAGGGCCAGCAATCCGGTCGAGACCGCGTATCCCGCGCCCGCCAGGGTCAGGTGATGCACCGGCGCCAGCCCGTCATGAAAGCACAGCGCCAGCCCGAGTGCCGATCCAACGCCCCAGCCCAGCAGCAGCGCGCCGGGCCGCAATCGCAGCCTCGTCAGCCCCAGCACCAGGGCCGGGAAGGTCTGGAGAATCACGACGCCGCCGAGAAGCTGGAAATCGATGGCGAATCGCGCGTTCAGGCCAAGCACGCAGGCCAGCGCCCCGAACTTCACCGCGAGACCCGCGATCCGCATCCCGCGCAGCGACCCCGACAGCCCCGGCAGGATGTTCCGCGTCAGCAGATTCGCCGCCCCGATCGCCATGACCGACGCGGGCACCAGCGCGCCGACCGCGATCGCCGCGAAGCAGAACCCCGCGAACCAGCCTGGAAACAGACGCGCGAACAGCAGCGGCACCACCTGCGCCGCGTGCCGCGTCTCGATCCCCGCCGCATGGGCCATCAGCCCGAGCAGCGCGATCAGCCCCAGCAGGATCGTATAGGCGGGGAGAAACACCGCATTGGTGCGGATCGCATCCGCCGAGCGCGCGGCGAGAATACCGGTCAATGTGTGCGGATAGAGGAAGGCCGCCAGCGCCGAGGAGAGCGCCAGCGTGGCGTAGGGCATCGCCTGCCCCGGCTCCAGCATCGCGCCGCCTGTGCCTGATCCCGGCGCGGCGGCGAACACCGCCCCGTAGCCGCCGAGATGGATCGGCACGACGATCACCGCCGCGAACACCACCACATAGATCATCACGTCCTTGATGACCGCTGTGAAGGCGGGCGCATGCAGCCCGCCCAGCCATGTATAGGCCGCAAGCGCCGCGAAAGCCGCCAGCAGCGGCAGCAGCCCCGGCAGCCCCAGCGCCTCCATCACCGACCGGATGCCGATGAGTTGCAGCGCGATATAGGGCAGGATCGCCAGCAGCCCGCTCACCGCGACCGCCAGCTCCAGCGCCCGGCTGCCGAAGCGCCCACGCACGATATCCGCCGCCGTGTCGTGCCCTCCCGCCCGCGCGACCGTCCAGAGTCTGGGCATCACGGCATAGACGAAGGGATAGACGATCACCGTATAGGGGAGCGCGAAGAACCCGTACGCCCCCGTCGCATAGACCAGCGCCGGAACCGCGATCACCGTATAGGCGGTATAGAAATCCCCGCCGACCAGAAACCACGTCACCCACGCGCCGAAATGCCGTCCGCCCAGCCCCCATTCCTGGCTGGCGGACCCCGGTCCGCGGCCCGAGGCGAGCCACCCGCGCCAGAGCGACACCGTGCTGCCCAGCAGGATCGTCACCGCGAAGAAGACGAGAAAGACCCCGATCGCCGGCGTCATGCCCGGCGTTCCAGCGCCCAGGCCAGCCGGATCAGCACCGCCGTCACGGGAATCCAGGCGAACTGATACCAGTAGAAGAACGGGAAGCCGAACAGCGCGGGGCCGCGCCGGTCGTAGAACGGCACCCAGAGCAGTCCGATCACAGGCGCCAGCAGAAGCGGCCAGCCGCGTTTCATTGCGCGCTCATTCCCTTGTTCATGTGTCATGATCGCCCATGCCATATTTCGCGCCTCGGGACCAACCCGTCTTTTCGCCGGTCGTGAAGATCGGATTGCCGGACCTCATTTGTTTAAAGTCAGCGGGTTCCAAGGGGCGACCGCCCTTTGGCGGCTGCGGCGCGGAGCCCGGCGTGGCGGTGTCGAAATTCAAACTGAAACGCCACCGGGACACAACGCCGCTTGCCGCGTCGCTTCCGACACGGCAGGAAGACAGGAGACCGATCCTCCAGCCCGCCGGACATCCGCCCATGACCGAAGTGACCTCCGACGTTTTCCGCCTCGCCATGGCGCATTTCGCCACGGGAGTCGCCGTCGTGACCGCTGAGGGCGAGCAGGGGGAACAGGGCGCGACGATCAGCGCGCTCAGCTCCGTCTCGCTCGATCCGCTGACCCTCCTGATCTGCGTCAACCGCGCCAGCGCCACATGCCGCGCCGTGGAGCATGCCGGACGCTTCGCCCTCAGCATCCTCTCCCGCGAACAGGAGGCCGTCGCCCGTCACTTCGCGCTCCCCTCCGGCGGCAAGGACGACGCCGTGCCGATGCACCGCCATGAGGACGGGCGTCTTTTCGTGAAGGACGCGCTGGTGGAGATCGGCTGCACGGTCGTCGAGACCCTGCGCGGCGGCACGCATGAGATCTTCCTCGCCCGCCCCGATCACATCACGATGAACTCGCGCGCCGACGCCGCGCCGCTGCTCTATTTCCGCGGCAGCTTCTCGCTGTCCGGCTGAACCCCCGGCCGCGCCACGTCTCAGCCGTGCGAGAGATCGTTCAGCGCGTCCATCTTGTCGGCGATCATCGCGAGAGATTCACGCAGCGTCTTCGACAGACCCGAGTCGTGCAGGAGGGATTCGAGATCGCGCCGCACCTCCGCGATCAGGTTGATCAGTGCGATCTGCCGTTCGTCCTCGAATTCCCTCACCGCTCTTCTCCCGCCTCGGCCCGGTAGCGTATCAGAATACGGCCAAACGGCCATTTGAAAAGAGCGAAGGCGCACCCCGACGACGCGCCCCCTGCGTCCGTATCATGATGCCCTGTCGAGCCAGGCCGAGATGGCCGCCGCCGCCGCGTGGCCGGTCGAGAAACAGGCCTGAAGGAGATATCCCCCGGTCGGCGCTTCCCAGTCCAGCATTTCTCCGGCCGCGAAGACGCCGGGGCGGTCGCGGAGCATGAAATCTTCGTCCAGCGCGTCGAAACGCAATCCGCCCGCCGTGGAAATGGCGCGATCCAGCGGCTCGGGCGCGACGAGTCGCAGCGCGGCGGATTTGATGCGCCGGGCGAGGGATGCGGGATCGGCCACGTCCAGCGGCCCATCCGGCGCGACTCCCGCCAGCAGCACGGCACGTGCCGGCGGGGTCAGGGCCGCGCCCTTGCGGAGACGGTTGGCGAGGCTCTCGCGCGGGCGCACACGACCGAGGCGCGCGGCGATCGCGGCCTCGTCGAGACCGGGTCGCAGATCGAGCCGCAGGATCGCCGCGCCGTCGCGCGCGATGGCGTCGCGAATCCGGGGGGACAGAGCATAGAGCGGCGCGCCTTCGACGCCGTGGCGCGTGAAGGTCAGATCGCCCTGCGTGGTCGCGCCATCGAAGCGCAGGGTCACGGTCTTGAGAATGTCGCCCTCCCGGCGCAGACTCTCGGCCTCGGACCAGTCCGGGAGAAACCCGCAATTCGACGGGCGGAATCCGGTCAGATCCCCGGGCGAGAAAAACCGCGCCCATTGTCCGTCGGAGCCGAGGCGCGACCATGACGCGCCGCCCAGCGCCAGGAGCGTGGCGTCGGGACGACACGTCACCTCGCCCTCCGGCGTGGCGAAGCGGAGCGCGTCGCCCGCCCAGCCCAGCCAGTCATGGCGCGGCGAGAAGCGCACGCCGAGCGCCGTCAGGCGGCGCAGCCAGGCGCGCAGCAACGGCGAGGCCTTCATCGCCTCGGGAAAGACCCGCCCGCTGCTGCCGGTAAAGCAGGGCTGGCCCAACGCTTCCGCCCAGCGGCGCAGGGCCTCGGGCGGAAAGGCGCGGAGCGCGGGTTCGAGGACCGCGCGGGCGGGGCCGTAGCGATCGAGGAAACGGTCGAGCGGTTCCGCGTTGGTGAGATTCAGGCCGCTCGCCCCGGCCATGAGGAATTTGCGGGCGGGCGCGGCCATCCGGTCGAACACGCGGACGCGGCGCCCGGCTTCCGCAAGGCGCAGGGCGGCGAAGAGACCGGCAGGCCCCGCGCCGATGACGGCGACGGAAGCGGAATCGCCCGGGGTCGGCGCGGAAAGGACTGGATCGGACGCGGACATCGTTGCAACCATCATTGCAACTCTGTGGCTGCTCCGGCGTCGTTTGCCAACCGCCCTTCGACGCCTGCGAGACAGGCGCGTTCAGGATCTCCGATGATCGATCTCAACACAACGACTCTCGCCGACCTGCATCCTTCGGTCGAACGGTTCCATTATGACCGGGCCGCCGTCTCGCCGGGGGTCGTGCATCTCAGCGTCGGCAACTTCCACCGCGCGCATCAGGCCTGGTATTTCGACCGGCTGCTGGGCTCGCCCGGTCATGAGGGCTGGGGCATCTGCGGGGTCGGGCTGATCGACGACGAGACGGAGCGGCTGAAGCTCGACGCCTTCCCGGCGCAGGACGATCTCTACATCCTCACGCAATACGCGCCCGACGGCGGCGTGACGCATCGGGTCATCGGCAGCATCGTGGGCTATCTCTTCGCCCCCGGCGATCCGGAGGCCGTGCTGGCGCGCATGGCCGCGCCGGAAACGCGCATTGTCTCCATGACCATCACCGAGGGCGGATACAATCAGGACCCCGCGACCGGATCGTACCGTCTGGACGCGCCGCTGACGCGGGCCGAGCTTGCGGAGCCATCCCGTCCCCGTTCGGCCTTCGGCTTCATCGTCGAGGCCCTGCGCCGGCGGCGGGACACCGGGATCGCGCCATTCACCGTGCTGTCCTGCGACAATCTGCGCGGCAACGGCGCGGTGGCGCGCCGGGCGGTCCTCGCTCATGCCGCGGCGCTGGACGCGGATCTGGCGCGGTGGATCGAGGCGCATGCGACCTTTCCGTCCTGCATGGTGGACCGCATCACCCCCGCCGTGCTGAAGGAGGATGCCGAGCGAGTGAATGCGGAATGCGGCGTCAATGAACGCCTGCCGGTGATCTGCGAGACCTTCGCCCAATGGGTGATCGAGGACCATTTCTGCAACGGGCGGCCGCCGCTGGAAGAGGTCGGCGTCCAGTTCGTCGCGGATGTGCACCCGTTCGAGACGGCGAAGACGCGGATGCTGAATGCGGGGCATTCGGTGCTGGGCTATCCGGGCCAGCTCGCCGGGCTGGAAACCGTCAAGGAGGCGATCGACCACCCCCTGATCCATCGCCTCGTTCACGATGTCATCACCCATGACGCGATTCCGGTGCTCGAACCGCCGCCGGGCATCGATCTGGCGGCCTATCGCGATTCCATCATCGCGCGTTTCGGCAATCCGCATGTGGGCGACCGGCTGCCGCGCATCACCGGGGACGGGGCGAGCAAGCTGCCGACCTTTCTCCTGCCGACTCTCGCCCTTCAGTTGGAACGCGGCGGGGAGACAGGACGGCTGGTCTTCGTGATGGCGTGTTTTCTGCGCTATCTCGGCGGGCGGGACGATCTCGGGCGGGACTTCACGCCGCAGGAGCCCCATCTGACGGCGGAGCAGATCGCGCTGGCGCGCGATCCCGCACGGGCCCTCCTGTCGCTGCCGATTTTCGCCGATCTGAAGCTGACGGCGGACTCTCCTTTCGTCGCCGCCACCGTCGCCTGTGTGCAGGCGCTGGAACAACGCGGCACGCTGGCGGTGTTGGACGATGTGCTGTCAGGGATCGGGGTGCTGTCAGGGATCGGGCGCGCCGAAAGGGAAGAGAAATGAGCCTGTCGCCGCTTCGTTTCCGTCTGCTTCCCGCTTTGCTCGCGCTCGCCGCGCTGGTCCTCCCGGCCGCGCCGCGCGCTCAGCCGCTTCTGGCGCGGGAGGGCAGTCTTCCCGCGCTGGACGGCGCGACGGGCTGGCTGAACACGCCGCCCCTGACCCGCGCGGCGCTGCGCGGGAAGGTCGTCCTCGTCGATTTCTGGACCTATTCCTGCATCAACTGCCTGCGCGAACTGCCGACGGTCGAAGCATGGTCGGAGAAATACAAGCCGTACGGGCTGGTCGTCATTGGCGTCCACGCGCCGGAATTCGCCTTCGAGAAGAAGCTCGACAACATCAAGGCCGCCATCAGCCGCTACCACATCACCTTTCCGGTCGCGGTGGATAACGACATGGCGATCTGGAACGGCTTCGACAATCAGTACTGGCCCGCCGCCTATCTCGCCGATGCGAAGGGCGTCATCCGCTATCACCATTTCGGCGAGGGCCAGTACGACCGCACCGAGCGGGCGATCCAGACCCTGCTGCGCGAGGCGGGTGCGACCGGCGTGCCGGACACGCTGGTCGCGGCGGACGGCACGGGCGCGCAGGCGGAGGGCGATTTCGCAGACATGCTCTCCCCCGAGACCTATATCGGCTATGCGCGCGCCCGGCATTTCGCGTCCACGGGCGGTATGGTGCAGGATTCGGCCAACGAGTACCTGACCGACGCGGCCGGACTCGGGCTGAACGGCTGGGGCCTGACGGGACTCTGGACGGTCGGCGCGGACGACGCCGTGCTCGACCGTCCGGGCGGGGCCATTCTTTTCCTGTTCCACGCCCGCGATCTGCATCTGGTGCTCGGTCCCGGGCCGGACGGCAAGCCGGTGCGGTTCCGCGTCACCATCGACGGGCGGCCGCCGGGGATGCAGCATGGCGTGGACACGGACGCGGCGGGGAACGGCATGGTGGCGGGGCAGCGTCTCTACCAGCTCGTGCGCCAGACCGGCCCCGTGACGGATCATCTCTTCCGCATCGACTTCCTCGATCCGGGCGTGCAGGCGTTTTCCTTCACCTTCGGCTGAGGCCGAGCCGCTCGATCTCCCGCACCCGCGCGAGGATGGCGCCGACATCGACGGGACGGGCGAAACCCGTCTCGTGGCTCTCCGCCTCCACGCCGCTCGGGATGAGGTCCGCCCAGTAATGCAGGCCGCCCTGATGCGCCATGACGGCGAAGCAGGGATTGACGTGATGGCTCGGCACGAGCTCGTACACCAGCGTGCCGGGCGCGCACCAGGCGATGTTGGCCAGCCCCGCGCCGAGAAAGCCGACGACCATCTCCGCCTCGCGGAACAGCCGGATCTGCGCCGTGACGGAGAGTGTCTCCGGCAGCACGCAGGTGAACCCGCATGCGGCCAGCCGGGCTTCCAGTTCAGCCTCGTTCGGCACATGCCGGTTGGTCTGGCCGCCGCGCCCGATATAGAGTTTCCTCCCTCCCGGGCGATTCCCGCCCGCGGCGCGCACCATGCGTTCGTAAGTCGCGCGGGAGCGGGCCGAGACGGCGAAATCGGCCGTCCCGCGCACGTAATCGCAATAGAACGCGCGCCCGAACATGCGCTGTTCGCCATAATCGATCCGCGGCTGAACGTCCGGGTCGAGCCCCAGCAACGCCACCGTTTCACGCTGCCAGGGTTTGAGATGGGCCGGCAGCAGCACGGAGGCGGGCACCCCGTGATCCTCGATCCCGTGATCCTCGATCATTGTGCCGAGTGTGGGAAGCGTATGGGCGACCCAGTGATAGTAGTTCTGGTCCCAGTGATCGAAGCACAACGTCACCGGACCGCACTGCCGTTGCGCGTCCCTCCGCATCCGCAGGGCGGCGAGACGCGCGGGCTCCTGCACATAGGCCGTTTCCCGGATCAAGGCGGCCGGCCCCCCGAAAAACGGACGGCGGAGGAGCGTCATCGTGTCCCGGTCGAGCAGGACACGCTTCAGGGCATAGCGGAAAATCTCGACGGAAAGGCTGCGATAGCCCAGAAACGGATTGGCTTCCGCCCGGTCCAGGAGCGCGGGGGGAAGCGTCGCGATCTCCGTCGCGGAACATGTCTCGACATGTTCGCGCAGGGTGCAGACGGTCTCGAGGCTGGTTGTCCGCATGTCAGAAGCCGGTCGAAACTGTTCCCACCATGGTGACGCAGGGTGACCATAAGGGAATTGTCGCAGCCCGTATAGGAGGGCAGGGCTGGACCGGCATGAGCATTCCCGGATTTCTGCGCGCCCGGCCTGCCCGCGCTTCTGGTCCCGATCCCCGAAGCTGAGAGAGTGTTTCAGACGTCGCGACTTACGTCGATGCAGGGCTCTGCCCCGCGCCAGCAAGGGAAAAACCCCTCTACTCCATGAATTAATCAAAGGGCTTCCAAAGGGCGACCGCCCTTTGGCGGGTCCGGGGCAGAGCCCCGGCAGCGTCGCCTCCATGACCCAACGACTTTCGGGACAGCCTCTGGACAGTCGCCGGTGTTCCGGCCGGTGGTGCGTATGGAGTGCGGATGAATATGACGTCACGGCCAAATAATCATGTCCTCCATCTCCCCGACGGACCGAAACGTCAATTTCACCTCATATGATTCCGTCCCGGTCGACACTGCCGTGTCCCGTGATCGCTCCCGCAATAATCCCCAGCGCCCGCCCGAGTTCGTCCCGGTCTTCCGGAGCGCCCAGACAGAGCCGCAGCCCTGTATCTGCCTGAGGAGAAACCGACGATGCATCCGGCGGTGTGACCTCTACGCCGGCGCGGAGCAATCGCGCCGTCACCCGCTCCGCTTCGAGCGCGGACATCGGCAGCCACGCATGAGGCGAATGTGAGGCGCCGGGACGCGCGATGAACGCCCCCAGCATCGAGCGCGCCAGATCCCAACGCGCACTGGCCTCCGCTTGCACCGCCTGGGCGATCGCGTCGATCCGACCATCCGCGACCCATTGGCTGAACACGAGCGCTCCCAGGGCGGGCGGGCAATAACCCAGGGCACGAATACCCCGCATGAGTCGCTCCCGCGGCAGGTGGGGCGGAAGAGCCAGAAACGCCAGCCGGAATCCCGGGCAGACCCCTTTTGAGAGGCTGGCAAGATACAGTGTCCGGTCAGGTGCGTAGGACAGGATTTGACGCGGGCGTTCGGAATACGCGTAATAAGCATCGTCCTCCAGAATCAGGAGATCACGCGCCCGTGCGACCGCCGCGATCTCCTGCCGGCGTTGCTCGGACATCGTCCGCGTCGTCGGATTGTGAAGGGTCGGCAGCGTGAAGAGCAGAGTGCTGCCGGTTTCCGCTGCTGCCCGGTCGAGAGCCTCTGGCAGCAGCCCGTCATCATCCATCGCCACGCCCCGCAGTTTCAGGCCGAGATGGTCTGCCGCCATACGGGCGCCGTAAAACGTCGAGGACTCACACAGAACGGTATCGCCGGGAGAACAGAACGACGAGAAAACCAGCGCAATACCGTGCTGGCCGCCGTTGCACTGGATCAAATGCCCCGCATCGAAATCCAGTCCATAGTGCCGGGCGATCCACTGTGCTCCGGCGGCTCGCACATGCGGCAATCCGGCCCCTTGAATGTAGTGCACCGCGGGGTCCAGCGCCCCGCGCGCCATCAATGTAGCCAGAGCGGTCTTCAGTTCCGGCATCAGGGGAACGGGTGGGGGCGTGTTGCAGCGCAGATCGATGACGCCGCTTCTGCCTTGTCCCATAGCCGTTCCGCGTTCGACCGCAGGAACGTCCGGAACGGCCGGCAGGACACCCCGGACGAACGACCCTCGTCCGACATGGGCCGACAACAATCCCCTCCGTTCCGCTTCCGCATAAGCCCGCGTCACGCTCCCTACGCTCACCCCCAGCCGAAAGGCCAGATCGCGCTGGGGCGGGAGCTTGGCGCCAGGGGCGAGCAGCCCGGTCTGGATATCGCGCGCCATTGTCAGGACGAGCCGTTCATACAGCGGCAAGGGGCCGGATTGGAGGTCAGGGTGCCACATCTCCGGCTCCGTCGGTTCGATTGGAATAGGACAATATAGAGATTGAACTCTTTTCCGGAGCTGTCAATCTAGAATAATCGAATCGATTCGTCTCTATTGTACTATAACAATAAGGACCGACCTATGTCCCAATCCGTCTCGGACATCCCCTGTCCGAAAGCTCATACTCATGCGTCCCGGCATATCCGCGAATGGACGGGAGCCCTGTGTATCGCCGGAGCAATCCTGGGTGGCCTCGTCATGCTCATGGCCATGCAAGGACCTGCCTTGGCGGAGGACGCGGACGAGCGCGTCGAACGGATTTCAGTTCCCTATGTTGCGGCAGATCTGAGCGATCCCGTCCGCGCTCGGCAGCTCCTGACGCGGATCGACAAGGCGGCGCTGAAAGCCTGCGGCGACATGGAGGGCCTGTCGATCCCGACGCAGGACGTCATCGAATGGTCGAACTGCCATCATGAAAGCTTCGCCCGGGGGGTAGCTGCCGTCCATAGCCCCACACTGACACGTATGGCCGACGCACTCGATCCATGGATCGGCCCGACAGCGCACGGGCCCTGACGATCGCCCCTGCCTCACTTGATCTCCGGCGGTGTCCAGTCCGTTCCCCAGCGGCTTCGTTCCTGTCCCATGACGAAGTGCAGGCTGTGTCCGGCCATGATGTCCCGCCAGCGCAGAACCGGCGTCCGGAGCGGCCCAGGCGCCGTCGCTGGTGCGGGCCTGCATGAATCCGGTCGCGGGATTGAAGATCGCGTGATAGGCGAGAGAGCGGCGCAGATAGAACGCCTCGTCCGTTCGCCGCCCGACGGCCTTGGCCACCTGCGCCACGCACCAGTCGTCATAGGCGTCGTCTCGTGCCTCTCCTGATGCAAGCGTAAAACGCTCAATCCACCGGCACAAAACCGTATCAAGTCCAGAATGGAATCACAGAGCGAAGCACAGAACCAGAGGGTTTTTCGAACCCTCCAGCCGGATGCGTTCGGCCGCTGCTGGGTGTGCGCATGTTTATAGACAGTTTATCTGAACAGTTAATCTTTACAGTCTGACTGTTTATATGATATCGACGACGCATGAATATCGAGGCTCCCCACGATCAAACCGCTCGCGTCTCCGCCTTGGCGCAGGACATTCGCTCCCTGCTGAGCAAGTTAAAGCGCCGGCTGCGCGACCAGGCGCATGTCGGGGATCTGACGGCGTCGCAGACTTCTGTGCTGCTGCGCCTGGAGAAGGATGGCCCTGCCACGGCGTCGAGCCTTGCTCGCGCGGAAGGAATCCGCCCGCAATCGATGGCTCCCGTCATTGCCGCACTGGAGAGCGCCGGATTCGTGAGTGGCGCGCCGGACCCGGCTGACGGACGACAGACCCTCCTCTCGCTCACGGAAGCCTGTCGGCAGTGGGTCGAAGAAGGACGTGCCGCGCGACATGACTGGCTGGTCCGCACGCTTCAGGCGCGACTCACGCCTGAGGAGCAGGACGAAGTCGCGAAAGCGATCGGATTGCTCCGGAAGCTGGTCGATGACTGAGAGCGTTTCGCGCGCTTGCACCAACCAGAACGTATCATGACATCCAGAAGGATAATCCATGACGTTAACCACGCTGGACCCGAATACGGCCCTGATCGTCGTCGATCTGCAGAAGGGGATTGTGAACCTGCCGGTCGCCCATTCCATGGACAATGTCATCGAGCGGGCCCGCGCACTGGCTGATGCTTTTCGCGAGCGCAGCCTGCCGGTCGTGCTGGTCAATGTCGCAGGCGGCGCTCCCGGCCGCACGGAACAGCCGCGTCAAACGCGATCCTTTCCGGAGGGATGGACCGACCTCATCCCTGAATTGAAGCAGCAACCGACCGACATCTTCGTGACGAAGCTGACCTGGGGCGCATTCGCCAGCACCGATCTCGAAGCGCAGTTGAAAGCGCGCGGGGTCACGCAGGTGGTGATCGCAGGCGTGGCGACCGGGACCGGCGTCGAGGCGACCGCGCGGCAGGCTTACGAAGCCGGCTTCAACGTCACGCTCGCCGTCGATGCCATGACAGACACGCGTCCCAAGGCCCACGACTACAGCATCTGCAATGTCTTCCCGCGTCTCGGCGAGACGGGTTCGACAGCGGAGATCATAGGTTTTCTGCCAGCGAGGAGCGGCTGATATGCATTGGCTTTCACTTGGGTCCTACGTCTTCGGGGGCGCCTTCCTGACGAATGCCATTCCCAAATGACCATGCGATGCGCTCGTAGAGTGCCGTAGCGCTTTCTCAACGGACGCGAATGTCTATGGTCGCATGGGCGTTCCCGGCATCTGCCAAGGTGATATGAGCGAAGCCCGGCGCGTCGGGTGTCCAGGCCGGTTGTGCGCCGGGCGGCACGTTCAGCGGGATGCCGTTGACATACCAGCGATAGGGTGGATGACCGCCAGCACCTTCCAGCCCGACGGGGACCATGCTGCCGTCGGAAGAGCGGCTTTCTATCTCGGCGCGATCGCGTGGGAAAATGATCTGCGGCGCTCGCCCGTGCGGCAAGGCGCGGAGCGCGGGAGAGAGGGCGGCGAGCGCGCGATGAGGCTCGACCTGAGGTGCTTCCTCCCGGGTCGGTGCCGGTGCAAGCAGCGACAGAACATCCGCGAGCACCGGGCCTGCCGTGTCGCGTCCTGTCAGGCCGGGAGAGGCGGTGCCGTCAGGGCGTCCGGCCCAGACGCCGATCGTGGCCCGAGGCGTGGAAGCCATCGCCCAGCCGTCCCGATAACCATAGGAGGTGCCTGTCTTGAAAGCGACGTCGCCCCAGTTGGTAACGCCCTCGGGCGGCGCCGTGTCACGCAGGATGGCGCGGATGTCGGCAGCCGCGCGAGGAGACAATAACCTCGTTTCGGGCGCGGTCCCGCCCGATTCGACACGAAGCGGCGCGACGCGGCCGCCATGGTCGAGCGCGGCATAGAGCGTGGTCAGATCACGGAGCGAAAGACCGACGCCGCCGAGGACGATGGCGAGGCTGGGCGCGGTTTGCGTCCCGTCCGGAGTTTTCGGCAGATGCAAAGGCACGCCGTTGGTGGAAAGCCGTTCCTGGAAGCGGGTCGGCCCGATTTTCTCCAGAGCCTGAATGGCCGGGACATTGAGCGAGAGCTGGAGCGCCTCGCTCACGGTGGTCTCCCCGCGAAACGCGTGGTCGAAGTCGAGCGGGGCATAGCCGCCAATGGCCAGGCGGCTGTCGCGTACGCGTGTGCGAGGCGTCATCCATCCCTTTTCGAACGCCATGCCATAGACGAAGGGCTTGAGGGTGGAGCCGGGCGAGCGTGGCGTGAGCACGGCGTCGATCGCGGAGCCCGGTGCCGGATGTTCCGCTCCGCCGACCCATGCGAGGATGCGCCGGTCGTGGTCGGCGACGAGCGTGGCGAAGGTTCCGCGCAGCGGTGCGGTGCGGTTCGCAAGAACCTGCCGGACGCTGCGTTGCAGATGGGCGTCGAGCGTCGTGGTCACGACGCCACGACGTCCCGCGCTGAGAAAATGTCCGATCAGTTCGGGTGCATCATGGGGCACGCCTTGCGTGTCTGGTGTCGGCCACGCGATGGGGAGAGGTGCGACGCCGCCGCGTTGGAGCGTGCGTCGGGCGGCGGCCATCAGGGCCTCGGGGTGGCGCCGGGGCCAGAAAGCGGCAGGTCGTCGGGGCAACGTCACCAGGATGGCGGCCTCGGCGGGAGAGAGCCTCCCCGGCTCATGGCCGAAATAGAGCAGCGACGCCGCCCGTATGCCTTCGATGTGACCGCCTTCAGGGGCAAGCGTGAGGTAGAGATCCAGCACGCCGCGCCGTCCGAAGCGCCATTCGAGCTGGAGCGCGCGGAGCATGTCGCGGAGCTTGCCTGTCCATGTATGGCGATGCGGCGTGAGCAGCCGCGCCGTCTGCATCGCCAGTGTCGAACCGCCCGAGACGATATGTCCGCGTCGGGCCAATTGCCAGACCGCGCGGAGGAGCGCCTGCGGATCGACGCCCGGATGCTCGTCGAAGCGACGATCTTCCGTCGCCATGAGAAGCGCGAGATAGGCGGGATCGACGTCGGATGACGTGACGGGCAGACGCCACATGCCGTCACTGCTGGTATGGGCATCGAGCGGCGTATGGTCGCTTGCCTGCAAGAAGAGACTCATCTGTCGGGCGCGATGCAGGTCGGGCGGATCGAGACGGTCGAGGATGAGCAGCTCGGCCGTCACGACGCCGAGAAACCCGAGGCAGATCGCGCCTCGTCTCACGAAAGGGCGACGCGGGTTCAATGGGGGGCGATCTCGATCGATCCCGACGCGGTGCGGGCCATGAGGCTTGGCCGGTAACGCGCGCTGACGACGGCTTCGGGCAGGGCGAAATGGCCCGGCGTGGTAGCCCGCACCATATAGGCGACGTGGAAACCGCGCGCCGCCAGCTCGGGACTGCGCGTGCTGAAGCGCAGCACGGCGCTGAAGCGGTCGTCCAGCGCGGCGGCGTGTTCCGTCCGGCTCAATATGCCGAGAAAGGCGTAAGGCGGTTTCGTCCTGTCGTCCTCGGCATCACGTCCATATCGCCCCTCGGGCGCGGCGTCCTCGGGCGAAACGACGCTTTCGATCTCCCATCCGGCGGGAAGCAGGCTTGTGACGACAACCTGATAATTGCCGGGGTTGAGCGCCGTACCCCTGAGGCTGACGATGAAGCGGTCGTTCTGCTTCATGTGCGTCAGATCAAACGGCGCGCCGCCTAGGGTGAACCCTTTCATTTCCAGCGTCAGCCCGTTGGCGAGAGGCTGGACGTTTCCGGCCGGTTCGCCGTGCAGGGTCAGGGTGCTGAACAGCGTCTTGCGGCCGGTGTTCTCGATCGGAATGCCTCTTTCGAGCGCGGCGGGCTTGAATGGATAGATCAATGGCAGGTGCAGCGGCGTCGCGTCGGCCTGTCCCCGCACGCGGACGCTCTGGCCTGCCGTATCCGCGTTCATGGCGCTCGCGGCTTCAAGCAGCGCCGTTTTGGTGACGTTCATCAGATCGTCATACGCCAAAGTGAGCTTCCCGAACCGATCGACGAGCAGGCGTGTCCGCCGGTCGTCATGCGCTTCCGCCGTCAGGGCCGCGAGGCCCGCCAGATCGCGCACATAAGTCCAGTATTTATAGTCCCAGAGATCCGGCTTGCCGGCGCGCGGGGGCCCCAGCGCGGCGATGGCGGCGTCGAATAATGCGGCTGGCGAGGTGGCGCTGTCATCATCCGGCGCGTCATCAAGCGCCAGCGCCACGGCGAGGTGACCCAGAGCCAGCGGGCGAGCCTGCGCGTTGGACCCCGCCGTGCCCGCCCAGACATAGCTGACATGCCCGCCATCCTGTCGTGCGATCAGCGACGCCGCGAGATCCCGCATGCCGTCGGGATGGAGACGACCCGCCCGCGCCAGCACATAGGTGGCATAGGCGCGCGTGTTCAGCGTCGCGGCCCGCGTTTCTCTGTCCGCGTCGTCGCCATCGGAGGAAAGGGACTGCACCTGTTCGCTCTCGATCTGGTCGAGCAGCAGACCGAGCCGGTCCTCCGGCACGTCATATCCGGCGGCTTTCGCGCGGATCAGGAAATCGGCGAGATAGTCCTGATCGTCGGGCAGGCTGCGGCCGTCGGAGCGCTCCCATTGCCCGATCTCGCCGGAAGGGTTCTGCCGGTCAAAAAGCGTGTCGATCACCGATTGGATGTTTTTGTGCAGATCGTCCCTGGTCTCGTGCATGCCGAGCCAAGCCGGAGTGGTGACCTGCAGCAGCGCGCGGGCCTGCGCGGCCAGAGTGCTGGAATCGCCCCAGAGGCTGGATTGCAGGGACTGAAGCAGGCCGATCGTATCGATCCCGCCGGATGCGGAGATGCCGAGCGTGACCTGCGTGTCCGCCGGGTCAAACCCCGCAAGGGCAGTAGCGCCCCATGTCTGATGATCGCCGGGCTGAAGCAGGACGCTCCGCGTGACTGTCACGGGGACATGGGCCAGCCGGATGCCGATTGGCCAGCTTCGCGTGAGAAGCGGAGCGGACGACCCGGCGCGACGTAATGCGAGATGGACATGCGCGACGGCCGAGCGCCCGGCCAGGCTTGGCATGGCGGTCAGCGGAACACGCAGATCGGCCCGGTCGCCGGATTTGACGGTGGCGCCGATCATGGCCGGTCCGGCGACGCGGAGCGGTCCGTCCGTCGTGACCTGCACGTCATAGCGTGCCGCCGGGCCGTCGACATTGACGATTGAAACGAGCGCCTGTGCCGTGTCGCCGGGAGCGAGGAAGCGTGGCAGTCCCAGATCGGGGAAGACCGGATCGCGCGTCGTGATGTCGCCCTGCGCATTGCCGACGGCGTCCTCGCTCCAGGCCGAGGCCATGAGATGAAGCCGGCCGTCGAAATCCGGCACCTCGAACGAGACGCTGCCATGCCCGGCAGGATCGAGCGCGACGGGACCATCGAACAATGCGACGCTTTCCGTCGTGCGGACTGGCGGCCCGTCCGCGCCGCTATCCGCGGCAGAGCCATCGCCGCCCGCGCGGATGTGACCTGCTTTCGCATCGCTGAGCAGGAGCGCTCCGTAATTGTCCAGCATGTCGAGCCCCAGACGCCGGCGGCCGTAAAGGGCGTCGAACAGGTCCAGCGGCTTGAAATGCGTGAGGTTCAGGATGCCCTGATCCACGGCGGCCACGGCGATCCTGACATGATCGACCGACGTGCCTTGCGCGGCATGGACCGTGACCGGGAGGGTGATCCGGCGACGCGGCACGACCGTTTCCGGCGCGTCAAGCGCCACGTCCAGACGGTGCCTGTCCTGATTTACACCGATCCACGCAACGCCGACCGCGCGGACGGGATCATGCGGGCGCAAGCCGGAAGGGCCGTTCAGCGGGCGATAGAGCGTCACCAGCGCATAGGCGCCGGTATCCCAGTCCGGCGTGGCGGTGACGGGGATATCCAGCCCTTCTTTCGGCACGCCCACAAAGCGGGTGCTCAGCACGCGGTCGGTCGCGAGCGTCACTTGCGCCTGACCGGCGAAGCCGCCGCTGATGTGAATGATCGTCTGACCCCCCGGCGCGATCTGCGGGTCTCGCACGCTGAGCGGCAGACGGTCGGGCGTGCTGGCGTCTCCGCCACCACCCCATCCGACCTGAAAATGCAGTGAGGTGCCGGTTGCGCCGCCGTTTTCGGCAGGCATGGCGCTGAGGCGATATTCGCCCCAGCCCAGCATCGGGGTGATGCGCGCCATGCCGCGCGCGTCGGTCGTGAGATCGCCGGAGCGCATGGGCACGTCAACAGTATGGCTACTGAAGGTCCAGCCATTATCGGACGTATGCGACCAGTTATAAATCCGGTTGATTCGCGCAAGGGTCCAATGAATTTTCCCGATGGCGATCGGGCTATTATCCGGCGCGAAGCTTGCCAGATCTATCGGAATGGCTGCGCTGCCCGCGTCGGCGGAGGCATCCGCCGCGACGTGCAGACCGATCAGCGGCGCCGTCCGGCGGACGGGGATCGTCAGGTGTTCGCCCACGCGCCGCCCCATGGGGTCCAGAAAACCGGCGCGGACGTCGATATCGAGGGGGCGGGTAAGGCCCTGAGGGATATCGGGCGTGAAGGCGAGGCGGGCATGACCGTCGCGATCGGTCGGAACGGCGCCGATGTCGCCGCTGCCTGACGGGATGTCCTCGTTTTCGAAGCCGAAAGCCCAGCCTTTATGGCCGGGAACCGGATCGGCCGCGGGCACGATCCGATAGGAACTGTCACTTTTGAGTCCCGCGCCGGGCGCTCCGTAAAGGAAGCGTACCGTGGCGTCGATCGTGATCTCCTGACCGATCGTGGCGAAGGCAGGCGGCTTGAAGTTGGCCTCGATGACGGGCGGCACGAAATCCTGCACCTCGAAACGGGCGGAGCCGATGGGGGGCAAGGAGGGATCGAGCAGGATATCCGTCCGCCAGAGCCCCGTGGGGGCGCTGGCGCTCAAAGGCAGCGTGACGGCATAGCCGCCTTCGGCCTCGCCGGTCAGTTGAATGCGCCGTTCTTCCATCATATCCGGCCGGCGCAGAACAAGGGTGGGGCGCGCGTTGTCGAGGGCATTGCCGGCGCGGTCGCGCAGCAGGGCGAGGAGATGCACGGTCTCGCCGGGACGGTAGATGCCGCGATCCGGCTGCAGGAGGGCGCGATTGCCGCCCGGTGGCCCGCTATCTGCGCCGTCAACATGATGCTCGGAAAAATCGAACCACTGACGATCCAGGAGCAGGAAGCCAAAATCGTCTCCCTGGCTTGCAAGGAGAATCAAAGGACGGTCGGCCATCGTGCCGCGCAGCAGCGGCGCGTCGAAATGGCCGAGGCCGCTGGCGTCGGTTGTGACGCTGCCCAGAACGCCGCCGTCACGCGCCCGGAGCGTGAGGTTCACGCCTGCGGCAGGCTGGCCGCTCATCAGGGATCGCGTGCTGACGGTCAGGCCGTCCTCGCCGCGAAGCATGGTCAGGCCGAGATTGCTGAGATTGACCCAGTGGGCGGCAATCATCTGGCTTTGCGGCCCGTCCGGGTCGTCGTCCCGCCCCTTGAGCGCTGTTTCGACGGGACTTTTTTCCCGTGCGATCGCGGCGTTCTCGACGGTCACGAGGTAAAGCCCGGGCTGTCCCGTTCCGATGGTGTCCGCGAGAGGAAAGGCCGTCGTGGTCGAGTGGTCCGGGACGCTGTCGATGGTCATGGTGCCGTGCCAGACTTCGCGCAGGCTGGTGTCCAGCAGATGCCGGAATGCCCAGGGCTGGAAGCTGGTCTGGCTGAGGTTCAGGTCGGTGCTGTCGATGCCGGTGAGCCCGGGAAATTGCCGATGGGCGCTCAGGCGAAAGACATGCACGCGGACTGTCGCCACATTGACACTCTCGACGGCCAGGCCGGTCACGTGTCCGGGCGCGCGACCGGGCAGGATGAAGCCGTCACCGGCGAAGGCGACGCTCGACTCGCGTCGTCCAAATCGGGCGTTCAGAACGAGAGGGGCGGCGAGATGTCGACCGTCGGTCGAGGCAAAAGCGGGATCGACCGTCACGCGATAGGCCTGTGCGAAGGCGAGATCGCCAAGGCAGAATGCGCTGGCCTCGATACGAGGCGTGAAGGGGACTTCCGGGGAGAGATGGACGAAATGCGCGAGCGTCGACGTGTCCCGCGCGTTCAGGTTCTGATCGAAATGCAGGCAGATTTCGGGGCGTTCACCCGTCGCGTCAAGAGATGTCCGCTGGAAGGCAAGAGGCGGTACGGGCGGGGGGGCCGCGCGGCTGCCGGAGGAAAAAAGAAAGGCCGAGAAGGCAGCGATACTTAAAGACGGGAACAAAAAACGGCATGAAAATGACATATTCAAACCCTGAGCGCCTTTCGGCTGGAGTATAACATCCGTGACGTTCGGAAAGCATGAAAATTTCGAAGTCTGCATGAAGCGATCAACACACGTTCCGTTTATTTCAAAATAAAACGCATAGCTTCCAGGTGTTTAGCCCGCATTTCTCACACGAGTAGGTGCATCGGGCTCTGAAATCGGCGAAAGTTCTTGTTGGAAAAGGAAAATCCGCGAGCGAGATCGGAGACCCGATGCAGACAGAGTGTAGCGCAGGCCATCTGGCTTTTGGATAGGTTTCCGGATGCAGGGGTGTCCGCCGTCAGGACCTATGGGACGGAATTGGCGGATTGGATAAAGGAGGCTTTCTGGCTCATTGTAATGACGAAGGAGTGAAGCATGAGCCGGAAAGCCTTGCCGGAGACGCGTTCTGGGGAGCGATTGATCCGCGATATCCGTCGGGCGACGCGCCGGCAGTATTCAGCGGAAGAGAAGATCCGCATTGTGCTCGATGGCCTGCGGAATGCTCTGTCCGTCGTCGAAAGATTTGGGAGTTTGGATGGTGTGAGATAACGGAGGAACTGGCCCCTCTGGTTATGCTGTTTAGGCGGCACGCTGCTGATG
>NZ_SLZN01000030.1 GCF_004346035.1 Acidomonas methanolica | reverse complement strand
ATGACGCCAGAGGCTTTCGCTCAACACGCCAAAAAGGCATACAACAACCCACAGACCCTAACTCAAAACTGAGGGCACGTTCGGGGCAGGGTCACTCTCACCCCGCAGGCCATCGAGCACAATGCGGATCTTCTCTTCCGCTGAATACTGCCGGCGCGTCGCCCGACGGATATCGCGGATCAATCGCTCCCCGGAACGCGTCTCCGGCAAGGATTTCCGGCTCATGCTTCACTCCTTCGTCGTTACGATGAGCCAGAAATCCTCCTTTATCCAATCCGCCAATTCCGTCCCATAGGTCCTGACGGCGGAGATCCCGACCCGGCAAGCATGCGCTTTGGCCGTCCATGAAATGAACTTTTGGCAAGGATGGATCGTTGCACCAGCGCCGAGTGCGGCGTGTGCCGTTTTCTGCCCCTAGCCGTCCGCCGTTCATTACGGTGGGCGAGCCGTATTTCCGGAGTGAAAGTCATGGATTTGTTGCGCTGGACACTTATCTTTCTCGTTCTCGCCCTGATTGCCGGAGTGTTCGGCTTCGGTGGGCTGGCGGGCGATTTCGCCTATATCGGCAAGATTCTGTTCTTCATCTTCGTGATCCTGCTGATCGCGAGCTTCATTTTCGGGCGAGGGCGCGGCGGATTGTGACGGGAAAGGCGCGCATGGGCGCGACGCCCTGAGCACTCCCTGACAGCGCTCCATGATCTGGCCGGTCGGACGGAAAGCGACCGCGCCGGGATGTCTGCGCGGGCTCAAAGCTCCGCGGCGAGTGTGACGAAACGGTCCCGCAACCATCGCTGGAGCGGATGGGTCGTCGTCCGGTCATGCCAGATCATGGCCAGTTCGAACCCCGGCACGCCAAGGGGGGGATCGAGGACCTGCAACCGTTCCCGCGCCTCGCGAACGATGCGCGCCGGCACGACAGCGATCATGTCGGATTTCGCGACGATCATCGGGACGATCAGGAAACCCGGCGTGGAGAGGACGACGTGCCGCGATCGGCCCATGGCCTCCAGGACGGTGTCGGTGGGCCCCGCGAAGCCGCCGCCGTCAGGGGATACGATGACATGATCGAGGGCGCAGAACTGGTCGAGATCGATCCTGCCCCTGACCGCGGGGTGGCCGGCGCGCGCGATCAGAACATAGTCCTCGCGGCAGAGCACGCGCATCCTTAACTGCTCGGGCGCCGTTTGCGGGCGGTTGATCGCGAGATCGATCGCTCCGCGTTCCATCTGGCCTTGCAGGCTCGTGAGATCCAGGCTGTGCCAGGAGATGCGCAATCCAGGCGCCTCCTGCCGCAGGGCGTGAACGAGCGGCAGGAGCAGGGCGCTCTGGGTGTAATCGCTGGCCGCGATGCGGATCGTGCCCTTCGCCCTGGCGGGGTCGAAAGCCGAATCCGTCGCCACGACCTTCCGGACGGCTTCGAGTGCCTCGTGCAGACGCGGCTGTAACTCCAGCGCCTTCTGGGTCGGCACCATGCCGCGTTGAACCGGAAGCAGCAGCGGGTCGTCAAAGATGTCCCGCAAGCGTGCGAGGCGCGTCGACAGCGCGGGTTGGCTCAGGTTCAACCGACGTGCGGCATGGGTCACGTTGCGTTCGGCCAGCAAGGTATCGAGCGTGACCAGCAGATTGAAGTCGAGTTGGCTGGTATCCATTCCGCAGATACCAGCACATAGATGCTTTGATTTCAAGAATGGGTCATCGGTTTCTAGTTTCGGCGGGAACGGCCGAAATCCGGCTCCTTCCCCCCTCTTGTTCAGGATCACCGCATGAGCAACGTCCTCATCGTCCACGCCCATCCCGAAGCCCAGTCGTTGACCAGTTCGTTGAAGACTCTCGCGGTGGAGACGCTGACCGCGCAGGGCCATCAGGTTCAGGTTTCGGACCTCTATGCCATGCACTGGAAGGCCGTCGCCGACGCGGCCGATTTCCCGCAGCGCAAGAATGCCGACCGGCTGCGCTATGCATCTGAATCGGGCAACGCCTTCGCCACGGGCACCCAGCCTGCCGATGTCGCGGCCGAGCAGCAGAAGCTGCTATGGGCGGACGCGGTCATTCTTACCTTTCCGCTGTGGTGGTTCAGCGCGCCGGCGATCCTCAAGGGCTGGGTCGAACGCGTCTATGCCCATGGCTTCGCCTATGGCGTCGGCCCGCATGGGGGCGAGCGCTGGGGCGACCGCTACGGCGAAGGCGTGCTCGCCGGACGCCGGGCGATGGTCGTGGTCAATATCGGCGGGCGCGAGCCGCACTATAGCGAACGCGGCGTGAACGGCCGCCTCGACGAGATCCTGTGGCCGATCCAGCACGGCGTGCTCTTCTATCCGGGCATGGAGGTCATGCCGCCCTTTCCCGTCTTCCAGAGCGACCGCATGTCGGAAGAGCGCTGGATGGAAGTCGCCGCCGCCTTCAAGGTGCGGATGACCAACCTCTTCACCGACACGCCGATGCCGTATCGCATGCAGAATGGCGGCCATTATGACGGGCAGCAGGTGCTCAAACCCGGCCTTGGCGCCGGTGAAACGGGCCTGCGCATCCATCTGGTGCAGCCGGGTGATCCCGTCGAGCATCTCGACACGACCCGAGCGGATAATACCGCACTAGCCGGCTACGTTTGAACTCGGTGCCCATCATGCGCGCGTCGCTCGATCAGTGCCCCCGTTTTTCGGTCGCGAACAGGATCGTCGCAGCGCCGCAGAGCGCGATCCCAATCAGGGTCGTGATCCACCAGCCGCCATCGACGAAGCTGAGCGAGCCCAGGATCGAACCGACGGCGCCGCACAGGAACACGACCGTCATATAGGTGGCATTGACCCGGCCCCGCGCTTCGCTGCTCAGGGTGTAGACCACACGCTGGCTCAGCACCTGATTCGCCTGCACCGCCGCATCGAGAGCGATCGCGGCGAGCGCCAGAAGAGGCATGGCGCGGCGAGCGCGACGCCTCGGATGACAGGTGGGCGGCCAGTGGAACGAGCACCTGAGTGCCGACTGCCGCCATGCCCAGCACGAAGGAAAACACGAGGAAGGGCATGGTCGATCGGCTGGCGACCAGACCGGCAAGGCTGGCGATCATGGCCGCGGTGGTCGTCAGGATCAGCCTGCGGTTTTCGAGCAGGTCTCCGAGGCAGACGATCAGGAACAGACCCGCGCCGTAGCCGATCTGGGTGATGGTGACGACAAGTCCGGAAAGATTGGCCGGCATGTCCAGATCCTGAGCGATCGGGCCGACCAGCGATTGCGCGTAATAGATGTTGGCCACCGTCGCGCCGCAGGCGAGGGCAAAAAGGCGGATCGTCGCCGGGGACAAGCCGGCCGGTACAGCCGTTTCCGCTGCAACCGGCGCGCTATCAGACATTACGCCTTGCGATCGATGACAGGAGGCCCGTCAAGCGGCGCGCGCACGAGAAGATAGGGCGGTTGGCGCAAATCGCGCCCGCCGTTGAAGCCGGGCAGCCGGTTCCACTGGCCGAGCGTGCAATAGACATGGGTGTCGGTCGCGAAAATGCCGTCCGGCCAGATGATGCGCGGATCGCGCACGACGACCTCGACATGGCCATCCGGGTGACGCCGCATGATCGCGTCATGTTCCCCGGCGGTCAGGTAGATACGGTCCTGCCCGTCGGTCGCGAGACCGTCGGTCATGACCTTCTCGCCATGGTCGACGACACCCGCGGCGAGTTGTACCTCCGTCGTCGTGAAATCCGCAATGAGCGCGGTCGGAATCGAATAAAGCCTGCGACTGGTCAGTGGCGAATAATAGAGCCGGCGACTGTCGGCGCTGAGCGTGATGCTGTCGACGCCACCGACCGGAAAGGTGGGATGCGACGGATCGTAGCGCAGCGGGCGTCCCTCCAGCACCGCGAGGAAGCCCGGTTCCGGCCGGGTCGACGGATGGTCCGCCAGCACGCGGCGCTGGCGGCCTGAGGCGATATCGACCACGACGAGCGCCGGCGAGGTGCCGAAAGAGGAATCGGCGACATAGGCGGTGCCTTTCTCGCCATGGGTCAGGTCCACGCGCAGGTCGTTCATATGGCTGTCGGGCCGCATCGCCGGCGGGGTCAGGACGATATGGGCGATCACGTCGTCCGTTGCGGGATCGATCCCGATGATCTTCGCGGCACCGGGGGGGATGGGCCGTCCCACGATCTTGCCGTCGTCGATCGCCCAGAGGCGCCCTCTGGTATCGGTCGTCATGCCGTGGACGGAGACGAGACGATGCGCGGGCGCCGCATCCGAGGGCAGGCTCATCGCCGCATTGGGATAGGGCACGAGCGTGCCGCCGCGCAGCTCGGCCAATGTCGCCTTGTCATGATTGTCGGCATGCCGGGGAAATCCCACGAAGATGCGTCCCGTTGGCGTGACGGCGATCCCCGAGGGGCCGGGCCCGTCGAAGGCCGCCACGACCTCCAGCGACCCCCACGGCATCGCATCCCCGGAAACGGTATTGGCGCGCGCCGAGGGTCCTGTCAGCGGCAGCGCCACGGCCCCTGCGGCGCCAGAAAGAAAAAAGCGTCGGTGCATATGCTGTCTCCAACCTGTTCGACGCAGCGCCTGAGAGGCTAGACGCTGGTTTTTGATGAGGAAAACGAGTTGTTCTGATCCTGTGCATTCGATCGTCGAATGATAACATTGCGCGGCCGGGATGTTGACGATGATCGGAGCGGGAATGGAATGACCTCAGGGCCTTCCGGTGATGTCACGTTAACTCGACGACTTTGTGAACATTCTGGCTGCAGGGTTTTCAGGCCGTGATGGTGGTTGCGACGCTCCCGGCTTTGCAGGATCTCGTCGAGCACGCAGCCGTCCTGTTAACGTGACATCACCGTTTCCAATGTTTCTCCAGAAAAAGAGGACGTCCGGTCCGCCCGCTTTCAAACGTTCCAAAACGCCGCCCCACCATGCTACACCCGACCCGCATGGGAGGAAAAAGACAGTGACGGCCGATTTCCATAACCCGTACCGCCACGGCTTCGCACGGATCGCCGCCTGCACCCTGCCCGTGCGGCTGGCCGATCCCGCCGCCAACGCTGCCGCCCTCAGCGTCGAGGCCGCCGCCTGCTCGGCGGAGCACGTGGCCATCGCCGTCTTCCCCGAACTCTGCCTCTCCGGCTACGCGCTCGACGACCTCCGCCAGCAGGACGCCCTGCTCGACGCGGTGGAGCGCGCCCTGCACACCCTCGCCGAGGCGTCGCGCGCATGGTCCTGCGTCGCTGTCATCGGCGCGCCCCTCCGCCACGCCGATCGCCTGTTCAACTGCGCCGTCCTTCTCCATCGCGGGCGCATCCTCGGCATCGTGCCGAAATCGTATCTCCCCAATTACCGCGAATTCTACGAGGCGCGGCAATTCGCCCCCGGCGTCACCCGCCGGAACGAGACCCTGACCCTCGGCGACATGTCCATCCCCTTCGGCACGGACCTCCTCTTCACCGCCGAGGACGTCCCCGGCCTCACGCTCGGCGTCGAAATCTGCGAGGATCTCTGGGTGCCGACCCCGCCCAGCACCGCTCTCGCGATGGCCGGGGCCAGCATCATCGCCAATCCTTCCGCCAGCAACATCACCATCGGCAAGGCCGAGGACCGTACGCTTCTCATCCGCTCCCAATCCCTCCGCGCCCTCTGCGCCTACGCCTATGCCGCCGCAGGTCCCGGCGAATCCACCACCGACGTCGCATGGGACGGGCAGGTTTCCCTCCACGAAGTCGGGACCCTCCTCGCCGAATCCCCCCGTTTCCCGCGCGCCGCCGCGCGCGCCGTCGCCGATATCGACCTCGACCTGATCCGTCAGGAACGCAGCCGCATGGGCAGCTTCGCCGCCTGCGCCGACGCCCAGCCTCCGCTCGTCTGGCGGCGCATCCCGTTCCGCGTCGCTCCGCCCGCCGCCGCGATCCCCCTGCGCCGCACCGTCCCGCGCTTCCCCTTCGTCCCGGCCGATCCCGGCCGCCTTGCGCAGGATTGCTACGAAGGCTGGACCATCCAGGTCAGCGCGCTCATCCAGCGCCTTTCCGCCTCGGGCGTCCGGCGCATGGTCATCGGCGTTTCCGGCGGACTCGACAGCACGCTGGCGCTTCTCGTCTGCGCCCGCGCCGCTGACGAACTCGGCTGGCCCCGCACCGCCGTCGCGGCCTATACCATGCCCGGTTTCGCGACCGGCGCAACCAGCCTCGCCTTCGCCCGCCGCCTCATGTCCGGCCTCGGCGTCTCCGCCCACGAGCTGGACATCCGCCCCACCGCCCGCCAGATGCTGGAGACGATCGGCCACCCCTTCGCGAAGGGCGAGGCCGTCCACGACGTCACCTTCGAGAACGTGCAGGCCGGTCTGCGGACCGATTTTCTCTTCCGCCTCGCCAATCAGCTCAACGGCCTCGTCATCGGCACCGGCGATCTCTCGGAACTCGCTCTCGGCTGGTGCACCTATGGCGTCGGCGACCAGATGGCGCATTACAACGTCAATGCGGGCATGCCCAAGACCCTGATCCAGCACCTCATCCGCTGGCTGGCGCGGGAAGGGGACTGGGCCGAGGCCGTCGGCCCCCTGCTCGACGAGATCGTCAGCGCCGAAATCTCCCCCGAGCTTGTCCCCGGCGACCATCCCCAGAGCACGGAAGCCAAAATCGGCCCGTATGCGCTTCAGGACTTCAACCTGTTCCATACCTTGCGTTACGGCTTCCGCCCCGCGAAGATCGCCTACCTCGCCCTCCATGCCTGGTCCGACGCCGCCCGAGGCGCATGGCCCGCCAATTTCCCTGAAGACCGCCGCGTCGCCTACGACCTTCCCGCCATCCGCCACTGGCTGGAGGTCTTTCTTCGCCGCTTCTTCGCCTTTTCCCAGTTCAAACGGTCCGCCATGCCCAACGGTCCCAAGCTCACCCCCGGCGGCGGCCTCTCCCCGAGGGGCGACTGGCGCGCACCCTCCGATTCCACCGCTGTCGCATGGCTTGAGGATCTCGAAACCGTTCCGAAATCGTAAGGCTGCGAAGGTCGTTCCCGGCCCGCGCGCATTGGCTTTGACAACCACCCCCTTAGGGGGTAGGGTCAGATATGAAACATTCATCGCATCCGGAAATCGTCAGGCGGCTGAAGCAGGCCCACGGCCAACTCGCCGCAACCCTCTCCATGTTCGATGACGGCAGGTCGTGTCTGGATCTGGCGCAACAGCTTCAAGCCGTGGAAAGCGTGATCCACAACGCCAAAAGGACGCTGATTCAGGATCACATGGCGCACTGCATCGGCGACGCGATCGGTGAGCCTCGAATGAACACGGAACAGGCGATGCGCGAGTTCAAAGCCTTGTCCAAATATTTGTGACGCTCCGCCATGCAGTCGCTTCCCCAGCTTCTCCAGCAGGACGCCACCCACACATGGCTGTTCATCCCCACTGCGATTCTTCTCGGGGCGCTTCATGGCCTGGAACCGGGCCACTCCAAGACGATGATGGCGGCGTTCATCATCGCGATTCGCGGAACTGTCGCGCAGGCGATTCTGCTCGGTGTGTCCGCCGCGCTCTCCCATACGGCCATTGTCTGGGTTGTGGCGCTTGGCGGCCAGTATCTGGGGCGCGGACTCGATGCAGAAGCGGTCGAACCTTATCTGCAACTCGTTTCCGCCGTCATCATCGCGGGTATCGCGGCATGGATGATCTGGCGGATACGCCACGGTCGACGGCTGGCAGCGGCCGCGGAGCATCATGATCACGAGCATCACGATCATGGGCATCATCATGGCGGGGATGTCCGAAGGATCGATACCGGCCATGGCGTCATGGCGCTGGAGGTGTTCGAGGAGGGTGTGCCGCCGCGCTGGCGTATCCGCTTTGAAAGCGGTCATGGCTGGGCCGCCGACGACGTCTCCGTCGTCACCGAGCGGGCCGACGCGTCAACTCAGGTGTTCGCGTTCGTGGATCGTGGCGGCTATCTCGAAAGTCGCGAGGACATCCCCGAGCCACACGCGTTCATGGCGCGGGTTCGTCTCGGCCATGGCGGGCACACGCATGATTACGACGTGCCGTT
Organism: Acidomonas methanolica; assembly: GCF_004346035.1. GTDB lineage: Bacteria > Pseudomonadota > Alphaproteobacteria > Acetobacterales > Acetobacteraceae > Acidomonas > Acidomonas methanolica. Next base: position 24,432 of record NZ_SLZN01000030.1, on the reverse strand, counting down.
CGTCGAGGGGCATGGGCACGATCATTTGCATGAGGAGGTCCACGGCCTGAATGTGGTCGAGGGCGGCGCTTATATCGACGCGCATGAACGCGCCCACGCGGACGACATCAGCCGGCGCTTTCGGGACCGTAACGTCACGACCGCGCAAATCATCCTGTTCGGCCTGACCGGCGGTCTCATCCCGTGTCCGGCGGCCATCACGGTGCTGTTGCTGTGTCTCCAGTTGAAGCAATGGATGCTCGGCGTCGCGCTGGTCGGATTTTTCAGTGTGGGGCTCGCCGTCACGATGGTGACGGCCGGGGTCGTCGCCTCCCTGAGCGTCAGGCAGGTCCGGAAGCGTTGGAGCGGATTCGGCGCGCTCGCGCGGCGCGCGCCCTATGCATCCGGTGTGCTGATGCTGCTGGTTGCTCTCTACATGGCGATGTCCGGTCTGGCGGCCTTGGCCAGCCATCACGCCGGGTGAGCCGGTGATAAAGTCGTCAGAGCCCGACTCGCACGCGCGACGGCCTGATCTGGGAAACCGATCGCCCCAATGCGTTGAACGGAAGTTCGATGGTTCTGTGCAAAATATGCGCCACGGTGAAAGTGACGGCCACTGACGGCGCGCCGACCACCAGGAAACGCGCGTCATTCGAGAGCGGCGCGAGAAGCGGGGCTTCGAGTCGCGCCACGACCACGATGACGAGGAAGTGCAGGAGATAGACGCCAAAGGAAATATCGCCGAGCCAGACGAGCGGGCGCCAGGAAAGCCAGCGTGCCGCGCGCCCCGGCGCGGCCAGTCCCCAGATCACGCAGGCGGCGCAGACCGCCTCGACGAGTGCGGTCAGGGGGGCGTGGAAATCCAGCGCGGACGGGAGGAAGAACGACACGATCTGACGGGCGCAGATCAGGGCGAGCGCCGCGGCGATGAAGAGCCAGCCGTTCAGGCGCAGCCCCGTCCGCCGGAGGATATCGAACGTCACGATCCCGAAAATGAAGTCCACGGCGTAAATGAAAGGCAGGCTCTTGCCGCCATGCCCGGCTCCGAGGAAGGAAATCAGGATGAACACGCCCAGAAGGCAGGCGGATGCCGTGATTCCCCGGTCGCATATCTTGACGAGCCATGGAAAAATGATCGCGACGAGCAGCTCGATCATCAGCGTCCAGTTTTGCGGCACCAATGTGCTTTTCAGCGAGAGAAGACACATCATCAGCCCGGAGGGGCTGAGGGACAGGCCGTGCGGCATCAACCCCTCGAACCATGCGCCCGCGCCGGGGATCGTTACGGCCGAGAGCGGGCTGCGGACATAGGCCAGGGAAAGCAGCGTCACGACGATCAAAAGCGGCAGGATGCGGAAACCGCGGCGGATATAGAACTGGCCGGCCTTGAGCATCCCCAGCGGACGGGCGAAAAATGACGGGGTCAGCACGAAGCCGCTCAGCACGAAGAAAATGACGACGGCGGCGTGAGAATTGAACAGGACGTCTTCCATCGGATGCGGAAGGAAACGCTGCGAGGGAGGGAAGCACGAAATCAGGTGCCGCATCAGCACGATGAAGGCGGCGATCCCGCGCAACGATTGAAGCGCATCGATCTGGCGGTGGCCCTTCACAGGGCCGGTTCCGCTCGATGTGACCAGGTTGCGTTCTTCCTGCTGTGTGCTGCTGTCCATATGGATCGCCCGGATGCCAGAGAGTCCCTGATTGGGTGTCGATACTGACGGGTAGATAATGAAACTAAGCCACGACTGAATATTCGCGTCGAAGAAAGACCGCCGCACCCGGTGGATGCGGCGGTCTCCTTAATCCGTCAAAAAAACGGAGAAAGGGTCAGCAGCCGAAACCTGGGCCGTTATGCGTCGGGATCACCGGGGGCGCGCCGCAGCCCGGGAAGGAGCCGTGCGGATCAGCGCCCCAACCGGGACCCGCGTTTCCGCACGTCGAGGAGCCGGCGCCCCATTGGCCGCCCCAGCCGCCATTGTTGCCGCCGAAGCAGCCATTGTTGCCGGCCAGCTGGCCCCAGTTGCCGTTGTTCGTGCCGCAGGAGGAACCCCAGCCGCCTTGACCACCCCAGCTTCCGCAGTCCCAGCCGCCCTGGCCACCCCAGCCGCCCTGGCCGCAGCCCCAGCCGCCTTGGCCACCCCAGCCGCTATCGCCCCAGCCACCTTGGCCACCCCAGCCGCAGCCCCAGCCGCCTTGACCACCCCAGCCACCCCAGCCGCCGCAACCGCCCTGGCCGCCGGTGCCGCCGCCGGTCGTGCTCGCCGGCGTGATCAGATAATCGCCGGCCTTGTCCTGGGTGATCTGCAACTTGCCCGGAACGTAGCCCGAGGCGAACGTTACGTCGCTGAGCGTCAGCGTGTGGTTGCCGGATTCCTGAACGACGAGGCTGTAGGTGCCGTCGCTGTTCTTCGTGTAGGCGGCCGAAAGCGGCGTCGCGCCCGTATTGGCCGTGATCCCGAATTCCGTCTTTGCCGACACATTGTTGAAGGCCGTCGAGATCGGCGTGTCCTGGCCGTCGAGGAAGAACTTCTCGTGCGCCGAGGGGTCGAAATTCACGGTCGCGCCGGTGGCGTCGAACCCGGTAAAGACCGAGCTGTGACCCTTGAGGTTGAGGGTCAGCGAGTCGGCGACGTTGATCTGGTGGGTCTGGCTGCCCAGCGTCGAATTGACGAGATTGACCGTTCCCGTGCCGGTCAGACGGTCGCTGGGGTTGAAATAGACGTTGCCCTGATTGTTCTCGATGGTCAGCGTGCCGCCCAGCTCGTTGATGGAGCCCAGATCCACGGCCGATGGCGTATTGACGACGATCGACCCGCCCTGGAAGACCTGGAAGGACGTGGAGGAGAACACCGGCGACGTTTCGCTGGAGCCGCAGCTCCGCGCGGTAATGTCGAGGGTGCCGTAGTCGCCGATCGTGAGGCTCGGGATCACGATGCTGGAGGGTGTGCACGCGACGGCCAGCGCCGGGGAGCAGGCGCTGATGCCGGTGATGTTGATGTCATGATAGTTGGCAACTGAAGCATTGGCGCTCCAGTTGGAATTCAGGTAGAAATCGTGGGACGTGGTACCCGTCCAATAAGTCGTCGCCATGACTAAAAAACTCCCTGCACAACGAGATCATTTACCGACCCACCAGTCGTAACCTGTGACGGCTTCGCGGACTGCCGTTGTCATGGCATAGGAAACATCATATCGTCCCGTTAATACATCGTTAATATTTGTTTTTTATAAACAATTTGGCGGTTTTTTCACGTCATGACCTCGTCCATGCGTCGCCCCTCCGCCGCGGGTGCGTCGCGCGAGGAGGGATTATGCGCGGGGCGGCGGTTTCGGCCTGGCGCGTTCGGCGTCCAGCGCGGCGAGGAGCTGCACCGCCGGCGCATGACCTGTGGCGGCGGCGCGGCGGAACAGTTCGACCGCTGTCCGCTGGTCCCTGGGCACGCCAAGACCGCGCCAGTGAAGCTGGCCGAGCGTCACCATGGCGCCCGGGTGGCCCGCCTCCGCCGCCCGGCGGTACCAGGCGGTTACCTCCGCGTAGTTCGGCTTGGGCGCTCCCATCTGGAGGATGATGTCCCCCACGATGGCCATGGCGTCCACATCGCCCGCGAGCGCGGCCTTGCGGAGCCAGGTTTCCGCCCGGTGCGGATCGGCGGCCACGCCGATGCCGTTATAAAGGGCGATGCCGAGTTTCCGCTGGGCCGGGACGAAATCCAGCTCGGCCGCCTGCGCGAACAGGGCGGCCGCCGCTGCCGGGTCGGCGGGTTCGTCCCGCCCCTGTTCGGCGATCATCCCCAGAATGTAAAGGGACTGGGCCGAGCCCTTTTCGGCCGCCAGACGTACGACGCGCACGGCGTCCTCACGGTCGGCCCTGTCCCTGGCGCGGTTCAGGAGCAGGACGCCGTATCCTTGCAGCCCGTGCACGTTGCCGGCCTCCGCCGACTGGCGGTAGAGATCGAGCGCGCGCGGCGGGTCGCGCAGGGATTCCGGGCCGCTCAGGAGGATCTGGGCCGCCAGCGCCTGCGCGTCGGTATGGCCCGCCCCGGCGGCGCGCAGCGCCCAATTCAGCGCGCTTTCATGGTCGGGCGCGGCAGCGGCGGCCTTGCCGAACGGGTCCGCCTCCGCCGTAGGGGCCTTGGCGCGGCCCGCCTGATTCAGGAGCGCCATCTGGAACTGCGCATTGAGATGCCCGGCTTGCGCCGCCGCCTCGATCCAGCGCAGCGCTTCGCCGAGATGAGGCGGAACATGTTCCCCGGCGAGGTACAGATTGCCGAGGAAATATTGCGCCTCCGTCCGGCCCTTGCCTGCCAGCCGCGCGAGCAGGGCGATCGCCTGCGGGCTGCGTCGGGCGGCGAGCAGTTCCCGCGCATGTTCGATCTCCGCCTCCTCGTCGAGGAAGACGCCCGCGCGGCGCGCGGCGCGGGCGAGAAATCCGTCTCGTTTCATGATGCGCCACCTGACTCGTCCGGCGTTGCGGGAGAGCATGCCAGGGGTCGGAGAAATTGGTGTGAGACCTGTTCGATCCACCGCTCTGCCGGCGAGCGGACGCCGTGCAGCAAGACCGTCGTGGCGACGCATCCCGCGAACAGCGCGCAAATCTGCGTCGCCGATGCCGCCGGCCGTCCTGCCGTACCTTCCAGCCGCAACCGCACGAGCAACAGGGCCGCGACCCCGCCCAGCCCGATCGCGCCGCCGACCAGGACTTCGGGGAGGTCATGCGCGCCGAGGAAAAGCCGCGTCGCCCCGATGAGGGCCGCCACGGCGATCGCCGCCGGAAGCGCGGCGAGGGCGGACGGGAAAAACAGGACCGCCATGCCGCCGAAGACGAAGGTCGCCCCGGCCGTATGGCCGCTCGGGCTGTAGAGCGGATGGTCCGGATGGCGGCCGCAGGCTTCGAGGAGGAGCTTGAGCATCAGGACAGTGCCGAAACTCGCCACGGCGAGTCCCAGCCATGCGGCGGCGAGGCGAAAGCGCTTCTGCCAGACGAGGATCGCGGCGCCGATCCCGATCAGCGGCCAGAGCAGGTACTCGTCCCCGAAATCGCTGATATAACCGATGAGATCAGCCATCGGCCCCGACACTTGCGGGCTGTCGGCCGGCGGCACGCAACCGGACCGTGGCCGCGACGAGCATCGCGACCAGAATATAGAGATCGAGCGTGCCGAGCGACGGGCCGGAGACGACGTTTCCCATGATCCGTCCGAGCAGGGCGCAGATCGTGGCCTCGATGACCCAGGCCTCCGTGCTCTGCCTGCGCCCGGAGGCGCGAAGGGCCGCTATCGCGGCGCGGAGGAGCTGCCAGTCGGCGAAGAGTAGCCCCACCAAGCCGACGATGCCGATCGTGGACAGAAAGCTCGGTATGAGACTGGATGAGCGGTTGCTGCCCCAGCCGGTACCCAGCCCATGGGTCTGGTAGAAGGCCGTCATGGCGTCGGCGTCCTTCTGGGAGCGTTCCTTGTAGGAAAGGCTGTTCTTTTTATCCATCGTATCGGTCATGACGTCTTGCGCCGCCCGGATGACGTCCGGCGCGAAGACCGCAAGGGTGGCCGTGGCGCCGCCGAAGAACAGTACCGCCACGGAAATGAAGAGGGCGAGACGCCGCAGGAGGCGGGGCGAATGGGTGATGATGGCGTAGGCGAAGAGCATGACGATGCCGGCGGCCAGTGCGACATAACCGGTCGTCGAGGTGGTCGCCAGCAGGGTGAGGGCGCTCAGCACCACCACAGCGCGCGTGATCCAGCCGCCATATCCCCGCAGCACCGACCAGACGGTGGCGTAGAGCACGCCCGTAAGCGCCGTCGCGCACGCGGCGGGTTCCGGATAGGTGGAATTGATGCGGGGAACGGGGCCGGTCATCTGCGTGTTCAGGATCGCCCAGCCGGGATTCGAGTACAGGAACGTCTCGGGAAACGGCACATGGGCGAGGCGTTCCGCCGCTTCCCAGGCGCCGATGAGGCAGACTACGGCGCCACCGAGAATATAAATCTCCAGAAGCCTGCGCAAATCCGCCTCGCGCCGCATGAGGAAAAGCGAGGTCAGCACGAACATGACGAGATTCAGGATGACGTAGCAATCCTGCGTGTAGTTGCCGCGGCTCGGCGCGAGCAGCATCTGGGTGCCGACGGCGTCCAGCTTCTGTGGCCAGACGAGAACCTGGTTCTCGAAGACGCGGGGCAGGATGATGGAGCCGGCGAGCGTCCAGGCGCCTATGACAAGAAGCGGCAGGCAAAGATGGAGCACGCGGCCTGCCATCGGGAAGCGCGCGCCCAGCAGGAGTTGCAGGCCGATATAGGCGATGAAGCAGAAGGAGGGCGCGGCCGAGGGTTGCAGCCCCATCCCGCCGAGGGTCAGCACGGAGGCAGCCGAAAAGATGCCGCCGAACAATGCGAGTTCGAGCAGCCTCTGCGGCCTGTTCCAGAAGAGGAAACTGAGAGGCCAGAAAACCAGCCCCATCGCGGTCACGCCCATGTGACGCGCGTCATTCCGAGTTGCCGGCCGAGTTGCCGGACATGAATTCCGCCCATTGCGCGTCCACCAGTTCCATGAAACGCGTGCGGAAGATCTCCTCGGAGAACCGCTCGGCATTGGCGCGGCAGAGCGCCGGTTCCCATGTCGGCGTCGCCTCGAACCGGGCGATGGCGGCGATGATCGACTCGGCCGTCTGGTCGGGGAACAGGATGCCCGTTTCGCCCGCGATCACAATGTCGCACGCGCCGCCGCGCCCGTAGGCGATGACCGGCGTGCCGCAGGCCTGCGCCTCCACCATCGAGATGCCGAAATCCTCTTCCCCGGCATAGACGAAGGCGCGCGCGCCCTGCAACGCCTCGACGAGCGCGCCGGAGGGGACGTGGCCGCGCAGTTCGATATTGGCCGCGCCTTCGGCCAGGGCGTCGATCCGCGCCCGTTCCGGCCCGTCGCCGATCACGAGCAACCGTTTGTCCGGCATCCGCCTGAACGCCTCGATGACGAGATCGGCCCGTTTGTAAGGGACGAGCCGCGCGACCATCACGTAATCGCCGCGTTCCTTCGGCCCCGGCGAGAAGCGGCTCACATCGACCGGGGGCGGCAGGACGAAGGCGTGGCGTCGCCATGTCTTGCGGATGCGGCGGGCGATATAGTGGGAGTTGGCCACGAACAGGTCCACGCCGCTGGCGGCGCGGACGTCCCAGTTCCGCAGGCGGTGGAACAGCCAGCGCACATAGAGGCTGAGCGGCCCGCGCGTCAGCTTGCTCTGGCGGAGATAGGTGTTCTGAAGATCCCAGGCATAGCGCATCGGGGAGTGGACATAGCTGACATGGAGCTGGTCCGGTCCGGTGATGACGCCTTTGGCGACCGCATGATGGCTGGAGATGACGATATCGTAGCCGGTAAAGTCGAGCTGCTCGACAGCGAGCGGCATGAGGCCTAGATAATGACGAAACAGTTTGCGCGCGAAGGGAAGCTTCTGGATGAATGTCGTGCGGGGCCGCTTTCCGGCGAGTTTCTCGCGGTCGGCGGCGGGCAGAAAATCAACAATCGCGAAAAGATCGGCGTGAGGGTAACACTTTATTAGTTGTTCGAGGACATGTTCCGAACCGGCCCAGTTTTCAAGCCATTCGTGAACGATCGCAACGCGGGCGGGTGTCATGTCGATATTATCCAACCATTCTCGGGTGGGGACAAGCGCCACCGTTCTGGAATGCGCCAAGGAGCGGCCTGTTCATCCGCCCCGTAGACGCGCGAAAGCGGCGGGCGAGCGCGCGCCGGACGGTGCCGGCATGGCACTGGCCGTGCTGCTCGGCGCACTCTTCTGGGGTCTGCTGTGCCTGTTTCTGCTTCGCTGAACACTGGCATGAGTGCGGCGCGGCATCAGAAATGCCTTTCATAGATTTTGATGACGTCGCCCGGCTTGACGAAATCCTGCGGCAGCAGGGAGCCGGTGACGACATGCCCGCCCTCCTGGCGCACGACATAGGCGCTTTTCTGCCATGAGCGGTAGGTGAACCCGCCGGCGGCGGCGACCGCCGAGAGCAGGGTCATGCCGGGCTGATAGGCGTATTGGCCGGGATGGGCCACTTCGCCGATGATGGAGACGAGGCGATAGGCCGTCACCTGCACCGCCACATCCGCGTCGCGCAGGATGCCTTTTTGACGAAGGCCGGCGCGGATCTGATCGGCGAGTTCGGGCGTCGTCAGCCCGGCGGCCCGAATGTCACCCAGAAGCGGCAGATCGATCCTGCCGGCGCTGTCGATCCGGAAATCGCCGGTGAGCTGGTCCTGCCCGTAGGTGATCACCCGCACCTCGTCATCCGTGCCCAGCCGGTATTGCGCCGGATCATAGGGCGGAACGGGTTCCAGCCCGCTTCCCGGCGCGCATCCGGCAAGCAGAACCCCTGCGGACAGGGCGAGCAGAAGGTTTCTGCGGGAGGTCGGCATGGAGAACGTATCCTTGAAAAGCGGGGAGGGGGGGGAAATCGGGCTGGTTCCCGTCTAAAGGTAATAGTGAAGAGTCAATGTCGCGGTGTCGATATTATATCGGGTGCTGCCGACGGCGTTGGCATTCAGGAACTGGTTCTGGAGACCAAGTACAAAATGACGGTCGATCGACCAGCCGCCGCTGAGATCGAACGCCACGTTGGATTGCGATCTGCGCTCCATGTACAGAGGCGTGCCGCGGAAGATTTCCGGGGTGGAGGGGCCGCCGCCCTGCTGGACGCTGACCCCCGCTTCCAGCACGATATTCCGCGCATAGACATGGCGCACCCTGACGGAGGCGGTCGTGTAGATGAAGCCGACGACCGATTCCGCCGCGCTGTCCGCGATGCCGCGCGACAGGCTGAAGGTGACTTGCGTCAGCCGCGTCGGAACCCATCGCCCGTCGACCTCCGCGTAGAACGTGTCGATCGGCTTGTAGAGCGCGCTGGCGTAGCGGCGATATTGATAACCGCCGACCATCCGCACGCGCCACAGCCCGGCGCCGGAATATTCATAGCCCGCGAGCGCCGCCAGGCCATTGGAATCGCGTGACGGAAGGTGGAGCTGGTCGTTCGTGTAGCGGATTTCCGTGCCCTGCATGAGAGCGAGCAGCGCGCTGTCATCCGCGAGCGCGTAACGCAGGGCGGCGCCTTCGCTGACGACGACGCGGTTGCGATAGGCTTGCCGGAGATACGGGTCGGTGGTGCTCATATTATCGAAGTTGAAGCTGTTGAGCCGCACATCCGGCACGATCGAGATCCTGCCGCGAGTCGGGACGAGAAGATTGAGATCGAAGGCATCGAGCCGGTAGGGAACGGGGCGGTCCAGCGCGGCGGCGCCGAGATCGGTCGGCATCTGGGTGAGCTTCTGATGGTTGTAGCTGTAGGAGAGGCGGTTCATGCCGAAATCGCGGTATCCTTGCAGGCCGGCCGTCCAGTTCGTCCGGTCCTGGATGCTTCGGCTCGGGTAATGCAGCGAATTGACGCTCAGCATCACGTCCGTCCGTCCTGCGGTTTCCAGCAGGCGACCGCCCAGTTCCGCGTTGGTCTGGAGGGCGACGCTTGGATGACCGCCATAGAGTCGATCCGCGTTGTTGGTGTAGCCGACGCCCTGGGACGCGTAGCCATGCACCGAGAGCGGGCCGAAATTCCAGCCCTGCGCGGCATAGCGCTGAAGCGTGTCGGCCTGAAGGGCGTCCATGGCCGGGTCGTCGGGCGGACCGCCGAGCGCGGAGAGATTCTGCGTGATGATCTGCGCCCTCGCCACGCCGCACGCCAGCATTGCTGCGGCTAATATTACCGTGCGGAAGACCGGGACCAAGCACATATACTCCGCGTTCGAACGGGCTCTTCAGATTATCGCAAAAAAATTAACAGATGGATCTCATGGACGCCAGACCCATCCGGGGCATGCGGAAAAATTCCTGTTTTCTATGCTTTAATGCTTTATTAATTGTCTTCGCCGCAGACCGCCGCGCTATAGCTCCCGAAGAGTTTCCGTCGGGCAATACAGCTTGCCCTCATGGAATGACATAGCGGTATCGGGACATTTACAAACGACCGCCGGTAGTCCGATTTATATCTCGGTAATTTTCTCATCGAATGAGCGAGGTGGCGAATGTCGGCGAGGAAAGGTGAAGTAATGATCGGGGTGGATATTCGGCGTCCGCCGGTCGGAAGGGTGATTGACGCGGGTGTCGAAACGGTCTCGGCGGCGCAGAGGCTCGCCGCCCTCATGCTGCATCCGTGGTGCGCGCGGGCGACGGGTTGCCTGCTGATAGCCAGCGACGCGGCGGCACTCGCGGCGTCGGTCTGGTTCGGCGTGTTCCTCGCGCGGGGAATGCGCGATGTGTCGGGACGCGCGCCGGATCTGACGCCGGTCACGCGGCACTTCCATCTGGCGCTCGTGCATACGCTGCCCATCGCGCTCTGCATCCTGCTGTATTTCGTGCTGGCTGGTGTCTACACCTCGCGCCGTTCCTTCTGGAGCGAGTTCGGGCGGTTGATCGCGGTCTCCGGCTTCGCGCTGCTCGCCGCGGGTTTCTGCGCGTTCGCGTTCGATCTGAACGGCCCGCGTGTCGAGTTGCTGCTACCCTGGCTCCTGTTTCCGTTTCTGGCCGAGGCCGGGCGCCAATATTGCCGCCGCGTGCTGCATCGTTTCGGCTTGTGGCAGATTCCGATCATCTCGGTGGGCAGTCCCGAGGATGTGGAGACGGCGCGCCGCGTGATCGACAGTGAATCGTTGCCCGGCTACAAGATCGTCGGCGCCCTCTCGCCGGACGAGGCGCTCCGGCAGATTTCCCGTTCTCCCACGCTCGGCCGCGACGGTCCGTTCCGCATCCTGCTCTGCGTCGAGCCGGCTTCAGCCGAGGGGAGCGAACTGATCGAATGCCTCACGCGGCGGCGCATCCCGTTCGTGGCCATTCCGCCGACCGCCAACCTGCCGGCGCATTCTTTCAGCACCGCCGCCTATTTCAGTCACGACACGATCCTTCTCTCCTATCGCAGCAATCTCGAAGACCCCATCCTGCGTGGCGTGAAGGTGGCGTTTGATATGATCGCGGCGGCCCTCATCCTGCTGATCGCCTCGCCGGTCTTTCTCGTTCTTTATGTTCTCATCGCCCTCGATGGCGGGCAGCCGATCTACGGACATCGCCGTATCGGACGCGGCGGACGCGAGTTCCGCTGCCTGAAATTCCGCTCCATGGCCCGCAACGGCGACGAGATCCTGGCGCGGATTCTGGCCACCGATCCGGAGGCCGCCGAGGAGTGGAACCGCACGCAGAAACTGAGCCGCGATCCGCGCATCACGCGAATCGGACATTTCATCCGCAAGACCAGCCTCGACGAATTGCCGCAGCTCCTGAACGTATTGCGCGGGGAGATGAGTCTCGTCGGGCCGCGCCCCATTGTGCGGGCGGAAATGCGGCATTACGGCGAGGAAATCGAATTTTATTATGCGGCCCATCCGGGCATCACGGGCCTGTGGCAGGTGAGCGGCCGGAGTGACACCAGCTATGCCCGCAGGGTGGAACTGGATCGCTGGTATGTTCGCAACTGGACTTTGTGGCACGACGTAGCGATCCTGGCCAAAACCGTCCCGGCGGTGCTGCAGCGACGCGGCGCGCGCTGAGTCCTGAACAGAGTGATCCCGATGACTCATCGCGCCGTGACGTCGATCATGCCGTCCCAACCGATTGGGGCGGAATTGCGCTTCGCCCCGCCCGGAGGCCCGGAAGGGAACGAGGACTTCATCAGCGTCGGCCGCGTGTTCGCCATCATCCGCCGGCAGAAGCTGGCGATGATCTTGGTCGCCGGCATCATTTTGCTGGCGGCGGCCGGCTGGATCGTCACGCTGAAGCCCTATTACGAATCGGCGACCGAGGTCATGGTCGGCGCGCGGCAGATGATTTCCGCCACCCCGCAAAATCCCTACGCGGACCAGGCGGTCGATCTCGTCGCGATCAACACGCAGGTCGGCATTCTCCGCAGTCCCGTCATCGCGGAGATGGTGACGCGCTCGCTGCGGCTGGAGGATACGGACGAATACCGGCAGGCGATTCAGCCCTCGGCACTGACGCGGCTGATGATTCGCGCGGGGTTGAAGAAACACCCCGAACCCTTGACCGCGACGCAGCGTTTCCGCCTGACCGCCGCCATGCTGATGGGTCACGTCCGTATATCGAATGACGGCCGGTCGACCATTATCGACGTCGTCGCCCGTGCGGCGGACGCGCAACGGGCGGCGGCGATCGCCAATGCCTATGTCGCGGCCTATCTGAGCTATGAGCGTCAGGCGAAGATCGACGCGGCGCGGCATGCGAGCGAGTTGCTCGAGGAGCAGATCGCCCCCTTGCGGCATCAGGCGGAGCAGGCCGAACAGGCGGTCTCGCGCTACCGGGAAGAGCAGGGGCTGAATCCGATCGCGGAAGGCGGGGAGGAACGTGGGCGCGAGACCCTGCCCATGACCCCGGCGGATGCACGGCTGGCGCAGATGAACCGCGAACTCGGCACGGCGGAGGCGGATCTGGCCCGCGTGCAGGCGCAATACAGGCAGGCATCGGCCGCCGCCGCGAGCGGGGATGCTGGCGCGCTTTCGGCAGTGACCGGCTCGCAGCTGATCCAGAATCTCGCACTCCAGCAAGCCACCGTGAATGCGCGCATCTCGATGCTTTCGACCACGGCGCTGGGGCAGAATCCGGAACTGCGCGCGGCGCAGTCGCAATCGGCGCGCATCGGCGCCCAGATTGCCGCGGATACGGGGCGGATTCTGCATGGGCTGGACTATGAGGTCCGGGCGGCGCAGGGGCGGGTCGATGCGTTGAAGGCCCAGACGCAAGGCCTTCAGTCCAACGTCACCACCGAGGGGCGGGCGAATATCAAGCTGCGCCAGCTTCTGAGCGAGGCGACCGCGGCGCAGTCCGTCTATCGCGACTATCTTTCGCGGCTGACGCAGATTTCGGCCGAAACGACGATCCAGCAGGCCGAGGTGCGGGTCATCACTCCGGGCGAGGTGCCTCTGGCGCCTGCCGGGCCGCCGCGCAAGGAATATGGGGCCATCGCGCTGGTTCTGGCGCTGGCGGCGGGCGTCGGGGCGGCGCTCCTGCGCGATCGCGGGCGGCGCGGCATCCGCACGCTGGCCGAGCTGGAGCAGCGGACGCATCTCTTCGGCATCGGCATCCTGCCCAATTTCAAGGGCAACATGCTGCAACAATTCGGCGATGAGGATTTCGTCTACACACAGATGCTGAATGCGATCCGCACGATGCTCAGCTTCGGGCAGATCGCGCTGCGCGCCCAGGTGGTGGTCGTGACCTCGGCGCAGGGCGGCGAGGGCAAGACGACTCTCTCGATCTCCCTGGCCGCCAGCATGGCCGCGCGCGGGCAGCGGGCGCTCGTCATCGATTGCGATCCCTATAACCCCAGCGTGCTGCGGATGTTCGGCGTCTCCGGCGGGGAAAAGAGCTTTTTCTCCAATGTGCGGCCGGGAGTCGACGTGCTGGCCGCGCCCCGGCTTCGCCGCCGGGACGCGCTCGATTTCGCGGCGATCGGCGCGTTCATCGAGAGCCATCGCGCGGTGTACGATCAGATCATCATCGACACGCCGCCGGTTCTCGCTTTTCCGGAGGCCGGAGCGGTGGCGTCCATGGCCGACGGCGTGATCCTGGCGGTCAAATGGCAGAGCACGGATGCGGCGTCCGTCGTCGAGGCGGCGCGGCTTCTGCGGGCCTATGACGCGCGATGCCTCGGCGCCGTGCTGACGGGCGTCCAGCTCGACAATCTGCGCGGCGACGAAGGCGGGCGGATGGGCGTCTATGCGCGTTACAAGGCGTTGGCCGCGGCGGGATGATCGCGCGCGCCACGCCGACCGTCTTTCTGAACGGCCGTTTTCTCGTCCAGTCCCTGAGCGGTGTGCAGCGTTTCGCCACCGAGATGACGCGCGCCCTCGCCGTGCGCTGGCCGGACAGGCTGCCGCGCCCGGTTCTGCTCATGCCGGGAAAAGGCGAGATCGATGCGGCGGGCAGCGGCGGGTTGGAGATGCGTCGCGTCGGGCGGTTGGGCGGCCCTCCCTGGGAGCAGTTCGAACTGCCCCGCGCGGCGGCGGGCGGTTTGCTGGTCAATTTCGGCAATACCGCGCCCTTACTGCCGCTCGTGTCCGGGCGACGGCAGATCGTGGTGATCCATGACGCGGGCGTGTTTTCGACCCCTCATTCCTATTCGCGTCCGTTCCGGATCTATTACAAACTGCTGCATCGCGCCCTGACGCTGGGTCGTACGCGGATCGTGACGGTCTCGCATTTCGCGCGCGGCGACATCGCGCGGCATTTGCGGATCGCGCCGGAACGGATCGGCCTCGTGACGGAGGGCGCCGACCATGCCACCCGTGTCGCCGCCGATGAAGGGGCGCTGCGGCGTCACGGGCTGGCGCGTGGCGGCTATGTGCTCGCCGTTGGCAACAACGCGCCGCACAAGGATTTCCCGGCGCTGGGCGATCTGGCCGCTACCCTTGCCGGGCAGGGGCGCAAGCTCGTCATCAGCGGAGGGGTGGATCGACGCGTGTTCAGCAACGCCGGGCAGGGGGGCGAGGCCGGGCTGGCGACGGCGATCTATGTCGGTCGCGTGTCCGATGGCGAGTTGCGCGGGCTTTATGAGAACGCGGCATGCTTCGTCTTTCCGTCGATCTATGAAGGGTTCGGCCTGCCGCCCGTCGAGGCGATGGCCTGCGGCTGTCCGGTCGTCGCGCGGGATATTCCGGTTCTGCGGGAAATCTGCGGCGAGGCGGCGCTTTATGGCGCGACCCCGGCGCAGTTGACGGCGCGGGTGCTGGAAATTCTGGACGATCCCGCGCGCGCGGCGGCATTGCGCGAGGCGGGGCGGCGGCAAGCGGCGCTCTATCGCTGGGAGCGCGCGGCGGACCAGTTTCTCGACATCATTCAGCAGGAGCTGCGCCATGCGTAAGGCGGTGCTTCTGGCCGTTTGCGTCTTTCTGCCGGTCGGCATGGCGGCCGCGCAGGAGGCTGGTCCCGGGGATATTGCTCCGGGGGATATTGCGTCCGGGGACGTCGCTCCGGATGCCGCCCCGCCGAAGGCGCTGCTGTGGTGCAGCGTCACCGACGCGAATGGCAAAAGAATGTTTATCTCGGATCCGGTTCCTGTCCGGGCGGGTGGGCATCTTGCGCGCTGGAATGCGGGCGCGCGCTTCGTCGCGGTGGTGAACGCGCGTTATACGCTGACTTTGCGTGGCGGCGAGCATGCCTGCCATGAAGTCCCGGACCGCACCCATGCCGTGAAGGCGCGAGGCGCGGCGGAAATGGCGGCGCGCCGGAAAGAAGAAAAGGTGATCGTAGTGGGAGCGTATTGAGGTGACGCCGTTGAAAGCCTTCGTCCAGCTTGCCTATGGTTTCGGCGGTGCGTCCTGGCGCAAACGCTGGGAAGACGGGAAGATTCTCGGCATCAACGAACCTCAGGCCTATGGCTATGACCGCGCCGCCGGGCCGGACGTCTCGGTCGTCTATTCCGAAGACGCGCCAGAATCGCGTCTCGCGCGGCTGCGGCGCTATCTCGTGCGGGGAGTGCTCGGTTTCGATCTCGTCCATGTCTGGCGCAACAGGCATGGGCTGCTCGCAGCGGATGTGGTCTGGACGCATGCGGAATCGCAGACGCTGGGCGTGCTCCTCGCCTTGCGCCTCCTGCGTCCGGCGCGGCCGCCGCGCGTCATCGGGCAGGTGGTCTGGCTGGTGGAACGCTGGAGGCGTCAGCCCTGGCCCCGGCGTCTCTTCTTCCGCTGGCTTCTGCGGCGTCTGGATGTGCTGACCGTTCTTTCAGCACTGAATCTTGCGGATGCGCGCGCCCTGTTCCCCTTCCTGCGCGCCGAGCAGACGATCTTCGGCATCCGCGCCGACGAGATGCGCGCCCCGGCCCCACGCGCCGAAGCCGTGCCCCTGCGGCTGGTAGCGCTCGGCAATGACGAGCATCGCGACTGGCCGGTGCTCGCCGCGGCGATGACGCGGCTGCCCGAAGCGGAACTGCGCGTCGCCTCGCGCAGCAGGGAAGCGTCGCGTGCGTTCCACGAGGCACCGCGCGCGCGGCTCGTCTCGGCGCGCGACAACGGTGCCTTGATGGAGCTGTACGATTCATCGGATATCGTGGTCGTTCCCTTGCAGCCGAACCGCCACGCCTCCGGCATCACGGTGATCGAGGAAGCCTTTCTGCGCGGGATCGCGGTCGTCGCCACCGATGTCGGCGGGCTGCGGGATTATTTCGATGACCAGGCTGTCCGCTATGTGCCGCCGGGCGATCCCGCCGCGCTGGCCGAGGCGATCGAGGCGCTCGCCGCCGATGCCGGGCTGCGGCGGGAGATGGCCCTCGCCGGGCAGCAGCGGATTCGCGACGCCGTCAATTCCGCGGCCTACGCCCTGCGGCACGTCGCCCTGTCGCGCGAGGTGCTCGCGGATGACGCGGGCACGCCGCTGACGGATCATCCGCGCGTGGCCATCGGGATCGCGACCAGCGGGCGGCCGGAGGTCCTCGCCGCGCTGATCGGTGATCTGGGCCGCCAGACAATGCGGCCGGACACCGTCGTCATCAGCCATGCCACGCCCGGCGACATCGCGGGGATCGCGGCGCCGCAGAACTGGCCGGAGGGCGTGCTCCGTTTCCTCACCGGGCGGCTGGGGCTGACGGCCCAGCGCAACGCCATTCTCGATTCGATCGCGAACGAGGCGGATATCGTCCTGTTTCTCGACGATGATTTCTTCCTCGCGCCGACTTACATTGAGGAGATGATTGCGGCGTTCCGCAGCGATTCGCGCATCGTTGGCGTGACGGGCCGCGTGCTGGAGGACGGCGCGAAGGGACCGGGCCTGACGGCCGAATACGCGCTCGAATGGTTGCGGCGTCCGGCCGACGCCCCGGCGGACGCCGTCATCGAGGCGTTCAACACCTACGGGTGCAACATGGCCTTCCGTCTCGACGCGATCCGCGCGGCCGGGTTGCGCTTCGACGAGCGTTTGCCGCTCTATGGCTGGTATGAGGACATGGATTTCTCGCGCGCGCTCCGTGACCGCAGCCGCGGCCGGATCATCCGCGCCATGCGGGCGGAGGGCGTGCATCTCGGCAGCAAGCGCGGCAAGACGTCCGGCCTGCGGCTGGGCTATTCGCAGGTGGTCAATCCGATCTATCTCGCGGCCAAGGGCACATATCCGTGGGACCACGCATTGCGCAGCGCGGGCCGCCATCTGCTGATCAACACGGTCCGGAGCGTGAATCCGGAGCCCTATGCCGACCGGCGCGGCCGGGCGCGGGGCAATCTTCTCGGGCTGCTCGATCTGCTCCGGCGCCGCGTCGCGCCGGAGCGGGTTCTTACACTGACGTCGGGACGATAAGGAAAGCACATGCGATTTTCATTCATCGTGGGAACGGTCGACCGGGTCAAGGAACTGGGCGATTTCCTCGAAGGTCTGACCAGGCAGGCGACCCGCGATTTCGAGGTCATCGTCGTCGATCAGAGCGACAGCGATATCTTCGAGGACGTCATCGCGCGCTACAATGCGCTGTTTCCAGTCCGGCATGTGCGGTCGGACGTCCGCAAGCTCCGCTATGTCGGCCATGTCGCGGCGCGGACGGCTGTGGGCGAGATCCTCGCCTTTCCCGATGACGACTGCATCTTCGAACCGGATACGCTCGCGAAGGTGGATCGGCATTTCCGGGACGATCCCGAACTGGGATTCGTCACGGGTGCCGTCCTCAATCTCGACGGCAAGCCCACCGCGATGGGGCGGTGGCTCGGACGCAGCCAGGATCTCACGCCTCTCAACGCCTGGATCGGCCTCATCGAGTTCAATCTCTTCATGCGCTGCTCGCTTTACGAGGCCGTCGGCGGCTGGGACGCCAATCTCGGGATCGGGTGCCGCTACGGTTCGGCGGAGGGTCCCGATCTTGCGATCCGCATGATCGAGGCGGGGGGGCGCGGCGTCTTCGACCGGGATCTGCTGGTCCGCCACATGGACAAATCCACGACAATCAACCGCAGTCGCGCCCGCGCCTATGCGCGCGGCATGGGCTATGTGATGCGCAAGGACGCGATGCCGCCACGTTTCGTCGCGACGATGATGATCCGCTCGCTGGGGGGCGTCGTCGTGAGCGCGGTGCGGGGCCGCCGCGATCTCGTTCAATATTACATCGGCACGTTCGTCGGCCGGATGGAAGGGTATTTCTCGCGGGACGCCGCGCGGGCCGCGCGGGAACGGCGGGCGAGTGCGAAGGATGTGAGATGGCGGCCCGACGCCGAGAAACAGGCCTGATGCGCGGGTTTCTTCCGGGTCTGGCGGTTATTCTGGCAGCGGCGCCTTGCGCTGCGGCCGCCGCGCCGGGCCCCGCCGAAATGCTGCGGGCCTGTGAGCATGGCGCGCCCTTATGCATCGTCGATCTGCACGGGCAACGGTACCGGCTGACGGAAACGCTCAGGATCGATCCTTTGCACATGACGCTGCGCAACGGCGTTCTGGACGCGGCGGGACTTGCCAGGGGGAGCGCCGCGATCCTGGTGACATCGGATGGCGATGCGGCGGAAAGTTACGACACCGCGCCCAACAGTCTCGATCATCTCGAACTGCTCGGGGCGGACGGCGTGGACGGAATCGTTTTCGACAACAAGGACGACAGCAATATCCGCGCCGCCGACCTGACGGTGGAGAACGTTTCGGTCTCCGGTTTCAGGCGCGGCATCACGTTCGGCAATCATGCCTATGGCGTCGGGCTTTCCCATATGCAGGTCCATAACAACGAGATCGGAATCTATACGGTGCCGCATGCGGTGGATGCGGGCGAGCGGATCACCTTCGAGGATACCGGGATTTTCAACAATCGCATCGGGATCGACGATGAAGGCGGCATGGAGATCGACTGGCTGGGCTGTCGCTGGGATTATAACGGCACCACAGCCATCATCGCCGGGCTTTTCACTTTCGACGGACATATCGAAACCGAAATATCCTCGCATCCGGTCATCGAACTGCGCGCGGTGGAGGGGCAGATCGCGGGGGCGCTTTACATGTCCGCCGGTTCCTTCGTGCTGATGAACCATTCCGGCGGCAAGGCGGGTGGCGATTACTGGATCAGCAGCACGAGCCCGTATAACGCCGTGCAGTTTCCGGCCTCAACCTATGGCGTTCGCGGCCGCGTTGCCGTCATGCAGGGGCCGGGCGCGGTGTACGGCCCGGCGCTGCCGGCGTTCCGCCCGCGTTGACGCTCCGCCATGAGTGAGGCCGCCCCCAACGTCATCCGCACCGCCGGGGTGATGCATAGCGCCATGTGGAACGTCATCGGGCGGTTGGCGCCGGTCGCGGTGACGTTGCTGGTGATCCCGTCGCTCATCGCGCTGCTCGGCACGGCGCGATGGGGCATCATGACGATCGCGCTCACGCTGGTCGGCTCGTTCGGGATTTTCGACCTCGGGCTCGGCCGCGCCCTGACGCGCGCAATCGCCGAGGACATCGCGCATGGACGGGAGCATGAAAGCGCCGATCTCGCTTTGACCGGCATGCTGACGCTTGGCGGTCTCGGCGTGCTGGCGGCGTTCGTGAGCGCGGGGCTGACCGGATTATATGTGGATCACGGTCTGCGCATTTCGTCCGGATTGCGTATCGAAACACGGGATGCGATCTGGATTCTCTGCGCCACCGCGCCTCTGGTGCTGGTGAACGCCGCGCTTTGGGGTGTGATTTCCGCCTTTCACCAGTTCCGGGCCGCAAATCTCATCAATATTCCGATCAACATCTTCTATTACGTCGGCCCGCTGCTCGCCCTGCATCTCTGGAACAGCCTCTGTGCGGTCATGCTGGCTCTGGCGGCGTGCAGGTTCGCCATGACGATCGGGTACACGGTCATCGCGCTGCGGGTCATGCCGTCGCTGCGTCGGGCGCGCGCCCATTTTTCGCTGCTGGCGCCGCTCTGGAAAATCGGCGGCTGGATGACAGCGTCGAATATTACCTATCCGATCCTCAGCTACTGCGACCGTTTCCTGATCGGGGCGATGGTGCCGGCGGCGGCGATCGCCTATTACACGACGCCTCTCGATGTGATCGGGCGTTTCTCCATCGTCACGCTCGCGATCACCGGCTCGGCATTTCCGTCCTTCGCCCGGTCGTTCCGGGTCGATGAGGCGAACACGCGGGATATTTTCACCCATAGTGCCCTGACGATCGCGGGTATTCTTTTCCCGGTCTGCTTCGCCACGGCCATGCTGAGCAAGCCGCTTCTCACGCTCTGGCTGGGTGCGGGATTCGCGGCCCATGGCGCGATGATCGCATCGCTGCTGTGCTGCGGGGTGCTGCTGAGCGGTCTCGACAGTCTCGCGGCCGGATTGCTCGACGCGATCGGTCGTCCAGACCTCAACGCCAAGTTCTCGATGGTGGAACTGATTCTCTATCTGCCGCTTCTCGCCCTTCAACTTCATCTGTTCGGGCTCGTGGGGGCCGCGACGGCATGGGTTCTTCGCTGCACCCTGGATTGCGTGCTCCGAATGGAAATCGCGGGACACTGTTACACGCCGGTCGCTCCTGCCGTGCGTCGGCTCCGCCGTCTCGTTTTTCTGGTCCTCGTCTTCTTCGGCGCGGTCTTCATCCCGCGCGGCATAGTGGCGGGATTTGGGCTGGCCGCGACGGGAATCTGTCTTTTCGCCCTGATCTTCTGGGGGATGATCCTCGATTCGAAGGACCGCACGCAACTGGTGTCCAGGGTCGGCATCTTTCTGCGAAGATGATGGAAGTTCCGTCTCGACGCTCGCAGGTCTTCATGCCGCGAGCGGTCGCTGTTCGCGCAGACGGTCTCGCGGCCGTCAAAGCGGCCTTTCCCCTCTGGAATCGCTCCGATCCTGACTGATCGCGGCTTGCGCGGCGCATCCCGCCGCCGATCCGGCCTTGAAATGGAAGGTGGGAAGGATGAATATTTCCCTCATGCATTTGTATAAAGTATATGGCGTGCTAATTGGAATAATAAAGGACGGTATGACAGTTGATGCCTTATCTTGTACTTTTCGGTATGGGAAGCATGTCTGGAGATGGCCGCGAAAGGAGCGTATGGGCTTCGCGTGTGACTTTTTCGCATCCGCCTGCGCGAAAATCCGGGAGGGTACGGGGAGCGGCCCCGGTTGACATGACAGGATCGTCCGTGACACAATCTGAAACAGGCAAAGCGTATCGAACCGGGCGGGATCGGTTGGTCAGACAGGGCATCTGTCGGGACGTGCGATCGGGACAGTGACGTTTCGCAATGTTCAGAGATGTTGCGAAAATGAACGTTGATCGTGCGGCTGACAGCATGCTATCAGGCTAGGAAATTTGCCCGCAACAGCGGCCATCCTGGACTGAAGGTGCCGCCGCACGAAAGAACCCATCATGAAAATGTAAGAATTCGTTTCTTGCCAGATCTCCGGCAAAGGAGGGCGCGTACTGTCGCCCCGTGGCGTCTGGAAGGGAAACAAGCTGGCTCGGCCCGACAGGCCGGGCGTTGGCGTGCGAAAACACTGAACGAGTGACGCTTGACGGCCTTCCGTCGGCGACGGTGCAGAGACAATCAATGAATCGGAAGCGTACCATCAAGATTGCGATTGCCGGCGTGGGTAATTGCGCGAGTTCCCTCATCCAGGGAATTCATTATTACCGGGACCGTCACGGCGATGACGTGATCGGCCTCATGCATGAGGAAATCGGCGGGTACGGCGCAGGGGATATCGAGGTTGTCGCCGCCTTCGACATCGATCAGCGCAAGGTCGGGCAGGACGTCAATCGCGCGATCTTCGCCCCGCCGAACTGCACCACCGTCTTCGCCGGCAACCTCCGGCCGTCCGGCGTGACGGTCGCGATGGGTGCGACCCTGGACGGCATTTCCGCGCATATGACGCTGTGCGATCCGCAGCGCAGCTTCGTCCGCGCGGATTTGCCGGACGCCACGCGCGAGGATGTCGTGCGCGAACTCAGGCGCAGCGGCGCAGAGATTCTCCTCAACTACATGCCCGTCGGCTCGTCAGACGCCGCGCGCTTCTATGCCGAATGCGCGCTCGAGGCGGGGGTGGGCTTCATCAACAACATGCCGGTCTTCCTTGCGAGCGACCCCGGCTTCGCCGCGCGCTTCGCGGCGAAGGGCCTGCCGATCATCGGCGACGACATCAAGTCGCAGCTCGGCGCCACGATCGTCCATCGGGTGCTGACGGACATCTTCGCGCGCCGGGGCGTCAAGCTCGTCCACACCTACCAGATCAACACCGGCGGCAACACCGATTTCCTGAACATGAAGAACCAGGAACGCCTCGCCACGAAGAAGGTCTCGAAGACGGAGGCCGTACAGGCCGTCGCCAAGGAGCGGATGGCGGATGAGGACATCCATGTCGGCCCGAGCGACTACGTGCCGTGGCAGAAGGATAATAAGGTCGCCTTCATTCGCATGGAAGGCAGGCTGTTCGGAGACGTTCCGATGAATCTGGAACTGCGGCTGTCCGTCGAGGATTCGCCGAACTCGGCGGGTGTGGCGATCGACATGATCCGCTGCTGCAAGCTCGCCCTGGACGCCGGGATCGGCGGCGTGCTGGCCGGTCCCAGCGCCTTTTTCTGCAAGCATCCGCCCGAGCAGGTTACTGACGACGTGGCCTTCGCCATGGTCGAACGGTTCATCCGCGAGACGGTGCCGGAGCCGGTTGCCGTCTGATGGACTGCCTGATCGTCGCGGCGGGGCAGGGGAGCCGCCTTCAGAGCAAGGGCCCCCTCAAGCCGCTCGTCACGATCGGGGGCGCGCCTCTCATCGAGCATGTCATCCTCTCGGCCAGCGCCGCGGGCGCGACGCGCTTCACGGTGGTCAGCGGCTATGAGGGCGAACGGCTTCGCGCGGCGCTGGACGCCCTCGCCGCGCGGTCCGGCCTGACGATCGGCCATGTGATCAACGACGCGTGGCGCGGCGCCAACGGGCTGTCCGTCCTCAAGGCGCGGGAGGCCATGGGCGGCAGGCCCTTTCTCCTCACCATGTGCGACCACCTTGCCGATCCCGCGATCATGCGCGGCCTCATCGCGGCGCCCCCGGTCGCGGACAGCGTGACGCTCGGCGTGGATTACAACGTGGACGCGCCGCTCAACGATCCCGAGGACGCCACGCGGGTCCTGTGCGAGGACGGGCGTATCCTGGCGATCGGCAAGCTGATGGAGCGCTACAACGCCTTCGATACCGGGATATTCCTCTGCACCGCTGCCTTCTTTCCAGCGCTGGAGGCGAGCGCGGCGGCGGGGGATGACAGCATCTCCGGCGCGATGCGCGTGCTCGCGGGCCAGGGTCGGGCTCTGGCGCATGATATCGGGGACCGCCCCTGGATCGACGTGGATGACGAGATCGCCTACGGCAAGGCGGAAGCCCTTCTCGCCGCGGGCCGGCTCTAGGCGCCCGGAACCAGCCATGAACATGGACTCCCTTCCTTCTCTTGCGAACCGAACCGTCCGGTCTGGAGCCGCCCCATGGCCCGCTCCGGGAGGTGTCCGGCGTACGTCCGAGATCGAGGAGGCGACGAACCGCCATCTCATCCATCCGGTCTCGACCTGGCTGACCTATCGCTTTGCCCGTCTCGGCGTCGCGCCGAACACCGTCTCGCTGACCGGCATGGCGGCGGGGCTGTTCGCGGGGTTCTGCTACGCCCACGACTCCTCGCGGCTCTGGATCTGGGCGGGGCTGGCGCTCATGCTGGTATGGCACGTGATGGACGGGGCGGACGGGCAGCTCGCCCGCCTGACGGGCCGCCAGTCCGCGTCCGGCAAGGTGCTGGACGGCATTTGCGACTACGTGACGTTCATCGCCGTCTATGTCGGCCTCGCCCTCGTCATGAGCCGGAAGGACGGCGCGTGGGTCTGGGCACTCGTGGCTTTCTCCGGGCTGTGCCATGCCCTGCAATCGGCCGCATATGAGTTCCAGCGTCAGGAATATGATTATTGGGGTCATGGCCGGGGCGCTTCGCCTCTCGCCTTGCCCACCGCTCATGCCGGCGGCGCGCTCCATGCCGTCTATGCCCGAGCGCAGCGGATGTTCTCCGGTCACGCCGCCGCGCTTCACGCCGCCCTCGGGCCGCGCCTGGACCCCGGGACAGGGAATGGACCGGAGCAGGAAGCGTGGCTGAGGGCCAGGTATCGCGCCACCTTTGCCCCCGTGGTCCGGCGCTGGTCTGTCCTCTGCGCCAATTATCGGACTTTCGGACTTTTCGCTTTCACGATTCTCGGGATTCCGCTCGGCTATTTCCTGTTCGAAAGCGTCGTCCTGTCCGCCGTGCTGGCTTTTCTGATCCTACGTCTCCAGAAGACGCAGGATCGCTTCATCCGGTCCGACGCCTGTCTCGTCCGGTCCCGCGACCCGGCCCCGGCCGCGCGGTAAGCAGTCGCTAGAGCGTTTTCTGCACGAACTGAATCGTTAGGGATTCCCCTTGGCGGCGTGATCTGATTCAAGATGAGAGCCGGGAAGGGGGCTGGCTTTG
>NZ_SLZN01000029.1 GCF_004346035.1 Acidomonas methanolica | reverse complement strand
TTTCTGCAGGCGGGCGATGCGGATCTTGAGCGACTGGATGAGCGCATCATAAGCCCGTTCCGACGTCGACAGCCGGGCGATCTCGACCTGCTGGGCCATGATGATGGCCTTGAGCGCGGCAAGATCGTCGGGCAGGGTTCCGGGGTTGGTCGCCATGTCCGAAGAATAGCGGAAAACCACTGAAAAACAAAGAATTCCGCGATCGAACAGGCAGAAAAATCAGGCGACCCGCGAGGGCGGTGCCGACCACGCCGGCCGTCTCCAGTCCATACCCTCCCACAGCATCGCCATCTGTGCCGATGTCAGCCGGGCCACACCCTCGGCCGGCGACGGCCATGGAAAACGTCCGATCTCAAGAACCTTGTAATACAGGCAGAACCCCTGGCCATCCCAGGTCAGGAGCTTGATCCTGTCGCCCTTGCGACCGCGAAAGGCAAAGAGCGCGCCGGAGGTGGGGTTCTGGCGCAGGACGTCCTGCGCCAGGGCCGCCAGTCCCGAGATCCCCTTGCGCATGTCGGTCACGCCACACGCCAGGTAGACGCGAACGCCGTTGCCCAGGCTGATCATGCCGTCTCCGCAATCCGGATGATCCGCGCCAGCAAGGCATCCGGGGGATCCCCCGAAACCCCGATCGTCCGCCCGTTGCGCAGCACGATGTCCACCCGTCCTGGACGGGTCACATCAGCAGGCCCTGCCACGGCGCCCCTGTCATCCATGCACTCAACCGGAAGAAAACGGACATCTCGAGCAGCAACAGAAGAGTGCTGCCGCAGCCAGTTCCGCCACTGGTAGAGGTGCTGCCGCGTCAGGTCGTGGCGGCGGGCCACATCAGATACCGTAGCCCCGTCCACACCAACCTCCGACAGGATGCTCAGCTTCCGCGCCACAGCCCAGCGCCGTCGACGCTCCACGTCAATCAGGATCTCCTGCCCCATGCTCACCTCCCAAACGACGTCAATAACGACGTCGTTAACAACAGGAGATTACCAATCATCCAATCCACTCATAAGGCGGCCCTGAGCGGCCGGTTACCCGCGTGACGACTTCGAGCGCCATTATTGCGGCCATTTGTCTCGGCGGGACGCCGTTCGGCGCCTATGCCGCAGACAAGCCGCACAAGCATCGGACCAGGACTCATTCAGGCAGACAACCGACGACCGCCGCGCAGGCTCCCTCGTCTGGCGCGCGGACGCCGCGTCCCCGCCGGACCTCGCTCGAGGCCGGCGCGGGGGAGGCGATCTCCGTCAGCGCGTCGCGCGTGCGCAGTCATGGAGCAGAGGTTGCAGTGACGCGCCAGATCATGGACAGGTTCGTCGCTGGAACGAACCCGATGCAGATATTGGCCCTGACGACGCCGGGCGCGAATTTCACGTCGACGGATGCTTTCGGCCTGGATACTTACGCGAACACGTTCTATGTCCGCGGCTTCACCCAGACCCAGATCGGCGCCACGCTCGACGGCATTCCCCTGGGGACGCAGGGCTTCCTCAATATCAACGGCGTCTCGATCACACAGGCCATGATTCAGGACGACATCGCCGGGATGACCATGTCACAAGGCGCCGGAGCCCTCGACTCGTTCTCCGCGCAGAATCTCGGCGGCGCCATGACGTATATCTCCTCCGACCCGAAGGACAAGGCGGGCGGGAAGATCAGCCAGACGTTCGGGAGCTACGCCGCCTATCGCACCTATGGCCGGGTGGATAGCGGTGTCCTGAACGCCACCGGCACGAAATTCTACGCCTCCTTCGCCCGGACGAACACCGATCTCTGGAAAGGATATGGCTATCAGAGCGAGCTTCAGGCGAACGCCAAGCTCGTCCAGCCAGTCGGCAATCGCGGGCGCGTCACGGCGTTTTTCGGCTACGGGAATTTCACGCAAGGGAACTATCTCACCCTTACGAAGAACATGTGGGAGAAGATGGGACGAGATACGACCTATCTCAAGCCGGACTACGAAACCGCCAAACTTTGGGCTTACTACGCTCAGTATACATCCGACGTTCCGCCGGGATATCAGGGCATCCTGTCGAATGACGAGATCGGGGACTATGCCTGGGACGCCTCCCAGCTACAACGGACCTATCTTTCGGCGGTCACCGGCCATTTCGATCTTCTTAAGAACGTCACATCGGATACGGTTGCCTACGGGAACGTCAATAGCGCCATTTACGGCGGGACGAATAATTTCGTGACGTCGCCAAGTTACGGCACGCCTGAACTGTTGCCGAACGGCACGGTGTCCGGTGTGCCCATGGCCTTGGGCATGTCTCATGCCCAGACGCGCAGAATTGGCTTCACGCAGAAAGTCTCGATAGAGGCGCCGCATAACAATCATATCGAGACGGGCCTCTGGTACGAAAACAACTATTTCAACTACCCCTCTCGTCTTTATGAGGATTACCTGAACAGCGCCCATAACTGGCTCTCCGACTTCAAGCAGAGCCAGGCGCATACGTGGTACGTGGACAGTTTCAATACGAATACGTTCCAGTTCTTCCTTCAGGATCGCTGGACGATCATGCCGGGCATGACCCTGCTCGCGGGGTTCAAATCCCTGACCCAGACGACTCATGGCGGCACCAAGGTCGACAATACGGCGCAACTTGGTGCCGAAGGATGGAACACCTATTATCGCCATCCCGTCAACGGCGCGATGGCGGCATCCGCGGCGTTCCTGCCCCATTTCAACTGGGACTGGCATTTCCTCCGCCATCACGAACTTTATTGGGACATCGCCGAGAATATGCGGGCGTACGATTACTTCACCCAGACCTCAAGCGGCCCGTGGGGCGGACTTGGCAATTCCTCTCATCCCGCGCAGGAGGTTTTCGATGCGAACCAGAAACTTCTACGCCCGGAGAGAACATGGAACTATGTGATCGGCTATCGCTACGATTCGGTGTTTTTCACGGGGACGGCCGATTTCTATCATACCGACTATTATAACCGCCTCGCCACCATCACGCAGGGCACGTCCGCCAACGCAACGACCGCCTACCTGAACGTGGGTCGCGAGACCATGAACGGCGCGGATGTCATGGGCACCATCCGTCCGCTCAAAGGTCTGGAGATCACCAACAGCTTCAGCTGGAACGATGCCGAATATCAATCCAGATCCATCAATTATGGCGGAAAACCTTACAGCCTGAAGGGAAAGCATCAGGTTTATTACCCAAAATATATGTATAAAGCCAATCTGAACTACCTGTATCATCACGCCATGTTCAACTTCAACGTGAACTACGTCAGCTCGCGACCGATGACGTTCCTCAACGACGAGTATATTCCGTCCTATTGGGTCGCCAATCTCGGCCTGACCTATGATTTCGGCAAAATCGGCTTCGCCCGCAACCTGAAGGCGTCATTCCAGATCACGAATCTGTTCGACGCGAACTATATCGGCGGCGTCTATGGCGCGGCCTCCGTCTCGGGCGACGACAACGCCAATCTGTTCGTCGCGGCGCCGCGAGAATATTACGGTACGATCTCCGCAGAATTCTGAAGAACAAACGCCCGTTCGTGGAAAGGCGCAAAATGAAGAAGTTCTTTCTGGCTTCGGCCTGTATCGCGATCCTGGCCAGTCCGGCTTTTCCCGTGCGGGCGGCACCCCCACCCGGCGGCATCGAGGCGGACATGCCGGCGCATTTCCATCCCGTCGAGGATGGTTTCGACTTCACGCGCCGCGACGTCATGATCCCGATGCGCGACGGGGCGAAGCTCCATACCGTCATCCTGATCCCCAAAGGCGCGCACGGAGCGCCGTTGCTGCTGACGCGCACGCCCTATGACGCCGCCCACATGGCGTCGCTGACTCCAAGCTCCGACCTGGCCACGTCGTTATATGGCTACGACAACATGCCGGACATCGTCACCGAAGGCGGCTATATCCGCGTGCTTCAGGACATCCGGGGCAAATACGGCTCCGAGGGGCAGTACGTGATGAACCGCCCGATGCGCGGCCCGGAGAACGGAACCGCCGTGGATGAAGGCACCGATACATGGGACACGATCGACTGGCTGATCCATCACGTGCCTGAAAGCAATGGAAAGGTCGGCATCATCGGCGTGTCCTATGACGGGTTCACCGCCTTGACGGCCCTGTTCCATCCACATCCGGCGCTCAAGGTCTCGGTGCCGATGAATCCCATGGTCGACGGCTGGATGGGCGACGACTGGTTCCATAACGGCGCGTTCCGCGAGGAGATGTTGCCCTATATCTTCGATCAGAGCGGCACCCCGAAAAACACCGCGAAATGGTGGACGAGCGTCTACGATTCCTACAGTTTCTTCCTCGACGGCGTCTCGGCGGGCGCGGTCGGTCGGGCGCGCGGAATGGACCAGATCGGCTTCTTCCGCCAGATCCTCGCCCATCCGGCCTACGATTCGTGGTGGCAGGCGCAGGCGCTCGACCGGCTCCTCCCGAAGGAGGGGCTGAGCGTGCCCACGCTCCTTGTCCATAGCCTGTGGGACCAGGAAGACAATTACGGCGCCGTCGCCCTCTATTACGCCATGAGCGCCGTGCCCGCCGCACGCGCCAATCTCTGGTTGGCGGTCGGGCCGTGGAACCATGGCGGGGAAATCCGCGAGGCGAGCACGCTCGGCCCCGTGAAGCTGCATTCCGACACGGGGCTTTTCTTCCGCCGCCACATCCTCGCGCCGTTCCTCGCCCATTACCTCAAGGACGCGACGGTGCCCCTGCCCGCGCGCGTCACGGCCTTCCGCACGGGCGAAGACGAATGGGGCACGACAGCCGCTCTCCCCCCGCGCGACTGCGATGCGAGCTGCACGTCGCTCCATCTCCAGCCGGGCGGCGGGCTTGGCCCGTCCGCTCCGCCGCCCGGCGCGGGCGAGGCGCGCTATGTCTCGGACCCGGACCATCCCGTTCCCTACGTCCAGCGGCCCGTCGTGCCGAAGGGCCAGCCCGGATCGGAATGGCGCTGGTGGCTGGCCACGGACCAGCGCAACGCCGCCGCCCGGCCAGACGTGCTGAGCTTCGTCTCGCCCGCGCTGACGCGGCCGTTCACCGTGACGGGCCAGCCGGTCATGCACCTCACCGCCGCCACCAGCGGGACGGACGGCGATTTCGTGGTGAAGCTGATCGACGTCTATCCCGATCAGGTGGCCGATCAGCCGGAGATGGGCGGCTATCAGCTCATGATCTCGGCGGATATCCTGCGCGGACGCTACCGCAACAGCATGGAGCATCCCGAACCGATCCCGGCCAACGCCCCGCAACTCTACCGGCTGAGGCTTCCGCTCGCGAACCACACCTTCCTGCCGGGCCACCGGATCATGGTCCAGATCCAGTCGAGCTGGTTCCCGCTCTACGACCGCAATCCGCAGACCTATGTGGACTCGATCTTCCTGGCGCCGAAGGACGCCTACAAGCCCGCGACGATCGCCGTGGACATCGCCGGGAGTTGGCTGGAGGTTCATCAGCCGTAGGAACCGCGCCGGGCGCCGCTCGTGAAACCTCGGGCCACGCTTCTTTGTCCGCGGATGATAACCGCGCGTTAAGGAAGAGAGCGCCATACGAAATGGTATGGCCTCGGAACGAGGACTATGCTTTCACCCGCAAGAACAAGGAGAACGGACGGTGCGGATGCCACGATTTCATCGCGCAAGAGCGTATGGCCTGGCGCTGGCCGCCGTCTTCCTGACCGGGACGGCGCGAGCCGCGCCGCTTCAGGACGAAGTGGCGCGGCTGACGGAGGGACAGCCCGGCACCTTCGCCGTCTACGCCGCCCGGCTCGGCCGCGCGCCGGAGGTGTGCCTGAAATGCGACGAGCCGATCAACGCGGCCAGCACCATGAAGCTCTTCGTGCTGGACGCCGCCTATGTCGCCTTCCGCGCCGGTACGCTGAACCCCGACGAGATGATCGTCGTCCATAACCGCTTCCACTCCCTGGTCGGTACGCGTGACTTCTCGCTCGACCAGAAGGAGGATTCCTACGATCCGCTCTACGCCGAGGTCGGGAAGCCCGTCAGCGTGACCGAATTGCTGCGGGTGATGATCCAATACAGCAGCAACCTCGCCACGAACCTTATGGTTGAGCGTCTCGGGGTGCCCTTCATCCGCAGCGTGGTGGCGCATCAAGGCCTGAAGGGGATCACGTTCGGCCGGATGATCGAGGATTTCGACG
The DNA here is from genome assembly GCF_004346035.1 of Acidomonas methanolica. Classification (GTDB taxonomy): domain Bacteria; phylum Pseudomonadota; class Alphaproteobacteria; order Acetobacterales; family Acetobacteraceae; genus Acidomonas; species Acidomonas methanolica. The sequence goes on along the minus strand of NZ_SLZN01000029.1, from coordinate 27,137 downwards.
CCGATGCCCAAGGCATCCGCAACCGCGTCACCGCGCGGGGCCTGGGCGATTTCATGCAGAAGCTCGCGCAGGACCGGATCGTCGATCCGGCGGCGAGCGAGGCGATGATCGCCATCCTGCTCGGCCAGACATTCAACAACGTCATCTCGCCCGGCCTTCCCCCCGGAACGCCCGTCGCGCACAAGACGGGCTGGGTCACGGGCGTGCGCAATGACGCGGCCATCGTCTTCCCCCCGGACGGGCGGACCTATATCCTCGTCGAACTCAGCCGCGACCTGCCGGACGACGCGGCCGGGCTGAAGCGGCTCAACGCGATCTCCGCCGCCATCTACGCCGGTTTCGAGAAAAACGGCGGGTAAGGGAAACGCCTCGGGTCAGGACCATAGGTGGCCTCCCAAGGGCCTGAGGGAGCCAGGCGTCCCGCCTCGTCTAGAGCGTCTCCACTGAACGCTGATTCTGCGGCGTGACAATGCGTGTGCCTTGTGATTCACCCTATCCATGGATGGAGAGGGCGATGTCTCGAGCGTATGGCGATGATCTTCGGGTGCGGGTCTGGCGGCGGGAGCGTGCGGCCTGTCGGCGCGTGCTGCGGCAGCGCGGTTCATGTCGGGATTGCCACGGCGATCCGGTGGCTGCGGCGGGAGCGCGAAACGGGCGAGCGGACGGCGCGCCGTCAGGGCAAGCCGCGTGGCTCCCGACTGGACGCTCATGAGGCTTTCATCTTCGATCTGATCGAGGCGCGCCGGGACATCACGCTGCTGGAGATGGCGGCGCGCCTGCGTGAAGAGCATGCGGTGGAGATCGGGCGCAGCATGCTCAGCCGGTGGCTGCGTCAGCGCAACTGGACGTTCAAAAAAAGACCGCCCATGCACTGGAGCAGGAGCGTCCCGACGTCCTGACACGGCGCGAGGACTGGTTCGACGCCCAGCCTGATCTCGACCCTGAGCGGCTGGTCTTCATCGACGAAACCAGCCTCTCGACGAAGATGGCCCGGCTGCGCGGACGCGCCCCGCGCGGAGAGCGATGCCGCGCCGGCGTGCCGCATGGACATTGGAAAACCACCACCTTCACCGGAGCACTACGCACGACCGGCCTGACCGCGCCGTTCGTGCGTGACGGGGCAATGAACGGTGTCGTGTTCCAGACCTATGTCGAACGGGTGCTCGTGCCGACCCTGCAACCGGGCGATATCGTCATCCTCGACAATCTCCCGGCCCATCGTATGCCTGGCGCACGGACGGCCATTGAGCAGGCCGGGGCGTCGATGATGTTCCTGCCGCCCTACAGCCCAGATTTCAATCCGATCGAGATGGCGTTCTCCAAACTCAAATCCCTTATGCGGAGCCGGGCGGAACGCACCGTCACGGCACTCTGGGATGCCGTCGGAGACGTCTTCCAGGCCTTCACCCCAACCGAGTGCGCCAACTTCTTCACCGCCGCCGGATATGAGCCGGATTAACGTGGAACGGCTCTAGCGGGTCTGATCGCGGGATGGTGGCCTGGCAGCGGGAGGCTGGCGATCAGCACGTCCCGCAATTTCAGCTCAGGCGACAAGCAATCACATGAGTCCGGATTGGGTCCGGAAGCGCAAAACGGACCAATCGCCCGGAAGCGTCAATTTTGAAAAATTGTAGATGGACAATGGCGCACCGCACCGGGTGAAGATGACAACTACATCTACTCTATAGCCCTCTAAGGCACGCTTTCGTTGGGATGCCTGAGGTCGTGGCTCTGGATGCGAACTTACTACTCATGAGTTTTCTTCGCTTACGTCAAAAGAGGAGCGATCCCTTGCGTTCGAATCCCTCCCGTTCCGGCAGGTATCGTGATGCCACCTGCCGGGCGGAAGCCGAAGAAACCGAGAACTACACCTACGCTATACCCCTCCTAAATGACGAATGGGACGTGGTCCCGGCGCTTTTTCATAGCGGCTCTCCGGCGCGGCCGCTGCCGCGTGATTCCCCAATAGGTTTGCTAAGGGCGTTGCCCTCGCGCCAGTCAGGTAAGTGGAACCGTCCGGCGCGGTATCCCCGGCCTTCCGCGCCCAAGGGGCTTGTGCAGGCCGGGTGCCCCCTCCACCCCGACCGCACTTGCTGTTTGCTACCCCAGTCTCGGCGACGGCCAGAAGGTCACCCGCCTGCTCTGCGAAGCAGCAGGCAAATGGGCGGAGATCACCGCCTGCAACATCGGCGCAGGCGGAAGCTCCGCGAGCGCCAGCGAGTAGAGCCCGTTTCCGGCAGCGCAGTGAACGGACGCGCACGGGCTCTTTTATTCCTTGCCGTTCCTTTATAAGGGTATTATATAAGACACTTAATTCACTAAAGGAGACTTATATGGCTAAAGGCCCTCGACTAGATAACGCCCTGCTACTCGAAGCCGGAATCCGCCTCATGGAGAAAAACGGGAAGAATTTGCGCAAGCTTCCCAGCCGCGGCCGCTCCATGCTGTTTGAGATGAGTGACGGCCAGAGCGTGCGGGCGCGCACCTGCAACGACCATATTCTCATTGCTGTCGCCGATAGCCCGGAGGAAGGCGCCAAGCTCAATATCGAGGGCACCGACTGGCTGCTTATCGTAATGCCCGTGGAAGAGCGCACCCCCGGCGATGTGATCGCCTACCTCGTGCCCACGGAAGAAGCTGTCGCCACCGCGCGAAAGACGCATGCCGACTGGATCGCGGGCGGGGCGAACACGAAAGGCGCCAATACCACCTGGAATCTCTGGTTCACGCCCTACGGCCCGGAAAAGGCCAGCGGCTTTGCCGAAAAATGGGCAAAGTACCGGCTCGAAGGCACGGTCCGCATAGACGGTGTTTCAGGGACGGTCGTCGATGAAGAGGCAGACGACGCGCCAATGACGGAGTCGCAGGTTTCGGATGGCAAGGTAACGCCTATGAATATGCCGGACGCGAAACGCGCCCTGGCTGCGTTTTACGGCGTCGAACCGGGCGCGATCGAGATCGTGATCCGGGGCTGATATGACAAAGAAGACAAAACCCGAGCTCTTCATCATCGAGTCGCTTGATCTCGAAGACGAAGACGCCGGCCGCCAGGAAGGCGAAATCCTCTCACGCATGCTCCGCCTGGCCGGAAAATCGGGAACGCGGTACTACTATATCCGCACAAAGCGCGAACTTGAGGAGATGATCGATCTCTTCGACGAGTCGGACTATCGCTATCTACATATCTCCTGCCACGCGAATACGCGCGGCATGGCAACCACCTTCGATAACATCTCCTTCGCCGAACTCGGCGAGATGCTTGCACCCTGCCTTGAGGGCAGACGGGTCTTCGTCTCGGCCTGCCAGATGGCGCATGAGAATCTCGCCAAACAGCTCCTGCCGCAAACCGGCTGCTACTCGCTCATCGGGCCGCAGAACGCGATCAATTTCGACGACGCCGCAGCGTTCTGGGTCGCTTTCTACCAGCTAATGTTCAAGGAGCGTTCCATGAAACGGGAGGAGCTGCAAAGACGGGTCCGGGAACTGTCCGCAATATTCGAGGAACCAATCAATTATTTCGCGTCAAGTCAGAGCAGGGCAAATGGCTACGTGCGCGTCCGAAACAAGAGACATGCTTCCTGATGGTGCCGCCTAGATATAGCGCCGGTAGTCGGTACTTACGGTTTGGCCTTCGCCCATATATTTTAGGATCTCGCCCACCTTACGCGCTGCGCGGATAGGGATCGGAAGGCGCTGGTTCATCTGGGTCGAGTTCCAGTTGATTTTGGTCAGCGAGAAGACCTCCTCGGCGATTTGGGCAATCGTGCTGTCGCAGCTTTTGTGCGGACAAAGCAGCAGCGGACGCGGATCATACAGACCCGGATAGGTGCCGTAGTAGGGTATACTGCCATTTGTGTAGAGCAGGCCCTTACCCGCCAGGTTCACGAACGTGCCGCGCAGGACAGGATAGTTTCCGTCGCGCAAGATCTTTGCTGCGTACGACTCCTGAACCCAGACAAGATCGCGAAGCTCGGTTCCCGCTTCTTCCAGCGCGCGCAGAATGCCGTCGGCCTCATCCTCCCGGAAACGGGAGGTTTTGAGCACAATGACCCGTGCCGGATAGTGCTTGTGATGATTTTTGTAGGCTGCGAGCACCTGCCCGATGAGCTCGTAGGCATCATCTTCGGTCATATAGGGATGACGGCCGCGGCTTTCGGTTTGCGCCCTCTTCCCCTTGAGAATGAACCCGCGCCCGCGCTCATCGAACATTTGCGCCGCGCTGGTAAAAAGCTGCTGGCCCCCTGCCTCGCGGTAAAAGCTGATCCCGACATAGCAAGCGGCAAACTCGCCTTCCCGTGGCTGGCGGCGCCATGGGATGCGGCCGCTGCCTTTAAAATAGAGTGTGGTGAAGAGGTTCCAGCTCCGGTCTGCCTCGTCCTGTATCTCGCGGTCTTTGCTTTCCTTGATTTTCCGGGAGATTGCCGCCTTGTCGTCGATCACATCCTCCCACACGATCTGGATCGGAAAATTCAGGCCCATCGTTCGGGCTTTGAGCATCCCCCTGAAATTCGGGGCATCTGAACCGCCGCTGTCTTCCTTCTCGGTCGTACTTTTTGAATCTACCTTCGCATTCCAGATACGCTCGATAAGCGCGACCGGCAAGGCAACGATGGCAACATCAGGTCGGTAGCCGCTATCATCCAGCGTCTGCAGCAGTGAGAATATTTCATTGACTGCCATCTCCACCGCCTTCTGGTGATGCGGCTCCTTGACGATTTTGTCGATCTTGCTCTGTGATAGTGCGGCCGTAACATTCTCCGGGATTTCAAACCGGCAGCGGAAAGGATTCTGATTGCCAAGGCCGGGAAAATCCGGGTGCAGATTAGGATGCTTCTCGCCCTTTCCCTTGATCCCTGTTGCAACAGCCGAGAAGTATTTTTGCGTGCTCTCGACCGTCTTCGTGCTGCCGACAACCCCGACCCTGATCACCTCCCCCAAGGGCGGCTGCAGCGGCCCCGCTTCGACGAGTCCGCGGCGCGGATCCAGGCCGTGATGCTGATCGCCGAATTCCAGCTCGGGCTCTTCAAATATCTTGCTTTCGAATTCCATCAGACCGCGAACCTTTCCTGCTCGGCTGGGTCTTCGGGCCGTTTCTTCGGCGTGCCCCAGACATCTTCCGGCACCCGTGTATCAAGCGCGATCTGCGGCGGCGGATCGAATTTCAGGCGAGGCTCCTGAACCGCATGGCGTTCGAAGAGATCATCACCTGCGCTCTGTTTCTGGGTAAGGAAGCGATGCCACATGATCACCTGACCGCGCAGCGAGGCGCTGCTATCCAGACGCTTCTTTCCGGCGAGCAAAGCCTGCGGGTAAGAGTGCGGTGTGAAGCCGTCCGTCGTAAAATAGTAGGTCGGGGTGATGATCAAAAACCACTGGTCGTCGAGCAGTTCGAAACGCGGCGCAAATGCGTGGTGGCGCACGTAGGCAACAAGCCCCTCTTCCTTCTTGCTGGTAATGACATTCACGACGTCGGCATGTGTCTTTTTCTGCGTCGATTCATAATGGAACCGGCGGGGGGCATTCTTCTCTTCCGCCCGGAAATAAAGCAGCTTGCGCTCCTTCTCCCAGTTCAGGTCTTCCGCAACCTGGTGCCTGAGCGTCTGCCGTAGCAGGAAGGAGAATTTATGCTGCTCGTCGAGGTCCTCGTGAAAAGCGAGATAGCTCGTCTCGATCGCCTCGACCTGATCGGTATCGACAATGTCGCGGCACGAGGAATTGCGGGGATCGTGAAATGACCAGAACGAACCGCCATTGATGACCCAGTCGAACCGGGCGGGTCCGTCAGCTTCCAGGAGCAACGACGTTGCCTTCGGCCCCCTATGCGGTGTCGAAGCAACGAATATCTCGGGGGGCGGGGTAATCGGCAGCAAATTGACAAGAGCGCTCTCGCCTCCGCCAAGCGGCGGAACGTAGTAGCCAAATCCGGCCTTGGGCACGGTAAGGGCGGCCAGACGGTCGACCGCATTGCGGTCCAAAACATCCTGTGCCTTATCGAAACGCAGGCGGCGCTCACCCGCTGTGACGCCGCTCGGAACTTCCTTCCAATAGAAGCTCTCGTCCGATTTTCGGTAGAGGACGATGATCACGGGCAGGTTCGATCCGCGCCAGTAGTCCAGGTCTTTCGGCTTGAGCAGATAGCTGAACCCCGTATCGTCTTCGGATGTGTATTTTCCCTCAGCCGTCGCCTTGACCTGCACGGCGATCATTCGCGCCAAAGGGCGGCCTTCATCCATCACTTCGGCGATACCGTCGATCCCGGCTTCAAGGCGGGACCGGCCGTCAAACTGAAAGCCGATGTGAAGAAACCGCTGTCCAACAGCGAGTTCTCCGATCTGACCCAGCATCTGGTTTGGCGTTAGAATCTTCGACATGATGGCAATCATAGAACAATCAGGGAACATTTGCCACGATAGCGAAGGACTTGCTCCGCACACTGTGGATTATTTAGACCTGATATGTTCGGCCGAACCTTTCTCCCGCGCCGCGGGTGCTAGTGAATTAACCGCGAGAGGTAGAGAATCCCGTCTTCAACGCGCACGCGGATCGCCTGCAGCTTGTTGAAGCTGAATTTTCCGGCTTCGCCATGCGTGCCCTGGTTGAAGGTCTGAAAGAGCGCGACGACATTCTCGATGTCGCTATCGACAAAAGACTCCAGTTCCTCCCCCGCCATGCCGCTCCGATGAAGAATGTATTTGATCTTGGCTCTTCTGGTCGGCGTTCCCTGCTGTGTCCGCTCACAGTCGGGAATCGATTGTTCGACCGCCTCATTGGGGGCGTGGATGTCGAGGATGCGTGTGATGATCTCGCGCGCACTGGTGCAGAAATGGCGGGCCGCGTCGGGGTTTTGCGGACTGAGCGAGTAGAGCGCGCCACGCCACCTGTCGCAAAGATCTGCGGATAGACGCTGGAGGATCGGCGTGAGCGGACTTTCGGGCTCATCGGGTGCCGGTGCGTTGTCAGCGATGGCGCTGTCTTCCAGCAGCGCGTTCATCAGACCGGCGTTATTCGCGGCCTCACGCTCTGACAGGTCCAGCAGTTCATTGTAGCGCTCGTCGAAGCGCCCCTGATCGGCCGCGCTTTCAAGACGCTCATACGCCGCCTGCATGGTGTCGACCGACACCCGGTAGGTGACATAGCGAGTGGTGTTCGTCTGGCGGTTAAGGCGCGCAATCTCGTTCTTGAGCCGCTGCCGGTTCGCGCGGACCCGGGAATTATGCGCCCTTACCTCGCGGTTGTAACGGTCGACCTCCTGCTTTACCTTGCGGTTATACTCTCGGATGCCGCGATTAAGGTCATCAATGGCCCGTTTCTGCTTCTGCTGAGCCTGTCGCATCATGCTTCTCAACTGAGATGGTGTTACTCGGCGCGCCATTTCCCGACCTCCTGTCTATCCCTTCCGATTTCCCCATGCATCGCGTTCACTCCCATCCCCGCCTGATTTCTGTTCGCTGACAGTCAGGGCAGTGGATTGGATATGTCGGCTGGTCCCGGCGGCGCGCCTCACGCTTTTCGTCTTCGTCGAGAACTTCTTCTTCGAAGCGATTGCCGCAGTTCAGGCAACGGAAACGGACTCTAGTCGTCATAGGACACCCCCGCCTGATCCAGAAAATTGGTCCATAGCAGCGCCGACGCCTGCTCCGGTGTCAGCCGCTCATCGTTCGTTTCGAACCCGAAAGGTCCTGACTTGAGGAAGAGCTCGTAGTCGTCGCTCTCGATCGTGAAACCGCCATTGGCGGTGTTGGTCGGAGCGTTCTCCTGAAATGAGTAGTAGATGTCGGAGAAGCCCATCGCGCCGCTCTGGCCGTGTACGGTGATATGCGCCGTGCCGTGGTCGATCGCCCGGTTGATAAGGGTACAGGTAAAGCTGAGCGGCCCGGTCGAGACGTAGCGTGCGCGGACACCGTCGATCTGGTCCACTTCGGCGACAGCGCGTTCAAAATAGCGCCGCATGACCTCGAATGCCTTCGACCGGAAATCGCTGCGGTCGATTTCGTCAAACTCCCGTTTGACGCGGTACCGCGAACCAGAGGCACGAACAGGCGGCGCCGGCGCGTCTTCGCGCTCATCCGCCCTGTCTTCGCGCGCCACGACACGGCGCAATTCGGTGACAACATCGAGAAAGGCGTTATTCTGGTTGGTCCATTCACTGACCGGCTGACCGTCGCGCGGGAGCGCCTTGAGTTGCTTCAACGGCGAGGACTTCCAGTCGCATGGTTCAACGATGATCGGAACGACGATCGCCTCGCCGCTCTCGTGTCGTTCCAGCGCGCGGCGTAGCTCCCGGTCGTAGCAATAGTCAGAAGCGAGGAAATCGGGACTGACGAGGACAAGGAACAGCTCGCTCGATTCGAGCTGCGCTGTGATCTCGCTGTCGAGGTCGCTCCCCGCGAGAATTTCGCGATCATACCATTCCGTAATTTGTCCCTCGCGCCGGAGCATCGACAAGTGGGTATGAAGGCGCTCAAGCGCAGCCGTATCGCGATGTGAGTATGAGATGAACGCCTTCATGCCGATCCCGCCTTCCTCAGTGCTTCTTGTCGCGCGGCGGGAAAGGATCATTGCCCGGGGCGACCGTATCGGAATCACGCCACCTCCCGTCGCGTCCCTGAATGCGAACCTCGCCGCCGCCGAGATTGCTGACGGTCCGCTTGGCTGCCTGCTCAGCTTCGCGCTGCGTATTGTGCACGCTGCTGGCGCGCTCCCCGCCAGGCGCCTTCACGGCCCAGCCCTTCGGATGTTTGGTCACGTAACGATCTGCCATCGAGAGTCTCCCTGTACGAAACATTGCTGATACGTACATATAATAGACCCATATAGTTTCTATGTCAATCTAGTTACGATTCGAATCGCCCGGGTGTGCGAGCGGGTTCGTTCGACAGGCGCATCGCCGTCAAAATAACCCTTTTAATCAGTAACTTAGGAAGAGCCCCCCCCTGGCCCCGTCAAACACGGAAAGCTGTGGGAAGGACCTGGTTAGAGCCGCGCCACCGCGCCGGTACTCGATACGAGGAGAATCGGTCCTTCGAGAGTGTAGATTCCAGCGTCCCGCGCAAAGGAATCATAGCGGCGGCGGGAGAGGACTGAACTCATCAAATGCATGTTCGTGGTCTGGTTAGCGCCCTCGGCAGAGTATCCGGCGCCGATGGCGATCCCGCCCTTCTCGGAGAGAAGATAGCGATCATGAAAATCCTCACCGCCATTGATCTCGCGCCAGCAGAAGATCTTCACCTGCAGCCCGTCCGGCACTATACCGGGGAAAAGATTGGCGGCCTCATTTTCAAGCTCCGCATTTGCCGGCTTGTCCGGATGAAAACGATAGTGAATCTCGCATGAGGCGGCAGGGTTGTTGTCTTTGACGATGCGCAGGCAAGCCTGCAAAGTGCGCCGGTACTTCGCGCTGTAGGGATCAAAGAAGGGGTCCACGAACAGGATGCGGGAGCTCTGGCGCAGGAGACATGCGAGGGCCTCGGAGATCGATGCTTCGTCGCGCGGGACCGCGCGATCCGGTGCGATAGCCATCAGAGGCATGGCCTCATCGATGTCCGCAGATTTCAGGACCGCCGCATGATTTGCCGGGTTCTCCTGCGCAATGATCGCGTGAAACGGCTTCTCGCCGTGCTGGGCGATTGCGTTATCGAGCCATGTGGGGAGCTGATCGTCGTAAGGGCGGCCCGATTTCATCGAAGCGCGGTTCTTAAGCTGCTTGAGGCTCTCCGTTACCCTGTGTTTTTCCATCGGCTTAAGGTGACCCGCAGCCTCGATCGCCAGAGGAAGCCATTTCTTGGGAAAGAGCGACAGCAGGCGGCCGCGGTCGTAACCGAACTTCTCGCAAAGATAGCGGCAGGTCTGCCAGTCTTCGGCGATCGCAGCGGGTTCGACGGCATATTCATGGAGCATCAGAAAAGCTCCCCGGCGCGCTCCTCGAAAAACCCGTGCGGCCACTGCTCCAGGAATTCGCCGTCCTTGTCGATTTCCAGCTGTCGGAAGACGATACCGGCTTCACCGCTCTCGACATAGATCACTGAAAGCTCGTCAGGCGACAACCCGTCCGTTCCGGGCGGCAGTTCATCGTCGGTGGTCTCGCGTATGCGCCGCAACAGCCGCAGCAGGATGTGCTCGCTATGCGTTTCGATCAGCAGCGACTTCTCGCTCGACAACGTCTCAAAATCACGCCGGATCGCCTGGATGAACAAATCCCCCATCCCGACCTGAATTGCGGGATGGATATGCAACTCGGGCTGCTCGACGCCAAGCACGCTACCCCGGCCGCGCAATGCGGCGACGATGACAGGAATCATCTGCGAGATACCGACCCCGACATCGCCCGGAGCAACGAGAATGCCCTTTTCAAAGTCCCGCAAAGCAATCTCGCTACGCGTGGCAAGGCTGCGATACAGCTCCTGCAGCTCGCCTATGTCATCCTCTCTCAGCCCGCGTTCGAACATCTGGTGGACGATCCCCGGCACGGGGATTTCTTTGAACTCTACGCGCTCCAGCCGGTATGTCGTTCGCAGGCGATCCTCGCCGGATAGCCAGAAATTGACTTCCTTCATGAGATCGCCGCGGCGGTCGCTGTACAGCAAATCCCATGCTGCAAGCCCTTGCGCCCAACGCGCTTCATCCGGCGTGACCTGGGGCCGGTAACTTCTCATAGGAATTTCGCGCAGCGGACCGATATAGGTCATTTCCTTTAGGTGATCGCGGATCAGCCGCGCCGGTCCAAGGATCAACTCCGAAAGCAATGCACGCAGACCGTTGACGCGCGGCGTGCGCTCTTCAAGTCCAACCTTCTTGGCATCCGGATCACGGATATCCAGGACCAATTCACCATCGAGAGCAGGAAGCGCCCCCAGTTCCGTGTCAACCGCAATACGCAACTGGTCGGCGGGCGTATCCGGCGTAGAGCGGTCGGCAGCAGCTTCACGGGCGAGCGACCAGATCTCATCTTCAAGCGGTGATGAGAGGTCCGATTCATCGCCTTCCTCGGGCACGTCATCCGGAAGCACAGCACGGCGCAGGAGTGGATGCGCGAAATTGAAATCTGTCAGTTGAGCCCGCCCCTCGGATGGAGGCGACACGATGGCCGCCAGCGGCTCTCCATCGATTTCAACAGCGATGCGCGAAACATAAGGCGCCTGCTCAAGAGCGCTCCAGCGAATATCAACCTCTAACGCCACTTCCTGGACGATGGCGTAATCGCGATACTCCTCGCTTTCGCCAACGAGGTAACGAACGGGCAACTCGGAGAATTCGGGATCGCCAATGGACAGACCGGCGTTTAGCGGCAGGCCCTCAGCACCTTGTTCATTCCGAAGGTCCAAGGCGACTTTAAGCGTGACGGTCCGACCAAGCTCGTGGTTGTGCACGAGTGTCGCAAAGCCGCCAAGATCGATGAGGCCGCCAGCAATCGTCCGGTCCGGATCAACATTGCCGCGTTCAAGGATTTCACGAAGGTAGTGCAGCGCCTGCAGGATCGTACTCTTGCCTGCGCTGTTCGGGCCGAAGAGAAGCGTGATTGGCCGCAGATCAATGCTTTGCCGTGTACCGATCCCTTTGAAATTCTCAATCTCGATTCGGGTTAAGCGCATCGCGACACCTCAAAGCTCGCCACGGAAGGCGCGCTGCGAAAGCGATTGAAAAAGGTCCTCCCCAGAGCCGTCTGGCGTCTCTGATGCCGCGTAGATTGCTCGTGCTTTCCGGAGCATCGCCACGAACCGAAGCTGCTCATCCATCGGAGGCAAGCTGATTTCGAGCCTCCGGATGGTCCCCAGGTTTAGGCCGTCCATGATCGCACCCTTGTTGAAGGATTTGATCTGGCGGATGATCAGCGGATCGGAATGGATCGCGAACGAGAGAACTTCCGGGTGGATCAGTTCCTTGTTGCAAGTAATCGTCGCGAGGTGCTTGGTCGTAATCGCTTCCGGTATGTCTTCTGGCACGACGGCCGAGCGGCCGGTGGTGCCCATGATCGTGATGATCACATCGCCCGGGAAAACTTTGTAGCGACGCAATTCCTGGTATTTGGACGGCGTAATGAAACGTCGCTCTGCCCAAGCGAACTTGTTCTGAACCGCATTGTCGATGCCGAGGACGGCGATGCCCTCATCCACGAATTCGCCGTGGCGCAGAGCACTTCCAAATGGACCTGAGCGGATCGCACCTTTGCGCTGCTCAGCAAGCGCCTCAATGGTGAATGGTGCCCAGTCGCCATGGCTTGGATTGAGGTGTCCGACAATATGTACATAGGCGGACTTCAAAAACGCATGTATTGCTTCGCAGAAGTCTGCCCGTTTCCGCTGGATGCCGTCAGCTTTGTCGAGAACCGAAGCGATAAGCCTTTGTTCTTCAATGCCCAAGCGCGGAAACTCAAGCGAGCGAAGCAGATCGAGTTTGATCCCCTTCACTGTCGCTCCCTGTGCGCGACCTTCGAGGAACGCAGCTTTCGACAGCAAAAAGTGAAGTAGGAATCTGCGATCTACACATTCCTTCGGTATAAGTGCCTTAAGGTCTTGATTGATTGCCAAATCAATCGAGTTGATCGCCGCTTTTCCAACAGCCATTCTTGTTGGCACGATGACCGCGCCGGCCGGCACGACATTAGTAGCCGAGTTAGCCACTCCTTCTGTAGTAATGCTCTCCTGGGTCTTTTCCAGAACGGTTGACTTGAAGTCTTTGACAGTGGCCCACGGGATAGGCCCGTCCCAATAATCAGAAACTGATCGGCTAGGTGTACCCCCGCCGCGAATTTCGACAACTTCCCCCAGGGGCACAGTCGTGGTCATCCGAGCATCTCCTCAAGGTCGGCGAGATCATCCAGAATCTCATCGTTGAGTGACTTCATCCGACCAAGGATCACATGGGGCGGATCATAAAACTCCTGTTTGTAGACGCGCTCCTTGTACCGGCTGAGAGAGAGATCATAGCCAGCCTCCTTGATCTCCTCTGCCGAAACAAAGAAAGCCTTCGAGGTCCGGTCTGTATCCGTTGCCGGGTTGCGGGAGCGCCAGCGGGTAAGGCAATCCGGCAGATCGTTCTCGGACACAGGCTCCCGCTTATCGTCAAGGGAGAGGCCATCCGCCTCGACGTCGTAGAAGAAGACGTTATCGGTGCGCCCGCCTTTGGTGAAGACGAGGATGCCGGTAGAAACGCCCGCGTAAGGCCTGAACACGCCGCTCGGCAGCGAAATAACCGCCTCCAACTGGTTCTGATCGACCAGGAGCTGACGCAGCTGGAGGTGCGCACCGGAGGAGCCGAACAGCACACCATCGGGAACGATGGTCGCCGACCGGCCGCCGGTATTGAGCATGCGCAGGATCAGCGCGAGGAAGAGGAGCTCGGTTTTCTTGGTCTTAACCTGCCGCAGTAGTCCGGAGTGGACGTCTTCGAAGTCAAGCTGCCCCTTGAAGGGCGGATTGGCGAGGACGACGTTGAAGCCCTCGCTCGCTTGTTTAGGAAACTTCTCGGTGAAGCCGGTGCTGAGGGTATCTTGATAGTGAATATCGGGATCGTCCACACCATGCAGCATGAGATTCATCGCTGAGATACGCAGCATGGTGGCGTCGAAGTCGAAGCCGTGGAACATGCCGCGACGGATATGCTCGCGATGCTCTTCAAGTAGGTCGCCAGGGAAGATCTTTGCGACCGCACCGGTCTCGGGGTCGATATCCTCAATGACCGCTTCGGGTGATGTATATGTCTCCAGCAGATATTCCATAACGCCGACTAGAAAGCCACCAGTGCCGCATGCCGGATCGCCGATCGTATCTGTCGGTTTCGGTTCGAGCATTTCGACCATCAGTCGAATGATGTGGCGCGGGGTGCGGAATTGCCCGTTGATACCCGCCGTGGTCAGTTTGCTCAGTAGATACTCGTAAACATCACCCTTCGTGTCGCCTTCGGTCAGAGGTAGCTCATGAATCATGCTGACGGCCTTTACCAGGAGCCCGGGCTTCTGGATCATCAACTGTGCGTCTTTCATGAACTCGGCGAAGGCTGATCCGCTGGCAACGGTCGAGCGGAAATGCGGGAAGACCTTGTCTCGCACCAAAGGCAGCATCTGGTCCGAACCCAGATGGCGGAACTGCGACCAGCGTAGCTCCTGTTCATCCTCTTTGAAGCGGTGAGTGAAGGGCTTGCCCGTGCGCTTCTGGCGGTTCTCATCTCGCGCTTCGTTAATATCGAGCAGACGCGCATACATTAAGAACGTGATCTGCTCGATCACGGTCAGCGGGTTCGTAATGCCGCCTTGCCAAAACTCCGTCCAAAGCGCATCGACGCGCCGCTTTAGATCGCCCGTGACCACTGCATTAATTCCTCTCGTTCGGGTTTTCTTCAACGCGCTTTTCCGCTTTCGGGCCAAAAGAACGCACAATTTCAATTAGATCGATTAGATCGCTTTCCTGTTCGAAAACGCCGTCCGGACCATCCGCGTTAATCACGGTGAATGGATCATCGTAGAGACGTTCAACCTCGATCGTGCCGTACCGGGCGATGTGATTCTGCAGAAGAGACAGGAAGCGGGTCTGCTTTGCGCTCAGCTTTGGATGCGACTGCACAAAGGCGGTGAACTTTTCGCGGACCGCTTCGGGGTCCATCCCCACGATCATGCGGATGGCGAGATAAAGCGGGCCTGCCAGCTCGCTGAAAAACTCCTCAAGATGCTCGCGCCGGACATCCGGGTTTTGGGTAAGGATCAGCGATACAAGAGCATCGATCTCCTTGTCCGATACCGTATGCCCTGCCCGGATCTTTCTGAGCACCGGATTGCTATCGAAATGCTTCTTGAGCTCAGATTCCACGATTTGATGATAGGCCCTCATGTCTACCGATTTCAGACTGGCTGATCGGCGCGCGTATTGCACCTGACCGGCATCTTCGGTGACGTCGATAATCTTTGGCGGAACACCCTGGGAGCCGCCCTTTGCGCGGTGATGCATGATCTCCCGGAGTTCCAGCCGGGCCAGTTCAAGGTCCGCAACACTAACGCCGGACCAGAACGTGTTCGCTTTCACACGCTTGATAGCCTCAGCCTTTTCACGCACGGGATTGAGATGCATCTGAAGCGCGGCGAGGCGGTCCATCAAATCGATTTTCAAATCAGCCAGAGCTCCCGAGCCCCGTAAAACCGCGAGCTGCATACGTGCGATCAGAAGGTCGAGCGCAAGAGCGTCACCCAAACCACGAATGTTTCGCCACTGCATCAGCGGGGCGATCTCCTGCCTGAGACGGGCGACGGTCGCAGGAGCGAAGGCCTTGAGCACGTCAGGTTTGGAAAGCGCGCGCTTTTCTTTCCACTTTTCCCGCACAGAGATCGACTCTTCCGGGAGTGCGTTGATGTCCTGAGAAACCAAAGCGATGATCGCGTCGAAGACTGCGGGTTCGCTTTTTTGGAGCGCTGTTTCAGCCAGCGTCAGCCGCTCCTCGAATAGAAGCTGCGCGAGCGGCTTGCCCTGCGCCGGTTCCGCTGGTTTGTAACCCATCTCGAAACGAGCGAAGTTGCCCCAATGATCGAATATGCGGAAAACGCGTTTATCCTTGCCCGGCCCGAATAAGTCAGGGCAAAGACGCGTTCCACGTCCAATCATCTGCCAGAACTTCACCGGCGATTTGATCGGCCTAGCGAATACGAGATTGACGATTGCCGGTATATCGATGCCCGTATCGAGCATATCGACTGAAATAGCAATCGTCAGATCGTTGTTCGTTCCCTCGCCTTTGAAATCGTCGATGAGCTGCTCAGCTCTGGGATCGTAGTTGTCGATAACCTGACAAAATTTCCCGGCGTACTGCGGGTACATTTCGTCGAAGAGCTGGCGAAGCAGCATTGCGTGTTCATGGTTGCGGGCAAAGATGATGCTCTTGCCGAGAACTTGACCGGTCGTATCGGTAATGCCGTTTTCCATCAGGTTGCGAAGGATCGCCCTGTTGGTGTCCTTGTTGTAGATCACCTTATCGATTTGTTCGGATGAAAAGTCGTATTGCGCAGGGTCTTCCCCCTGCGCCTCTAGTTCCTCAATCTGAGCGGACGAGAGTCCATCGAGAGTGATGCCTTCACGCAGAAATTGCGTTGTGTGCTCGTATACCTCGAATGGCGTTAGGTAACGTTCTTCGACAGCCTGCTCTAAATCGTAGTTCGACGTCGGCAGCTGTCCTTCGCAACCAAAGAGCTTGAAGGTGCTGCGCGTAACGAAATCAACCGGTGTCGCGGTCAGCCCTATCTGATGGCAGTCGAAATAATGAAAGATGTCACCGTAGACGTTATAGATGCTTCGGTGGGATTCATCCGCGATGATGAGGTCAAAAAAGCCGGGATCAAACGACTGAAATACCTTCTGAACGGCCGGATAGGTCGCCAGAAACACACGCTCGCTGGCGTTTGACCGGACGCTTGAGGTGAGAATACGCGTTGGTTCAGAGAGGAAGTCGTTGAAAGCGTTCTTTGCCTGCTTTCTCAGCTCTTTTCTGTCACACAGAAAGAGAACGCGCTTTACCCACCCAGCCCGAATAAGCAGATCCGTGAGAGCTATTGCGACGCGCGTCTTACCTGTGCCTGTAGCCTGAACAATCAGCGCTCTTCGATGCTTTTGCGAGAAACGTTCGGCGACGCGCTTTATGGCCTCAAGCTGATAAAGCCGGTTTACGATGTCCTCGTTGATCTGGATGCTGTCGAGCGGCTTCTTCTGCAGGCGTTGAAAATTTGCGAGATGCTGCAGGCTGTCTCTGGAATAGAATCCGAATAACCGGCGTGGCGGGTAACCCTGCGCATCATCCCAGATCCAGATATCAAATCCATTCGTGTAAAAGATCACCGGACGGTGACCAAATTTCTTTTCCAGACTGTCTGCATAGAGCCTGGCTTGATGACGGCCGCGATCGGCATCCACGGCTGTTTTTTTGGCCTCAATCACGGCCAACGGATTACCATTCTCATCCCAGAGGACGTAGTCCGCGTACCCGATACCGCTCGTTGTCGGTTGATTGTCGAGCTCAATCTCTTTTCCGACCTGGGCAGAGCTTTTCAATCCTGCGCTGACATCCCAACCAGCGCTCGCCAACAGGCTATCAATAAGACGGGTTCGCGTCTCCCATTCACTGAAATTCAGCTCATCAGCAGATTTCTGTCCGGACTGCGCAATAGCTTTGAGGTCAGCAGCCTCCTTCTCCGCCGCGATTGCCTTTGAACGTGTCTCCTCAAGCTCCGAAAGTAGCGCATCCATCTGCGCTTCCTGGGCAGCGAGCTTCTCAAGAATCCTCCGACGGTCCCTCTCGTCGGTTTGATCGGGCGTCTGGGGCTGGGAAAAGGTACCTAGCTCTTCCGCACTCGCTCGCCCGTATTGCACGCAGAGCCAGCGTGCGAGGTCGTGGGCTTCCCTCAGGAGCCAGAGAGCGCTTTGAGAATGAACAGGTTCCCCATGAGCAGCCTTGTTCCCGTGGATTCGCAAAGCATGAAGTTTGTCGAGAACGACCTTCGGCGTAATCGCGATGAATGCATCGTTCTTGAGCAGATCGACGAAAGTCGGCTGTTCGGGTTTCGGCAGACGCAAATCCCGATAAATGTCCTTGGTCAGATTCTCTGCGAATAGACGCAGCTTCACAAGCGCGCTAGCAGGGTCAGCGTGAGCGTAGGATTCAGCAAATCCGCCGAGCCCAGCAAGCTCAGGCCAGTTAGGGCGGAGAATCTCAAAGTTGAGCGACTTCATGCAGTCGCCTCCGCTAATGCCGAGGCGAATTCGGACGCATTGCTGACCACCACGGGGATTTCCTGTGGCCGATCTACCTTGTCGGCAATATCCAATCGCAACCGCTTCTGAAAATAGTAGAGCAATGCCTTCCGAACGGGGACGGTCACGGTGCCCCCCACCATTTCGTAGTCCTGCTCAATAACCGCACGCTGGCTATCACTAAGGGCAGGATTTGCAGTCAGTACGACATCGAAAAACTCGTGCCACAAGCGGTCGGAACTAGCTGTCGCGAGGGCTTCTTCGACGTCGCCTGAATCAAGGCAGCGGGAAAGAATGAAGTCCTTGAACTTCCGGTCGATATGGCAGAACGCACGGACATGCCACCGCAGTCCGTCATGCCCAAAGGCATGCGGAGAAATCGACCTCCACTCGGGGTCAGGGCGCCTTGTGTTCATCGACTGGTATTTGATCTTGAGAGCCCGGCGGCTACGGATCGCGCCCACAAGCTTGCGAAGGACATCGACACGCACGCTTCGGTGGGGCACCGGCATCATGTCAAACGCCGGAACGGCAGCAAGCCAGCTGTCTTCAATAATTCCGGTTAACGGCTCTGTTTGCAGCTGCGCGAGATACATATCGGCGTGCGGTTCGAGAAAAACCGGCTTGAAATGCGGCGACGCCATGTACCTCTTTGCGCTCTTGTCATAGAGCAGGTTTCCGGGTGCCTTTTCTTCGTAAAGCGTGAGATCCTTTGAGGCTTGGGGAACGGACACGCCGAAGTGCTCGATAATATCAGCGCGATTAATCCCGCCTTCCCAGAAAAGGCGGAACTCGATGAACTCTAAGCGCTTTTCCACACCCCAACGCACGACTGTCTCCGATTTCCATATATAAACCTTATGGGTATAGTTTATATACACATAGTTCGGATGTCAAGCGCCTAATCGCGGCCGCGGCCAAAGCCCTTGCCGGTACGGCGTCGGCGGCCTTGCTTGGTGGCGAGGGAATTATCGTCATCGGATCGGGGCTTCACCCGCTCCGTTCTGTCGTCATCGCCTTCACCGCCCCCCACGGCTGCGCGCCGTGATGCCTCGTTGAATTCGCCTCGCATGAGCGTGCGGGCGCAATACTGAACTATGATAACGCCCATTCTTAGAACTTAGGGCTCCGCCCTCGGCGCACTTCGAAAGGCTTCCGCCCAGCTTCCTCCGCGCGTGGCGCGCTCCGTGCAGCCGGTTCCCCGCGAAGCCTCTCTCCGTTTGCACACCCAGTCTCGGCGACGGCCAGAAGGTCAGGCGCGGCGTTCCGCTTCGCTGACCTTCAGACGCGAGAATCAGAGACATGACAAACATATCCGACAGCAATCCCCGCATCTATGTCGCCTGCCTTGCCGCCTACAATAATGGCTATTTGCATGGGGCTTGGATCGACGCGGATCAGGATGCCGACGAGATCAGGGACGAGATTGCGGCTATGCTCGCACGGTCTCCCATCGAGCACGCAGAGGAATACGCCATCCACGACTATGAAGGTTTCGAGGGCGTTAGCGTCTCCGAATATGCCGGCATCGACAGTGTGGCACGTATGGGCGCTTTCATCGCAGAGCATGGCACACTTGGTGCGGGCTTGCTGGAGCAGTTCGTCGGCGACATGGACCAAGCCGAAACCGCCTTGCAGGACTGTTATCATGGTCAGTTCGAGAGCCTCGCCGACTACTTGGAGGAATTGACCACCGAGAGCGTCACGATTCCCGAGGCGCTGCGCTACTATGTCGATTGGCAGGCGATGGCTCGCGACGCAGCTATGAGCGGTGACTTGTTCACCATAGAGACGGCACACGGCGAGGTGCATGTATTTTCCAGCAGATGAGAACATGACTGGCCAGTCCGTGCTCATACGGGCAGGCATCGCGAAATCACAGGCCATCGCCAAGCAGAAAACACCAAAAATGATCGGGTTAGCCGCTCAAGGTATCTGCTTTGAGCGGCTTCTATATTTCCTGTGATCCTTGAACCTCTCTTTGCCGGGCGCTGCCCAGCGTCCCGGCTTGGGGAGGTGACGCCATGCTCAGCATCGATTGGCGATCTCCGGCGGCATACGGGCACACAAAGCACATCCCTGCCGCTGGTTTCGCTTGGGAATACCTGCGCCGCAACGACGAATATCGGCAGGAATGCCAGACCATCGCGTTGAACGGACAACCGGTCGCCCGCGACCTTGAAGCGTTCGCGCATCGCTGGGGTCTGCGATTTCCCGTGCGATCCCGACGAGCCGCATGACAGGCAATCGCCGATCTGGAGTCCGCGCCTTCAACCGCAAGCTGTGACGTTGTCACCAGTCGATCACAAGCACGACGACATCGGACCAATATTGACGCTGGCGCATCTCGATGGCCTTGACCTGCGCCGCGCCGCCGATGGCTGGCACGGCATCTGGCAGGTGGATGGCGTCTCGCATCAATTCTGGCTGCCCGAGGCGGTGCCGGACGCCGCCGCGTTCTACGCCATCACGCTGCCGATGGATGCCTTTCTTGAGTTGCGCGCGCACGCCGCACGCCGTCTTTGGCGGTCCCTCAACGGCCGCGCGCCCGGTCCCGACTTTCGTGCCGTTCCCGCCCAGCTCCGGCAATGGCATATTCTGTCCCTGCGCGCGCTTGACGCCCGGCTGCGCGGGGAGAGCTATCGCACCATCGCCGAAGTCCTGTTCGGCTTTCAAGGCACCAAGGAGGACTTCGAGAACGACCCGCGCAAGAACAAGGCTCGCCGCCTGGTCGCGCATGGCATCAAGATGATGCGCGGGGGCTATCGCCTTCTGCTCCACTATCCGATCAAGCCCGATAAGCGTTGATGGGCACGACCATCGACCTCACGCCCTATTGGCTGCCGCCTGCTCCAGAATCTTTCGGTAGCCTTCACGCGATAGCCATTGCGCGCGTTCGAGATGGCTTTGCCAGCAGCGGCGGGTGCGAAGTTCATCGGCGGCCGGATCACGGTGCAGCACGATCTGCGCGACTTCCTTCCAGTCCGCGCCCTCGGCTTTCGCGTCCAGCAAACGCAGATAGGTCACGAAATGCCGTTCATCATAGACGGTTATGGCATCGCCGGTCGGCGCTTCGTCATCCACATCGGGATCGAGTTCGACGGGAACCCGCATAGTCATTCCCCGTATCCGAGAGAGCTTTGTCTGCGGTGCGCCCCCGCAAACGATTCTCTCTGACTCTTGGTGATCGGGGAGTTCGAAACCGTCACGAAACGGCCCCATGGCCTTTAGCTCGGAAAGCCTGTTGTATACGCCACAGGCTCCCCGACCATAAGGTCAAGGAGTTGGTGCCGTTCTGGCCAGCACCAGCCATTCGTGAGGGGTTTCGACGCCCCAGAGCAGCGCGTCTGCTCCGCTGCGATTCTTAACCGAACCGCGCGGGAATGTCTCCGGCTTTTCGGCGTGGCCGGCGACGAGCCGCTGAAATTCCTCATCTATGGGCCGCGCACCGCCCCGAAAGGGGTGCCGCCAGCGCATAGGCGCAAATGCGGCACGCTACGCGCCGCCGATCCCTCGCCATGGTTCGCCACAGTCCGCTGCCGCCCCCGGCAGCCCATTCCCGACTGGAGGTGATCCATGCCCAACCCGCTTGCGGGCCTGCCGCCGCGCCTGTTGCGCACCAAGGAAGCCGCGCGCTTCCTCGGAATATCCATCCGCACCCTTGAGAAACATCGCACCTACGGCACCGGCCCGACCTATCGCAAGGTCGGCGGCCGCGTCCTCTACACCGTCCGCGATCTGGAAGACTGGAGCGCGGCGGGCCAGCGCAAATCCACCCGCGACAAGACCGCCGGCACGGTCTTTCCGGCGCGTCCGCTCACCCCTGAAGAATGGGGTGAGTGCTAGATGCTGCGCGAGGACGATCACGAACCCGTGCAGCCGACCGGGGACAGTGAGCGCAGTCGCCTGGACCCCTTCGTCGTCGCAACGGGCGATGCGCCGCCGCGCGACCAGCGCGACTTGATGGAACGGCCGTTTTTCTCGCTGGCGAAGACCCCGCGAACCAAGCCGATACTCTACAAGGCCGCCGACATAGAGGTTCAGGTGTTCGGGATGCCCGAGCATGGTATGGCGACCATATGGGACGCCGATGTCCTGATATGGGCGGCCTCGCAGATCGTTGCGGCCGAGAACAACGGCCTCACGACTTCGCGCTTCGTCCGGTTCACGCCCTACCACCTGTTGCGGGCAATAGGACGCCCGACCGGCAATCACCAATACCGGCTTCTGAAAGCTGCGCTGGCGCGGCTGCAATCCACTGTCATCGCAACCACGATCCGCAACGGCCCGCATTGGCGTCGCCGGCAATTCTCTTGGATCAACGAGTGGGAGGAAATGACAACGCGCGCCGGCCGCGTCGAGGGCATGGAGTTCGTCCTGCCCGAATGGTTCTACAACAGCGTCATCGACCGTTCGCTGGTCCTGACCATCGACCCGGCCTATTTCCGGCTGACTGGCGGCATCGAGCGATGGCTTTACCGCGTCGCCAGAAAGCACGCCGGGCACCAGCGCCACGGCTGGATTTTCGAGGTCGCGCACCTTCATCAGAAATCCGGCAGCCTCGCCCGGCCGTCCGACTTTGCGCTCGACCTGCGCCGGATCGCGGCCCGCCAGCAACTCCCCGGCTACCGCCTCCAGATTGAGCGGGAGGACGGCCGCGAGCTGCTGCGCATCCGCCCCGATAATTCGTCAACAGGCACTGTTGATAACCCTGTTAATGCCATCGGCAGATCAGGCGCACGGGGTATCGGCACATCAGGCGCATCACTATCGGCAGATCAGGCGCACGAACCGCAACTAACGCTTTGGCCTGAAAAGCGGAATCCGACCGCTAACTTATCTAACAGAGAATCTAACTCTTTTTCTTTGACGCGCGCGCAGGCGAAGCGTGGTGCCGGTTCTGCTGGAAACGGCGAGCCATGATGCACGCCGTTGAAGCAGCGCACGCGCGCAATCCCCACCAGCACATCGCCGGAGACGCACAATGACCCGTCGCGCCCATCGCAGCGCGCACGGCCGTCCGCTGCCGGACGGGCCTGCGCCCTTCACCACATTGGTCGAGCTGACTTTCGACAAACGCAAGGTCGAGCACTGGATACGCTTTGGCCGCAAGAGCTACGAGCAGATCATCGACCGCCGCCGCAGCGTCGTCGGCTTCGCGCCGGGCAGCGTCTTTGCCTTCGTTCGATGGGCGAAAGGCGAGCACGGCACGGTCGTTTCCCGGCTCGATGTTGTGCGGGCAATCGGGCGCGGCGAGCCATTCCAGACATTGCCCTTCATCCGCCCCGGCGGCGAAATCCTGTTGCGCCTCGATAGCTGGCCGAAGGTGCAGCGCGGGCTTGCCGCCATCGACGCCGTGGAAGCCCTCGGCCTCGATCCGGCCGACGCCTCGCCGGAGCATTGGCGACACGTCCACAACCGTTTGACCGCCAATCTGGAGCCCCACGCCTACACGCCCGAGCGACATGCCGCTTGGCTTCATCGCCGAAGGATCGACGCGTGACGCGCCGCCGCACCCTCACGGTGACGGCGTTGGCGGTGCTCGGCATCGCAACTGCCAGCGCGGTCGAGACGCCGACGAGACTCATATGGAACGCCACCGCCAGCGCGCCCATCGGCTTCTACACGGTCGAGCCGGCCGACGCGCTCGACGTGCCCGAGTTGGTCGCCATCATGCCACCCGAACCGCTCGCCGCCTTCATGGTCGAGCGCGGTTATATAACGCGCGGCGCCCCGCTCTTGAAGCGCGTCTTGGGCCTGCCCGGACAGCGGGTTTGCCGCGCCGGCCGCACGATCACGGTTGACGGGATCGAGATGGGCGAGGCGCTGGAGCGCGACAGCCTCGGCCGCGATCTGCCCGTCTGGCAGGGCTGCCGCGTCATCGGTGACGGCCAGCTTTTCCTCATGAATTGGGAAGTCCGCGACAGCCTCGACGGCCGGTATTTCGGACCCATCCCCGCAGCTTCCGTCATCGGCCGGGCGGTCCCGCTCTGGACCGATGAGGAAGGCGTCGGCCGCTACGATTGGCGCGCGCCGACCCACTGAACCACCCCCCGAGAACCAACCACAGGAGATTTCCATGGCAGAGATAGGCACCTTCACCCGCACCGAAAGCGGCTATGCGGGGGAGCTTCATTCGTTCGGCCTCCACGAAAAGCTGTTCATCGTCCCGGCCAAGCCGAGCGACGTGAAGAACGCGCCCGACTATCGCGTGCGCCTCGATAGCGAGGACGGCCCGGACGCCGGCCTGGCATGGAAAGACTCCAGCGAGAACGCTGGCGAGTTCGTGTCGATGCGATTGGAGGGACCGATCTTCCCGTTCCCGATCCGCGCCAAACTGTTCCAGTCCAACGACAATCCTTCGGTCTGGACGCTGCGTTGGAAGCCCCCCCGGAAAGTCGAGGACGAGGAATGAAGGCCGCGCGCGTCCGGCCCGCCATCCGGTCAAAGATCGGCATCCCTTTGTTCGCGGAAAAGCCGTCTCATTCCTTCGTCCCGCTCGGCGACCAGACGGCCGGCGCGCGCAGCGAAGGTCAGGGGCGGCCATCGGCCGGCGCTTGCGCCTTGCCCTTGACCGCAGCGAGCACGCTGGCAGGCTGGCGGCGAAGCGGAGACAGGCCGGCTTGGCATTATGTCGTCCTACTGCTGGCGGGCGCGCTTTCCGTCTGCATCGGATCGGGCGTCGCCGTCGCGCAATCCGTGCCTGTCGAGCGCCCGGCCGCCGCCCATCCCTATGCGGCGCACATCGTCGAGGCGTCGCAGCGGTTCGGCATCCCCGAGCACTGGATTCGTGCCGTGCTGCGCGCCGAAAGCGCGGGTGACGTGCGCGCGGTTTCGTCGGCCGGCGCGATGGGATTGATGCAGGTGATGCCCGACACATGGGCGGGCCTGCGCGTCCGCCATGGCCTCGGCCGTGATCCATATGACCCGCGCGACAACATCATGGCAGGCACGGCCTATCTGCGCGAGATGTTCGACCGCTACGGCAATGTCGGCGCGATGCTTGCGGCCTATAACGCCGGCCCCGGCCGCTATGACGAGCACCGCGCGACCGGCCGCCAGCTTCCCGCCGAGACACGCGCCTATGTCGCCGCGCTCGCCCCGATCCTTGGCGGCGCAGCTCCATCGGATGCGCCGTTGCAACCACCGGCACCGCCACCCGATTGGCGCGAGGCACCGCTGTTCGTCATGCGCCCGGACGACACGCGGGCTGCCGCCGCGCCGCCGTCCGAGGTGCAATCCGGCGACGGCCGCACTGCCGTTCCGGCGCGCGACCCCGCCCGTGCGGAGCCGCAGGACGGCAGCATTTTCGTGGCGAGCGCCAGCGA
The DNA here is from genome assembly GCF_004346035.1 of Acidomonas methanolica. Taxonomy (GTDB): domain Bacteria; phylum Pseudomonadota; class Alphaproteobacteria; order Acetobacterales; family Acetobacteraceae; genus Acidomonas; species Acidomonas methanolica. The sequence continues at coordinate 2,089 of NZ_SLZN01000029.1, read as the reverse complement.
CGGGGGAACGCCATGAGGGGGGCGTTCCCGCGCTCGGCGGCTTTGGTTTCGGCATCCGGTCGGGCAGGTTTGCGCCCGGCAGGATTCCCGGCGGGAGAGGCAGAAAAGGCAGAAAGGGCGGAGGGCAAGATTAAAGAAGACGGCACCATATGGGGCCGCTTCTGGAAATTGTTGTTGTCTGCACACTGGTTAGGTGGCCGGTTCCGGCACCATGGTTTTGAGGGGCCGCGTGCCGCGATTTTGCGCAAAGCCTTGGCTTTGCAGGGTTTCGAGCGGCACCATAGGCGCAGATCGGCCGTTTTTCGGCGGTTTGGGCTGGAGTCGCGCCCTTGAGCGCCGACGACGAAAACCGCTTCCGTCCGAAGCCCGGCCGCATCCGATCCGACACGCCGAAGGCCGGCAAGACCAAGAGCTTTTTCACGCAGGTCAGGAAGATCACCCGCCAGCATCAGGCGGCAGCCTCACGCGATCCTTCCATGCCGTCATCCGCGCGCCCGTCATCGCCGGGGCGGTCTCGCGCCATGGCCGCCAGCGGCAAGGGCGTGAAGCGCGGCCGGGGCGCGAGCTTCGTGCGCGCCCGGAACATATCCGGCAACTGGCATCATCGCCAGCCGGGCAGCCGCCGCGTGATCGTCAAGCAGCGCAGCGTCCGGGCCGCATGGAAGGGCGGCCGTGCCCGCGCGCATCTGCGCTATGTCCAGCGTGACGGAACCTCGCGCGACGGCGAACGCGGCCAGCTCTATTCGGCGCATGAAGACCGCGCCGATGGCGACGCCTTCCTTGATCGTGGTCAGGATGACCGCCATCAATTCAGATTCATCGTCTCGCCCGAGGATGGCGCGGAGCTGTCGGACCTCACGGCCTACACCCGCGATTTCATGAAACAGGTGGAAGGCGACCTCGGCACGAAGCTGGATTGGGTTGCCGTCAATCACTACAACACCGGCCATCCCCATGTGCATGTCATCGTCAACGGCCGCGATGATACGGGCGGGGATCTAGTCATCAACGGCGACTATCTCGCCAACGGCCTGCGCGAGCGCGCCAGCGAGCTTGCCAGTCTGGAACTCGGCCCCGTTACCGAGATTGAGCAGACCCGCAAGCTGTCCGCCGAAATCGACCAGGACCGTTTCGCCCGCATCGATCGCGCCATGGCCGAGGAAGCCGATGCCCGTTTCGTCGACCTGCGCCACGAGCCGGCAGCGCCGAGGCGGCAGTTCGAGCGAACGCTACGCCTGCGCAGGCTCGCCAAGCTGGAGAAGATGGGGCTGGCGACCGAGCACGCGCCCGGTGTTTGGGAATTGAGCAAGGACATGGAACCGGTCTTGCGCGAGTTGGGCGAGCGGGGCGACATTATCCGCACCATGCACAAGGCGCTTGGGCCGCAGGGCGGCGAACGCGATCCCATGAGCTTCCAAATCCATGACGGAGCGCCCGAGACGCCCATCGTCGGCCGCGTCGTGGACAAGCACCTGTCCGACGAGCTGGGCGAGAACCTGACAATCGTGGTGGACGGGATCGACGGCCGCACACACCACATTGCCGGCATCGCGCCCGAGCGGCTGGAGGACGCCCGCATCGGCAGCGTCGTCCAGATCGGCCCGGCCGAGGCGGCAGCCCGACCGTCCGACCGCACCATCACCGCCATCGCCGAGGACGGCATCTATCGGCCGAGCCGTCATCTGGAGCAGGCGAAATTCGAGGGCCGCGTTCCCGGCGGCGACTATGAGGGCTATATCGATGCCCATGTCCGGCGGCTGGAGGCGCTGCGCCGGGCCGGCATCGTCGAGCGCATCGACGCCGACCAATGGCGCATCCCAGATGATCTGGTCAGCCGCGCGGCTGATTACGATGCCGGCCGCGACCGGCAGGCCAGCGTTCGCGTGCTTTCCCCGGTTGATCTGCAAAGGCAGATACGTTCGGACGGCGCGACATGGCTGGACCGGCGATTGGTCCATGGCGAAACGGCCGACCTTGCGCCGACCGGCTTCGGGCAACAGGTCCGCGAAGCCATGGACCAGCGCCGCGAGCATCATATCGAACAGCGCGACGCTACGCGCAACAGGGACGGCCGCATCTTCTACCGGCG
>NZ_SLZN01000028.1 GCF_004346035.1 Acidomonas methanolica | reverse complement strand
CGTCTGCACGAACTGTTGCCGTGGAATTGGCGGCCTGTGGTAACACCTCACAAACAGGCAGCTTGATCAAGGGCGGTCTCAAGCGGCCGGTTACGGTGTGGCTGCGCGGATTCTCTGCGGACGGCTGGGAGACGGATGGGCGCGGTGACGGACGGCACGCCGAAGACCGACCATCCCGTCCGCTCAACCAGCCGTTCCAGCGCCTCCGTGCCGAGCAGCGAATTGCCCTGCGCGTTCAGTCCCGGCGACCAGACGGCGATCGACGCCACCCCCGGCGCGACGGCGAGAATGGTGCCGCTCACCCCGGACTTGCCCGGCAGGCCGACCCGTGCCGCGAACGCGCCGGACCCGTCATAATGCCCGCACAGCATCATCAGCGCGGACACCACGCGCGCCGTCCGCGCCGAGATGCCGATCTGTCCTTCGCGCGCGGCGCGCCCGCCCTCCATCAGGAACCGCCCGGTCTCGGCAAGCTGGCGGCAGCTCAGCCCGATCGCACATTGAGCGTAATATTGCCGCAGCACATCCGGCACCTGATGGCTGATCGTGCCGAAATTCCGCATGTAATTGGCCAGCGCCTGATTGCGGAACCCGCTTTCATATTCCTCGCGCGCCAGCGCCTCGTCGACACGCGGCTCGGACCCGTCCGTCACCAGCGAGCGCATGAAGCCGAGGAAACGCCGCCGCGCCGCGCCCTTGCCGAACTGCGAGAGCAGCGTGTCCGTCACCACCAGCGCACCGGCATTGATGAAGGGATTGCGCGGAATGCCGTTCTCGCTCTCCAACTGCACGATGGAGTTGAAGGCGTTCCCCGACGGCTCCTGCCGCACGCGTTCCCATAACACCTCCCCCGCCAGCTCCATCGCGAGCGTCAGGGCGAAGACCTTGGAAATGCTCTGGATCGAGAAGCTCTCCTCCGCCTCCCCCGCCACATGCATGGTCCCGTCCGCCTCCAGCACCGCGATGCCGAATTTATGCGGATCGACCGCGGCGAGAGGCGGAATGTAGGAGCACACCGCACCCCGCTCGGGCGCCGCGCGCATCTCCGCCGCAATCTCCTGAATGATCCTCGTGATGTCCATCATGCCGCCCGGAAAAAAGAAATCGGACGCGACGATATGGGGAAGGACGCAGCATGGAGAACCACGCATGAATGGGGCCATGTCATGCGCCAGACGCATGACACCTTCAGGGAACAGCGTGACGCGAGATCAGGGGATTCCCGCCCTTTGGCGGGAGCAGGGCGACGCCCCCGCTCCCATGCTACCGCCGCAGCACCCCGCAGGCAGAGGACGGAACCCCGCCATCGAGCACGTTCCGCGCGAAGGCGATCGCATCCGACTGCGCGCGTGCCCGCACCGGCGTATGCTCCGCCCCGCGATAACGCTCCACCGTCACGTTCGTCCCCGCCGCGCAGAGATCCTGCGCCAGCCGCTCCTGCGCCATGACCGGCACCTGCGTATCCCCCGTGCCGATCGCCAGCATCACCGGCTGCTTCAGCGCGAGCGTGGGATATTTCGTCCAGGCGATCGCCGGGGCCAGGGCGCGCGCCGCCTCCGGCGTCAACGCATTGGCCGGGGTCAGGCCGTCACGCTCGGCGGCGACGAACACGTCGCTGCGGCATTCCTTCTGCGCGATGTGATAGGCGGGCAGAGCGCGCGGCGTGAAGGCGCGATCCGGCTGGAAGGACGGGTCCGCCCTGCCCAGGGACGCGCCGAGAATCAGCGCATGGGGGACGCTGGGCGAGAAGCGATGGGGATTGCCGCTCCCCGTCAGGAAGTCCGGATCGCGCGCCGGGTCCGGCGGCGCGATGGCGATCGTGCCCGCCACCTGCACGTCGGGCGCGTACTGCGCGGCGATGCCTGCCGCCGCCAGCGCGCCCTGCGCACCCTCGTCATGCCCCTGCAACACGACGCCGCTGCCGAGATCGGACACCGCATGACGCGCGGCGCGCACGGAATCCAGCATGGCCATGCCCTCGGAGCGCGCATTGAGAAAAAGCGGCGCGCCCGCCTCGCCGAGGCCCGGATAATCCGTCGCCACCACCGCGAAACCCGCCCGCAGCCACGCGCCGTAGAACGCCGCCTGCGGTCCGCCGATGCCCATGACCGAGGGCGCGCAGGTCAGCCCGATCCCCGTCGAACCATGCCCCCAGGCCATGACCGGCCACCCGCCGCGCGGGGGGCGACCGTACGGCACGATCAGCGTCGCCGAGACCGCCACCAGCTTGTTCGGCAGATGCGCGTCGGTCGAGCGGTAGAGCAGCCGGTAGGTCGTCCCCGGCGCGTCGCTCGGCGCCGGGCGGAGCGCGATCATGTCCCCCGCCGCGACCGGCGCGGAGAGGGACAGATCATCGTCATCCCCCGCGTTGTGGCAGGCGGCGAGCGCCAGCAGCAGGGCGGCGCAGGGCAGGAGAAGACGCATGAGACGAGGGTTCCTTGGCGGCGGGGACGCGGCGGCGTCAGTCGTGATGGGTATCGGCCGGGGTGCCGGGCGGATAGGGCGGCAACCAGGCGGGCGGCGCCGGCAGGGCGGCGGGCTTGTCCGCGAGTTCCTTCATCAGCACGGAGACCGCGGTCTCGAGCTGCCTGTCATGCCCGGCCAGCAGGTCGGCGGGCGTGTTCTCGACCACGAGATCGGGATCGACGCCGTGATTCTCGATCACCCATTGCGATTTGAGATCGTACAGCGCGTCCTCGGGAATGGAGACCGAACTGCCGTCGATCAGCGGCCACATGCCGCGAATGCCGCGCACCCCGCCCCAGGACCGCGTGCCGATCAGCTTCCCCAGCCCGTATTCGCGGAAATAATAGGGGAACATGTCGCCGTCCGAAGCGGAATAATGGTTGAGCAGCGTCACCTTCGGCCCGGCGATCAGTTGCGCGGGCAGAGGCACGCCGAAGCCCAGGCGGTTCGTGCTCATGCCGATCAGCACGCGGCGCAGGCGTTCGAGCAGGATCTCGTCCACGTTGCCGCCGCCGTTCCAGCGGTCGTCGATGATGACCGCCCGCCGGTCGAGCTGGGTGTAGAACTGGCGGATGAATTGCTGCATCCCCAGAGCCTCCATGTCGGACAGGTAGATATAGGCGACCTGCCCGTGCGAGAGGCGATCCACCGTCTCGCGGTTATGCTCGATCCACGCCGCCTCACGCAGCGAAAGCTCGGAGGCGACGGGCTCGACCGTCACCTCGCGCGTCTTGCCCGCCAGCTCGGACGCGACCGTCAGCGTCACCGGCCCCTTCTTGCCGACGAAGAGGCTGTACGGATCGACGGGCGCGCGCAGCTCCCGCCCGTCCACCGCCAGCAGCCAGTCTCCGTCCTTCACGTCGATCCCCGGCGCGGCCAGCGGCGCGCGATAATCGGGGCGCGTGTTGTCGCCCTTCAGGATATGCGTGAGGCGATACCGCCCGGCCGCCTCGTCCAGCGCGAAATCCGCGCCGAGCAGTGGCGTGGCGAAGGCGGGCGGCCCGTCATGCGCCGGGGCGGTCTGGGCATAGGTATGGGAATTGCCGAGTTCGCCCTGGATCTGCCCGAGCAGCCAGCCGGAATCATAGGCCGAGCCGAGGAGCGGCAGGAACCGCGCATAGGAGTCCCGGATCTTCGTCCAGTCCACGCCGTTCATCTTCGGGTTGTAGAAGAAATCCCGCTCCAGCCGCCACGCCTCGCGGAAGGCCTCCGCCCATTCCTCCGGCGGCGTGACCGTCGCCGTCATCCCGTCCGTGGCCAGCTTGTGCGCCTCCGCCTTCGGCTTCGCATCGGCGATGAACCAGTCCGCCTTGCGGTTGAAGAGCATGGTCTTGCCGTCATAGGACAGCGTGAGGGCGTCGAAATCCTCCAGCACCGTCTCGTCCTTGCGCGCGGCGAGATCGTAGCTGTGCAGCGTCGGCTTCTGCGCCTCGGGGCTGTCATCATCGACGCCCGGCGCGGGATAGGTGGCGTAGAACAGCAGGTCCCCGGCGACCGTCAGCCCGCCGGCACCCTGCGCGATCCCCGGCAGCGGCACGGCCCGCGTCAGCAGATGCTCGAAATCCGGGGACGCGGCCTTCCCGCCCTGCGGCGCGGATTTCGATCCGGCTTTCGGCGCGTCTTTCGGCGCGGAGGCGGGGCCGGATTCATCGGAGCGCACCGGGAACGGCGACGGCCCGTCCGCGGCGATCGGCGCCACGTAGATCCCCGTGCTGCGGACGGACGCTCCGTTGAACTCGCGGTCGTCCATCAGAGGCTTTTCGATCCGCTTGGAGAGGAAATAAAGAAACCGGCCGTCTCCGGAGAATTGCGGCGCGCTGTCCTCGTCCCTTCCGCCCAGCGGCGTCAGCGTCCCGCGCGCGATGTCATAGACGAACAGCCCGCGCGCGCCCGCGCCGCCCGCACGATGCATCGAGAAAGCGAGATATTTCCCGTCAGACGAGAATGCCTGGTCGTGGATTTCCTCCATCCGGTCCTGCGCGACCTGCACGGGTTCGCCATCGAGCGTCATGATCCAGAGCCGGTGCAGATTGTCGGAAAAGGCGAGGCGCCTGCCGTCCGGGGAGAAGAGCGGGCCATAGCGATACCCGTCCTTGAACCGCGTCAGCGCCCGCGCCGCCCCGCCCGCCGCGGGACGGAGCCAGATCTGCTGCTCGCCGCCCGCATCGGAGGTGTAGGCGATCAGCGCGCCGTCGGGCGAGAAGACCGGATGCTCGTCATCGGCGTCCGTGCTGGCGGTGAGGTTGCGCACCGCGCCATGTTCGGCGGGCAGGGTGTAGACATCGCCCCGCGCCACCAGCGCCGCGCGCTTGCCGTTCGGCGAGAGCGCGTAATTCTGCTGACCCGCATAGTCGCTGGAGCGGATCTGGTCCCCCGTCGCGACCGGGCGCGGCATGGTGCGCGTGCCATCATCGGGAATGGCGACGTCGATGCGATGCACGGTCTCCGAAGGGAGGTCCATCATCCAGAGCGCGCCGCCCTGCTGGAACACCACGCCGTCATCGCCGAGCGAGGGAAAATCGACGTCGAAATCCGTGAAATGCGTGACCTGCCGCGTCCGCCCGGTCTCCACCTCATAGGCCCAGAGATTCGCCCGCCGGTCCGGCGCGTGATCGGAGAGGAAATAGATGACGTTCCCGGCCCACATCGGCTGGGTGCTGGTGCCCGACCAGTCGGTCAACTGCTTGAGCGCGTGGCTGTCCAGATCGTAGCGGAACACGTTCTGCGCCATGCCGCCATTATAGCGCTTCCAGGTGCGGAAATCGCGATAGATGCGGGTCATGGCGATGGAATGCCCGTCCGGCCCGTAGGTCAGAAACCCCGTCCCGTCCACCGGCAACGGCTGCGGCAGCCCGCCCGCCAGCGGCACCGTATAAGCACGCTCGTCGCGCGGATTCCACCCCTGCCGCCGGGAGAGAAAGACGATCGCGCGGGAATCCGGCGTCCATGTCACCACCAGATTGTCCGGCCCCGCGCGATCGGACATATGGGGCGCGACATCGGAATGGAAGGTCAGCCGCCGCGCTGGGCCGCCTTCCGCCGGGATGACGTACACATCCTCGTTGCCCTCATAGGAGGCGGTGAAGGCGATCCATTTTCCGTCCGGCGAGAATCGCGGCGCGAAATCCTGCCCCGGATCGGAGGTCAGCCGCCGCGCGAGACCGCCCTGCCGCCCCACAGACCAGAGATTGCCATGGGCGACGAAGACGATCCGCTCCCCATGCACCGCCGGGAACCGCGCCAGCGCCCGCGTGCCGTCCTCCGCCCGGGCGCTCCCCGCTCCCATCCAGAGCGCCAGCCCGGCCGCGCCCGCGCACAGGGCGAGGCGGACGAGACCACCCGGCCGCGACAAGGGATGTGCGGGCGTGAGAGTCTGGGACAACGGACCATGGGGCATAGACGGCTCCTCCGGAAATGGCGGCCTACCCTTTCGAAGCCCGCGCCCGCCGTCAAGGCGGCCCGCTTCTCATCGCAGAAGAAACGACGTGATGATGTCGGTGAACGGGCCGAACGGCGGCCGCAGGAACGTCGCGGCGTTGCAGCGGCCCTGCCGATAGATGCCCCGTGCGTGGGTCAGGGCCAGAAACCCCTCCTTTCCATGATACGCGCCGATCCCGCTTTCTCCCACGCCGCCGAACGGCAGATCATCCTGGGCGCAATGCAGCACGACGCCGTTGATCGTGACATTCCCTGAGACCGTGTGGTTCAGAACCTTGTCCTGCAGGGCGCGGTTTTCACCAAAATAATAGAGCGCCAGCGGGCGTGACCGCGCGTTGATGAAGGCGATCGCCTCCTCCATCGTGCGATAGGTCAGCACAGGCAGCACGGGACCGAAGATTTCCTCCTGCATGACCGTCATCTGGGGGGTCGCGTCCAGCACGATGACGGGCGCCAGCACATGGGCGCCGCTCCCGTCATCCGCCCGGTCAGGCCCCAGACGAATGATGCGCGCGCCCTGTTCCTCGGCATTGCGGACGAGGCCGCTCACCCGCTCGTAATGATGCCTGTTGAGAAGAGCCGTCGAATCGGGCGAACCCGCGAACCCGGACGGGTAAAGCCTGCCCACGGCCTCCTGATACGCGGTGACGAACGCATCCTGATCGTTCACGTGAACCAGGACATAATCAGGCGCGATGCAGGTCTGGCCGCCATTGATCAGCTTGCCGAACGCGATGCGATCGGCCGCGCGGCCCATGGCACAGCCGGGTTCGATCACGACAGGCGACTTGCCGCCCAGTTCCAGCGTGACGGGGGTCAGATTGCCGGCGGCCGCGACGGCGACCTTCCGCCCGACCGTCGTGCTGCCGGTGAACAGGAGATGATCGAACGGCAGCGCTGAAAACGCCGCGCCCAGCCCGGCATCCCCCGTCACCACGGCGGCCTGCTCCGGCGGGAACGCGGCGCGGACGATCTCCGCGATCACCGCCGAGGTGGCGGGCGTCAGTTCGGACGGCTTCACCATGGCGCGGTTGCCGGCGGCGATCGCGGTCGCCAGCGGGACGAGCGACAGGGCGACAGGGTAGTTCCACGGTGCGATGATGCCCACGACCCCGACGGGCTGGTGGATCACCCATGCCGTGCCGAACTGGAAATGGGGAGAGACCCGGCGACGCTCCGGCTTCATCCAGCGACGCAGGCGCGGAATGAGGTAGTTGATCGCCTGTATCAGCGGGATCAGTTCCACCACGGCTGTCTCGCGTTCGGAGCGCTGACCGAAATCCGCATTCAGGGCGCGGGTGATATCCGCCCGCCTGCGCAGGATCTCCGCTTTCAGGCGGCGCAGATCCTTGCGCCGTCGCGACAGGTCGGGCGGCCCGGCGCGCAGAAAGGCCGCCCGCTGGCGTTCCAGAATGAGGGAGAGATCGTGCGGTGTGACGGTCGGCGCAGGCGTGTCGGACATGGCGTCCTCCATGTTTACATGAGCAACTTCATGTGCGAGTTAGACACGGCGCATTCATGGCGTCAATTAAAGTTTCGCCTGTCAACATAGAGTCACGGATGAGTGAACTGAAAGACCGTCCCTACCATCACGGCGACCTGCGCCGTACCCTGATCGACACGGCTCTGGCCATGCTGGCCGCCGACCAGAACTGGACGTTCACCCTGCGGGAAGTCGCCCGCAGGGCGGGCGTCAGCCACGCCGCCCCCTACAAGCATTTCCGCGACCGGGACGTTCTTCTGTGCGAACTGGCCCGGATCGGTTTTGCCCGGCTTGCGCAGGTCATGACGACGGCAACCTCCTCCCCCGAATTCTCCCCCCGCAGGAAATTCCTCGAAGGCGCGCAGGCCTGCATTGACTTCGCCCTCCGGAACCCCGGTCTCTATCGCCTGATGTTCAGTTCGGATGCCGACAAGACGGCGGACCCGGCATTGCATGCTGCGGCGATGAGCGCGTTCGGCCTCCTTCTGGGCGTTCTGGAAGACGGTCAGAAAACCGGCTGTTTCCGCCCGGCGCCGATCGGCGCACAGGCGGCGGCAGGCTGGGCGCAGGTGCATGGGCTGGCCCTGCTGGCCCTGAACGGGCAGCTCCTGGAGGAAAAAGTGGGCGCGGAGCCGGTTCGCGGCGCTCTGGACGTTCTGCTCGACGGGTTGTGCCTCGGAAACTGACCGGAGCCGGCCGGAGTGGGGCAAAGGCTGAAATTCAGGACCGGAAGAACGGCCCGCTCTTCACCTCCGCCGCCCGAGACGCTATGTCCGGGTCGATCCGGACGAACCGAAGCCACTCCCAAGGACACTGAGTCATGAGCGACACCCCGCCCGACCGCCTCTGCGCCAGCCCCGGCAGCCCCTTCTTCGACGAAGCCCTGCTCGAACGCGGCGTCGGCGTGCGCTTCAAGGGCGAGGAACGCACCAATGTCGAGGAATACTGCATCAGCGAGGGCTGGGTGCGTCTCGCCGTCGGCAAGGCGCTGGACCGTCGCGGCCGCCCGATGGCCATCAAGGTCTTCGGCCCCGTCGAGGTCTGGTTCAAGGACGACGCCCCCGCCGCCTGACGCGCCATGTCTCCCCGCCGCCTCCTCATCGACACCGATCCCGGACAGGACGACGCCGTCGCCCTGCTGCTGGCCCTCGCCTCGCCCGCGGAGCTGAGCGTCGAGGGAATCACCACGGTCGGCGGCAATAGCGGCATCGCCAACACCACCCGCAACGCGGCGGCGATTCTCGAACTCGCCGGACGGACGGACATCCCGCTCCATGCGGGGTGCGACGTGCCCCTCCTGCGCGCCCCGGTGCGCGCCGACCATGTGCATGGCGAGACGGGGCTCGACGGCGCGGGGCTTCCGCCGCCTTCCACGCAGCCCGGCGCGGCCCATGCCGTCGATTTCCTCATCGGCACGCTCCGCGCCGAGCCGCCCGGCGCCTTCACGGTCGTCACGCTCGGCCCGATGACCAATCTCGCCCTCGCCCTGCGCATGGCCCCGGATATCGCCGGACGCATCGCGCGGGTGGTGTCCATGATCGGCGCGTGTTTCGAGGGCGGCAACATCACGCCGAGCGCCGAGTTCAACGCCTATGCGGACCCCGAGGCCGCCGCCATCGTCTTTTCGGCGGACATCCCGATGACGGTTCTGCCGCTGGACGTGACGCATCAGATGCGCGGCACGCGCGCGCGCCTCGACGCTTTCGCGGCGTCGGGCAACCGCGCCGGGCGCTGCGTGGCCGGGATGCTCGGCTTCTCCGAGCGGTTCGACCTGAAGAAATACGAGTCCGACGGCGCGCCGCTGCATGATCCCTGCACCATCGCCTGGCTTCTGCGCCCCGATCTCTTCACGGGCCGGGAGGTGAACGTTGCCGTCGAGACGCGCGGCGACTTCACCTCCGGTGCGACGGTCGTCGATTACTGGCGCGTCACGGATCGGCCGCCTAACGCGCTCTATCTCCGCGACGGCGACGCCGACGGGTTCTACGCCCTGCTGACGGAGCGCCTCGCGCGCCTGCCCTGATCGCGCCGTCACCGCGTTCCGGGGCGCGAGGGCGCTCATGCAGGGCGCTGCCCTGCACCCGCCAAAGGGCAGTCGCCCTTTGGATACCCCTGGCTTTCAATAAAGCCAATTCCACCTCCTTAAAATAAATAGAGTGAAAATATATTTTATATTTGACGGTGCAGTCTCGCCGAGGCGCTTCGTTTTCAAGTCTAATACTTCAAAATAAAGTAGACGGCGAATATCCGCGCCGACGCCGTAGCGCCCCCCTTCCCCCGTGGCCGGTTCTGCGCCACTCTGCGGAAAGCTTCGTATCCGCAACGGGTTCCCATGTCGTTCAGATCTCTTCTCGCCGCCTCGGCCTTCCTCTTTTCCGCCCCCGCCTTCGCCGCGCCGGGTTATCTCCGCACCCCGTCCATCGCCTCTGGGGTCGTCGCTTTCGCCGACGAACGGTCGGTCTGGATCGTGCCGGAGACCGGCGGCAGCGCGCGGCGGCTGACCACGCCCGGCCATGTGGAGCCGCATCCGCTGCTTTCGCCGGATGGCAAGCAGGTCGCCTTCCTCGCCGATTTCGACGGTCCGACGGAGATCTACGTCATGCCCGTCACCGGCGGCGCGCCGCGGCGCGTCACCTTCGAGCATCGAGCCGGCCGTACAGCGCCGCTGCCCGTGCTCTGGGACGCGACGGCGGGACTCGTCTTCGCCACGACCGCCCATTCCTCCCCCGGCTTCAGCCGGATGCTCGCCCGGGTCGATCCCGCCACCCGCGAACGCGCCGTCTATCCACTGGCCGACGCCAATGACGCTGCCCTTTCCCCGGACGGGCGCTGGATCTATTTCGTGCGCTTCGGTACGGCAATCAGCGGCGATCACCTGCGCGACTATCGCGGCGGGGCGGTCGCGCAGCTCTGGCGCTTCGACCTGCGCGACGGCAAGGAGGCCGAGCGCATCGGGCCGCAGGACGTCAATCTCCGCCGCCCGATGCTCTGGCGCGACCGGCTGATCGTCATCAGCGACCGCGACGGGCGCGACGCGCTCTGGAGCTACGCGCCCGACGGGTCGGACGGGCGGAAGCTGACGAGCGTGCCGGGCTTCGGCATCGCGGAAGCCGCGCTCGCGGGCGATACGGTGGTCTATCGCGCGGGCGCCGATCTGCGGCGCTTCGACCTCGCCGCCAATGCCGACACCCCCCTGACGGTGGACATCGCCTCCGACGACGCGGCGCGGCGCGTGCAGTGGCTCGACCACCCGTTCCGCTATCTCAACGACGTGACGCTCGGCGATGACGGCGCAACCGCCGCGCTGACCTTCCGCGGTCATGTCGTGCTGGCGTCGCCCGGCCAGAAGCGCCTCGTGCAGATCGCCGACGCGCCCGATCTCCGCCTGCGCCACGCCGCCCTCGCGCCGGACGGGAAATACCTCTACGCCTTCAGCGATGCGAGCGGCGAGTCCGAGATCTGGCGCTTTCCCGTGGACGGCAGCGGCACGGGCACGCAACTCACCCATGATGCGAAGAGCGAACCGACCGGCCTCCTCGTCTCTCCGGACGGCAAATCCATCGCCCATACCGACCTGCTCGGCCGTCTCTTCATCCTCGACATCGCGAGCGGCGCGGACAGGCTGGTGGAAGACGCGACGAAAGACGGCACCAACGTCTATGACGGCCTCGTCTGGTCGCCCGACAGCCACGCGCTCGCCTTCATCCGCACGCGCGGCAGCAATATCCGGCGGCAGATCGCGCTCTATACGCTGAAGGACGGGGCGGTTCACTGGGCGACGGATGGAAAATACGATTCCTTCTCGCCCGCCTTCGCGCCGGACGGACACTGGCTCTGGTTCCTTTCCGACCGCACCTTCACCCTGGCGAACGACTCGCCCTGGGGCGACCGCAATCTCGGCCCGGTCTTTCCCAGGCGCACGGCGATCTACGCCCTCGCCCTGCAACCCGGCGAGCGCTTTCCCTTCCAGCCCGCGACGGAGCTCGACTCTCCCGAAAAGAAGGACGACCATAAGGACGGGAAGAAGGACGCAGCCCCCGGAAGCACTCCCGGAGCCGCCATCGCGGCCCTCGTCCCGGACGGTCTCGCCGCCCGCCTCTACAAGGCGCCCGCGCCCGCGGGGGACTATGTCGCGCTCGGCGCGTCCGGTGCGTTCCTCTTCGCGCTGGACGGTCATGACGCGGCGGGCACGCTCAAATCCATCCATATCGACCGGGACGAACACAAGGTCGAGACCTTCGCCGGAGACGTGACCGGCTTCAGCCTCACCACGGACGGCAAGACCCTGCTCGTGCAGCAGAAAGCGCCGCCGGACGCCGCGCCGAAGCTCTTCCTCGTCCCCGCCGCCGAGAAGATGCCCGGCGACACCGCCACCGCCGCGATCCATCTCGACAGGCTGCGCCTGCGCATCGACCCGGGCGCGGAATGGCGCGAGATGTTCGAGGATGCCTGGCGCCTGCATCGCGATCATTTCTTCGACCAGGCCCTGCGCGGCGTGGACTGGAACGCGGTGAAGGCCCGCTACGCGCCGCTGGTCGCGCGTCTCGGCAACCGCTCCGATCTCGACGATCTGCTCGGCCAGATGATGGGCGAGCTGAACGCGCTGCACTCCCAGCTTCGCCCCGCGCGGACGGACGGACGTCCCGCCGCCGATCTCATCGCGGGTCTCGGCGCGACGCTGGCGCGCGAGCCGGGCGGGTATCGCATCCTCCATATCGACGCGGGCGAGGCCGACCGGCCCGACGCCCTGCCGCCATTGCTGCGCCCCGGCGTGAATGCGCGCAACGGCGATCTGATCGTCGCCGTGAACGGCCAGAGCGTCGCGGGAGGCGTCGATCTCGGCGACGCGCTGGCCGATCAGGCCGGGCGCCAGGTGCTGCTGACGCTCCGGCGCGGCGGGAAGGACATCCGCACCGTGGTCACGCCGCTGAACGCGAAGGCCGAGGCCGCCAGCGGTTATACGGACTGGGAGACGAGCCGCGCCGCCATGGTGGACGCCGCGAGCCGCGGCAGGATCGGCTATCTGCATCTGCGCGCCATGGGGCCTGAGGATATCGAGACCTTCGCGCGCGAATTCTACGCCGATCTGGACAAGGACGGCCTCGTGATCGACGTCCGCCGCAACATGGGCGGCAACATCGATTCCTGGGTGCTGACGCAACTTCTGCGCCGCCCGTGGATGTTCTGGGGACGTTACGGCAACACGCCCGCCGTCAACATGCAGCAGAGCTATCGCGGCCATATCGTCGTGCTCTGCGACGAATTCACCTATTCGGACGGCGAAACCTTCTCGCTCGGCGTCAAGGCGTTGAAGATCGCGCCTCTGGTCGGCATGCGGACGGCGGGCGCGGGCGTCTGGCTGTCGGACGGCGACCGGCTGATCGACCAGGGCACCGCCCGCACGGCGGAGAACCCCTATTTCGACCTCTCCGGCCATTGGCAGGTCGAGAATCACGGCGTCGAGCCCGATGTGGTGGTGGAGAACATGCCGCACGCCACCTTCGCCGGACAGGATCAGCAGCTTTCCAAGGCGATCGACCTGCTTGACGCCGCCATCGCCGCCCATCCCGTGACGCTGCTCAAGCCGGACGTCATCCCGCCGCTGGAAGCGAAATAGCGCCATGCCGCCACGCTGCGGCGATCGCCAGATTTTCCTTTCGGGACGCGACGCGACCGGATAATGTCGGGACCGGCGATGTTTTGAGCGGGCGGTGCCCTGCGGAGAGAATGAAGAACGGACTGATCCGTATTCTGATGGTCGCGGCCGTCTTTCTGGCCGCGTTGACGCAGGCCGGGGTCGCAGCCGTCCTCCCTGCCCCGCATGCCGTCACGTCCTGCTGCAAGGACCACCCGGCTGCCCAGCCTGTCGCCCGTCTCCCCGACACCCAAGCCGTGGCGGCTGCGGCGTTTCATCCGGCCACGACTCATGCGCCCGGGAAATGCCCCTGCGCCCTGATCGGCTGCGTCATCTCCTTGCCGAGTCTGGCGCCCCGGCACTCTGCCTCCATGCGCGCGCCGCTTTTCGCGTCCGTGGATTTCTTTGCGGCGACGCATGGCGCGCCGGCCGGCATTCTCGTCTACCCCGACACACCTCCCCCGCGAGTCTGAGGCGTCCCATCGACAGGTCTCCTGCCCGGAGCCCTGTCCCGCCGCCATGCTGTCATAGCTGAGGCGCGCGTATCGGCGTGACGCCGACGCCGCGCCGTCCTGCCGGGTCGATTCCCCATGTCCTCTGTTCGCGCCTGTCTCCTCGGCGCCCTGCTTGCCGCCTCCGGGCTTACGGCAGGGTGGATCGTCGGACGTTCCCATATCGCCATGCCGATGCATGCCGCCCCTCCACCGCAGACAGGTGGCCAGAGAACGGGGGGGCAGAAAAACGCGGGGAGACCGATCCTCTATTATCGCGATCCGATGGGCGGCGCGACATCGCCCGTTCCCGCAAAGGATGCGATGGGCATGGCCTTTCTGCCGGTCTATGGCAGTCAGGGCCCGGAAGCGCCCGGCATGGTGTCGCTGAGCCCTCGTCTCGTTCAGGAGACGGGCGTGCGGACGGCCGTCGCGACACGTCATGACATGGAGCCGACGATCCGCATCGTGGGCACGCTGCGCATGGCGGAACCGGCGCAGAGTGTCGTCTCGCCCCGGTTCAGCGGCTGGGTCGAGCGGGTTTTCGCCGACGCGACCGGCGAGACCGTGCGCAAGGGCAATCCCCTCCTGACGGTGTACAGCCCGGAGGTCGCCCATATCGAGGCCGAGTACCAGTTCGCGGGCGGCGACGGGACCAGTGCTGACGGAACGCTCCAGAGCCTGCGCGCGCTCGGCGTGCCCGAGGAGGAACTGGCGCGGCTGAAGCGCGAACGCCGCGTCAACGATCATATCGTTCTGCGCGCGCCCGCCGACGGCACCATTCTGGAGAAAGGCGCAGTCGCGGGCGCGCGATTTGCGCCGGGAACCATCCTCTACTCTCTGGCGGACCTGTCGCGCCTCTGGCTGATCGCGGATGTGTATGAGGACGATCTGCCATGGATTCTCGCTGGGCAAAACGCCGTCATCCATTTCGTGGCGTGGCCCGGCCGCGCCTTCGCCGGACGGATCGATTTCGTCTATCCGACCGTCGCGGAGCAGACGCGCACGGCGCGGGTGCGGATCGTTCTTCCCGATCCGCGGGGGGTGCTGAAGCCCGGGATGTTTGCCTCCGCTGCGATCGGCGGCCGCATCCGGCGCAATGTCCTGACGGTTCCCGCCTCCGCGGTTCTCGACGACGGCGTGCGCGAGACCGTGCTGATCGCCCGGTCCGGCGGGCATTTCCTGCCACGGCAGGTCAGGACCGGCCTACGGGCGGGAGATGAGGTCGAAATCCTCTCGGGGCTGACGGAGGGCGAAAGGGTCGTCACCTCGGCCACCTTCCTGATCGATTCCGAGAGCAATCTGCGCGCGGCGTTCGGGCGCATGGCGGGAGACGTCACGAAGACCGGGGCGGCGCGCGAATGATCGCCCGGATCATCCGCCGGGCGGCGGACAACCGCTTCCTGATCCTGCTGGGCACGCTCTTCGTCGCCGTCGCGGGATATTACAGCCTCACCCATGTCTCGCTGGACGCCGTCCCTGACCTTTCCGACACGCAGGTGATCGTGCAGGCGGCCTATGAGGGGCAGGCGCCCCGCGTCGTCGAGGACCAGGTCACCTATCCGCTCACCAGCGCCCTGCTCGACGTTCCGGGCGCGGTCACGGTGCGCGGGCAGTCCATGTTCGGCAACGCCTTCGTCTATGTCATCTTCAAGGACGGAACCGATCTCTACTGGGCGCGCAGCCGGGTGCTGGAAGCGCTCAACGCGCTGGGCGATCGCCTGCCCGCCGGCGTCAGGCCGGTTTTGGGGCCGGACGCGACCGGCGTCGGCTGGGTCTATGAATATGTTCTCGTGGCAAAGAACAGGACGCTGGCGGAACTGCGCAGCCTTCAGGACTGGTATGTCCGCTACGGACTCGAACACGCGGAAGGCGTGTCGGAAGTGGCCGCGATCGGCGGCTTCGTCCGCGAGTATCAGGTGGTCGTCGATCCGCGCAAGCTGGAGGCCTACGGCGTTCCGCTCTCCGCCGTCATGCGCGCCGTCGGCCGCAGCAACCGGGACACGGGCGGCCGGGTCGTCGAGATGTCCGAGCGGGAATATCTCGTCCAGGGGCATGGCTACATCCGCAGCCTCGACGACCTCCGCAAGATCCCCCTGCGCAGCCGGGACGGCACGCCGGTCCGCCTCGGCGATCTCGCGCTGGTCCGGTTCGGGCCCGACGAGCGGCGGGGGCTCGCCGATCTCGACGGCGAGGGCGAGGTGGCCGGCGGCGTCGTGCTGCAACGCTTCGGCCAAAACGCGCTGGACGTCATCGGAAACGTCAAGCGCCAGCTCAGGATCGTCGAGGCGGGTCTCCCCGCGGATGTCTCCATCAAGGCGGTCTATGACCGCTCGGCCCTGATCCGGCGCGCGATCTTCAACCTCCGTCACACGCTGATCGAGGAGAGCGCCATCGTCGCCGCCGTCTGCATGATCTTCCTGATGCATGCCCGCAGCGCGCTCGTCGCGATTCTCGTGCTGCCCGTCGGGATCATGCTGGCGTTCATCGTCATGTACGCGCTCGGAATCGGCTCGAACATCATGAGTCTCGGCGGCATCGCGATCGCCCTGGGCGCGATGGTGGACGCCGCCATCGTCATGATCGAAAACGTGCACAAGCATCTGGAGAAAGACGACGATCCGGCCCATCGCCGCCGGATCGTGCTGGACGCGGCCTGCGAGGTCGGGCCGGCCCTGTTTTTCAGCCTGCTGATCATCACCGTCTCGTTTCTGCCGATCTTCTCGCTTCAGGGGCAGGAAGGACGGCTCTTCAGGCCGCTGGCCTATACGAAGAGCCTCTCAATGGCGGCGGCGGCGCTCCTGTCCGTGACCCTCGTGCCGGTGCTCATGACGCTGCTGATCCGGGGCAGGATCGTCCCCGAGGCGCGCAATCCCGTGAACCGCCTGCTGGTCCGGGCCTACAGGCCGGTCATCGGGACCGGCCTCCGCCACCCTTGGGTCACGGTCCTCCTCTCGCTCGTCGTGCTGACGCTCACCCTCTGGCCCGCCAGCCGGATCGGCTCCGAATTCATGCCGGAGCTGCGCGAGGGCACGCTGCTCTACATGCCAACGACCCTGCCGGGGATCTCCATCGGCGCGGCGAAGGCGCTTCTTCAGACGGAAGACCGCATCATCAAATCGTTTCCCGAAGTCTCGGACGTTTTCGGCAAGACCGGACGGGCGGACACCGCGACCGATCCGGCGCCGCTCTCCATGAACGAGACGATCATCGGGCTGAAACCGGAAGACGAATGGCCCAGCGGCATGACCCAGGAGAAATTGATCGACGCCATGAACGCGGCCCTGACGCTGCCGGGCGTCACGAATGCCTGGACACAGCCCATCAAGGGACGCAACGACATGCTCTCCACCGGAATCCGCACGCCGGTCGGCATCAAGATCTTCGGCCGGACGCTCGCCGATATCGAGGCAACGGGCGAGCGGATCGAGCGGGCCCTCCACGGCGTGCGCGGCACCGCCAGCGTCTATGCCGAACGCGTCGCCGGCGGATATTATCTCGACATCCTGCCCGACCGGGACGCGCTCGCCCGCTACGACCTGACGGTCGGAGACCTTCAGGACGTGATCGCGACGGCGCTCGGCGGCAAGGCCGTGACGACGATCGTGAAGGGCAACGAGCGTTATCCGGTCAATATCCGCTATCCGCAGGCCTTCCGCTCCGATCCCGACTCCATCGCCAGGGACGTTCTCATCCCTTTTCCCGGCGGCGGCATGATCCCGCTCGGGCAGGTCGCCACCGTCTCCGTCGCGCCCGGGCCGCAGATGATCCGGACCGAGAACGCCGCGCTCGTCGGCTATGTCTATGTGGATATCCGCGACCGGGATCTGGGCGGGTACGTCGCCGACGCGCAGCGCGCGGTCCGCGAGAAGGTCAAGCTGCCCACGGGCTGCTATCTCGAATGGAGCGGCCAGTTCCGGAACATGCAGGACGCGAAGGCGCGGCTTGAAATCGTCATTCCGGCGACGCTTCTTATCATCGTCGTCCTGCTCTACCTTAATTTCGCCAATCTGACCGATACGCTGATCGTGTTCTGCTCCCTGCCGTTCTCGCTGATCGGCGGCCTGTGGCTCATGTACTGGCTCGGCTTCAACATGAGCGTGGCGGTGGCGGTGGGTTTCATCGCCATGACGGGGCTCGCGGCCCAGACCGGCGTGGTCATGCTCGTCTATCTCGACAACGCCTATGCGCGGGCCAGAAGCGCCTGCGCCGAGACAGGCGCGCCCTTCGATCTCGCGGCGCTGCACGACGCCGTCATCGCCGGATCGGTGCAGCGCGTCCGCCCGATCCTGATGACGGTCTGCGCGATCTTCGCGGGGCTTCTGCCGAATATGTGGAGTCACGGCACGGGTTCGGAGATCATGCGGCGGATCGTGACCCCGATGATCGGCGGCGTCGTCTCCTCCACGGCGCTGACGCTGGTTCTGCTGCCGGTCGTCTATGCGCTGGTCAAACGACGCGCCTGCGCGGAGGCGCCGCGATGAGGCGCGCGACGATTGTCCCGGCTCTCCTCGTTCCCGTGCTGCTGGCGGGCTGTTCGATCGGGCCCCATTACAAACGCCCGGACATGGCCATGCCATCCGCCTACAAGGAGGACCGGGGAGCGTGGCGTCGCGCCGTCCCTGCGGCGCAGGACATACCCGAGGCATGGTGGCGCGGGTATGACGACCCCGTCCTGGACGCGCTGGAGCGGCAGGTCGCGACGTCGAACCAGACCGTCAAGACCGCCGAGGCGCTGGGCCGGGAAGCGGTCGCCGCGATCGCCGATGCGCGGTCGTCCCTCTTCCCGACCGTCGGGCTCGGCGACTGGGAAGGGCGCATGGTCGGCACCATGCCGCGCCTGATGCAGCCCGACGCGCTGTTCGGCGACGCCGCGTGGAAACCGGATATCTGGGGCGAATTGCGCCATAACGTCGAGAGCGCCTCGGACCAGGCCGCCGCCGCGACGGATGAAACCGGCGCGGTCATCCTCGCCTCGGAGGCGACGCTCGCGCGGAGCTATTTCGCCCTGCGGGCCCAGGACGAGATGGCGCGCCTCCTTCAGCAGGAGCTGCACGCGATCGCCACGCGCGCGGACATCCTGCGCAACCAGTTCGACACCGGAACAGGGGACGATGCGGCCGTCCTGAGTGCCGAAACCGCGAAGGAGGAGATTTCCGCGCAACTGGCGGCGATCGGGACGGTGCGTCCCCGGCTGGAACATGCGATCGCCGTCCTGACCGGCAACGCTCCGGCTGAATTTTCCATCGCGCCCGCCTCGATCGGGGACACCTTCCCCACCATTCCCGCGGGGCTGCCCTCCGTTCTTCTGGAGCGGCGTCCGGACATCGCCGCCGCCGAGCGGCGTGTCATGGCGGCCAATGCGCGGATCGGCATGGCGCTCGCCGCATGGTATCCGGATTTCACGCTCTCCGCCTCTTCCGGCTATGCGAGCATGGCGATGAGCAAGTTCCTTCAGGCGTCGAACAGCTATTGGGCGCTGGGACTCGCCGTCGCGCAGACGATCTTCGACGGCGGCCGGAGGCAGGCGCGCGTCACGGAAGCCCGGGCGGCTTACGAGGCGACCGTCGCGGCGTATCGGCAGACCGTCCTCGACGCGTTCCGGCAGGTGGAAGACAATCTCTCTTCCGCGGACGCCCTGTCCGGGCAGTTGCGCGCGGAGGAACGGGCGGCGGCACGGGCGCGCGCCTCGGAGGGTCTCGCGCAGGCGGAATATCGCGCCGGAGAAGAACGTTACCCGGTCGTTCTTCTGACGCGGATCGCGACGTTGCGGCTTGCCCGCACCGTCGTTCAGCTCAGGGCCGAGCAGCTTCAGGTCAGCGTCGCGCTGATCGAGGCGCTGGGCGGCGGATGGAACAACCGCGCCTCCCCCACGCCCCCGTAGAACGCCGCCGCCGACGCATTCGGTTTCATGAATGCGTCGGACGGACGGCGCGGGACGTCGCGTTCAGTTCGGCTTGGCCATGCCGTCCTGCGGGGCGGCCATCGCGTTGTCGTGGCCCATGCCGTCATGGGACATTGCGTCCTTCTTCATGCCGTGATGCGCCATGCCGTCATGCTTCTTCATGCCGTCGCGGGACATGCCCATGTGCGACATCCCGTTGTGCGACATGCCGTCCTTCGACATGCTGTTCTTCGACATGCTGTCATGTGCCATCGCGTTCGGAGCCATGGCATTGTGCGACATGGCCTCCTGTGCGTGAGCGATACCGCCGCAGGCGACAGCGGAGGAGAAAGCGACGGCGATGGCGAGGCTGCGAATGGACATGATGATTTCCTATGAACTGTTGATCAGACGCGGAGGGGGAAGAATTCCCGCCTCTCTGTCCTGTTCTTCGGCGGGATCGACGGTCCGGTTACAGCGCGGCGCGACTTTTTTATGAACCGCCGAACCAGTTGTAGCCCTGATCTTCCCAATAGCCGCCCGGAAAGCGATTGGTGACTTCGATCGACGAGAGATATTTCGGATTCTTGTAGCCGAGCTTCGTGGGAATCCGGACCTTCATCGGCGCGCCATAGGCTGACGGCAACGCATGATCTCCATAGTCCAGCGCCATGATCGTTTGCGGATGCAGCGCGGTCGCCATGTCGATGCTGGTGGAATAATCGTCGAAGCAGCGGAAATTGACGTATTTCGCGCGAAGATCCGCCCCGACATGGTGCAGGAATATCGACAGCGGCACGCCGGACCAGTCCCCGATCGCGCTCCAGCCTTCGACACAGATATGGCGCGTGATCTGCCGTTTCTGCGGCAGCGCGCGGAACTGCGCGAGCGACCAGGGACGCCTGTCCGATACCAGACCACCGACTTCCAGACGCCAGCGCGCCGGATCGACGGTGCGGACCTCGTCCTCGTCATAATAGGCGTTGAACGGAAAGGGTTGCGTGATCTGTGACGCGTCGAATTCCCGCGCGAGCCGCTGGCGGCTGAACAGCAGGGCCTGCATCCGGTCGGTAAATCGCGACATCACCGCAAGCGCGCGCTCGACGGACGGCTCGTCATCCAGCGCGCAACCGGACAGCATCGACAACCCGCCAAGCGACAGGGAGCCTTTGAGCATCAGGCGGCGCTCGATCCGCCGCAGTTCGGGAGCGATCGCGGCGCGATCGGGTCTGGCGCGGCTCATCGGACGGTCTCCTGAGAGGCCGCAGGCGGGCGGCGGCCGAAAATCATGCCGAACAGGGTCTGCGGCACAAGCAGGGCGAGGACGATGTGAATGACGAGAAAGGCCACGATCAGCGTCATCATCGCGAAATGAATGCGGCGGGCGATGTCGTAACCGCCGAACAGCCATGTCAGCCATCCGAGTTGCACCGGCTTCCAGATGGACAGCCCGCTCGCGACCGTCAGCAGGGCCACGATCAGGACGCCGGTATAAAGCAGTCGCTGGACGGCGTTATAATGGCCGGCCGTGTGGGACAGGCGGAAACGCAACGCTTGCGCCACATCGCGTCCCACGGCGCGCGGGCCGGCGGGCCGCAGGTCGCGGCGGAAATGCCCCGACAGCGCGCCGTATCCCAAATAAACGACGCCCGCAGCCATCAGCACCCACATCGCCGCGAAATGCCAGGCGATCCCGCCGCCCAGCCATCCTCCCAACGTAGCCCAGGGCGGGAACTCGAAAGGCAGGATGGGCGAGGCGTTATAGATCTGCCAGCCGCTGCCGATCATGACGAGCATCGACGCTGCGCCGATCCAGTGGGTGATGCGAATGACGGGCGACGGCGTGCGGCCTGGCCGCACGCGGCGTGATGAGAGCATGTCCGGGCTTTCCGACTGAAACATGAGGGACTGATGGGATGCGTTCGTCGGAGGCCGGCAAAAAGTTACAGCGCCGACTGCACGATGTCGTGTGCGCAAAAATTCCGCATGGCGGCGTAACCGCACAGTCCCTGGCCGCGAAGAACGCAGCGACAACCCACAACAAGGGGGGACACTTCATGACATCCCGTCGCCAATTCTGTCTTGCCTCGGTTGCGATGGCGGTCGTCGGCCGCGCACGAGCCGTGGAGCATTATCCCGTCACGCATACCGACGCCGAATGGCATCGCCTGCTGACGCCCGCGCAGTACGACGTGCTGCGCGACGCCGGGACCGAAGCGCCGTGGTCGAGCCCATTGCTGAACGAGCATCGTCCCGGCCGCTTCGCCTGCGCCGGGTGCGATACGGCGGCATTCGACGCCCGCACCAAATTCGACAGCGGCACGGGTTGGCCAAGCTTCGACCGCGCGCTGCCGCACGCCGTGCGGGAACGCAGCGACGACAGCCTCGGCATGGAGCGCACGGAGGTGCTGTGCGCGACCTGCGGCAGCCATCTCGGCCACGTCTTCGATGACGGGCCGCAACCGACCGGCCTGCGCTACTGCATGAACGGTGTCGCCCTGTCGTTCCACACGGCCTGAAGGAATGAGAACCATGACACGATCACGACTTCCGGGTGCTTCCCTTATGGGCGCTTCCCTTTTGGCGCTGTCCATATTCGGCATTGACTGCCACGCGGCGACGAGCGAACCCGGCACGCGCGCTCTTCCCGCGCCTACCTTCGCGGAAGCGGCGCCCACGACCCGTCACGCGAGCGCCGTTTTCGCAGGCGGCTGTTTCTGGGGCGTGCAGAGCGTATTCGAGCATATCCGTGGCGTGACCGCGACCCGCGCGGGTTTCGACGGCGGCGCGCGCGACACCGCGGAGTACGAGACCGTCAGCGGCGGCGAAACGGGCCATGCCGAATCGGTCGAGGTCGAGTACGATCCGACGCAGGTCAGCTACGGCACGCTGATGCGGATCTTCTTTTCCGTCGCGCTCGATCCGACCCAGGTGGACCGGCAGTTCCCGGATGACGGTCCGCAATATCGCTCCGTCCTCTACACGCGGTCCGCCGCGCAGGCGCAAGAGGCGCGCGCCTATATCGCGCAGCTCGATACCGCGCATGTGTTCGCGCGCCCGATCGCGACGCAGGTGGCGCCGGATCACGGATTCTACCCCGCCGAGGCGGAACACCAGAATTTTGCGGCGCGCTATCCGTCCAATCCGTATATCGCTACATATGACGCACCACGGATCGAGGCGCTGCACGCGTTGTTCGCGTCGTTCTGGCGCGCGCAGCCTGTGCTGACACTGGCCGACGACGGCGGAAGCTGACTGTCGTCATCGAAAGACGGAGGATTCGTGACGGAAGCGGATTGGAGTCGCTGGATGGCGGCGGCGCAGGCCGGCGACGCCGACGCCTATCGCCGCGTGCTCGGCGAGGCGCAGGCCTGGCTGAAACGATTCTTTCTCCGGCGTCTGCCGCCGTCCATGGTTGACGATGCCGTGCAGGACACGCTGCTCGCCGTCCACGAAAAACGTCATACATTTGACCCGTCGCAGAAATTCGGCGCGTGGATCGCGGCGATCGCCCGTTACAAATGGATCGACAGATTGCGGGCCAGCAATCGCGCCGAGACGACACTTCTGGATGACGACCTGTCGGTGGAGGGGCATGAAGATCAGGTGACGACGGCGCATGCGCTCGAAAGGCTGCTGGGGCAGTTGAAACCCGGGCAGGCCGAGGCCATTCGTCTCGTCAAGCTGCACGGGCTGAGCATCGAGGAGGCCGCCCGCCGGACGGGGCAGTCCGCGACTCTGGTCAAGGTCAACATTCATCGCGGTCTGAATCGGATGAATGCTATGGTAATGCGAGGTGGTGATGTCGACTGATCCCCTGATCGATCGGCTCGCGACCGATCTGCGGCCCGTCAGACGGCGGACGCCATGGCGGGACGCGACGATCCTGTTGGCGCTGGGCGTGATCGAGATCGCCTGCGTGCTGACGCTGGGCCTGATGCGTCCGGATCTGTCGCATGCCGTACAGACGCCCAGCTTCTGGTGGAAGACGGGAAGTCTGGCCGTGATCGCGGCCGTCGGCGGGGCGACGACACTGCTGTCGCTCGATCCCACACGCTCGCCGCGTCGGGGTTTGCGGATCGTGGGCATGCTCGCGCTCGCCGCACTTGCGCTTGGCTGGCTGGTGGACGTGGTCCAGGTTGATCCTGCCGGTTTCTGGCGGAGGATCGACCCCGCGCACGGCATCGTCTGTGCCCGCAAGATCGTGGAGATGTCCCTGCCCGCGGTGCTCGCGCTCGGCCTTCTGGCGCGGCGCGGCGCGCCGGTGGACGCGCGCGGCACAGCCTGGGCGGTGGGCGTCACCGCCGCGGCCTTCGGCGCTCTGGCGTTCGCGCTGGCCTGCCCGTTCGACGATCCGCTCTATCTTGCGGTCTGGTATTCGGTAGCGTGCGGCGTCGTGACACTCGCCACACGCCTGATCCTGCCGATCCTGACCCGCTGGTAAGAAAGAATCGTGGCTGCCGTCCGGTCCCGTCGGACGGCAGCGCGGATCAGCCCTGTGCGAGCCGGTCCTGTGTTTTCGTATCGAAATCGGACGCGTCGTGCCGTTCGTGCAACTGGCTCGACGGCTCGCCGCTCGTACGGTTGACCATGCGGCCGCGCCGGACCGCCGGGCGTTCGAACAGCCGGTCCGCCCAGGCCCGGACATGCGGATAGTCCTGCACGCTCAGGAAAACGGCCGCGTCGTTATACAGCCAGCCTTCGACGAGGCCGCCATACCAGGGAAAGATCGCCATGTCGGCGATCGTGTACTCGTCGCCTGCAATGAACGGGCTCCCGGCAAGCTGCCGGTCGAGCACGTCGAGCTGGCGCTTGGCCTCCATCGCGAAGCGGTTGATCGCGTATTCGATCTTCTCCGGCGCATAGGCATAGAAATGCCCGAAGCCGCCGCCGATATAAGGCGCGCTGCCCACCTGCCAGAACAGCCAGTTGAGGCAGGCGGTGCGCCCCGCGATG
Source organism: Acidomonas methanolica (assembly GCF_004346035.1). GTDB lineage: Bacteria > Pseudomonadota > Alphaproteobacteria > Acetobacterales > Acetobacteraceae > Acidomonas > Acidomonas methanolica. The sequence goes on along the minus strand of NZ_SLZN01000028.1, from coordinate 10,185 downwards.
TCCTTCGGCAGGAACGCTCCGAATTTTTCGGCGAGATAGAGCAGGATGGAGCCGGATTCGAAGACACTCAGCGGCTCGGCCAGACTGTGGTCCACCAGCGCCGGGATCTTGGAGTTCGGGTTGATCGCGGTGAAGCCGGAGCCGAACTGATCGCCGTCTCCGATCCTGATCAGCCATGCGTCATACTCGGCGCCCGCGTGACCGGCGGCGAGCAGCTCTTCGAGCATGATCGTGACCTTCACACCGTTGGGCGTGCCCAGCGAGTAGAGTTGAAGCGGATGGCGACCGACAGGGAGCGCCTTCTCATGCGTGGCCCCTGCAACCGGGCGGTTGATGCTGGCGAACTTGCCGCCGTTCCGGGCATCCCAGGTCCAGATTTTGGGCGGAACATAGGGGGTTGATGACGCCATCTGTCGAGCCTTTCGCGATCATGGTTGGAGATTCAAGGGGAAACAGGGCGCGCCGCGCATCCTCTTCCATGGCGTCGACGATGACGGAACGGCCTTCCGGATGATCGTTCAGCCTCTGACACTGCCATTTCCCTCCCCGGCGACAGCGATCAGGCGGGCTTCGTGGCCGCCGGGGCACGATCTCGCGCGCGCCGGCTCAGCGCGGAGCCGGCGTCCCCGTCGCCGAGGGCGCCACCGCACCGGATGCGAGTCGTGTCACCGTCGCCTTTGACGGATCGTCCAGCGGGAAATCCGTCTCCCACCCGCCGCCGAGCGCATTGTAGAGCGCGACCAGATCGCTCGCGAGCACAGTCGTGCTGTCGGCGAGCCGCTGCTCGGACACGAGCTGATTACCCTGCGCGGAGAGCACGTTGAGATAGGTCACGAGACCGGAGCGATACTGGTCGCGCGCCAGCGCCACGGCCTTGCGGTTCGCGTCCACCGCCTTGACCAGGCTGTCACGGCGAAGCTGCTCGTCGCGATAGGCGATCAGCGCGTTGTCCACCTCGCGCCACGCGCCCAGAACCGTCTGCTGATAGGCGATGGCGGCTTCCTTCTGGGCCGATTTCTTCAGCTGGAGTTGCCCGCGCAGACGCCCGCCCTGGAAGATCGGCAAGGAAATGGACGGCCCCACATTCCACGCCCGCGCATTCCAGAACCCGAGATCGCGGAAGGAGAGCGACTGGAAACCGAAATCGGCGCTGATCGTGACCTTGGGATAGAACTCGGCCATGGCCTCGCCCACCTGCGCCACGGCGACATGAAGCTGCGCGTCCGCCCTGCGGATATCGGGACGCCGCTGCGCCAGTTCGGACGGCACGCCCACCGGCACGCGCGGCGGAATGACCGGAATGCCGGCCGCGCGGTCGAGTTCGCCGTTCAGGGCCCCCGGAGGCGCGCCGAGCAACAGGCTGATGGCGTTCATTTCCTGCGCGATCTGCTGCTGAAGCTGCGTGACCTGCGCGTCGGTCGCGGCCAGTTGCGCCTCGGCGCTCTGCACGTCGAGATCCGTGACCAGCCCGCTGCGGAAACGGTCCTTCGCCAGTGCCAGCGTATCGGCCTGCAAGCCGCGATTGGCCCGCGCGATGCGCAGCTGCTCCTGCGCGCCGCGCAGGGTCATGTAATCGCGCGCCATGTCGGCCTGCTGGGCGATCAGTATGCCGCGACGCGCCTCATCGGACGCCTCGAGCTGCGCCTTTGCCTCTTCATATTGCCGCGCGACCCGCCCCCAGAGATCGACCTCATAGGTCGCGTCGATGGAATCCGACCACTGGTTGAGGAGCGGCACGACCACGTCCCCCGCGCTGTCCGCGAGCAGATTGCCGTTCGGGCCGCCGAACTGCCGCCCGACCTTGTTGACGAGATATTGCGCTTCCTTCGTGCTGTACTGCGTCCGCCGATAGGAGCCGGCCGCCGTCAACGCCGGAAAGCGCTCCGCCCCGGCCATGAGCAGTTGCGCGCGGCTCTGCGCCAGTTGCGTGGCGGCGCGCAGCACATCGAGGTTCTCCCGCACCACGCGCTCCTCGAGCGAGGTGAGTTCCGGATCGTGGAACACCCGCCACCAATGCGGATCGGGCGCCGCGGAACTGAGCACGCTCTTCACCTGCGCGTCCTGCACGGCATTCCCATGCATGTCGTAATGCGACGGCGACCAGAGGTCGGGGCGGTGGTAGTCCGGCCCCATCTTGCACGCGCCCAGCCCGGCCGCCAGCACGAGCGCGGCACTTCCCCGCAGCACCGCGCGCGGCGACCGCCCCTTGTTCACAACATCGCCCCCCATCAATGCGCTCCCTCGCCGCCCCCGCTTCGCTTGACATACGAGAGCAGAAAACAGATCGGCACGACGCAGAAGGCGATGATGCCGATCTCCATGAAAAACTGATTATAGGCCAGCATAGAGGCCTGCTGCGTAAAGGTCTGGTACAGGTTATGCCGCGCATACTGATCGGCGACGGGGGAGGTCATCCCGTATTCCATGGCCGTGCGCCGCACGCCGTCCAGATAGTCGTTGAAGCCCTGCGCATAGGGCGTCATCCAGTGCGTGAGCAGCGACTGCCTTTGCTGCCGGGTTTCCAGCACCGCCGATGTCGCCAGGGAAATCGCCAGCGAACCGACATAATTGCGCGACATGCTGAACATGGCCGAAGCATCGGAATTCAGCCGTCGCGGCAAGGTGGCGTAGGCGACCGTCGAGATCGGCACGAACAGGAACGCCAGCGCACTGGTCTGGAAAATACGATACTCCACGAGATGGGTGTAGCTTGTCGTCGGCACGAGCTGCGCCGAATAGAACATGGAGCACCCCATCAGGAAGAAGCCGAAGGCGATCAGGTTGCGCAGTTGCACCTTGCCCATCAGCCGCCCGACCAGCGGGATGAGGCAAATGATGATCACGCCGCCCGGCGCGAGCACCTCGCCGGAAATGGTCGCCGTGTAGCCGAGCACCTGCTGGGCGAATTGCGGCACGATGATCGCGGAGGCATAGAGCAGCCCGCCCACCATCGCCATCAGGAACGTGCCGACGGCGAAGTTGCGGTCCTTGAAGATCGAGAGGTCGAGCAGCGGGTTCTTCGTCTTCAGCAGCCACAATATGGCCGCGAGCGTGCCGCCGATTCCCAGCACCGCCATGACGATGATGAAGTTGGAGCCGAACCAGTCGTCATCCTCGCCGCGGTCGCACATGATCTCCAGACAGCCCAGCCCCAGGGAAATCAGCCCGATGCCCACCACGTCGATCTTGGTGCGCTCCTGCTTGACCCATGGCGGATCTTCGACCAGCGTCGAGACGCCGATCAGCGTCAGGATGCCGAAGGGGACGTTGACGTAGAAAATCCAGCGCCAGGAATAGTTGTCCACCAGATACCCGCCCAGAAGCGGGCCGAGGATCGGCGCGACGATGGTCGCGATCGCCGTCAGCCCGAACGCCGCCCCGCGCAGGTGCGGCGGAAAGGTGTCCAGGATGATGGATTGCTGGTTGGGTTGCAGCCCGCCGCCGAAGAACCCCTGCATCAGGCGGAAGACGATCAGCATCGGCAGGCTGGTCGAGAGGCCGCAGAGGAAGGACGAGACCGTGAACATGGCGATGCAGATCAGGAAGTAGCGCTTGCGCCCCAACAGCTTGCCGAACCATGCCGAGATGGTCAGCACGATGCCGTTGGCCACGAGATAGGAGGTCAGCGCCCAGGTGGCGTCGTCGTAGGAACTGCCGAGCGCGCCGGATATATGCGGCAGCGCCACGTTGATGATCGTGGTGTCCAGCACCTCCATGAAAGCGCCGAGCGTCACCACCACGGCGATCAGCCACGGATTCGCCTTCGGCTTCCACTCCGCATCGTGGTCGGCGCTGCCGCTCATTGCACGGTGACCGTCGACTCGACGGAGATGCCCAGCGGCAGCGGAATCTTCGGGTCGAGGCCGCTGTCGATGAGGATCTTCACCGGCACGCGCTGCACGATCTTCACGAAATTACCCGTCGCGTTCTCCGGCGGGAAGGTGCTGAACGCGGCACCCGCGCCGAGCTGGATCGAATCCACATGCCCGCGCAGGTCGAGCGACGGATAGGCGTCCACGCGAATCCTGACCTTCTGGCCCGGCCGCATCCGCGTGATCTGGGTCTCCTTGTAGTTGGAGACCACCCACACTTCCGGCTCGACGATCGAGAACAGCTTCTCCCCGGTCTGGACGAAATTGCCCTGCTCCACATTGCGCTGGGCGATCCAGCCGTCATGCGGCGCGACGACACGCGTCCATCCGTAATTCAGCTGCGCCTGCACGATACTGGCCTCGGAGGCCTTCAGCGCCGCTTCCTGCTGCGTGATCGTCACCTTGGTATTTTCGATATTGGGGATGACGGGCTTCGCCTGCTCCAGTTCGCCCTCCGCCTCGATGACCTGCGCCCGCGCCTGGTCCAGCGCAGCCTTGGCGTAGTCGATGTTCTGCTGCGTCGTCGCCGCGCGGGACACGACCTTCTGGCGGCGATAATCCGTCTCGGCCCTGAAGAGCTGCGCCTGGGCGTCGGCCAGCCGGCCTTGCGCGGATTTCAGGCGTCCGGGAAAGTTCTGCTTGGCCACAAGCTCCAGAAGACGCGACCCCGCCAGATTGGCCCGGGCCTGCGCGAGCTGAGCCTCGGCCCGGTGCAGCGCGGCGATATAGTCGCGATCGTCGATGGTCAGCAGAAGCTGCCCGGCATGGACGAACTGGTTGTCATTGATCAGAAGCTGGGTGACATAGCCGTTCACATGGGGAGCGACCGCCAGCTTGCGCCCTTCAGTATAGGCGTCGTCCGTCTCGACCTCGTTGCGGGTCAGGAACCAGTAGGTGGCCCAACCGAAAATCGCCAATACAACAAGAAGGATGATGACCACCCGTACCACCGGGCTGCGTTTTGCCGGTTTCGACGTCTTGCCGTTCGCCGCGCCGTTGTCCTGCTGCCCGTCCTGCTGTTCATCCTCAGCCATGTCCGTCCTTCCGTGGACGCCTGTCTCCGGACGCTGCGGCAAGCGCGCCGGAAGGCGAATTACGCAATAATGACCGTTCGGTTCGGTTCAGCTAGCACGGCTGCGGAACCCTCGCAATCGGCGTTTTCTCTAAATGAAAACTTTCGGGTTTCCAACTGGGTCCGCGGCGGCCGGAGCACCCGCACGAGCCGGGAATCGCTGCCTTCTCGCTCGATCGGCCACGCGAGCCAAGCCATTCCGGTGTCTCCCCGCAACGGATCTGGCAAAAAATATCTTGTGAACTTATCTGGAAAATCCGGACCGGGCTTGTTATTTTTCTTCCGCGCCGCATGTTATTCCCTTATGGCACGCTCCCCTTCTATAAGCCGGACATGATGAGCCGCCCCCCGCAAGAGTCTGCGCTCGGCGTCGCCGAAGCCGAAACCCTGATCCGCCGGACGCTCCGCCCGCTGGGTACGGAGCGCGTGGCGCTCGGCGCGGCGGCCGGTCGCATCCTGCGCGAGACGATCGCCGCCGAGCGGGACCAGCCGCCCTATGACCGCGTGATGATGGACGGCATCGCCCTTCGGCATGGCGCACCCGCGCGCCTGCCCATTCTCGGCACGCAGCGCGCCGGCATGCCCGCGCTGAACCTGACCGATCCGTCCGGCTGCATCGAGACGATGACCGGAGCCATGTGCCCCGCTGGCGCGGATACGATCGTCCCCGTGGAACGCATCACCCGGGTGGACGGCGTCGCCACGCTCGAACCCGGCTACACGCCCGTCCCGGGCCAGTTCATCCACCGGCGCGGGAGCGACTGCCGCGCGGGCGAGGCGCTCCTGTCTCCCGGAACGCGCCTCAGTGCCCCCGCCCTCGCCGTGCTGGCGGGGAACGGCGTGGCGGAGGTGGCGGTCAGCCGCCGCCCGCGCCTCGCCATCCTTTCCACCGGCGACGAACTCGTGCCCGTCGACGGGCCGGTGCGCGACTGGGAAATCCGCCGCTCCAACGAGGAAGCCATCGCCGCCTCGCTCGCGCTGCACGGGTTCGGCGAGGCGGAACGCTTCTGGGCGCCGGACGATCCGGACGCGACCATGGCCGTCATGACGCGGGCGCTGGCGGAGCGCGATGTGGTCATCCTCTCCGGCGGCGTGTCGATGGGCGATTTCGATTACGTCCCGCAGGCGCTGGAACAGCTCGGCGTCCGCCGCATCTTCCACCGGGTCGCCCAGCGTCCCGGCCGGCCGCTCTGGTTCGGCCTCGGCCCGCAGGGGCAGGCGGTGTTCGCCCTGCCCGGCAACCCCGTTTCCGCCATGACGTGCTTCACGCGCTACGTGCTGCCCGCGCTGACCGCCGCCGAGGGGGCGACGGAGTCCCGCGCCGTCCCGCTCGCGCTCGCGGAAGATGCCCCACGCCTGCCGGACCTCACCCGCTTCATGCCCGCCCGGCTGACACATGCGGCGAGCGGGCAGACACTCGCCCATCTCCTCCCGGTTTCCACCTCCGGCGATTTCAACCATCTCGGCAGCACTGACGGCATCGTCGAAATCCCTCCGGGCGACGGCGCCGCCCCCGCCGGGAGCGCCGTGACCTTCCATGGCTGGTGAAACGCCCCCATTCGCGGACAGGCTGGGCCGACCGATGCGCGACCTGCGCATCTCGGTCATGGACCACTGCAATTTCCGCTGCCCCTATTGCATGCCGGAGACGACCTATCACGAGCAATATCGCTTCCTCGATCCGCAGGAGCGGCTGAGCTTCGACGAGATCGAACGCGTCGCGAGGATCGCCGCGGGCCTCGGCGTCACCAAGCTGCGCCTGACCGGTGGCGAGCCGCTCCTGCGCCCCGGCCTGCCCGGGCTCGTCACCCGCCTCACCCATATTCCCGGCATCGAGGACATCGCGCTGACCACGAACGGCGTGCTGCTGCCGCGCCATGCCGCCGACCTGCGCGCGGCGGGCCTCTCCCGCGTCACGATCAGCCTCGACAGTCTCGACCCCGTCCGCTTCGCCCGGATGAGCGGCGGCCGGGCGAAGCTCGACCAGGTTCTGGACGGAATCGCATCCGCTACGGCGCAGGATTTCCCCGGCGGGGTGAAGATCAACACCGTGCTCCAGCGCAGCGTCAACGAGGCGGATGCGCTTTCCCTCGTCCGGCACTTCCGGCATACCGGCATCGTGCTGCGTTTCATCGAATATATGGATGTCGGCAACCGCAACGGCTGGATGCTCGACGATGTCGTTCCTTCCCGCGAGTTGCATGACCGAATCGCCGCGCTCTGGCCGCTGGAGCCGCTAAGCCCGAATCATCGCGGCGAAGTCGCCCGGCGTTACCGTTTCCTCGACGGCGCGGGAGAGATCGGCTTCGTCTCCGCCGTGACCGCCCCGTTCTGCGGCGACTGCTCCCGCGCGCGCCTCTCCTCCGACGGGCGGTTCTACACCTGCCTCTTCGCCACCACGGGCACCGACCTGCGCGCCGTCCTGCGCGCGGACGCCCCGCCCGAGGTGACGGAGAGCCGCCTGCACGCCCTGCTTTCCGGCGTCTGGCGCAACCGGACGGACCGCTACAGCGAGGAGCGCGCCTCTCCGCCTCCTCACGGTCATCGCGAAAAAGTCGAAATGCATTATATCGGCGGATGACATGACAGAACCGACCCTCACCCATCTCGACGAACATGGCGAGCGCCCCCGCATGGTGGAGGTCGGCGGCAAGGCCGTCACCCGCCGCGAGGCGCACGCGCAGGCGCGGCTCCGCTTCCCGCCCGATGTCGCCCGCATTTTGACGGAAGCGGGCTTCACCACGAAGAAGGGCGCGGTCCTCACCATCGCGCAGATCGCCGGAATTTCCGGGGTGAAGGCCACCTCCTCGCTGATTCCCCTCTGCCACCCGTTGCAGATCGACGGCTGCACCCTCGATATCGCCGTCGAGGGCGACGAGGCGATCATCGACTGCCGCGTCACCTGCACCGGCCGGACCGGCGTCGAGATGGAGGCCCTGACCGGCGCGTCCGTCGCGGCGCTGACGATCTACGATATGTGCAAGGCGCTGACCCACGACATGGAGATTCGCTCCGTCCGCCTGCTCGGCAAGACCGGCGGCAAGCGCGATGTCGGAGTGCCGCCGTGACTACCCCGCTGTACGGGCTGATCCTCGCGGGCGGCCAGTCCACGCGCATGGGGCAGGACAAGGCGGCGCTGGACTATGCCGGGCAGCCGCAACTTGACGCCGCCTTCGCCCTGCTCGCCCCGCTGGTCGAACGCTGCTTCGTCTCCGTGCGTCCCGATCAGATTCATGATCCGGTCCGCGCGCGCTTTCCCCAGATCGTGGACCATCTGGATTCGGTCGGCCCCGCCGCCGGTCTGCTGGCCGCCCACGCGGCGCATCCGCATGTTGCGTGGCTCGCCGTCGCCTGCGATCTTCCCCGGCTCGACCGCGCGACGCTGGACACGCTCATCGCCGCGCGCGACACCGCATGCCAGAGCGCCGTCGCCTTCCGCAGCACGTTCGACGACCTGCCGGAACCGCTCTGCACCATCTGGGAGCCCGCCGCGCTGACCGCCCTCGCCGCCTCCTTCGCCCAGGGCAGGAGCTGCCCGCGCAAGGCGCTGATCCACGGCGACACCCGCCTGCTGCCGCCGCGTTCCGGCGGCGCGCTCGACAACGTCAACACCCCGCAGGAGCGGGACGCGGCGCTCGCCCGCATCGGAGCCCCATGATCCGGATCGACCTCGAATATTTCGCCCAGCTCCGCGACGAGGCCGGGCGCCCGGGCGAACGCCGCGAGACCGGCGCCCCCACGGCGGCGGCGCTCTATCAGGAACTGGCCGCCGCCTATGGCTTCTCCCTCCCGGCCGGGCGGATGCGCGTTGCCATCAACGCCGCTTTCCAGCCCTGGGACCATCCGCTGAAGGACGGCGATACCGTCGTCTTCATTCCTCCCGTCACAGGCGGCTGATCCGATGTCATCTTTCCTGATCTCCGCCGAGCCGGTCTCCCTCGACACGCTGCGCGCGCCGCTCCTACTCTCCAGCGCGGGGGGTTATTGCAGCTTCGAGGGCTGGGTGCGCGAGACCAATGACGGCCGCGCCGTCAGCGGGCTGGATTACGTCTCCTATCTTCCGCTCGCGCAGTCGGAAGGCGAAAGGATTCTGGCCGAAGCCCATGCCCGCTTCGCCGTCAGCGCCGTCGCGGCCTTGCACCGTACCGGCTACCTCGCCATCGGCGACCTCGCCGTCTGGATCGGCGTCTCCGCCCCGCACCGCGACGCCGCGTTCCGCGCCTGCCGCTTTATCATCGACGAAATCAAGAAACGCCTGCCGGTCTGGAAGAAGGAACATTATCTGGACGGCGAGGCGGAATGGGTCGCCTGCCATCATGATCATGACCATCACGACGGCCACGGAGACCATGGCGACGAGGGGATGTCACGACCATGAAGCGGGCGCCGGACCTATGGTCGGCGGCCGGCACGGTCCTTTAGAAAGAGAAGACTAAGCTGGACTTTGGCGGTTTTGGGTAATGAATCGAATGTGAATCCTGTCGGGATTCCCGCCTGCACCTGATGGGGCGAGTCTTGTCCGCAATGTGATGCGGGAGACCTGTGATGGGATCGGACACGGAGAGCACAAACGATACGGACCGTATGGCGGCGTGGCTTGCGCCATTTCGTAGGGCCTTCACTGCGCCGACATGGCGTCGTGTTCTGGTGCTGGCATCGGGCGCGATCCTCTCTCCAGGACGCAGGACCGTCTGTTCGGCATTACGGGCAGTGGGTTTGTCGGATGCCAGGGACTTTTCGTCGTTTCATCGTGTCCTGAACTGCGGTCGTTGGAATGCCCGTGGTCTCGCCCGGATACTGTTCCTTGGTCTGGTCTCTGCCCTTGTTCCCGATGGGCCTGTCATCATTGGGATCGACGACACGCTGGAACGACGCACCGGCCGCAAAATTGCGGCGCGGGGCATCTATCGGGATCCGGTGCGTTCGTCCCATGGTCATTTCGTCAAGGCCAGCGGTCTGCGCTGGCAGGTGTTTATGCTGCTGACGCCGCTTCCGTGGACGGCGCGGGTCTGGGGACTGCCGTTTCTGACCCTGTTATGCCCATCGGAACGATATGCGCGCGAACGAGGCCGGCCACACCGGAAACTGACGGATCGCGCGCGGCAGGGCCTGCTGCAGATTGCACGATGGTTGCCCGGGAGGCAGATCGTCGCGGTATCCGACAGTTCCTACGCGTCGATCGACCTGCTCAACGCTGTCAGGCACCACGTCTGCATGATCAGCCGCCTGCGACTGGATGCG
>NZ_SLZN01000027.1 GCF_004346035.1 Acidomonas methanolica | reverse complement strand
CCAAAGCCAGCCCCCTTCCCGGCTCTCATCTTGAATCAGATCACGCCGCCAAGGGGAATCCCTAACGATTCAGTTCGTGCAGAAAACGCTCTAGCGCGTTTGATGCTCTGCACGTAAAGATTTCTTCCTTGCAAACCTCTATTGACGAGCTTAGATCATCGGGTGGGTCAGGCGGAGGAGGCGACATGTCGATCATTGAATATCGCCTCAATCAAATCGAGGCCAGGTCTGAAAAGACAGACACAAAGTTCGATAGGATCGTCGACTCCTTATCAGCATTAAATGCCAGTTTTTCTGCAGTTTCGGCCAAACTGGACCTGCTGGAGAAGAAGGTCCCTAGCTGGTGGCAGGCTCCAGTAAGCGCCGGCAGCTTAATCGCTTTGATGTCCGCGCTTATGGCCTTAGCTAAGGCGCTTCATTGGTTCTGACCAGATAGCGAAAGAGGCCCCCGAAGCGGCCCGCGTCCCTGCTCCCGGCCCAGTGCCGGGATTTTTTTTGCTCAGAATGCGGTATTTTTACCGTTGACATATGCGGCACTAATACCGCATTATCATCCCCATCAACACCCCGCCATCACGGCGGACGGAGGATGGGATGAGCGAGACACAGACAGCCCCAACGAGCGTCGCACCGAACGACCCGGTGCAGATCACACTAGAGAAAATCCGGGGCTGGCATGCCTGCGCGGAGGGCCGGGACTGGTTCCGCGCGAAATTCCCCCAAGGGGGCACGTATGGCGATGTCATGACCGCGCTGTATGCCGATAAACGGATCAGTGACGCCTGGTGGCTCGCGAACGCTGCGTTCGATGTGGAGACGATCACGACGCGTTTCATCGAAGAGGATGTTCGTTCTATTATAGCGGCCACAAAATTCAAGATTTCAGCCAATGAGGCTGAGCCAACGGATGCCGATCGGTCTGACGACGGCGCGCAGGCCGGGTTCTCGGGCGACGACGCGCGGGCCGGGTTCTCGGGCAACCACGCGCGGGCCGGGTTCTCGGGCAACCACGCGCAGGCCGGGTTCTCGGGCGACGACGCGCAGGCCGGGTTCTCGGGCTACGGCGCGCGGGCCGGGTTCTCGGGCGACCACGCGCGGGCCGGGTTCTCGGGCAACCACGCGCGGGCCGGGTTCTCGGGCGACCACGCGCGGGCCGCGTTCTCGGGCTACGGCGCGCAGGCCGGGTTCTCGGGCGACGAAGCGCAGGCCGGGTTCTCGGGCAACTACGCGCAGGCCGGGTTCTCGGGCGACGACGCGCAGGCCGGGTTCTCGGGCTACGGCGCGCGGGCCGGGTTCTCGGGCGACCACGCGCGGGCCGCGTTCTCGGGCTACGGCGCGCGGGCCGGGTTCTCGGGCGACCACGCGCGGGCCGGGTTCTCGGGCGACGACGCGCGGATCGATATCTCTGGGGAGGGAGCCGTAATAGCCGTTGCCGGGCTGCATGCTGTGGTGCGGCTCGGACCTGGTGGCGCGGCCAGCATTGCCTGGCACGACGGCAAACGCATCCGTTTCACCACGATATACGAGGGCGAGGACGGTATCGAGGCCGGGGTTCTCTACCGTGTGAAGAAGGGCTCAGTCGTGTGCGCGGAGCCCTGACGCATCCCCCTCACGCCGCGCCGGTCGAGCGCCGACGCGGAAGAGGCCGATATAGCCAAAACGGAGAGACAAGATGAAAATCGAAATCGACCTCAACGACATCCTGGGGGACGAATACGGCGCTGAAACATTGCAAGAAAGCGTAAAGCGTCAAGTCATTGAGCACCTTTCCAGCAGTGTAGAGAAAGATATCAAAAAGCGGATTAGCGAAGAAACGAATCGCATCCTGCAAGAGGAACTTCAGTCCGCTGTCAAAGAGAAAATGCCGGCCCTTATTGATGATCTCTTAACGGCTGAATACGTGCCGACAGACCGCTACGGGCGCACTGAAAAGGCCACAACCCTGTGTTCCGAACTGATCCGCGTTGTGTCCGAAAATATGGTTTACAAGAAAGGAAGCTACCGCAGCGAAAACAATGCCTTCACTAATGCGGTCGATGCCGTGATCGAAGCGCAGGTGGACGGGTTCAAAAAGGAGTTCGTGGCGAAGGTTGATGCTTCCTTCAAGGCGGAGGCATTACGTGTCGCGACCCAAAGCATTTTGGCGAAACTCGGCGTTCCTCAATCGGCTTGACGCATCCCCCTGGCTTCCCGCGTTCCGGCGCGGGTTCTCAGGCCGATGTGGCCAGTATTTGCAAAATGGAGGGTGTGTCATGGCATGGAACTTGCCCGACAATGTGACGCAACGCGATATCGATATCCGCTTCGGAGGTGGTCTTTCGAGCCGCGCCGAGGACAGGTTGAACGACATGCGCGATGCGCGCCTTGAGTTGTCGGGCATCCTCGACAAGCTCCGGTCTCTCGCCCGCGAGGACGAGGAGGGCGTCTATGACGATGCCATCGCGGCACTCGAAAACCAGGCGCTTCCCAGCCTGAATCTCCGCATCCGCGACATTGCGGAATGGGACGCCGATCAGCGCGCGCCCGACCCGGATGCGATGCGTGACATGCGGAGGGCGGCATGAATACGACGCCCGGTCCATGGAAAATATATAAGGACGGCGTGCATCCTAAGCTGGATGACGGCATCGAGAGAAACGGCCATCACGCTATCTGTCAATGTTTTGGCCCTGATGCATGGTTCAATCAGCATTTGATCGCTGCTGCGCCCGAATTGGTTAAGGCTTTGGAATTCTATGCCGACCCGAAGGTTTATGAGCCTCATCCACATGGCCCAGCATTCGACCACCGCGACATTAGTTTCGTAGCCCGCGCTGCCCTCGCGAAAACGAAGGGAGAGGCGGCATGATCGCGCCCCTGCACCACGAGGGACCGAAACTGCGCTTCGACGCCGTAACGGAAATCGAACTGGCGTGCATGCGCCAGGCGGAACGCCTGTGCCGGTCTAACGCCGCGCAGTATCGGCGCTACGGCTGCGATGAGTTCGCCGATGCGTGGGAGGCGAAGGGCGAGCGCCACCGCCGCGCGCATGACCGACGGGCGTCGCTGGCGATGCCCCTGCCTCCCTCAGGGTGGGTGGTGTCATGAGCGACGTCCTCAACGCGATGAATCGCATCCACGCAGATGCTCTCAAGCCCGCGATGGATGCGTGGATCGACGCCCTCAATTCGGCTCGGAAAGCCAATGATCCAGATACACCTACGGTTGCAGGCATCGTGGCTCTGGAACGCCTCAAGGCCGCCAGCGATGACGCGATGAAGGAGTTGCGCGTCGCTCTGTATGAGTCTGCGGCTTCCCAAGGCGTTCTGTCCTATGAGGCCGGTCCGTATGTCGTAACGATCAAACAGCCGAGTATCGGCGCGGTTGTATTCGACGAGGCCGCGCTCCGCGTAGCTGCGCCCGACCTGTTCGTTCCGCAACCGGACAAGATCGCCACACCAGAACTCACGCGCCGCCTCAAAGCCGGAGAGCATCTGCCGGGCGCAGAGCTTGACCGGAAGGGCGCGCCGTCAATCCAGATCAGGGGGAAGAAATGAGCGATATCGTTGTTCGGCAATCTCAAGCGGTTGCCACAACCAACGCGGATACATGGCGCGCCAGTACGGACGCCGCCAGCATGTGCAAGGAAATCGTCATCAAACGTGCGATCGATCTGCAAGGGCGTAAATACGTACCCGTGGAGGGATGGCAAGCCATAGCCATCGCGCACGGATGCGTGGCGTCTGCCGAAAATGTCCGGCGCGTGGACGGTGGGGTGGCGGCCGATGGCGTCATCCGCCGCATGGTGGATAGCCACGAGATCGCTCGCGCGGAAGGTTTCGTTGGCGAAGACGAAACCACCTGGTATGGCGGCAAGGACAAGTGGGGAAAGATCAAGCCCAAGCGGCCAGACTACGCCATCAGGGCGATGGCCCAGACACGCGCCATTTCGCGTGCCTGCCGCTCCGCCTTCGCGCATGTCATCGTTTTGATGGATGTTGGTCTCGAAACCACTCCGTATGAGGAGATGGCACCTGTGTACGAGGACGCCGCGCCAACGGCTGCTACCGCCGCGCGCCCTGTCGATCACGTCACGCGCTATGCGGCGTGGTGCGCCAAGGCCGCCAAGCCTGAGCACTGCATCCAGATGCGGCAGAAATTCACCGCCGATGTTGCCGCTGCCGAAAAGGCCGGAACACCCGTTTCAGACGAAATCCAGAACCGTGTGTTCGAGATGATCGAGGCGCGCCAGGATGAACTGGCTGCTGCGTTCGCTCCTGAGCAGGACGAGGAGCACGTTCCCGCATGACGCGCCTGCTCCTCATCTGCGCCGTGCTCGCAGTGCTCTGGCTCTCGGTGGACCTGACCGACACGGGAGGGATAGAATGATCCGCGCCGCGACCCTGTGCTCCGGCATCGGCGCGCCCGAGACGGCCATGCCCGATTGGGAATGGCTATGGGCGTCCGAGATCGAGGCGTTCCCCTCCCGCGTCCTGGCGCGCCGGTTCCCGCACACGGTCAACCTGGGCGACACGACGATCGCGCCCAATGGTGCCACGCTCCGGCGTATCCGCGCGTTGGTCGCGATTGCGTCGGCCGGCGTTCAGGCTGGCGATCTCGGCGGATATATCGAGCGGGAGAGCAATCTCCACGTCTCCGGCGACGCGCGGGTTGAGCTTCGCACTCATATTGGATGGTGCAGCATCGTGGGCTGCGAGAACGGCACGCTGACCTGGTTTCGGGATCGCAGCGGGGGTGTCCTAGTCAACCGGGGTTGTTTCAACGGCACACTCGACGATTTCGAAGGCGCGGTTCGCGACCGCCATGGAGACAGCCAGACAGGGCATGAATACCAGGTACTGATCGAGTTCATCCACGCGCGGACGAGCGCGTGGGAGCCGGTCTCCGAGGCGAAAGAGGTACTGACGGGAGAACCGACATGAGCACACTATCTCCGCATCATAAAACTCTAACGAACGGTATTGGGAAATGCTCCGTTCCTATGTGGGTGGGAGGATGCCCAAGCGGTTTTTGCGACAACCCAGCATACGGAAACTATATAGATGGGCGTCGATATCGAGACGCCTATACGGGGGAGATTCGGCGGTTCGATGGCAAATATTCTGGCTACGTGCCCGCGTTGGCCTGTGAATCTCACGGGGGACCACCGCCCCGTCATTTTGGCGATCCATGCCAATATTGTGGGCTACCCCATGACAAGGTAGCACCCGGCCGGTGCCTCCGAACGCTCGTCTCCGGAGAACCGACATGAGCACCGAACGAACCCTCCTCCCCAAGAGCGCGATCCCGACGGTGCTCTACGTAGATCCGGCGGATGTGGACGAGGACGCGATCGGCGCTCCGGGATTTTCCAACATCCCCGTGATGTATGGCGAGCCCGACTGCCGTCGCACCGAGGCCCTCGTGCGCCGGTCGGATGTGGAGGCCGCGCTGACCTACATCAGCCGGCGGGTGAGGGAGGTGTTCGAAGAGCACGCGGCATTATCGGAGAAGGGAGACGCGCGATGACCGACGGAACGGCGACCGTCATCAGATACTACAAGCCCGCTCCGGCGGCTGCATCGGGATGGGTAGAGCTTGAGGCGTATTTCTCCGGCAGGCGCATGGAGGTGAGCTATCTGACGCCGAGCCTCGTTTGGGACGGCATCCGACATCACCGGCTCGGCAAGGACGCGTTCGAAACGCCTGAAGAAGCGGCCGCACGGGCACGGGAGATGCGCCGCGCGAAGATCGACCGCCTGCGCAAGCAGATCATCAAGCTGGAGGGGCTGGGGGTATGACCATAACTGACGCAATGGTGGCAGAGGCAGCGCGGGCGATCGAAAATGAGATCGGCCGCACGCACTCCCAAACGGCTACCAGTCTCGCCCGCGCCGCTCTCGAAGCCGCCGCTGCCGCTGCGTGGCAGCATATAGCAACCGCTCCATGGAACACGGATATTCTGCTCGCGTGGCGCGGGATGAACGGGGAATGGAAGATCGAAGTAGGGTGGGCGGGTAAGCAAAATTCATGTCCGCGAGAAAGCGGTTTTTCCGATGGCTGGCAGCACGGCGATGCGGAGTTCTGGATGCCGCTTCCAGAACCGCCGGAGGGAACGCACCGTGAGTAAGGAATTGAGTCATGAAGACCGGAGTGCCGCGATCGAAATTCTGACCGCATGGAATGGTTGTCGAGTGGCCATGGTATGGGCGGTCGATCGCTTTCCATCTCATGCGCGTGCAACGCTCGATGTAGCCAGACGCGTTCTTAAGGAGGCTGGCGAGCATGAGTGACGCGCGCGAATGCAGGCCGCCGGAGGGGACGCCCAACCAATCGTGGCATTGGGTCGAGCAGTGCGGCAAACCGACAATCTGGCTATGGACCGGGAAACTGTGGGTGAAGAACGGTTCCGATACCCCGGCGTGGCCGAGATCGGCACGTCCTCGTCTCCGCTACCTCGGCCCCGTCGCGCATCCGCCCGGAGACGCGGACAGCCCGACAGCGGCCGCGCAACTAGCCGCTCTCCACACTGCGATAAGCACCTCGAGTGAATACGAGAGCGACGCGCACGCGTTCTGTCACGCTCAGGACGTGCTGGCGAACCTGCATGAGCGCGGGTGGAGGCTCGTGCGGGAGGAGGGGCGCGATGGGTGAGACAGCCTGCTGCCGCGTGAGCGTTCTCGCAGAACGCTGGGATTGCTCACCCGCGAAAATCCGCCGCATGATTGATGCGGGCGAGTTGCCCGTCCTGCGGCTCGGAACGATGATCCGCATTCCGTGGGCAGCAGTGAGAGAGATCGAGACGAACGCCGCATGTCAGCAACCGATAAACCGCGTCTGTGCCGAGTCGCAGGACGAGAGACATGGCACATCTATTACAAGCGCCGACGCATCTCTACGGGCTGCACGGATCGCCCGGCGGCTGAGCTGATCCTCAGCAAATTCGTCGCTGATCTCAGCCGTCCTCAATCTGCCATCATAGGAGTGGCCGGGATATTGGCCCGCTATCTCGCCGATCGGCAGGACGCCGCGAAGCCAGGCGCGGAGCGTCTATCCTACGCGCATAAACCCCTCACAATTTGGTTTGGGGACCGGCCGCCGGAGGCCGTGACGGAGCCTGAATGCCGCGCCTATGTGCGAAGCAGGCTGGCGGCGGGGATCAGCACAAGCACCGCGCGCACCGAAATGCAGGCGCTCCGCGCCGCACTCCGGTGGGCCGCCAATGCCAAATTGATCACAGAC
The DNA here is from genome assembly GCF_004346035.1 of Acidomonas methanolica. Classification (GTDB taxonomy): domain Bacteria; phylum Pseudomonadota; class Alphaproteobacteria; order Acetobacterales; family Acetobacteraceae; genus Acidomonas; species Acidomonas methanolica. The sequence goes on along the minus strand of NZ_SLZN01000027.1, from coordinate 29,884 downwards.
GCTCCTGTTGTCCCGTTGCCGCCGCGTTCCATGCCGCGAGAACGGTGGCTGACCCGAGAGGAGGCGCAGGCTCTCGTGGACGGCTGCGCGGCGCACCACATGCGTCTGTTTGTGGTGCTCGCCCTCGGCACAGGCGCGCGCGTCTCCTCGCTGCTCAGCCTCCCGTGGGCGCGGGTCGATTTTGATGGCCGCATCATCGACCTGCGCGACCCGGAACGACCCCGAACCGCCAAGGGACGCGCACGGGTGCCGATCAATGCCGGTCTCATGGAGGCCCTCCGAGATGCCCATGCGGCGAGAGAGACGGAGTGGGTTATCGAGTGGGCAGGGAATCGCGTCCTGTCCGTCAAGCGCGGATTCGCCGCCGCCGCGGCAAGAGCCGGACTTGAGGGAGTGACGCCACATACATTGCGTCACACTGCCGCCACTTGGATGGCGCAGGCTGGCATCCCTCTATGGGAGATCGCGGGGTTCCTCGGTCACTCCAATACCAAGATGATCGAGGAAACCTACGCGCACCACTCGCCGCACCATCTCCAGTCTGCATCGCGTGTCCTTGATATGAGCCTATTGCAACAGTTCCCGGTTGCCTGCGTGAACACGGAGGACAGAAAACCCAAGGAAACGCGTGACGCAAAACGTGAATAACCCTGTGGGCAAAACAACGTAGCAGTTTGATAATACTCATTCGGCATAGGTGTTCGGGACGCAGGGGCCGGAGGTTCGAATCCTCTCACTCCGACCAGGAATTTTCCCTGATCCTTCCCGGAAGACCCGTCATGCTCGGCACTCCCCCCGGAGGTCGTCCGAGGGGGTGGCTCGTCATGGTCCGGCGGGAGGCGGCGCCGGAACAGGGGCAGGCGGAGCCGCCGGGTCCGGCGCGAAGGGCGGGGGCGGCGGAGACGGTTCCATACGATCACGGCGACGGCATACGTCCGGCGGACCAGCGGGCGGACCGAGCGGGGTCACGCTCCCATTGCCGTCGACGATGAAATCGGCATGAAAAATCCCCTCGTCGAAACGCCCCTGGAATGTGCGCTCCGCGCCGGGCGTCAGGTCGAGGCGATCTCCCCGGGGCCCGGTATCCACCAGCGCCTTGCCGGTGCCGTCATCTACGATCAGGTCATGACCGTAAATCTGTGCCACGCGCCCCTTGAGCGTCACCGGGCCGCGCGTATCGGCGAGATGCGCGATCGTGACCGGCGTCAGCGGCGCCATGTCGATGGTCGGCCCGATCGCGTGGGTGACGGCGGAGCCGCCCGCCGCGCCGGCCACGAGCAGCGCCGCGCCGGTCAGCACGGACCGAAGGCGGCGCGATCTGGTGTCAGGTGAAGACATGTTCCATCCTCCTTTGGGTTGATGGCGCTCTTCTAGCAGCCGATTCCCTACCCACCCTGAACCTCGCCGTTCAGCTGTCGTTCAGGCTGCGGATGCCAGTATTCCGTGACATCAGTGTCTCGCGACATCGGTGTTTCGCGGAAAGGAGACGATATGCGCGTATTGCTGGTGGAGGATGACGCCGATCTGGCCGAGCGCATCGCCCGCGCCCTGCGCACCGAGCATTTCGCCGTGGATATCGCGGAAAACGGCGAGGACGGGGCCCATCTCGGCGAGACGGAACGATATGACGTCGCCGTGCTCGACCTCGGCCTGCCGAAGCTGGACGGGCTTTCCGTGCTCAGGTCGTGGCGGCAGGCGGGCCGTCCGCTGCCGGTGCTGATCCTCACCGCGCGCGACGGCTGGTCGGAGAAGGTGGCCGGCTTCAAGGCCGGGGCGGACGACTACCTCGTCAAACCGTTCCGGATCGAGGAACTCGTCATGCGGTTGCGCGCCCTCATCCGCCGCGCGGCAGGCCATGCGGATAGCGTCATCACCTGCGGCCCGTTGCGTTTCGACGCGCAGACGGGGCAGTTCGAACGCGACGGATTGCCTTTGCGCCTCACCGCCTTCGAATGGCGCGTCCTCTCCTGTCTCATGCTGAGGCGTGAGGCGGTCGTGGAGCGCGCCGATCTGATCGAACGGGTCTATGAGGGCGATTCGGACGTCGATTCGAATTCCATCGAGGTCATCATCGGCCGTCTGCGCCGCAAGATCGGCGGGGAACGCATCGAGACGTTGCGCGGGCGCGGCTACCGGCTCACGGCAGGAATGGCGGAAAACGCGCGGCCGGACGGACCGAAGGGCGGCTGATCCCATGCCGCGCCCCTTGCCGCGCTCCCTGACCGGGCGTCTCGTCGTCACCGCCGCCGCGACGATCGTGCTGGCCCTCGCGCTGGCGGCGGTGTCGATCGGCCATGTGCTGGGCAGGTTCGTCATGCAAGATCTGGACGGCAGGCTGGACACGCAGATCGTCCTTCTCGTCCGCGCGGTCCGTCCCGACGGAACGGTGAATCCGGCGGCGCTGGTCGATCTGCCGCCCTTCGACCGCGCCGGGTCGGGCTGGGCATGGGAAATCCTCGCGCCCGGCGGAAGCTGGCGCTCGGCCTCGCTCGGTCCCGCCGAACTTCCCCTGCCGCGTGGCTGGCGCGACATGCGGCCGCCGCCCCCGCCTTTGCCCGAACCTCCGCCCCATCCGCCTGGGGACGGGCATCTCCCGCCGCCCGGCGACCTCTTCCTCCCGCCCGGGACGGGCGGCGCGGTCCCGCCGCCGCATCCGCTGGACGGGCGCGACGCGACGGGGCGCTGGCTGCATTACCGCATCACCAGCCTCCCCACATCCGGCGGGCCGGTCTATATCCTCGCCGCCGGGCCGCGCGCCATCGTCGAACGTCCCCTGCGCGGCGCGATGGCGCCCCTGCTGCTTTCGCTGCTCCTGCTGGGGCTGTTTCTCACCCTTGCGCTGATCGTCCAGCTCCGCGTGGGGCTGCGGCCGCTCACGCGCCTGCGCGTCATGATGGCCGAGGTGCGGGCCGGGCGGCTGCGGGCGATCACGGTCAGCGAGCCGACGGAGCTTCTTCCCCTGGTCGAGGAGGTGAACGCGCTGATCGCCGCCAACCATCAGGCGGTGTCCCGCGCCCGCGCCCATGTCGCCAATCTCGCCCATGGGCTCAAGACACCGCTGGCCACCCTGCGGCTCGATCTGGACGCGCCCGGGCGCGACCCGGACGGCGTCCTGCGCGTACAGGTGGCGCGGATGGAACGGCAGATCCGTCACCATCTCGGCCGCGCGCGGGCGGCCGAGACGGGCGGCGCGGCCGTGCCCGCCTCTCCGCTTGCGCCGCATGTCGCGGATCTCTGCGCCGTGCTGCCCCGGCTCTACGCGGATCGCCCGGTGAGCATCCAGACCGACGTGCCTGAGGCTCTGGCGGTGCGATGCGACCCGCAGGATCTCGACGAATTGCTGGGCAACCTGCTCGACAACGCCTGTCGCCACGCCGCGTCACGCGTCACGGTGACGGCGCGGGCGGAGGGCCGTATGACGCTCCTTCAGATCGCCGATGACGGGCCGGGCATGAGCCCCGCCGCCATCGCCGCCTTCTCGGCGGGACGGCGACTCGACGAATCCGGCGCGGCGAGCGGCAACGGCTTCGGCCTGCTCATCAGCCGGGAACTGGCGGAACTGCATGGCGGCGAGGTGACGCTGGCGCCGCGCGACCCGCGCGGTCTCGCGGTGCGGATCACTCTTCCGGCGGCGTGAGGACTTTCTTAACTCCTGACCGGCCAGACTGTGATCGGCGCTATCCGGCGCTCCCGCCATAGCTCAAGGATTCGCACCCATGTCCTCAGCCATCTCGTCGGCCTCGAACGTCACCGCCGGCCTGTTCAACGCCCCCATGACCTCGTCCGCCTCGTCCTCCGCGTCCAGCGCCGGGACGACCACGACCCAAATGAACGCGAACGGCTCCATCACCACCATCGTCACGGACGCACAGGGCGACGTCATCTCGCAGACCACGACCGGCGGATCGTCCCAATCAGCGGGCCAGTCCGCGAGCCAGTCTTCCGGGATCAACCTGCTCGCGTGATCAGGCCTGCCACAGCACGAAATAATAGAAGCCCAGGATCAGCACTGTGAACGCGCCGATCGGGAGCACCAGCGTCAGCCATATGTTGCGCGGGCGGGGCGCCGCGGAATCGGTGGCGACCTCGTTCTCGATCGTCGCCTCGGCCGCGTCCATCATGATGTCCGAAAAGTCGGTCTTGTCCGTCATGCTCTCATTCCCGCTCGCCGCCGCGCCCACGCGTGAGGCCGGGATCGGGTTTCACGGCGTGCCTGCCCGATCTTCGTCCGCCACGTCGGCAATGAAGTCAAGCATCAGCGCGGCGAAGCGTTCCGGAGCCTCGACGTGAACCCAGTGTCCCGCCTCCGGGATGGTCTCGATGCGCGCGGCGGGGAAAAACCGCCGGATCGCCGGCAGATCATCGTCGCGCACATAATCGGAGCGCCCGCCCCGCACAAAGAGCGTCGGCCCGTCGTACCGCGCTGCAGATCGTTCGGGCCAGTCATAGAGGGTGGGGAGGGAGGCCGCGATCTCCTCCAGCCCGATGGCCCAGCCCGGATCGTCGCCGAGACGGAGATTCTGCGCCATCAACTCCCGCACGGCCGCGTCGGGAATCGCCTCCGCCAGCAGGGCTTTTGCCTCGCGCAGATCGAGCCGCGCCGGAAAACGCACGCCCCGAAGCGCCGCGACCAGCCCGTCCTGGCTGAAGGGGCGCGGCGTGGGCGCGATATCCGCCACCAGCAGCCCGGCCACTGTCTCGGGATGCGCCAGCGCGAGTCTCATCGCCGTCTTGCCGCCCATGGAATGGCCGATCACAAGAGCGGGCAGGGCGTCACGGGCGGCCAGGGTCTCACGCACGTCCTCCGCCATGAGGTCATAGGTCATCATCCCGTGCGGGCTGCCGCCATGATTGCGCAGATCGAGCGCGAGCGTGCGACGATCCGCCGCCACCCGCCGCTGGAGCGCGCCGAAATTCCGCGCCCGTCCGAACAGCCCGTGCAGGAACACCACCGGCAGTTTCCCCGACGATCGCTCCGGCCCCTGTTCGATGACATGAAGCTGCATGCCGCGTCTCCTCCCGTTCGCCCCTATTGTCCTGGCGTCGTGAAGCTGAAGCCGGACGTTGGAGCATCGCCGGGGTTCGTACTGGTCTTTTTCGGAAAAAAGAACCGGAAAAACGTTTTCGTCCTGGCCGGAGAAGCTCTGCGTGAGACATTGTTGCCAAACGATCAGACGGATTGTGCTCCGCGCTGGGATCGTCATGAGGCCAGGCCCCGGCAACGGCGACCGGGACCGAAACGCAAGCTGTGGCGAGACCGTTCCGTCACGTCGGTTGACGCGTGACGCATCCTGACCCTTCTGTGGCGTTTCCCTCCTCGCCGGGAGATTGTCGCGTGTCGCCTCCGCCCGATCGTGCTCATGATCAAGCCTCGCACTTGCCCGCGTCGGCTCTGCTGAAGCTGCGTCGCGTCACCCAGGCCCCGCGCCTCCTGCGCGCCCTGATCCGCGCTGACGAGGTCTGGCTGACCGCGCTCGCGGCGTTTGTCGGGCTGCTGGCCGGAATCTGCGTGGTGGCCATGACGCGCGGCGCGATGCTTCTGCACCGGGTCATCTTCGGGCTGGAGGGGGAGGGCCAACTCTCCGGCCTCTCCACCCTTCCGCCCCTGCGCGCACTCGCCGGACCGATCATCGGCGGGCTGGTGCTCGGCGCGTTCGGCCTGCTGCTCGCCCGTCTCACCCAGGGCAGTTCCGCCCGCAACCGCCCGGTCGATCCCATCGAGGCGAACGCGCTCCATGGCGGCCGTATGTCGGTGCGGGACAGTCTCGTCGTGGCCGGGCAGACGCTGATCTCCAATGGCGGCGGCGCGTCGATCGGCCTGGAAGCCGGGTTCAGCCAGATCGCGGCCGCCTTTGGTTCAAGGGCCGGGCGCATTTTCCGCGTCCGGCGCGAGGACATGCGCGTGCTGGTCGGCTGCGGGGCGGGCGGGGCGATCGGCGCGGCCTTCGGCGCTCCGGTCGCCGGCGCGTTCTACGCCTTCGAAGTGGTGATCGGCTCCTACTCCCTCGTCAATGTCGCGCCAGTGGCGCTCGCCGCCTGGTGCGCGGTGGCGGTCACGCGCCGGTTCGGGGCCATTTCCCCGGCGGTCAGCATCCCGGGCGGAGATCCGCTGACCGTGCTCGCCCACGCCCATGGCTGGGCCGACGCGACACTGATCGCCCTGCCCACGGCACTGCTGGCCATCAGCATCATGAAGGGCGTGGCCGCGACCGAGCGTGTCTTCGGCCGTCTGCCCCTGCCGCCTCTGCTGCGCCCCGCCGTCGGGGGGGTGCTCGTCGGCGCCCTTGCCATCTACACGCCGAGCGTGCTGTCGGCGGGGCACGCGGCGATGCGGCTGGTCTTCGACAATGACTGGGGGCTGGGATACGCCACGCTGCTGCTGGGCCTCAAGATCGCCGCGTCCTGCGTCTCCATCGGCTCCGGATTCCGCGGCGGCCTGTTCTTCGCCTCGCTCTATCTCGGCACGCTGGCGGGAAATATCCTGGGCGGTCTCCTGTCTCTCGCGGGCGAACAGGCGCTGTCCTCCGCCTCCTGCGCCCTGATCGGGATGAGCGCCATGGCCGTGGCGGTTATCGGCAGCCCCATGACCATGATCTGCCTCTCGCTGGAAATGACGGGCGATGTTGCGGTGAGTGGTGACGTGCTGCTGGCCAGCGTCGTTTCGCTTCTGACCGTGCGGCGGTTCTTCGGTTACGCCTTCGCCACATGGCGCTTCCACCTGCGCGGCGAATCGATCCGCTCCGCCGTGGATGTGAGCTGGATGCGGGCGCTGAACGTGGCGCGCATGATGCGGCGCGAGGTGAAAACCCTCCGCCCCGATCTGTCCATCGGCGCGGCGCGGCGGCTTTACCCGCTCGATCCGACGCAATGCCTCGTCCTGACGTCGGAGGACGGCGCGTATGCCGGGCTCGTCACCGTCGCCGAGCTGCATGCCGTGGAGCACGATTCCGACGCTCCGGTTTCGGATCTGGCCATCCATCAGGACGACATGCTCCTCCCGGACATGAACGTCCGCGACGCGATCGCCCTGCTGGAACGGGCTGAGGCCGACGCGCTCGCCGTGGCGGAGAGCCGCGAGTCGCGCCGCGTGATCGGCCTGCTGACGGAGCAGTACGCCCTGCGCCGCTATGCCGAGGAACTGGACCGGACACGCCGGGAGCTGGCGGGTGAAACCCGCGCCGCGCGCCGGACTTTCGCTTTCGGTCCCGGCATGCGGCGTGCAGGGCGGCGGGACGGAGAAGAGGCGGGGAAATGAAACGTTGGCGAATCGGCCACGTTACAGGCCATAATGTGCGAATAACGTTTCGTCGCACGTTGACAGTGTGAGGGCAGATGAGTAGCAAGCGCCGACACCCCTGTCTTCCGGTTCGGACGGCAGGGCGGGAAAAGGGATTGTGAGCGTGCGGGACGACCATCGCGACACGCCTGCTCCTGATCGTGACAAGCGGGAGTTCGACGCGCGGCTGGCCGCCGCCGAAGCCCGGTTGGCCGAAGAGGGCAGGTACGAGGATGGCGGCGACGTATCGCCCACGGGATCGGCGCAGGATTATTCCGCGCTGGGTCTGGCCCTGCGCCTCGGGACCGAGCTCGTCTCCGGTCTCGCCGTCGGCGTGGGGCTGGGCTGGGCGCTGGATTACTGGCTTGGCTATCGCGCGCTGTTCCTGATCCTGTTCTCGCTTCTCGGCGCGGCCGCCGGGATGCTCAACGTCTGGCGCGTGGTCGGCAGGACCATGGTGGATGGCGGGGCTTCCAGAGGCAAGCGGGGGAAACGGGGGTCGTGAGGCCGCTGCCCGTTCGGGCAGGGGCGCGGAAGATGGGCGCAGGCGTTAGCGGGAGAGCCGATTTTGGAGTCCGGATCGAAGATTGACGCGTTCAGCCAGTTCGAGCTGCATCCGGTGCTCGGCAGCATGGGAGCGGCGCTGCATCTCAGCCAGTCTCCCGTCTACATGGCCGCCGCCGCCCTCCTCGTCCTGGCGTTCCTTTTCGTGGGCATGCGTCCCCGCGCCGTTGTGCCGGGCCGGCTCCAGGCCGCCGCCGAACTGGGATACGACTTCATCCACCAGATGGCCGTCGATACGATCGGGCCGAAGGGCACGACCTTTTTCCCCTTCATCTTCGCCATCTTCTTCTTCATCCTGGCGGGCAACTATATCGGTCTGGTGCCCTACTCCTTCACCTTCACCAGTCATATCGTCGTCACCTGCGCAATGGCGGCGGCGGTGTTCATCATCTCCATCCTCGTATCGCTGCGCTACCAGGGCCTGCATTTCTTCGCGCATTTCATGCCGGAGGGCGTTCCGATCCTTCTCGCGCCGCTGCTGGTCCCGATCGAGATCCTCTCCTTCCTTTCCCGCCCCGTCAGCCTGTCGATCCGACTTTTCGCCAATATGATGGCCGGTCACGTGCTGCTCGAGGTGTTTGCCGGCTTCACGATCATGCTGGCCGGTCTGGGCATGCTGGGTTCCGTCCTCGCCGTCGCCCCGATCGCCCTCAACGTCGCGCTGACGGCGCTCGAATTGCTGGTGGGCGTCCTTCAGGCCTACGTCTTCGCCATCCTCACCTGCATCTATCTGCGCGAGGCGGTGGCCCATTGAGGGCCGCGTCGAGCGCATTCCCTTACCTCTGAACCAAGCTCAAGGAACTTATCATGGACGTCTCCGCTGCTAAGGAAATCGGCGCCGGCATCGCTGTCATCGCTCTCGCCGGCGTCGGCGTCGGGATCGGCAACATCTTCTCGACGCTCGTGAGCTCGATCGCCCGCAACCCGGCCTCCCGCTCCCACGTGTTCGGCATCGGCATGCTCGGTTTCGCCCTGACGGAAGCCGTGGCGCTCTACGCCCTGCTGATCGCCTTCCTGATCCTGTTCGTCTGATCGGGAGTTCCCTCCATGCCCGCATCCCCCCGCAAACCGGCCGCCCCGCTGACCGCGCTCCGCGCGTTCGGGCCCGTTCTCGGCCTGACGCCGGGGGTTGCGTGTGCGGAGACCATGCCGCAGCTCGATTTCGGCAACCCCTATCTGCTCTGGCAGGTCGTCTGGGGCGCCGTCATCTTCTTGGTTTTCTACGTTATTCTGAGTCGGTCGGCTCTGCCGCGCGTCGCGAGCGTGCTGGCCGCCCGTCGCCAATGCATCGAAAGCGATCTCGAGGTGGCGCATCGTGCCCGTGACGAGGCGGACCGCGCCGTGGACGAGTTGCGCCGCGCCCGTCACGACGCCGCGGCGCAGGCGCAAGCCAATATCGACCAGGTGGTGCAGGAGGCCCGACGGGCCGCGGAGCGGCAGGCGCATGAAATGAACCAGCGCCTCGCGGCCGACATCGCCAAGGCCGAGGAGCGGATCACCGCTTCCCGTCAGGAGGCGCTCGCCCGCCTGCCCGAGATCGCGACAGAGATCGCCCGCCCGCTCGCGAGCAAGCTGCTCGCCCCCGCGGGCACGCAGGTCGGCGACGAGACGCTCTCCGCCGCCGTGCGCACATCCCTCTCCAAGGCCGCCTGAAGGAGACGCGTCATGCTTCACGATCAACGCTTCTACGTCGCGATCGCGTTCGTCATCTTCTTCATCCTGTTCGGACGCAAGTTGTGGACGGCGATCGTCACCCAGCTCGACGCGCACGCCCAGAGCGCCCGTCAGGAACTCGCCGAGGCCGCCGAGCTGCGCCGCCAGGCCGAGCAGATACTGGAGGATGCCACGCGGGAACGCGAACAGGCCCTCGCGGAGGCGCAGGCCATGATCGAGCATTCGCGCCAGGAAGCCGCCCTCATCGGCGAAACCGCCCGGCGCGACGCCGAGGCCATTGCCACCCGGCGCGAGCAGATGGCCCGTGACCGCATCGCCGCCTCCGAGCGCGCGGCCGTGCAGGACGTGCGCAAACAGGCCATCGAAGCCGCCGCCGCCGCCGTGCGCGAGGTCGTCGCCCATCATCTCGCCGAGAACGGGGAGGCCGCCTCGACCCTCGTGGACCGCTCGCTCGACGCTCTTCCCGGGGCGTTGCGCGCCGCGAACGAGGCTGGGCCCGGCGCCATCAACGCGGCCTGAGGCGCGCGCAGCGCCTTGCATCTTTCGATCGTCATCGCCGTCCTCAACGAGGCGGAGAATATTCTCCCGGTCTGCGAGGAACTCGCCGCCGTCCTGCCGCGCCTGCCGAAGACGGAAATCGTCGTGGTGGATGACGGCAGCACGGACGCGACCGTGACCCGGCTCGAAGAGGCGCGGGCGCGCTTCCTGCCCGATCTGCGCGTTCTCAGCCATGATCGCCGTCTCGGCAAATCCGCCGCGCTGCGCAACGGCATCGAAGCCGCGCGGGGTCGGTGGATCGCCACGCTGGACGGAGACGGGCAGGACAATCCCGAAATCATCATCGAGATGCTCGCCCGCGCCGAGGCGGCGGCCGGGCCTGCGCCGTTGGTGGTCGGCGTGCGGCTGAAACGCAACGATCGTCTCTCGCGCCGCATCGCCACGCGCATCGCCAACGGCCTGCGTCGCCGCCTGTTGAACGATGGCTGTCCGGATACCGGCGCGCCGATGAAGCTGTTCGCTCGTGCCGCTTTCCTGCGGATACCCCAGTTCGAAGGCGTGCATCGCTTTCTGCCCGCGCTGCTGGGTCATTATGGCGCGCCGCTGATCTGCGTCGAGACCCGTCACCGTGCCCGGCTGCACGGACAGTCGAAATACACGAACCTCAACCGCGCCATCGTCGGCATCCGTGACCTGATGGGTGTGATGTGGCTCCTCAACCGCACTCATCTCGCGCAGCGCATCACCGAGCGTTGACTCCGACGCGCGGCATGGCCCGGGGGCGGGCGAGGCTTGCAATTCGGGGCATATTGACTAGGAAGCTGCCCTTTACGCTGGCGCGGCCAATGCTTGGAACGGCCTCCGGACGGTGTGGGGGCTTCAGGAGAGAAGACATCCGATGCGCCTGACCTGGCGACATTACGCCGCTCTGGCGTTCGTCACGTTCTGCCTCTTCCTGACCGGCCGCATGAGCTTGCCGCCGCTGGATCGCGACGAGCCGCGCTACATGGAAGCCTCGGCGCAGATGCTGGAAAGCGGCGATTTTGTCGATGTCCGCTTCCTCGACCAGCCGCGCTATCTCCAGCCCGCCGGAATCTACTGGCTCGAAGCCGGGGCCGAGGCGCTGTTCGGCGGCCCGCGTGATCGCCATACGGCATGGCCGTATCGCATCCCCAGCCTGATCGGCGTCACCCTGGCCGTCACGCTGACGGCGTGGATCGGCGCGTCGCTTTTCGGCGGCGCGACCGGGCTGCTCGCCGGGGCGTTGCTGGGCGTTTCGACGCTCATGACCGCCGAAGGGCGGATGGCGACGATCGACACCGTCCTGCTGCTCGATATCCTGCTGGTGGAAGCAGCGTTGCTCTCGGCGTTTCAGGACCGGCAGTCCAATCGCCCTACACCCGTCCGTACCGCGCTGCTCTACTGGATCGCCCTCGGCTGCGGGCTGATGCTCAAGGGGCCGGTGGTGCTGATTCCCGCATTCGGCACGCCGCTGGCCTTGCTCGCGGTGGAGCGGCAGGCGGGGTGGTGGAGGCGCCTCCGCCCCGTCTGGGGCTGGCTGATCACCCTTGCCATCGTCCTGCCGTGGTGTGTCGCCATCTACGTCGTGAGCCATGGTGATTTCTTCCATCGTGCGGTCGGCACGAATTTCCTCGGCAAGATCGGGCATGGCCAGCAGGCGCACGGCATGGCGCCGGGCTATTATCTCGGCGTGTTCATCCTCTCCTTCTGGCCCGGCGCGCTCTTCACCGTGCTCGCCCTGCCGGCGATCTGGCTGCGGCGCGCCGAGCCGGGCGTGCGATTCCTGCTGTGCTGGATCGTGCCGCACTGGCTGGTCTTCGAGGCCATCGCGACCAAACTGCCGCATTACGTGCTGCCGACCTATCCGGCCATCGCCATCCTCACCGCCGCCTCGCTGACCCGTTGGACGCTCCTGCGTCCGCAGGCGGCCTGGGCGCGGGCGCTGATGACCGCCTATGGCGTGGTCTGGGCGGCGCTCGGTCTGGCATTCTGCCTCGTCGGCCCGGCATTGCTCTGGCGCTTCGAACATCGCCTGTCGCCCGTCGCGGTGATCGCCGCGATCGGCGCGCTCCCGGCCATGCTGTTCTCGATCCGCCTGTTGCTGCGCGGGGAACGCCTGCATGCCGCGCTGGCGGTGATCGCCGCGGCGGTGATGATTCATGCCGGTCTGTTCCTGGGCGTCATTCCCGATCTGACCGTGATCCAGCTTGCGCCGCGTGCCGCGGCATTGTTCGACGACTATCGCCCTTGCGAGGACAGCACGCTGCTTTCCGTGTCCTATTCCGAACCGAGCCTTGCCTTCCTCGCGGGCTCGAACACGCGCTTCCCCACCATTCCCGCCGCCGCCGATCTCCTGCGCGATCACGGCAACTGCACGCTGGTCCTGGCCGATCAGCGCGATGAGCCCGCTCTGCGTGCGGCGTTGGCCGCGCGCGGGCGCAGGCTCGTCGAGTATGGCCGCGTGGCGGGGTTGAACTATTCCAACGGCCACATGCTGAATCTGGGGTTGTTCGCCGCCACCAAGCCGTAATGCACGGCGTCAGGCATGAAGCCGAAACGGGGCGTTGGTCTTTTTTCGAAGAAAAGAACCAAAAAACTTTCGTGACTTCGCGCCGGAGCCTTCCTGCGAGGTTCCGTCGTCAAAACACTCGGGCTACTGACGTCTTCGTCAGAAAAAGACGAAGTCGCTTTCCTGCGGCCCCGAAATCAGGCGGTACGGTCGGCGGCGAACGTCGCGACGAGCAGGGCACCGATCACCGGCACGAAGGCCAGCATCGAAAGCTCGGACAGTGACTGCACGGGATGGGAAAGGAAAGCGTGAAGGGCAAGACTGGTCATGACGATATCTCCTGGGTCAGCCGGCCGCAAGAAAGCCGCCGGCGTGAATGGCGGAGCGGGAGATGCCTCTTCCGAAGCCATGAAACAACTGGATGGAATGCTGGTCTGACCTGCGTTCCCCGCATGTTCCGGAGCGCAACTCTGCCCTGCCCGGAGCGAATACTTCATGTGTGGGATGAAAAATAAGCCTGATCCAGGGAAGGGCGTTGCGATTATTGCGTTGTCTCCGCCTTGATTCGGAAGAAAAGACCCTCGCGATGGACCGCATGCCAGGCCAGCAGCGTATCGCCGAGGAAGGCGGCGAGCGCCGCGACCACGCAGGACAGGGCCATGCCGAAGAGAAAAATCAGCAGCGCCGCCGTATGGCTGTCCCGCAGCGAGCCGAGAAACAGCGCCAGAGCCGCGCCGCAGGTCAGCGCTCCGCCGATGCCGCCGAAAATGATGGCGGTGTCCAGCGCGATGATCCGCCGCCGCAACCGCCTGCTTCTCGTCGCCAGACGAGCGGTGTCCTCCTGCGGCCCATCCTCCTGCGGCCCGTCCGCCTGCTGCTCCCGCTGTTGCTTGCGCACATCATCCAGATGGTCCGAGACGCGGGCGAGGCGCGTATTGAACAGGTTGAGCAGCGTGCCGATGCCCGACAGCATGAAAACCGGCGTCAGCGCGGTCTGGATGACATGGGCGACACTGTCGATCGGGTCCGGTTGCAGGAAGGGATACCCTGAAAACGGCGGAACGGACATTTCTTCTCTTCTCCCCTGGCGCCCCTCCGGTGTGCAGACCCCCTCTGGTGCGCAGATCACGGAAGCTTTAGAGAACGGCTGATCATGTGTCACCTGCCGTCCGCCGTTCGCCGCCTCGTCCCCGCCGTGTTCGCGACGGCGATCATGACCATATCCGGGACGGGCGTCTCCGGAGCGGCGGCCCAGCCGTCGTCGGGACCGCCGTCCGATACGGTCGAATTCGCGCGGCTGACCTGGACGGAAATCGCCGCCGCGATTCGCGCGGGTGACGACACGATCCTGATCCCGGTCGGCGGAACGGAACAGAGCGGCCCCTATATCGCCGTCGGCAAGCACAATATCCGCGTCGCCGCTCTGGCCGACCGCATCGCCCGGCGGCTCGGCCATACGCTCGTCGCCCCGGTCATCGCCTATGTTCCCGAAGGTGGCACCAGCCCGCGCACCTCCCATATGCGCTTCCCCGGCACCATCTCCATCCCGCCCGCCGTCTTCACCGGCCTGCTGGAAGGCGCCGCCGAGAGCTTCCGCGTGCAGGGCTTCCGCCGCGTCGTCTTTATCGGCGATCACGGGGGATATTTGACCTCCCTCAAGGCGGTGGCCGAAAAACTCGATCACAAATGGAAAGGCACGGCCCATGCGCTGTACGTCGCGCCTTATTATGACGTGATCGCCACGCGCTACGCCGATGCGTTGCGCGCCCGCGGCCTCGGCGCCGCTCTCGGCAAACACGCCGATCTCAGCGACACTGCGCTGATGCTGGCCGTCGATCCGTCGATGGTCCGGCAGGACGCTCTGCGCTCGGCCCCTCTTCCGGGGCCGGATCAGGGCGTTTACGGTGGCGATCCGCGCCCGGCGACGGCCGCGCTGGGGCGGATCGGCACGGACATGCAGGTCGAGGCCGCGGTGGAGGCCATCCGCCGCGCGCCCTGAGCGTGAAACGGGTTATCCGGCCAGTTCTTTGTGGAGCAGACATGATTTCGCAGTTCCGCCTTCTTACCGCCGCTCTCTGTACGACCGCGCTCTTCTACACAGCCGCATCGGTCGTCCTCGCCGGTTCCGCCCGCGCGCAGGACGCTCTTCCCACCCCGGCGACCTCCGCCGCCACGGCTCCCGAGGCCGTCCGGACGATCCCCGGCATGCCCCCGGTCATCGATCCGACGAACATCTACAGCGAGGCCGCGGCCGGTCGCATCTCTCCCGTCATCGCCAACGATCCCGCGCGGATCTACGTGCCCAACCTGCGCGGCAATTCGGTGACGGTGATCGACCCCGCGACCTTCAAGGTGATCGACACGTTTCCCGTCGGCCGCAGCCCGCAGCACGTCGTGCCGAGTTGGGATCTGCGCACGCTCTGGGTGACGAACAACGCCGAAGGCCGCACCGACGGCAGCCTCACCCCCATCGACCCCGCCACCGGCAAGCCCGGCGCACCCGTCACGGTGGACGACCCCTACAACATGTATTTCACCCCGGACGGCAAAAACGCGATCGTCGTCGCCGAAGCGCATGAGCGGCTGGATTTCCGCGATCCGCACAGCATGGCGCCGAACGGCTCGCTGGAGGTCAAGGGCTGCCGCGGCATCAACCACGCCGCGTTTTCCATCGACGGACGCTACGCCATCTTCACCTGCGAATTCGGCGGCTATCTCGCCAAGATCGACACGGTGAACCGCCAGATTCTCGGGATGCTGAAGCTCTCGAAGGGCGGCATGCCGCAGGACGTCCTGACCTCCCCGGACGGCCGGAAATTCTACGTCGCCGACATGCTGGCCGATGGCGTGTTCGTCATCGACGGCGACAGCTTCCGCGAGATCGGCTTCATCCCGACGGGTATCGGCACGCATGGCGAATATCCGAGCCGCGACGGGAAATATCTCTATGTCGCCAATCGCGGCTCTCACAAGGTTCACGGCGGGCGTCACGGCCCCGGCTCGGTGTCAGTGGTGGATTTCGCGACGGATCGCGTGGTCAGGACCTGGCCGATCCCCGGCGGCGGCAGCCCCGACATGGGCAATGTCTCGGCCGACGGGAAGCTGCTCTGGCTCTCCGGCCGGTTCGACGACGTGGTCTACGCCATCGACACGGCCACGGGCGCCATGAAGATCATCCCCGTCGGCGCGGAGCCGCACGGCCTCGCCGTCTGGCCGCAGCCGGGGCGCTACAGTATCGGCCATACCGGGATCATGCGCTGATCCCGCGCGCGCCACGCCGGCTGCGCGCCCTCCCGCTTCTTCTCGTCCTTTCCGCCTGCGCCGCTCCGCCCGCCGCCTGTCTGAAACCCGGTCCGGACCACGAGACGGCGTGGCTCCTGACCACCGGCTGGCATACGGAAATCGGCGTTCCCGCCGCTGCCCTGCGTGGGCCGATCGGCTGGTTCCGGACCGTCTATCCGGGCGCGGCGGTCGTGCTGTTCGGGTACGGCAAGCGGACCTTCTTTACGGCGAGGGCGGACGATCTTTCCGCCTATATTCTCGCGCCGCTGCCGGGTCGCGCCGTTATCCAGACAATGGCGCTCAACGTCGCCCCGGACCGCGCCTACGCTCCCGGACAGGTCACGGCGATTCCCCTCGCCCCCGCCGCCATGGACCGGCTCACCCGCGCGATCTGGGCCGATTTCGTGCTTGATCCGTCCGGCCATCCGCATCTGACCAATACGGGCGAGGGGCGTGTGAGCCTCTTTTACGCCGCCCGCTCGCGCTACACTTTGACGCATGACTGCAACCGCTGGAGCTGTTCCCTGCTTCATTCGGCGATCCCGGCCCTCCCGCCCGAGGGCGTCATCCTCGCCTCGCAAACAACCGGCCGCCTGCACGCGCGTCTTCCGCCCCTTTGCCGGAACTGATCGTTGGGGGACTCTTCTTTTTCTGATGCTTGATCTTGCTATACGGGGCGGATGCTAAATTCCTTTCCGCCGGTTGGCGCGCTCCAGGAACCTTATGGCTTCGTCGAAAATTGGCTGGGCGACGGGAGACTGCGCGAGTGAAGCCTCCTGATCCGCTCTTACGCCATTCAGGACGTCCGTTATGAGCCGGGGCTGTGCCTCATCAAGCCTTTGCAAAATGCAAAGCAAAACGTAGGACATGGCTTGCAGCTTTGTCTCGACGTTACCAAGCTCTTTCGGCATGACTGTCTCCCAAGCGAGGCGCCCTTAATGCAGTTCGACGACGCGGCAACCAAGAAGAATATAGAATTTCCCGACCATCTGAGCCCGTTTAAAAGCAGTTTATGTCGATGGTGAGCTCCAAAGCGGGTCGTCTACTTCTGAAGAAAAAGAAGCAAAAAGACTTTGATCAGTTGGCTGCGGAGCTGTGTCGGGAGCCTCGCAGTCTGGTTGAGGGCGGTTTATCTTTCTTGCACGCACGGCAAAGACCCCGCTCAGGGGCAGGGTGGCTGCGATCCGTCCTGACACACCGCGTTGCTGTGTGGCGGCAGCACCACCGTACCGTTCGTTTTAGGCGGGGACGAACCGTCGCCGCTGCTGGAACTGCATGCGGCGAGACCGAGAAGAAGCGGCAGAAGGAGGCGCAGGCACATCGAAACAGACTCCGTCACGGTTGCGAAACCATATAAAGAGTGCCGCTATTTCAGCGCGAATCCAAGTGTTTCCAGCGCCGCGCGCATCACGTCGCGCCCGCTCAGGCCCCGCAGCCCGGCGATGCGACGCGCCATGGTCGAGGACCAGGCCCGCTCCGGCAGGCCCTGCTCGATCTGGAACTGGTTGGCGTCCGCATCATATTGCGCGATCAGTTCCGCCTCCCGCGCGGCGTCATAATGCTCGCGATGCAACACCGCCGCCTGGGGCAGGCGCGGCTTGATGTCCGCCGGATGCGCGGGATCGGGAGCGCCGACACAGAGGCCGAACGCGCCCACGGAAAGTGGCGGCAGATGCAGTTCCTTCGCCACCTCGACCGGATGGTTCCGCAGCCCGCCGATATAGACGGTGCCCAGCCCCAGACTCTCGAAAGCCGCGACCGCGTTCTGCGCCGCCAGCGCCGTGTCGATGAGCGCGACCATGAACATTTCGAGATAATCGAGGCTCTCCCGCCCCGAATCCTGTGCCTCGGCGATCCGCTCCAGCCGGGACAGATCGGCGATCCAGGCGAGGAAGAGCGGCGCTTCCACGATATGTTTCTGATGGCCGCAGAGTTCCGCCAGCCGCGCCTTGCGCGCCGCATCCTCCACCGCCACCACGCTCCAGCATTGCAGGTTGCTGGAGGTCGCCGCCGATTGTGCCGCGGCGATCGCCGCCTCCAGCGCGCCTTCCGGCAGCGGATCGGGCAGGTAGGCGCGTACGGAACGGTGCGCCATCAGCGTCCGGATGACCGGCGACTCGGCGATGGAGGGCAGCTTCTCGCGGCGATAGCGGGCGCGCAGCAGCGCGGCGGAGTCGGCGTTCATGCCGGATAATGCATCAGCGTATGGAGGGGGACGTCAAGCCTATCTCGGCCGCCGAGCCCTTCGAGTTCGATCATGACCGAACAGCCGACGACCTCCGCCCCGGCCTTCCGCAACAGTGCAACCGACGCGGCCAGCGTGCCGCCGGTGGCGAGAAGATCGTCCAGCACCACGACGCGCTGGCCGGGGCGGATCGCGTCGGCCTGGATATGCAGCGTGTCCTGCCCGTATTCGAGCCCATAGCTCAGCGAGATCGTCTCGCCCGGCAGCTTGCCCGGCTTGCGGAGCATGACGAAGCCCAGGCCCAGACGCTGCGCCAGCGGCGCGGCGGTCAGGAAGCCCCGGCTCTCGATTCCGGCGAGAAGATCCGGCTGCCACCCGGCCACGACGCGCGCGATTCGCCCCGTCGCGACCTGCCACGCATCCGCGTTTCGCAACAATGTCGAGATGTCGTAGAAAAGAATGCCCGGCTTGGGAAAATCCGGAACCTCACGGATATGCCGCTTGAGATCGAATTCCGCCTGATCGCCGGGCGTCGTGCTGGCCGTCATGGTCTGCGCAATCCGTATATGATGGAGACAAATCCCACCGGCTGTAACCATTCCGCGCGCCGGTTGCAATCTCCGGGTCGCGGAATCGTGTCGTGGGGAAGGGGTCCGATGCAGGGCTGAGCCCTGCATCCGTCAAAGGGGGGCACCCTTTGGAAGGCCCTGGGTTTGACCAAGCGAGGCCCGGAAAGCTGCGGCTCCTCGCGCGTGCGGGCGGGGCCCGACACGCGCGGACCGGATCACGCGCCCTTCAGCAGCGCTTCCAGAGTGGTGCCGAGCGCGGCGGGGGAAGGGGCGATGCGGACGCCGGCGGAACGCAGGATATCCATCTTCGCCGCCGCCGTGTCGTTGCCGCCGGAAATGACGGCGCCCGCATGGCCCATGCGGCGTCCCGGCGGCGCGGTCGCACCCGCCACCAGCGCGACGACCGGCTTGCGGATCTTGTGATCGCGCAGGAAATAGGCCGCGTCGACTTCCGACGACCCGCCGATCTCGCCGATCATGATGATCGATTCCGTCTCCGGATCGGCAAGGAAACGCTCCAGCACGTCGATGAAATCGAGACCCTTGATCGGATCGCCGCCGATGCCGACGCTGGTGCTCTGCCCCATGCCGAGCGCCGTGGTCTGCGCCACCGCCTCATAGGTCAGCGTGCCGGAACGCGACACGATGCCGACCGAGCCGCGACGATGGATCGGGCCGGGCATGATGCCGATCTTGCAGGCATCCGGCGTGATGACGCCCGGGCAGTTCGGCCCGATCAGAATGGACTCCGAACGGTCCAGCGCCACGCGCACGCGCAGCATGTCCTGCACGGGAATGCCCTCCGTGATGCAGATGATCAGCTTGATCTCCGCCGCGATGGCTTCGAGAATCGCATCGGCCGCGCCGGCCGGCGGCACGTAGATCATCGTCGCATCGACCGGACTGGCCGCCACGGCCTGCTCGACCGTGTCCCAGACCGGCAGGCCAAGATGCGTCTGCCCGCCGCGACCGGGCGTCACGCCGCCGCTGATCTTCGTGCCGTAGGCGAGGCACTGCCCGGCATGAAACGAGCCTTGCGACCCCGTGATGCCCTGAACGAGGACGCGCGTGCCCTCATCGACCAGAATCGCCATTATGCAGCCCTCCGCGCGCGCACGGCCGCGACGATCTTGCGCGCCGCATCCGCAAGGTCGGACGCCACGGTCACGTCCAGACCCGAATTCTCGATCAACGCCATGCCTTCCTCGACATTCGTCCCGGCCAGGCGCACCACCAGCGGCACATGCAGCCCGACCTCGCGGCTGGCGCTCACCACCGCCTCGGCGATGATGTCGCAGCGCATGATGCCGCCGAAGATGTTGACGAGGACGCCCTCGACATTCGGATCGGCCAGCAGGATGCGGAACGCCGCCGCCACCTTCTCGCGCGAGGCGCCGCCGCCCACGTCGAGGAAGTTGGCCGGGGATTCGCCCTCGGAGTTGATGATGTCCATCGTCGCCATGGCCAGGCCCGCGCCGTTGACCATGCAGCCGATCGTGCCGTCGAGCCCGACATAGGACAGGCCGAACCGCGCGGCTTCCTGCTCGCGGGGGTCTTCTTCGTCGGGATCGCGCAGCGCGCGCACATTCGCGTGACGGAACAGGCCGTTCTCGTCGAAGCTCATCTTGGCGTCGAGCACCACGAGCGCGCCGTCCTTCGTCAGGGCCAGCGGATTGACCTCGAGCAGCGAGGCGTCCAGCGTCGTGAAGGCCGTATAGGCCGAGCGGACGATCGCGGCGAAGGCGGCGATCTGCTTGCCGGTGAAGCCGAGCTTCACGGCCAGATCGCGCGACTGGTGATCGGACAGGCCGATCGTCGGATCGATCCAGGATTTATGGATGCTCTCCGGCTTCTCGGCCGCCACGTCCTCGATGCTCATCCCGCCTTCGCTGGAGGCGACGATGACGATTCGGCGCGCCTCGCGGTCGAGCAGGATCGAGAGGTAGTATTCGTGCTCGATCGCCGAGCCCGCCTCGATATAGAGCTTGCGCACCAGACGCCCCTCGGGGCCCGTCTGCTTGGTGACGAGAACGCGGTCAAGCATCTCGAACGCCGCGTGCTGCGCGTCCTCCGGCGTCTTGACCAGCCGCACGCCGCCACATGCCGGTTCGCCGACATAGCGCCCGGCGCCGCGGCCGCCCGCGTGGATCTGCGCCTTGACGACGACCACGCCGGAATCGAGTTGACGCGCCGCCTCGCGCGCTTCGGCCGGAGAGCCGACCGCGACGCCAGGAGGCACGGGAACGCCGAAGGATCGCAGGAGGTCCTTCGCCTGATATTCGTGAATGTTCATCTGTTGGTCCCAAGGCCGACAAGCCACGCCATCGCTTAACCGATGACGTCCGTGTGAACAACACGTACTTATGTGATTTTTGGAAAATTATTGTGGGAATTTAAAAAAATCCGGCGGAAAATTTCGTCGCGCCCTCGGTGACGCCCGAGTCCGCCGCCTCCGCGTCCTTCGGAGGATCGCCTTAACCGCGCCAGCGCTCCGCCGCGTCGATCGCCGCCAACAGCGCCGCGCGCCGGAACGGCTTGGCCAGACAGACACCGCCCGGCACCTCGGCCGTCGCCGTTCCTGACGTGCCCTCTCCCCCTTCGAACGCCCCGGAGATCAGAACCACCGGCAAATCCGGCCATTCGGTCCGCAGGGCCCGGGCGAGCGTGACGCCATCCTCTCCGTCCGGCAAGTTGAGATCGGCGACCAGAACCGCCGGAGCCGCTTCCCGTGCCGCCTCCCGCGCCGCGCCCGCGCCGGACACGCGCCGCACTGCCCGGCCCGAGCCCGCCAGAACGGCCTCGACGATCAACGCCACGGCGTCGTCATCCTCCACCAGCAGCACCTGCGTCATGTCCGCCCCTCCCGGTTCGCGCGAATCCAATTCTGCTGTGTTCGGCCTTACTTGCCAAGAAATGAAACTGTCCATGACCGCTGAATCTGCCAGGAGCAGACAGGGACTCGCCCGAAATTCCGACATGACGGCTATATGTCGGTGACGGTTTCTCCCCGGTCTGGTCCGGGCTGCACATCCGCCGCCACCGCCGGACTCCATTCCAGCCGCATCGCCCGCCGCATCAGCGCCACTCCCAGTGCGGTCGAGAGCACGAACAACCCTAATCCGAGCGCGATCTGGCTCCCGTGGCCGATCCGCGTCCCCGCTCCCATCAGCACGAAGACGAGATTCTGCGGCGCCGACCCCAGAATCGTGGCGGACAGGAACGGCGCGAGCGGCACCTCCGCCAGCGCGGCCGCCGCCGTCACCAGTAGCGCGGACCCCACCGGCATGAGCCGCAACACCAGCACCGCCTGGAAGGGCGAGAGCGCCAGCGCCCTCCCGATCACCGCCAGACGCCCCGTGAAGCGCCGCCGCACCGCGCCGCGCAGCGTCGCGCCGCCCAGCCGCCCGATCCCGAGATATCCCAGCGCGCTGCCCAGACCCGTCACGGTCATGGCCAGTCCCAGCCCTTCCGCCGCACCGAAGACCAGTCCCGCCGCGAGGCACATCGCCTGGCGCGGCAATCCGACCGCGCAATAGGGAATCCCCGCCAGCAGGAACCAGAGCGGTGCCAGCGCCTCCGTCCGCCATCCCGCCGCCCGCGCGAGCAGCGCCGTTCCCGGCGCGACATGCCGCATCAGCAGCGCCAGCACCGCGATCACGCCGAACGTCATGCCCATGCGTCCGAGTGTCCGGACGGAAACGAGACGGGGGGCAGGGGGAAAGGAAGAGGCAGGCACGACAGGCGCTCCGAAGGACACGTTTGAACTCGTATCAGGCGGGCCCTCCCGCCGGAAGCCCGCGCCGCCCCGCTCCGGTTCAGAACGAACTCAGCGCGACGCGCTTCCACGTGTTCGCGGCGACGCAGACATAGTGATAATTGGAATCGTCCGTGAACTGCCCCGCCGTGCAAGGCGCGGAGGACGACGAGGGCGTGGTGAGCGTCTCCCTGAAGGCAGGCGCGGAATAGCCTATGAACCCGCCGCTTGACGAGGCCGTGGTGACCCAGCCATTGGTGTTCAGATAGGTGTATCCGACACTTCCGTTGCTGTCCTGCAACTCGACGGACTTGCCCTTGCCCGCCACGATGTTGCCGCTCACGGTCAGACCGTCCCCGTTCAGGAAGGCCAGTTGTGTTCCGGCGTCAAGGGCCGCGCCCGTCGTCAGTTCATACCACGAGAAGCCGCCGCTCGTCCCCGGGTCGACATTGACGTATTCGGAACTGGCTCCGCCCGCTTTCACCGTATTCCACAGTGAGAGCGTTCCCTGTCCGCTCGCCGTGCCCGAGGAGGTTTCGGCGGAAAGAGCCGCCGCGCTGGTTTCCCAGACGTTCGCAAGAGGGGCGTCGAACGTCGCGGCGCCCTTCGAGGTGAGGCTTCCATAGATCGTCGTGCTGCCGTCGTCGTTGAAGCAGGCGTTGGGGTCGGCGCCCATATAGCCGGGCGTCAGGACACAGAGCGTTCCGCCTGCGCCCTCGTAGTTCCATGCGAGTTGCGCCATGTCGGAACCGCCGGAGAAGACATCCTGCGCGCGTGTGCCGTCAACGTTCAGCCCCAGGCGGACGTCCCAGTTGGCCCAATTCGAGGAATCGGCCAGATCCTTGTAGACCTTCGCTCCGAAATGAAGCGTGTTGCCCGTGGAAAGAGCGGATGCGAAGTCGAACATGATATGATTGCCGCCTTGCGCGGAAGGCGATCCGTTGCTCGGCAACCATGTGCTGTATCCGGAATATTCCAGGCCGGAACCGTAGAGCTGCGCCACATACGCCTTCGGCAGCCCGGGACCGTTGACCAGATAGGCGTAGCTGTCCGCACTGGCCGCGCCGGAGGCGCAGGGGATGCACTGGAACGACGTGGTCCATCCATGGTAGGTGAGTGAATTGGCGTTCGTGAAATTGGCCGCCCTGAAATCCAGCTCCTCCCGCTCGTAATTATTGGCGCGCGCCGTCGCGTTCGCCCCGTAGATCTTGTTGCCGTCCATGACGACATAGGTGTTTTTCGACCATATCTTGCCGGGCGCGCCGACGAAGACCATCGGCATGGTATAGGTCGATTTCGTCGTGTCGAGATGCGTGACATCGGGGATTTGACCGGCGGCGGCATTGCCCGCGCCCAGAACGGCCCAGCCATAAACGGTGAGGGTCGTCGGCGTCCAGGACTGGATATAGCCCCAATACGCATTTTCCGAGGGAACGCCATAACTGTCCGTCGTCGCCACGGAGGGATCGATGACGTTGGTGGCCACATACATGCCCGGATGCAGCGTCGCCATCTGCTCGTCCGTCATGGGGGTGGACAGGGTGACGGTCGTCGCCGTGAAGGCGCTGGCCTGGGCCACGATCCTCGCGTCGCTGACCTCGTCATATTGATAGAAACCCGCGGCAGCCGCGTCGCCGTTCGCTATGGCGGGCGCGCCGGTCCTGTAGTCGATCCCCGACAGCGCCGCCTGAGCGGCCCCGCCCCCGAGCGAACTCGCCGTGGAGAACACGCACAGGGTGCATCCGGCATTATAGTTCCCGTACGGCCTGCCGACGATGGTCAGCGCCGTGTTGCCCACCGTTCCGGCCGCATCCGTCTGGCCGCCGAACGCGACGGATTCGGCTCCCAGGGTGAAAAACGTGGAGTAGGCGGCCGTTCCCGCGAGAGAAACCGTCGGGAGCGTGACGGACGTTCCATCCGGCGCCGTATAAACGCGATTCGCGAGAATCGTCTGGGACATGACGGGCTCCGTCACGATCCCGTTCGCATCCAGCCCCGCGACGCCGGACGGCGCATTGACCTGCGATTGCCGGAGGTAATCGCAGGCCACGGGCGCACCCGTCACATCCAGTCCGCAACTGTCCTGAACGACGATCGCCGGCCTCCATTGTCCCGTATTGTCCCGGTATTGCGTGATGAACGGGCTGTGCTGGCCGTTCAGGGGGGTCACGATCCGGACGCGCTGCAAGCTTCCGTCGGTGGTCCGGTACATTTCAGGGAATTCAGGGACAGGGGTCGCCAGAACGGGCGGCGAACAGAGCGCGGACGTCCAGAACATGGAAATCCAGAGCGCAAGACGTGAAAAATAATTCAATGCAGGATGCTCCAGCTTGCCTGAGCGGAACAGAAATAAAAAAACCGTCGGAGACCGACGGTTTCTGTATAATCAGGCGGATCAGATAAAAATTCATGGAAACTCATCCGGTAATGTGCCGGGCGCGCGGACGGATGAGGATATTGGCATTGTGCCATAATGCGCGTCCGGCGGCAAGACCCCTGTCGCCCTCACGCCGCCACCTCCGCCACGATCCAGCCGAACCGCTCCGCCACGGCCGCCGCCTCGACGCGGCATTGCGTCCCCCGCCGCCCCGCATTGACGTAGATCGCCCCCAACGCCAGCGCCCGGGAATCCAGCAGAACCGGCACGGCTGTTTTCTGCCCGAACGGGCTGATCCCGCCGGTCTGGTAGCCGGTCATCCGCTCCGCCTCCGCGGGCGCCATCATCGCCGCCGATTTTCCGCCCAGCAGCTTCGCCACGGCCGCCAGCTTCAGCCGCATCGGCGCGGGAACGATGACGCAGCCCGGCCTCGTCCTGTCCACCAGGACCATCAGCGTCTTGAACACCTCTTCCGGCGGCACGCCCAACGCATCCGCCGCCTGAAGCCCCTTGGCCGCCGCCCCGGGATCGTAATCATGCGCATGCAGGCTGAAGGCGATTCCCTCCCGCTCCAGCACGGCCGTCGCGGGCGTCATCCCGTCATCAGTGCCAGTCTCCATGTCCCGCCCCCTATTTCCGTGTCGCAACCTTGGTGGAGAGAATCATCGCCGAATGCGTCCGCTCCACCCCTTCCACCGCGCCGATGGCGTCGATCGCCCGGTCCAGCGCCTCTGGCGTCTCCGCCCCGAGCATTGCCACCAGATCCGACGGCCCGCTGACCGCATGCAGTTCCCGCAACCCCGGCACCGACCGCAAATCCCGTTCCACCTGGGCCGCCCGCCGCGGCGACAGCGTGATCATCACGAGAGCGCGCACCGCGTCGGACCGCCCCGGCTCCACCACGGTATAGCCGAGAATCGCCCCCTGCCGCTCCAGCCGTTCGATCCGCCCCTGCAAGGTCGTGCGCGAGAGGCCCAGCCGCCGGGCGAGCTGAGCGGCGGGCATCCGCGCATTCCGGCGCAAGAGTTCGAGCAACGCCCTGTCCAGCGGATCATCCGTCATCGCCGGGCACATTATCCCAAGCGCGGGTGAGATCAAAATGCCCCGCCCATCCGTCACTCCGCCGGAAACTTTCCCGTTCTCCCGTCACTCTGCCGCTTGAGACCCGTCGACCCGCCCTCCGATCATTCCGGCAGCAGACAAACGGAGATCATTCATGCGGCCAGTCACCATTCTCGGCGCGGGCAAGATCGGCGCGACCATCGCCTCCTTCCTCCACGCCACAGGCGATTACGCCGTCACCCTCGTCGATCGCGACGCCGCGCGGCTGGACCGGCTGGACCTCCCCTTCGCCATCCGCCGCACGGCGCAGGACATCGCCGCGGCGCTGCCGCCCTCCCTCCTCGCCAACCAGTTCGCCGTCCTCTCCGCCGCGCCCTTCCAGTTGACGCGCGGCATCGCCCGCGCCGCCGCCGAGGCGGGGGTGCATTATCTCGATCTCACCGAGGACGTCGCCTCCACCCGCGACGTGCGCGCCCTGGCCGAGGGCGCGACCACCGCCTTCATCCCCCAATGCGGCCTCGCACCCGGCTTCGTCTCCATCGCCGCCCATGATCTTGCCCGCCGCTTCGACTCGCTCGACACCATGCGTCTGCGCGTCGGCGCGCTCCCGCGCTTCCCCACCAACGCGCTGGGCTATAACCTCACCTGGAGCACGGACGGCCTCATCAACGAATATATCGAACCCTGCGAGGCCATCGTCGCGGGCCGGCGCACCGTCGTCGCCGCCATGGAAGGGCTGGAAACCCTCGGCGTCGAAGGCGTGACCTACGAAGCGTTCAATACCTCCGGCGGCCTCGGCTCGCTCTGCGAAACCTATGCGGGCCGCCTGCGCGAACTCAACTACCGCACCATGCGCTATCCCGGCCACGCGGCGATCATGAAGGTCCTCCTTTCCGATCTCCGCCTCGCCGAACGCCGCCACCTCCTGCACGACATTTTCACCCACGCTCTGCCCACCACGACGCAGGATGTCGTTGTCATCCTCGTCAGTGTGACGGGCACGAAGGACGGCCATCTGCATCAGGAAACCCTCGCCCGCGCGATCCCGGACCAGGATTTCCTCGGCGCGCACCGCACCGCGATCCAGTTGACGACGGCGGGCGGCATCTGCGCCGTGCTCGACCTGCTCGCCGAAGGCCGTATCCCCACGCGCGGCTTCGTCCGGCAGGAAGACATCGCCCTTGATGCCTTCCTCGCCAATCGCTTCGGCAAGATCTATCGTGAGACGGACCGCGCCACCCAGGCGCGCGGCGAATAGCCCGTCGCGGCGCGGAAGGCGGCGGCGAACGCGCCCAGGCTGTCATACCCGACCGCATAGGCGGCCTGCGTGACGCTCTCGCCTCCGGCCAGCCGTGCCTGCGCCGCCAGAACCCGCGCGCGCTGACGCCAGGCTGAGAAGCTCAGCCCCGTCTCCGCGCGGAAATGCCGCACGAAACCGCGTGGAGACAGCGCCGCCAGCGTCGCCCAGTCCTTCTGGTCCCGCCTGTCCTCGGGGGCGTCGTGCAGCCGTTCCGTCACGCGCCGCAGGCCGGGATGAGACGGCCAGGGCAGGGACAGCGTCGCGGAAGGCA
The DNA here is from genome assembly GCF_004346035.1 of Acidomonas methanolica. Taxonomy (GTDB): domain Bacteria; phylum Pseudomonadota; class Alphaproteobacteria; order Acetobacterales; family Acetobacteraceae; genus Acidomonas; species Acidomonas methanolica. Next base: position 2,542 of record NZ_SLZN01000027.1, on the reverse strand, counting down.
GCAGCAGGAACTCGGCCCAGAGCAACTCGGCGATTCGCGCATGATGAGTGGACCAGTCCGGGCCGGTCAGCCGCCGCGCCAGCGCCGTGAAGAGCGGCGTGGCGGAACTCAGGAACGGCGCATCGCCGCTTTCCCGCCGCACATAGAGGCTCCACCCGGCAAACGCTCCATGCGACCGCGCCTCATGCAGGACCCCCGCCGGAATCCACAGGACTTGTCCCGGCCCGACCATCCACAACGCCCGCTCCGTCCGCACGGCGAACACCCCGCGCTCCGTGCCGAGAAGTTGGCCGCGCTCATGGCAGTGCGGTGTCTGTATCCTTCGCCGCTCCTGGCGCGTGCGTCCGCCCATGATCCATGGCCCTTCCGGCGGCAGGCCCTTTTCGGGCAGCATCGAATTGGCGTCCATGAGTCGATTTTTGACTTTTCCGCGAGAGAACGCCAGCGTCGATATGACCGATACTTCCTGGCGGCGGTCGTCCTCCCGACGCGCCGCAGGAGAAAAGACATGAAACTGGGATTTGTCGGCCTCGGCGCGATGGGCGAGGCGATGGCCACGTGCCTGCTGAGGGCCGGGCACGAGCTGACCGTCTATAATCGCACGGCCGCGAAGGCGGATGCGCTCGTCGCCGCCGGGGCGAAGCGCGCGCGCACGCCCGCAGAGGCCACGGCGGGCAACGAACTCGTCTTCACCATGCTGTTCGACGACGCCGCCGTCCAGCATGCCAGTTTCGGCCCGGACGGCATCGCCGAAGCCCTCGGTCCCGACGCGGTGCATGTCGGCTGCGCCACCGTCTCGCTCAATCAGGCCCGCCGCCTTCGCGACGGCCACGCCGAACGCGGCCAGCACTACGCCTCGGCAACGGTCCTGGGCCGTCCGCCGGCCGCGCGGGCCGGGCAACTCTTCGTCGTGCTCGCGGCAGCGGACGCCCTGCGCGCCCGCATCCTTCCCGCGCTGGACGCTTTCGGCCAGAAGAGTTTCGTGGTGGGCGACGACCCGGTCCAGGCCAATCTGGTCAAGCTCTGCCTCAACTTCATGATCTTCGCCACGATCGAGCAGATGGCGGAGGTCTTCACCCTCGGCGAGAAAGGAGGAATCGCTCCCGCCACGATGTTCGAGGTGATGAGCAACAGTTTCTATACCGCCCCCGTTCATCGCAATTACGGGAAGCTGATGGTCGAGAAAGCCTACGACCCGCCGGGTGGCCCCATGGAGATCGGGCTGAAGGATAACGGCCTTTTCCTCGAAGCCGGAGAAGATTTCCGCGTCCCGCTCCCGACCGCCTCGCTCCTGCGCGACCGCTTCCTCCAATCCTATGCAGCCGGAGAAGAGGGGCTGGACTTCGTCGCGATCTTCGAGCGCGTGCGCGCGGATGCAGGGTTGCGTTGAAGGAAGTCGTCCTTTTCTGAAGAAAGGGAAGCAAAAAAGATTTCTGATCGTTCGGCTGCGAAGCCTTATCGGGAAACACCGCAGCCGAGTCGGAAAAGTTTTTGACTTTTTAAAAAATAACCGACGCTATCCGTGATAAACGGAACTTCTGGTTTTACGGGCAGGACGGTGCCCCAGTGCGCCATCCAGAGCAGCGCATCCACAAACGGCGATTGTCGCACCGAGGCCCCGGCGCTCAGCATGGCCGCGGGGGATCAGAGGGCGCAGGCGTTTCCACTCGTCGTCACGCAGGGCGTCGGGATCATGGCTTATTCAGGTTGACCTCAAAGACCAACCTTGAATCACTTCCCGCCAAGTGGGAGGAATCCCAGCATGCAGGAAATCGTCACGACGACCTGCGCTTCCTTGAGGATATCGGGCAGCATGTCGGCATTTGCAATTACGATATTGTCCATTGGGGAGTGTCCCACTTGACAGTCACTCGACGCCCTTGCGGCGCGTTTGTCGAGCGCGTCAAAAACGTTACAGCGTGCTGGCTTTTGCCCTATTCCAAAGCTTGCCGGCCAATTCTTTGGCGATGAGTTGCGCTGTATGTTGGACATCAATTTTGGTATCGTAACCGTCAATTAGATATCCGGCTCCCGCGGCATAAGGATTGAAGCCGACAAGCGCGCCCGGTATCTGACCGCTTCGCGCCGCCAGATCCAGGGTCATCACCGGCAGCGATTTCGGTGGATTGCCTGATAAAGGAGTGATCGTCGATGATACCGCAAGCGAAGTATGGCCCGCACCGAAGCCGACCATCGTGCGCACGACGCGATTGCCTTCATCGACATCTTGGAATCGGCCTTCTAGAAGCCATCCGCTGGACGGAATCGGCGCGTCGGCTGACAGCGGCAAGGCATGAATGCCGCGCGCAGAGAGGTCGTGTACAAGGGCGTCCCGCATGACCCCGACCAGATAGGCGGCCCTGTCTTCCGGCGAGGCGAACGTCATGACCGGCGAATAGGGAAAAAGGCTCGTCAGCAACGTTCGACGCGTGCGGCGCGCCAGCAGGCTGAAGCGTCCCGGGTTTCCCGGAGGCTAATTGGTTTGAGTCACGCAGCCATATTGATGATCTGAAGGGCTGCATAGTAGTTGGCCTCGGCCTCG
>NZ_SLZN01000026.1 GCF_004346035.1 Acidomonas methanolica | reverse complement strand
CGTTCCCGGACCTCAGGCGAAAATCTCTGGCTCATCATGTTCATCATGGCTCCTTCTCACAGATAGGAGCCTCCGGGAAACCCGGGACGCTTCAATCATTCCACCCCGACGGAATGCAAAACCGTGGCGCCCGACAACGCCTGGCGCCCGGGCCGGAAATGAGGCCATACGGGCTTCAGAACGCTTTGGACGGGCGATCTGGCGACGCTGGAGCGGGTATCACCGCCGAAGCCGCGTCGAGATAAAAATGCACTGCATCAAACTGCTCGGCCAGCGCCTCACCGCGAGAGACTTTGACCGTCAGGTCTCGGAGTTCTACCTGCGTATCGCGATCCTCAATCAGTTCACCGCGCTCGGAATCCCACTCACCGAGGCTATTCAGTAAATCATAAGTCCCAGAATGCGAGGTCCATAACCAAAACTCTATTTGTGCAACAGAGCCGCGTGCCGCCTAAACAGCATAACCAGAGGGGCCAGTTCCTCCGTTATCTCACGTCATCCAAAGTCCCAAATCTTTAGACGACGGACATAAAAACGCTCTGGACTGGTATGGGATATATCAAATGGCGGAGAGGGTGGGATTCGAACCCACGGTACGCTTGCACGTACAACGGTTTTCGAGACCGTCCCAATCGACCACTCTGGCACCTCTCCGAATCCGGTAAGCCGGGCCGTGCGGCGCTTATAGGAGCGGCGGGGAACGGGAGCAAGGGGGCGGGGAGAAAATTATGGGAGGCATGGACCTGACCAGCCCAATCCGGCCCGGCGGTGTCACTGGTCTCTGCTTGCGTGTCGGTCACGTAGTGTCCGGCGCAGTGGTCCGTCTCGAATGCGGATATGGTCGTCACCTTTCGGAATGACGTGGAGGGTGGAATGTTTTTGTGTCATGTCGAAAGGGCGGCTATTTTCTTCCCGCCAGACTCTGGTACGATCCGGCTTTGCTTCAGGCGCATTCGGGAGAAGAGTCCATTCGTGGTTTGCCGGCAGTCAGGCGTGGCCTTTCCCGCTTCCGGGCCGTGCTGGTGCTGGGCCCTCTGTGCTGTTGCATCCCCGTTCGGGCGGAAGACAGCCTCCCGGCGGCGCATCGGGGCGGCACGTTGCATCTCGCCGCCGTCGGGTCGGGCGGGACGCTGGACCCGCAGATCAACTATACGGCGGAATATATCAACCTCTTCGTGACGATCTATGACGGGCTGACGGGGTTCCGCAAGGCGCGCGGCCCGGCGGGCGATACGGTGATGCCCGATCTCGCCGAGGCGATTCCCGCCCCGCAGGACGGGGGCCGGACCTATGTCTTCACCCTGCGCGACGGCATCCGCTTCTCGGATGGGCGGAAGGTGACGGTGGAGGATGTCGCGGCCTCCTTCCGCCGGCTCTTCCGCGTGGGCTCGCCGACGGCGGGGGCGTTTTACGGCGATATCGCCGGGGCCAAAGCGTGCCTTGCCGATCCGGCTCACTGCACGCTCGCGGAGGGGGTGAGCCCCGATCCCGTCCATCGCACCGTGACATTCCATCTCACGGCGCCCGACACCGAGTTCATGATGAAGCTCGCCTTCACCCATGCGAGCATCCTGCCCGCCGATACGCCGGATCACGACACAGGAAACAATCCGGTGCCGGGGACGGGACCGTATCATATCGTCAGCTATAATCCCGAGGGTGGGATCGTCGCCGAGCGGAACCCGTATTTCCATGTCTGGAACGCGGAGGTGCAGCCGCCCGGCTATGTGGACCGGATCGAGTATCGCTTCGGCCTGACCGACGAGGCCGCCGTCACCGCCATCGAGAACGGGCAGACGGACTGGATCTACGATCCGATTCCGCTCGACCGTCTGGGCGAGCTTGGCGCGCGGTTCACGTCCCAGACGCATATCGAGCCGCATCTGACGATCTATTTCGCGCCGATGAACGTCCATATTCCGCCGTTCGACAGCGAGAAGGCGCGGCAGGCGGTGGATTACGCCATCAACCGCCATGCGATGACCATTCTCTATGGCGGCCCGGCGATCGCGCAGCCGCTCTGCTCGCTGGTGCCGCCGGAGCTGACGGGGCGGATGGCGGGGTGTCCCTACACGAAGGGTGCGGATTTCGCGCATCCCGCGCCGGAATGGAAGGCGCCGGATCTGGAACGTGCGCGCGAACTGGTGCGCGAGAGCGGCACAGCGGGGCAGAAGGTGACGCTGGTCGTCGCCAATCGCAGTGTCGATCGCGCCATGGGCAACGAGTTGCGCGACACGCTGGACGCGATCGGCTACCATGCCGATCTCAAGCCGCTCGCCCCGGCGTTGATGTTCGATTACATCCAGAACAGCAACAACCACGTCCAGATCGCCATCAAGGACTGGTCCTCGGATTTCCCCTCCGCCTCGAATTTTCTCGACGGTCTGTTCGGCTGCGAGAATTTCCATCCCGGCTCGAATTCGTCCGTCAACATCTCCGGCTTCTGCGACGGGGAGGTGCAAGCCCTGATCGACCGCGCCAAGACCGATGTGACGCTGACCGATGCGCAGCGGGCGGATCTCTGGGCGCAGGTGGATGCGTTGCTCGCGCGTCATGCGCCGGGCGCGCCGATCATTCATAAATATGACGTCACCTTCGTCTCGAAACGGCTCGGGAATTTCTTCTATACGCATAATTTCGGCCTGTTCTTTTCGCAGGTCTGGGTCCGGTGAGGATGGACGCGACGGCGCAGGCGGCGGGGATCGCGGCGGGCGCGCTCGATCCCGTGGCCGTGGTGGAGGCGGCGCTGGAGCGCGCGCACGAGGTGCAGCTCGCGTGCAACGCCTTCGTCACCCTGCGCGACGAGGCGGCGTTGGCGGAGGCGCGGGCGGGAGTCAGGCCGGGGCCGCTGGGCGGGGTGCCGATCGTGCTCAAGGACATGACGCCGACGCGCGGCGACCGCTGGACCGAAGGGTCGCGCCTCTTCGCCTCGCGCGTGGCGGAGCGGGATGCGTTGATTGCGGCGCGGCTGAAAGCGGCGGGGGCCATCGTGATCGGGCGGACAACGACGCCGGAATTCGCCTGGGCCGGACGGACAGACAGCCCGTTGCTCGGGGTGACGCGCAATCCCTGGAATCCGGCCTATAGCAGCGGCGGGAGTTCGGGCGGCTCCGCCGTGGCGGTGGCGGCGGGATGCGTCGCGCTGGCCGAGGGGTCGGACATGGGCGGGTCGATCCGCATTCCGGCCTCGGCCTGCGGGGTGTTCGGGCTCAAGCCCTCGCTGGGGCGGGTGCCGTTCGACGGGGGCGCGAACCGCTTCGACACGCTGGCGCATTGGGGGCCGCTGGCACAGTCCTGCCGGGACGCGGCGTTGTTCCTGAACGTCACCCAGTCGCAGGCGCGGCACGATATCGCGGGCGCGCCGCCGCCGGAAGACTTCGTCGCGGCGCTGGAGCGCCCGCCCGCCGGGCTGCGTGTGGCGCTCTCCGTCGATCTCGGCTGTTACGAGGTGATGCCGTTCGTGACAGCCGCGCTGGACGGCGCGGCGGGGCGGCTGGCGGCGGCGGGCGTAAGTGTCGAACCCGTCGCGCTGGCGTTTCCGCCCGAGGCGTCGGCGCAATGGGACCGTGAATGGGCGGTCTGGCTGGCGCAGAACTATGGCGCCGCGGTGCAGGGCCGCGAGGCGCTGCTGGCTCCCGCGGTGCGGCGGCTGATCGCGGAGGGGAGGGAGGCGTCGGCTCTGGCCGTGCGGCAGGGGGAGATGATCCGCACGCGGATGGCGCAGGTGTTGCAGCCCGTGCTGGAACGGTATGACGCGCTGATCTGCCCTGCCCTTGCGCGCGAGACGCCGTTGGCGGACGGGCCGTATGTCAGTCCGCCGCCGGAGATTTCGGGGCGGCTGCGCGAGACGACGATGACGGGGATGTTCAACATGTTGAGCCGCCTGCCGGTGCTGAGCGTGCCGGTGGGGCTGTCGCCCGGCGGCATGCCGGTCGGGATGCAGATCGTCGCGCGGCCGGGACGGGAGGCGGACGCGTTGCGGCTGGGCAGCGTGTTCGAGCCTTGCCCGGTTCCGCCGGCCTGGCGGCCGTTCGACTGGTCGCCGCCGGATGGGGTGCCGACGGCGTGAGCGAGGGGGGACCGTGGGTGCGGCTGGCGCGTCAGGTGCTGCGCCGGCGCGGTGCGGTGGCCGCGTTCTCGGCGCTGCTGCTGATCGTGCTCGCGAGCGCCGCCGCGCCGCTGTACGCGGCCTGGGTCGGCGTCGATCCCTTCGCGTCCGACGTGGCGGGAACGACGATCCGCGACGGGCGGGAGGTCGACCTGATGCAGCCGAACGATAATCCGCTGCATCTCGGCCTGACGCCCATCGGTCCGGACTGGCGCCTCGGGCCCTATGCGATGGGGGCGGACCCGCAGGGGCGGGACGTGGCGGCGCGGGTATTGTATGGCGGGCGCAATTCGCTGCTGATCTCGGCGGCCTCGGCGCTGCTCTGCCTGGCTGTGGCGACGGGGCTGGGGCTGGCGGCGGGGTATTTCGGCGGATGGGTGGACGCGGTGCTGTCCCGGCTGCTCGATATCCTCTGGGCGGTGCCGGTCTATCTGCTGGCGATCTCGCTCTCCATCGTCACGATCGGCCATGCGCTGCATCTGGGGATCGTGACCATCGCGTCCGATAATCTGCTGATTCCGGTGGCCATCATCGCGCTCGTCTATATCCCCTATGCCGCGCGCCCGCTGAGGGCGCGGGCGCTGGCGCTGGCGCGGGCGGAATTCGTGCTGGCGGCGCGGGCGCTCGGCGCGTCTCACTGGCGCATCCTGACGCGCGAGATTTTGCCGAACCTGCTCGACACGCTGATGGTGCTCGCGCCTCTGCTGATGGCGCTGTGCCTGTTGGCGGAATCCTCGCTCTCCTTCCTCTCGCTCGGCGTGCAGGCACCGGCCGCCTCCTGGGGGACGATCATCCAGGACGGGGAGGGGCTAATCTACACGCGCCCGATGGTGGCGATCCTTCCGGGGCTGGCCATCGTCGCCACGGTGCTGGCGCTGAACGTGCTGGGCGATGCGCTGCGGGACGTGCTCGACCCGAAAGGGGGGCGGCGATGACGCGTGCGTTGCTCTCGCGACTCGGACAGATGGTGCTGGTGCTGTTCGGGATTTCGGTGCTGATCTTCGCGGTGTTCTTCGCCACGCCGGGCTCGGACCCTTCGGCGCGGATCGCCGGGCGCGGGGCGAGCCAGGAGGTGCTGGCGCGGGTGCGGGCGGACTATGGTTTCGACCGGCCGCTCCCGGTCCAGTATGTGCGGATGATGGAGAAGCTCTTCGTCACGCGCGATCTGACCTCCTTCGTGGATCATGGCGAGCGCGTGGTGCCGGAAGTGCTGGAGGCGGCGCCGGTGACGCTCTCGCTGGTGCTGTTCGCCTCGGTGTTCTGGCTCCTGCTGTCGCTGGGGATCGGGATCGTCTCCGCGATGCTGCGCGATACATGGGCGGACCGGGCGTTGATGGGGTTGAGCCTGCTGGCGCTGTCCATGCCCGTGTTCTGGCTGGGAGAGATGGTCAACCTCGTCACCCAGTCCCGCTGGCATGACGCCTGGGCGTTCTCCTGGGTGCCGCCGCTGGGGTACACCCCGTTCGCGCGGAGTCCGAAGGGCTGGGCGCTGGGGCTGCTTCTGCCCGCCTTCACGCTGGCGGTCGCCTTTATCGGGCTCTATGCGCGCGTGCTGCGCGCGGAGTTGTTGCAGGCCATGGGGGATGATGCGATCCGCACCGCGCGGGCCAAGGGGGCGGGACCGGCGCGCCTCTGGCTGTGGCACGGGCTGCGGCTCTCTTGGCTCTCCTATGTGTCGCTCTTCGGGCTGGATTTCGCGCAGCTTGTGGGCGGCGGGGCGCTGCTGGTGGAGGTGGTCTTCGCCCTGCCGGGGGTGGGGCATCTGACCTATCAGGGGCTGAACACGCTCGATTTGCCGCTCATCATGGCGACGGTCATGTACGCCGCGGTTTTCGTCGTGCTGGCGAACGCGGCGATCGACGGGCTCTATGCGCTGCTCGATCCCCGCATCAGGGAGGCGCGGCGTGGACTCTGAGGCGTTGCTTGCGGTCTCCGACCTGCGCGTCCGCCTGCCCGGCGGCGCGGCGCTGCTGGAGGGCGTGTCGCTGGCGGTCGAATCCGGGCGCTCGCTCGGGGTGGTGGGCGAATCCGGCTCGGGCAAGAGCCTGACGGCGCTTGCGGTGATGGGGCTGCTGCCGGGTCTGGCGGCGGACGGGTGCGTCCGCTTCCGGGGGCGCGAGATGCTCGGCCTGCGCGAGCGGGACTGGCGGCCGGTGCGGGGGCGGGAGATCGCGATGATCTTTCAGGACCCGATGACGGCCTTTCTTCCCGTGCGGCGGATCGGCGATCAGATCGACGAGCAGATCCGCCTGCATGAGAACCTGTCCCGCAAGGCGGCGCGGGCGCGAACGGTGCGGCTGCTGGGCGAGATGGGCGTGCCGGACCCGGACCAGGCGGCGCGGCGCTTTCCGCATCAACTGTCCGGCGGGTTGCGGCAGCGGGCGATGATTGCCATGGCCCTGTCCTGCGCGCCCTCTTTGCTGATCGCCGACGAGCCGACCACGGCGCTGGACGTCACGGTCCAGGCGCAGATTCTCGTCCTGCTGCGGCGTCTGCGCGAGACGGGGGCCGGGGTGATGCTGATCACGCATGACATGGGCGTGGTCGCGCAATCCTGCACGGATGTCGTGGTGCTCTATGCGGGGGTGGTGGTGGAGCGCGGGCCGGTGCGCGACGTGCTGGACGCGCCGCTTCATCCTTATACGCAGGCGCTGCTGGCCGCGATGCCGCCGCTGGACGGGCCGCGACCGGAGCGCCTGCCCGCGATTCCCGGCCAGCCGCCAGCGCCGGATGCGCGGCCTGCGGGCTGCGTGTTCGCGCCGCGCTGCGTCTTCGTGCGCGAGGCGTGCGGCACGCGGCCGCCGATGATCGCACGCGGCGGGCGGGAGGCGGCCTGCGTGCTGCTGGCGTCATGACGGTACTGCTGGAGGCTCATGACGTCCGGCGTGTGTATCGCCTCGGCGGCGGACGGGTGTTGCAGGCCGTGGCGGGCGTTTCGCTGCATGTGAAGGAGGGGGAGTCGCTCGCTCTGGTGGGTGAGTCGGGCTGCGGGAAATCCACGCTGGGGCGCGCGCTCATCGGGCTGGAGCCGGTCGATGCGGGAGCGGTTCTGTTCGACGGGGAAAATCTCGCGACGCTGACATCGCGGCGGCGCCATGCGCTGCGCGGGCGCATGCAGATGGTCTTCCAGAACGTTCACGCCGCGCTGAATCCGCGCCGCACGGCAGGAGACTCGATCGCCGAGCCGCTGCGGATTCACGGGATCGGGCGGGCGGCGATTCCGGAGCGGGTTCGTGTGTTGCTCGATCTGGTCGGGCTGCCGGAGCAGGCGGCGGTCCGATATCCGCATGAATTTTCGGGGGGGCAGCGGCAGAGGCTGAACATCGCCCGCGCCCTGGCGCTGGACCCGGCGCTGGTGGTGGCGGACGAGCCGGTTTCCGCGCTGGACGTGTCGGTGCAGGCGCAGATCGTCAATCTGTTCCGCGATCTTCAGGCGCGGCTGGGGCTGGCCTGCGTGTTCATCTCGCACGACCTTGCCGTGGTCCGGCAGATGGCGGACCGGATCGCGGTCATGTATCTCGGGGCGATCGTCGAGGAAGGGGAGGGGATGGCGGTGCTGGCGGCCCCGGCGCATCCCTATACGCGGGCGCTGATCGACGCCGTTCCGCGCCCGGACCGGCCGCTGCCGCCGCCGCTTCAGGGCGAGGTGCCAAGCCCGCTCTCGCCGCCGCCGGGATGCCGGTTCCACCCGCGCTGTCCCCATGCGATAGGGCGGTGCCGGGAGGAGGCGCCGATATTACGGGACATCGGGCCGGGACGGAAGGTCGCCTGCCATTTCCCGTTGATCTGAACCCGGCGCCCGGCGGAAACCCGGGGATGCGGGCGTGATAAGTCTCGGCTGATGCGATCACGTAACGGGGAGCATCGGAGCGGTAGAGAATCGTTCGATCGCAAGGCCGATCAATCCGGACAGGAAACTGTGGCGGACAGGACACACACATTAAACAAGATTAGGATTTGATCATTTCGCATATGTGACCACGCGCCGTGACATGTCATCGTTTGGCCCAATTCCCGCAAGGGAGCGAAAAGCGCGTTGAAAGGAATACGGAATGATCCCACTACGGATTTTGTGGCCAGCTCACGGAAGGCGTAAGTCCCTTCTGCTTTTGATGTCCCTTCCATTCTTGCCTCAGGCTGTCATGGCCGCCGATGCGACCAGCCATAAACACGCTACGCATCATCGGACGACGACAAAGCGAAAGACCGCCAGCGTCCCGACAGTGAACACCCCGTCCGCGGCTGCGCCGCACACCGTGTCGACCTCGTCGGCGGCGGCCCGTGGAACGGCTCTTGCAGGCCCGGTGACATCCCTGCCCCAGGGCGGCACGGAGGACATCATCGTCACCGGCTCGGCGCTCTCGACATCGAACAATACAAGCGCCAATCCCGTGCAGATCATCACGGCGCGGCAGATCCAGCAGTCGGGCGTCAACACGCTGAGCGACTTCTTCCAGCGTCTGCCCTCGATCGGCTCTTCGGGAACCTATAACACCCAGACCAACGGAACGAACGGCGCGGCCTGCACCGATCTGCGCAATCTGGGCTCCAATCGCGTTCTCGTGCTGATCGACGGCAAGCGCACCGCCAAGAACGGCAATTCGAACTGCGTCGACCTCAACACGATTCCGATCGCGGCCGTTCAAACGGTCGAAATCCTGAAGGATGGCGGCTCGGAACTGTACGGCGCGGATGCCGTGTCGGGCGTCATCAACATCAAGCTGCGCCACGACGTCGATACCGGCAATATCACGCTGCGCGGCGGCGTGACGGGGCATGGCGACAATCTCCTGGGCCAGATTTCCGCCTATAAGGGCTGGAATTTCGATCATGGGCGCGGCAACATCACCCTGTCGGGCTCCTATATGAACCAGCAGGGCATCCAGCAGAAGAACCGCTCCTGGGCGTACTATCCCCAGACCAACGATCCGACCTCCGCCGCGGGCGTCAACTATGGGTCGATCATCACGCCGAACGGAACGTTCTTCGGTCAGGATACCGGCAAGACCTATCTCGGCACCTCCAACGGCTCGCTCGTGAATTACACGAAATCGGGCCGCTACAATTACGGCCCTCAGCAGTCACTCGTGAACGAGTTGCAGCTTTCCAGCCTGTCGGGCGATACGCATTATGATGTCAATTCGCATCTGACGCTGTATGCCAACGTGCTCTACAGCCACAAGACGAGCTGGGCGCAGATGGCCGGCGAGCCGGTCGAGGGCAGCGTGCCGCCTTCGACGCTGCCGAACTCGGTCATCATCCCGGAGGATTATCCGGGCAACAATTCGGGCGAGGCGTTGCAGGTCTATCGCCGTATGACCGAATTCGGCAATCGCAAGACCTCGACGGCCATGGACACCGTGACCGGCATGTTCGGCGCGAAGGGCGATATTTATCGCGGATGGAAATACGATCTGTCATACACGTACGGCGTGTCGATGGATACGATTCAGCAGGAGGGCGTGGGTAATTACGCCAACCTCCTGCGTGAATACGGTCTGGAAGAAGACACGCCGGGTGACCCCAACAGCCTGTTGTACTATAATGGCAATACCTGCGCGGGATATACCGGCTGCGTACAGTCCAATATCTTCCATCCGCTGTCCCCCTCGGCCGCCAATTACGCCAATTACACCACGCATGCCCATAGCCAGTACCAGTTGCGTGATCTCAATCTCCGCATCCACAACAATCATGTCGTGACGATGCCGTGGCGTGGCGGCGGCGACCTCGGTTTCGCGCTGGGCATGGAACATCGCGGAGAGCAGCTCAACTACAATCCCGACCCGCTCGTCCAGTCCGGCGGATCGCTGACCAACACGGTCGCGTCCACAAGCGGCGGATATAACGTCACGGAAGGATATCTGGAAGGCGAGTTGACGCTGCTGAAGAACGTGTTTCTGGCGCGCGACCTGACGATCGACGCGCAAGGCCGGTTCTCGGAATACAATACCTTCGGGCAGGCGAAGAACTGGAAGGCCTCGATCGACTGGGCGCCGACGCGCGACATCCGCTTCCGTGCGACGCTCGGGACGTCCTTCCGCCAGCCGAGCGTGTACGAGATGTACGGCGGCACGACGCTGAGCTATAATACGGCGAACGATCCTTGCGCGCAGGCCGACAGCTATGGATCGCTTTCCGCCAATGTCGTGGCGAATTGCGCCAAGCAGGGCATCAACACCGCGACGTTCCAGAGCGCCGGCGCGGGGCAGGAGCCCACGCTTCAGGGCGGCAACAGCAAGCTGAAACCGGAAATCGGGCGTACCTATACGTTCGGCACCGTGATCACGCCGCGCTGGATTCCGAATCTTTCGACCTCGATCACTTTCTGGCACTATACCGTGTCGGGTTTGATCGGCAGCCTGGCGACACAGTATATTCTCGACAGCTGCTATACGGGAACCAACAACTCCCTCTGCTCGGACATCAACCGGCTTTCGAACGGCCAGATCAATACGGTCTCTGCCCAGGACCAGAACCTCGGGGGATTGATCACGAGTGGCGTGGACTGGGATCTGAACTACATGTTCCGCCTGACGCCGCATGACATGCTGCTCGTGGACAATAACTTCCAGCGCCTTCTGAAATACAAGCAGCAGAATGTGCCGGGTGGCCAGTGGTATGACTATACGGGCGCGCTGTTCTATCAGAATGGCAGTGCCAACCCGATCGTTCGTAACTACACGACGCTGACCTGGAGGCATAACCGTTTCTCGGTCGCCTATATGTTCCAGTATATCAGTGGCATGAACTGGAATGACGGGACGAACTTCCTGTCCAAGAGTGGATTTGGCCGCGTCTATACGCCGTCCATGGTCATTCAGGATCTGTCGTTCAGCTATAACCTGAACCGCTGGGCGTTCCGGTTCAACATCGATAACCTGACGGACAAGGATCCGCCCTTCGTCGCCAGCGCGAGCGACAACAGCGCGGGTGGTGCGTATACCGCGTGGTACTATGGCCGCACGTTCAGCTTGCAGGCTGGCGTCAACTTCTGAGGACGAAGGCCGGAAGGAGCTGGATTTCTTCCGGCTTCTTCCGCCTGACGGATGATCAGTTTGTCAGCGGAACCGGCGGCGGCAGATGTGTCGCCGCCGGCGCAATCATGGATGCAGCCCGGGGCGCCGATACCGGCGCGGGCGCCACGGGCGCTACCGGAGCAGCTCCTCTGGCGGAAGCGGCGGGCGGCAGGATCGAGGCGCGCGCCGGGGGAATCGGCTGGCCCGGATAATAATACGGCCCCTTGTAATTCTGATTGAGCTGGGCGGCATTGAGATCGCCGACCGCCGAATTGCCGGTGCCGTCGGCATAGGGAGAGCGCCATTTGGCCACGCCCTTGTCCTGCGGCTGCGCGTCATGGGGATGGCGGTGGTGGTGATGGGCGGCGAGAGCAGGAAGAGTGGTGGCCGCCAGCAGAACGGTGAGACCGGTCCGGGCGAGGATCTTGATGGTCATGATGTCACCTCTTGGGTCGAGACGTGCGGACTATAAGTATGGCGTCGTGCGGTGCAAAGGGGAGGCTTCTTGCCGGGAGACAGCGAGCGGCGTATGGCTGGAGAGGGTTGTTTCTCCGGGAGATCAAGGATCATGACTGCTCCAGGCGCCGGTATCGCTGCCGAGCTTGTTCCGACCGGGACGCTGCGCGTCGGGATCAATTTCGGCAATCCGGTGCTGGCGCAAAAAGACCCCGAAGGCGGCCCACCGCGCGGCGTGTCCGCGGATCTGGCGCGGGAGGTGGCGCGTCGGCTTGGCGTCGGCATCCGGTTCGTGACGTTCGACGCCGCGGCCAAGGTGGTCGAGGCGGCGGCGCGGAACGAGATCGATCTGCTTTTTCTCGCCGTCGATCCGGTGCGGGGCAGAGAGGTGCTTTATACCGCGCCTTACGTGGTGATCGAGGGGACATATCTCGTCGGGCAGGGCGCGCCGTATCATGACGTGGCCGCGCTGGATGCGCCGGGCGTGCGGATCGCGGTCGGAAAAGGGGCCGCCTATGACCTCTATCTCTCGCGGGCGTTGCGCCATGCGACGCTGGCGCGGGCTGAGACGTCGTCCGGCGCGGTCGATCTCTTCGTAAGGGAGGGGCTGGAGGCGGCGGCGGGCGTACGGCAGCCTCTGGAGGCCTATGCGGCCGCACATCCGGGCTATCGCGTGATTCCGGGCCGCTTCACCGCGATCGAGCAGGCGGTGGCGACGCCGCGCGGCCGGGAGGTGGCGCGAGCCTGGCTGCATGGCGTCGTCGAGGAGGCGAAGGCGTCCGGTTTCGTACGGGACTCGCTGGCCGCGAGCGGGCAGAGTGCGGCGACGGTCGCGGAGCCCGCGAAGGAATTTCCCGTTTTCTGAACTCGTTTCTTGGTGATTTGCTGTCGTATTGATCTCGCAACGGAGAAGCGGTACATCCCCGTATACGTCCGCGTCGTGGCCGTCGGGATTCGGCAAAGGGGAGACTGGATTGTGAGCATTCGGGAGGCGAGCACTCGTGGTGTGAGCGTTTTGGGAATGAGACGGCGCGGAGCTAGGTGGTTTTTATGCGGGTCATTGTGGCCCGGCGTCGCGTTCGGGGCCGCGCCCGGAATCGATTCGGGCGACACGGCATGGATGCTGACGAGCACGGCGCTGGTCCTGCTGATGACGATTCCCGGCGTTGCGCTGTTCTATGCGGGGATGGTGCGCAAGAAGAACGTTCTGGCGACGATGATGCAGTCGTTCGCGGTATGCTGCATCGTGACGATCGTGTGGATGGTGGCGGGCTACAGCCTGACCTTCGGGACGGGGAACGCCTATATCGGCGATCTGTCCCGCTTCATGCTGAACGGGATCGGGGCGCATATCTCCAAGGGCACGGATATCGGCTTCACGCTGGGCGCGGGCAGCGCGAACGCGACGGTGATGACGATCCCCGAGAGCCTCTACATGATGTTCCAGATGACGTTCGCGATCATCACGCCCGCGCTGATCGCGGGCAGCTTCGCGGAGCGGATGAAGTTCTCGGCGCTGTGCCTGTTCACGGTGCTGTGGTCGCTGCTGGTTTATGTGCCGATCGCGCACTGGGTCTGGAGTCCGCTCGGCTGGGTGGCCGGTCTGGGGGCGGTGGATTTCGCGGGCGGCACGGTGGTGCACATCAACGCGGGCATCGCGGGTCTGGTGGCGGCGCTGGTGATGGGCAGGCGACATGGCTGGGGCCGTGACGACATGTCGCCGCATAATCTCGGCCTGGCGCTGATCGGCGCATCGCTGCTGTGGGTGGGCTGGTTCGGGTTCAACGCGGGCTCGGCGGTAGGGTCGAACGGCCGCGCGGGGATGGCGATGGCGACGACGCAAATCGCGACGGCGGGCGCGGGCGTATCGTGGATGCTGGTGGAATGGCTGAAGACCGGGAAGCCGACGGCGCTGGGGATCATCTCGGGCGCGGTCGCGGGTCTGGTGGCGATCACGCCGGCCGCAGGGTTTGTGTTGCCGGGCGGGGCGCTGGCGATCGGGCTGATCGCGGGAGCGGTGTGCTATTTCTCGGCGACGGTCCTGAAACACGCGCTGGGGTATGACGACAGCCTGGACGCGTTCGGCGTGCACGGCGTGGGCGGGATCGTGGGCGCGCTGCTGACGGGCGCGTTCGCCTATGGCCCGCTTTCGGCGACGGACGCCAACCCCGCCGGTGTGGTCGGGTCGTTCCATCAGGTCGTGGCCCAGGCCGAGGCCTGCGGGGTCACGATCCTCTGGTGCGCCGTCGTCACCTTCCTCATCCTCAAGGTCGTGGATCTCGTCGTCGGGCTGCGTGTCACATTGACGGAGGAAACAGAGGGCCTCGACATCTCCCTCCACGGAGAACGAATCGGGTGAGGCCGGGCCGGTCTTTATCGGACTTTTCTCTGCCCTGACAAAGGAGGCGCGCGACCGCCGGCGTGCGCCTCCTTCCGTTGCGGGACGGATTTCTCCCGCCCGTTCAGGCATCACGAATGGTTGTTGTTGCCCGGTCGCGCGTACTGCCCTTGAATTGCGGTGAGCGGGAGAAGAGCCATGCTGCTATGGTCGGTGGTCTGTTTCACTTTTGTCATCGCGCTGGGTGTTCTTCTCGCGATCGGCGTATTCAGGGGCACGCCGTCTTCCAAAATGATACGCCTGTTTCACGGCGTCCTGGCCGTCACGGGGCTGGCCATGGTCGCGACCGTGATGTCCCGGGGCGATACGCGTCTTGGCATCAACGTGGCGCTCGGCACGGTCGTCATCCTGCTCGGCGTGATCATCGGCCTGATCAGGGTCAAGAGGATGAACCCCTCCGCACTGGTCGCCTGTCATATCTGGCTCGCGGCGATGTTCTATATCATTCTCGTCTTTTTTACCTTCGGCCCGTCCTTCTGAGGACAGTGGAGCGGACGCCGCTCACTGTTTCCGATCCTGCCGGAACAAGGCCCATTCCTCCACGACGCGGCCGTCCGGCAGGTGGCAATATCCGGTCTGACCGCCGGGCGCGTTCCGGATTTCCAGCGTGCCGCCGCGTTGCACGCAATGGACCGAGGCCGGGTTGGGCATGCCGACCGGCCCGGGCGCGTGCGTCGTCGTGCATCCGGCCAGAGAGAGGATCGTCAGGGCGGCGAGAGAGAGCGGTTTCATGTCGATCGGATTTTCCTTCCCGTGTCGCGTCCAAGCTAGACCCGTTCCGTGTCCGGTGCGAGACTGGACGAGGAATGCGCATGGGCCGGGAGTGGTGTCGTGAAGCCTGATCTGCTGGGGAAGACGCTGCTCGCGATGTGTGGGGCCTGTGCGCTTTCAGCCTGTGAAACGCCGAGCGACCGGATCGCCACACGGGAAGACCATCTGGCGGCGGCGGGTTTCGCGTTCAAACCGGCCGATACGCCGAGCTTGCAGGCCATGCTGAACAGATTGCCGCAGCATCAGTTTCTCCGCAGGGTCCATGACGGAAAGACGTTCTACGTCTATGCGGATGAAACGGTCTGCGGCTGCCTCTATGTCGGCGATGAATTCGCCTTCTATCGGTATCGGCAATCCCGGCAGCAGGACGCCTATCAGCGGGCCAGTCAGCTTGGCGCATTGAATTATCAGGATAATACATGGAGTTGGGGGCCGTGGATGCCCGGCTGGAACGGCTGGAATCCGGCCTGGGGAAACTGGGACCCCGGCATGATGGGGCCGGTCGGCTGGTGAGGGGGGCGGGAGGTGCCATATCCGCTATGGCCGGACGCTCTTCCGCGCGTCTGAGGGTCAGAGCGGCCCTATCACGGGGAGGGATCGCTGTTCGGCGTCGTAATCCCGATTATCGAGATCGAGCATGAAATCATAGGCTTGCGTGCCGGCGTTCCAGCTCCAGATCTGGTGGCTCAACGCCTTTCCCTCACCCCATCCCCGGAACGTCAATTCGGGCGGCGTCCGGCCTCTGTGGGGAAGCACGGCCACGGCCGTTGCCGGACCGTCCCATAACCGGCGGTCGTTCCGGTCCAGGATCGCGATTTCGGAGCGCTGGGGACCGAAGCACGCGCTGGTCAGGATGACGGCCTTCGCGGCGGGAAGTGACGGTCCGAGCGCCAGCGGGACGATCCGCACGTCGATCGGCGTGGCGCCGCAGCGCGCCCGGTCATAATAATGCAGGGCGGCCATCTGCAGGTGGCCGTCATCGACCGCACCGATCGCTCCGGCATCGCCTGGCATGGGGAGTCGTCCGGTCGCGCCGTCCATGAAATGCGCATGATCCGCTCGAGCGCGCAGCCCGGCATAGACGCTCCCGGCCGTGGCGGGCGTGACGGTGAGGGCGAGAAGGGCGATCAGCGTCGCGCGTGTCAGTCTCATGGAGCGTCCATCCTTTTCCGTCATCGTCTGGAGAATGAGGGCGACGACCGATCCCGTCGGAAGAGCCAAAACCAGAATCGCCCGGATTTCAACTCTTCCTTTCATCCGATCACGTTTCGGTTCGCGGAACGCCGCTCCGCCGCCGCCAAAGGGCTCGCCCTTTGGAAGCCGTTGACTATATATCAACGGAAGGTCCGGGAGCCTGCCGGCTCGGCCGGATTCCGTACCGCCGATATCTTGAAGGAAGACAGGACCGTGAAGATCGCCGACTGGATGCAGCATTCGGGTGTGGGATTCGGGACGAGCGGCGCGCGTGGACTCGTGACGGCCATGACGGACGCGGTCTGCTGCGCCTATACGGCGGGATATCTGAAACATCTGGCGACGCTCGGGGAGTTCGAACCGGGCATGCGCGTGGCGGTGGCGGGGGATTTGCGCCCGAGCACGCCGCGTATTCTGCGGGCCTGCGTGGCCGCGATCGCCGCTTCGGGGGGCGAGCCGGTCTTCTGTGGGTACGTTCCGACCCCGGCCTTGTGCCTTTACGCCTTCGCTGAAGGCATTCCGTCGCTGATGGTGACGGGTAGCCATATCCCGGCGGATCGCAACGGCATCAAGTTCAATCGCGCGCATGGGGAATTTCTCAAGCAGGACGAGGCGGGGATGCGCGCGCAGGAGGTGACGCTTCCCGAGGGATGGTTCGATGCCGGGGGCGCGCTGGTTGCGCCGGTCGCGCTGCCGCCGGTCACGGAGGTCGTGCCCGCTTACGTGGCGCGGTATCGCGCGTTTTTCGGCGACCGCGCGCTCGCGGGTCTGACGCTGGGGGTCTATCAGCATTCCGCCGTGGGGCGGGATGTGCTGATGCAGGTCGTCGAGGCATTGGGCGGCGAGGCCGTGGCGTTGGGACGGTCGGAGAGCTTCATCCCGGTCGATACCGAGGCCGTGCGGGCGGAGGACGCGGCGCTGGCGCGCGGCTGGGCGGCGGAAGGGCGATATGACGCCATTCTGACGACGGATGGCGATTCCGACCGGCCCTTGCTGGCGGATCGGTCCGGGACGTGGCTGCGCGGGGACGTGCTGGGCATTCTGGCGGCGCGCTATCTCGGCGCGGCGGCGGTGACGACGCCGGTGAGCAGCAATACGGCGCTGGAAAAAGCCGGATTCGCGCAGGAAGTGCGCCGGACGCGGATCGGCTCGCCCTTCGTGGTGGCGGCGATGACGGAGGCGGCGGAAGCCGGGATCGTGCCCTCCGTCGGCTATGAGGCGAATGGCGGCTTCCTGCTGGCGAGCGACGTGACGTCGGGCGGGCGGGTGCTCCCGGCGCTGCCGACACGCGATTCCGTGTTGCCGATGCTGTGCGCGCTGGTGGCCGCACGCGAGTCGGACGGCGTCGAGGCGCTGTTGCGCACCCTGCCGCCGCGCTTCACGCTGAGCGACCGTTTGACCGAGATGCCGACGGCGGTGAGCCAGGCGCGGATCGCGGAACTCGCGGCGGCTCCGGCGGCGGGAGCGGCGCGTCTGGGCTTTGTCGCCGCGTGCGGGGCCGTGACGGATGTCGACGAGACGGACGGGTTGCGCATGCGTTACGCGACGGGAGAGATCATCCATCTGCGGCCGTCGGGGAACGCGCCGGAATTGCGGGTCTATGTCGAGGCGGACACGCCGGAGCGCGCCGCGGCGTTGCTGGAGCTGGGGATCGGCGCGGTCAGCGCGTGGCGGATGGGGTGACGGCCGAGGGCAGTTCGTTCACGGTGACGACCCGCCAGAGACCGTCGATGCGTTCCAGGATCGTCAGCGAGAGATTCTGGATCGAGAAGCGCAGGGCGGTGTCGGGGTGGATGTGCAGGGCGTGCGCCAGAGCGGCGCGGATGGCGCCGCCATGGCTGACGATGATGCTGTCCTGACCGGGGCGTTCCTCCGCCATGTCGTCGAGCGCATGGCTGACGCGGGCGCAGACGTCGAGCATGCTTTCGCCGCCGGGCGGCCGCTCCGTGGCGGAGGTGGACCAGAAGCCGTGGGGGCGCTGGCGGAGCCTCGCGGGCAATTCCTGATGCGGCAGGTCGTGCCATTCGCCCATATGCTGCTCGATCATCCGGGGTTCGACGAGAACCGGGCGCTCGCCATATCCGGCGGCGAAGATGGCGCGGGCGGTCTCCAGCGTGCGGGTCAGCGGCGAGACGAACCACGCGGCGTCCTGCGGAAGGCGGCGGGCGATGGCCTCGTAATACGGGCGTTGGAGGGCGAGGCTCTCCGCGCAGAGATCGACGTCCATCGCGCCGTAGAGCCGCTGGCGGGCGGCGGCATCCACCAGCGCGTGGCGGATGAGCCAGAACCGTGTCGTGCCGGGAGGAAGCTGCATGGAATCGAGGAAATGGCCGTGAGAAGTCTGGGTCATTGCGGTCCGGGCGTGTGGGGTGTGGGCTCCAGCGGAGCGTAGTGCGGGACGGGATCGGCGGAAAGCAGAGCCGTCCAGTTCTTCAGGATCAGGCCGATCTTGGCGAGGGCATGGCGGGCGTCCTCATGTTCCCGCGCGAGGCGGGCGGCGGCGTCCAGCCCTTCATGCGACGGTTCGCCCGAGACGAGGCGCGCGCCTGCGCAGAGGCGCAGCGCGCCGAGGATGTCGCCGCCCGCCGGGGACGGCACGGGGACGGGTTGCCCGAGATGGCAGAGCCGCGCCGCCAGCGGATCGTCCGGGACGAGGCGGGAGAGATCGGCGTTCAGCCAGCGATGGAGGCGGCGGGAGTCGTCCAGGGCGAGGAAGGCGCCGGACCGGACGGGATCGGCGACGAGGAAGGAAAAGATCGTCGGGATCTCGTCCCATGACGTCTCGCCCCCCTCCTCGCCTTCGAGCGGTGCGCGGAGCAGGGGCGGCGTGTCGAGCAGGGTGAGGTCCGGATGCTTGGCGATGGCGCGCAAGGCGAGATCGCGGAAGCCGGAGAGGATGGCGCGGATGCGCGCGGGCGGGACGGCGGCCAGAGCCGTCATTTCCGCCAGTGCGGCGTGCCAGCGCAGGGCGAGGCTGAAATTCGCGCCCGTCGGAAGCGGGGTGGCGGTGGGCGGCCATTCGGCGGCATGGGTGTATTCTGCCAGCCCGGCCGGAAGCGGAGCGGTGGCGAGGCGGCGCGCCGTGGTTTCGGGGAGCAGAAGCGCGCCGCAGAAGGGCGGTCCGGTGAAGAATTTCGAACCCGTGACCATGACCATCGCCCCGTCCCTGACCATGGCCGCGACGCGGGCGGCGGCGATACGGGCCTGGCAGGCGTCGACGACGATGTCGATCCGGCCGGGGAAGCGCGCCCGGAGGGCGGCGATCAGAGCGTGGCTGGGCGAGAGAAGGCCGGTCTTGGACAGGTCGAGCTGATGGAGCAGCACGTGACGGCCCGCGGCGACGGCGTCCTCCGTCAGCCCGGTGCATTCGGCATCGACTTCAGCGGAAGAGCGGGGCGCGCCGTCCGGCGCGCGCAGGGGAACGCCGATCAGCAGGGTCTGTTCGGGGAAGCCCTCGATGAGGTTGCCGCGCGGGACGGGACGATTACAGGCCGTTTCGCTGGAAAAATGGCGTCCATGGGCGGCGAGGGGAACGCCGCTGCCGGTTTCGTCCGGGGCGATGAGCAGGCTGGTCACGGGACGGGACGTGGCGGAGGCGACGACCGCGAGGGCGGCGAGTTCGCAATCCGTCCCGGAGGCGGCGAGGATCACCTGGTCGGCGCCGGCGAGGCCGTAGAAACGGGCGAGGGCGGCGCGCGCCTGGAAGGAGGCGGCGGCCTGGGCCGCGGCGGGAGTCTGGCCGCGCAACAGGGCGACGGCGGCGTGGCGGCGGGCGGATTCCGCGCCTTCGAACCCCCGTTCCGAGAGCGAGGAGGCGGTGGAGGACGCGAAGGTGATGGCCCATGGGCGGGGACGGTGGGAGCAGCCGTAGCGGTTCAGCCCCGTGCGCGGATCGACGGTCAGGCGCTCGTCGCCGCCCTCGGCCATCAGGGATTCCGTGGGGCCGAGGAACGGCCAGAGCGGGCGAAGGGTATGGAAGAGGGCGGCGGCGTCGAGCGGCGTTTCGGCCTCGTGGGGGGGCGTGGGGCAGGGGCGCGCGAGGGGGGCAAGCGCGGTCCAGAGCGAGGCGAGGGCGGCGGGCGGCGGCGGTTCGGCCGCGGCGAGTTCCGTCAGCCAGGGGAGGTCCGGCGCGGCGGGCGCGGGCGTGCCGTCGGGGCGCGGGTCCAGGCGATGGAAGAGCGCGGCGAGGCGCGCGGCGGCGAAACCGGCCAGAGGCGGCGGGATATCCGGCGCGTCGAGGCGCAGGCGGGCGAGTTCGATGGCGTGGCGAAGGAGGGTGGGGGCGAGATCGGGGCGGGCGAAGGCGAGGGGGCCGAGGCTGACCTGCGTGTCGCGGACGAGAAAGGGGATGGGCAGGCTGGTGTCGAACGTCAGGCTCAGCGGCCCGGCGATACAACGGAGATCGGGGCGCTCCAGCGTTTCGAGCAGGGAGTGTGTCAGGTCTTCCGCTAGCATCAGGAACTCCTCGATGGTGCGACTCGCGGTCTGGAGCGTTTCACGGTCCGGGCGGACCGGGAAGCGCCGGGGGCATGGTGCGTCACAACGATATCATCCGGCCGGGCGAGTCCATCCCGCCGGATGTCGCTCCGGAACAATCCGGTTTCACGGATGAGAGGGCGTTGCTCTTGGCCCCCTCTCCTGTAGTATAAGCGCATCGAATGTGGCGATGCCGGGGAACTGATGCGTATAGTGTTGACGGGCGGATGCGGTTTCATCGGATCGGCTGTTGTCCGGCATATCATTCAGAAGACGAATCACAGCGTCCTGAACGTTGACTGCATGACCTACGCCGCGTCCGAGGAGACGGTGGCGGAGGTGGCGGGCGATGCACGGTATGAGCACGTGCGGGCGAACATCGTCAACGGCGTGGAGATGCAGCGGCTGTTCACGGCCTATCGTCCCGACGCGGTGATGCATCTGGCGGCGGAGAGCCATGTGGATCGTTCGATCGACGGTCCGGGCATCTTCGTGCAGACCAATATCGTCGGCACCTATGCGCTGCTCGAGGCGGCGCGGAAATACTGGCAGGGGCTGGCGGCGGACGAGCAGAAGGCGTTCCGCTTCCATCATATCTCGACGGACGAGGTGTTCGGGCATCTCGAACTCTCCGATCCGCCCTTCACGGAAACGACGCCCTATGACCCGCGTTCGCCCTATTCGGCCTCGAAGGCGGCGTCGGATCATCTGGTGCGCGCGTGGCATCACACCTACGGTCTGCCGACCTTCGTGACCAACACCACGAACAATTACGGCGTCTGGCATTTTCCGGAGAAGCTGATCCCGCTCGTGACGATCAACGCCATCGAGGGCAAGGATCTGCCGGTCTACGGCAAGGGCGAGAACATCCGCGACTGGCTGTTCGTCGAGGATCATGCCGAGGCGCTGGTGCGCGCGGTGGAGCGGGGCGAACCGGGCGAGACCTATGCGATCGGGGCGCGGCAGCCGCGCACGAATCTGGAGGTCGTCAAGGCGATCTGCGCGGTGCTGGACGAGTTGCTGCCGGACCCGGCGGGCCCGCGCGAGCGGCTGATCCGCTATGTGTCGGATCGTCCCGGCCATGATTTCCGCTACGAGATCGATCCCAGCCATGCGGAATCGGCACTCGGCTGGAAGGCGGCGCATGATTTCGAGAGCGGTATCCGCAAGACGGTGCAGTGGTATCTCGATCATCGCGATTGGTGGGGGGAGATCAGGTCGCGCCGCTATACGGGGCAGCGGCTTGGCCAGCAACACGGGTAAGAGCCGAACCGAACGTTCCCCACGGAGAAGAGCCTGATGGTTATGCTTGTCGAGACGCCCATGAAGGGCATCATTCTGGCCGGAGGCTCGGGGACGCGGTTGCATCCGATGACGCTGGCGTCGTCAAAGCAGTTGTTGCCGGTCTATGACAAG
Source organism: Acidomonas methanolica (assembly GCF_004346035.1). GTDB lineage: Bacteria > Pseudomonadota > Alphaproteobacteria > Acetobacterales > Acetobacteraceae > Acidomonas > Acidomonas methanolica. Next base: position 17,458 of record NZ_SLZN01000026.1, on the reverse strand, counting down.
CCGATGATCTACTACCCGCTTTCCACGCTGATGCTGGCGGGGATACGGGACATTCTCGTCATCACCACGCCGCACGACATGCCGCAGTTCCAGCGTCTGCTGGGAGACGGATCGCAGTTCGGGGTGCGTTTCTCCTATCGGGTGCAGCCGAGCCCGGACGGGCTGGCGCAGGCCTTCCTGATCGGCGAGGACTGGCTCGAAGGGCAGCCCTGCGCGCTGGCGCTCGGCGACAACCTCATTTTCGCCGATCATCTGGGCGTCATGCTGCGGGCGGCCTCCATGCGGCCGGAAGGCGCGACGGTTTTCGCCTATCAGGTGCGCGATCCGGAGCGGTACGGCGTCGTGACCTTCGACGATACGGGACGCGCATTGGATATCGTGGAAAAACCGGCGCGCCCGACCTCGAACTGGGCCGTGACCGGGTTGTATTTCTACGACCGGCGGGTGGTGGATTTCGCCCGGCGGGTGAAGCCAAGCCCGCGCGGGGAGCTGGAGATCACCGATCTCAACCAGATGTATCTCGAAGAAGGGACGTTGCAGGTCGATCGCCTCGGGCGCGGCTGCGCATGGCTGGACGCCGGGATGCCGGACAGCCTGATGCAGGCCGGGCAGTTCGTGCAGACCATCCAGTCCCGTCAGGGGATGCTGGTGGGATCTCCGGAGGAGGTGGCGTTCCGCATGGGCTTCGTCGACGCGGCGCATCTGCTGGACCTGGCGGCGCGCGTGGGCAAGACGGAACTGGGGCGGATGCTCAAGGAACTCGCCGAAGCCGGCCATAATCCGAATCACTGAAACGACAGAGGGCTGGTGAATGAAAGTTGAACGTCTCGAAATTCCGGAGGTCATTCTCGTCACTCCGCCGCGCTTCGGTGACAATCGCGGGTTCTTCTCCGAGACGTACAATGTCCAGCGCATGACGGACGCGGGAGTCGATCTGCCGTTCGTGCAGGACAATCAGAGCCTGTCGCGCCAGAAGGGCGTCGTGCGGGCGCTGCATTGCCAGCTGGCGCCCTATGCGCAGGGCAAGCTGGTGCGCTGCACGAAGGGGGCGATCTGGGATGTGGCGGTGGATATCCGCACGGGATCGCCGACCTACGGCAAGTGGGTGGCGGCGGAACTTTCGGAGGAAAACTGGTCCCAGATCTGGGTGCCGCCGGGGTTCCTGCACGGATTCGTGACGCTGACGGAGAATACCGAGGTGCAGTACAAATGCACCAGCCTGTATGACAGGGCATCCGAGCGGGCGGTGATCTGGAACTGTCCGGAACTGGCGATCGCGTGGCCGATCGCGCCGGAGGAGGCGGTGCTGTCCGACAAGGACAGGGTCGCGCCGCCTTTCTCCGAGGCCAAGGGATGGTTCAGCTACTCATGAGCGCGCAGGTGAAAGGCCCGATCCTCGTGACGGGCGGCAGCGGGCAGTTGGCGGTCTCGCTGGAAAAGCTGGGCGGCGCGCGGGTGATCCGCGTCGGGCGGCCGGAATTCGATTTCGACAGGCCGGAGACGATCGCGGCAGCGGTTCAGACATACAAACCCGCCGTCGTGGTCAATGCGGCGGCGTGGACGGCGGTGGATCTGGCCGAGACGGAGCACGAGGCGGCGGCGCGGGCCAATGACAGCGGGCCGGCCGAGGTGGCGCGGGTCTGCCGTGCGGCGGGGATTCCCCTCGTGCATGTTTCGACGGATTATGTCTTCGACGGGAGCAAGGGGACGCCCTATGTCGAGACCGATCCGGTTTCGCCGCAGACGGTCTATGGAAGCACCAAGGCGGCGGGCGAGCGGGCGGTGCTGGCGGCCCATCCGATGAGCGTGGTGTTGCGGACGTCCTGGGTCTATTCATCCCATGGCAAGAATTTCGTCCGCACCATGATCAATGCCGGGGCGAAGACGTCGCATCTTCGCGTGGTGGGGGATCAGACGGGCAATCCGACCAGTTCCGACGATCTCGCCGAGGCGATTCTGGCCATCGTCGCGAAGGTCGAGACCGAGGGCTGGCAGGAGGGTTGGGCCGGGCTGTACCATGCGAGCGGGACGGGCGAGACGAGTTGGCACGGTCTGGCTGTTTATACATTCGAGGAGGCGGCGAAGCAGGGGCGGGCCATGCCGGAGGTGACGGCGATCCGGACCGAGGAGTGGCCGACCCCGGCGAAGCGCCCGGCGGATTCGCGGCTCGATTGTGGCAAGCTGGAGCGCGTTTTCGGCGTGAAGCTGCCGGAATGGCGCGAGAGCGTGGCGCGCACGGTGCGCCAGATTCTCGGCGCGGCTTGACGGGCAGGCGCCGGGGACAGGCGGAACGGTGACGATAGTTTGGGCAAGACGCAAGGACGTTCGGTGGGCTGGGTCCCGCGCATGGTGGGAGGTTCCGCAGGTGTCGTAACGACGCCGGTGGCGGTGCTGTTATCCGTTCATAATGGCGAGGCGTATCTCAACGCCCAGCTCGACAGTATTCTCGCGCAGACGTATCGGGACTGGGTGGTGTACTGGCGTGACGACGGGTCCGAGGATGCCTCGCGCGCCATCATGCTGTCCTTTCAGACATATCGGGGGCAGGGGCGCTGCGTGGAGGTGTCGGAGCCGGTCGGTTGTCTGGGCGTCGCCGCGTCCTACGGCGTGTTGCTGGAGGCCGTGCCGCCGGAAAGGGTGATCGCCTTCGCCGATCAGGATGATGTCTGGTTTCCCGAGAAGCTGGGCTGGGGTCTGGCCGCCTTGGGCGAGGAAGAGACGCCCGCGCTCTACTGCGCCCGTCAGGTCCTGACGGATTCCGCCCTGACGCCCAAGGGGCGGTCGGCGCCGGTACGGCGGCCGCCGGTTTTCGCGGCGGCGCTGACGCAGAATATCGCGACGGGTCATACCGTGATGCTCAATCCCCCGGCGGCGGCGCTGCTGCGGGGGTTCGCGCCGCCGCCGGGGGTGTTGCATGACTGGTGGGCCTATCTCGTCGTGTCGGCGGCGGGAGGGCGTGTGATCGCCGATCCGCGCTGCGTGAGTTTCTATCGCCAGCATGGACGCAATACGGTGGGCGCGCGCTCCTGGTGGTCGCGCGCCGTGGCGGCGGTGCGGCGGGGGCCGCGCGCCTTCATGGCGGTGTTCGCGGCCAATCTGGCACGGTTGGCGGAGCGCCCGGAGCAGCTTTCCCCGGAGGCGGCGCGGCTGATCGGCGCGTTGCTGCGTGCGCTGCCGCGCGGGGCGGCGGCACGGTTCGGCGCGTTATGGCGCTGGCGCGGGCTGGTGCGGCAGACTCGCGCCGAGACGGCCCTCTTCCGGCTGTGGTTCGTGCTCGCGGGGGGATAGATGTTTGGTCCCGTGGTTTGAGGGGGCGGAAGGTCGTGCGTTTCGTCATGGAAGCGCTTCACGGTCGCCTTCTCCGGTCAGATCATCGCTGACGCACCCTCTGAATAAAAAAGGCTACCCAAGCCGGAGCATGAACCCTAAAATCGGGCCGTATCAGTATTTGGTAAAAATGGTATTTTTCAGAGCCTCTTTTCCGTCATGGCCGTCGCTGTTTGGGTTTCGATCAGTGGCCTCATTAAAATCAGGGCTGTTGCACTTTCAATGACAACTCCATTTCGTTCTCTGCATGTAGGAATTGACGGCTATAATCTTGCACTTCAACGCGGCACAGGCATTGCGACCTATACACGTGTTCTGTCACACGCGCTGGCCGGCATGGGGGCGTCAGTTGACGTGCTTTATGGGCTGAACCTGCCGCGATCCACATCCAATTCCCGGATGGAGGATCTTTTTTTTGATCGTCTCGGAAAAGAAGAGTCCTGGAGTCGCGGGCGTTTTCCCCGCGTTTCCTGGTGGCGCGAGACGATACGTGACCTTTCCCACCCCGCCGCCGCGCTTGTGCCCGTGACACGGCATGACAGGAAGAAGCAGATTCCGTCTGTCGACCGGATTCTCAATATTCCGGGATTGTTTCGACGCGCCGCCGGACATTTCAAAACGACGGGCCGTCTCCTCCGGATTAGAATACCGCACCCGCCCACGCTCATGCATTGGACTTTCCCCCTCCCCATCATGGTGGACGGCATTCCCAATATCTACACGGTGCATGATCTTGTCCCGCTCAAATTTCCGCAGATGGTGATGCGGTCCAAGACGTTCCATTTCAATCTGTTGAACCGTCTATGCATGGAGGCCGACGCGTTATGTGTCGTGTCCGAGGCCACAAGGAAGGACGTGCTTTCCTTCTTTCCGGAATCAGAGCAAAAAATTCATAACAGTTACCAATCCATTGATATCAATACACTCCGTGGCGCACAGCACCATGCGTCTCAAGACATGATCAGGAACGAGCTTGGCCTGAATCCTGACGAATATTTTCTGTTTTGCGGATCGATAGAACCCAAAAAGAACATAGGGCGACTTGTCGCCGCGTTTCTGGCGTCGGAGTCCTCACGAAAGCTCGTCATCAGCAGCGCCATGTCCTGGAAGAGTGAAAATGATGTAAAACTTATCGAACGTGGGGTCTCGCTCGGACGCATCCAGTGTCTGGATTATGTTTCACACCCGACACTTCAGGCGCTTATGATCAATGCACGTGCCTTACTTTTCCCGTCCATCACGGAAGGGTTTGGTCTGCCCGTGCTTGAAGCCATGGCGCTCGGCGCGCCTGTCCTTACGAGCAACGAGGGGGCATTGGCGGAGATCACAGGCGGCGCCGCGCTGGACGTGGAGCCGTACAGCATTTCAGCGATCGAAGCTGCGATCATGCGTCTCGATCATGACGACATGCTTTGCGCCGAGTTGCGCGAGAGGGGACGAGCGCGGGCAGAATTTTTCAACCTTGGCCGGTACCAGGAACGCCTCAGGTCTCTCTATTCCGCGACGGCGGGTCGTTTGGGTAAATTCTAACACGGTTTGATTGTATTTTCTCTCATTTATTCTATCATGACGACGGATTTACTGTACGTATCAGTCATTGAACCAGCTCGCGTTCATTGTGGGCCGGACAGAGTGGTCAAACCGCGGACATGGGCGGCGGTCGTGGCGTGGCGATCGAGCACCAGCAGATCGTTCCCGGTCAGATGCAGGAATTCCGCCGGGCAGAAGAGGTGCTGTTGCGGGCCGATCGACCAGAAACGCCCCAGCGCGTGGCCGTTGACCCAGACATAGCCCTTTTTCCATTCCGACAGGTCGAGATAGGTGCCGCCGATGCCGGGCATGTCGAAAGTCGCGCGGTACAGCCCCGCAGGATGCCCGGGCGTCGGTGGGCGGCGGGTGGCCTGGGCGCGCTGGGTGGCATCGAGAGGAAGGCCAAGGATCGTCCAGTGTTCGAGGGGCATTCCGCCCAGCGTGACCGGACCGTCCAGGCCCTTGCGGTCGCCCATGGCGGGGCCGAAGCCGATATGGCCGAAACTGTCCACCAGGATGTCCAGGCGTCTGGGGTGCGGGGAGGGGGCGATGACGGGAGGCGTCTTTGCAGGAAAGAGACGTGACAGAGTGCCGATATCCGTGCCGTCGAGGAACAGGCGCGCATCGTCATGGACCGGCGGCAGACGGAGCGGGCCGCCGCGTCCGGCCGGGATGACGCAGCGATAGAGCGCCATGCCCGAGGGCTGGCGCAGGGCGCGTTCCATCGAGACGGGATCACGCATGCGGACCGGCTCGCCCGGAATGTCCCAGAGCGAACCGGCGGCGCGCGCCATGACGGGGGCGAAGCCCAGGACCGGCGGGTCGGGGGGAACGGCAGGAGCGGGGCGGCCGGTGGCGCGGGCGATCATGGCGCGCAGGATGTGATATTTCGGGGTCGCGCGCCCGGCCTCGTCGATCGGTGCGTCGTAATCATAGCTGGTGATCACGGGCTGGAATTGGCTGCCGTCGCGACGGGCGTTCGCGCCCGCGCCAAAGCCGAAATTCGTCCCGCCATGCACGACGTAGAGATTGAACGAGGCGTTCTGGTCCAGTATTTTGCGAAAATCCGGAACGAAATCGACCGTCGCCATGCTCTTCTCGCCCCAATGGGTCAGCCAGCCGGGATAGGCCTCGCTGATCCAGAGCGGTGTTTCCGATGCGAGATCGCGGGCCTTGTCGAGTTCGTAATCGCCGTCCAGCCCGATCGCGCAGGACGGCAGGATGGTGCGTTTTTCGCGCAGTTGGACCAATCCGTCGGCGGTGGTGCAGGCGCGAGTGACGCCGTATCGGCGCCAGGTGTCGCGGGTCCAGGCCGTATAGGCGGGATCGCCACCGAAGGACGCATATTCGTTTTCGATTTGCGTCATCAGGATCGGGCCGCCGCGATCGGCCATGAAGGGGCGTACGGCCTGCGCGATGGTGGCGATATAGCGCCCGGCGGCGGCGAGGAAGGCGGGGTCCATGCTGCGGACGCGGATATCGCCGTCATAGAGCAGCCAGGCGGGCAGGCCGCCGAAATCCCACTCGCCGCAGACATAGGGGCCGGGGCGCAGGGAGACCCACAGCCCGGCCTGCTGGCAGAGGGTCAGGAAAGTGCGGAAATCGCGCCGGTCCGTCGTCAGGTCGAACTGTCCGGGCGCGTATTCCAGCGTGTTCCACATCAGGTAGATGGCGATGGTGTTCAGCCCCATCGCCTTGGCCATGGCGATCCGTGCCGGCCACTCGCTGCGCGGGATGCGGATGGGATGCATTTCGCCCGACCGGATCTGGAACGGCGTGCCGTCCAGGCGGAAACCGTCGCGATGCAGCGTGAAGGCATGGGGGCGGCCATCCGGTAGGGGTTCGGGCGTCTGTTCACGCTCGGCGGCAAGGAGCCGGCCGCCGAGTGTGAACAGGCCGATGGCCATGGAGCCGGAGAGGACGGCGCGGCGCCCCGCACGCTGCGTCCCCATTCGCTGCATCAGGGCGTCAATTCCAGCGTCATGACCTCGAACGGCGCCAACTGGATGACGACGGGCGTGGCGGCGTCCAGTGTGCCGGGCGTGGGGGATTTCGCCCACAGCGCATGCACCGCGTATCGTGTCGGCGCGTCCTCGGGCAGTTCGAGCGCCTTGCCCGGTTCGATCAGGATGCGGCGCGGAACCTGGTCGGGATTGCGCAGAGTCAGGAACGCCTTTTTCGGCGTCCAGGCCGCCCAGCCATAGGGTTCGAGACGACCGGGATCGCCGCCGACCCAATGGCTGTCCTTCAGGATCTCGGCATTGGCCCGGGCCCATTTCGCCGTGTCGGCGATAACGTCCCAATCGGCGGGCGTGAGCAGGGCGGGTGTGACGTAGAGTTCCTGTTCATCCGTGCCGGTGGCGAAGAAGCTGTGCACCTCGTCGGGGAAATCGTGACCGGGATCGGCGTCGAGGCGCTGGTTCTTCCGGGCATAGATGATGCCGTGCAACATCAACGAGTTCAGCGGGAAGAGCGGCGCCTTGACGACGATGTTGTGGTAGGTATCCGAATCGCGGTACGTGATCCAGCGCTGACGTTTGGTGCCGACGCCGCGCAGCATGTCGTCCTCGCCGCCGCGCCATATGGAATCGGCGGTGAGCAGCCAGAAGGGCGACGGAAAAGTGCCCGTCGTCAGGTTGATGAATGTGTTGGGGCGGGCGGCGTAGATGTCGGCGATCAGGTGGATGGCGGCGTCGAAATCGCTGTTGAACACGCTGCCGGGCGCGACCTGATCGGCATTGCCGGTACCGTCGAACTTGAACTGGTTGATGCCGTCTTCCTTCAGCATCCGCATCACGGCGTCGTGGAAGACGGCGTAATATTTCGGTCCCGAAAGATCGAAGCCATCGTCGCGGATTTCCAGCCCGGCCTTGCGTCCGTTGGCCAGGCGGATCTGCTGCGGCGTGCTGTAGCCGCCCCAGGGGGAGAGCCAGATGCCGGGCGCGGCGCCGTAGGACGCGGCCAGTGCGCGAAGCGGCTTGAAGCCGGAGGGGAAATCCTTGCTGAAGCGCCAGAAGCCGCTCCGGTCGTCCCATCCGTCGTCGAAGAGATAGGAATCGAGGACCACGCCCCGCTTGCGGACCAGCGCCTCGCCGATGGCGCGGATACGGTTCTCGGCGTCCTTCTGGGTGTAGGGCGTGAAATAGCCGATATCGTACCAGGAATTATAGTTGAGGAAGGGGCGGTACGGGTGGCTGCGCTCGCGTTCGACATAGATCTGGAAATCGCGGCGGAGCTGCCCGTGCCGGACGACGCCCGCGACGGCGGAAACGGTCAGCGTATGGTCGGGCTGGATCGGCAGCGCCTGCGCAAGTGTCAGGCGCGAGCGGCCATTGAACACCAGACTGTTGGCCAGAGGATTTTCGATGCCGAAATAACTGTCATCGACGACCGCCGGCGAGCCCTGCACGTCGCCGACCACCTCACCGGCGTCCACATTGGCTTCGAACAGCGCCACGTTCCTGAGTGAAAGCGGCAGGGTCTCTGGCGTCAACGCCATGATTTCGCGCAGATAGGGAGAGCCGTCGCGCTGTTCGACCCGCCAGGCGATCGTGAAACGGCCTTTCGGATCGGCGAATTCCGCGACGACGGCCAGACCGGGCAGGCGGTCGGCCGCGCGCGCGCCGGTCATGTCGGGCGCGATCGTCTCGATGCGCGGGATGTGTGTTAGCGTCAGGTCGGCGCTGGAAATCGCCTTGCCGTCATTGAAGGTCAGCGTGAACAATCCGCGCAGCGTGATCGTCCTGCCGTGGACGAGGTCGGAAAACCGGGGATCGACGAGTTTGTCGCCCTGGACGGCCCATGACAGGCGCACCGCCTTGTTGCCGAAGCCCGGACGGGCGGCGTCCAGATCGCCGCCGGGCTTGCCGGGGGCCAGGACCAGAGGATCGGCGGCTCGCGCCGGGGCCAGCGCGGTCAGGGCGCTCGAAACCAGGATGGCGCAGACAGCCAGTTTTCTCATGTTCATGAATCAGAAGCCCGTTGTAACCGAAAAGATAATGCCGAAGCCGCCGCCCACGATATAGGTCGGCGCCCTGCCGGGGATCGTCGAGCCGAAGACGCCCGTCGTGGTCTTGGCATTGTAGCCGCCATTGCCGGCTGAAAGATATTTGTTGTCGGTAAGGTTCATGACGTTGACCTGCACCTGCGGGGATTTGGCGATCCACAATTTCTTGAAGCGATAACCCGCCGTCACGTTGCCGATGGCATAGGCGGGCATGGTCTGGTCGTCCATGTAGGTGGCGTATTGCGAGCCGACATAGCTCATATACCCGTTGACGAAAAAATTGCCGTTATCATAGGACAGCCCGACATTGACCGTGGTCTTGGGGCTGTAGGGGGCGATTTTTCCGGCGCTGCGGATATAATCGAGGCCGCTGGGCAGGTTGTTGTCCGTGGTGACATGCAGGTACTGGAACGAGACGTAGGGGCTGAAGCCGTGCCACGGCCTCAGGCCGGCCGCGAACTGGAAGCCGCGCGAGGTCTGGCCGCCGGCATTGACGTAATTCGACAGCAACCGGCCGCCGACATAGGTGGAAATCGCACTCTGCTTGTTGGTCATGTTGTAGTTGAAGAACGAGGCCGTAATGTTCACCAGGCCGGAATGGCGGTAGCCGATTTCCTCGGAAATCGAATATTCCGCCTTGAGGTTCGTCGAATGGGCCTGATCGACGATCGGCGCGGAGCCGTCCCAGTACGTGCCGTAGACGAGGATGCCGGTCGGTTCCATGAAGGCGGTCGCGCCGTCCAGATAGATCTGGTCGTGCGGGGTGATCTGGAAGGACGCGGAGACCTGCGGCAGGGGCTGCGCATCGTTGCGGCCGTAATTATACTGGTCGCCCGGAATGGCGTTCGTCGAATGATAGGACATCATGACGAATTTGAAGCCGGCGTTCAGGGTCAGTCGGTCGTTCAGCGCCTTGTATGTGTCTGAAAGGAACACCGAGTTGAGCTGCTGGATCAGATGGATGTTGAACAGCATCAGAGGCACGCCGTTCTGACCCCGGATCGGATATTTTCCCCAGTAATTCTCGCCCTCGCCATTCGGTCCGATCTGCGAGAGGGGGGCGATTTCGTGCTGGTCGTAATAATTGTACCAGTACCCGACCTTCAGTTCGTTATGACCGAGTTTCCAGCTGAGGCTGTTGTTGAACCCCGCCGAGTGCTGGTTCCAGTTGTCGATGGCCAGTACGGGTGCGTACCCGTCCACGGCATTGGGGATGTTGAGGTTTCCGGTGGGCTGGGTGCCGTTATAGCCGTATTCCGCCTGGGTCTGCCCGTTATCGCCGGCGCCGTGGATGTGCACGTAATAAGGTGAGGATTCGAAGGTCAGGCCGTGGCCGAGATTGAAGGAGAGCGGCGCGCCGATGATGACGGAATGCTGGTGGGTCTCGTTGAGTTTGTAATAGTTATAGTCACCCGTCGAATAGGTCGGGTCGTAATAGGCGGCGGAGCGGCCGGACTGAGCCCATTGCTGCTTCGTGATGCTCATCAGATACGGTTCGCTGCTCTGATTATAGGTCATGAAGACGCGGGCGCTGTTTCCTTCCCCCCATTCCCTGAGCGCCATCGCATCGACATGCGAGCGGCGGCTGCGGCCCGGGCCGAGCCACATCGCATGGGTGCCGTAGGAGTAGGAGGCGAATGTCTTGATTCCCGACTGGCCGATCCTGCCGCTGTCGAGACGGATGAATTCGCGCGCCGCCTGATGGTTGCCGTAGCTGAGATCGATCTTGCCGCCGAAATGCTCGGCTGGGTCGGTCAGTGATTCCTTAATCGACCCCGCCAGAGCGTTGTAGACCGGCATCGCGATGTCCGCCACGCCCTGCTGGACCGTGATGTGGCTGATATTCTCGGTATCGGCGGCCTGCGATGTAAAGGGGACATAATGCGACGGATCGGCGGCGGGAATGCCGTTGAGCGTATAGCCGACCGAGGTCTGCCCCATGCCGCGCATATAGAAACTGCTCTGGTCCGACTGGCCGAACGCATCGGCGCTGGAGAGCGTGACGCCGGGAACGTACTGGATCAGGGCGAGCGGATTGCTGGTGGGCGACTGCTTGGCGATGAAGTCGCGTGTGACGGTCTGCTGGGCCTGGGCGGCGGTTTCGGGGGCCAGCAGGCCGCCGCCGGGTGTCGTGTTCGTCACGCCGGTCGCACTGGAGGCCGCGCCGACCACCTGAATATTTTCGTCCCGCGCAGGCTTCGGGGCTGCCGCCGGCGTGGCGTGGGCGGAGGCCGGCGGTCGCGGATGATCGTGGCGGCGCGCCACCCTGCTTCCGGCCGGATCGGGGGTCGCCGCGAGCACGGTCGAACAGGAAAAAAGAAAGGCAAGCTGCGACAGCAGGCCCGCCGATCGGCGGGACATTCGGCAACAAGATGATTGATCGTGATCGTGCTGGTTCATGGCATTGCTTCGCATCGCAAGGTTATGGCGCAGTTTAGCCATGGGCTCTCAGGAAATTGCAATACAAAAACGATCACAAACGATCACAAACGATCACAAACGATCATAAAAAAATCACTTGGAATAAATATAATAACGTCAGGTAGTTAATAGGGCATCCTGCCAGAAATGCGGCGGCATGCCATATTTTTTTTGGTTGGAAACCATTCGATTCCGAAAGAGAATCGACGGATGACGGATCGTGACGATCTCTCCATGATCGCTCTTGATGGGAGAATTGAGAAAGAGGGGGAATGATGCCAGAATATCGGCTCCGCTCCGTCGCAGGTCCCCATGCAGCCCGATCGCCTGACCCAGATCCGTCATTATCTCTACCTCCACGGCACGACGGGGGTGAATGAGCTGGCGCGTGTCGTGGATACGTCGGTTGTTACGGTGCGGCGCGACCTGCAACGCCTTGAGGAACTGGGCCATGTGCGGCGCACGCATGGCGGGGCGGAAATCGTCAATTCGGGCGGGCTCGAAATCGGGTTCGAGGCGCGCGAGAGCCATTGCCTCATGACCAAGCGGGCCATCGCCGAGGCGGCTTATGCGTCGTTGCGGCCGCATTCCTCGATCTTTCTCGATTCGGGGACGACGGTCCTCCAACTGGCGCGGCGTCTGCGCATGGGGCCGATTCCGCTGACGGTGTTCACCAACAGCATCGCCATTGTGCAGGCGCTGCTCGATACCTCGCAGCTTCAACTGTGCCTGCTGGCCGGTCGCGTGCGGAATGAAAACCGCAGCATCGTCGGCCCTCTGGCCGAGCGATCCATCGAAGGTCTGTGGTTCGATCAGCTTTTTCTCGGTGCGAGCGCGGTGCAGCCCGATGGCGGGATCGCGACGCCCGATTGCGAGGAAGCCAGCCTGAATGCCGCCATGGTCCGGCGCGCGGGCGAGAGATTGCTGCTGATCGACAGCAGCAAGTTCGGGCGTCATGCGACGTTTCGCGTCGCGGGGCTGGAGGATCTGGGGCACCTGATCACGGATGACGGTATTTCCGCGGAATGGCTCGCCCGTCTCGACCAGGCGGGGGTCGCCTGCACGCGGGTGCGGACCACGGGGGGCGAGACGGCCGAAGCGGGACGGATCGGGCATGATGGCAATAACGATCAAGAACGATCATAAAAATGACTTGACATGAGAGCTTTCTGATCGGAAGCATCGGGTCATCGCATGACACCTGTCGGTCGGAGGAAAAAACGTGTCGCACGCTTCCGGCGAGCCCTGCCTGTTGGCGATGGATGGTGGCGGATCGAAAACGCTGCTCGTCCTGATCGACCGGCGCGGCACGGTGCTGGATGTGCGCCGGGGCGGCGGCACCAATCCGTTCGACCGGCCGAACTGGCGCGAGGAGATGGCCGGATTGCTGGCGGACCTGCCGCGCGGCATCGTCGCCGCCGGTTTCGGCATGGCGGGTTACGGTGGCAGCCCGGCGGTCAGCGCCGGTCAGGAGGGCATGCTGGCGGAATGGGGGCGGTGTCCGTACGTCGTGCGCAATGATGTCGATATCGCCTGCGTCGGTGCGTTCGGCGGTGGCGAGGGGATTCTGCTGCTGGCCGGGACCGGGTCGATGGTCTGGGCGGCGGACCCGGACGGCCATGCTCTTCGGGTCGGAGGGTGGGGGAACCTGTTCGGCGATGAGGGGAGCGCCTTCTGGATCGGGCGCGAGGCGTTGGGGACCCTGACGCGGGCTCTGGACGGGCGGGAGCCGGAGGCTGTGTCCTTCATCGAGCCGTTCTGCCGGTTCATGGGGTTTCCTGACGATCCGGGGGCGATCGATAGCGCCCTGCTGGACTGGTATGGCGGGCTGCGTCATGCGCGTTCGGCGGTGGCGGAGCTGACGCGGGGGGTGGAGAGTCTGGCGGCGGCGGGTAACGGGCCGGCGCGGCGGATCGTGGAACAGGCGGCGGCCCATCTGGCCGGGCATGTCGACGCGGCGCGCCGGAGGCTGCAACGGCCCGCCCTACCTTGGTGCGAGGCCGGCGGGGCGTTTCGGAATGCGTCGCTGCGTCGGGCCGTCATCGCTTTATGCGGCGCGCCGGTGGCGCCGCTGTTGCCGCCGGTCGGCGGCGCGGCGCTGCTGGCGGCCCGGCGGGCGGGGTGGGACCCCGATGCGGCCTGGATCGCGGGGCTGGCGACCGGCCTGACCGATGCCGGTCTGTTCGGTCCGGCGTCGTCCTGACCGAGCCCGGCGCTGAATACCCATGCGAGTATCCATACGGAAATGAGAGACGAGGATTGATCATGAACGCAACGGAACGCGGTATTCGCGAGCAATTCCCGCTATGGGACAAACTGGTCATGAACGGGGTGCGGTCGCGTGCCGGGCTGGTCCATGTGGTGGTGGGATGCGGCACGTCAGTCCATATCGCGGATTCGATCGCCGCGACGCTGAACATGAACGGGGTGCTGGCTCGCGCGGTGCCGGGCAATGAATGGACGCGGCGGCGGGACAATTACGTGCCCGCCACGATCGCGCCGCATGTCGTCGCCCTGTCGCGGAGTGGCGAATCGACCGAGACGGTGGCCGCGGCCGAGGTCAGCCGGGCGGCCGGGCTGGGGCTGACCGCCTTCTGCTGCGCGCCGGGCAGTGCGTTGTGTCACAATGCCGATGAGGTCGTGCTCGCCGATACCCATCCTGAGGAAGGGATCGTGATGACGGCCTCGGCCAGCCTGATGCTGCTGATGGGCCTGCGTTATGCCGGTGTCGCGGTCGGGCCCGAGACCACGAGGGCGGCGGAGACGCTGTTGCGCGCGGCCGATCCGCTTCTGTCCGAGGTGGTCGCGGGACGATCGCATTTCGTCTTTCTGGGCGCGGGGGCGCTGTATGGCGTGGCGCGCGAGGGCGCGCTGAAATTGCAGGAAATGAGCCTGAGCCAGACCGAGGCGCATCATCCGCTGGAATACCGCCATGGCCCGATCAGCCTGATCGACGATCGGTCCTGCGTGATCATGCTGTATCACCCGGATACGATCGGGGAGGAAGCGCAGCTCGCACGGGAACTGATGGCGAAGGGCGCGCGGGTGCTGGGGATTGGCGGGCCGGGCGACATCGAACTGCCCGTCGATGGGCCGGCCGACGTGCGGCCGCTGCTCTGTCTGCCAGTCCTGCAATTGCTGGGCGAATATGTGGCCCGCCAGCGCGGTCTGGACACGTTGGCGCCCCGACACCTGACCAAGGTCGTGACGATCGCCTGAACGTCAGGCCGGGCGGGGGCGCCGTTCGCGCGTGCCCGGTCTGATTCCGAACTCGTGATCCAATGAGGATACGTGATGTCCTTGGCTTTGTTCCGCGCCCTGGTCGCGCAGGCGCATGATCCGTCGCTTACGCGGGCGGCCCGGGTTGGGCTGGCGTCGGTCTGTTCGGCGCATCCGCTGGTGCTGGAGGCCGCGCTGGCGCGTGCCGGGCGCACCGGATGCCCGGTTCTGATCGAGGCGACCTGCAATCAGGTCAACCAGGAGGGCGGCTATACCGGCATGACGCCGGCCGATTTTCGCGACATGGTCTGGCGGATCGCGGAGGAGACCGGATGTCCGCGCGACCTGATTCTGCTGGGAGGGGATCATCTGGGCCCCAATCCATGGAAAGCGCTGCCGCCGGATGAGGCGATGCGGCGGGCGGAGGCGATGATCGCGGCCTATGCCGAGGCGGGCTTCGTCAAGCTGCATCTGGACGCCAGCATGGGATGCCGCGGCGAACCCGCCGTGCTGCCCGATGATGTCGTGGCGGCCCGCGCCTGTGCCTTGGCCGCGCGCGCCGAGGCCGTCGCCCCTGGGCGGGCGGTGTATGTCGTGGGAACCGAGGTGCCGGTTCCGGGCGGTGTGAGCGGGGGATCGGACCATCTGGCCGATCTGGTTCCGACCGCGCCGGACGCGGCGTTGCGGACTTTGGCGGCGCATGAGGCGGTATTCCGCGGCGCGTTGGGGGATGATGTCTGGTCGCGGGTGATCGCGCTGGTCGTGCAGCCGGGTGTGGAATTCGGCGCACGGGAGGTGGTGAATTACGACCGTGAGGCCGCCCGGTCTCTGGTAGCCGCGTTGGATGAGATGCCGGGCCGGGTGTTCGAGGCGCATTCGACCGATTATCAACCGGAAACCGCGTTGAGGGCGCTGGTGGAGGACGGTTTCGCGCTGCTGAAGGTGGGGCCCGGGCTGACATTTGCGTTGCGCGAGGCGTTGTACGCGCTCGATGCCCTGCGCGCGGCGCTGTGTCCCGGTAGCGAAAGCCTGCGTGAGACGATGGAGCAGGTCATGATCGGCGCGCCCGGCCATTGGACGAGCCATTATGCGGGATCGCCCGGGCAGCAGATCATGCTGCGCCATTATGGCTATAGTGACCGGATCCGCTATTACTGGCCGTCCCCCGCCGCCGAGGCGGCGGTCGGGCGGCTGTTCGCCGACCTGGAAAAGAGCGGTCTGCCGGATGTGCTTTTGCGCCAGTTTCTGCCGGAAGTCGGCGCGCGCGTGCGCTCCGGTGCGGTTGCGCGTACGCCCCGCGCCATTGTTCTGGCAGCGATCGACTTCGTGCTGGAGGATTATGCGCGGGCCTGTGTGCCGTCCTGATCTCATGGTTCGTGATGCGCCCGCAGTCGGTGTCGGGCGCCCCAACTCGCGTTCTCGCTTGATGATGTGAGCGTATTTTTTATTCCGCGTCTCGGTGCCGTGAGTGGCGTTGCTCAAGTTGAGCGATGCGATGATAACGCAAGAAAAGGTCGAAATTGCCGATGGCCGTATAGATACACCTGGCCATCGACCGGCCACGTATGTCACGCATGCCGATCGCGCCGAGGTCTGACGCCTCGCCGCCGCCATTCGAGAAATGACGGACGAAATCGTCAAACTACCCGAGGCCAAATGCGGTCTTGTTCTGCCGCCTCGTCGCCGGATCGCGGGGCGATCTGTCACATGGGTAATACCATGCCACAGTTTCATTAAGGAATAAGAACGTTACGCCGAAACGCGCGCAAAAGGCGTAATACCCGGCAGGCTTTTTCGAACCACCCAGTTCTCTGTAATCTCCTTGGGGCCGATATCCGGTAGGTCAAACAACCTGACAGTCATCCCTTCCGCAGTCATCAGCGGCCCGGCCATGCTGACCGGCCTTATCCATTGCGCCGAGTGCGGCGGGGCCATGACCATCCGCACCGGCAAGGGCGGGCGCTATCCCTACTATGCTTGCTCCATGAAGGCGCGTCAGGGACCGACCGCCTGCGAGGGCATGGCCGTGCCGATGGACAAGCTGGACGATCTTGTCGCCAGCCATCTGGAAGATCAGCTTCTCCAGCCCGAGCGGCTGGAAACCGTCCTTGCCGCCGCGCTCGACCGCAGGGAGGAACATTCAGAGCGCCGCCGCGAGCATATCGCGGAACTCAACAAACGGTCAGCCGGATCGGAACTGCGGCTCAAGCGTCTCTATGATGCCAGCGAGGCGGGCATGGCCGATCTGGATGACCCGGCGCTGAAAGACCGCATTGACGGCCTCAAGGCCATCCGCGATCAGGCCAAGGCTGACGCCGCAGATGCTGTGCAAATTCGCCACGACCGCCCGCGAGCGTATCCGGCTGGAAGGCGGCGGCTACCGCCGCGACCATCTGCGCGCGCTCGCCCAACGTGTGGAGGTCGCAGACGGTGAAGTTCGTATCATGGGATCGAATACCAACTCCTGTTTGTTAAAACCCATGTGCCCATTGTCGTAGCCCGAGGGACATGATGCGCCAGGGCTGGTCGACGAGCTGGTTCCAGGCGTGGCAGCAGATATCGACGATGTCGTCGCAGGTGCGGAAGATCCGGTTCGACAGCCAGGTATTGCGCATGAACTGCCAGACGTTTTCCACCGGGTTCAATTCGGGCGAGCGTGGCGGGAGCGGCAGGATGGTGATGTTGGCGGGGATATCGAGTTTCGGGCTGGTATGCCACGCTGCCTGATCGACGATGAGGATGGCGTGAGCGCCTGGCGCTACGGCCTGCGAGATCTCGTCGAGATGCCGGTTCATGGCGTGGAGGTTGCACCAGGGCAGGACGAGGGCCGCTCCCTTGCCCAGCGCCGGACAGATCGCTACGAAGATCCAGGCCGAACGTGTGCGCTGATCGGCAGGCGCGCGTGGACGGGTGCCGCGTCTGGCCCAGCGGCGCGTCAGCTTCGTTTTCTGGCCG
>NZ_SLZN01000025.1 GCF_004346035.1 Acidomonas methanolica | reverse complement strand
GATCGGCATCCTGATCGATCAGGTCTCGCCAGCAGAGTGCGTGAATTTCTTCACCGCAGCAGGGTATGAGCCAGATTGAAAGGAAAATGCTCTAGCAAGAGGCGTTTGGGAGATTCCCGCTCGAGGTTGCGGCGGGGAATCGGTTGCTGAAGAAGGCGGAGGATCAGCCATCATCTTCCGTCAGCCCCCTTTCTACAATTGCAGATGAAAATTGCTTTATATAACCACAATTCTTACACTCAAAGGCGTACGTGTTGTAAAACTCAAAAATTGTATCGAGAGGAAGAACGGTATTACTGCCATCTCTACCCATTAAACTGAATGATGCGCTGCCGCATTCTACACAATTTCTATTTATTCCTTTCTTTCTAACCCATCTTTGAAAGTTTTCTAATTTCTTTTCTAGGTTCTTTTCGGCATTTGCCGCCGAGTAATTATTTCTCTCCACTATTCCCCCCCACTTCCAGACCCACTTCCCCACGCCACCCGTTAAAACGCCGTCCCTCCCCGATTCGTTCTGGAACAAAACAGGAACATGTGCCACGCTCCCGTGAATGGGAAGAAGCAAGCGAATCGATGGAGGGGAGTCAGGCGGCATCGGAGTCGATAGCTCCCCTGACCATAGCAGCAACCATGGGGCGCTTCGCCTTGTCTATGCTTCGGTAGAGACGAAGCCAGCCGAGTTCCTCGGGATGCTGGACGAACTCACCCGGTTCGCCGCGCGCCGGGCGATGCTCCAGGAGTTCAGGCGTAATCCCGAGAGGTTCGAGAAAATAAAATGGAGACACATCAAGCACCTTTGCGAGCTTGATGACCGATAGAATGTCTGGGGAGGTGCCCTTGCGGCGTGGATTGCGGGTGCTGTCTTCCTTCACGCCCGCTAGCTCGGTCGCCTTGCGGTTACTGAAATCGGCGCGCTTAAGGCTTTCCTCATAACGGCGAAGAAATTCAGGGATGTCCATGCGGTGAAAGTGCCGCATCAGGCTTGGCATCGCACGCGGTAAGAGGGCCGGATTTTCGCTTGCACTGTGCGGTATAAATACCGTATTCTTGGCGTATGAGCCTTTCTGAAACACTCTTGAGCCTGACGGATGCCTACTGCGCAGCGCGCGGAGTGGCGGTCCCTACCGTCTCCGGAATCATATTTAAAAACAGCCGCACACTGTCGCGGGTGCGTTCGGGGGGAAACCTGACACTGAGGAATTATGAACGCGCTCTCGACTGGTTTCAGCACAATTGGCCACCAGGTCATGATTTTCCCACTTTAGATGTGGCCTCCACCGCGAAGGAGGAGGCGTGATGAGCCCCTTCACCCTCGGCTTCTTCATGGGGCTCGGCGTTCAGGCCCTTATCTGCGGCATCGGGATGATTGTCGCCGATCGACTCCAGACCCGCGAGTTCGAGGCCGCGCTCCGGCGTCTCGGAACGGAGGACGTGCGATGACGCGCTCATACGCCCTCTGGGACGCGCAGGCGGATGCGCGGCTCCTCGCTCTCGTCGAGAGCGGCAAGACCCTCCATGCGGCCGCTACCGAAATGGCGCGCTCGAAAGAGAGCGTGGCAAGCAGGTGGGCCAAGATCAGGGCGCGGACGGCGAGTGCCCCCGTGCAGCCTGACGCTCCCCCCGAGCCGGTCCGGATTCCGTATATCTCCGACGTGCAGGCGATCGACCGGCTGCTGGCGGATCCGCCGGCGTTGCGCCAGGTGCTTAAATCCGCCCGGCGTTCCGTGCGCGAGCTCATGAAGTGGCGCAAGCTCGCCCGCATCCCCGAGTCGTTCGCGCCGCTTTTCGAGCAGGCGCTCGGCGTGACGCTCTCCACGCCCCATCGCTCATGGCGCGAGGGAGGCGTCCTCATGGACGGTGCTCCTATGACATGGGGCTCGATCTGGGGCGATGAGCCCGTGCCGCCCTATCCGGGCGTGCGCGTGTCGCATTTCGCTGAACGCTGGCGCTGATCACTCCATGACCTCCTTGCACCCCATCTCGATCAGCACGAGGGACGCGAGATACTCGCGCGTCTCCGGCATGACCGTGGGGTGCGTGATCCGCCACGCCTGCGCCAGGCGCACCAGCGTCTCGGCGAGGATGGGGCTCATGTCGATCTCCTGTTTCCTCGCCGGTTTCGGCTCTCTGATCGGCTCCTCCATCTCGGTTGCTCCTCTCGGTTCGTCGCAGAACCAGATTGGAGTGATTGAATGCGGAATGATTGGTCAAAAACAGGCCTATTTAGGTCAATTCAGCGGGGAGACGAGGCTTTGACGGCCACCGTTCGCCCTGTGAGGGATTCACTGCTTACAGCGATTGCGCGCGAATTCAAGCCGCTCCGCTTTGCGCAGGAAATGCTTGCCCGCGCGTCCGGAAAGACGCCCAGGGCGGCTCGTAACTGGCTTTCAGGAACATGCACGCCCGATGCCGAGGCGCTCATCGAACTGATGGCCTCCTGCAACTCGATTGCTGACGAGGTGAACGCCCTCGTTGCCGAGCGGAAAGCCGCTCGCGAAAGGAAGACATGCCCTGGTTCAGATTGACAGGAGGATTTTGCGGCATCGGACATGACGCCGGACCTCCTCCGTCCGTGAGGCTCCTCGTCCTGCGCGTGTCGTGGTGGCGCGGCGAGCTGCCGGTCCTGATCGAAAAAATGCGCGCGGCCCTGGCCGAGGCAAAGCGGGAGATTCTGCGGTGAACATTCCGAACTCCAATATGCGCCTGCTCTCGTTCGTTCAGCGGATCGAACGCCTTAACGACGAGAAGAAGGAAATCCAGGACCAGATCAAGAGCGTCAAGGCCGAAGCGAAATCAGCAGGGTTCGATCCGAAGGTCATCGCGCAGATGATCAAGGAGCGCGACATGACCGATGCCGCCCGGCAGGAATGGAATGCGCTCTGTGAGATGTATCGTGCCGCGCTCGGGATGCTGGACGGCACGCCCTTGGGAGACGCGGCCCGCAAGCGGATGGAGGGTCGCGATCACGAGGACGACGAGCGCGATCCCGATACTCCCGATATGTTCGATGAAGCGGATGCATCCGAGCCGGCGCAGCCGCAACGCACGCTTCCCGACGAAGCGCGGCGTATGGGTGCCGACGCTTTCCATGCCGGACGGCGAGTAACGGATAATCCGTTCGGTGCCAGCGATCCGGCCCGCGCGGCATGGGACGAAGGCTTCTGCGCGGAATCCGGCAGCGACGGGATGGATATTCCGCCTGCGTGGCGCCGTTCACCGCCGAAGAAAGAGAAGGCGGAGGACGCTGGGGGATGAGGCGTCCTGTCGATATCGAACCCACGCGATTAAGCAAGAAATTACCAGAAGATGCATGCGAGAGGCTCCGGTCGATCCTTGGCGTCCATATGGATATCCGTGCGCCGGGTGATGCAGAGGAGCCGATCCTCGGGCTGCATGTTCGGCAGGTACTCGCCCAGTGGATGGCGGAAATCCGTGCCGCCGATGAACTGCGGGTGGTTGGCATCAAGCCCCGTGCGAATGCGCTGCTGTATGGACCTCCAGGGTGCGGCAAGACCACGATGGCCCACCATTTTGCCGCTCGGCTGGGCCTCCCGATGGTGGTAGTCGGGTCTGAGCATCTGATCGGTGCTTTTTTGGGGGAAAGCGGAAAGAACATAGCCAAGCTGTTCGATGGGCTCGCTGTTGCCGACACGCAAGTGGTCCTGTTCATGGATGAGGTCGAGGCGATCGGTGCAAGCCGGGGCGCCCGAACGGGCGGCCAGTGCGACGATGAGAAAAACTCGGCGCTGACTGTTCTGCTGCGAAAGGTCGAGGAGTTCAACGCGGGCTATTTCATCGCCGCCACGAACATGCCCGACAACATTGATGCCGCCCTTTGGCGTCGATTCAATATGCAAATCGGGATTGCTCTCCCCGGCGCCGATGAGCGGTTCGCGATCCTGAAGCGCTATCTCAGCCCCTTCACGCTACCTGACGATGATCTGGATTGTCTCGCCGAGGCTACCGATGGTGCGTCTCCTGCTCTCCTGCGTGAACTGATGGAAGGGATCAAGCGCGGATTGATTGTGAGGCCACGTCTCAGGCTGGCGATAGATAGCGCCCCCGAAATGTTCGCCGCAATAATATCCGCCACAATGCCTCCCCCCGAAATGGAGGTTCCAAAACTCTGGTCCCGAGCAGACACGCTAAAAAGCCTGTCGCGGTTGTCGTGGCCTCCGATACGCATGGGCGCGCCATGAGAATCTTGCGCTTCACCCTCCCCGAGCCGTTCCCGCTGCTCAACGTCCAGCAGCGCAAGCACTACCGCAGGCGCGCGGCTGAGAAGCGCAGGACTGCCGCGCTGATCGCGTCCATCCTCGGCAGCGAGCGGCCCGCGCAACCGTTCGAGCGGGCGCGTATCGAGGTCGTGCGCTACTCCTGCGGCTCGCCGGACACCGACGGATTGTTCGGCGGCGTGAAGGACCTCCTTGACTGCCTCACAACCCCCTCACTCCGGGCGGACGGCAGCGTTCGCAACAAATACGGCATCGGCGTCATCGTGGATGACAGCCCCCGCCATATCGACCTCGACGTCCGCTCCGTCCGGTGCAAGCGCGCCGAGGCAAGGACAGAGATCATGGTCACTGAAATTGTCGTGGCGGAGGTGATGGCATGACGATCGAGGCTATCCGCTGCCTTTCGGGCTCCGTATTCGCGGAGAATTTTCTTACCGTCCTGGCGTGCGCGAAAACAATCGCCGCCAAAGGGCGAGCCAGGGATTGGCTGGCCGACGATCTGGCCCGGCAAATAGCTGATTTTCGTCGCCGCGCCGTCGCTGACGGCACAACCGCGACGCAATTTCCCTCTCTCGATCTCGTCGAAAAAATATGCGTGCAGGAGGGGTTCGATGTGATCCGCGCCCGCGCTGAAGGAAGTGTGCTGTGAGCGTGCGTGCGATCAAATGGGCCTTCTCTCTGAAGCTCCCCACCAACACAAAATTCGTGCTCCTCGTGATGGCAGAGCATGCCAACGACGACGGGGTGTGCTGGCCCTCTCAGGGCCTCATAGTTGAGATGACGGGCCTTTCCGAGCGCGCCGTGCGCTATGCAGTGCATGCGTTGAGACGCGCGGACATCATTAAAATGGACGGCGGGAAAGGACAAAGGTCGAAAATCCAGCTCTCTCTCGACCTTGAGGAAGTGACCGCCGAGATGGTCGAAAGCCTCTCGCGGAAGGAATCAGCCAGAAAGGACAACCGGCACCACATGCCGGAAAACCGGCACCACATGCCTACCTCAAACCGGCACCACGTGCCTAACGACCGGCACCACGTGCCTAACGACCGGCACCACGTGCCTAACCACAGAACCACCAAGAACCACCAAGAACCACCAACGTCTTCACTTCGTTCAGACGACACGGCTCACGCCGTCGTCGGGGCCGATGGCCGCGACAGCCAGATCGCCCTCTTCGACAATCCACCGCCCCAAGCCCCCCGGCCCCAACCCCCTCCCGACACCCGCAGCCTCGTCTGGTCCCTCGGCGTCCAGGCCGTTCGTCGCCTCACCGGCAAATCCGAGGGCCAGTCCCGCAGCCTCATCGGGCGCTGGCTCAAGGGTTGCCGCGACGACTGCGCCATGCTGAACGCCGTCATCCTCGCCGCAGCCGAGCACAGGCCGGTCGATCCGGTCCCGTGGATCGAGGCGGCAATCCGGAAACGGATGGAGGGGGGCCAAAAATCCGCGTTCAGCCTGACGCCGGAGGAGGAGAGGGCATACCGGGCGGCCGCCAGGGAATGGGCGCGGAACGGCCACGAAGGACCAGCCCCCAAGCCGGAAGATTTTCGAGGAAAGGTGGCGGCATGATCACGGAAATCGAACCCTTCTACGCCGCTCGGCGCGAGATGATCGCCCGGTGGGTCGAAGCTCTGCGCAGCGGCCGCATCAGCCGGGAAGAGGCCCAGGACGAGAACGCCGCCACCGGAAATGCGATGGCCTCGATGGCCGATCTGATGCTTGGGAGAAACGATATTGAAGCTCGCTGAACTCGTGCCCCCTGGCCGCTCATTCGAGAACCCCGATGCGGAACAGGCCCTCCTCGGCACGCTGATGGTCAACGACGGCGTGTTCGACGCCGTTGCGGAAATCGTGACCGCCGACCATTTCGCGGACGAGGTGCATGCCGAATTTTTCCGGATCATCGCGGCGCGCATTCGGGGCGGCCGCCGCGTCGATCCGATCACCGTCCGCAACGAGGCCCGGTCGAATGCCGTCACCGGCCCGGCGTGGGAATCCTACCTGTCACGGATGACCGGCGCTTTTACTGCCCCGTTCATGGCCCCCGAATATGCCCGTGCCATCCGGGATTGCTGGGTGGCACGCGCAGGCAAGTCCGTCGCGAATGATTTTCTGACCAATCTCCGCCACGACCCGCGAGAAGCGGCGACTGTCCTGGAGGAGGCTCAGGAGGCGCTCAACCAGATCGTTGACAGCGGCGATAGCTACCGCCCCGTCGTTACCGCCCTCGTCGCCGTCAACGCCCTTCGCGAGCAACTTGACCAGAATTGGCGTAACGGCATTACGCTTTCCGGCATATCGAGCGGCTATGCCGCACTGGATGCGTGGCTGGACGGATTCCATCGTGGCGGCATGTATGTCATCGCGGGGCGGCCGGCCATGGGCAAATCGTCGATCGGCATGTGTCTCGCCGTTCGCATGGCCCTCAACCATGGGCGCGGACTGTTCTGGAGCGGCGAGATGTCTCCCTCCGAATTGATGGCGCGGGTGATTGCCGCGAAAACGAAACTCCCGTCCAGCGCCGTGATTTCGGGGCATTGGAGATTCAAGGATGGCGTTCGTCCGCTCGGCGACGATGTCATGGAGCGGATCGCCATAGCGTCTACCGAAGCGGCAGGAATCCCGCTCGTGATCGACGACAGGCCGGGCGTGACCGTCGCGCAGATCGCCACGCGAGCCAAGCGCATGAAGCGCGAGAAGGCAGGAATTGCATTCATCGTCCTGGATTATATCGGCCTGATGCGCGGCACGCCCGAAGCGCGGCGTGCGGGCAACCGCGTGGCCGAGGTGACGGGAATATCTTCCGACATCGCACGCCTGGCACGCGAACTGGATATCCCCGTCGTCGTGCTGTCCCAGCTTAACCGGCAGAGCGAAAATCGCGAGGACCGGCGCCCGACCATGTCGGATATCCGCGAGAGTGGCGCCATCGAGCAGGATGCGCGAGCCGTCATCGGGGTATTCCGCGAGGAGGCGGCAATTCAGACTCGCATGGCGGATGGTGTTCCGGTTCGAAATTTCAATGAGTCGGACAGCGCCTATAAAACGCGCTCCGATGAAACCCTGCGGCGCCTCGAAGAGGTGCGGGGACGCGCCGATCTCATCGTGATGAAAAACCGGAGCGGCCGCACCGGCACGATTCCGATGTTTTTCGACGGACCATCCACGTGGTTCCGGGATGAGGAAGAAGGACAATCCTCCAATGCGTGGTGATCCGCGTCTCACCCATTCCCACCGTTTCCGCTGTACTCCACCGGCTGCCTATGGAAGAATCCGCCCATGACCACCCCCTACGTGAGCCAGAACCCCGCGCACACCGATCCTCGCCCGTGGAGCGAGCGCGTGGACCAGAGCGCATTCCTGCCGGGCCCCGCGTCCTGGGCGGAGGACGAGCCCGAGGACGAGCCGGGCGAGCCCGTGCCGCAGAGCAGCACCGTCGCGTTCGTGCTCCTCGTCTGCGCCTGGGTCGCCGTCTGGCTGACCATCGGCGTCGGCGTCTCGATCGCGGGAGGGTGGTGATGCGCGCAGTGATCGACAGGCTCCGGAAAATCCGCGCCGTGGTGCTCTACGGCGACACCACGGGCGCCAGGTGGTGGGAGCGGCAGTATGGGCGTGCCGCCGCCGAGCGTGACGCGCTCCGGGCCGATGCGGCGCTCGCTCCCGAGTTCAGGGTGGCCATGGACGCCGTCAACGCCGAGAACGCCCGGCTTCGCGCCGAGGTGGCGCGCCTCAGAAGCCAGATCGACGGAGAGGCCGTTTTTCCGGGTGCTGAGCGGGTTCAGGACGTGGGTCAGCTAGGTGACTGCGGACAGACGTCAAAATGTCCTGTAGCGGCTTCTGACGCACCGCTTCCGAAGCGCGATGCGAAGGGGAGGTTCGCGCGTGGTTGAGAGCAATCTGCCTGAACGTAAGAATAAAGGGGGCGGCATTACCGGGAAGGGTTTTGTTAAGGGGCAGAGCGGCAATCCGGGTGGCAGGCCGCGCGAACTACAAGACGTTATCCGCCTCGCGCGCTCCCACACGATGGCCGCAATTGATGCGTTGGCGGAAATAGCGGGCAATAAAAAGGCACCCGAGGCCGCGCGTGTGTCTGCCGCGAATGCCCTCCTGGATCGGGCGTGGGGCAAGGCGAAAGAGACGGTTCAGATATCGGGGGAGGGAGGAGTTCCCGTTGGCCTCGTCGTGACCGTGGTGCGCCCGCATGAATGATATCCAGTTCCCGGAAAGTCTCGCGTTCCTGTTCGAGCCCGCGCGTTACAAGGTGGCGTATGGGGGCCGAGGATCAGGCAAGTCGTGGGGAATGGCGCTGGCGCTTCTCATCCAGGGCGCGGAAAAGCCGTTGCGCGTTTTGTGCGCGAGAGAGTTTCAGAAATCGATTGCCGACTCTGTTCATTCGCTTCTGGCTGACCACATCGCGCGGCATGCTGCGCTGGCCGATTTCTACACGGTGCAGAACACAACGATTGTTGGGCGGAACGGCACTGAATTCATTTTTGCCGGACTGCGTCACAATATCGCGTCGATAAAATCAATCGAGGGCGTCGATCGCTGCTGGGTCGAGGAGGCGCAGACAATCACAAAGGGAAGTCTCGATGTTCTGATTCCCACCATCCGGAAGGAGGGATCTGAAATATGGCTCGGCTTCAACCCGGAACTAGCCGAGGACGAGGTATATCGCCGGTTCGTTCTCAGCGCGCCGCGAAACGCCATCGTTCGGAAAGTGAACTGGGACCAGAATCCCTTCTTTCCTGCAGTGCTGCGAGAAGAAATGGAGCAATTGAAGGCAACTGATTACGACGCGTGGCTGAACGTGTGGCAAGGCAACCCGCGCCAGGTTCTTGAGGGGGCGATCTACGCCGGCGAAATTCGGCAGGCCACAGACGAGGGGCGCATCTGCCGGGTGGAGCATGATCCGTGGGTGCCCGTTTTTACGGCGTGGGATTTGGGGTGGAGCGATATGACCTCCATCTGGTTCTGGCAGAAAATCGGCTTCGATATCCGGGCGATCGATTTCTATCAGATGCGGATGGAGGGATTAGACCATTATGTCGGGGTGTTGGAGCGCCGAGGCTACCAATATGAGCGCCATTTTCTCCCTCACGACGCCAACCAAGGCCAATTGTCGGCCGCAGGAAAGACGATCGCGGCGCAGCTTCGAAGTCGCAACATGCCCGTGACGGTGCTCCCGCAACTTCCTGTCGCCGCCGGGATCAGCGCGGCGCGCGCACTATTCCCTCGCATCTGGTTCGACGAGCAGAAATGTGCTGATGGCCTCAATTCTCTGCGCCGCTATCGCTATGATGTCGATCAACAAACCGGCCAGTTCAGCAAAAAGCCGCTGCATGACGACGCGTCCCACGGCGCGGATGCGTTCCGGCAACTGGCCGTGGCCATCAATGATCCTCGCCCCAAGCCGCCTCAGAAGACCGTCCCGCGCCCTCAGTTCGTGGGCGCCGCGAGCGGATGGATGGGGGCATGACGGGCGATGTTGATTTTTCTGTACGCTGCACCTGGCATTTGTTATAGGTTATGCCTATGAATGAATCTCCAAAAGAAACAGATGCCGATATCATCCGCGAAGTGAAGGAGCGGTTCACCGCCGCGCAGGATTATGAGGCGGCATGGCGCAGGCGCGCGCTGGATGACCTGCGCTTTTTCCATGCGGACGCATATAATCACGGCCAATGGGACGATGCCGTTTATCAGGCTCGGGTGGGCACGTTCGGCGGTTCGCCGCGCCCATGCCTCACGATCAACAAGACGGCCCAGCATGTGTTCCAGGTGGAGAACCAGGCGCGGCAGACCCAGATGGGCATCAAGGTCAACGCGGTAGGATTCGGTGCCACGGCCAAAGCCGCAGAGGTGATTGAGGGGGTTGTAAGGCACATCGAATGCCAGTCCAACGCTCAGCAGAATGCCTATAATTGCGCTATCCAGGGGCAGGTTCGGCAAGGCCTCGGGTGGGTGCATATTACCACGGATTACATTCCGGGAGTGGACACGTTCGACCAGGATTTTTTCATCAACGCCGTCTCTAACCCGCTTTCCGTCTATGCGGACCCTAATACGACGGAGCCCGACCACTCGGACCAGACATGGGCGATGATCTGTGAGGAGATGGACCGCGCCGAGTTCGATCGTCTTTATCCTGGCAATGACGACATTCACGGGGCGCCGCTCTCGATCGCGGCGGACAATCAGCACGATCGCGGGCCCGAGCAGGAGCGGGATATCGTGCGCGTTTTTCGGTACTATCGCCGCAGCGAGAAAAAGGACAGGCTGTGGCTGTTTCCGGGATCGACTGCTTTGGGGATGGCGCCGCAACCCACGCGCGAGAGCGAGATGTCGGATGAGCAGCGCGAACTGTGCCGCGCATTGAAAGCGCCCTCGCGTCCTGTAACGGATCAGGAGGTGGAGTTTTTCCTGATCGCGGGTGATCGTGTTATCTCCTCCGGCCCTACGGTATTCAAACTGATCCCGCTCGTTCCATGGATCGGCATCGAGACGGTGATAGAAGGGCGGCTCGACCGAAAGGGGCTCGTGCGCTCGCTGGTCGATGCACAGCGCATGTTCAACTACACCGCGTCCGCGTTTGTGGAGAGCGTGGCGCTCCAAACCAAAGCGCCATGGGTTGGACCTGCTCGCGCGTTCGAGAGCCTCGAAAACGAATGGGCGAACGCCAATGTCAGCAATGCCGCATTTTTGCCCTATAACGATGTGGACGATGACGGCGCGCCGATCGCTCCACCAACGCGCGTCGAGCCGCCGACCGGATCAACCGGACATTTGCAGGGCATGCAGTCCGCTGATCAGTGGATGCAGATGGTCACGGGCCAGTATCAGGCGGAGATGGGGGCTCCCGGCAACGAACGCTCCGGCGTTGCGATCAACCAGCGCCAACGCCAGAGCGACACGGCGAATTACCATTATACCGACAATCAGGGGATGGCGCTCCGCTATATCGGCCGCCTCCTGATCGGGGCTCTCCCGGCGCTCTACGACACGCAGCGCGCATTGCAGGTGATCGGAGTGGACGGGCAGCAGTCTCAGGCCGTGCTCGATCCTCGGTTGCCAACGGCCACGAAAATCGCGCTCCCTGGTGACGCGCAGCCTCCGGCCGGGCTCAGCGAGGAGGAACAGCTTGAGATTCAGGGGGCCATCCTCGCCGTCAATCCGACTGTCGGGCGGTATGACGTAGAGCCGGACGTGGGACCTGCGTATGCCACGCAGCGGCAGGAGGCGTTCGCGGCGCTGACGCAGGTATTGCAGGCCGCCCCTGCGCTCATGGGGCAGATTGGCGATCTGGTGTTCAAGGCGGCGGACTTCCCGCTGGCGGACGAAATTGCCGACCGCCTCAAGCCTGCGTCCGATGATCCACGTCTTGCGCTGGCCCAGCAGCAGTTGCAGCAGGCGCAGGCGACGATTGCGCAATTGCAGCAGCAGATAAGGGACAAGCAGGCCGATATCGGCCTGCGTGCCAGCAAGCAGCGTCATGATGCGGTCATGGACCTGATGGATCAAGATACTAAGCGGCGCCAGCAGCAAACGGACGAGATGGCGGCGATCGGCTCCATCGCGCCCGAGAGCCTCAAGCCTGTGCTCGAAAACCTGATCCGCCAAATCCTCGCCGAGCAGGGCACCCCGAACGCGCCCGTTCCCCCCAGCGCGCCAGGCGAAATCCGCCGCCTCCCGAGCGACAACCCGCCTGGCGGCGAAATCCACGCCCCCAACCCCGTCATTGGAGCCATCGACTCATGAGCGAAACTATCGAAGCCGCCCCTCCTCTCGCGCCCTCCGACGATGCGCCTGCCGATCGCTTCGGCGGGGTAGCATTTGGCAGTGAGACTGCCACTCCTCCCGCGCCCGATCCGGACGGCGGAGAGTCCGCGACATCAAATCCGGCACCGGAAGAAGCGCCAAAGACGCCGGGAGCCCCGAAAGTTCCGGCAGGGCTCCTCAAGCGCATCGACGTGCTCACGCGTCATCGCCGTGAGGCTGAGGAGGAGGCATCCCGCGCCAAGGAGGAGAATGAGAACCTCCGACGCGCGCTGGCTGTAGCGCGAGGGGAGCGGGAGGTAGAGCCGGAACCCACTGTCGCGCAGGTGCGCGCTGAGGAACGCGCGGCCGCCGAGCGGCGCATGGCGGAGCAGCGAGAGCAGGCCGAGTTCGGTATAGTGACGCGGCGCGTGGCGGATTCTCTGGCGGCAAAGCACGGCGAAGGTGCTATCGGAACCGCTACGCAGGCGCTTGCGGCCTATGCGGGGCTCGATTTCGGTAATAGGCAACACCAGCAGATTATACGCGATATATCGGAGTTGCCGAATAGTGGCGAAGTGTATTATGCTCTCGCGCACGACCCTGACGCCGCGTCAGAACTATTTTCCGCTCCGGAGCGCAGGCAGTTGGCGTTGCTGGAGAAGTTCGCCACGAAGCTGACACCTCCCAGTGTGGCTTCCACGCCAAACGCCCCGGCGTCTCCCGCGCCGCAGGTGTCAAAGGCGCCTCCTCCCGTGGCCGCAACGGGTGGCTCGACCCGGACGGTGTCCAGCCGTTCGATATACGATCCTGATCTGAGCCCGGAGGAATATATCCGGCTCCGGTCGAAAAAATAGCCGCAGGGCTCTAAAGCTGCGCCTCGCCGGGGCTATCCGGCGCGCTGACGGGCGACACCACGGGGGTTTCCGGTCGTAACCGGCGCACGCTCTGCCAGCGAGGGCGGGACACGAGGCGCATATGCGCCATGCGTGAAAGAAACCCCCACAGTGTCAAACAACCTTATCAATAACAGCATGATCACGCGCGAAGCACTCATGCTCCGTCGAAACACCAACGATTTCATCCAGAATGTTTCCCGCGAATATCAGGACCAGTTCGCGCGCGCAGGCGCGAAAATCGGCGCGACGATCAATGTTCGCCTCCCGAATGACTATGTCGTTCAGGACGGTCCGACCGTGAATCCCGAGGCCACTGCGGAACGTTCTATCCCGCTGGTGATCAACTACCGGAAAAACGTCCCGATGTCGTTCAGCACGCAGGAGCGGACGCTGAATATGGATGACTTCTCGGCGCGCTACATTGCTCCCGCCGTGAACGCGCTGGTAGGACAGGTGGCGTCCGACGCCATGACGCTTGCCCTCCAGGCGTCCAACATGGTGCTCAACACCGACGAATCCGGCAACCTCATCGCGCCGTCCTCCCAGACGTGGTTGCAGGCCAAGGCGGTCCTGACCGCCTGCAACGCGCCGTTGGGCGACCGCTACGCTGTGCTTGACCCGATGACCGACGCGAACACCGTGGCGGGCATGATGGGGATGTTCAATCCGACGGATCGAGTCTCGCGGCAGACGATCGATGGGCAGATGGGCTCGAAAATCCTGGGCGTGCAGGGGTGGATGCAGGACCAGACTGTGGCTATCAGCCAGACCGGCTCCTACGACAGCACGGCGACGGCGACGGGCGCGTATGGCAACTACACGCCCAACGGCGCGCCGGTCAGTACGATCTCGTCCAGCGCGTCGCCGCATTCCTCGGTACTGACTGTTTCCGCGATCAATGGCACGCTGAATGCGGGGGACGTGATCACCATTGCGGGCGTCAATCGCGTGAACCGCATCAACAAAAACTCGCTGCACATTTTGCAGCAGTTCGTGGTGCTGGCGGATTGCGCATCCGGGGCTACCTCCATTCCGATCTCTCCCGCGATCATTCCTCCTGCAAATGGGAGTGCGGTGCCTTATCAGACGGTGGACTCCGCTCCGGCGGCAGGGGCGGTTGTCAAGCTGGTAGCTCCCGCCGGGTCCGTCATCCGGCGCAACATGCTCTATTCCAAAAGGGCAATGACCCTCGCCACTGTCGATCTGGAAATGGTCGATCGCGGCGTGGTGGACTGCGGCCGCGCCTCTCTGGACGGCGTCAGCCTCCGGACGCTCACCTATTACAACGGGTCTGATGACACGAGGGCCACGCGGCTCGACGTGCTCTACGGCCTCGGCATGCTGCGCCCCGACTGGGCGGTCATCGTGCCGGAACTGGTTGAGTGATCAGCCGGTATCCGCGCACCCTCCGCGCTCCCGACGGCTACACAACGGTAACCGTCCGGGACGCAGAGCAGGAAGCGCGTGTGAAAGCGCGCTTCGCGGCCCTCCCGGCGCCGCCCGCTCCGGAAGCGCCACAAATGCCCGTAACGCGTCGAAAGGGCCGTCCACCGAATGTCAGGAAGCATTAGCGGCGCTCCCGATCCTGTCCAGGGTTATCGCGTCACCGACCTCGTCAATATGGCGCTGCGGCAGATCGGCGTGGGAGCAATGGGGACGACTGCCAACCATGCGGACCTGTTCGACGGCGTGATGCAGATCAATATGCTGCTGGCGCAGTGGCAGCGCAAACGCTGGCTCGTTCCGAATCTGGTGGATCGCACCTGCCAGGCTGACGGGCAGTCCGTCTATTATGTGGGGCCCGGTTGCGATTTCAACGCGCCCGTGCGCCCGGCACAGATCGAAGCGGCCTATGCGCGCCTGCTGCCCGGAGGCACCTACACCGTCGCGGGGGATTTCGCGGCGGGAGATTTCCCGGCCGTGGACTACCTCGTGGGGCGTGTCGTCCCTGCGGGGGGCGCTTATCTCGGCGATTTTTCCCCCGCGTTCTTTTCCACTGATTTCGACATCGGTTCAGATGGCCTCGACCAGGGACTGCAACCCATAGATTACCCCCTCACGCTGATTCCCTCCTACGAGGATTATGTGAATCTCGGGCTCAAGGCGCTGAGCACGTGGCCGAGCATGGCGCATTATAACCCAGCCTACCCGGCCGGCGAACTGCGCCCTTGGCCCATTCCGGGCGCGGGGCGTTGGGAACTCCACATTCTCTATCATGAGCCTCTGGCGGCCAATCTGACGATTGCCAGCGTGGTAAACCTTCCCCCGGAGTATTGGGACGCGATCATGTGGACGCTGGCCGCGCGGCTTGCACCTTCATACGGTCAGGAGGCGAGCCCTACCGTGGTGGCCTGTGCAAAGGCAGCCCTCTCCACGATTCGCAATGCCAACGTGCAGGTTCCCACGCTTGGAATGCCTGCCGTCCTCACGCCGCTCAATAATCCGTTCTACTGGCCGGGCCTGGAACGGCAGAGACTGTGATGCAGCGCATCAATCTCTCGGGAGGGTCATACGACGCGCGGGCCGTCTCCGTGGCGGCCCAGCGTGTTCTGAATCTCTATGCGGAGCCGGTGCCTCAGGGGGATGGTGAGCCGATCGCGTTCGCCTATTATCCGACGCCCGGATTGATCCAGCGCGCGACGCTGACCGGGCCGATTCGCTGCCTCTACCAGACGACACAGGGCGACCTGCTCGCCGCATGCAAGGGAGCGCTTTACCTGGTGGCGTCCGATGGAGCCACGACACTCCTTGGCGCGATCTCGGACACGGGCTCAGTCGTGCGCATGTGCGACAACGGAACGACCCTCTTCGTGGTGGACGGCAACAGCAAGCGCGGCTGGTATTGCACAATACCTGCCGAGCCAGGAGATGGCAGCTACGGCACACTGACGGAGCTTAGCGACGCTGCATGGTATGGCTCCCCCACCATCGCCATTCTGGACACGTTTTTCCTGTTCGTGAACCCGGATACGACGAACTGGTATACGAGCCCGGCGCAGTTTTCGGACGAGAGCGCCACGCCATTCGACAGCCTCTATGTCGCCAGCGACACGACAAGCCTTTCCACCATCGTAGGGCTTGCGGTGCTCGGACAATATATCTGGCTATTCGGGCGGAATCAGGTCGAATTCTGGTATGACTCGGGCGCGTCGGATTTCCCCTTCCAGCGCGTCGAGGGGGTAACGGTGGAGAGCGGCTGCATTTCGCCGTTCACCATCTGCACGCTGCCTACGACGGAGGCGACCCCGAATGGCGGCATTATGTGGCTCGGGCGCGACCGGAGCGGCTACTCCCGGGTATTTCTCGGCCAGTTGACCACGGCGACCCCCGTCTCCACGTTCCCTGTGGACGGCGCATTGCAGGACATGGGAGACCTGTCGGGAGCCGCCGCGTCCGTTTATCAACAGGACGGCCATGTTTTCTACGTGCTCACCATCCCGGGGCAATCGTCATCATGGGTCTATGATGCCTCGACAAAACTCTGGCATGAGCGGTGCGCGCTCGATAGCAACGGCAACGAGGCGCAAATCCGGCCGTGGTGCTACGCGCAGGCATACGGGTCGATCTGGGCCGGGGATTACGAGAATGGCGCGATCTATCAGGTGTCTCTGGACGCCTACGATGACGCCGGGACGCCGATCAAGCGGCAGAGGTCGTTCCCGCATCTGCTGACCAACGGCCAGCGGGCGATCCATCGTCAACTCATGCTCGACATGCAGTGCGGAGGGGGACAGACGGTCAGCGTCGATTGGAGCGATGACCGGGGACAGAGCTTCGTGAGCGCGCAGACGCTCACGCTCGGCACCTCGGGCAACACCTGGCCGAGCATCTGGCGGCTCGGGCTGGCCCGTGATCGCGTTTACAGACTGACCTGGACCGCTCCCGGCGTCACGGCGCTGATGGGGGTTTTCCTCCAGATCGATCCGGTGCGCACTTGACGGGCGCGCGCGATCTGAACTCGCCGCTGGCGTCGCAGATCACGAATGAGGACGGCACGCTCACGGCGCAGGGAACGGCGTTTTTGCGGCGCTTGTGGGAGCGCACGGGCTATGCGCCCGGAGTAGATGCGGCATGGCTCCAGACAGAGTCGGACGAGGCGCTCTTGCAAGCCGCTCTGGCAGAGGCGCGGGCGACTGCGGCACTTAGCCACGCAAACGAGGCGCTTGACCTCGCCATGCGCATTCTGGGGCAGGCGCTAGCGATCGAGGCCGTTGCGCGGAAATCCTTGGAACTGGCGCAGGATTGCGCTACCTTGGCAGTCACGACGGGCCTGAGCGCGCGGGCGGGCAATTCTGACGCAGCGATGATCTATGCGATCACGCGGGACGCTCGATAATGGCCGTTGTCGCGAAAAACCTCCAACCAGGCGCTACGCTGACCGCAGACGCCGCATCCGTCGTCACGGCCCAAACCGCCGTCACCACAATCGTGTCGAACGGCGTGGTCAGCAACCCCACGAACGCGGCCGTCACGCTCACGATCCAGATTCAGCGCTCGGGTGGATCGGCGCTCGATCTGGTGCCGGGCCGCGCCGTGCAGGCAGCGGGAACCGATCTGCTCCCCGAACTGAATGGTCGCGTCCTCGCTGCGGGGGATGAGATTTTGGCTTCCGGGGCCGGCCTCGTGCTCTTTGTGGACGGGAATACGCTGTCGTGAAACACTTCCTTCGTCTCGCCGATAATGTGGACCCGATGCCCGTCATGCAGGCGGTGGGCGCGCGCCCGCATCTCTGGAACCAGCATAAATGGCGCACGGAATATGTTGGCACCCCCCATCTGGACGTATCGGATATCTGGCTCCGTTATTCGGATGTCGCAAAAACCTCCGACGCCTCGAACACGGGGGCCGTCCAGAATGATGAGCGGCCCGTTTTTTATCCGGCGTGGAATGAACTGCCGCAGGTGCGGCCCATCGTCTTCGCCTTGATGAGGCAGGTTGAGGCCATCGAACTGGGGCGCGTTCTCATTACAAAACTGCCGCCAGGTGGACGGATTGCGGCCCATTCGGATGCCACGGGAGCCTATACGGACCTTCCCGGCCGCCGCTATCACGTCGTGCTTCAGGGACTCTCCGGCAGTATGTTCCGGTGCGGCGATGAAACGGTGAACATGCGGACGGGCGAAATCTGGATGTTCGACCACCTGGCCGAACACGAGGTGTGGAATAACAGCACGGATGATCGGATACATCTGCTGGTGGACCTGCGGCTATGGTAACGGCACAGATCGAGCGGCTCACGGATATTCTGCCGGAACTCAAACCGCTGCTCCCGATGCACTATGAAGATTTGTCATTGCACCGGCTGCATGGGGTGCCGCTGCGCCCGCAATATCACGTCTATCTGGAGCGCGATGCGCGCGGACTTGTTTGCTGCGCCACCTTGCGGGCGAACGGTCTTATCGTGGGCTATAAGATCGGCTTCGTGGCGGCCGGCCTGCATTATGAGACATGCCTTACGGCTCTCCCGGATATTTTCTTCATCGCGCATGATCATCGAGGAGGAACCGGCGCACTGAAGCTGTTCCGGTGCTACGAACGGGAACTCAGGCGTCGAGGCGTCATGCTCTGGATGGACGGATCCAAGGACCACAAGAGCACGGGACGTCTGTTCGAAGCGCTCGGCTTCGTGCAGACCGAAACAACCTATAGCAAGTGGTTGGTGTAATATGGTAGCGGCAGCAATCGGAGCGGGTGTGGCCGCGAGCGCGGCGGGCTCCATCGCGAGTTCAGCTACATCGGCCAGCGCGCAAAAGAGCGCAGGCAAAATCGCCACCTCAACCGCCAATTCTGTTGCGCCAACCATTACGGATAGCGCATCCTCCGCGAATGCGCTGCTGGGCGACTATGCTACGGCTGGCAATAACGCGATCAGTTCGCTCTCCAATGGGCTGACGGAGAATTATCTACAGAGCACGCCGGGGTATAAATGGAACCTCCAGCAGGGCGAACAGGGCGTCACCAACAGCGCCGCCGCGCGGGGGCTGGCGAACAGCGGCGCGGCGCTCAAGGGGGCCGCGACCTACGCCAGCGGACTGGCCGACAGCACCTACCAGAACCAGTTCAACGACACGAACGCCTTGGCGCAGGAGGGCTATAATGCTCTCAATCAGGAGGGTCAGAACACGATGACGGCCGCGAACAATGCCGCCCAGGTGCGCATGGAGGGCGCGAACGGTGCGATGACCACTACGGTAGGGGCCGGGAATGCACTCGCGTCTGGCCTTTCGAGCCTGGGAAACACGGCTAGCCAATATGCGATGTATAACGCGCTGTTGGGGCTTTGATCATGGCAGGGTTCGATACGAACGCGCTACGGCCCTACGAGACGCAACCGGGCAACCCACTGGCGCTCGTCGCCCAGGTCGCGCAGATCAAAAATGCGCTCCTCGAAAACAGGGTGCGCCAGACCGAGTATGACGCCAAGGTGGCGCAGGGGAACGCCCTGCTGGGCGCGACGGGAGCAGACGGCCAGACGGACTACGCCAGAGCGCGATCTGCCATGGCCGCGAATCCTGCCGCCGCGTATGGAGCGGCGGAGGCCTATTCCGAGCAGAACCGGGCGCGCGCAGAAGATCTATCCAATACCGAGGCTGGAAAAAACGCCGTCGCGTCCATTCTTTCCTACGTCGGCACCAACCCTGATCAGGCGCATCTCTATGCGGCAAAACGTATGGCGCAGGCGATTTTCCCTCACCAGAACGTAGAGGGCATTGTGGACCAGATCGCCCGGCACCCGGGCGGGATTGCGGGCGGCGTGGCGCAGCTTACGAACTCCATGCAGCCTCCTGCGCAGCAGGAAGCGAATGCCTATGGCACGGCGGGCGCCACGGTGAATAACGGGCAGCAGACCATTATCGGGACGCAGCAAAGCGCGATGAACGGGGGGCAATTCCAGCCCGCGACGACGGTCCAGCAGCAAATCTCTCCCGAGAGCAACGCCGCTCTTGTGCCGGTCAAGGTGCGCGATCCTGAAACCGGCCAGATGCTCACGGTTTACCGGCCCGCATCGGAGTTGCGAACGGCTGCGGGGAACGGCACATTCACTGGACGCCGTATCGATACCGCAGGGGGGCAGGCCCCTCCCATGGCGGAGGCGCCCACCGGATACGATGAACAATACAAGGCCGGACAACACGTGCAGAACACGCTGGCGGCCCAGCAGTCGGACGTGACCCAGAATATCGCAACGCTGCGCAATCTGGATTCCCTCCTCGGACAACTCCCCAAAAGCGTGCGCTCGCGCACGCTCAAGGAGATCGCCAATAATGTGGATAAATTCGGCATTTCCACCCACGCGCAGGATTATGCTACGCTAGGACAGGAAATCGACAAGGCGGGAACAACCCTCCGCAAGCAAATGCTAGATAGCGGGGGTGGTCCACATACGAACGCAGGGCTGGCCGATCTGGAGCACATTACGCCAGGTATGGAAATGACTCCCATGGCTGCGCGGGCGCTCACCAATGAAATGCTGACAGCCTCCCTCTATCAGCAGCGCAGGCAGAAAATCGCCGCCTCCACAAAGGACGCCACACAGGTTCTCCGGGCTCTTGCCGATTACGATCAGAATTTCGACCCGCGTTTCGCAACGATCCAGCGTCTCGGACCTGAAGAAGGGCGCGACTATGCACGGACCCACATCGAAGACCCGGCGCAATATGCCGCATCCGTCTATCGTATGGCGAAGACGCAGCGGGACCGGGGCTACGATTATGGCCTGACACCCGCGCAGCAAGACCGCATCATCGCGGCGTATGAGGCGCAGCGTGGCCGATGACCTGCAAACGCGCGTCGATCGGGCATTTGACGGGGCGTCCAGGCGTCACAACATAGACGAGCGGTGGCTCAGGGCCATAGCGCAGACCGAGAGCGGCGGCGACACGGAAGCGCGCAGCCGTGCCGGTGCGATCGGGCTTATGCAGATGACGCCGGACACGGCGCGGCGGCTGGGGGTGGACCCGCGCGATCCGGCGCAGGCTATCGAAGGCGCGGCGCGGCTTCTGGACGAGAATCTGAAACGCTATGGCGATCCCGTCAAGGCGATGGCGGCCTATAATGGCGGCACGGATGAACGCCGTTGGAACAATTCCGAGACGCGGACCTACCCACAGAAGGTGATGGAGAATATGGCCCGGATCGCAGCCAAGCAGGACGCACGCAAGAAAAGCCCGGTGCTTGATGAGTCCATCTATGGTTGGGACACACCAAGGGCGTCTTCGGGCGGCGACAAGGGCCCCGTTCTGGATGACAGTATCTACGGTTGGGACCCGGAACGGCCAATCGCTCCCGTCAATCCACGCGCCAATCCGTCAGGATTTTGGGACGGCGCGCGGATCATGGGAGAGGACACTGCGAATGCCGCAGGCCGCGAGATCGGACGCACCGCCGGAGGCGTGGCGCATCTTCTGGGCTACCTCTCGTCGCTCGGGCACCACGAAGACAATTCCCTGTCGCGGTTTCTGGATCGGCAGGGAGACGAGACGCGGGCCGCGATGGACCGGGATGAACAAGCGCGCGCCGGGGATTACGGGGAGGGAGTATCGAACGCGGTGGGTTCGACGGCGGGCGCGATCATGTCCGCCATCGCGGGGGGCAGATTGGTTCGGCCGGCCGCGTCTCTCCTGGAAGGATCGCGCGCCGGTCGCATCGCCGCGAACATCCTGAAGGGCGAAGGGAATCTCGGCACGCGCCTTGCGAACAATGCGCTGGCCGCCGGGTCGCAGGCCGCGCTGGACGGGAGCGACTCGCCCCTGCGCGCGGCGGAAGTTTCGCTTGGGCTGGGCGCGGGCGGGGCGCTGGCCCGAAAAACCGTCGCCCCGATTGCCCCCCGCATTTCGAAGGCGGCGCAGAATGTCCTGAATTATCTCGACCCTGTGGGCGCACAGGCCAAGGCTGAGCAACAGGCCGCAGAAGATGCCGCGCGCATGCCCCTCTCGGATGCCACGAAAGGTGTCGGCCCAGAACCGCCGCAGTCAGCGCCGCACCAGAAAGCGGAGCAGAAGGCGCAGACGAAAGCCGTGGCACGGATCGGCGCTTTCACCGATCCGAAGAAGGCCGCGCAGGCCATCATTTCCGCCTTCTCCGGCAAGAATGGGACGAAGCTCTACGAAGCGCAGGTGCCGGGAGTATGGCACACGCTCGCCACGCGAACGCGGGACGTGAAAATGGCCAGTCTTGAGGACAACATGCGCGATCTTTACCCGGACGCTTTCCGCGCGCTCGATATGTCCAATAACGACGCCTATGCGAAACATCTGCGCACCACGATTGGAACACCCGAGCAGATTCAGAATCTCGAACGCGAGCGGAGCGCCTTCGAGCAGGAAAAGCGCGCCGCTGCCTTCGAGAACGAGCAGCCCGTTCCGGTTGACGAACTGCATGCGATTCTCGATCGGCATATCGCTGATAGCCGGGGCAACGAGGCGGTGAAGACCGCATTAGGACGGGCGAAAGCGGCATTGATCGACGCGACCGACAAAGAGGGAACCGCGTTGCCCTCGAATCTCTGGAATGTGCGCAAGGGAATCGGCTACGGCCTGCAACAGGCTGCGTCCTCGGACTCGGCGCATATGCGGGCGGCCGCCTCCCGGCTCTCCCCGTTCATGGATGACCTGGCCGAGCACATAGACAAAGGCGCGCCTGGTTTCAGGGATTATCTGGAGGGATATTCGAGGCGGTCGAGCGATATCGACAGCCTGCGCTTTCTTCAGTCGCGCGGTCTCATGCAAGCCGCGACGGATGCCCCTTCAGGGGAAATCGTCAATTATCCGGCGTTGAAGCGGCTGATAGGGCAGATCGACAAAAACGAAGTTTCGGTTGCGCGGAAAGGGAGCGACGCCGTCACTCCCGAACAGGAAGGACGGCTGCGCACACTCTATCGCGACATGCTGGCGGAACGTGAGACCCTCGCAGCGGGGCGTGCCAATGGCGGCTCAAAGACCTTCAAGGCGGCTATGACCCAGCGGGCCAAGGAAGCGCGAGGCGGCCATGCGGGCGGCATTGTCAGCACCGTTGGCGGCCTGCTGGGCGCGCAGGAAGGGGGGCTACTAACAGGGGGCGCTTTGGGCGCGGCGCTTCACACCGGGAACGCGCTTCTCGGGCATGCCCTCGTCAATCGACGCCTGACGAACATGGAGCGCACAGACCAGGAAGTAATCAATCAGCTGATCGGGCGTTGAAGCGGATGCCGTCCAGGGCCTCGCGCATCCGTTCTTCGCGCCCGCGCCGAACGGTGGTGATAAAGAACCACGGGAGCATTGAGACAGCCCCGCCGATCCACAGCGCAGGCATGTTTCCGTATGTGGCGGCGTGTATCACGTCACGCTCTCCCAGCAGGAAGTCCAGTGCGATAGTGCCAAAGGCGAGCCCGAAGCAGCAAAACGCGAGGAACGCCCCCGGTATCCACGCGCCGCGTATCCACCATACGAAGAAAGCGAAACCGACAGCGGCATAAAGAAAACTCACAAAGCGGCCCGCTTTCTCGACCATGCGCCCGGATATTTCGCCGTGATCGCTTGCACAATCTCAGGATTATACTCATTCCCGAAAGCCCATTGCAGCAACGTCCCGGCGAAAACCCCTCCTCCATCAATATCGCCGCCGAAATCGCTGATGAAAGCTTCTTTTTTGGAATTTTCCAGAAACCACTTTTCCGCCTCCTCGAAGGAGGCCGGGACATCAGAGTTTGTCATTTTGTCTCCTTATGAGTCCCTAAGCTCCAAGCGCTCGGACATCTGTTCTAAAGAATCCAAAGTAAGCATATAGGGCATAGCGTCAAGGCTCATTTTACAGGGACGATCACGCCCACCGCACCCCTCGGTTCGGAGCCAAGATGGCGTGCGCTCAACTTGATTCGACAATCAGCATATGAAGACATTCCGGGCGCCAATCCATAGGAGCGGCATTCCTTGTCATCGACTGCGGCGAAATCTGCTGGGTCTTCGTAACCTGCCGTGTCCGGGAGGCAGTCAGAATGATGGATACCAAGTGAGCAATCGAGAGGATGATGGGCACACCCAGCCAGCGCGATCACACAACTAATGGCAGCTATTTTTCGCACAATGGCTCCTCTGTGTAACATACCGCATCATTGCTGCCGGGAACGTCGGCGTCAATATCGGTACGCCCTTTCCCCTTGCGTCTGAAAGGGCATCCCTATAAACTCCTGAGCACGACGCGCTGTGGCCTATAAGCCGCGCGGGCGGGAAAATCCGGTTCTACGGTTCGCCCCATGCGTCGTCTCCTGTTTCTTCTGCCGCTCCTCCTCGCGCCTGCCGCGAGGGCGACCACGCAATCAGCGAATCCCGTCGAGGTGTTCGCCAACGGCAAGCGCGCGGGCGTCTATTCGCAGCCGCTCGTCGTGCTCAACATCTCGCAGGTGTTTCCGGTCGCCTCTCTTCCTGCAACCTGCACTAATGGCGCGATAGTGTGGGCGGCAAACGGGCGCACGCCCACGGAAGCGGCCGGGGCCGGAACCGGGGTCACGGCGGTGTGCAAAAGCAACATCTGGTATTCCATGCTGTCGAACCTGGCGGTGACACAGTGAGCGCGTCTGCCGTTCTCGATCCGCGCCTGGATGACCACGAGAGGCGAATCTCCAACGTCGAGGCATCCCTGCGTGATTTCTCCACGAAAATGGCGGAGATGCATGGGGAGAACAGGGCGCGCATGGACCGGCAGGACTTCCTTCTCGCGGAGGGATTCAGGGAGGTGCGTGGCGACCTCAAACGCCTGGGGAGTATCCAGCACTGGATCGTTTATACCGTCGTCGTCTCGACGGCGGTCTTTTGTTATGCGAGCGGCCATCTCGCGGGATGGCTGACATGACGCTCCTTGCTGACATCAAGCGGCGCATCATAGCGCCCGTCGTTCTCGATCTCGCGTTGCCGGGCGACGACGCGGCCCGCGTGCAGCTTCATGCGGGCATCGGGAATGTGGAGACGGGCTTCCGCGCCAAGCTCCAGGCGGGGGGGCCCGCACTCGGCTTCTGGCAGATGGAACCGGCGACTCACGATGATTGCTGGCATAACTGGCTGTGGGCGCGCCCTGCACTCGCGCAGGTCGTGCTGGGCTATCTGCCTGCGCGCTTCAAGGGCGTCCCGAACGTGGGCGCGATGATCGAGAGCGACAGTTATGCCGTGGCCATGAGCGTCATCCGGTTCCGCCGCTCTCCGGTGGCGCTCCCACCCCGCAATGACGCCGGGGCGCAATGCACCGCGTGGAAAGCCGGTTACAATTCCGCACTGGGCGCGGGTGAGATCGACGGCGCGCGGATCGCGCTTTTCCAGGAGGCGATCGACGCATGACGCTCCCTACCCTCAACACCCCTATCTCCATGGCCAACCTCCTGGATGTGCTGGCCTATATCACGCAGAACGCGCCCAACGGCGCGCTGATGACGCCGGGGATCACCTTCGAGAACAATCAGCAAACCGGCCTCTGGTTGCGCCCGGACGGCGGCCTTGGATTCTCGGCCAACGGAGCGTCGAATTTCTATATCGACGAAAACGGGAATGCGAACATCTCGGGGGGAAACGTCGGAGCGGTGACGGGCGTTTTCTCCGGCGAGGTGACAATGGGGTTCTTCACGGCGGACGGCAATTCGGAGGTGAACGGGCATCTGACGATCGATTCCGAAGATCCGCAAATACTGATCTACAACAGCAGCACGACCAGCACGAAAGCCGCCATCACGTTCGGGAATGACACGCAATCCTGGCAACTTGGACATGACCAGCCGGGCAACGGGACCGATGATTTTTATATCTACCATGGCAAGGCGACCACTACTCCCCTCCATATCGGCAACGACGACAGTGTGACGATGCCGGGGGTTGTGACCATTGGCGCGTCCAACACGGACGGGACGCAGGCTACCTTGGTGCTCCCTCCCCTCGATAATGGGACGAGCTCCAAGCGCGCGACCATCCTGCTTGGCTCGGGGGGTGGATCGAGCGATGGCTGGGTGTTCGGTCGAGACAACGCGAGCAGCGGCGCGA
Source organism: Acidomonas methanolica (assembly GCF_004346035.1). GTDB lineage: Bacteria > Pseudomonadota > Alphaproteobacteria > Acetobacterales > Acetobacteraceae > Acidomonas > Acidomonas methanolica. Next base: position 13,569 of record NZ_SLZN01000025.1, on the reverse strand, counting down.
ACGATTTCTTCTTCTACAGCGGGACGGGGAAGAAGGTGATGCTGTGGATGAATGACGACGGCGTCGGGTTCAATGGACTCTCACCGACTGCCGCGCCAACGCTCAATGCTGGGCTGAATCAGGACGGAACCGCGACGAACATCGAGATGGCCACGCTGATCAATCAGATACGGCTGGCGCTGATCGATAATGGCCTGTGCCTGGGATAACGCCGATGACCCTCCCTATCATGAACCGTCCGCTTTCGCTCGAGGGGTTGCAGGACGTGCTGTCCGTCATTGGACAATACGCTCCTGCCGGCACGCAGGCACAGCCGGGCATCGCGTTCTCTAACAACCAGGCAACGGGCTTCTTTCTTCAGTCGGATGGGTCGATCGGCAGCGTCGTAAACGGCGCGCTTGCGTTTTCCATGAACGGAAGCGGTCAGATTTCCCTCTCTTCCACAGCCGCGACACCCTCTCAGATCACGTTGGAAAACACCAACGGTGCCTCTGACAGGTGCGCCATCACATTCGGGAGCGGCTCGGCCTCGTGGCAGATCGGCAAAGACCAAAGCGCCAACGGGGGGAACGATCTCTATTTCTACAACTCCCTGACCGGGAACACACCCGCCCGCTGGACGCAGGATGAGCAGTTGTTCATCAACTGGCAACCGACGACGGTCCTGACATCCAACGCCTATGCCAAAACTGGCTCGCCAATCGTCATCAACAACACGCCGGGGCAGGCAGCGGCAACGGTTGGCACCTCGATTGGCCTCCAGGTCAACACGATTGTCGCCAACGTCAACGGGCTCGCGGACGGCACGCGCTCCGAGTTCGGCACCTATTACGGGATGACGATCGCGGACCCGCGCGAGACGCAGGCGGATATCAATCTGTGGGGCCCCGATATCCATGTTTTCGGGAAATTCACGGACGATTCCACGCAGCGAGAGGGGGTGCTTATCGGATCATCCGTCTATCTGCGTCCCATGGCGGCAGGGAGCAACACGAAAGACAGTACCCATCCGGGGTCATATGGCATGGCGATCTGTATTGCGCCGCCCGACGCGGCCACGCTTACCGAATACGGGGTGGCGAGCACAAAAACCTCCTATCCCGCTCTGGCCGGCCTCTCGATTGTCGGGTTTTCCGGAACTACCTCAGTAACGGGGGGCGACCAGACGGGAGCAGGGGCCGCCGCTACATTCGGACTGCGTATCGGCGGCGAGGCAAGCGGCGGGGGGTCTCCCTATATCGGCTGGGACGCGCGCTCCAATTTCGTAACGGGCGCCGTCATTTCCGATTTTACAACCAACGGGCTGCTGATCACCAATCCGCTCACAGCGCCCTCCGGCACCGCGCAGTGGGGGATTTACAATGAGGCGCCGACCTACCTGTCAGGGGTCGTAAACGCGCAGTCCGCCGCTCTCGGCTTTTACGGCGCAACCCCCGTCGCGCAGCCGACCATGTGGCAGGTGGGGTCAAGCGGCGCGCTCTCCGACTGCATCACCGCCATCAATCGCATCACGAGCAACCTGACATCGCTCGGGCTGTTCGGTGCGGCGTCTTCATAAGGGGCACCCATGACACTCTCGCACGACGAACGTTCCCTCCTGCTGCACATGCTGGAGGCCAGCACGTTTCCCGGCAACCTCGTCGATGCCGTAAGCGCCGCGCGCGCCAACCTGCGGGAGGGGCGGTTTCTTCCGGATCAGGACCGGAAGCTGCTGGGGGGATTCATCGCCTCCGCGCAGGTGCCGGGGCGCTTGCTCCGTCCGGTGGTGGCGATCCTCGATAAGCTGGAAGCGTCCCCCCTCGACACGGGTGTGCCTGATCTGGCCGCACGGGGCGCGAGTGGGGAGGAAGTGATGTGCGGGTTGGAGTCGGGCGCATGAGCGCATTCCTCGACTGGGCTCGGCAACCTACTACTCTCCAGGGAGCCGGACTGCTCGTCGGCGCGCTCACCGGGTCGTGGCTGGGCATCGGTGAGAGCGTATGCGGGGTGATGGCGACAATGGCCGTGCCGCTTCTCATCCCCGAAAAATCCCCGCTCCAAAATGCCGCCTCCCTAGCGGCAGGTGCGGCGGTAGCAGAAATCGGCAAGCACGCGCTGTTTGCCGCCAGTTCCACACAGGGTGGGACGACTGGCCCTTTGGCCTCAACCACGGAGAAACAATCATGACCGATACCCTTATCCAAGAGGCTGCCGCGCTCGGTGAAGAATTGCTGCCCGTCCTGGGCGGATTCATCATCGAAAAACTCGATCCCTCTTGCGACCTGACTGGAGCGAAGACAGCCCTGACAGGTCTTGCGGGCAATCTCGCGGCGCTCGTGACGGCGCTGGAAACCAAGACCGTCTCCTCCACGGCCACCACCACGGAGGCGGCGCAATGAGCATCAATCAAGGGGCGTTCGAGGGTGGCCCCTGCCTGACCAAGAGGGAGTATGTATCGGACCAGTCTACGAAAGTGACTGGGGTGGCGACCCAGACGCAAGCGGGGGGCGTCAAACAGATCGCGCACATTGCCGCCCTTACGGCCGCCCCGACGGAGACGGACTTCAACGGCCTCCTGACCGCCCTCCAGACTGCGGGCATCATGGCCGCATCATGACCGGAGCGCTCATCCTCGCCGCTCTCGGGCTGCTGGTCCTGACGCTGCTCGGCGTTGGGTGGCTGGCGTGGCGCGCGGGCGGCAGGGATGGTGCGGTCAGCGTGAGCCAGAAGAGCGCTGATGAATCGGCCCAGATGGCGTCCACAGCACAAGATGAGGCGCAGGCCGTGGCAAACGCGCCACAGACAGAGGCGGCGTTGCTCGCGCGACTCGATGCGGGGAACGGCTGATGCGGTGGCTGGCTCTCTGCCTGCTCGCTGGCTGTTGCCCGGCGCAAACGCCCGCAAGCTGTCCGCCGCTGATCGCATGGCCGGCCGATGTGCAGCGCGCGACAGCAGCGGAGCTACGCGCGCATCCTGACCTGACAGCCACGCCGATATCCCTGCGAATCGCCGTAGCGCAGCGCGATGCAGTCAGGGCGTGCCGGTGAACATTGCACGAACAATTGAGCGGCCATGTTCCTACACGGGCGTTGGCGTGTCGCTGTCGCATCCTTCTCCTCCGCGTGTCCATTCCACGCCGCCGTAGCCCGCGCAGGATAGTTTGGGAGGGGGCGAGCGTCATGCCCTACGGGAGGGGTGAAGCTCGGGCGTTGACTCCGTCAGGAACAGGGGTTAGCGTCATGGCAACGTCATTTTCGATGATGGGATGTTGCCACTCGTTCGCGGGCGGTTAACAAGCGGCTCAGCCCGCACCAAATAGGGCGTCGGGGGCTACGGCCCCCCGCCTCACAAAACCCCCTTACGGATTTTCTTGAGAGCGTCGTGGCGGCGCGAGCCGGTCAGGTGAGAAAGGCCGCGCGCGGCCAGAATCTCATCATTGCGGCTCTTCTCCTCGCGGGTCCGGAGCGTTATTTCCGCGCGCCTCGCCATATCGTCCGCCCTCTCCGCAGCGAATGCGGCGGCGCTTTCGCGAGAGCGTTTTTGGCGCTCGGCCACGGCCTGGAGGAGCGACTCCGCCAAAGCATCGATGGCGTCAGGATCTTCTCCCCAGAAATCCATTTCATCCACCCGCCAATCCGTATTGCAGGAGTGGTCGGAAATGCGCAGGCGCACGCCGGTCGAAACCATGAAATAGGAGCTTGCCTCTCCATACCTGTTAATGGAGTGCGCAAGGTCGCCGCATCTCACGCCCCGCTTGAGGAGGCGCGCTCTGATGCGTTCTGCCCGATCATGTATCTCGTTCGTCATCGTCGTTCTCCGATCCCGGGAGCCGCTGTCCGGCTGTATGTGTCACCTCCAGTTTCGACGCGTTTCCGGAGGGGTGAGGAGATCCGTCACGCGGCATCCGCCCCGGGGGGATTCCAGCGCGTGAGAGGATCTGTCAGGAAAACCATCGCTGCCCGATCGCCGCCCAGCATCGCCGCCAGGAGGTGCACGCCGCTGATGGGGCGCAGGCCGGATGTGTGAACCCAATGCAACGCACGGCGCAGGCGGTTGACATCCATCTCGTCCGGATTCCAGGTCCGAATTGCCCGGTAAATGTGGATGATCTCGCGGTCCGCGCGGGCGCGAGCGGATTCGGACATCCCTCTCCCCTCCAGCCGGGCCCCGATCGCGGTCAGGGCGTCCGACAGCCCCATCGCGGCGCCGGCGTCCTCCTCCGCAGGGACGCGGCAAACGAACCGTACCGCATGCGCGGCCATCAGCGCCTCACGCGGAGGGAGAGACAACAGACGCGGCATCCGGCACATGATTTCCGCCGTGCTGTAATCCCCCCGGACGATGCGCCGCCGATCGGGCGAAGGGAGGCGGTTCACGAGCAGGAGGAGTGACTGTGCGAACAGCGTCCGCGCCGCCGCATAGACCTCCTGGTCGAGGTCCGCGTTGATCACGCTGCATCCTCCCGGAGCAGCTCGGCGAGGCCCTCCCGGCCGAGGATTTTAGCAGCGTGCGCCTGCGCGGCCCCCAGAATAGCGGCGGCGGCCATTTCCTCCGTCCATCCTGTGCGAACCAGTTGAGCGGCGAGAATCGAAAGCGCCGTTCTCGGATCGACGGATTTCGTCCCATCGGGGAACATGGCGAGGAACGCACGCACATCCACCGCAACGCCGCCAGGCACATCGCGCGCGCCGCTCAGAAACTCGCGGATGCGGCGAGCGGAGGACAGCCCCAGTTCCCGCGCGGCACGCGTCTGATTCCCGTTCCAGAGAACCGCAATCGCCGCGCGGAGCTCATCCCCGCGCATCGGTCGTGTCGGCAAACGGTCGTCGGAATTTTCCACAATACGATCTCCGCAGGATATCCCCGCATGGGCGGGGAACTTTCTTCTGGCCTCGTTCAAGGCTGACCCGAGCACGGGTCATCCCCGCCTGGGCGGGGAACAAGTGTTTGCCCCGATCAAGCACGGGTCATCCCCACGTCAGAGTGGGGAACTTGGGGCGCTTCAGGCGAGGAGAGACGCGAGTTCCTCGCCCGCCAGCGCTGTGAGAGAGAGCCGGACCGGAGATGCCGCGCCAACCCCGCTCTCGAAATCCCGGCGCGCCTCGATCGCATCGCCGCGCGCGCTCTCGATCTCCCGCAGGGTTTCCCGCGCGTCGCCAGCACTCAGCACGATACCCCCCAGCCGCACCTCAACCTGAACTCGCGCCGCATTCCCGAACGACTGAACCGCCTGTTCGTGTGCGGCACGGGCTCCGCGCAACGCGTTGAGAAACCCACGCGGCGAGAGGGAGTGAGCGGAATACGATTTCCAGTCCCGCGCGGACTGCTCCATCCCGTCACGGGCGGCGCGATAGGAAACGATGATCTTCTGAGTCATTTTCAGCGGCCCTCCTTGGCCATCCGGGGAGCGGCCCCATCGGCCTGCTCTCTGAAAACGACACTAGGCGCAAACTAGGCGCGGGTCAACAGGAAAATGCGCAGGCGAACGATTTAATTTGTACTCGCTGAGCCGCCGTATAACGGCGTGTTGCCGGAATTCCACCGGCTGTGAGGCTGCGATGTGTTCACGTGAACAAATGCGACCATGTGACAATGGATGATAACCCATTGTAAACATTGGTCGGAGTGAGAGGATTCGAACCTCCGGCCCCTGCGTCCCGAACACAGTGCTCTACCAGGCTGAGCTACACTCCGATGCGGTGGAAGGGGCTATAGCCGCGACGGGGCGGCTCCGCAAGACCCCGCCGCAAATATGTTGCCGGGGTCTCGCACCGGGATTCGAGGCTCAGAACCGCGCGCTTTCCGGCGCTTCCGCGACCGGGTTCAACGCCTGGAGCCGCGCGAGCGCCGCCGGCACATCGGGCACGACCTCGTAGAGTCCGCGGGTCGACGGCGCGGCGAAGCCCTGCTCCACCGCCGTCTCCAGCATGGTGATGACCGCCCGCGCCCAGCCCAGCACATTGACGATGAGAATGGGCTTGTCATGCAGCCCGAGCTGCCGCCAGGTCAGGATTTCCATGAGTTCATCGAAGGTTCCCAGCCCGCCGGGCAGGATCAGGAACGCCTCCGCGCGCGCGAACATCAGCGCCTTGCGCTCATGCATCGAGCCGGTCACGACAAGTTCGTCCACGCCGTGATGCATCACCTCGCGCGTGTGCAGGAAATCGGGAATGATTCCGCTCACCGCGCCGCCCGCCGCCAGTGCCGCGCCCGCCACCTCGCCCATCAGGCCGACCGCTCCGCCGCCATAGATGAGCCGGACGCCCGCATGCGCCAGCGCGCTTCCGAGTGCGCGCGCCGCCTCGGCATAGCCGGACAGGTCTCCGTGACGGGAGCCGCAGAAAACGGCGGCGGTGGCAATGCTCATCAATCGGATCTCCTCTGTTCCCGCCGGCGAAGCGGGCGCCTTCGTCGCCAGCATCGCGCCGGGGACGCTTCCGATCAATGTCACCGCCGCGGAAAATATGAAAAGAGCCGCATCGCCTCTCGGAGCGCTCTTTCGAGGTCATCCCCCGCCGGCGCATTCAAGGATGTCGCCGCGGCGGGCGCGAGCCCCGCCACAATGCAGTCTCACCATATGATGTCGAGCATCGGACCGCGTTGCAGGAAGGCGCGGCGGAGACGAGCGATCGCGGCTTCGTCAGAGTCCGTCGAACAGCCCGGGCAAGACCGCCGCGCTGTGCGCGTCGGGGGTGGTGAGGGCCGAAAGAGTCAGGCCGAGGAGCCGGACGCCGGGAGCAGCGGCGAAGAGACCCGGCAGGAACGGGAGCGCCGGAGCGAGCAGGGTTTCGACGGAGGACACCGGCCCCGGCACGGTGCGGCTGCGCGTGACGATGCGGAAATCGGCATATTTCGCTTTCAGCGTGACCGTCCGGCCGCTGAGACTGCGTTTCGCGCATGACGTCCAGAGCTGCTCGCCCAGTTCCCGCAGGGCGATGAGTGCCTCGTCCGCGCTGTGCAGGTCGCGGGCGAACGTGGTTTCCGTGCCGATGGATTTGCGCTCCCGGTCCGGACGGACGGGACGCTCGTCGATGCCGCGCGCAATGTCGTGATAAAAGGTCGCGGCCTTGCCGAAATGCGGTCGCAGCGCCTCGACGGGCCAGTTCCGCAGATCCCCGCCCGTGCGGATGCCCAGTGCATGCATCCGGGCCGCAGTGGCGGGGCCGATGCCGTGGAACCGCTCCACCGCGAGGCTTGCCGCATAGGCCGGGCCCAATTTCGGCGTGATGACGAAAATCCCGTCGGGTTTGTTCTGGTCGGAGGCCAGCTTGGCGAGGAAGCGGTTATAGGAGACGCCCGCCGAGGCGGTCAGCCCGGTTTCGGCACGAATCTCCCGGCGGATGCGCTCGGCGATCGCGGTGGCGGAACCATGGACGGCGACCGCCCCGGTCACGTCCAGCGACGCCTCATCCAGCGACAGCGGCTGGATCAGCGCGGTATAGCGTCGGAAGATCGCGTGAATCTGCGCGGAAACGGCACGATAGACCTCGAAGCGCGGCGGCACGAAGATCAGCTCCGGGCAACGGCGCAGCGCGATGGTCGACGGCATGGCGGACCGTATGCCGAAACGCCGCGCCTCGTAGCTGGCGGCGGCGACCACGCCGCGCGCGGCGCCGCGCCCCACCGCGACCGGAAGGCCGCGCAGAGCCGGATTGTCCCGCTGTTCCACCGAGGCGTAGAACGCATCCATGTCGATATGCAGGATGCGGCGCGGCGGAACCGGGTTGGACGCGTCCTCGCCGGTCATGCCCGCATCATGGCCGCGAAATGAGAACAAAACAAGATCATTCTTACCCGTTCCGGCGTGGAAGATGCATATTCCGGACAACGAGTAAAAAACCTTTCCGACCTGTCCGCATGACGTTTTGTCTCATGGAGGTGAAGAGGCGAACCACCCGGTCTTGTTCGGGAAGGGAAGACCCCCGCTTTCTCGCCGGCATGACTTGAAAACCGGCGCGGCAGCGTTCACGCTGGCCTGATGACAGACGAGTCCGAACCGCCCCTGCCGCGCTATGAAGTCGTGTCCTCGAGGATGGCGTACAGCAATCCGTGGACGGCGTTGCGGGAAGACATCATTATCCGGCCGGACGGAAAACAGGGTCTGTACGGCGTCGTCGAGCGCGGGCCGTTCGTGGTCGTCATGCCGGTGGGCATCGGACGGGAGGGGCCGACCGTCACGCTGATCCGCCAGTATCGCTATCCGGTCAACGAGCGGCTCTGGGAGTTTCCCATGGGCATGTGGGAAAGTCGTCCCGACGCCGCGCCGGAGCAGGTCGCGGCCGGCGAGTTGCGTGAGGAGACGGGGCTGATCGCGGGTACCCTCATCTATGGCGGGGCGATGTTCCAGGGAGCGGGCTACTCCACCCAGAAGGGCCATATCTACCTTGCCACCGACCTCACACAGGGCGAGCCCGCGCGGGAAGCGACGGAGGATGACATGAGCTGCCTGACCGTGCCGCTCAAGACATTCGAGGCGATGATCGCGCGCAACGAGATCGTCTGCATGGTCACGCTCGCCGCCTTCGCCCTCCTGCGCGCCCGTGCGCTCGTCTGATCGCCGTTCCGCATCCCCCCTGCCTTTGATCCGTTTACCCGAGGAGTCCTCTCCGGCATGAGCCGTTTCCGCTTTCTTCCCCTTGCCCTTCTGCTGGCGTCCGGCCTTGGCGGCTGCGGCTATTTCGACTCCCGCGCCGCCCACAAGGCACAGAGGAGCATGGTCGGCATGACCGCGTACGATCTACAGGCCTGCGCGGGAATTCCGTCCTCGATCAAGCAGCTCAACGATACGACGCAGATCTACGTCTATACCGGCACCCATACGGCGACGACCTATAGCGGCTCGACGCTGATCCCGATCGCGGACATCGTCTCCGTCTTCAAGGAATTCGCGGGCGGCGGCGGCACGAGCTGCACGACGGTCATCCGCCTCGACCATGACCGCGTCGCGGAAGTGCATTACGCGGGCGACGATGACGAGGTGATCGGAACGGACGGCATCTGCTCGATCATCACCCGCGGATGCGCGCGCCAGCCGGAAGGCACGATGCAGAAGGTCGATGGCGGCCCGTTCGGCCCCGTCTCGGCCTTCTCGCCCCCGAAGACGCCCAACCAGTCCACGGGCGCGACCTATTCGACCCAGTCCGGCGCGGTCATCGTCAATCCGGACAGGAAATCCGCCGCGCCGATCATCGTCCCACGCACGGAGTAAGCATCATGACGGCCTCTCTCATCCACGACGCGTCACACCATCGCTTCGAACTGCCGCTTGGGGACGGCACGGCGGCGGTCGTGAGCTATCGTGAGCGGGACGGCGTGCTGTTCCTCGATCATACGGAGGTCCCGCCCGCCCATGAGGGCAAGGGCGTCGGGTCCCGGCTGGCGCGCGAAACGTTCGCGGCAATCCGCGCCGATGGCAAGAAAGCCGTCCCACTCTGCAGCTTTCTCGTGCGATACGCCGCCCGCCATCCCGAAATCGCGGACGTCCTCGCATCAGGCGCGTAAGCGGCGCGCGCCCTCGCCTGCGCGCAACCGCCGGAGCGGGACATGTTTCTCCGCCTCCGCGGCACGGAACAGCTCTGCCGCCAACCCGCCATTGAACAGGCTTTCCTTGGCGAACATGGCTTGCAACGCGCTGGACCAGCCGAGTCATACCAAAGGCTGTAGCCACTGACTCGTGTGTGAAGTGACGAAGTGCGTCGGGTCTGCTTCTCATTCTGCGGGAGGATCCGGCTGATGACGAGGGCGGTGAAACTACGGGATGATTATTCGGCGTCTGATTTGAGGTGGCTTGTGGCGCGCAGCCGGCATGCGACTGCCGCGCGGCGGCGGCTGGCTCTGGCGGCGATCCGTGCTGGGGCCAGCCGGACGGCGCGGGTGGGCGGCATGGACCGCCAGACATTGCGTGATTGGGTTCACCGCTTCAATGCCGAGGGTCCCGATGGCCTGCGCGACTATCAGCACGCGGGACCGGCCTGTCGCCTGAATGCCGCCCAGCAGGCTGAGCTGAAAGCTCTGGTCGAGGCGGGGCCGGATCGGGAGCGCGATGGCGTGCCGCGCTGGCGCCGTGTCGATCTGCCACGCGTGATCGAAGAGCGCTTCGGTGTCGTCTATCATGAGCGTCACGTGTCCGCCCTTCTGAAACGGCTTGGTTTTTCTTATGTCAGCGCCCGGCCGCGCCATCCGGAAGCCGGAATTGAGAACCGGGCCGGTTCTCGCCCTGGCCTCCGCCTTGCTGTTCGGCGAGCCCGTAACCTTGGCAGCTTCTGGTCGCTGCGCTGCTGATGGGGTTCGGCCTGTATCTGCATCTCGCGGAGCGGCACGATCACGAGCACACCCACGAGGCGATGGCGCACACGCACCGCCATGTTCACGACGCGCCTCACCAGCATGAGCACGGGCCGGACGATCCACAAGGCGAGCCGCACACGCATTTCCACCGTCACGAGCCGATGACGCACCGGCATCCGCACTATCCGGACTTGCACCACCGGCATCGCCACGCGCATTGACGGAAGACGTGCGACATACGCTGCTTCGACCCGGTTATCCCGCCGAAGTGACGTGAGCGAGGGCACGATTTTTCTCGTAAATCAATACAGAAGGCATCGTTCGGAGGCCGGGTTGAAAGCGATTTGCGCTGCTGGCCACGCCGCTACACTATAGCGGCATGATCCGAATGTTCATCGACTCCGACGCCTGTCCCGTGAAGGATGAAGTGTATCGCGTGGCCGGGCGATACGGTCTGCATGTCTTCGTCGTTTCAAACCGGATGATCGCCGTGCCTCAATCCCCGTTGATCGAGCGCGTGGTGGTCGAGGCCGGGCCGGACGTCGCGGATGATTGGATTGCCGAGCGCGTCTCGGATCGGGATATCGTCATCACCTCCGATATTCCCCTGGCGGCGCGATGCGTCGAGAAGGGCGCTTTCGTGATCGAGCCCAAGGGACGGCTTCTGGATCGCGATGCGATCGGCATGGCGCTCGCGATGCGCAATCTGATGACGGATCTGCGCGAAGCCGGCGTCATGACTTCGAACGGGGCTTCGTTCGGCAAGGCCGATCGCTCACGCTTTCTCTCGGCTCTCGATACGCTGGTCGTCAGGGCGCGAAAGCCGCATCCGCGCGCGCCGATGCATCGGATCGAGTAATTTGGGGGCCAGTGCATCCGTAATCACCAGATGCAGGGGGGCTGCACCGGAACATTCCTGTTCTGAGGCCATGTGTAGGGCGGTGACAAACCCGGCCACGCTCTCGTCGATCGGCCGGGCACCGATCTCGAACCCGGCCTAGAATGCCCGCACCAGGTGCTGCCCGATCTGCAGCGGCGTTTTCAGTCGTGCGGCCAACAGGGTCGCCGCCGCTTCGTCGATCACCTCCTCTAGTTCCACACCCTCCTCCAGACAATTGCGCAACACCCAGTCGATGTGTAGTCGCGCTGCCGGTCGCGCAGGCCACCGAACTCGAACACGGTGGCGCGATCGCCGATCTCCTCCATCTGCGGCCGGCGGAGGTCGTTTCGGAGCCGGGGGTGGCCGACCAGCACGACGGAAAGCTGGCCGCCGCCCTCTGCCACCACCTCGGTCAATCGCTTGAGTGCCACCAGCGTTTTGGGGTGCAGGTCGTGAGCATCATCCACGAAGAGCGCCACCGGCTTCTTGGCACGACGGAACAGCTCCTGCAGGTCGCGTTCACGCCGCTCACTCTGGGTCGGGATCGTCACGGTCCGGTCGGGGGCCAGGTCGTAGAAAAGTGCAGAGATCAGCAGCGGCACGGTGATCTTGGCCTTCTCGATCGCCAGCGAACGCGACACGATAACCCGTCCTTCGCGCTCCAGATCGCCTTCCTCGATATAGCTGGTGTCACCCGATCCCCGGCGAGCGACGCCGACCTCTTTGGCGACAAAGGCCATGGCGGTATCGTTGGCCTGGTGAATCGCCTGCCAGAGGAGCGCCTGCTCCTCACGGGTCGGCGCGAACTCCGCCGCGAGTGTCACCGACTTCGCGGGCGCGGCGGTGAAATCGAAGCCGCAGAGTTCGCGCTTGCGACCGTGGTTGGACCATCCTTCGCCGTTATCGGCCCGCTTACATTCGAAGAGGCGCGCCAGCCCCTCGTCGGTCGGGGGTTTCATGATGTCGATGCCGAGCTGATCGGCGATCCGCGGACCCAGATGCGGAGCCCAGGCCCCGCGTCCCTCGCGTCCGGTGTAATAGGAATTCAGGCGCTCGCCGGTTTCCACATCCCGCGCCTTGTCGGCTTGGGTCCTTACGTCCCGCTCGGGCTCGACCTGCTGCTCACGCAGATAAGCGACGATCAGTTTACCGGCGCCGGCCGCGGTCAGCTTCCGGAAAGTCATCATGGCATGGCGCCCTGCGCCGGGCGTCCCGTGCCCAGGCGATCCACCGCCTCGGCCAGCCGCGCCAGTTCCAGGGATTGACCGCCCACCTGCTCGACGAGCTGCTGAAGCACCGACACCAGGGTTGGGCCGTCCTCCTTCTCCCGGGGGCTCACGAGCTGATGGATTTCGGCCAGCATCATCGCCATACGGTCGAGGCGTGTAATGACGGCCAGCTCGAAGCGCTCGCGAGCCGGGGCGTCTGGTTGCGGCAGGGGAAGAACGGACATGAGGACTCCTACGGCGTGTCGTCAGTTAAGCAGGATGATGATTGAGGCGAACTGCACGCCTGCGAGGAAGGTCGATTTCAGTTTATCGTAGCGGGTTGCGATAGCGCGAAACTGCTTGAGTTTATTGAAGAACCTCTCAACAAGGTTCCGTTCACGATAGAGAGCGAAGTCTGTTTCCCGTTGAGTCGTTCTGTTGCATTTTGGCGGGATGACCGGGGTAATCCCGCGCTGTATCAGCCGATCGATCAACCTGTCCGCGTCATACGCCTTGTCAGCCAGGAAGGCGTCCGGGTCAATGTTTTCCAGAAGCGGTTCCGCCTGGGCGATGTCGGCATCCTGTCCCGGTGTGATGCCGAGTTCCACCGGATTGCCCAGAGCGTCGCAGATGGCATGGATCTTTGTGGTCAGACCGCCTCGTGAGCGTCCGATGGCCTGATCCGCACCCCCTTTTTGAGAGCTCCGGCGCTATGCTGATGCGCCCGGACAATTGTGCTGTCGATCATCATGTATTCATTGTCGTGATCAGCGGCCAGATAACGAAATATCCGTTCGATGACACCGCTTTCATACCAGCGGCGCAGACGCCTGTGCACATTTTTCCAGTCCCCGAAACGGGCAGGAAGGTCGCGCCATGGAATGCCCGCGCGATAGCGATACAGCACCGCCTCCACGAACAGACGGCTGTCCGCCGCAGTGCCGCCGACATGACCTTCGCGACCGGGAAGAAGATCCTTTATCCGCTCCCACTGGTCGTCGCGCAAACCATAGCGCCGCATTCTTCTGTCTCCCCCCAAAAACGAGAAAACAGTCAGCACACGCAGCCAGAAAGTACAACCCTCACGTGCCACACTCAGGGCTTAACTGACGACACGCCGTAGTCCCATGATTTGATGGTGCGGATTATGTATGAACCGTGATGGTTCTTTTTCCCACTGCTGGCAAATGAATTCATATGGAGTGAGGCCGCGCA
>NZ_SLZN01000024.1 GCF_004346035.1 Acidomonas methanolica | reverse complement strand
TTGATCGCATCCTCCAACCACCATGCCGGCAGTGTCCTCACTGCGGCAGGACGCTCAGTCCACCCTCATCACAGAAAATGCCAAAGTAGTGCTAGAACAATTTCACGGCCCTGCCGGAAACCATCCGATCCATCGGTCTCAGAAAGTGAGCTCACACAGGTCAGTCCTTATAACCGTCGGTATAAGGATGTAGTGCGCATCCGGCCGGCACAGCAGATACTCCGCACCTACCTCGACAACTTCATAGTCAATATCGATCAGGCGATAGTGGGCGAGAAATCCATTTCTCTTTCTCGTATATGTATTCGTATTCATTGCTATAATTATTTTTGAAGAATTCGGCGCTGTTAATGGTATTTATTCGCGAAAACCCTAGTTTTTCAAGGAGGTGAACCGATGCGATATTGCGCGTGTCTACAAACGCTCGCGCCGTTGTCACGTCGTCCCGTGCAAACACCTCCTCTAAAGTCAGAGTGAGTGAAGCTGCTCCAATTCCCTGGCGCCAGAAGGCAGGAAAGACGTGATACCCAATAAGGGCATCATTTCCAGAGATGGTTGCCTGCGTATAACCTGCGGCAGCATTCTCGTCTCCATATCGGATAATCCAGTTGAGCCAAATTTCGCTTCCATCAGGCAATCCTCCAGATGAAAGCATCACGTAACGTTCTCGAAGAGCTTCGATCGTGGCCGGTGGTTCATCAGGAATAAAGTGATAGCCCTGCTCATCTGATAACCCGGCGAACATTTCCTCTGCGTCATCAGGACGTAATGGAACAATAATGAGGTTTTCAATCGGACATATGTTCGTGACCATTCTTAATTACATTCCTGATATTTTTCTTGACAAGACCATAATCATAGCGGCAGGGAAAAGCAGCGGCTACATTTATCAAGGAGGGCGCAATCATGAGCATCAATTCCGTTATCGCTTCCCTCCGTCGATCACGCTTCTTTCCAGGTTAAAGGGCTGTCGGCGGAATTCCATTTTTCGCCACGAAAGACAGAAATCTGATCCTACTGAAATCTTATGGCTGCAACGCCGCGACAATGTTCGCTGCTCAGCAGTTTTCTGGGAGCTCGATGCTTCTTGGTCGTGTTGTTTCGCAGCAGCGTCATCTTCTTACAGTTATCACAAATGCCGGGCCATTGCAGGCTGATATCGCTGGGCGGTTGCTCCACGTCTCAGATGTACAGGAACGACCAGTAATTGGCGACTGGGTAATGTGCCTGCCTCGTCAAGACGAACGGCGTGCGACAATTCACAGTGTATTGCCACGCTCGACCTGTTTCGTCCGAAAAGAGGTTGGTCAACGAACGCGACCGCAGGTAATTGCTGCTAATATCGACGTGGCATTTCTTGTCATGACGATGGGGGCAGATTTTAACCTTTCCCGCCTTGAACGATATCTCGCACTTACAAAAGAAAGCGGAGCTATGCCTGTAATTATCCTGACAAAGGCGGACATATGCGAAGATACTGAGGCGTTCATTAGAGCCACAAGAACCTGCGCCCCGACAGTTAATCTCCAAATCGTCTCTGCTCTTGAAGGAATAGGTCTTCAGCAAACAGGCTCATATTTGAGTGGGCACAAGACAGGAGTTATGGTCGGAAGTTCGGGAGCTGGTAAATCGACGCTGCTGAACGCGTTACTGAAAACCGAGCATGCAGTAACCGGAGCCGTATCAGCATTTACGGAAAAAGGACGACATACCACGACATCCCGCGAACTGGTTCGTCTCCCACTGGGAGGATTGCTCATTGATACACCGGGAATGCGTGAATTGGGTATGATCTGCAATGATGCAGGCGTTGAAGGAGCCTTTGGTGACTTTTCCTCTGAGATTAAGAAAATCGCGCAGCATTGCCGCTTTCGGAACTGTCAGCATCAGAGCGAGCCCGACTGTGCCGTTCACGCTGCCCGAGCTGAAGGCATTATCGACGATAGACGATGGAATAACTGGATTAAATTAAAACGCGAAGTTTCTTATCTAATGGAAAAAGAAAATCCCGAAATGAAAAGAGCAAAACGACGCGAGCAGATCCGTCTTAATCGACAGTCACGGTCATCAGGACGAAATAATTGACTTTGCTCTCAGTTTTAAGTTGAGCTTTTTAAGCTGATATATGCCTTGCTAGGATCGTATTCTAAGTTATTTCCTTGTCTCTTTCGCTGATGATTATTAGGGGGTATCGCCATTTTTACTGATATGATCAATAAGCTTCGTATCCGATGTTGTGCAACTCTGTCAAATGGCGATCTCCAGTGAGTGTTGGTATCGGCCAGACCGTGTCCCCGCAACCAACGATACTTGCGATACGAACGCATCAAGAACGCCACTGTCCGGATGGACCGTGGCGTTTTTCTTGTGCGCCGCAAACTGCAGGATCGCTGCCAGGTCGCCGCGCAGAATAATCGCCAGTTCGCCGTCGGCCGGCTGGAGCGTGATCTGCGAGACGAGCGTGCGCAGGCGCTCGGCAGCCTCGGTCTTCGTTTCTTCCGCCTGAAGGCTCTCGTAGAGAGACGCGATCCGCCTCTGGTAGATATCGGCCATATTCGGATGGAGCAGGGGAGGCGACTCTTCGGTGTTGGCCAGACGCTCTGTCACTTCGGCCTTGCGTGCTTCCAACCGCTTCATGTCGTCAACGATTGCCTGGACTGGTCCACCAGTCTTGAGCGCAGTTAGAAGTTTTGCAAGTTCACGATCGATGCGGGGCAGTTCTGCCCGCATGGCGACAAGGTCCGCACCGTGTTCCATCCGAAGCCTGTTCACCTCGCGGGTGAACTCGTTGCAGAACTCCTTGAACAGGTCCGGCTCCATCAGGTGCGTACGCAGCCCGCTCAGCACCGATGCTTCCAGTGCGTCGCGGCGGATGTTCAGGCGGTTATCGCAGGTGCCCTTGTTGCGCGCCGTCGAACAGCCAAGAAGATCCTTCGAGATCATGCTGTAACCACCGCCACAGCAGCCGCAGCGGATGAGTCCGGCAAAGAGATGGCGCGGACGGCGCCGGTCATTGAGGGCTTCGTTCCCCCGTTCCGGCTGGCTGAAGGTCGTCTCGACCTGCCGCGCTTTCACGGCATCCCACAGATCCTGTTCGACGATCCGCAATTCCGGCACCTCCTGAATCACCCATTCGGATTCAGGATTGAGACGTGAAACGCGCTTACCGGTATCGGGGTCTTTCAGGTAGCGCAGCCGGTTCCAGACCAGCCGCCCGACATACATCTCATTGTTGAGGATGCCGTTGCCGCGCTCCCGGTTGCCGTGAATGGTGGACGGTCCCCATTCCCGCCCCTGCGGACCCGGAACGCCGTCACGGTTCAGTTCCATGGCGATCGTGCGCGACGATTTGCCGCGCGTGTAGTCGGTGAAGATCCGTCTGACCGTGCGCGCTTCTTCCTCGTTGATGGTTCGGTCACCCCGGATGCGCTCGCCCTTGGCGTCAAACTGGCGCACCACGTCATAGCCATAGGAATTGCCACCGCTGGACTTGCCGTCCTCGACCCGGCCGCGCAGGCCACGGCGCACCTTCTCGGCGAGGTCTTTGAGGAACAGGGCATTCATGGTGCCCTTTAGGCCGATATGCAGATGGGTGACGTCTCCCTCGGAGAGGGTGATGATCCGCACGCCGGCGAAGGTCATCCGCTTGAACAGTCCGGCGATATCTTCCTGGTCGCGCGACAACCGGTCCATGGCTTCAGCCAGCACGATCGTGAAGCGGCCGCGTGTGGCGTCCTGGATCAGTTCCTGTATGCCGGGGCGGAGCAGCGAGGCGCCAGAAATCGCCCGGTCGGTATAACTGTCGACGATCGTCCAGCCCTGCTTCTCGGCGTGGAGGCGGCACAGGCGCAACTGATCCTCGATCGAAGCGTCACGCTGGTTCTCGGATGAGTAGCGGGCATAGAGCGCGACTTTCACAATCCCATCTCCCTAATCCTGGAGATCGCGCTGCCTCGCGGCCTCCACTTCAGCGTTGACGAAATCCCGTGCGGCCTGACGGGCCAGAAGCCGGACCAGGCTGACCAGCCGTGGATCGGCTCCACTGCGCAACGGTGTCACGTTGGCGTCCGGGGCGTCGAGAACAAGCCGCACCTTGTCCGCTATCGTATCGCGTTGGCGTGCCATCTTCCCGTCCTTTCTGCATGGACCTTTGGGTGGTTCTGAAGGCACTGTGGCGGGTGGCTTTGCATTGCGTGAACAGAAAAACACACGGAAACAAAGAGATGGATCGTGCGGAGAGGGCTTCGGGATAGTCACGAACACTCACGGCTGTCGTGGTCGGCACTATCACAAATCGGTGATTGAACGACTATAATAGTCGCAATTTATCGATGTAGTCCTCGACTCGAGGATCGGTCGGCACGGACCTGCGTTCCGTAAAGCTGTCTCTACGCGGTTCCGTGGATGCGATCTGGCGTCTGGTGGGGCCGGAAGAGAGGAAGAGGAAAGTGGGGTTTTCGTGACGGATTCAGGGGTGGGAGAGAGGCTTCCGCCCGTCCGTCACGGAGTGTCCCGCCATGGCGAGCGTCATCCAGAAAATCGCTCTCAATGCGTCCCGTGATATCCCCTTCAACAGGCTGGTGCTGTCGCAGTCCAACGTGCGGCGCGTGAAGTCCGGCCTGTCGATCGAGGAACTGGCCCGCGACATCGAACGTCGCGGACTGCTCCAGAGCCTGAACGTCCGTCCCGTTCTGAACGGGGAGGGGACAGAAACCGGGTCTTACGAAGTGCCGGCCGGCGGCCGACGCTTCCGCGCCCTTGAACTGCTGGTGAAGCAGAAGAAACTGGCGAAGACGGCCCCCGTACCCTGTGTCGTGCGCGAGGCCGGATCGGCCATTCTCGCCGAGAATGACTCCTTGGCCGAAAACGTCCAGCGGGTCGCGCTGCATCCGCTGGACCAGTTTCGTGCCTTTCGCGACATGCTGGAGAAGGGCATGTCCGAGGAAGAGATCGCTGCCGCGTTCTTCGTCGTGCCGGCCGTGGTCAAACAGCGCCTGCGCCTGATGACCGTGTCCGACAGACTGCTCGATATTTACGAGCAGGATGGCATGAAGCTTGAGCAGCTCATGGCCTTCTCGATCAGCGATGACCATGACAGGCAATTACAGGTCTGGGAGATCGTCTCCCAGAGCCACAATCGCGAACCCTATCTGATCCGCCGCATGCTGACGGAGAAAACCGTGCGGGCATCGGATCGCCGCGTGCGCTTCGTCGGGCTGGATGCCTATCTTGCTGCCGGCGGTCCCGTCATGCGTGACCTGTTTGAAGCCGACGATGGCGGCTGGTTGCAGGATCTGACCCTGCTCGACCGGCTGGTCATGGAAAAACTGTCGTCAGCCGCAGAAGATATCCGCGCCGAAGGCTGGAAATGGGTCGAAACGGCGCTGTCCTTCCCGTGGGGGCACACACGGGACTTCGGGGAGATCGACGGCACGTCTGTTGCCATTTCGGAGGAAGAAGCCACCCGTCTGACCGCGCTGCACAGCGAGCAGGAAACCATCGAAGCGGAATACGCGCAGGTTGATGAATTCCCTGAAGACATCGATACCCGGCTGGGCGAGATCGAGCAGGCCATTGAAGCGCTGGAGGAACGCCCGGTGTCCTTCGATCCGGCCGACATGGCGCGGGCAGGGGTTTTCGTCAGCCTGGATACCGACGGCACGCTGCTGGTCGAACGGGGTTTCGTCCGGCCGGAAGATATGCCGGTGGAACCGGAGGACGGTCATGATGAGTCCGAGGGATATGATGACGCCATTGACCATCGCGCCGATGGCGATGATGCCGAAGGGGATGGGAGGGAAGACGCACCCGACATCGAACCCGAGGAGGAAGACGGGCTGAAGCCACTTTCCGACCGTTTGCTGACCGAACTGACGGCGTGGCGGACACTGGCCCTGCGCGACGCTTTCGCGGCCAATCCGCATATCGCGCTGACGGAACTGCTGCACACGCTGGTACGCGACCTCTACTGGCAGGTCTCGGGCGCGGACTGCCTGGAAGCCTATGTCCGGGAAATCCCGCTGTCGATCCATTCCCCCGACATGCCGGGCAGTATTCCCGCCCATGCGCTGCGCCAGCGCAACGAGGGCTGGAAGCACGATCTGCCGGAGGACGAGGACGCACTCTGGCAGTGGCTCGACGGGTTGGACGATGCCAGTCGCATCGCGCTGCTGGCGCATTGCCTGTCCTTCGGGGTCAACGCGCTGCATGAATCGTCCCATGGTCCGTCTCTGGCGCGTAGCGTCAGGGAACGGCTGGCCCGCGCCGACCGTCTTGCCACCGCGCTCGCGCTCGATCTGGCCGAGGCGGGCTGGCAGCCAACGGTGGAGAATTATCTCGGCCGCGTCACCAAGGCGCGCATCCTCGAAGCCGTGCGTGAGGCGCGGGGTAATGAGGCCGCTGACCGCATCGCCCATATGAAAAAGGGCGACATGGCGCAGGCTGCCGAGCAGCTTCTGGACGGTTCGGGCTGGTTGCCAGAGGCACTGCGCACAAGGAACATGGCGGGGAGGAGTGAAGGAGAAGTAGGAGCGGCTGACATGCCCGACAGCCTGGACGTGGTTGCGGCCGAGTGATGTTTGCCCGCTGACTGGTATTGGCGGCTTCCGGTCTCCGGAAGTCGCCTTTTTTATGGGAACGATGTCGCGCCCGAATGGCTGTCGACGGTGGTCAGTGACGGGTCAGCGGCTACAGGTGTCGATCCGTCTCGAGTTTGAGGGCTGCTGGCCATAAGGGCGTTTTGGTATAGAAATCCCGTCTGCTGAAGCCGGTGCCTGTTCGGTGCTCGTTGAACAGTCCTGCCCAGCACAGCGGACGCAGGACATGGACGTAAAGACTGGCGGTCAGCTTGAAATCCCGGTGACGGATCTCCTCCTCTTCACCCCCGTAGAGAACCGAACACAGCCGCTCTTCGGTGACGGCAACCTGGGCCTCGATATTGATGACGTTGAGAAAGATATCCCAGTTGCCGAACAGCGGCTCATCGCTTCGGGTGTAAGGACTGTGGTCGACGACAAACAGGAGGTGGGTTGTCAACAGCATCCAGAGCCGGGCAGGCTCTGATTGGAGCTTTCTCGCCAAGTCGGTCAGCCGCAGGGTGCCCTTGAAATGCCGTGCGAGCTTCGCGCTGAGCAGAACCTCATGCAGGATCACCAGCGGTGGGAAATCGTGTTCATTGAGGACTTTGTTGACGGCGTAGAGGTCTTCGACCGTATAGCCGGGCCAGTCAAAGGCCTCGGCGGCCCACGCGATAAAATAGCGTTTCAGCGCCTTGCCGGGCGTAAGGCCGATCGGGCCGTTTTCCTCAATATAGCCGATCGTCAACAGCGCAGCCTTCAGGATGAGGGCATGCGACAGGGGCAGGTCGGTGTCGGGTGAACGAAACGGATTCATTACATAAACAATGAACCAGGTGGGTGCGAGTTGCCAGTCTGGCTTTGCGGCGCAGGGACGATCTCCGTCCCGCGTCCTTCATTGTAATGTCGGCTATCGCCCTCATGTCGGACAATCCGAAACACAAACGAATGACCGCAAAGCGGACGATGCAGGCCCATCTTGCCTGGGTGATTTTTGTTCTCTCAGGCGAGTATCAATGCCCGCCAGATTCAGTTCGATCCGAACTGGCGTTTCTTTTCCGAAGGCCTGATGAAGCGCGTGGCGAGCAGCAGAACGCCATGGAATAACGCGAGCAATGCAAATGTTTCGGCATAAGCCTCTGACACGACATGAGACGGAGCGACTGTCGCAAGCCGCCACCCAAGGAATGTGGCGCACGCTGTAATCAATGTCGGCCCTCCGATCCTTTGCATGATGTTCAGCGCAGTTGTCGCCATCGGAATATCCGTGCGGGCGATCGAAGCGTATCCCGCGCTCATCGCCGGAATGCCGACGGCACCCCCGCCGCCGCCACGCAGCAACAATGCTATGCTCAGCAGGGCAACGTTCAGACCGCTATAGGCAAGCACCACCAAAATCACTGTTCCGACCAACGAGATAAGAGCCCCGCAACCGGTCAGATCGCGCGCGTCAAACCGGTCACTCAGACGCCCAATGAGCGGATAGACGCACATCATCCCCAGACCCAGGGGTGCCATGAACAGGCCCGTCCGCTCGGGCGAGACACCGCAGGCGTGGATCAGCCATATGGGTAGAAGCATCTGACCAGCGAACGATACCCCGTTCGTCAGAAACATGATGATCGCCGACACCGAAAAGGCAGGCGCACGCAGCAGGCGCAGGTCGATCAGCGCGTCATCACCCTTGCGTCGCGCGGATCGGACATACAGGACGAACAGCACGAGGGACGCGCCTAAGGTCGCCTGTCCATAAGGCCGGGCGACATGATCCATGCCGTAAAGAAACGAGACGAGAGCGGGCGCGAGAAATCCTAGCCCTGTCAGGTCAAGTGGACGGAAACGCTCGTCATGTCGATCGTCAGGGAGAAACAGAACGGCAAGGGCAAAAGCCGCAAGCCCGACCGGCACATTGAGAAGAAAGATCCATCGCCAGGACGCGACGGAGAGAATGGCACCGGCGACGACGGGTCCAAGAAGCGGCGCGAGCAGAACAGGTGCCGTCATCGCGCTCGCGACCCTCGGCATCTGTCGGCCCGCCACACGAGCTACCGTCATCTGCGCCATAGGGGCGAGCAGTCCGCCCGCCATGCCTTGCAGCAGCCGGAATACGATCAGGGACGGCGCAGACCACGCTAGTGCGCACAGGCCTGATGTCAGCGTGAAGGCACCGAAGCACCATAAATAGACCGCTCGCCCCCCGAGGCGGCTTACGAGCCATCCATTCAGTGGCAACGTCAGGGCGAGCGCCAGCAGATAGCCGCTGACCACCCATTGAATGTGTGAAAACGGAGCGTGCAGGGTCGCGACGAGATCTGGTAGCGACACATTGACGATCGTGGCGTCCAGTTGCGCCATGAAAGATCCGACCGCCGCGACGCTCACGATTTTCCAGGTGCCCGGAGGCAGTTGATCCGGGTCTAAGGCTGGCAACGACGTTCTGGCGTTCATGAATGATCTCGCGGGAAACCGTGAGACGCGCAGACATGAGCCATGCGTTTACGCATCCAGCGCGATCGCGTCGCTCGTCGTCACCCGGCCAAGACGGGGAAAAATCTCTTCGCAGGCAAAGCGCTGCATCTCTTCGGTGAATGTGGACATGACATCCTCGACGAGCACGACGTTATATCCGTGCTCATGCGCCGCTCTGGCGGTAGATTCCACCCCCAGATTGGTGGCGATTCCACCGACCACGATGGTCGTGATCCCGCGTCGCCGCAGTTGGAGGTCAAGATCCGTGCCGTAGAAGGCACCCCACTGCCGTTTCGTGATGCGCAGATCGGTTGGTTCGGCAAGCCCGTCGACCAGTTCCATCCAGTCGGGTGCAAAACCGCCTGGCGGCGAAAAGGAGCGATCGACGACCGTATGCACCGCGTCCGCAAAGTCCAGCGCGAACGCGACGTTGACCAGAATGACCGGAGCGCCGGCAGTTCGGAAACGCGCCGTGAGTTCTTTCGATCGCTCAACAATCAAAGCACCCGGTGTCGGAGCCAGGGGAAGCCCCGTAATGCCCTTCTGGAGGTCGATCAGGACAAGAGCCGTCTTGGTGGCTTGAAGCGAAATCATGGAGAAACATCCCTGTCGGCGTTAGAACCGCCATCCCGAACCATTGTCCGGAACACGCGGTAACGTTAGTAAGTTGAGTAGACACTCAAGCAGGAGCATTATTTGAGGATGGACTCAAATTCGTCAAGGGGTAAAAGAACGTCTCTTCAGCCGCTGCGTGCGGCTGGGCGTCAGCGCGTTGAGGAATTGCTGGAGGCCGCGTCTGATCTCATGGCGGAACGAGGGTACGAGGCCACGACCATGGCGGAGATCGCCGCGCGCGCCGGGGCGAAGATCGGCTCGCTCTATCGTTTCTTTCCAAACAAGGAGGCGGTCGCGGACGCTTTGGTGCAGCGGCATATCGCCGTTCTGGAAGACGAATACGCGGCACTCGCCAAACGTGCCGCCACGCTGTCGCCCGAAGCATTGGCGGACGTCCTGATCGAGTTGCTTGTCACGCTTTATCCTCGCGTGAAATCCCTGTCCGCGCTGATGGAGGCCCGGACCGACAGGATGGAGATTCGCGAACGTGCACGAGGACATGCGATAGCTGGAATTGCGGCTGCGTTGCGTGTCTGTGCACCAGGGTTGGGTGAGATGCTGGCGAAAGACATTTCTGCGGTCGTTCTGAACACTATGAAAGTATTGCGCGGTATGCTCTCGAAGGACGCGCCCACGATGCCAGGTGCGCCTGACGAATTGCGGCGGATGCACCGTCTTTATCTCGCGGACCGGCTGGAGCCGTTTCGGCGCACTTTAGACAGTATAACGGAGGCGGAGCCATAATTTCGCGGATTGGTGCAGTATTCGCCCCACGACCTAAGAGCCTTGGCGCTGTCCCGGAGAGCGAGATGTCATGGCAGCTTACGCCTCCATCCAGGCATAAAAGCGACTGTGACGGTTGCCAGAAAGCCGACATCGTTGAGCTATCAGCGACAGACCAGGTGCGGGACTGTTACGTCACGTATCCGAGCATGAATAATTGCGTTACAGGTCATGTATTCCCGCTTTTTTCAGACCTCGGCTCTGTATCTTTATGAAATCGCCCTTTGCTCCAGCGCGTTGCCCTTGTGTTTTGTCGTCGTCCGAGCCAAGCCACTGACGTGGTTCCTGATGGCGGCATCCAGAGAACGCAGCACGTTAGCCAACCCCGACAAGCCCAAGCTTGACCGCATGTGCCATCGCCAGACAGGATAAGATGTGGCCGTCAGGGAGACAAGTGTGTTCACGGAAGCTTACGTAACATTCGGCAGAACCGCGGATCAGGATTGATCCGGTTGGTCATAACAGGCCCTCCGTAGCGACGGCTCGGAAATAGATAATAGCCGACGCGATTGGATCAAAAATGGTATTTTACAATGAAGATACCAAAAGAGAAGAAGGACCTGTCTTTTTGAAGATAAACCCGCTTTCCATAGTGGTGTCAGGAATGCTGGTGGTATCATTTGCCACGACATTGCCAGCTTGTTCCCATGCCGCTGAAACAGCAACGGTCAGCAATTTTGCCAATCCGGATGTTCTGGAAGGACATGACGGTCTGCCGCCCAGTCCTCTGTCTCCTTACCGGTACGGACCTCCTGCCATCACGCTTGATGACATGGGGAACGCGCTTGAGGAGCACGCGGCCACACTCTCTTTTTTTGATGGCCGCTATTACATGTACGCTGAAAAGTGGGCCTGTGGTAAGGTTGTTACTTCCGGGAAGGTGAATGCGGCAACGGTCGCTCATTCAGGCGGTCAGTGCGGCCTGGCGGCCTATTCTTCCAGTGACCTGATGCACTGGCACCCGGAAAGCATTTCCAATCCCGCAGGAGTGGAGGGCAACCCGTCCAAGCCGCATGTGCTGTGGAGTGCACCACTTCAGAAGTATGTGCTTTGGTTCAAGGCTGGCAGCAATTTCGCGCCTACCGGCGGCCTCTATTATGCACTGGCCGACAGTCCGAAAGGCCCATGGACGCAAGCGCATGTCGCGCAGGGCGATCATCTCGGCCATGATTTCGACATTGCCCTGGCACCGGACGGTTCCGCCTGGATCGCCTCGGACCCTTTCTCCGGGCAGTATGATCCACATTCAAAAGGCAAGCCGCTATGGGACGTATGGGTGCAGAAGCTCCGTCCCGACCTGACCGGCACGTCTGACGTGCCCGGCACACAGAAGCAGGTCATGAAAGCCGCCGATTTCGAGGCACTGGGTTTCTTTGAACATGATGGTCGCTGGTATCTCACCGGTGGCCCGACCTGTGGCAACTGTGCGGTCCCCATCAGCTATGTTTCTGCAAAAATGCCCACTGGCGACTGGATGAATGAGCAGGATGAGAGCGGAGACGCTCTCAGAACAGGCACCGTCATTGCGCCTGACGGATGTACAGGCCAGAACAAGGGCGCGATGGTTCTTCCCTCCTCCGGCGGGCCGATCGTAATGACGGCCGTCTGGGGTTACCGCACCAATCCGCACAGCCGTGTTGCCAATGGTCATGTCGTGCATGGCGATAACAGTCAGGCGCTTTCCAGTACATACTGGTTCCCTCTGTCTTTCGACGGCCAGAAGCATATCAGGCCGCTTGCCTGTCAGGCGCAGGTGAGGATTCCACTGGCTGGAATGGCCGGAGCAGTTTCAGTTCCGTCCACAAAACAGGCCGATTGCAGGATCCGTACACAGACAGTCCTGGAGCAGGACTGGGGAAATGCAGGGCCGAAGGGACACAGCTTCGCCGTCCCGGTTTTTCAGAAAGTTGATGACGGTCTGCTTGCCACCAGTGGAGGCACTGCCCTTGATGGCGCGCTCGATCTGGAAGCCCGTTTTACAGATGGCACGGTCATACACCGGGCATTCGGAGCGGATCAGGTTGCATGGAGTCCCGACAGCATCCGTTTCTCCGTCCCCGGGGAGGGTGTTAAAACCCTGAGCCGTCTGACCTTCAGCACACAGGCGACCAACGGGTGTTATGGTGTGCTGGCACAACCCGCTGTCGGGCATGGTCGTTACAGCACTCTTTCCTCCGGAGAGGTTCATCTGGCTCCCCAGGCGGAAATGGTTGTACTTTCCCGATAGAAGTAAGACTTACGAAACCCAGAGATCAGGGCGGGATTTATGCCCTGATCGCAGCGACATCGGCTGGTGCCAGCCCCGAGTAATGATCTCAGTATTGTCTCATCCAGCCCGGACGCCAGATATAGGCCGTCCCGTTCCAGAACCAGCGTCCCGGTTCCCAGAAGAAACCTGGTCGGATAACGGGCACCATTTCGTAACGTGGTGGCGGCGGTGGCGGTGCTGGTCGCCAGATCATCGCGGGCGGTAGAGGAGGTGGTCTGACGACAAACCGAGGCGGTGGCGGCGGCCTGCGCACCACGACGGCTGGCAGCCCGCGATGAAAGAAAGGTCTGGCTTCTGCCTGCCGGATCGGAAGGAAAAGCGACAGAAGGCAGAACACGATGAGCGTAAGGCGCATTATTCTGTGAATCTCTTTTTTGACTTCAAGAGGATCGTAACCCGATGATCTGGTCCTGATTATGGCGTTATTATGGGAGCCATGACAGCGGCGTGGCCTGAGCACGATAGGACAGGCTGCTCTGTACTGGGTATTCTTTATAATATACCCGCTCCGCATCCCATCGAAAGCACGACATATGCCCCCACTGGGCAAAATGAGCGAGATGTCCGCTCCCCTCCACGTCTTCCCCCGAGCCGACGTTCTGAATGCCTCCGTATCGGATATGGGAAGACCAGTCAGGCTTCTCAGATAGCGGACCATTGCCGGTTTTTCTTGACGTAGAGGACAGGAGCAGCCAGCGGTGGAGGCATGGATACCATCAGCCTCATCGCCCTGCTTCTGACTCTCTCGGCAGGGTTCAGCATTCTCAATCACCACACGTTTCACCTTCCTGTGACAATCGGTGTGCTGGTCCTCTCATTACTGGCTTCCCTGCTGGTTATGATCCTGAACCTGTTGATACCGGCCTACGACCTCCAGGCTCTCCCGCGATCTGTTCTCGGAGCGATCAATCTTCCCACGGCCCTCCTGAATGGTGCGCTGTCACTGCTTCTGTTTGCCGGGGCCACGCAGGTGGATGTCGGACATCTGCGCGCAAAGCTTGCCTCCGTGGCCGCTCTCTCTGTTTTGGGAACCGTTCTGGCTGTTGCCTTACTGGCGATCGCGGCATGGTACGTCTTCCCTCTGTTGGGTCATGCCGTTCCTTTCTCGTGGTGCATCGTCCTTGGGGCTATCCTTGCACCGACTGATCCTGTTTCGGTTGTCGGTATGCTGAAACGTCTCGGACTGCCCGGCCCCCTTCAGGCTGTTTTCGCAGGGGAGAGCCTGTTTAATGACGGCGTGGGCGTTGTCATTTTCGGTGTCACGATTGGACTGGCGACCGGGGACAGTCAGGGAGTGACCGCCTCCGAGATTGCTCTGAGTTTCTGCCGTGAGGCCATCGGTGGCGGTCTGCTGGGCGCACTGACCGGATGCATCGCACTCCGTGTGCTTAAAGGGCAGCGGGATCCGCATATTGATCTGCAGAGGTGGCCCCCATTTTTCGGACAGGGGCGTAAGCTATAAACCGGCCTGAGAGAGGACGGGTTTATGGGCAAGGTTACGCGGAAACGATATTCGGCGGAGTTCAAGTCGCGGGTTGCGCTGGAGGCGATCCGGGGCGAGCAGACGCTGTCGGAGTTGGCGTCGAAGCACGGCGTGCACCAGACGATGATTGCCCAGTGGAAGCGCCAGGCAGTCGAGGGCATGGCGGGCATCTTCTCCGGCAAGGCGGCACCGGAGGCGGCGGCCAGCCCGGCCGACGTGGAGAAACTTCACGCAAAGATTGGCCAATTGCTGGTGGAACGGGATTTTTTGCGGGATGCCTCTGTGCGGTTGGGCATGCTCAGAGGCGGCAAATGATCGACCTGAAACGGCCTCGGCTTTCCGTGGTGCGGCAATGCGCGCTGCTGCAACTCAACCGGTCGTCCGTGTATTACCGGCCGGTGCCGGAGAGTGAGGGCAATCTTGAACTGATGCGGCTGATCGACGCGCAGTTTCTTGAGACACCCTATTACGGGTCGCGGCAGATGACCTGGCATCTCAGGCGGCTCGGCCATGATGTCGGGCGCAAGCGTGTCCGTCGGCTGATGGCGACGATGGGGCTGCGGGCGATCTATCAGAAGCCGCACACGACGATACCGCATCCTGCGCATCGGAAATATCCGTATTTGCTGCGGGATGTGGTGATCGATCGCCCCAATCAGGTGTGGTGCTCGGACATCACCTATATCCCGATGCGGAAGGGTTTTCTGTATCTCGTGGCGATCATGGACTGGTCGACGCGCAAGGTTCTGTCCTGGCGGCTGTCGAACACGATGGATGCCGAGTTCTGCATCGAGGCGCTACAGGAGGCCCTGATCCGCTACGGCGCACCGGAGATCTTCAACACGGATCAGGGGTCACAATTCACGACGCCCCGGTTCACGGACGTGCTGCAAGCGCGCCGGATCCGCATCAGCATGGACGGGCGCGGCCGATGGCTCGACAACGTCTTCATCGAGCGCCTGTGGCGATCCCTGAAATACGAATGCGTCTACCTGCACGCGTTCGAGACCGGTTCGGAACTGCGGGCCGGGCTCATTGCATGGATCGCGCATTACAACGGGCAGCGTCCTCATTCGGCTTTGGCTGGACGCACGCCCGATGAGTCGTATCATAACGCGCCGACGCCATTGGGTCCGGGCTTAACCCCGGACCCAATGGCCAACAGCAACACCGTCAACCTGGCGGCATGACAACAACCGGCTATAGCTTATCAGGCCCGTAAAGCTGTCCGAACGGATGGGACCACCTCTTGCTGACGTCACTGGCTCTGGCGACCGGAACCTTCAGCATTGCCAACCAGCTTGGCATGTCGGGTGCGATTGCCGTCGTGGTGGCAGGACTGTGCTTTGGAACAAGCTATAGCCATTCCGTTTTTGATGAGGCATCCCGAAAGGAACTCGACGTCGCATGGACACTCATTGACGAGGTGCTGAACGTCCTGCTGTTTATGCTGATCGGCTTTGAAATCCTGGAGATCACACCACATCTGTTTACGGTGCTGGCGACACTTGCTGTGATTCCACTGTCCATTGCCGTGCGGGCATTGAGCGTTCTGTTGTCCACTCTTCCCGTTCATCTCCGACAATGGGAGCGGGGCCGTGTCCTCGGTATCCTGACCTGGGGCGGTCTGCGTGGCGGCATCTCGGTTTCGCTGGCGCTTGGATTGCCGCCTGGAGACTTGCGCGACCTATTGTTGCCTGTCTGTTACGGCGTAGTGGTGTTTACGATCATTGTGCAGGGGCTAACCATGGAGCGTGTTGCCCGCAAACTCTATCCGTCCTCTACGCTTGGACCGCAATAATACGGCTCTGATTATTTGAAGGACCGCTTCGTAAGGAGGAAAGTATTGGCAGCTTTATCATGTTTTTCAACAGATAGCCGACCTGCCAGTTTCCCCCCTGATCTGCCTGTCTGCTCAATGAATTTGAAGCAGGCAGGCAGCAGTCGCCCTCATCTCGGACATTCAGGCGGTTGGGACAGTTTCCCGAAAGTCGAAATTTGCTAGGCACACGTGAATCGACCGAGTTTGGGACATCCCGCCGCTGCTAGAACCTGACAGTCGAGGGCAGCATCGTGGGAACTCACAATCGTAACCGGTCGCCAGCCGGCACACGCCAATCGTATTGGCCTTGGAGCTTGTGCTTGACCAAATCTGGCGAAAACTTAAGATCGTTACTAGGCTCAGACGGGGGATCGACACCAAGCTATGGCGGGCGGCAACAAGTTTGATGCTACGGCATCGATGGTCGGTTACCTGTATCAATGCCGTTTCGCGCTGTTCAAGGCGATTCAAGCGACGCGCGATGCACCCGGGGCGGACATCTCGATTGAGCGGTTCGATGATGTCGCTTTCGAGCAGAATGGCGATCCCGTCGAGCTGATTCAGACCAAACATCATCTTGCCGGCAAAGGCAGCCTTTCCGACGCTAGCACCGACCTATGGAAGACGCTGCGCGTCTGGGCCGAGCGCATCGCGGCCGACCCCGCGACGGTAATCTCATCCCGCTTCTTCCTCATCACCACCGCAACCGCGCCTTCCGGCTCCGCCGCGTCTCTGCTCAGGGCGGATGGTCGAGACGAGGCCGGGGCCTTGGTACTGCTCGAAGCCTCTGCTGCTACATCGACGAGTGCGACCAACGCACTCGCTTACCAAGCATTTAACGCGCTTAGCCCAACGCTGCGCGTGGGCCTCCTCAAGGTCATGACGGTGCTCGACGCGGCATCCGACGCGCTCGACCTGCAAGCCGATATCGAGGCTGAGCTGCACCACGCAGCGAAGACCCAGCATGTTCCAGCGCTTGTCGAACGTCTGGAAGGATGGTGGTTCCGCCAGGTCATCGCCTCGCTCTCTGTCGCAGGCGCTCCACCGATCCCTGTCGTTACCGTCGATGCCAAGATCGAAGAACTCCGCGAGAGTTTCCAGCGTGACGCCTTGCCAGTCGATTTCGCCGAACTTGACGTGACCCAGGAGATACTGGACGAGCATGACGGGCGTCTTTTCGTGCGCCAACTACGCGATATCGAGGTCGCGCCGAAGCGGATCGGATGGGCAATCCGCGATTATTATCGCGCCTTCGAGCAGCGATCGCGATGGGCACGCGACGACCTGCTCGTCGACAATGAACTGCAACGCTACGAGCGTGGCCTGATCGAAGCGTGGGAACCCCGCTTCGAATCCGCCTGCGAGGAATGCGACGGACGAGACGATGCCCTCCGGATCGCTGCGGGAAGGCAGATCTATAAATGGGCGGAGTGCGACGCCGATTTCCCGCTCCGCTCTGTGCGGCAGCGGTTCCTGACGCACGGTAGCTTTCATATTCTCGCCAACCGTCTGGCCCTAGGATGGCACCCAGACTTCCGTGCGAAGGGAGGCGACGATGAGTGACCAGGCATCTGGTGCTCGGCCGGCTTGGAGCGACAGGCCGCAAGAGGAGGCTCGTCTGCTTAACCCGGCCTTTGTCGGGATGCTGTTGTGCCGCATGGTGGCCGACTATGCGCGCAAGGCGGGCCGTCCAATGCCGATCGCGTTGGCGTTCTTGCTCGTACCGATCGTGCTTCATCGCCGCACCCGCGAAGCATTGCCAAAAACGACCGTCACGGGCGTACTGACCTGGCTGCAAGAGCATAAGGACGTACATATCACGTTCTCTGGCCGAATGCGCCTGACCCGGGCGGTCACGCAGGAAGCACTAATGTTCGCCATGGCCCACGCCTATCTCGCGGTCGATGGCACCGCACTGGCGGTCGGCCGCCGCCGCATACCAGCATCCTATCCCAGGGACGCTAATCACACTGACGAGACCCGCGAATGCGTTGACCGGGCGGCCTTTGTCGGCCGGTGGCTTGCCGGCGCCGGAACCGATCACACCATCTTCGCTGCATGGGGAGTGGCGCCATGACCTTCCAGATTGCCAATATCATCCTCTACAGCCATGACGGTCGGATTCGGGAGTTGCCTTTCAGGATCGGCGAGTTGAACGTCATCACCGGCGCGTCGAAAACCGGCAAGTCGGCACTGATCGACATCGTGGACTATTGTACCGGCCGCGACGACTGTTACGTCGCCGAAGGCGTCATCCGGCGACACGTGTCGTGGTTCGCCGTGCTGTTCCAAGCAGGCGACAGCCAAATCTTTGTGGCCCGTCGCAACCCCGGCCCCGGAAACAAGACGAGCCCCGACATATACGTGCAGCGGGGCACGACGATCGAGCCGCCTGCCATCTCCGTGCTAGCCAAGAATTTCACGCTCGATGCGCTGGGTAAAATGCTGGACGCAGCTGTCTGCATCAACGAGAATCAGCATCGGCCGCCCGCTGGCCAGACCCGCGATCCGCTCACTGCCAACATCCGTCACGCGCTGACATTCTCGTTCCAGGATCAAGACGAGATCGACAGCAAGAAAATCCTGTTCCACCGGACCGGTGATAATTTCATCGCCCAGGCCGTCAAGGATAGTCTGCCGTACTTCCTCGGCGCGATCGACGAAGATCGTCTGCTCAAACTTTCGCTTTTCGATGCTGCTAAGCGCGAGTTGCGGCGTCTCGAGCGCCAACTCCGCGAGATTTCGAACGCCAGTTCGGACGAGTTACCCGAGGCCCTGGCGTTGCTCGAAGAGGCAAAGTCCGTCGGTTTGGTCGATGAGCGTGTCGTCGCATCGACACCCGAGGCTGTCATCGGCGCCCTCTCTCATGTGGCGGGCATCGCTTTCGTCGGCGACAATTTTGTCGTCGGCAGCGCCGACGATGCGCTGGTAAGGCTGCGCACCGAGCGCGCCGCGCTGAGAAACGAGCTGGAGGAGGTCAAGTCGGAACTGCGCGCGACGCGGCTCTTCCGCACCGAGAATGGTGGCTATCGACGCGAAGCCGGCGAGCAGCGCGCCCGGCTGAGCGCTATCGGCCTGTTCCGCGACACCGAGGCGGATCATGCCCATTGCCCCTTGTGCGAAAGCGTGCTCGAGACGCCACTGCCCGCAGTCGATGAAATCGCAGGCGCGCTCGCCGGGATGCACCAAGAGCTCCAGGCCGTTGAAACCGAGAGCCCGAAGATCCAGGCGAAGCTCGCTGCTCTTCAGGAGCGTGAGACCGGGCTGGAAGGCCGTTTGCGCGAGAACGGTCAGCGCATGGCAACTCGCATCCGAGAGAACGAATTCCTTGCCAAGCAGCGTGATGATTTCGTCGTTCAGGCCCGAACGGTCGGCAAGATCACGCAGTATCTGAGCACCTCGGACCGCAGCGCCGACAATTCGGCGCTGGTGCGGCAGGTCGAGGAGGCGCGCGCCCGCGTCGCCATGCTCGCGGATGAGGTCGGCGACGACAGCGCCCAGGAGCGGCTTGAGACCTATCTCAACATCATCGGCCGGATGATGACTGACTACTCGGAGACGCTCGACCTTGAACATCGTGGCAGCCAACTCCGGCTCGACATCCGCAAGCTCACCGTGATCGCCGACACGATCGACGGACCGGTGCCGCTGCAACGGATGGGCAGCGGCGAGAACTGGGTCGGCTATCACGTCCTCACCCATCTCGCGCTCCACAAATGGTTCCGCCAGAAAGCGCGGCCTGTGCCCGCCTTCCTCATTCTCGACCAGCCGTCCCAAGCGCATTATCCGCCGGAAAAAGATGCCGACGACGGGTCGATCGCGTCGCTTGCGGACGAGGACAAGACGGCGGTGCAGAAGCTTTTCTCGCTGATTGCCAAAGTTGCCCGTGAGATCGCACCCTCGCTCCAGGTGATTCTGCTCGACCATGCCGATCTCAAGGAGGACTGGTTCGATGACGCCGTGATTGAACGCTGGCGGCATGGCCGCAAATTAGTGCCGCTCGACTGGGTTGATTCCTGATGCGCAACGCTGCCGAAGCAGCACCTTACGAAAAGAACGGTGACCGGCGATGTGCCGCTTCCACTTCGCTCCGATCAGTCCCAGTGGCGACCTCCTCGAAATCGGACCTTCGTCATTGCGAATCTGAAAGGCTGGTTCTGGGTTGGAAATAGCTATTTCGACTTGATGCCGGTGATGACTGCTATCAGCGTGGCACATTCCCGAATGCAGCCCGGCAGGAAGCCCCCCATCGCAGTCGTGATTTCCGATAGGTGACGGGAGTGCGGTGTTCCGGGATGAGGGGCTGGGTGTTTCCGCGGTTGGATGGGATCCCGCGTGGGAAGTGGTGATCAGAGGAAGAGGGCGGCTTCGCCTTTTTGTGCCGAATAACCGGCATCAGAGGAGAGTTTCCCATGACCACCATCCTGTCCCCCGCGTCCCGTGGTGCCGCTTCCGGCGGCTTCCGTATCGACCCGTCGCGCGGCGAACGGAACGCCCGCGTCTCGTCCGAATGGTTCTCCCGCCCCGATGACGAGCGCTACCTGTCCCTGTCCGATCTGCATGCCGCCACACTTGCCCGTGCCGAGCGCGCCACCGCCCGCACGGTGGAAAGCCGCGCCATTCGCGTGGAAGCCTCGCGCGACAATGCCGAGCGCCTGACCCTGACTGTACCGGGGCAGCAGGAGCCGATTGCCCCCACACACTGGTCGTTCGGCCAGATGTGCAGTCTGGTCAGCGCGCCATCGTCCTACCTGCGTAACCTTCCGGCTCCACTGGCGGCGATCAATCTCCAGCACGGCCTGCTGTCACACCGGGTTGAACTGATCAAAACACTGGAAACTGAGGACGGCCGCGTGGAACTGCGCGCGGTCACCGGGCCAGATTACGGCCGCATCTGGGACCACGAACTGGTCGGCGCGGTGCGGAAAATTGCCGGTGACGGCACAGGTGATACCAACTGGAAGGTGCCCGGTGTCATCGACTGGGCGACCATGACCCATAATCCGTATGTGGATATCACGAAGGAGACGACGACGCTCTACGCATCAGATCGCGATGTTTTTCTGTTCCTCGTGGACGATACACACCCGATTGAGGCCGGACGCCTGCCCAATGGCGATCCCGATCTCTATTTCCGGGGTTTCTATGCGTGGAATTCTGAAGTCGGCAGTAAAAGCCTTGGTATTGCGTCATTTTACCTGCGCGGAGTGTGCCAAAATCGCATGCTCTGGGGCGTCGAAAATTTCGAACAGATCACGATCCGGCATAGCAAGTTTGCAGCATCCCGCTTCGTGCATCAGGCGACACCAGCGCTCCGGAATTTCGCCACGGCCAGCCCGGCGTCGTTCGTCTCCGGTATCCAGGCGTCCCGGCAGGCACTGGTCGCGAAAACAGACGAGGATCGCGAAAGTTTCCTGCGCCGTCGCGGGTTCTCGAAACCGGAAACCGCGAAGATCATCGAAACCGTGCTGCACGAAGAGGGCCGCAAGCCCGAGAGCGTGTTCGATTTCGTGCAGGGTATTACCGCACTGGCACGCACAAAAGCCAATCAGGATACGCGGCTGGATCTGGAAGAAAAGGCCCGCAGGCTGATGGAGCGTGCGTCCTGAAAGCCGCTTTTCTGTATTTCCGCCAATACGTTTTTACGAGCCCGGCCCCTGCGCCGGGCTTTTTTCGTTTCGGGAGTTTTTCCGATGGCTGATTTTTTCACGCATTTTTCCTGCGTGCTCGACGTGGGCACGGTGGACAATGCCGCAAAGGGGCTCGATCTCTACAATGAATTCATGGACGAACTGGCGGCGGAAGACCCGCCCTCTGACGGTTTCATTCTGTCGATCGTGCCTGAATATGGCGGCACGAAACTCTGGATGCACGATGAGACGACCGGAGATCCGCATCAGGTTGTGGAGTTCGTGCTGCGCTGTGCGCGAACATTCCGGTTGCGGGGCCGATGGGGATTCCAGTGGGCCAATACGGCATCCCGCCCCCGGATCGGCGCCTTCAGCGGCGGCGCGCATCTGCTTGACCTTGGCAGGCGCAAAGCGATTTCATGGATGACCACTGATCGCTGGCTGGCGATTGCCCTGGACGGAGGCAATCCCGACACAGGAGGGCAAGGCGATGACTGGACATGATGCTGGGGATCTGGCTCACCGTCTGGCGGAGAACGCGGAGGCGGTATGCCGACGCTATCTGTCCGCCGGTCGCCGTCATGGCAATTACTGGCTGGTCGGTAACGTACGCAACACCCCCGGCCGGTCGCTGTTTGTCCGGCTGCACGATACCGCCAACGGCAGGGCCGGTAAGTGGACCGATGCGCAGTCTGGCGAGCATGGCGACCTGCTTGACGTGATCCGCGAAAGCCTCGGTCTGGTGGATTTCCGCGACGTGGTCGACGAGGCGCGCGCCTTCCTCAGTCTGCCTCGCCCTGATCCGGTGCCGCCGTCACAGGACCGGCCTGCCCGTGAGCGTGGTTCCGCCAGTTCGTCCGAAGCCGCGCGACGGCTCTGGGCCATGTCCGGGCCGATCGCGGGCACGTCCGTAGAAATGTATCTCCGCAGACGCGACATTACGCGTTTGCACGGAACCGCAGCCCTGCGCTTCCATCCGCGCTGCTTTTACCGCCCGGACGAGGACAGTCCGACCGAGACCTGGCCCGCCATGATCACCGCCGTCACCGACCTCGACGGCACCCTGACCGGGGTTCATCGGACCTGGCTGGCGGCGGACGGGCGCGGCAAGGCGCCGGTCGATCATCCGCGCCGTGCCCTGGGCGGCCTGCTCGGCCATGCCGTGCGCTTCGGGGTCGCATCCGACGTGCTCGCCGCCGGGGAAGGCATCGAGACGGTCCTGTCGCTCCGCCAGGTTCTGCCCGATCTGCCGCTGGCCGCCTGCCTGTCCTCGGCGCATCTCGCTGCCCTGATCTTTCCGCCGCTGCTGCGCCGTCTTTACGTCCTGCGCGATGACGACCCGGCCGGGGATCAGGCGCTGGCGACGCTCGATGCGCGGGCCACGGACGCCGGGATCGAGCTGATCGGTCTGTCACCGCGTCTGGGCGATTTCAACGACGATCTCCGTGCCCTTGGACCCGGCGCGCTGCGGGCGATCCTGCATCCGCAACTCGCGCCATCGGACGTGGCGCGGTTTCTGGAGACTACCGGCACCTGAACGGGCCGGAAAGAGGGGAGGTGGGTGGTTCCCATTCTTCTTTCGGCGGTCTTGTCCTGCCTTCCGCCCGGCAGGTCCGCGTCCCGGCCTTTCTGGAGGGGAGCGGGCGTCAGCCGGGCCGGGCCTTCAATGGCGGGGGGCCGACTATTTTCCGTCGCGCCCCTTGGGGGCGCTTTACATCGCGAAGCAAAATAGCCGGCCCCCTGCCATCCTTCGCTGCGCTGCGGCCGCGCACAAGCGCGCGGTTCCGTCCCGTCCCTGGTCTGCCGCTATCCGCCCCCGGAAAGGCCGCGAAGGGCGCGGCCGGTATCCCGGAGGACAGCCCCATGACCCGCCTGACAGACGATTTCGAACCCGACCATGCCGCATCTCCGACCGCCCATGTGCTGGCGGAACTCCAGATGTATGGCTACCGTCCCTTCGAGGACGAGCCGGACCCAAGGCCTCTGCCCGAAGCTCCGCGCATCGGGGGCGCTGTGGCCGACGTCTTCGACGCCATCGCCGCGACCCTGACCGACACGCGGCTGGAACCCGATCTCGAAACCCTGCTCTGGTCCACGGTCAACATCTTCCATCGCATGGTCGGCCAGGTGGAGCGTGAGCTTGACCGCAACGAGCAGGCGCAGAAGAACAGTCAGAAAGAACAGGACGGCAGCGAGATCCGGTCGGTGGAACTGGAGCGACTGATTGCCGAAGGGCTGACCCTGATCGAGCGCCGTAACGCCTACGAGATCTTCCGAGACGAGGCGCAGGAGCAGTTCGAGCGCCTGACGATGAGCGCGTGGCGGCCAAAAGTCGGCTCACTGGTCTCGCGCCGCACCATGACGGCGTCGATGATCGACAGCCGCGACTTCCTCAACGTCCGCCGCAAGGCCGAAGGTGAGTTGCTGGTCCCGCCCGGCCCAAGGGTGGTCGTGACCGGCGGTCTCGACTTCGACGACCATATCCTGATCTGGGACCGGCTGGACAAG
This sequence comes from Acidomonas methanolica, assembly GCF_004346035.1. Classification (GTDB taxonomy): domain Bacteria; phylum Pseudomonadota; class Alphaproteobacteria; order Acetobacterales; family Acetobacteraceae; genus Acidomonas; species Acidomonas methanolica. Next base: position 17,983 of record NZ_SLZN01000024.1, on the reverse strand, counting down.
GTACGCGCCAAGCATCCGGACATGGTGCTGCTGCACGGCGGCTCGCCCAAAGGTGCCGAATTCATCGCCTCACGTTGGGCCGATCACCGCGAGATCGTGCAGATCGCCTTCAGGCCGGACTGGGCGAAGCATGCCAAGGCAGCGCCCTTCCGCCGTAACGATGCGCTGCTCGACACCATGCCGATCGGCGTCATCGTCTTTCCCGGAACCGGCATTCAGGAGAACCTCGCCGACAAGGCGAAGCGGCTCGGCATCCCAGTCCTGCGGTTCGGCGGCGGCGCGTGAGCGCCGTCTTGTCGGTTCCTATGAAAGTCGGGGGTAGAATTTTTCACTTTGCATGAGCTGGTATGCGCGGTTCATTTGAAGGCCACGCCAGAAACCTAATATAGCGAGGACAAGATAAGAAATAACTAAAAATGCACCAATAGCCTGACTTTTATGTTGGATAAAAATGGCAAAAGCCATCACCGGAAAATAGGAAAAAGCAGATACCCCATAAGATAAATTACTCTGGACGTAGAAATATTTCGCACTTTTGTTTCGAGGACTCTCGATGATGTTTTTTTCTACATTTAGTCGCACCAGGTGTCGCACGGTTCTCATGTCTCGTAGCATGACGAGAGGATTGCTACGTGCAAAAGCGAATTCAATTTCAGGTATTGGATAAAAGCTACTCAACGCATCTCCGACCGCAATGTACAGCGCGTATCTGTTGGCTGTATTTTTGCACGGGTCTTGAGAAAAAAGAGCAAAAATTCTTTCTGTCTTTGACTTTGATATGTGAAGAAATCCAAATCGTATTTTATAAATAAACTTAAAAAAATTAGCGGCTGCAATAGATATTGGAGCAATGTATTTTATAAAATATCCTATAATGTCTGAAGTAGTAAGCATTTTTTCACTCCAATTGTCGTCTTGGTGAGGTGGTCCATTTTGAATTCCTTAAAGGAATTCTGTGGTTTTGTTATGTCTGCAATATTTTGGTGGACGACATTGCGTTCGCCCGCTTTACCGGCATGGCCCCGCCCGAACCCACCAGCGGGAATATCGCGCGGGTCTGACGGCCTGCACGGCATCCGGAGGGCAGGCATGGATCAGGCACGGGCCTGTTTTCCTCGTCATCGCGAGGCGGGGAGCGATGGGCAGCGAAGCGCGGATGCGACGCGCTGTTCCTGATACGGTCCGCCTGTTGAAGCAACCGGACTGGCGCTCTGATTGCCCGCAGGCCGATCGCAATGGGGAAAGCCGGGCAGGTCCTGCGAGGCGCTGTCCCGGAACGGGCCGGTTCGGTTGGCTGGTATGGTGGGAGGATGACGCCGTCATTCTGGTTGCCGCCGGATCTCGTGTGCTGTGCGGGTCGCCATGGTCTCCGTGATGTGTGCCCTGTCTGGCCGCGCATCCATACGACCTCTCAAAATGGCTGATCTAGCCGAAGTCCGGCTTCGCCTCGATCGGCTATGACGCAACAGCGGGTCATAATTTTCTTCCCCTGACGGCTGCGCCGTCATTCCTCGCGCAGCAAGAAAATTCCGTCCCGCCGTCCTCCGCTGCGCTTCGGCCCCTGCGGGATGCGTCGCCGCTCGCCTCCGTCTGTCCGATCGCCATCGAGGCCGCAATGGTGCGGGCTCGATAACAGAGATCACGGAGAGTATCATGGCCACCATCGGCACCTTCAAGAAAGTCGGCAACGGGTATAACGGCGAGATCGTTACCCTCTCGCTCCAGACCCCGAACGTCCGCATCGCCCCCGAGACCACGCGCGCGAACGAAAATGCCCCCAGCCACCGCGTCTTCGTCGGTCGGGTGGAGATCGGAGCGGCCTGGTCCCGGCGCTCCAACGAAGGGCGCGACTATCTGAGCCTCAAGCTCGATGACCCCAGCTTCAACGCCCCGATCTTCGCCAATCTCTTCGATGACGAGGACGGCGAGGGCTACAGCCTGATCTGGTCCCGCCCCAACGGCCGTCGCAACGGCGACTGAGGCGCACGCGATCCCCCGCCCGGCCGGTCCGGGCGGGGCCTTCGTGGTGGCGGCCGGAATGGAAGAATGGGCGTGGCTTATCGCCCGCGATCCGATCGGCCTGTCTTCGGGTGGGGCAGGGGGAAGAGGGCTTCCCTCAGTCTTCCCATTGTACCATGCCCGGCGTGAACCGCCTCAAGGACGCGCGGTCCCCCCAATTTTGCCCGAGCCGACCTGCCGGCCGACCCGAACAAAATCGGCTCCCCCGCGCGCCGGCAAGCCGGTCGCCTGCGGCGATCCCTGACCCGGCTCCCGCGCGCATGAGGCGGTGTCCTGTCTTCGAGAAACGAAAGGAGCAGGACGATGACCACGCTACACGACCAGATCCAGATGCTGCGCGCCGAACTGACCAGCTTTCACCTGAGCAACCGCGAGCGCAGGCAGATCGAGCACGAACTGAAGCAGGCATGCGCGCAATTCGCGGCCAGATACCACGACGACGAGCCCCCCGCGTAAGGCGGGGGTTTTCGTTTGATCGTGCATGCCCACAATCCACCAACTCTCTTCGGGCATCATGCTGAAAAAACGGTGTTGAATCTTCAATATACGACTATTATAGTCGTATTTCTGGTGTGCATGCCCCGTGTGTCGGATGTGATCATGGATGATCACTGGCCGACAGATAAGGGCGGCACGGGCACTTCTGAACTGGACACAGGAGAGGCTTGCTGAAAAGGCCCTCGTAGCACTGACCGCGCTCAAGCGCCTTGAATCCGAACGCGGTCTCGGCGTCCATGAGGGCACGACCGACCAGGTCCGCCGCGCGCTGGAAGCGGCGGGCATCCTGTTCATCGAGTCCGGACAAGGACGCGGCGTCATGTTTCTTCACGAGACTTCCGGTAGCGAAACGCGGCAGGCTAAAGTGCGTCGCGTTCGTTCTCCGACCTGATCGGCTCCATCATGCAGAAGCCCCCGCTTGATCCGTCCGTTGCCGACAGCGCCCCGGAAGCATCCTGTCTCACCGGCTACGACGAACAGCACCTGATCACCTATCTCCGCCTGCTGGACGCCGAGGCCGATGGCGCCGACTGGCGCGAGGTCGCCCGCATTGTGCTCCACCGCGACCCGGCGGCCGATCCCGAGGGCGTCCACCGCTGCTGGTACAGCCATCTGGCGCGGGCGCACTGGATGACCGGGCATGGCTACCGGCATCTCCTGCGCGGCGGCGCACCTCACTAAAACACCCGGAAATCGTTGCGTGATCCGCAAGGCCTGTTGCAGGACCGGGGCGTAGCGGGCAGCGGGACGGTCTGGCATACTCTCGCGAGCAAGTGCTTGCCCTGTTCCCACCCGTTACGCATCGGAGACGACGCCATGAGCCGCGCCAACTGGCGGTCGGCGGGCGCGTACGAGGGCCTGCGGTCGCTCGACGCCCCTGCCTTTGCCTTGCAGTTTGTCAGTCGCAATCGGGATTTTATCCGTGAGCGGGCCGCCCTTCAGCGCGCCGCGCGCCGGTCCGCGTTGTCCACGTCAGACGCCGAGGCCTTCGCCCGGCGCTGGGGGTTGCGATTTCGAGAGTGTCCGCACGGCCCTCGATCCGCGTACCGCCCTCTGGACTGTTGCGGTATTGCCGGCCGTGATTGCGGTTGTCCCCCTGCCGACAGCACTGGCTGACGCGGCGCATCGTCCGCTCTCCCTCGCCCGGACAGGACTGCCGCCCGACATGGCGGGAGAAGTGTTGATCGAACGGGGGGAGACGATCCTGCGGCTGTACGTCCTGCCGCCTGCCGGCGCGCAAGTCGGCGTGTTTCTGCCGCTCGACGCGCTGTTCGAGGTGCGTGTTCAGGCCGCCCTGCGGCTCTGGCGCGTCCTCAACGGAAGTCCTCCCGGTCGTGACCCGGCCTGCCTGTCATCCGATCGCATCAGCAGGCTGATCCTGGCGCTCCGTACGCTTGACGGCCTGGACGGCGGGGTCTCGCAGCGCGAGATCGCCGGCGTTCTGTTCGGTCGGGAGGTTTCCGCTGGGGACTGGCTCTCGCACGATCTGCATTTCCGTATGAAACGGCTGGTGCGTTTTGCACGGGGATTGAGCAACGGGGGATACCGGCGGCTGCTACTGCACCCGTTTCGGGGGCGGTAGCAGAATGGATTGACGTCAGTGATGCCGGACCATCGGGAAACCCGACGATCAGGACTGAAACCGACCTGGGCTTTCGATTTTCCAGCATCCCTCTCAGGTAATTTACGGTCTCGTTTTTTGCCGGAACAACGCGCCGCTTCGCGTCGCGAGCGGAAGGCGCCAGGGCGCCTTCTCTGATTTTCATGATGCCGTGCCGAGCGCGTTTCGGACGCCCGTCGCGACATCACGTAACGCGGGCCATCGCGAGACTGGCAGTTATATAACGAAGCGTTCATTGATGTTCATGCAAGGCGGTGGACGGTCATAGCCGGCACCGCCATTTTTTTCGACTTGTCCAGGACCGATCTCACCCCCCGGCGAGATCGGTCCTAGTTTCGAATACGCCCGCTCCGCCACGCTGATCCCTGCTGGCCGCATTTGTCCCGCGGCCTCTGACAGCGATCACGGAGCTTCCTCATGTCCGCCAATTACAGCGACCTGCCGCCGCGCTATCTGCGCACGCCCGACGCTTCGCGCTTCGTCGGGCTTTCCATTCGCACGCTGGAAAAACACCGGATCTACGGCACCGGCCCGCGCTACTCGAAGCTCGGCGGCCGCGTGGTCTATCGGGTCGATGAGTTGCAGGCCTGGGTCGAGAGCGGGGCACGCGCCCACACCTCGGACACCACTGCCGGCACCGTGTCAGCGGCCGCGCGGCAAAGCCCGCTGATCCCGCCGACGCCGGCGACCTCGCGTGGGAGCCGGCGCTGATGTCCCCGACGGGCAGAACGCGCTCCGAGCGCGAGCAACTGGAACTCTTCCATGCCATCGCGGGAGATTTCGCCCCTCGTGACGCGCAGGATCTGATGGCGTTCCCGTTCTTCAGCCTCGCCAAATCCCCTCGCATGGTCCCGATCGATTATCGGACCCCGGATGTCACCATTCGGGTCGAGGCGTCAGCCGAACATGGCATGGCCACGATCTGGGACGCTGACGTGCTGATCTGGGCTGCCAGCCATCTCGTTGCCGCGCGCGACGCCGGTCGGCGCACATCGCGGCTGATGGTGGCCAGCCCGCGCGAGATCCTGACCTTCATCGGTCGGGGCGACAGCGCGCGGGACTATGAGCGGCTGGAAGCGGCCTTCGACCGGCTGCAATCCACCACGATCAAGACTTCGCTCCGGCAGACCGGGAAGGGCCAACTGCACCGGTTTTCCTGGATCAACGAATGGAAGCGGCACACCGCGCGGGAAGGACGCACCCGCGTGATCGAACTGATCCTGCCCGACTGGTTCTACCAGGCGGTAATCGATGACGCGCTCGTGCTGACCATCGACCCGGTCTATTTTAGCCTCACAGGCGGTCTGGAGCGCTGGCTCTATCGCATCGTGCGCAAGCATGGCGGTCGCCAGCGTGCGGGCTGGGCCTTCGGCCTGCGCCATCTCTACGAAAAATCCGCCAGCCTTTCTCCCTATCGCCGCTTTGCCTTCGAACTGCGCGAGATGGCGAAACGGCAGCCCTTTCCCGGCTATCGGCTGTCGGTGCGCCCCGACCGTAACGGCAATGACACGCTGGCCTTCGCGCCTGTCAAATTATCCATAGGCGCCTGTGGACAAGCTGTGAATTCATCCGTGCTATCAGTTGTGGATTTATCCGTGCCATCACTGCCACCGCATCCGTGCTATCGTTTGCGGGAAACGCCGAATCAGGTCGTTGAATCAAGCAGTTATGACGCCCTTAACTTAGACTCTAACTTAAAAGAATCTAACTTTAAGGATGTTGGCCCCCCTGCCGATCCGTGGATAAGCCCCGGAGAGGGGCCATGATCGTGGCTTTCCTCAACCAGAAAGGGGGCGTCGGCAAGACGACGCTGGCGTTGCATCTCGCAGGCCAATGGGCTCGGGAAGGCCAGCGCGTGACGGTCATCGACGCCGACCCGCAGGGCTCGGCGCTGGACTGGTCGGCGCAGCGCGCGCGGGAAGGACTGCCCCGGCTGTTCGGCGTGATCGGGTTGGCGCGCGACACACTCCACCACGAGGCACCAGAACTGGCTCAGGGGGTGGATCACGTCGTCATCGACGGTCCGCCTCGGGTGGCAGCACTGCTGCGCTCCGCCCTGCTGGCCGCCGACCTGGTGCTGATCCCCGCGCAGCCTTCGCCGTTCGACGGCTGGGCTTCGGCCGAGATGCTACGGCTGCTGGAGGACGCGCGCTTCTTCCGTCCTGGCCTGCTGGCCCGCTTCGTGCTGAACCGTTGTGCCGCGCGCACGGTCATTGCCCGCGAGACCGGGATGGCGCTTGCCGGGCATGAGCCGGCGGCACTCGCCGCGCGGATCGGCCTGCGGGTTGCTTTCGCCGACGCCGCGCGCACCGGCCGTCTGGTCTGCGACCTGCGGCCGTATGGGATAGCAGCCCGTGAAATCGCCGCCCTGACGACCGAGATCGGGGGGCTGGTGCCATGACCCTCCTGACCGGCGACAGCGCGTTCCTGATGCCCTGGCACGGCCCCTACGACATGATCCTGGTCGATCCCCCCTATGGCGATACGTCGCTCGCATGGGACCGACGCGTGGTGGACTGGCCCGGCAAGGCGCTCGCCGCCCTGAAACCCAGCGGCTCGCTCTGGGTGTTCGGTTCGCTGCGAAGCTTTCTCGCATCCAACGCGGCATTTCGGAATGCGGGCTGGAAATATGCCCAGGAACTGGTCTGGGAGAAGCAGAACGGCTCCAGCTTCCATGCCGACCGTTTCCGGCGTGTGCATGAACTGATCGTCCAGTTCTATCGCGACGATACGCCTTGGCGTGCCGTCTACAATGCGGTCCCGACCACGCCCGACGCGCGGGCGCGCACGGTGCGGCGGAAACATCGGCCGCCGCATATGGGGCAGATCGATGCCGGCCATTACGTCAGCGAGGATGGCGGTCCGCGCCTGATGCGTTCCGTGATTCCGGTCCGCAATACGCATGGCCGCGCCATCCATCCCACCGAAAAGCCGGTGGCCCTGCTGGAGATCCTGATCCGCACGAGCTGCCCACCGGGCGGGCTGGTCGGTGACTGGTTCGCCGGATCGGGCGCGGTCGGTGTCGCCTGCCGATTGGCTGGCCGGCGCTATGTCGGCTGCGAGATCGATCCTGTCATGGCGCAGAAGGCGCGTGATCGTATCGCGTCCGTGCTGCCGCTCGGTGAAGGAATTTCGCCATGACGGAACGTCGCACGCCGCCCGGCTTTGCCGCGCGTCCCGCCGATCCCGAACGCTGGGTCAGGGCGCCGGAGAAGCCTGTGACCCCCAACCGTTTCACCGCCCGGCTGACCATCGACGTCACGCCGGCGCTGCGTGCCCGCCTCAAGGTCGCGGCGTTCCGGCGCGGCATCACGGTCGCCGACATGCTGCGCGCGCTGCTGGCCCGCGAGTTCCCCGATATCTCTGGAGATGTGCCATGACCGACACCCTCGCTCATGTCGAACTGACCTGGATCGAGAAGCGCATCGAGCACTGGATCCGCTTCGGTCCTGTCGCCCATGAGCAGATTCTCGATCGTCGCCGACGGATACTGAGCTTTCCGCCGGACGCCGTGTTCGCCTTCCTGCGCTGGGCAGCGAACGATTACGGCACGGTGGTATCCTGCATCGACATCGTGCGCGTCACCCGTCCGGGTGAGCCGTATCAGACGGTGCCGTTCGTGCGGCCCGGTGGCGAAAGCCTGCTGCGCCAGACCGGTTGGCCGAAGGTCCGGCTGGTGCTCGAAGCCGTCGACCGTATCGAAGCCACCGGCATCGACCCCGTCGACGTGGCGCCCGAGCATTGGCGGCACCTGCACAACCGGATGCTCGCCGGGCAGACACCACGCCCCTACACACGCGATCGCCATCAGGCCTGGCTGCGCCGGAGGGCGGTGTCATGACGCGCTTTGGCTGGTTCTTCGCCACGTATTTCGCAATACTCGGTGCTGGCACGTCAGTGGTGATCCATCCTGCGCCCCGGCTGATCTGGAACGCCACCGCCAGCACGCCGGTCGGGCTGTATCGCCTGCAATCGACACGCTCATTGCATGTCGGCGACCTAATCGCGATCCGACCACCGGCCGACATTGCCGCGATGTTGGCGCGCGGCGGCTATCTGCCCCTTGGTGTGCCGCTGCTCAAACCGGTCGCGGCACTGCCGGGGCAACGGGTCTGCCGCATCGGCGCCGCTGTTTCGGTCGATGGTAAGGCGCTTGGCGAGGCACTCGTCCATGATCATCGTGGCCGTCCGTTGCCCGTCTGGCAGGGCTGCCGACATGTCCTGCCCGGGCAGATTTTCGTCATGAACGCAGCGGTCCCGACCAGTCTCGACGGCCGCTATTTCGGCGTTCTGCCGGTCGACACCGTGCTCGGCCGCGCGCAGCCGCTGTGGCTCGCGCCGTCACCGATGTCTCCCACCCCCAACCAGAAACGAGACTGACATGGCCCAGATCGGTACTTTCACGCGCACTTCTGACGGCTTTGCCGGTCGCCTGCGCACGCTCGCCCTTGACGTCGAACTGACGATCGTGCCGGCGACATCGTCGGACGCCGAGCATGCGCCCGACTATCGCGTCCATCTCGGTGACGCCGATGCCGGACCAGAGATCGGCGCGGCCTGGAAACGCACCGGCGAGAAGGCGGGCACCTATCTCTCGCTGGTTCTCGACGACCCCATGCTGGCGCAGCCGATCCGCGCCAACCTGTTCCAGTCCGATCGTCAGGGGCGTGCCTTCCATCTGGTCTGGAGCCGCCCGGTGAAGCGTGATGACCGGCGGTAAGGCGGCGCTCCGTCTGCTCGGTGTCATGCTTCCGGTCGTCGTTTCCATGACGATACCTGAGCATGTCGCGGCCGCTGATCTCTACGCCGACATGATCGCGGAAGCAGCCACGCGCGCGCAGATTCCGGCTTCATGGATTGCTGCCGTCCTGCATGCCGAGAGCCGGGGTGATGCGCATGCCGTGTCGTCGGCGGGTGCGATGGGGCTCATGCAGGTGATGCCCGGAACATGGGCCAGCCTGCGTATGTCGCTCGGCCTCGGCGACGATCCCTTCGATCCGCACGACAACATTCTGGCGGGGGCGACCTATCTGCGCTGGATGCGGGATCGCTATGGCGAAGCCGGATTCCTCGCCGCCTATAATGCTGGTCCCGCGCGCTATGACGAGCATCTGGCAACCGGCCGACCACTGCCTGACGAGACGCGGAACTACGTCGCGTCGGTCAGCGCGCGGCTGGCTCTTCCGCCTGCCGATGACATCGCGATTGGTGCTTCGGCTGCACCGTCCTGGCAGATTTCCTCCCTCTTTCCGGCGTCATTCCTGCGTGGGGGCGAGGCGTCCCGGCCTGTCGAAAGCGCGCACGATCCGGCACGTTCATCTGGTTCCCGGCTGACAGACTGGACGGCGCTCGCCCCGCAATCGGCCGGCCTGTTCATCGCGTCACGGCATGGGGAAGCACGTCCATGACCCTCGTTCCTGTCCATCGGGCGCTGGCGGGCTGTGGGTGCCTTGGGGAGGGGGTGCTGGGGGGAGGCTGGCAACGGAGGGAAGGACGGCAAGGTAAAAGCAGCGCCCGTTCGGGGCTGCATGTGGTTGGTTTGATTGGGGAATTTGTCCTCTCACCGCGCACCGCCTGCGGCTGTCCGTGCATTTTTCCTAATGTTTTCAACGATCCCAGCGCCGTCAGGCGCACATCGAAGCGGAGAGCGGGCTATGGCGACGCGCGATGACGGCCTGACTGTCCGACCCGGACGCATCCAGCATGGCAATCAGGGCGCACGCCCGAAATCCTTCGTCGGTGAGGTCATGCGTGCCGCGAAGAAGGCCGGTCATACCGGCACCCGTTTCGGCGCGAAGGGCGGGGGAGGCGCTGGCGGCTCCCGCTTCGGACGCGGCCGACGTGCGGCGCTGTCCATGCGGCTCCGCAGCAATGCTCGCCGCGTTGTGGTCAAGGCGCGGGTCGTCCGCCAGCAGGGTACGCGCTTCCGTTCCGCGCCGCTCGCCCGCCACATCGCCTATCTCAGACGCGAGGGCGTGACCCGCGACGGTGCCAAGGCCCATCTGTTCGATGCCGGGTCCGACGAAGCGGACAGCAAGGCCTTCGCGGAACGGTGCGAAGATGACCGGCACCATTTCCGTTTCATCGTTTCGCCCGAGGACGCGGCGCGGATGGAGGATCTGCGGGGTTTCGCGCGCGAACTGATGCAGGACATGGAGCGCGACCTCGGCACAAAACTGGACTGGGTCGGGGTGGATCACTGGAACACCGACAATCCGCACGTCCACATCCTGGTGCGCGGGGTCGCCGATGACGGCAAGGATCTGGTGATCAGCCGCGCCTATATCAGTCAGGGCCTGCGCGACCGCGCCGCCGAACGGGTGACGCTTGAGCTTGGCCCGCGCAGCGAGCAGGAAATCCGCACCGCCCTGGAGACCGAGATCGGTGCCGACCGCTGGACCAGCCTCGATCGCGCGTTGCAGGACATTAGCGACGAGGGCGGCGGCATTGTCGATCTCCGTCCCGGCGCAGGAGGCGAAGACCCGGAACTGCGCCGCCTGCTGGTCGGCCGGGCGACCAAGCTGGAAGGGCTCGGCTTAGCCGATCGCGTTGGCGTGGCGCGCTGGACCCTCAAGCCGGGGCTGGAGACCACGCTGCGCGATCTTTCCATCCGGGGCGACATCATCAAGACCATGCACCGCGCCATGTCTGGCGGCGGGGTGGAACCCGATGTCGCGGGTTTCGCGATCCATGGAGAGAAGCTGGCCGATCCGGTTATTGGCCGACTGGTGGAGCGCGGGCTGGACGATGAACTCAAGGGCTCGGGCTACGTGGTGATCGCGGGGACCGACGGACGGACGCATCATGTCCGCTTCCCCGATCTGGACCTGACCGGTGATGCCAGGACCGGTGCGATCGTCGAGACCCGAAGTTGGGAGGATGCCAAAGGCACGCAGCGCCTGTCGCTCGCCACGCGCTCGGACTTCACGCTGGCCGAGCAGGTGACGGCGCCCGGTGCGACCTGGCTCGATCGCCAGTTGCTCGCCAAGGATCCGGCGCTGGCCAATGCGGGCTTCGGGGCCGAGGTCCGCGAGGCGATGGCGCGGCGGATCGATCATCTCGCTTCCGAGGGAAACGCCCGGCGGCAGGGCGAGCGCGTGGTGTTCGCTCCCGACCTGATCGGCACCCTGCGTCAGCGCGATCTCGATCAGGCTACGGCGAAGCTGGCGGCGCAGACCGGGCTGGAACACCGGCCCGCGAAGGAAGGCGAGATTGTCGCGGGAGTCTATCGCCAGAGGGTCGTTCTATCCTCGGGACGGTTCGCGATGATCGATGACGGGCTGGGCTTCCAGCTTGTGCCGTGGCGGCCGGCGCTGGAGCAGAAGCTCGGGCGGCAGGTTTCCGGCACCCTGTCGCCGGGCGGATCGGTGGACTGGAATTTCGGGCGGAAGCGCGGGCTCGGGATTTGACGTCGGGTGGCCCGCCTGCGGATTTTCGGCTGACAAAATGGCCGCTTCATAAGTATGATGAAGTATGCTCGCCTGAAAGGAGCCGCTCCATGTCCACGATCGAACGTATGACCATCACCGTGCCGTCTGAGATGGCGGCGATCCTGCGCCAGTCCGTTGATGGTGGCGAATATGCCTCGACCAGCGAGGTGGTGCGCGAGGCGTTGCGCGAATGGATGCGCCGACGTGATACCGACCGTCGTGATCTCGATGCCTTGCGGGAAGCGATCAGGATAGGCGACGAAAGCGGGTCGAGCATCTCGGCCGAGACCGTCTTCGCCGAATTGCGCGACGTGATCGCTCGCCGTCGCGCGCAGGGATGAAACGGCTCGGCTTCGCTCCGGCCGCGCGTGCCGACCTTCTGGATATCGCGCTCTATATCGCCGAGGACAATCCCGAGCGGGCCATGAGCTTCGTTGCTGAACTGGAAGCGAAGGCCGCTGTTGCGGCTGAACATCCAGCGAGCTTTCCGGCGCGCGACGAGATCAGCCCCGGATTGAGGGTCATTGTTCACGGCCGCTATCTGCTGTTCTTCCGTGAACTGGTCGATGAGGTACGCATCGTCCGCGTGCTTCATGGCGCACGGGATCTGCCGCCGATATTTGACTCGTAAAGTCAGGGCCTTGGGGTTGCGCGCAGCGGTCGTCAATGACGATGAATATCGACGCCCTTACGACGATCAGAATGAGGGTGCGATCCTCAAGTGTAGGCATCTTTATCGTAACGGGTTCTTTCCCACATACGACGACAAGGCAATCGGAGTTTCCCTGCATGGCAAGGCGGAATAAGGCACCATCGCTCTGTTATCCTGCCACTCGTCAAGACGAGCGCGCATTTGTCGAATTGCTGGAACAGGGCGAGCGAAGTGGCGTCAGCACGCGCACGATTCTCGATATTCTTGCCGCTGTAAAGGTCGGCGGGAAACCGTCCGTTTATTATCCGCTCCCGTCCGGCGACCCAAAGCGCTTCAATTAGGCCTTGAGTATCGGAAAATCGAGCCGTTTGGTCGGTTCCTGTCATGAACCAGACCAAGATCCTCTGGGGATCGGTGTGCGCCGTCAGCACCGTGATCCTCGCCTTTACCTGGGCCGCGACGCAGTGGACTGCTTGGCGGCTCGGCTTCCAGCCGCAGCTTGGTGCGTCGTGGGTCACGCTGCTCGGCTGGCCGGTTTATTACCCGCCGGAGTTCTTCTGGTGGTGGTTCGCCTATGACGCCTACGCACCGGACATCTTCACCACCGGCGGTTACATCGCGGGGTCGGGAGGGATTGTCGCCGTCATCGTCGCGATCACAATGTCCGTCTGGCGTGCCCGCGAGAAAAAGCGCGCCACAACCTATGGCTCGGCGCATTGGGCCGAGCCACGCGAGATCCGTCGGGCGGGGCTGCTCGCGCCTGATGGCGTGGTGCTGGGTCGCTCGGCCGATGCCTATCTTCGCCATGACGGGCCGGAGCATGTGCTGTGCTTCGCGCCGACCCGATCGGGCAAGGGTGTCGGCTTGGTGGTGCCGACCTTACTGACCTGGCCGGGCTCCGCCATCGTCCATGACATCAAGGGAGAGAACTGGACGCTGACCGCCGGCTGGCGCTCTCGTTTCGGTCGGGTGCTGCTGTTCGATCCGACCAGCCTTGCCAGTGCGGCCTACAATCCGTTGCTCGAGGTCCGGCGCGGTGAGCGGGAAGTCCGCGACGTGCAGAACATTGCCGATGTGCTGGTCGATCCCGAGGGCGCCCTTGAGAAGCGCAACCATTGGGAGAAGACCAGCCATGCCCTGTTGGTCGGTACCATCCTGCATGTCCTCTACGCCGAGGAAGACAAGACTCTGGCAGGGGTCGCCAATTTCCTCTCTGACCCGAAACGCGCGATTGAGACCACGCTGCGCGCCATGATGACCACGCCCCATCTCGGGGCGAAAGGCGTGCATCCGGTTGTCGCCAGTTCGGCGCGGGAACTGCTCAACAAGAGCGATAATGAACGCTCCGGCGTGCTGTCCACGGCCATGTCGTTTCTCGGTCTGTATCGCGATCCGGTCGTGGCGCATGTGACCCGGCGCTGTGACTGGCGGATCCGCGACCTTGTCGCCGGTAGCCATCCGGCAACGCTCTATCTGGTGGTGCCCCCTTCGGATATCAGTCGCACCAAGCCGCTGGTGCGCTTGGTGCTGAACCAGATCGGCCGTCGGCTGACCGAGGAACTGGAGGCGAAGCGCCGTCACCGCCTGCTGTTGATGCTCGATGAATTCCCGGCGCTTGGACGGCTGGATTTCTTCGAGAGTGCGCTGGCCTTCATGGCAGGCTATGGCATCAAGAGCTTCCTGATCGGCCAGAGCCTGAACCAGATCGAGAAAGCCTACGGCCAGAACAACTCGATCCTCGATAACTGTCATGTCCGGGTCAGCTTTGCGACCAATGATGAGCGGACGGCCAAACGGGTTTCCGACGCGCTCGGTACAGCGACCGAGATCCGTGACGCCAAGAACTATGCCGGGCATCGTCTGTCGCCGTGGCTCGGGCATCTGATGGTGACACGACATGAAACCGCACGGCCGCTGTTGACGCCCGGCGAGATCATGCAGCTTCCTCCCGACGAGGAACTGGTGCTGGTGTCCGGCTGGCCGCCTATCCGGGCGCGCAAGGCGCGGTATTTCGAAGACGCTGAACTGGCCGCGCGCATCCTGCCGCCTCCCCGGTTCGAGCTGCCGCCGTCTCCGAATGGAACGCCACCCATCGGACCGCCGCCGCCGGGGGGCTGGGCGGACGTGGTGCAGCCGCCTCCTGCCAGCAATGGGGATGATGATCCCGCCAATGCCGGCATCCGCCGTGAGCCGGAACTGCCGGAACAGGAAGAGGTAGTACAGGCACCAAGGAAGCCGGTGCGTGAGTTCGACCCGCCCGAGGACACACCCGAGGACGATACCACACCGGCACAGATACTGCGGCGCGGGGAACGGGCTCTCGCGCGTCAGGTGTCGCTCGATCCTGGCGATCGGATGGGACTATGAGTGCCATGCGGATCAAACACACGATCCGGCTCCCGGCCGAACTCAGCGTCAGGCTCGCCGATTACGCCGCACGCAAGAAGGTGCCGCAGGCGCTGATCGTGGAGACGGCGCTGGCGTCGTTCCTGTCGCCGGACGGGCCGGAGCGGCTGGAAGCGGCGTTGGCACGACGCCTGGACCGGATGACGCGGCAGCTGGAACGCATGGAACGACGGGTAACGATTTCGAATGAATCGCTGGCGGTTTTCGTGCGATTCTGGCTGACCAGCACGCCGCCATTGCCCGACGCGGCTTTTGCCGCAGCGCAGAGCAAGGGGCGAGAGCGGTATGACGGATTCATTGAAGCGGTCGGACGCCGGCTCGCCAGAGGGAAGGCATTGGACGACGAGGTCAGGCTGGACCTGGGGCCTGTTGCGGAAGGGCAGGGTACCTGAGCGGCTGGAGTATCTCGTAAATTTAGATCTATAATTGAGGGCGATGAAGTGTTCGGTTCAAGATCAAAATTTAAAATGCGATTTTGGTGATAATTCCAGTGGCTTTTGGCAGTCTTGTATTATCCGCGTCTTGCATTGTCAGTTCGAATACCCCGCTCATGCCACACCCATTTCTGTGAGGAACCGCGAGCGAGCTTTGTTCCACCCAAGCATCCGGTCCGAAAACGTCATCGTTAGCGATTCCTCGGTGCGTGTGATTGCTACGAAGCAATTACGTCGTTCTTCCTGCATTTCCTTGCTCTGCGGTCCTTTTTTAACGGCCGCCCAACTGGGCAGCTGATCTTCGACCATGGCGATGAGATAGACGTGCCCAAACTCCATTCCCTTGGAAGCATGGATCGTGAAGCAAGGAACTGCACCCTTTGGCGGCGGTGGTGTCTTCGATCTCATGTTCAGTTCTTGCAAAAGAACATTAAGGGTTGTCGCTGTGGCACCAAACTGCTGTTCGATCTCATCGACGAGCGAATGCCAAGTGGACCGCTCATCTGCATAATCGGCGAAATGGCCTTCCATGTCTGGAGCTATGTTTTGAACCAAGTCGAACCAGGGGAAAGACCCTTTGCAAAAAGTCCGAAAATCGAGTCTATCGATCAGAGGCGACAGAGAATGCTCTATATATGTTCGCGTAGCGTCGCTAAGGTTGTCGTGTTTAAGCGCTAGGTCAACGAAGGCACGCAAAGAGCTACCTTCAAAAGCTTGTGCGTTCGCGGCCACCGCTGCCGCATCGATCTGCAGGCCTTCCAGGATGTAAAACGCCTTAGTCAAACGCTGAATCTGCTCCCGATCCTGGGGGCTGTTTGCCAGACGCAACGCGGCATGAAGCCACCGTAACGGCGCACTTACGAATTCGTCCTTTCGCATCGCGAGGTAGGCTGAAACACCTTTGGCCGCCAGTTTTTCCACGGCTTTTTCTAATGCTTTGCGAGTGCGCGCCAGTACAACGCAACGAGCCTTTTCCACCTCGGGCTTAGATGCAATATCGGACGCAACCCATGCCAACTCATCATCGAAATCGGAAAACCGAAACACACGAATTGCTTGGTCAGTCGCCCCCGTTTTGAGAGCCAGCAGTCGGTCCTTGTTAGTTGAGCGCGATACATTGTGAGCGATTAAATTATTTGCAAGGTCAATGACGGCCGGAGGGCAGCGATAGTTGGCTGGCAGTTGAACTACGCTCATGCCAAAATCATTACGTAGGCCCAGAAGACGTTCGGGACTGGCACCATTCCATTGATAGATGATTTGATCGTCATCGGCGACGACGAAAAGGTTTCTATCATTATCGCCAACTAGTAATTTCATAAACGCATATTGCGATAAATTTGTATCTTGGAACTCATCGACACAAACATACTTGTATATTCGTTTTACTTGTTTGCATACCGCAGGATTATCCCTCACAAGTTTCAGCGCCTCGCCTATAAGCGAAGGAAAATCCAAACTGTTCGTCGCAATTAAGCAACGGCGGTATTGTTGATATATTAGACCAATTGCGTCGCGCCGGTCTTCCGGCAATGAGGTTAAGACGTTTTGTAGAACGTCGGGGGACACATCGTTCTCGGTAATTCGGCCAATCAGAGGCAATATGCGCTCGCCAGAATATTGTGATACATCAACATCAGTGACGCGACTGATTGCATCGTCCAACACTGCGATTCGCTCTCCGTCTTGGGCCAGAATGGTGAAGTCGGGCCGTAGACCGATCAGGTGGCCATGCTGCCGGAGAAGGTCGCCTGCGAATGAATGAAAGGTGGTTAGTAGAACCCGGTTGCCAGAACCAGGGACAAACGCTTCAATGCGATTCCGCATTTCAGAAGCGGCCTTATTTGTAAAAGTAAGTGCCAAGATGCGGAAATGATCGCTGCTGGATTGTTCCAGCAAGCATGCGATCCGCTTGGTGAGAACGGTCGTCTTCCCCGACCCTGGGCCGGCTAGTACGAGAAGTGGACCGCCGTTCCATCGGACAGCTTCTAGCTGCCGATCGTTTAATGTAGACAGGTCAACCATCATGCACCTTCCTTGGCTGCAATGAGTGCCTGATCGATCACGCTCTTGATGACCTGGGGCACTGCTGGAGGGCCAGCGTCCTCCAACGCATCGATGACAGGCAATATTCTTGTCGGCTTGCCTTTTTCTGGCTGCAGCTTATTGACAACGTGTTCCCAGTATTGCTCAGTTCCGTGAGTATGAGGATTGGGGTTGGCGGCAAGTTTCTGGGGAGACACGGAGGCTGCGTATAAGTGACCATAGCCGTGCAGACATAGTAATGTCTCAATGTCATAAGTCGGAAGTTGAACAATGTGCTCGTCGACATTTCGACCATTCAAAAGACCTCGTGCGGTCGCGACATATTTGCCTCCTGCTGCATCCCCATCTGCCACAACGATCCAGCTGATACCGAGTTGGTCTGCAAGCCGGATGAACGGGGCAACACCCAGTTCCACAAACTTAAAGCAGCAGATTCCCTCTCCGAATAAGTCGTGACCTAAGATACGCGCACATTCTTGGAAGACGGTTTCGTCAGTTTCACCTTCAACCAGTATCCAAACTTTCGCAAACAAAAAGCCCCCGCGATGGCGGCGGACATGATGGTCCAAGCGCTTTAACTCGAGTTCGTCAATTGCGCCGTCCGCTATCTGGAACGCCTTTACATCCCCATCGACACGACGAAGCCGGCGCAGCGCTTTTAATGGCACGGCAGCCAGAAGATCACCCGAATGGGTTGTGATGATCTTTTGGCCGGAAAATCCCGCGAGCATCCGGCCCACTGACCGCACGGCAGCGGGGTGTAGATGGGCTTCAGGCTCTTCTAGAGCATTTTCCTTTCAATCTGGCTCATACCCTGCTGCGGTGAAGAAATTCACGCACTCTGCTGGCGAGACCTGATCGATCAGGATGCCGATCC
>NZ_SLZN01000023.1 GCF_004346035.1 Acidomonas methanolica | reverse complement strand
TCACCTCCCAAACGACGTCAATAACAACGTCGTTAACGACAGGAGATTACCAATCATCCAATCCAATCATAAGGCGGCCCTGAGCGGCCGGTTACGCCACACCTGCTTTCCAGGCGGAATGAAATGGAATCGGTCTGACCTTCGTGAGGGGGAAGAGCGGCGGCGCTTCGCCGGTCAGGAAGCGCGCCATCTCCCGCCCCGTCACGGTCGCCATCGCCACGCCGCGCCCGTTATAGCCCAGCGTCGCATACAACCCTGGCTGGGGCGCGTGCCAGTGCGGATAATGATCGGCGGTCATCGCGATCTGGCCGTTCCATCCATGCGTCCAGCGGATCGGCTCCCATTCCGCGGCAAGATCCGGCCAGAGTTTCAGGGCATGCGCGACCAGCGCGGGAAACGCCTCGCTCCCCGCCGCGTCGGCGGATCGCGAGCGCCCGCCCATCAGCAGCCGCCCGTCCGCGTCCACCCGGTAATAGGTGGTGATCCGCCCCAGGTCATAGACCACCTCCCGCCCCGCGAGCAGCCGCGCGCGCAAGGCGTCCGGCAACGGCGCGCTCGCCACGATGGCGCTGTAGACCGGGACGACCGAACGGCGGAGATCGTTCCAGAGGCGGCCGGAATACCCGTTGGTGGCGAGGAGCACCGCCGGGGCCGTCACGCTCCCCCGATCCGTCTCGACGCGCCAGCTTCCGCCCCGGCGGCGCACCGCCCGCGCCCGCGAGCGCCCGAAGAGCCGCGCCCCTTGCGCCGCCGCCGCCCGCGCCAGCCCGCGCGTATAGGCCAGCGGATCGATCTGCCCGCCCCGCGCGTCGAACAGCCCGCCGCAATAGGATGAGGCGCCGGTGCGCGCCGTCATGTCGTCCGGGTCGAGCCACGTCACCGGCCAGCCCCGCGCCCGGCTCTGCGCGTAAAGCGCGCGCAGGGCGGGAAGCTGCCCTTTCGCCGTCGCCGCCCGGATCGTCCCGCCCCGTGCGGCGTCGCAGACGATCCCGTGCCGTGCGATCAGGTCGAACACGGCGTCCGGCGCGCTCCACGCCGTCTCGACGAGGCGCGGCCCGTATTCCGGGCCGAAATCCTCCAGCACCGTGTCCGGATCGGTTTTCAGCCCCGGATTGACCTGTCCGCCATTGCGCCCCGACGCCCCCCAACCCGGCTCTTCCGCGTCCAGCACGATGACGGCGCGGCCCGCTTCCGCCAGATGCAGCGCCGTGGACAGGCCGGTGAGTCCGCCGCCGATCACCACGACATCCGCCGTCACGTTCCGCGTCAGCAGGGGGAGGGGTTCCTCCGGTCCACGCGCCGCATAAAGGCTCGGCGGCAGGCTCACGGCGCGGCCGAACAGCGCGGGCACCGTCCATTCGGCGGCAGGATGGAGCCTCGCAGGACAGCACCGAAAATCACACCCGGATACGACCTCGCCGGGCTCCGGGGCTTTTGATCACGGTAGCGGATGCGCCGCATCGAGCGCCTTTCGCTCCGCCGCGATCTCGCTCGACTTCTTCGGGGTCGCGCGCTCCGCCTTGATCTCGGCGGCGGTGATGACCGGCGCGGGCTTCGTCGTGCCGAGACCCGAGAGATAGGTCAGGATCGCCGCCAGATCGTCATCGCTCGTCGCCCCGAAGGACGGCATGAAGCCCATATAGACGCTGCCCTGCACGGAAATCTTGCCGGAAAATCCGTTCAGCACGACATCGGCGAGATAGGTCTTGCCGGCCGCGCTCTCCGCGATTTTGTCGATACGTCCCTTGAGCGGCGGGAACTGTCCGGCAGAGCCGATCCCTTCCGCCTGATGGCACACGCTGCAATTCGCGGCGAAAAGCGCGGCGCCGTCCGATGCTGCCAGCGCGGGGCTGGATGCGGCCAGAAGGGTGAAAAGGGCGAGACTCTTCAGCGTCATGAAATATTCCATGGGTTGGGGTGGGCCATATGACGGCGGAGGCGCGGGAAGGATTTCACGTCAACGCGTTCCCTTCGGTGCGCGCAGGGCGAGGAGCCGCCCGGCAGCCAGCACGACGACGATCGCCCCGGCGCTCAAGGCCAGTTCCGACCGTGTATCGGCGCGGGACAGCATGGCCAGCAGCACGCCGCAGAGCAGGGCGAGAGTCAGCCAGGGCTGCCACGGCGCGCGATGGCAGAGCCGCATCCGCGCCAGCACGATCAGGACGTAATCGAACAGGATGAACGCGCCGATCACGCTGACGAGGAAGGCGAAGACCACGCCCGGCGAAACCACGGCGGTCGCGGCGATCAGCGCCGTCGCGCCGCTGCACGCCAGCACCGCCCGGCGCGGCAGGCGATGCTTCGCCGTGACCGGGAGGAAGAACCGGGGCGCGTCGCCATGGACCGCCATGTCGTGCAGGACGCGGGATGCGGTGTAGAGGCCGGAATTCAGCGTCGAGAGGACGGCGCAGATGATCACCGCTGTCATGAAGACGGAGGCGAACGGAATGTGCAGCCGGTTCAGCACCAGCAGGAAAGGCGCCTGGCCCGGCACCATGTCCCGCCAGGACAGGAGGCTGAGCACCACCAGAACGGCGAGAAGGTAGAAGCCGCCCACGCGCAGCGCCACGGAGCGCGCGACACGCGCGATATTGCCGTCCGGGTCGCTCGATTCCAGGGCGGCGACGGTCGCCACCTCCGTCCCCGCCATCGAGAACACGACCGTCGGCACCGCGCCGAGCAGCGCCAGCGCGCCATGCGGAAAGAACCCGTCCGCCAGCAGGGGATGATGCGTGATGGTGATTCCCATCAAGAGCGCGTAGCTCCCGATGGCGATGAACAGCACGATGGCGACGATCTTGAGCAGGGAGAGCCAGTACTCCACCTCGCCATAGCCGCGTACCGAAAGCAGGTTGATCCCCGTCATCCCGGCGAGCACCAACGCCTCCAGCGCCGGATAGGGCAGGGGGATATAGGGAGCGAGCAGGCTCGCGCCGGCCATGTCCTCGATGGCCATGGTGGTCGCCCAGATCACCCAGTAGGTCCATCCCGCGATGAAGCCGGGCTGACGGCCGAGCGTATGGCGGATCTGGCTGATGAAGGAGCCGTGGCCGGGCGAACTCAGGGCGATGTCGCGCAGCATGTAGTTGATGAGCACGACCATCAGCCCCGCGAGCAGATAGGTCACGATCACGCCCGGCCCCGCCAGCGCGATGGCGCCGCCCGAGCCGATGAAGAAGCCCGCCCCGATGACGCCGCCCAGCGAAATCATCGCCACGTGGCGCGCGTGCAGCGTGCGCGCCAGATCCGATGCCCGGGTCGGCGCTGGGGCCGGCATGCCGGTGCTCATGCTCCATGACTCCCGTTTCGGGGACTCCCGCCCTGGGCGGAAAATGGCGATTTCGCCAAGCTGGAACTCCGTCAAATCGTTTCGGAAGTGAGAATATCCGAAACGGTCGCGCTCCGGAAGACCATGACCGCTTCCTTCGTTCGAGGTGTCTTCCGTCATCCCGCCACGGGACGGCGATTCGGATTCGACATGCCGTGCAAGAGATTTTTTGTCCCGTCGGGCTGCGGGCGCGACGCGTCGATTATTACAACAAAATATGTCTAACCTATATGGTTTCTTAATCTTTGAGCGCGCGCCCGTGGCTGATCTGTAAATACATAACAATAAAATGAGATGATCATAACGAAATTATACATGACGAAGCCGCCGACGTCTCGAGACGTATTCTTGGTAAAAACAAAGTATACAAAAACTCATGTAAGAAATACGCCACAGAGATAACGTATATAATTGGAAATTCTTCCTGATATTTAAGATGTGGATAAGTTTAATGGTGGATGTATAAAGTCAAACACGGCGACGTGTTTGAGTAAACGTATCCGTGATGTGACGTGGGGGGGAGTATCCGTTATTCAGACTTGGCACCATCTATTAGACCCGAGAAGGGAGAACCCAAATGGTTTGCGCGAATGGCGAGACCCGCACAACAAAGCGGCGCTCGTTGATGAACAGGGCCTGTATTTTGCTGGCAGGCGTGGCGATGGTTTCCGTTGGGGTTGCGCGCGCCAACGAAAAACTCGTCGAATTGTCCAAGGATAACGGCAACTGGGTTATGAACGGGCGGACTTACGAAGCCCAGAATTATAGCCCGCTCACCCAGATCAGCACCAGCAACGTGAAGAACCTGCGCGTCGCATGGTCATTCTCAGACGGCGTGCTGAACGGTCATGAAGGTGCGCCGCTGGTCGTCAACGGCATGATGTATATTCAGAGCCCGTTCCCGAACCGGACCTTCGCTCTGAACCTCGATAATCCGGGCAGGATTGTCTGGGAAAACAACCCGAAGCAGTCTTCCGCCGCGCGGTCGGTCGCGTGTTGCGACGTGGTGAACCGTGGTCTGGCCTACTGGCCCGGCGACGACACGACCGCGCCGCTGCTCTTCAAGAACCTCCTCGACGGCCATCTGGTGGCGATGGACGCCAAGACGGGCAAGACCGTCTGGAAGATCGAGAACAACGACATCAGGGTCGGCTCGACCCTTACCGGCGCGCCCTATGTGGTCAAGGACGAAGTGCTGACGGGCTCTTCCGGCGCCGAGTTGGGTGTGCGCGGTTACATCACCGCCTATGACGTCCATACCGGTGCGCAGAAATGGCGTGCCTATGCCACCGGCTCGGACGAGAGCATGCTGATCGGCAAGAACTTCAACATCACCAATCCGCAGTACGGCACGTCTGATCTGGGGCTTGAGACCTGGCAGGACAATGGCTGGAAGATCGGCGGCGGCACCAACTGGGGCTGGTACGCCTATGACCCGCAGGAAAATCTGATCTACTACGGATCGGGCAACCCGTCTCCGTGGAACGCGACGATGCGTCCGGGCGACAACAAATGGACCATGACGATCTTCGGCCGTGACGCCGATACCGGCATGGCGAAGTTCGGCTACCAGAAGACGCCGCACGATGAATGGGATTATGCCGGCGTCGACGTCATGATGCTCTCCGAGCAGAGGGACAAGAACGGCAAGCTGCGCAAGCTGCTGACCCATCCCGACCGCAACGGCATCGTCTACACTCTCGACCGCACGAACGGCGATCTCGTTTCCGCGAACAAGATCGACGATACGGTCAACTGGGTGAGGCATGTCGACATGAAGACGGGTATTCCGGTCCGTGATCCGGAATACGCGACCTACATGGACCATAAGGCGCGTGGCGTCTGTCCGGCGGCCATGGGGTACCACAACCAGGGCTTCGACAGCTACGATCCGCAGAAGCAGCGCTTCATGCTGGGCGCGAACCATCTCTGCATGGACTGGGAACCGTTCATGCTGCCGTATCGCGCCGGGCAGTTCTTCGTCGGCGCCACGCTCTCGATCTATCCCGGCCCGAAGGGCAACCGTCAGACGGGCGAGGGCAGCGGCCAGATCAAGTCGTATGACGCGATCACCGGCAAGATGAGCTGGTCGAAGATGGAGCGTTTCGCGGTCTGGGGCGGCACGATGTCCACCGCCGGCAATCTGGTCTTCTACGGAACGCTGGACGGCTTCATCAAGGCGCGTGATTCCCGGACGGGCGAACTGCTCTGGAAGTTCAAGCTTCCCTCCGGCGTGGTCGGCAATCCGATCACCTTCGAGCACAAGGGCGTCCAGTACGTCGCCATCTATTACGGCGTGGGCGGCTGGCCGGGCGTGGGTCTGGTCTTCGACCTGACCGATCCGAGCGCGGGTCTGGGTGCTGTCGGCGCGTTCAAGGAGATGGCGCATTACACCCAGCAGGGTGGCGGCGTCATGGTGTTCTCGCTGAACGGCAAGGGCCCTTACGACGACGTCAATCTCGGCGAATACGAGAACTGAGCAGGAGGCGGGGAGCGGGACCGTCCCGCTCCCCTTGCAGGCGTGCCTGCCCTCCGGTCCCGGTTCGTCCGTCCACGTGCCGAAGTCTTTTCTTTGAAGGTCACAGGATCATGTTTTCTTTTCGTTCGACCCTTTCCACGCGCTTCATTCTTGCTGCGGCCTGCCTTGGTATGGCTGTCGCGCCGGGTGTCGGGCATGCGGTTGGAGATCCTGCGGCCAAGTCGGACGGGGACAAAGTATTGCGGATCTGCGCCTCGACGCAGAACGCGCCGTTTTCCCGGTCCGACGCGTCCGGCTTCGAGGATAAGATCATGACGGTCGTGGCGGACGCCATGGGTCTGAAGCCGGTTTTTGTCTGGAGCAACCGGCCGCAGATCTACGCGGTGCAGGAGCAACTGGACAAGAACCAGTGCGATGTGGTGATGGGTGTGGATTCCGGAGATACGCGCGTCCTGACCACGGTGCCGGTCTATCGCGCGGGCTATGTGTTCATCACCCGAGCCGATCACGACGCGATCACGGGATTTGACGACCCGAAGCTAAAGACGGCCGGGCATATCGCCATGAGCCTGCATTCTCCCGCCCAGCCCGTGATGGTGAAGGAGAAGATCTATTACAACAATGTGCCCTACCTCTACTCCCTGATCGGCTTCCACAGCCCGCGCAACCAGTATGCCGACGTGTCTCCGGACAAGATCGTCAGCGAAGTGGCCAGCGGGAATGCGGGAGTCGGCATCGCGTTCGAGCCCGAGGTCGCGCGGTACGTCCATGAGTCCAACGTGAAACTGCGCGTGACGCCGATCGAGGACAACCAGACCGGCTCCGACGGCCGCGCCATTCCCCAGCGCTTCGACGAGGCGAT
The DNA here is from genome assembly GCF_004346035.1 of Acidomonas methanolica. GTDB lineage: Bacteria > Pseudomonadota > Alphaproteobacteria > Acetobacterales > Acetobacteraceae > Acidomonas > Acidomonas methanolica. The sequence continues at coordinate 36,149 of NZ_SLZN01000023.1, read as the reverse complement.
GGGCGTGCGCAAGGACGACGCGCCGCTGCGCGATGCGCTCAACAAGGCCATCGATGCGTCGCGTTCCAAGATCGACGCCATTCTGCATGAGGAAGGGTTCGTGTCCTATCCGTTGAATTCCTGAAACAAGAAGAACAAGGAGACTTAGCCTTGCGTAAGAGTTTTGCCTTCGCCGGTGTGCTGGCCGGCTCGCTTTTCCTGATGGCGGCGGATGTTCCGCCCACGACGCAGAGCTTCATCAACACCGTCACCGGGGACAAGCTTGATCTCGACACCTCCTTGCCTGACGGGCGCCAGACTCCCGCCGTGAAGGAATTTCTCCAGACAGGACGCGATCCCTACGAGGAAGTGCCGAGCTGCTTTCCCAACGGCAAGAGCCTCTTCCTGACGGCCTGCTCCGGCTGTCACGGCGGCGAGATGGAAGGCAAGGTCGGACCGAGTTTGAGTGACGACTACTGGACCTATCCTGTCAATACGACCGACGTGGGTCTGTTCTCCACGATCTTCGGCGGCGCGAACGGCATGATGGGGCCACATAACCAGGATCTGACACTGGATCAGATCCTGCGCGTGATGGCCTGGATTCGCCATCATTTCAGTGGACCGGCCAGTCATGCCACCTGGCTGACGGCCGAGCAGCAGAAACAGTTCAAGCCCTTCACGGCGGCCGACGAGGCGGCGATCAAGCAATCGACCGATCCGGCCGCGTGCAAGCTCCCCGCGACGGCGTCGCATTAATCACCCGCGACAGCGTCGCATTAATCAGGAGATGGACCATGACGATCCGTATGATCTTTTCAGCCACCGCGACGGCCACCCTGGCGCTGGCATTCGCCTCGCCGGCCTTCGCGGCCTATGACGGCACCCATTGCAAGAAGCCCGGCGTCTGCTGGGAGCCGCAACCCGGCTATCCCGAGCAGCTCGTGGGGTCAAAATACGACCCGCATTTCGACCCCGCCGAACTGGCCAAGCAGCAGGAGTCCGAGGACGCTATGGTCGCGCGCAACAAGGCGCGCACGGCCTACTTCATCAAGACGGGAACCTGGGTTGAAGACGTGAACCAGATTCCGAAATAACAATGACCGATCCCGCCGCCATTCCTGTGGTTGAGCCACAGGATCTCTTTCTCTGGCGCGAGCGCGCCCTGCGTCTGGAAACGGAGGTGGGGCGCGTGGTCATCGGGCAGGAACGGGTGATCCGCTTCCTGCTCATCGCGCTCCTGGCCCATGGTCACGTCCTGCTCGAAGGGGACGTGGGTGTCGGCAAGACCACATTGCTGCGGGCCATGGCGCGCGGGGTCGGAGGGCCCTATCAGCGGGTCGAGGGCACGGTGGACCTCATGCCCACCGACCTCATCTACCACGCCTCCATCGGCGATGACGGCCGTCCGCGGCTCGAACCCGGCGCCCTGCTGCGACACGGCGAGACTCTGGCGGTCTTCTTCTTCAACGAAATCAACCGCGCGCGTCCGCAGGTCCATGCGCTGCTCCTGCGCCTGATGGCGGAGCGGAGCCTCACGGCCTTCAACCGCGAGTTCAGCCTGCCGTATGTGGTGATCTTCGCCGATCGCAACAGCCTCGAACGGGACGAGACCTTCGATCTTCCCGCCGCCGCGCGAGATCGTTTCTTTTTCGAAGTGAACGTGTCCATGCCGACCGATCCGGACGCGCGGCGGCAGCTCATTTTCGACCGCCGCTTCCACGATACGGACACGCTGGTCGCGGAAATCGGCGAAGGACTGCTCGATTATCGCGCCCTGCCCGCGCTCGCCCGGCTGATTCAGGCCGAGGTCACGACCTCTCCGGCGCTGGAGGAGTACGTTCTCTCGCTCTGGACGGCCCTGCGCGATCCCGTGGCGGCCGGCATCGCCCTGCCGGACATTGACATGAGCCGCCTCGTCAAGGGCGGCGCGAGCCCGCGCGGCATGGCGTATCTCGTGCGCGCCGCTCATGTGCGGGCGTGGCTCGAAGGGCGGAAGACGGTCATGCCCGAGGATGTCCGCGCCGTGTTCATCGAGAGCGTGGCGCATCGCATCTTCGTCGATCCGATCTATCTGCTGCGGCGCGAGGCGATCGTGCGCGATCTCTGCACGGCCATTCTCGAAAAGGTGCGCGCGCCGTGAGCATGGCCTCGCGCATGGCGGAGGAGGATCTCCGTTACGCCGTGAGGTTCCGGGCGCGTTCGCCCCGGTCGGGGGTTCACGTCAATCGCGTGCTGGACGGAGAGGGCGCCTTCCGCGACTATGCGAGCTTCTGGCAGGCGCCTGACGGGCGCGGCATCGACATCAAGCGTTCGATCCTCGATCCGTCGGGGAATATTCTCGTCCGGCGCTTTTACCATGCCGCCAGCATCGGCGTGGCCGTGCTCGCGGATCTGTCCTGCTCGATGCGCCCGTCCGAGACGGATGACAAGTTGCAGGCCATGGCGCGTGTCGTCGCCGCGCTCGGGCGCACGGCGGAACGCTGCGGCGATTCCTTCACTTTCATCGGATGCGGGGAGGGGGTGCTGGACGACTGGCTGGTTCTGCGCACGCGCCGTGCGGGGCAGGCGGAGGAGCTGGCGGAACGCCTGCGCGCCTTCAGGCCGACCGCCCGCAGCGCGCGCGGACTCGTGGCCGGAGCGGAACTGATCGGCTCCGTGCCGCATCTCGTGCTGCTGATTTCCGACTTCCATTTGCCCGGCGAGGAGATCGAGGCCGTTCTCGGCGCGCTGGCGGTTCATGACATGGTGCCGGTGGTGCTCTGGAGTGCGTCCGAGGCGCAGGCGCCACAAGGAGGCGGAATGCTGCGGCTGCGCGATTCGGAAACGGGGCGCAGGCGGCTGGTTGTGCTGCGTCGAGCCCTGCGGGAGCGTTGGGAACGCGCCATCGCCGACCGCCGCGAGACGCTCAGGCACAATTTCGCGCGGCATGGGCGGCGTCCCTTCTTCATCTCTGGTGCGCCGGATTTCGCGGCGCTGGCGGACCATCTGGTGGCGCTATGAAACGCATCGTCGCCGTGCTGTCGCTTTGGGCCGTCGGCGCGACGGCGGCGCAGGCGCAGCTTCTCGACCTGAAGACCGTCCCGCCCGACCGGCTCTTCGGCTATTTCCTCGGCGATGTGCTGGTGAGCCGGGTGGAGATCGTCACCGCGCCTGGCTGGCGCGTCGTCCCCGCCTCGTTTCCCCGTCCCCACGAACTCGACTACTGGCTCGATCTGCGTGATGTGCGGGAAAAAACGGAAAAGACGCGGGCGGGCGGCGAACGTGTCACGATCATCCTGACCTATCAGAGTTTCTACGCGCCGCTCGAACCCAGGCGCATGACGATTCCCGCCTTTGCGCTCGAATTGACCGACGGGACGCGCCGCGTCGAAACCCATTCCGCCGCATGGCAGTTTCTCTCGTCACCCCTGCGCGAGATTTCCCAGGAAAAAGGAATGGATTTCAGCCGGATCCAGCCCGATCATCTCCCCGGCCGCCGGACGACGCTGCCGGAGAAAGCCGGTTTCGCCGGTTCCTTCCTTGCGGCCCTGTTCGCACTCGTCGTACTGATGCGCCGCGCCGCCCTTCCGCCGTTCGGGGGGCGGCCGGACCGTCCCTTCGCCACGGCCCTGCGGGGGCTGCGCCGCCTGCGCGACACGGCGGAAGGACGGATCGAAGGGATGCGCCTCGTCCATGGCGCGTTTGATGCGACGGCGGGATATGTGGTGATGACCGAGGATGTGCCGGGCGTCCTGCGGTCCCGGCCTGACCTGGCGCGCGAGGCGGCGGAGATCGACGCTTTCTTCGCCGCCTCGCGGGAGGCGTTCTTCGGGGGCGGCGCGGTGTCCTGGTCCGTCGGGCGGTTGCGCGCCCTGTGTCGCCGCCTGCGCGCGACGGGGCTGCCATCATGACGTCGCTCGGCTTCGATTATCCCTGGGTTCTGCTTTTGCTCGGGTTGTGCGTCATGCCGCTCCTGGGGCTGGGACCGCGCTGGTGGCCGAGCCCGAGCCTCATCGGCATCCCGCGCGACCGTGTGTCCGAAGGCGCGGAAATCGGCTTGCGTCTGCTCGCGGCGCTGTCCATGGCCCTGCTCGTTCTGGCGCTGGGCGGGCTGCACCGGCGCGACGGTATCGTGACGCGAACCGGCAAGGGCGCGCATGTCGTCCTGCTGATCGACCGCAGCGTGAGCATGGACCAGACCTTCGACGATCGCGAACCCACGGCGAAGCAGGAGAGCAAGACGGCGGCGGCGGTCCGGCTCATCCAGAAATTCTTCGCGGGACGTCCGCATGACCAGTTCGCCGTCGTCGCCTTTTCCACCTCGCCGATTCTGGCGCTTCCCCTGACGGAGCATCGGGCGGCGGTGGCCGCGGCTCTGGGGGCGATGAAGCGTCCGGCGCTCGGCAAGACCGATATCGGACGCGGTCTCGGCCTCGCCCTTGCGCAGTTCGGCACGGACACGACGCAGGCGCAGAACGTGGTGCTGTTCGTTTCCGACGGCGCGGGCGTCATCGACCGCGAGGTGAAAGACAAGATCCGGGCGGATGCGCTGCGGACCCATGTGCATCTCTATTACCTCTATCTTCGCACGAAGGGAGATCCCGGCCTGTTCGAGAAAATGGACACGGCCGACGCCAGCGCGCCCGCCTCGTTGAACCAGTATTTTTCGGAGCTTGGCGTTCCCTATCGCGCCTTCGAGGCGGAGGACCCGTCCGCCGTGGCGCGGGCGGTCGAGCAGATCGACCGGCTGGAAGTCCATCCGATCCGTTATCACGAACACGTGCCGCGCCGCGACTATGCGCCGCTGCTCTATGCGCTGGCGCTGGGATGCGGCGTGCTGGTGGCGCTCGCCCTGCTGGCGGAGCGCGGTCTTGCGGAGGGCAGGCCATGAGGGCGGCGTTGCGGGCGCGGCTGACGCGGGGCATGGCCGTCTTCTGGCCATGGGCGCTGCTGGGCGCGGCGCTGTGCGGTGCGGGTGTTGCGGGCTATGACTGGGTTCGACTCACACATGAGAACCATCTGGTGCGCGCGCTGGGGCGCTCCGACGACGTGGCGGTTTCGCCCGACGCCTCGGCGCGGCTCCTGCTGGCGCGGGCGCTGTTCCTGCTGCGCATGGGCAAGCCGGCCGGGGCGGAGGCGCTGGCGAGCCGGGTGGCGGCGCGCGGAACGCCGCGGGAGGCGGCGAGTCTGCACTACGATCTCGGCAATTTCTATCTTCGCGAAGCCTTCGCCCGTATCGGCGACGCGCGTTTCGAGGAAGCGACGCCGCTCGTCATACAGGCCAAGCGGCATTATCGCGCCGCCCTGGCGCTCGAACCGGATGACTGGGACGGCAAGTTCAATCTCGACGTCGCCATGCGCCTCGTGCGGGATTTCCCCATTTCGCCACAGGGTAAAGGCGATACGCTGCCGGCATCGAAAAAACTCTGGCCGGATCTGCCCGGACAGCCGGAGGGGCTGCCATGACGCGCGCCATGTCGCGTGTCATGGCATGTCCGGCGCTGCGTGATCCCGGGAGCTGGTTGCAGGTCGCCGCCTGTCTCTTTCTCGGCGCGGCGCTGCTCTTTCCCACCCTGCCGCACCGGCGCGCGACCTATTCCCTGCTGGCGGTGGTGGACATCACCGGCAGCATGAACGTGCGCGACTATACGCTGGACGGTCGTCCGGCCAGCCGTCTGGAGGAGGCCAAGGCGGCGCTGCTTCGCATGATGAGCGACCTGCCCTGCGGCTCGCGTCTCGGACTCGCGCTCTTCACGGAACGGCGCGATTTTCTGCTCCTGGAGCCGGTGGAGATCTGCGAAAACTTTTCCGCGCTCGAAGACGCGATCCGGCATATCGACTGGCGCATGGGCTGGGAAGGCGAAAGCCATATCAGCGAGGGGCTGGCGCGGGGCGTCACGCTGGCGCACAGCGTCGGCAGCGATCTGCTTTTTTTTTCCGACGGGCAGGAAGAGCCGCCCTTGCCCTGGACGGGCCAGCCCGCCAGCCTGAAGCGTGATCCGCGGGTGAGGGGGCTCATTCTGGGCATGGGCGGCACGCAGCCCGTACCGATTCCGAAATTCGACGATAACGGCCGGGAAATCGGGTTCTGGGCGGATTCCGACATGCCGACCGAAAATTACGCGGCGCCCCCGCCGCCCGGCGCTGCGCAGCGGGAGGGATATAATCCGCGGAACGCGCCTTTCGGCGCCAGCCGTCATACCGGCATGGAAAATCTCTCTTCCGTCCAGACGGCCTATCTCGAGCAACTCGCCGCCGGCGTCGGCCTGGACTACCGCGAGTTGGACTCGCCCGGCCAACTCGCGGGATGGGTCGAACGCGTCGCTCATGTGGTGCGGCTCGCGGCGCGTGCGAATATTGCGTGGATATTTGGAATGCTGGCGCTGATCTGCATGACGGCGCGTATGGCATGGGCGATCGGTTCGACAAGAAAATAGATATTTCCCATATCACAAAATTATTATTTGTGCTTGAGTGCAAGTGTGCAGTGCCGCTCACACAATATTGAGCGGCTTTCCCGCATTTGTTTATTGCCGGTTGTTTTCGGCCAAAGAGCGATCATTTGTCGCCATCCGGGCGTTTGGGCGTTTTTTATTTCAACCGCAGTGACTACTGTCGCCTGACGTCGAAACGGACGAGGCGTAAAGAAATGTCTTCAATCTCACTTGCTACGCCGACTGCGTCCTGTGTCGAGGATGCGATCGGTGTCATCTCCAACGAACTGACCGAGACCGTGCGGGCGCTCGATCCGCAGGAGGTGGCCAAGGCCGCCGGCGTCGTCCTCGGCGCGCGCCGGATCTATGTCGCGGGCGCCGGGCGCAGCGGTCTGTCCCTGCGTTTCACCGCCATGCGGCTGATGCATCTCGGACTGTCCGTATGCGTCGTCGGCGACACCACGACGCCGGCGATCGAAAGCGGGGATGTTCTCATCATCGCCTCGGGTTCGGGCACGACGCGCGGCATGGTCGCCATCGGCGAGACCGCGAAGAAAGTGGGCGCGCATCTCGTCGTGCTCACGACCGACGCATCCAGCCCGCTCGCGAAGCTGGCGGACGAGGCGATCATCGTGCGCGCCGCCGGCAAGCAGCAGGTCGAGCGGGCGGCGTCGAAACAATATGCAGGCTCCCTTTTCGAACAGGCCGTCCTGTTCGTGGGAGACGTGATGTTCCACGCGATCTGGCAGCAGAACCAGATCCCGACGGACGTGCTTTGGAGGCGTCATGCCAATCTGGAGTAGGTTTTTTTCCCGGAACGACCATCAAATCAAAGAGGCAAAAACAATGAAACTTCAAACTGCACTCGACCTTCTCTCGACCGCTGACGCCCTCAAGCTTCTCATCGGCGTCGCGCCGTATGTGGACATCATCGAGATCGGCACGCCGCTCATCAAGATCGACGGGCTTTCCGCGGTGCGCAACGTGAAGGCGGCTCATCCGGACAAGGAACTCTTCGCCGATCTCAAGACCATGGACGCGGGCGAACTGGAAGCGAAGCTGGCGTTCGAGGCCGGTGCGGATTCCGTCGGCATCCTCGGCGTCGCCAATGACGCGACGATCGCCGGCGCGGTGAAAGCCGCCCGCGCGTTCGGCCGTCAGGTCGTCGTGGATCTGATCGGCGTTCCGGCTCCGCACCGTCTGGCCCGCATCCGCGAAATGGCCGCTCTCGGCGTCAATCGCGTCGAGGTCCATGCGGGTCTCGATGAGCAGGCGATCCCCGGCTATAACGTCGTCGATCTGCTGAAGACCGTCGAGGGCGCCGAGCTGCCGCTCGCCGTCGCCGGCGGTGTCAACCTCAGCAGCATCGGCAATGTCAAAAATGCCGGCGCGTCGGTTGCGGTGGTGGGCTCCGGCATCTATGGTGCCCCGGACCCCGCAGCCGCGGCCCGCGCTCTCAAGGAGGCGATCGGCTAAGGCTGCCCCTCATGTCAGAGGCCTGATGCCACAAGCCGAACTGCCAAGACTGACCGATGGGGGGGCGATTTCGCCCCCTCATTGCGTTTTGATCCTCATCTATCCGGGCTTCAAGCCGCTTGAGGCGGTCGGCCCGCTGAGCGTGTTCTCCTACGCCAACACGCTGCTCGGCCGCATGGCCTATGATGTCAGAATGGTTTCCCTCGCCGCGGGCGAGACGGGCGGGGACATCCCGGCTGACGGGCCGATGAGCCTGCGGGCCGAAGCCTTTCCGCCCGACGCGCCGCTGGACGACGCCACCGTCATCGTGACCGGCGCGGCGCATATCGAGGCCGCACTGGATGAAAATCCAGATCTCGTCGCATGGCTCCGCGCACGCGGGCGCGACGCGGGGCGTCTGGCGGCCTTGTGTTCGGGCAGTTTCTTCCTGGCCGAGGCCGGGCTGCTGGACGGGCTGCGCGTGACGACGCACTGGCGCGTGGCGGACCGGCTCGCCCGGCGCTATGCCGCGCTGACGGTCGATCAGGATGCGATCTTCATCCATGAGGACCGCATCTGGACCTCCGCCGGCGTGACGGCGGCCATCGATATTTCTCTGGCCTTCATCGAGGCCGATTACGGGCGCGAACTGGCCGTCTCCATCGCCCGGGACATGGTGGTCTATCTCAAACGCCCCGGCGGTCAGGCGCAATTCAGCCACGCGCTCCAGCATCAGAGCGTGGAGCATGGCGTCATCGCGGAAATCCGGCGCTTCATTCTCGACCATCTCGATCAGGATTTCACTCTGGCCGGTCTGGCGGAGCGCGCCCGGATGAGCGAGCGGAATTTCTCCCGCCTCTTTCATCGCGAGACGGGACGGACGCCGTTCGTCTTCCTGAACGCCGCCCGGCTGGAGCGGGCGCGGACCCTGCTCGAAGAGACGCGCCATTCGGTGAAACAGATCGCGCTCTCCTGCGGCTACGGCACGGATCAGGAGTTGCGCCGCATGTTCCGCCAGCATTTCGGCATCAGCCCGGTCGCCTATCGCGCGCGCTTCGCCACGTCGCGCCGGGCGCTTCCCCAGACGGAATCCGGCGGAACGGGCAGGAAAGCCCCCTGAAACTGCAGGATCAGCTTCAGGATCTTCTGCGCGGCGGGAGACAGGTCGATCTCCGGGTCATGCACGAGATACCATTGGCGCACCATCGGCAGATCCGGCGCGTCCAGCGTGACGAGGCGCTTGCTGTGCAATTCCTCCGTCACCGTATGAAGTGAGAGAAAGGCGAGGCCGAGACCGGCCATGACCGCCTGTTTGATGGTCTCGTTCGATCCCATGATCGTCAGGTCGAACATGCGCCCTTCCGCATGGCTTTCGAGATAGCTCGTCATCAGGATGCGCGTGCCCGACCCCTCCTCGCGCGAGAGCATCGGGTGGTCCAGCAGTTCCTCGACCGTCACCTTGCGGCCCGCCAGAGGGTGGTCGGGCGGCGCGATGAGACCGTGCGGATGCGGGCCGATCGGCGTGGCCGCGACGCTCGGCTGGCGCGGCGGGCGGCCCATCACGGCGAAATCCACCGCGCGGCGCTCCATGTCGAGCAGGATGCTCGCGCGATTGCCTTCACGTAATACGATCTCGATATCCGGGCACAGTTCCTTGATGCGTCTCACGAGAAACGGCGCAAAATATTTCGCCGTCGAGACCATGCCGATGGTCACGCGCCCGGCATGTCCGGCCTTGATGGCAGCAATCTGCTGTACGCAACGCTCCAGCGTGATGTCCACCCGGCGGGCCGCTTCCAGGACGGTTTCCGCGTCGCGCGTCGGCTGTGACCCGCCTGTCGCGCTGTTGCGCTGAAGCAGGGTAAGCCCGAGCACGCCTTCGAGATTGCGGATTTGCGCATGAACGGCGGGCACGGTGAGGCCGAGCTGTTCCGCCGCTGCGGTCAGTGAGCCCGTCCGCGCGACGGCGGTCAGGGCGCGAAGCTGACGGAGAGTGATCGCATCCAGAGAGGCCATTTTAGAAAAAACCTAAAGCAAATTATCTATTTTAAAATTTCCATAAATCTTGCCGTGCTGCAAGCTCTCATTCCATCACCAACCCCGACCGGGAGACACCGATGAGCGAGAGCATGCTCGACGATGCCGACGAGATCGTCCCGCCCGAAATGCGGGATTGTGTCGAGCGTCTCGCGCGCGCGGTCGCCACCCTGTCCCGGCACATCGCCCGTGGCGGCGATGCCGAGGCGCTGGACGCCGAGACCGGCGGGCTCAATCCGACGGGCGAGTCGAGCAGGGCGCTCGATCTGGTCGCCGACGCAACGTTCCGCCATGCGCTGGACGGCGGATCGGTGCGTTATCTCGTGTCGGAAGAAGCCGAGGGCGCGGACGAGATCAACCCCGCCGGGAAGCTGGCAGTGGCCATGGACCCGCTGGACGGGTCGAGCAATATCGGCGTCAACGGGCCGATCGGCGCGATTTTTTCGATCTTCCCGGCGGAGGCCACGGCGGAAGCCAGCTTCCTGCGGCCCGGCCGCGAGATGACGGGTGCGGGGTACGCGCTGTTCGGCGCGCAATGCCTGCTGGTGCTGAGCTTCGGCAGGGGCGTGCGGAAATTCGCGCTCGATCCGGACAGCGGGCGCTTCCGCCCCGCCGCGCGGCCCCTGGTCATCGCGCAGGAAGCCTATGAATATGCGATCAACGCGGCGAATGACCGTCACTGGGACCGTTCCGTGCGGAGCTGGGTGAAGGACTGTCTCGCGGGCAGGGACGGGCCGCGCGGACGCGATTTCAACACCCGCTGGGTTGGGGCCATCGTTGCGGATACGCATCGGATTCTCACGCGCGGCGGAATTTATCTCTACCCCGCCGACACGCGCCAGTCCTGCCGGAACGGGCGGCTGCGCTACCTCTATGAATGCGCGCCCGTCGCCTTTCTGGTCGAGCAGGCCGGTGGCGTGGCGACGGACGGGAAGGAGCGCCTGCTGGATCGCACGCCCCGGACATTGCATGAGCGCGCGCCGCTGATTTTCGGCTCGGCGCGCACCGTCGAGCGGGTGCGGTCCTATTACCGTTTTCCCGATTCCGAGCATGTGGCCCTTTTCGGCACGCGCGGCCTGTTCAGGAGCGTGCCATGAGCGCCCGTCACCCGATCATTTCCGTGACCGGCTCTTCCGGATCGGGGACGACCACGGTCAAGGCCACCTTCGACCAGATCTTCCGCCGCAAGGGCATTAAAGCGGCGTCGATCGAGGGCGATGCGTTCCATCGCTATGACCGCGAGGCCATGAAGGCGGAACTTGCCCGGCGCACCGCCGCGGGTGATCATACGTTCTCGCATTTCTCTTTCGAGGCCAACGAACTCGGCCTGCTGGAGGAGGTCTTCCGCGATTACGGCGAGACGGGCCGGGGCCGCACGCGTCATTACGTGCATGACGAGAAGGACATGGCGCGTCATGGCGGCGTGCCGGGCCGGTTCTCGCCCTGGGAGCCGCTGCCCGAGGATTCGGACCTGCTGTTCTATGAAGGGCTGCATGGCGCGGTCTCGACGGAGGAGCACGCCATCGCGTGTCACGCCGATCTGAAGATCGGCGTGGTGCCGGTCATCAATCTCGAATGGATTCAGAAAATCCACCGGGACCGGTCGGCGCGCGGCTATTCGACCGAGGCGGTGACGGATGTGATCCTGCGGCGGATGCACGCCTATGTGCATTATATCTGTCCGCAATTCACCCAGACGGACATCAATTTCCAGCGCGTGCCGGTTGTGGACACATCCAACCCCTTTATCGCGCGCTGGATTCCGAAGGCCGATGAAAGCCTCGTGGTCATCCGGTTCCGGGAGCCGGCGGGGATCGATTTTCCCTATCTGCTGTCGATGATTCGCGAGTCCTGGATGAGCCGCGCGAACACGATCGTGGTTCCGGGCGGGAAGATGGAGATCGCCATGCAGATCATCCTCACACCCATGATCATGCGCCTGATCGACAAGAAGAAGCGCGCCTGAAGGAGAGTGGCAGAAATGAACGTGATCCTCAATCCGATGGTGACGGAAGAAGTCATGATGGCGAACGCCATCCGTGCCTTGACGATGGACGCCGTCCAGAAAGCCAATTCCGGCCATCCCGGCATGCCGATGGGCATGGCGGACGTGGCGGCGGTGTTGTTCAGCCGTTTCATCACGGTCGATCCCACCCAGCATGACTGGCCGGACCGGGACCGGCTGGTGCTTTCCGCCGGTCATGGCTCGATGCTGCTCTACGCGCTCAACCATCTGATCGGCTATCCCGACATGGACATGGCGGAGATCCGCCGCTTCCGCCAATGGGGGGCGCGGACCGCCGGGCATCCGGAATATGGCCACGCCCAGGGAATCGAAGTCACCACCGGCCCGCTCGGCCAGGGCATCGCCACGGCCGTCGGCATGGCGCTGGCCGAGCGGATGATGGCCGCGCGCTTTCCGGACCTCACCAATCACTACACTTACGTGATCGCGGGGGATGGCTGCCTGATGGAAGGTGTCGGCCAGGAGGCGATCGACCTCGCGGGGCATCTGCGCCTCGGCAAGCTGATCGTGCTCTGGGACGATAACGGCATCACGATCGACGGGGACACGAAGCTCTCCACCACCACGGACCAGATCGCCCGCTTTCGCGCCTCCGGCTGGAACACGGCGGTCTGCGACGGCCACAAGCCGGTGGAAATCTCCCGCGCGATCTTCGACGCCCGCGCCTCGAAGCGTCCGACGCTGATCGCCTGCCGCACGGTCATCGGCTTCGGCGCGCCCGCCAAGCAGGGCACGCATGAGGTTCACGGCGCGCTGCTGGGCGTGGAGGAGGTGCGGTCCGCGCGCGCGCATCTGGGCTGGGACAGCGCGCCGTTCGAGGTGCCGGACGCCGTCTATGCCGCGTTCGGCCGCCCGGCCCGGCGCGGGCGCGACGCGCGGGCGATGTGGGAGAAGCGTTTCGCCGCCTCGCCCAATCGCGAGGCGTTCGTCGCCATGATGAAAGCCGATTCCGCCCCCGTGCGCCGGCCGATGGCGGCGTTCAAGGCGAAGCTGATCGAGAAGAGCCCGAGCGTTGCGACCCGCAAGGCGAGCGAGATGGCGCTGGAAGTCGTCAACGGCGTGCTGCCCTTCACCATCGGCGGTTCGGCGGATCTGACCGGCTCGAACCTGACGCGCACCACCGGCATGGAGTCCATCGCGGCCAACAGCTTCGCGGGGCGCTACATTCATTACGGCATCCGCGAGCACGGCATGGCGGCGGCGATGAACGGCCTCGCGCTGCATGGCGGCTTCCGCCCCTATGGAGGCACCTTCCTCGCCTTCGCGGATTATTGCCGCCCGGCCATTCGCCTCGCCGCGCTCATGGGCATCCCGACGATCTTCGTCATGACGCATGATTCGATCGGCCTGGGCGAGGACGGGCCGACCCATCAGCCGGTGGAGACGCTGGCCAGCCTGCGCGCCATTCCGAATCTCGTCGTGCTGCGTCCCTGCGACGCGGTGGAGACGGCGGAGGCGTGGGAAATCGCGCTGGAAACGCGCGACCGTCCCGTGCTGATGGCGCTGTCCCGCCAGAGCCTGCCGACCTTGCGCAGCGAGGCGCGGACGAATCTGACGGCTTCGGGCGGCTATGTGCTGCGCGCGGCGGAGCGGCGCGACGTGACGCTGATCGCCACCGGATCGGAGGTCGAGATCGCCTGGGAGGCCGCCGACCGGCTGGCGAAAGCGGGGATCGACGCCGCCATCGTCTCGCTGCCGTCCTTCGAGCTTTTCGCAGCCCAGCCGAAAGCCTATCGCGACGAGGTTCTGGGCGAGGCGCCGCGCATCGGCGTGGAGGCGGCGATCCGCATGGGCTGGGGCGAGGTGCTGCGCCCGGATGACGCGTTCATCGGGATGACGGGGTTCGGCGCCTCGGCCCCGGCGCCCGAGCTTTATCGCCAGTTCGGCATTACGGCGGATGCGGTGGCCGAGACCGCGCATCGCCTCACCGGGAAATAGGACATGAACGAAATCACGGAAATCCGGGGCCGGGACCGCTACCGCGCGGGCGTCCTCAAATACGCCCAGATGGGCTATTGGGACAGCGACTATACGCCGTCGGACACCGATCTCCTGGCGCTGTTCCGCATTACGCCGCAGGACGGGGTGGACCCTGTCGAGGCCGCCGCCGCCGTCGCGGGGGAGAGTTCGACCGCGACGTGGACCGTGGTGTGGACGGACCGGCTGACCGCCGCCGACCAGTATCGCGCCAAGGCGTATCGCGTCGACCCGGTGCCGGGGCGTCCGGGCGAGTATTTCTGCTATGTCGCCTATGATCTGATCCTGTTCGAGGACGGTTCGATCGCCAATCTCACGGCGTCGATCATCGGCAATGTCTTTTCCTTCAAACCGCTGAAGGCGGCGCGGCTGGAGGACATGCGGCTGCCGGTCGCCTATGTGAAGACGTTCAAGGGGCCGCCGACGGGAATCGTCGCCGAGCGCGAGCGGCTGGACAAGTTCGGCCGTCCGCTCCTGGGCGCCACGACCAAGCCGAAGCTGGGTCTTTCGGGCAAGAATTACGGGCGTGTCGTCTATGAAGGGCTCAGGGGCGGGCTCGACTTCATGAAGGATGACGAGAACATCAACTCGCAGGCCTTCATGCACTGGCGCGACCGCTTCCTCTACTGCATGGAGGCCGTCAACCGCGCCAGCGCCGAGACGGGCGAGGTGAAGGGGCATTACCTCAACGTCACCGCCGGGACGATGGAGGAGATGTACCGCCGCGCGGAATTCGCCAGGCAGCTCGGCTCCGTCATCGTGATGGTCGATCTGATCGTCGGCTACACGGCGATCCAGTCCATGAGCGAATGGTGCCGGCGGAACGACATGATCCTGCACATGCATCGCGCGGGCCATGGCACCTATACGCGACAGAAGACGCATGGCGTGAGCTTCCGCGTCATCGCCAAATGGCTGCGTCTCGCCGGTGTGGATCACCTGCATGCCGGCACCGCCGTTGGCAAGCTGGAAGGCGATCCGCTGACCGTGCAGGGCTATTACAATGTCTGCCGCGGCTTGCGGAACGAGGTCGATCTCCCGCGCGGGCTCTTCTTCGAGCAGGACTGGGCCGATCTGCGCAAGGTCATGCCCGTGGCCTCCGGCGGCATTCATGCCGGGCAGATGCATACGCTGCTGGACCTTTTCGGCGACGACGTGGTGCTCCAGTTCGGCGGCGGGACCATCGGCCATCCGATGGGCATCCAGGCGGGGGCGACGGCCAACCGCGTGGCGCTGGAAGCCATGGTGCTGGCCCGCAACGAGGGGCGCGACATCAGGAACGAGGGGCCGGACATCCTCCGCGCCGCCGCGAAATGGTGCAAGCCGCTGGAAGCCGCGCTCGATGTCTGGGGCGATATCAGCTTCAACTACACGTCCACGGATACGTCGGACTTCGTGCCGACCGCTTCCGTGAGCTAGCGGATCACTGGGCATCGTTCTTTATCGGAAGTCCTTTTGCCGCCTCTTCTTCGGAAAAAGAAGAAATGCCCGCCAAGGACGCCCGCTACGGCGAGCCTGTTCAACACCATGGAGACGACCATGCGCATCACCCAGGGGTGCTTCTCCTTCCTGCCCGACCTGACCGACGAGCAGATCTCGGCCCAGCTCGATTATTGCCTGGGTCGCGACTGGGCGCTCGGCATCGAATATACCTACGACCCGCATCCCCGGAACACCTACTGGGAGATGTGGGGGCCGCCGATGTTCGATCTGCGCGACGCCAAGGGCGTGATGATCGAGCTTGCCGCGTGCCGCGCGGCGCATCCGGAAGCGTATATCCGCATCAACGCCTTCGAGTCCGCCCGTGGCTTCGAGACGGTCATGATGAGCTTCATCGTCAACCGGCCCGCGGCCGAACCGAGGATCGACATGACCCGCACGGAGGTCGATGGGCGCAGCCTCCGCTATACGCACACGGTGGCGGCCTGAGGTCATGAACGACGCGCCCCCCGCCGGCACGATCGACCTGCGCGCGGAATATGAGCGCTCCGGCATCCGGGAGATGTTGGACGAGCTCGATCGCGAGCTGGTCGGGCTCGTCCCGGTCAAGCGACGTGTGCGCGAGACGGCGGCGCTGCTGCTGGTCGACCGCGCGCGCCATGCGCTCGGCCTCGTCAACGAAACGCCGACGCTGCATATGTCCTTCACCGGCAATCCGGGCACGGGCAAGACCACGGTGGCGCGGAAGATGGCGGGGCTCCTGCATCGGCTCGGCTATGTCCGCAAGGGACATCTCGTCAGCGTGACGCGGGACGATCTCGTCGGCCAGTATATCGGCCATACCGCCCCCAGGACGAAGGAGGTGCTCAAGCGTGCCATGGGCGGCGTGCTGTTCATCGACGAGGCCTATTACCTCCATCGCCCGGACAACGAGCGCGATTACGGGCAGGAAGCCATTGAAATTCTCCTCCAGGTCATGGAAAACAACCGTGACGATCTGGTCGTCATCCTCGCGGGATACGCCGATCGCATGGAGCGTTTCTTCCAGTCCAATCCCGGTTTCCGCTCCCGCATCGCGCATCACATCGCATTTCCCGACTACACTGAAGAAGAGTTGAACCGCATCGCCGTCCTCGCGCTTCAGAAACTCGGCTATCGTCTCTCTCCCGCAGCGGAGGACGTCATGGAGCGATATATCGCCTTGCGGCGCAACCAGCCGCATTTCGCCAATGCGCGTTCGGTCCGCAACGCGCTGGACCGGGCGCGCCTGCGTCAGGCCGACCGGCTTTTCACCCGCTCTGCCGGGCCGGTGAACGCCGCCGCTCTTTCCACCATCGAGGCCGAGGACCTGGCCGCCAGTCGCGTGTTCGAGGGCGGGCTGGGGATCGGTCCCGCGTCGCCCGCCGTATCGAGACACTCCGAGGAGCTTTCGCCATGAATTTTGACCGTTCCCTGAAAATCGCTCCGTCGATCCTGTCCGCGGATTTCGCCGCCATGGGCGCGGAATGCGAGGCCATCGAGGCGCAGGGCGCCGACTGGGTGCATGTGGACGTGATGGACGGGCATTTCGTCCCGAACCTCACCTTCGGGCCGGCCATGTGCGCCGCACTGCGTCCGCATATCCATACCGTGATGGACGTCCATCTCATGATCGCGCCGGTCGATCCGTTCATCGAGGCTTTCGCGAAGGCGGGCGCGGACATCATCTCCGTCCATCCCGAGGCGGGGCCGCATACGCATCGCACGCTCCAGACCATTCGCGGGCTGGGCAAGAAGGCGGGGCTCGCCCTCAATCCGGGCACGCCGCTTGATGTGATCGAATATCTGCTCGACCTCACGGATCTCGTCTGCATCATGACGGTCAACCCGGGTTTTGGCGGTCAGAAATTCATTCACTCCCAGATCGAGAAGGTGCGCCGCCTGAAGCGGATGATCGGCGACCGGCCGATTCACATCGAGATCGACGGCGGCGTGACGCCGGAGACGGCTCCGCTGGTGGTCGATGCCGGGGCGAACGTGCTCGTCGCGGGATCGGCGGTCTTCGGGGGTGGCTCGGTCGGCCAGCCGGAGGTTTACGGGCGCAACATCCGCGCCATCCGCGAGGCCTGTATGGCCGCCGTCTGACGCGTCGCCGCCTTGCCGACGTCCCGGCCTTCCCGCTATGTCCGCGTGGGGAGGACGGTGCATGTCGAGCGAGAGTGAGGGCGAAATGTGGGCGGTGGGTGAAGAGATCCTTCACGACGGGCCGCCGACCCCGCGCTCCGGAAGCGATCCGGCCGCGCGGCTGGACGAATCATGCCTCGTCATCGACCCACAGGCGCAGGCGTTCTTCGCGCGGGAAGGGGCCGACACGGTCGGCAAATGCGTCGGGATCGCGACCATCCTGCAGGCGCACGGACATGTCCGGGAGGCGTCCGAATTCTATCGCCGGGCCTGTGACCTCCATGACAGGAGCCCGGGCCTGACCCCTGCCGCCCACTGGCTGCTTCAGGCCCGGCTGCTCTGTCTGCTGAAAGCGGGCATGACGCCGCCTGAGGCGGAGCTTTCCGAATTGCGGGCGCTCTGCATTCCCTATGCGGATTATATCGAGGGCGTGCGGGAGGCCTGGCAGGGAGGCGACGTCTTCAATGCGGTCAGGACGATCGGCAATGCGTATGAGGAATTCCACACCGGGGAAGAAATCGAGTCCATTCTGCTCGGTCTGGTCCATCGCGGCATGCCCGGCATCTTCAACGGCAAGCCTGGTGGCCGGAATGTTTCAATTCCCAGAAAACTGTTCTTCTACCGGGAGAAGCAGGACCTGTCCCCGCAGGTGGCCGAAAATCTCAGTCGGTACAAGGATATCAGGGATCTCGACGTTCAAATCTTCAACCGCGACGCCGCCGCGGAATGGCTCTACGCCTATTACGGCGTCGAGGCGCGGTCGCTCTTTCTCGAAGCCCGGCATCCGGGCGAGGCGGCGGATTTTCTGGGCGTGCATGTCATCAACCTGCTGGGCGGCTGGTGGCTGGACGCGGACATACCCCTCAGGACGGCGGCGTTCCGCACTCTCATGGACACGCCCGACAGGAATGGCGTCTATTTCCTGACGGATCATGATGTCATTCGCAATGATTTCTTCGGTTCGACGCCGAATAGCGAGATCCTTGTGGACTGTATCTTGTCTCTGTATCGCAACAGTTATCTGCATAAGGGTCTTCCCGTCGCCGGCAGGACGGGGCCGGGTATTTTCGGGCGTGCGATGAACCGTCTGATCAACAGGCGGCTTAACGGGATCGTCAGTCATGAAATGATCGCCGTGCTGGATCACTCACAGTTCCGGAACGTGATCGAGGCAGTCGATCCGCTGCATACTGTCTGATCGGCAGGCCTGAAGGGTGGGTGCTCTCCTGGTTCTTTTTTGAAAAAAAGAACCAAAAAACTTTTTCGACTTGGTGTGGGAGTTTCCGGGTGTCGGTTTGTTGCTAAGCGGTTTGGTCGCTGTCGATATGGGATTCTGCGCCTTGGTGCCGGGCCGGAGAGCATGATCGGATGATGCTGTAGGGCAGCATGTCCATCACCTTGCGGGCTTTCTGCAGCGGCGAGTGTGCTCGGTCTGACCAAGCCTGTCGTGCGTCATCGGATCGGGGCGCTGGAATGGACGGTCCATGTCCGGCGCGCATGGCGTTCGCCTCGGAGGCGTTATCCGGGGCTCGAACGCGAACTGGTCCTGAGCAATGTGAGCGCGGACCTTCTGGGGCAGGAGGCGGATATGGTGAAATCCGGCCTGAGGCCGGCGTCATCCGGTCCGGCATTAATTCCGGACCGGATGACCAGCGGCAACACCTTCAGAGTGGCCGCATGACATGCAGCAGGGGACGGGACTAAAACCCTGTGGACAGCGACACGAGGGCCGCGAAATTGCCGCCGACGAGATAGACCGGAGAACCGCCGGAAATCGTGCTGCCATAGATTCCCTTGCGGGTCTGCGCCGTCGCAGCGAAGCTGCCGGGCGCCGAGCGATAGAGATTATTGCCGACATTGACGAGATTGAGCTGGATTTTCGGCCCTTTCAGATAGCGGACATGCGGGAAGCGATAGCCGAGCGTGATGTCCGACACCACGTATCCCGGCATGCGCTGGTCATTCATGAAGGTGGAATATTGCGAGCCGATATAGCGCAGGCTGAAATTACCGAAGAATGCCTTGTTGTCGTCATAGGCCAGCGCCGCTGAGAAAGTGAAGTGCGGCGCGCCGACGGAATTTTTCCCCGCCGTGGGTAGATAGTCGATGACCGATTGGCCTGCCGCGTTTATGCCCGAGGCAGGAATATTGTTGTCCATCGTCGAATGCAGATATTGGGCGGAGATATAGGGGCTGAAATGATGCCAGGGCTTGAGGCCGAGTTCGCCCTGAACGCCGCGCGACGTCATGCCGCCGACATTGATGGGCTCGGAAATGAGCATGTTGGTGTTGGGGATGTAGCCGCTCGACGTCACCTGATGATTGGTCAGATTGATGTTGAAGAGCGACATCTGGAAATTGAACAGTTTGTCCGTGTGCCGGTAGCCGAGTTCCTCGGCGATGGTGTATTCCGATTTCAGGCTCCCCGGCTGCTCGACGGCGTGGGAGGAGTTCGGGTCGAAAATCTGGCTGTAGGCCTCCACCGATTCCGGCGCGCGGAAGGATGTCGTGCCGTTCATGTAAACCTGATCTTGCGGCGTGATCTGATAACTGACGGCGAATTGCGGCAGCGGCTCGAAATAATTGCCGGTCTTCTTGTAGGGATCGGAGCCGGGAACGTCATTCGTCCCCTGCCGATAAACCATGGCGGCGCGGAATCCGGCGCTCACGACCAGTTTGTCGTTAAGAAGCCTCAATGAATCCGCCAGGTAAAGGGCGTTGACCTGCTGCATGAAGTTGAGATTGTAACCGCTGAGAATTCCGACGCCGTTCACGACGATGGGATAGCGCCCGTAGGAATTGGCCGCCTTGCCGGAGGGATCGACGACGGAAAAGGTCGAAAGCTCCTCATGCGTCGTGTAGGAATACCAGTAGCCGAAGGACAGCGTATTTTTCCCTGCCGTCCAGTCAACGGAGGTATTCACCGCGCCGGTCTTCTGGTTCCAGGGATCGACGCTCGCTGTGGTCAGCATCTGCTTGCCGGAGGAGTTGGTATAGGCGTAGGGCTGGCCGAGATTGCCGTATTGATACGTGCCGTAATAGCCGCCGGATGCCGGAATGTTCTCCCCGCCGACTGACGGCCCGTTCTGGTGGACGAAATACGGCGTCACGTTCAGTGTCAGGTTATGCGCCAACGTGAAATGCATGGGCGCGATCACGTCGAGCGAATTGAGATTGCCGAAATTGAGCTTGTAGTAGGTCGAATTGCCAGGATAATAATTCGGCGTGTAATTGAAGCTGGTTCCGTATTCCTTCCACTGCGCCGCCGTCGGCTCGCGCCAGCTTGTCTGCTCCTGCCGGTTGAATCCAAAAATCGCGGTGATGGAGTTGCCCTGTCCCCATTCCTTCACGAATTTCGAATCGACATGGTAACGTGTCAGCCCGCCCGGCCCTCGCCAGTTGTTGTTCGAAAGATAGGAGAACGATGCGAAGCCGCGGATTCCCGTGTTGCCAATCTCGCCCGTGTCCAGCCGCAGGAATTCCTTCTGGGCGCTATGCGTGCCGCCCAGAAGGTTGAGATAGCCTCCGGCGTGATGGCTCGGGTTCAACTCCGTCGCCGAAATCTGGCCGCCGACGGCGTTGAAGAGAGGAGCGTTGAGATCGGGCGCGCCCTGGGACACCGTGACCGAGCCCAGATTCTCGGTATCAACGAGCATCGAGGTATACGGCTCGTAGTTAATGGGGTCGGCCAGCGGCGCGCCTTCGAAGAGATAACCGATCTGACTTTCGTTCATGCCGCGCATGGTGATGTGGTCGCCCGCCGTCGCAAGAGGGCTCTGGTTCGCGTAGACCACACCCGGCAGGTTGGCGATCATGGATGAGATATTGCCCGAGGGTGCCTGTTTGGCGATCCAGTCCCGTGTGACGCCGCTCTGCGAGCGCGGCGCCGTCTGAACTGGCATGAGTCCGCCGCCCGGCGTGGTGTTGGTCGTGCCGTCCGCGTGGCGGCCGGCGCCGGACACGGATATTTCCTCCGTTTGCGGAACGGACGGTCCGAGGATGGTGCCGGCGCGGCCGTTGACCGGCGATGCGGTTCTGGGAGTCGGGGCGGGGCTACGGGAGGGGCTGTGCCGGTGCGTGGTGCGGGACTTGCCGGCCGGGGTCTGGCTTTGTGCAAAACTTGTCCGGCAGAATCCGGCGTCGAGTGCCACCAGCGCAGCAAAACAAAGAAGGATTCTACGTTCCAACATGCCGAAATGCCTCCCGCCACAAGCCCACGCGTGCGGGCATGATACTGATTCAACTGGATTATTTTTTCAGGACTGCCGCCCATTTTTTTCTGGATATCCGGCAGCACCCTCTCCGACATCAGAGCCTAGAGAGGACGTTTCCATACCGCAATAGTTAAATTAAAAAACTAAGTATTTTTTGTGACTCACGCCGTGAATGGCCGACGATTCGCATGCACGGGGAGGATGGAAGGTGACAAAAGGGCCGATTTTCCGGGATTTTCGTTATTTTGGGTCGATGAATTAAGTGGAGGCGCTTATGGGGGTCATCATCCCGCTATTGCCTCCCGCCGAGTCGCCTGTCTTGAAAGGTTCCGCGCATGACATCGTCCTCCCCTTCTTCCCGTTTCGGCCGGTTGCTGATCCTGCCCGATCCCAACGCGGCGACGGCCGCCGCCGCGCGGTTGATCGCGCAGACGATTCGCAACGACGCCCGGGCCGTGCTCGGCCTCGCCACGGGCCGCACGATGGAGGGTGTCTATGCGCGGCTTGCCGCGATGCACCGGGACGAGGCCCTGTCCTTTTCCGGCGTGACGACCTTCAATCTGGACGAATATGTCGGCCTGTCCGCCTCTGATCCGAACAGCTACCACCATTACATGCGCACCCATCTGTTCGACCCCGTGGATGCCGATCCCGCCCGGGTGCACCTGCCGGACGGCGCGGCGGCCGATCCGGGCGCCGAATGCGCGGCCTATGAGCGCGCGATCCGCGCGGCGGGGGGAATCGCCCTGCAACTTCTGGGAATCGGCGATACGGGCCATATCGGCTTCAACGAGCCGCCCTCCGCCTTCGACACGCGCACGCGCGTCGTGGAGCTGGACGAGGCGACGCGGCGGCAGAACGCGCCGATGTTCGGCGGTGATCCGGAGGCGGTGCCGCGCGAGGCCATCACCATGGGCGTCGGAACGATCCTCGAATCGAAGCGGCTGCTGCTTCTGGCGACCGGCCCCGCCAAGGCGGCGATTCTGGCGGCGGCGCTCGAAGGTCCGGTGACGCCGGAGGTCAGCGCCTCGGCGATCCGCCTGCATCCGGACGTGACGGTCGTGCTCGATACGGACGCCGCCGCCGCGCTGTCGCCCGCTTTCACGGCGCGGGCGACAGTCGCGGACTGATCATCGCGCCGCCGTCACCAGCGCGCGCACGCCCGGCAGGAAGCCGATCAGCAACCCGCTCGGCGGGAGGGTCCCCGTCGTGGACATGCGGCGGGAACACGAATCATAGGCGGATTGTGCCGCGGCGATCTGGCGTTCCGCCTCGCTCTGCCATGCCGCGTCGTGGCCGCCGGGCTGAAGCGCGGCGAGGCCCGTGCGGGCCAGCGCCGAAAGGAGATGCGAGACGGGCAGCGCCTCCTTCAGCAGGGGCGTCGTCGCCACGGCGCGATAGGCGGCGTCATTGGCGGCCCATGGCGTCAGCAGGGCGCGCAGATCCGCCGCCACGCCGCGATCGCCCGCCGCATAGCGCGCGGCGAGACGGTTGAAGCGGATCGCCAGCAGGCTGTCGGGCGCGGCGATGGCCGCCGGGCCGGTCAGCATCGCGTCGCCGTTGCGCGTGACCAGCCGGTTCAGCGCATAGTTCATGACCGGGCGCGTCGCCGCCGTCAGCACGCGCAGGGGCGTCACGTTCCCCGGAGTCAGCCGGTCGATCATCTCCGAATCGTGCTGCGTGGCCAGCAGCCCCGTGGCTTCCAGCTCAGCCAGCACGTCCGGCAGGCGGCGCTCCATGTCGTCCACGTCCCGCACGGTCTCCGGCGACCAGAACCGTTCCGCGATGGCGGCGGAACGCGGCCAGAGCCGGGCATCCTCCATCTCGTCGGTCACCACCTCGCTCCAGAGCGGCGCTTCCCCGCCGAGCACGAGGGATTTCTGCGCGTCGGTCAGCGGAGACTGCGCCGGATCGAGGGTGAAGGCGTCGACCATCGCGCCCATTTTCACCCGGGCGGCGGCGCCTTCCGCGGGCGAGAAGCCGTCCGATTGCAGGTCGAACGGATCGACGGCGTAATGCGTGCGCGACGGGCGCAGCAGGTCGAGATAATATCCGGCGGAGACGACGACCGGATGCCCGCCCGCCGTGGCGAGCCCCGTCCATTTCGACGAGCGCCAGACCTCGACGACGACATCCTTGGGAATCGGTGCCTCGGACACCTCGTCCCAGCCCATCATGATCTTGCCCTGCCGCGCCAGAACCTGCTCGACCCGCGCGGTGAAGGCCGCCTGTATGGCCGGCGCGTCCGCGTAGCCATGCGCCTTCATATAGGCCGCGATGGCCGGATTGCCGGTCCATTGATCCGGGCTGACCTCGTCGCCGCCGGAATGGAAATAGCGGTCGGGGAAGAGACGCCCCATCTCCGCGTAGAGCCCCTCGGCGAAGCGCAGGACGTCGGGGCTGGTCGGGTCCAGGGCGGCGTTGTTGAGATTGAGATGCTTGGGGCAGGAGGTGGTGGAGCTGGATTTGGAAAAATCCGTCTGACAGGTCTTGAGCCAGGCCGGCGTCAGGGGCACGGGCTGCTGCGCGGCCAGCCCGGGATAGGCCTGGAGGATCGCCAGCGTATGACCCGGAATGTCGAATTCGGGGACGATGCGGATGCCACGGTCGGCGGCGTAGGCGATGATCTCGCGCACCTGCGCCTGAGTGTAATACTGATCGTGCCCGCCGATCTGCTGAAGTTTCGGATAGCGCAGGCTCTCGACGCGGAAGCCCGTGCCGTCGCTCAGATGCCAGTGCAGGACATTGAGCTTGACCAGTTCCATCGCGTCGAGCTGGCGTTTCATGGTCTCGACGGAAAGGAAATGCCGCGCCACGTCGATCATCAGGCCGCGCCAGAGGAAGCGCGGCGCGTCGTCGATCGACGCGTCCGTGAGAACTGGCCCTTCGGGCGTGCGCCGGACGAGTTGCAGGAGCGTGGCCAGCCCGCGCAACACGCCCGCTGGACCGTCCGCCCGCAGTTCCACGCCGCCCGGCGTGACCGCAAGCGTGTAGTGCTCCTTCTCATGCAGAGTCAGATAGTCCGGATCGACGCCGTAGCGGATATGCAGGGCCACCGGAGCGCCGCCGCCGCCCGGCCCCGCAAGGGTGGCGAGACGCTGGAGGAAACGCGCGGCCGCGCGTTTCAGCAGGGGCGTGGGCGCTCGCCCGTCCCAGAGGACAGTCATGCCGCCGATCGGCTGGGCGGCTCCGGTGTAGGCCACCGATTTCGGGATCGGCATGAGAGCGGGAGGCGTGAGAAGCGGAGCCGCTCGGGCGGATGCGCCCGTCAGCGCGGCCGCCGCCAGCAGGGCAACGCGGCCGGCGCGGAAGAGGCTGTATCGTCCAGTCGTCATGTCAATGTCCCGTGCTGTGGAGAGAGGTGTCGAAAGAGGACAGAGCGTCCCGCATCGCGTGGATCGTGCCGGGCGACGTCGACGCGCGCGTGGCGCCAAAACCGAAGGCGGCGACGCGCTCCGGCTCGGGCGCGGCCGGCGCGCGGCAGGAGGCATGCACCGCCCCGACGCCGGTGGCCCGGAGGAGCGGGACAACATTGCCGGGCGTGACGCCGGCCCCCGCCATGATTTCGATGCGTCCCGCCGCCCGCGTCACGAGCGCGCGCAGCAGCGGCGCGCCCTCCGGCGCGGCGGCCGCGCCGCCCGAGGTGAGAATCCGCTCGAACCCCAATGCGATGGCCGCCTCCAGCGCCTCGAAGGGATCGGGCGCGAGGTCGAACGCCCGGTGCAGCGTGCGTCCGAGCGGCCCGGCGGCGGCGGAAAGTCGCGCGAGCAGAGGCACGTCGAGCCGGTGGTCGGGCAGGGACGCGCCCAGCACCACCCCCGCGAGCCCGGCTGCGCGTATCGCGGCGATTTCCGCCAGCATCGCGCGCTCCTCCATCGTGTCGAACACGAAGGCGCCGGAGCGGGGCCGGATCATGGCATAGACCGGCACGGCGCTCCCGCGTGCGAGATGCACGAGCCCTGCCGATGGCGTCAGGCCGCCGAGGGCGAGGGCGGCGCAGAGTTCGATGCGCGTCACCCCCGCCTGCTGCGCCGTCCGCACGCCCTCCGCATCGTCCACGCAGATTTCAAGTTCGGTCATGCAGACGCCTCGCAGGGTGATGCGCCGCGAGCAGGGCGCGGGTGTAGTCGTGCGACGGCGCGGCGAAGAGCGCCGCCGTTTCGCCCGCCTCGACCACCGCGCCGTGGTGCAGCACCAGCGCGCGGTCGCAGAGAATCCGCACGACGGCGAGATCGTGGGTGATGAACAGGATCGCCAGTCCGAGATCGTCGCGCAGATCCATGAGCAGGTTGAGAACGAGCGCCTGAACCGAGACGTCCAGCGCCGCCGTCGCCTCGTCGGCGATCAGGAGGCGCGGCTCGGCGGCCAGGGCGCGCGCGATGCCGACACGCGCGCGCTGGCCGCCCGACAGCGCAGCGGGCAGACGCCCGTGCAGATCGGCGGAGAGTCCCACCCGCTCCAGAAGTTCCACGGCGCGGGCGCGCCGTCCGCCGCGCGGCGCGAGCCGATGGATGGCCAGCACCTCCTCGATCTGCGCGCCGACGCGCATCATCGGGTCGAGGCTCGAGAGGGGGTCCTGGAAGATCATCTGCACGCGGCCCGTCAGCGCGATCCGCCCCGCCGTCACCGGGGCGAGCCCGGCGACGGCCCGCGCGATGGTGCTCTTGCCGGAGCCCGATTCGCCGATCAGCCCGACGATCTCGCCCTCCCGGACGTCGAAGGACACGCCCCGCACGACGGGCCGCGCGCGCCGCGCCCAGAACGGCCCGGCGGGATAGGCGACGTGCAGATCCTCCACCGTGAGCAGCGTGGGCGTCGCGTCCGTCATGGAGCCGTCTCCAGGGCGAGGCAGGCCGCGCGCCGCCCGCCGGGCAGCGGACGCAGCGCGCCGCTCCCCGGCTGCATCGGCGCGGCGCAGGCGGGGCGGGCGATCGGGCAGCGCGGCTGGAACACGCAGCCCTCGGGACGGCGTCCCGGCGTCGGCACCGTGCCCGGCATGCCGTGCAGTCTCCGCCGTCCGCGTTCGTCCGGATGCAGCGCCGCGGGGTCGGGCAGGGAGGCGATGAGGCCTTGCGTATAGGGATGGGCCGGAGAGTCGAGCACGGCGGCGATCGGCCCGTCTTCCAGCAGGCGTCCGGCATAGAGCACGGCGGCGCGGTCGGCGACTGCCGCGGCCGCGCCGAAATCATGGGTGATGAAGAGCGTCGCCGTGCCGTGCGAGGCGGCCATGGCGCGGATGAGCGCGAGGATGCGGCCGCGTGTCGCCGCGTCAAGCGCCGTGGTCGGCTCGTCGGCGATCAGCAGCGCGGGAGAGGCGCAGAACGCCATGGCGATCATCACCCGCTGCCGCATTCCGCCGGACAATTCATGCGGAAAGGCGCGAAGGGCGCGCGGCGGATCGGCGATGCCGGTCTGCGCCAGCAGCGCCGCCGCTTCCTCCCGCCTGCGGGACGGGGTGCGGAGATCGGGGCGGTGCAGCGTCAGGGATTCGAGAATCTGCGCCCCGATCCGCATGAGCGGGTTGAGCGCGCTCATCGGCTCCTGGAAGATCATCGCGATCTCGCCGCCCCGCAGGCGGCGCATCTCGCGCTCCGGAAGCCGGGCGAGGTCGCGTTGGCCGCCGCGTCCGGTCAGCATGATCCGCCCGCCGCTGACCGTTCCGCCGCGCAGCAGGCCCATCACCGCCAGCGCCGTGACGCTCTTGCCCGAGCCCGATTCCCCGATCAGCGCCAGTGTCTCGCCGCGCGCGATGTGCAGTGAGACGCCGTCGAGCACCGTCGCCGCGCCGAAGCGGACGCTGAGATCATCGAGGACGAGAACCGGGGCGGATGTCATGAGGCCGCGCGCGGACGGCTCTGGCCGCGTGGACGCGGCGTCCAGTCGAAATCGGCGTCGAACGGGAAGCAGGGCCTCTGGGTCCGGTCGCGGCGGAGATGGGCGACGTCCTGATTCACGCTCCCCTCGGACAGCGCCATCAGGGGCGGATTCGCCAGCGGGGCGAGGTCCGGCGACAGATAGCCCGATTTGACGGCGAGGATGCGTAGCGCCGTCGGGTCGAGCCCGACCCGGTGGAAATCCGCCAATGTGTGATAGGGCCGCCGCCGCGCCGCGAGGACGATCGTGACGCCGCCGTGGCGGAGCACCGCCTCCCGCTCCGAGGGGTCGGCGTGGTCCACGAGGCGCAGCACCTCGCAGTCCAGCTCGACCCGCGCGCCGGACGGATCGAGACTCGCCCCGATGGCGAAGATCCGCCGCGCGCCCGCTCCGGCCTCGAACGCCGACGCGCAGGCCGGCGCGTCGGTGATCGCCACGACGGCCGCCTCCCGCGCGTCCCGCGCCACGAGGGCCGCCAGCATGTCGGCCCGGTCGCCGACGCCACCGCCGGTCGGGTTGTCGCCCGAATCGGCGAGGATGACGGGGCGGGTCTCGCAGGCCAGCGCGCGCGCCACGCACGCTTCCACGCTCCCGGTCTCCACCCCGAAGGCGAAATCATGCCGCGCCGCCCACCAGGAGCGCGCGATGGCGGCGGCGGTGTCCGTCAGCGCCGCCTCGTCCGTGCCCGTCACGACGGCGGAGGCCGTCGCCCTCGGCTCGTCGGCCCAGACATAGCCCACCATCAGCGCGGCATCCCACACGCCGGGCCGCGAATCGTAGTCGGGCAGTACTGCGTAGAGCGATCGCGCGGGCTCGTCCTCCGTGCTGGTGCGCTCGCCGGGGAGCAGCAGCGGGACCGGCGCCCAGACGATCCGCGGGCGGACTCCAGTCCGCAGCGCCTCGGTCAGCATCTCCACCGCCCGGCGCATCGTCCGCTCCACGTCGATATGCGGCGCGGTACGGTAGGCGGAGAAGATGTCGAGCGCATCGACGATCGGCTGGCTGACATTGCCGTGCAGGTCGTAGCTCGCCGCGATGAGGCAGTCCGGCCCCACCACCTCGCGGGCGGCGACGATCCAGTCCGCCTCCGCATCGTCGAGCCCCTCGACGGACATCGCGCCGTGCATGGCGAGATAGAGGCCGTCCAGCGGCAGGGCGGCGCGCAGCTTGGACAGGAATTCCGTCTTGAACGCCTCATAGGCCGCCCGCTCCACCCGTCCGCCCGGCACGGCGCGGGCATGGACGAGCGGCAGGAAGCTCGCGTCGAACGCGCCGAGGAAGGCGAAATAGGGCGCATCCAGCATGGCCGGGCCGCGCAGCACGCGGAAATCCTCCAGATGGATGGGCACCGGGTTGTAGGTGCTGCATTCCGTATGGATGCCGCCGAACGCGATACGCGGCGGATGGGCGGAAGACGGCTCCGTCATGTACAGTTACTCCCGAAAAGATAATGTTGCGCCGCGAGGCTGGCCGCGCCCGTCGCGAAGGTCTCGTGCTCGGAGCCGCGCAGGATGAGGGCGGTCTTCACCCCGGAGCGGCGCAGCACGTGATTGTCCATCTCCTGCCGCAGAACGATGCCGAACACGCTCTCCTTCAGCGCCGGATCGAGCATGAGGACGACCTGGCTCGGGTCGAACATCTGCACGAGCTGCGCCAGCGCGATGCCGAGCGCCGAACCGGCGCGATGCAGGATGGCCAGCGCCTCGGGGTTGCCGTCCGCGGCGAGTGTCGCGAGCGTCGCGATGTCGGCGGGCAGTCCCGCGCGCCGCGCCGCGCCGCGGATCGCCTGAAGGGACGAGACGGTTTCGAGGCAGCCGCGATTGCCGCAGCGGCAGGGCAGGGCGTTCTGGCTGTCGAACGCGATGGGCGAGTGGGACAGTTCGCCCGCCCCGCCATGATGGCCGCGATGGAGGCGGCCATTGACGATATGCGCGCTGCCGATGCCGTCCCCCACGAAGACGAGGCTGAAATCGGGGCAGTCGCCCGAGGGGCCGAACAACTGCTCGCCGAGGATCAGCGCGTTGGCGTCGTTCTCGATGAAGACGGGCAGGCCGGTCAGCGCGGACAGGCGGCCCGCCACGTCCACGTCCACCCAGCCCAGCGCCGCCGAGGCCAGGCAGATGCGACGGTCGCGCGAGACGAAGCCCGGCTGCGCCACGCCGATCCCGGCTGTTTCTCCGGCTTCGACCCCCGCCTCCTGCCGCACCGCCGCGACCGCCGCCGCCAGCGCCTCGAAGCAGCGCTCGGGATCGGCCTCGCGCGGAAGGACGCGGCGGGCGAGCACGCGTCCGTGCGGATCGGCGAGCACCACCGTTGCCGGGTCGGCATGCAGGGAGATGCCCACGAAGCTCGCCGCGTCGCTGCACAGGCCGAGCATGACGGAGGGCCGCCCTTGCCCGAAGACGAGTTCCAGTTCGCGCAGCACGCCGCGCCCGATGAGATCGCGCACGAAGGTCGAGACGCTGGCCTTGCTGAGATCGAGATGGCGCGCGAGATCCGTCCGGCTCATCGGGCCGAGACGGGTCAAAGCGCTGAGTATCCGATGATGACCCGCAGAAAACATGGGACTGATCCGTCGGAGGTGGAAAGGTGTCTTATTTCGATTGATAAACCAATTCCCTGTCAATAGAATTGTTTGTCTAACTAAGTTTGTCGCCAGATTTCCGCCTTTCCGGCACGGAAAATGGCCATCCGGGAGAAGCCGTGCCGCGTCCAATCCTTGCCTCCGTTGCGCTGCTCGTCCCTCTGGTCGCGGGATTTTTCCCGGTGCGCGGCGATCTCCTTCACGCGGCCGAGTCCCGCGTTACGGAACTCACCGTCATGCTGGCGGAGCCGCCGCGCAGCATGGACCCCGCAGACCAGAGCGCGACCGCGACCCGGAGCGTGCTCGCCCCGTTCTACGAGACTCTCGTGCGGCAGGACGAAACCGGCGCGCTTCATCCGGCGCTGGCGACGGCATGGACCTCCTCGGCGGACGGGTTGCGCTGGCGCTTCGCCATCCGTCCCGGACTCCGGTTTCATGACGGGACGAACTGCGACGCCGCAGCCGTCGCCGCGTCGTTGCGTCGTCTGATCGATCCGAAAGCCGCTCTTGCCGGGTCTGGAATATTCCGTGAAATTATCAGTTCAGTCGAACAGGAGGCCGGAGATGTCGTCGTCACCCTGCGCCACCCTTACGCGGAAATCCTGCCGCTCCTTTCCGTCACACAGGCCGCCATCGTCTCCCCGCGCGCGGCGGCGCGGGGCGATCTCGGACGTCATGCCGACGGCACCGGGCCGTTCGTCTTCGTGGCGTGGCGTCAGGGCAAGGATGTGCGGGCCGCGCGCAATCCGGCCTATTGGGGTCCCGCGCCCGCGCTGGACCGGCTGCGCTGGGTCTGGTCGCCGGAGCCGTCCGTCCTGAACATGGCGCTTCAGACGGGAGACGCCGACATCGTCGATCCGCTCGCGCCGGTCTTCGCCCGCCTCTACGCGCCCGGAGAGCGCGGCGCGACGGTCGCGCAGGTGCGGAGGGCGCCGGGCGCCGCGCTGTTCTGGGCCGCGCTGAATACGAAGCTCCCGCCGCTGGACGATTCGCGGGTGCGCCGCGCGCTCGGCCTCGCCATCGACCGCGACGCGCTGGTCGCCGGGTTGCTGCATGGATTCGGCCGTCCCGCCTGTCATGCGCTCACGCCCGATATCGCGGGCGCGCGATCCTGCGCGCCGGGCGAGGCGCGGGCGCATCTGGCGCAGGCCCGCGCCCTGCTGGCGGAAGCGGGGCACGGGAGCGGCTTCACGATCGCCGTCGCCGTGCAGGAGCCGGAAGAGCCGATCGCCGAAGCGTTGCAGGCCATGTGGCGGGGCATCGGCGTGACGCTGGAGATCCGCAGGCAGGAGGCGGGCGTCTGGGTGCAGTCGGCCTTCGCCCCGCCCGAGGCGAAGCGACGGGCGGGAACAGGGATGATCATCACCTCCTGGTCGGCCCCGTTCATTGCCGATCTCCAGCTTCGTCCGCTCTATGCCTCCGTCAGCGCCGCGCCGGCGGGGGCCAATCTCGGCTTCTTCTCGGACGATGCCGTCGATGCCGCGATCAACGCCGTCGCGGAGGAGCGCGATCCAGCGATCCGCCGCCAGACGCTGGACGATCTTCAGGCGCGGCTCGACGCGCAGGCGCCGATCCTGCCGCTCTATAACGCCGATACGGTCTATGGCGTGCGGCGCGGCGTCGAGGGCGTGACCGCCTTGCGGGACGGGGAAATCATCGTCGCGGGAGCCAGCCTGGCCGAAGCCGCCCTCCCGGCGGGGGGCGCGCCATGATGGGCTTCCTGCGGCGCGCGGCGGCGCTTCCCCTCATCATGCTCGGTGTTTCCGTCGCCGTTTTCGTGGCGATCCACGCGCTGCCGGGCGATCCGGCGCGCCTGCTGGCCGGTCAGCAGGCGCCCGAGGCGGTGGTCGCAGCCCTGCGGCACAGGCTCGGGCTCGACCTGCCGCTGCCCGCGCAGTATGGGCGCTTCCTGCTGCACGCGCTTCACGGCGATTTCGGCCTGTCGCTTCGCAACGGCGTGCCGGTTGCGACGCTCGTCCTCGGTCGGCTGCCCTATTCGCTCGCGCTGGGCGGCCTCGCCTATATGCTCGCCCTGCTCGTGGGCATTCCCGGCGGGATCGTCGCTGCGGCGCGGGCGGGGAGCTGGGCCGATCATCTGTTGACGGGGCTCACGCTGATCGGCGCGTCACTTGCCGGATTCTGGGTGGCGTTGCTCGGCATGGAGGTCTTCGCCGTGCGGCTGCACTGGCTGCCGCTGATGGGCGCGGGCGGCTGGCGGCATTATGTCATGCCCGCCTGCGTGCTGGCGCTGCTCCCCGCCGCGCTGATCCTGCGCATGACCCGCGCCGGGCTGGTGACGGTGCTCCGGCAGGATTACATCCGCACGGCGCGCGCGAAGGGCCTTTCGCCCCGGCGCGTCATGCTGCGCCATGCCTTGCCCAATGCGCTCGCGCCCATCATCGCCGTCTCCGCGCTCAATATCGGCAGCCTCATCAGCGGCGCGGTAGTGACGGAGACGGTGTTCGACTGGCCCGGCGTCGCGCGGCTGCTCGTCGATTCCGTGCGGTATCGGGACTATCCGGTGATTCAGGGGATCACCCTGCTCTCGGTGCTCGGTGTCCTGCTCGCCACCCTTGCCGCCGATGCGGCGATCGCGCTGCTCGATCCGCGCCAGAGAAGGATGTCATGAGGTGGAAATCATGAGGTGGAGATTGTGGCGGCGGGCGGGCGCGTCCTCCCTGCCGTTCCGGCTCGGCGCGGCGCTCTGCGGGGGCGCGCTGGTTCTGGCGCTTGTCGGCCCCGCCCTGCTCGGCGGCGATCCCTCGGCGCAGGACCTCTATCATGTGCTGCAACCGCCCTCCTGGCGTCATCCCTGCGGCACCGATGCGTTCGGCCGCGATATTCTGGTCCGGCTGGTGTACGGGTTGCGGCTGACCCTCATGGAAATCGCCGTCAGCCTGACGGTGGCGGCGGGGATCGGCGTGCCGATCGGTCTGTTCGCCGGCTTCGCGCCGCGCTGGGTGGACGGAGCGGTCATGACGATCTCGGACGTGCTGTTCGCCTTTCCGGGGCTGGTGCTGGCGCTGCTGGTCGTCAGCCTGCTCGGCCCCGGCCTGTTTCATGCGCTGCTGGCCATCGCGGCGTTTTCCGTGCCCGTCTATATCCGTCTCGGGCGGACGCTGGCCGCCGGGATGCGCCATCTGCTCTGGGTCGAGGCCTTGACGGTCCTCGGCGCGGGGCGGACGCGCGTGCTGCTGCGGCATGTCCTGCCCAACGCGGCGACCCCGCTGCTGGTGCAAGCGACGCTGAGCGGCGGGACGGTGGTTCTGGCGGCGGCGAGCCTCTCCTTCCTCGGGCTCGGCGCGCAGCCTCCGCTGCCGGAATGGGGCACGATGATGAGCGACGGGCGCAACGCGCTGGGCGCCGCCTTCTGGCCGTGTCTCTTTCCCGGCCTTTCGATCGCCGTGACGGTCATCGGCCTCAACTGCCTCGGCGACGGCCTGCGCGAACGGTTCGGCGCGCCGGGAGAAGATCGCAGGGCAGGATCAGGGGGAGAGGTGTAAGCCGCCATGCCGAAACTTCATCCCGTTCTTTGCGCCGATATCGGCGGCTCTTTCATCGACTGCGCCGTGGTGACATCCGATGGCGCCGTGCGCGACCGGCGCAAGGTGCCGACGCCGTGCCACGATCTCGACGCCTTTCTCGCCAGCCTCGTGGCCTTCGCCGCGCCGCATGCGGGCGCGCCTCTGCATATCGCCCTCGCCGGGTTGCAGGATCCGGAGAGCGGAGCCTGCACGGCGGCCAACATACCCTGCATCAACGGCGTGAAGCTGGCGCCGCGGCTTGCCGCCCTGCTGGATCGTCCGGTGCGGATCGGCAATGACGCGGATTGCTTCACCCTCGCGGAAACCCGGCTCGGCGCGGGGCTCGGGCATCGCAACGTGTTCGGACTCATCCTCGGTACCGGCGTCGGCGGGGGGGTGGTCATGGAGGGCAGGCTGGTCGTGGGCGGCGGCGGCGTGACCGGCGAATGGGGGCACGGGCCGGTCATTCCGCATGTGCCCGGCGCGGAGCGTCTCGTGCCCTGCTTTCCCTGCGGTTGCGGCCAACGCGGCTGCATCGACACGATCGGCGGCGCGCGGGGGTTGGAACGGCTCTATCGCTGGGCGGGCGGTGAGGCGGCGCGGGACAGCCGGGAAATCCTCGCGGCATGGCAGGACGGGGAGCCGGTGGCGGCCCGCACCATGACGCTGTATCTCGACTATCTCTCCTCTGCTCTCGCCCTCGCCGTCAATCTGATCGGCGCGAGCGTCGTCCCGGCGGGGGGCGGCCTGTCGGACGCGCCCGCCCTGCTGGAAGCGCTCGACCGTGCCACGCGCGCGAAGTTGCTGCGGCGGCCGGATGGGCGGTTAATCGTGCAGTCCCGGCTCGGCGGCAATGCCGGGCTCCTTGGCGCCGCGTTTCTCTGAAAGATCATGCCGATGGCAAGTGTTCCCTCTCCGTCCGAATCCGCAACGAACCGTGTGAGGCTGGTCGGCCCCTATGGCTGGGAGCCGCTGCTGGTCTCCGCCGCGATCTTCTTCGCCATGGGGTTCGTGACCTGGCTCAACGGCCCGCTGATCTCCTTCGTGCGCGTCGCGTTTTCACTTGACGACGTCAGCGCCTTTTTCATTCCCCTGGTCTTCTACGTCTCCTATCTGGTCTTCTCGATTCCGGCCTCGCTCGTCGCCCGCAGGCTCGGGCTGAAGACCGGCCTCGCCGCGTCGATCCTGCTTTCGGCGCTGGGCGTTGCGACGTTCGGGCAGTTCATCACCTGGCGCATCTATGGCGGCGCGCTGGCGGGATTGCTGCTGCTCGGCGCGGGGCTGTCGCTGATGCAGGTGGTCATCAACCCGCTGGTCAGTCTGCTCGGGCCGCCGACCCATGCCGCCAAGCGCATCGCGATCATGGGGATCAGCAATAAATTCGCCGGAATGCTTGCTCCCGTCGCGCTGGCCATGTTGGTGATGCGCGATATCGGCACGGTGGCCCAGCGCGCGCAGGCTGCCGATCCGGCGACGCGGGAGGCGATCCTGAACGGTTTCGTGCAGGCGATCTACTGGCCCTATCTCGGCATGGCGGCGCTGCTGGTCGGGCTGGCCGCGCTCGTCTGGATGTCGCCATTGCCACAGATCGAGGCGCCGCCGCTTCCGTCGCTCTCCGGGCAGATGCGCGAGAGGTTGCTCAAGCCGCATCTCGTCTTCGGCGTCTTCGTGCTGTTCCTGTATGTCGGGGTGGAGGTGATGGCGGCGGATGCGATCGGCACGTATGGGCGCGGTTTCGGCCTGCCGCTCGACCAGACGAAATTCTTCACCTCACTCACGCTGGCGGCGATGCTGGCGGGCTATGTCGCAGGCTTCGTCATCGTGCCGCGCTTCGTCTCGCAGGAACGCTACATGGCGTTCTCCTGTCTTGCAGGTATGCTCCTGACCGTGCTTGCCTTTCTTGCGCACGGCTATGTGTCGGTGCTGTTCGTGGCGTTGCTGGGTTTCGCGAATGCGATGATCATGCCGACGATCTTTCCCATCGCCATCCGCGGCGCGGGCCGCGCGACCTCGCTGGCTTCGGCGCTGCTGATCATGGCCTATAGCGGCGGCGCGATCATCCCGCAATTCTACGTCCTGCTGAAGCCCTATGTTGGATTTCAGGCCATGTTCGCTCTGCTCGTGTTGCCCTCCTATGCCGCGATTTTCCTTTACGCCCGGATCTATGGGCGGATCGGTCTGGATAAGAAATGATCCGTCTCGTCCGCTCGTAGCGATAGGTAACGAGTTGGAGCCGATGCGTGTGCCGTCGGTCCAGCGTCTGGAAACCCGGTGCGTCGATGATGATGAGCGATGCCCCAAGATAGAGCGGTCTTCGTAGGCCGGTGGCGACGGGTTGCTTGTATTTGCGCGCCGCCTCGCCTAGCACTACAGTTGCATTTTGTGTTGAGTTCTGAATCTATGGGTAACCATGATTCAGGATATGATAAGTGGCAGTACGTCTGTTGAAGAGACGCTGGA
>NZ_SLZN01000022.1 GCF_004346035.1 Acidomonas methanolica | reverse complement strand
CACTGGGGAATATCCATGAAAGTGAACGACTTTCTGGATTTCCCAGTTCCGGAACCTCAGTACAAGATACCCATCACGAAAAGTGCGGAAGAACCCGATCTTCTGGGAGATATAAGTCATTATGACCGGAGCGCGATTTCTTCCTCTCCTGAGCGTTCTGGCGTTGACCGCCTGCGACGTGCCGACGCTTCAGCAAAAGCAGGTGCTCGACTCGATGGTCGGCCGGACGGATGTCGATGTCATCCGCAAGTTCGGTGTGCCGAGCCGTGCCTATGTGGCCAGCGGCCACAATTTCCTCGCCTATATCCAGAACGAGACCTCCTATTCTCCTGGCATGGGCGGATGGGGCTGGGGCTGGGGCGGCGGCCCGTGGGGCGGCTGGGGCGGTTGGGGCGGCGGCTGGGGAGGCTGGGGCGGCGGTTGGGGCGGCGGCTGGGGAGGCTGGGGCGGAGGTTTCCCGGCGAGCTACTACAGCACCACCTGCCAGACGACGTTTGAACTCGTGAACAGCCGTGTTATCGGATGGACGATGCGCGGGGATGGCTGCTGAGTCCTGGCGGATTCCCGTCCCTGCGGCGGGGAAGGATGATGATGCGACGTGGTGGACGCGCTGGGGGATTTTTCAGCGGTGTGGCGGGTGCGCTGGCTGTCGCGCTCGCGCTGGCGGGGTGCGAGAGTTCCGCGCGGCAGGACCCGCTTTTCGTGCGGGGGGCATCGGCGGCGGTCATCATGCCCTCAATGGCCGGGCGGGCCGACCAGGCGGAATTGAACGCCGCGGCGAATGCGGGGATCGTCTCTTCCCCCGTCGCCTATGAAGAGCCGCCGACTCCCTCCTATTCGGATCGCCCGCTGAGCGAGAACATCGCCGCGTCACTCGAACTGGCGGACTACGCCCATGCGCTGGAGCAGGCGGGGTTGATGCGCCTGCTGCGACGCGCCGGGCCCTATACGGTCTTCGCCATTCCCAACCAGCCGCTCGAAAAATTGTCGCATCAGGCGTCGGACGGTCTGCGCGGCACGGTCGGGCAGGCCCAGCTTCGGCGGATTCTCGCCTATACGATCGTGCCGGGTCGCTGGGACAATGCGGCGCTAACCCGGAAGATGGCGCGGTCGCACAGCTCCTCCCTCAGCCTGAAGACGGTGGACGGCGTGCCGCTCACCGTCCGGTGGGACGCGCCGGGGAAGCAGTTCGTGCTCGTCGGCCCCTCCGGCCGGACGAATCGTCTCTGGCTGGCGGGTGCGCCGCAGTCGAACGGCGTGCTCTATTTCACGCAGGGCGTGCTGACGCCGGACGGCCCGGCCTGAGATCCGCCCAGTCCCGGATTTGCGCGCGCATCTGATCCGGAGCGGTACAATCGATGCGGAGCGTCAGGAAATCCACCCCGGCACCCGCCATGGCGCGCGCCTCGGCAGAGGTGGAGAGCGGGTCCGCGACCGTCGGAAGTTCCATCATCTCGCCCCACCAGCGCACCACATCCGCGCCTTCCGGCGGGAGGGCGATATAATCCGCGCCGGCCTCGCCCGCACTCATGGCGGCGTCCCGCGTGGGCGGACAGGCGATCCCGAGCTGACGGTCCTCGCCCAGAGCCTTCCGGGCAGTGGCAAGCAGGGGCGAGGTCGCGTCGAGCTGCACGCCGTCGCAATCGAGTTGTCGGGCGAGAGCGGGGAGGTTGGTCAGAATCAGCGCGATGTCCTGCGCGCGCAACACGTGCTGGAGGGCGGTCGCCTGCGTGCGGGCGGCGGCCTCCTCCGTCACGGCGAGACGAAGCGCCGTCGGCCGGCCGAGTTCCAGCGCCTCGCGCAGAACGCTCATGTGACGAACGGGATCGAACGAGGGCGGCAGGACGAAATAAAGCTCGGGATCGGACATGATTTCAATTCGGCGTGGAAGGCTGAGGTGCGGCAAGATAGTCCGCGAGCTGCCGTCTCCGATAGGGGGTGGGCTCATCCGTCAGCAGGAAGGCGTCCGGACGCCGCAGCAGGAGAATCGAGCCGCAGGTTTCCGCCAGAACGAGCAGGCTGACCCGCTGTGCCGGCGGACCTTCGAACACGACATAAGCCTGCCCCTGCCGCATCGCCCAGGCGGCGAGCGCCGCGTTGGCCCCGCAATCGAGCACATGCGGCAGGTCGAGCCGGGCCATCAGCCCGCGCCACCACGGTCCACCGAGCGCGGCTCCCGCGCCGGGGGCGGAAATGAGTCCGAATGGAAGAGCGGAGTCGAGCGCGAGCACGGCGTCACGTGCCGCGCGGCCGGCAATGGCCACGAGACGATCCGGGAGAGGCGGAGGGGTGTTCCTGCTTGACGTCACGTTTCGTTCCGGGCTTCCTGCATGACCGGGACCATTAGCACGGAGGAGCGTTCGATTGGACGGAGAGCATCAGGAGCCGTGCGAAGCCGATGCCGGAGCGGTGGCCCGGCTCGAACAGGCGATGAACCGAATCGCCTGGGCGTTGGACCGCCGCGCGGTTCCGTCGCCCGAGACCGATCTCCAGACGGTCGCCGCCAATATCGACGCGTTGCGCGCCCGCATCCGCGCGGCGCTCGAGATCGGCTGAAGGAGGCGGAAGATGGCGCAGGTTTCGATCCGTCTGAACGGATACAGCTATACGGTCGGGTGTCAGGATGGCGAGGAACGTCATCTCATGGCCATGGCCGCGCAGGTCGAGCGGCGCATCGACCGGGTGCGGGCGCTGGGCGCGCCCAGCGGGGAAGCGCGGATGCTGGTGCTGGCGGCGCTGCTGATGGCCGACGAGATTCACGATCTGGCGGAAGCGAGGCTGCCCAGCTCCGCGACGGAAAAGATCGCCGCCGCCGAACAGATCGTGCGCGAACGCGACGGCGAGAGAACACAGTTGCTGGATCTGGCGGAACGTGCGGAAAGCATTGCAGCCGCGCTCGAGGCTTTCTAAGATAGGCAGTGTGGGACTGCCCGGTGCGTCAGGCAACTCAACCCCTGGGCCGATAAGCACTTCCTCGGGAGCTGGCTCTGTCGTGGCCGTGGTCACGTTACCCGGTGCCCACCTGCACTTGCAGGTCCGGGAGGGCTGAAAGACCAACGGCCATGGTGGTCCCACATTCCCTCGACGACGAGAAGCGGCGGCTGCGCGCCGGGATGCGGAAGAGACGGCGGGAGTCTCCTCCGGCGGCGGAAGACGAGGCGCGTCTGGCGGGGATGATCGCCCGCGCGCTGGAGTCGTTTCCGGCGAAGCGCATCGGCGGTGTCTGGCCCTTGCCCGGCGAGGCGGATTTGCGCGCGCTGTGGCGGGATCTGCATGAGCGGGGGCATTCCGTTCTTCTGCCCGAAACCACGCCGCGTGCAGCACCGCTCCTGTTCCGGCACTGGAGCCCGGATGTCCGGATGCTGGAAGGGCGGTTCGGGACGCTCCATCCCGAAGGAGAAATCGGCGTGCCCGACCTTGTGCTGGTGCCGCTTTTGGCATTCGATCGGCACTTGAACCGCCTCGGTTACGGCGGCGGATATTATGACCGCACCTTGTCATCCGTTCGCTGTCCCGCGATAGGCTATGCCTTTTCCTGGCAGGAAGTTCCGGAAGTTCCGGTCGGCGAGCATGACTGGAAACTGGACGGCGTCGTCACGGAGCGGGAAATGATCTTGCGGTGTGACAAGGAGGATTGACCGGGCGTGAGACTGCTTTTTCTCGGAGATATCGTTGGCCGTGCCGGACGGGACGCGGTGTGTGCGGTCCTGCCGGAGTGGCGCAGGACGCTGGCTCTGGATTTCGTCGTCGTCAACGCGGAAAACGCCTCGCACGGCTATGGGCTTTCGCCGGGAATCGCGGATGAGCTGCTGCGCGCCGGGGTGGATGTCATCACGCTCGGCAATCATGCGTGGGACCGGCGGGACATGATCGGCCATATCGAGCGCACGCCGCAGATCATCCGTCCGATCAATTATCCGCGGGGCACGCCGGGGAAGGGCAGCGTGCTGGTGACGCTGGCGGACGGGCGGCGCGTGCTCGTGGTGAACGTGATGGGCCGGTTGTTCATGGACCCGCTGGACGATCCG
The DNA here is from genome assembly GCF_004346035.1 of Acidomonas methanolica. GTDB lineage: Bacteria > Pseudomonadota > Alphaproteobacteria > Acetobacterales > Acetobacteraceae > Acidomonas > Acidomonas methanolica. The sequence continues at coordinate 39,286 of NZ_SLZN01000022.1, read as the reverse complement.
TTCCGCACCGTCTCGGAGGTGCTGACGCGGCACAAGCTCGGCCTGACGGTGCAGGCGATCATCGTCGATTTCCACGGCGAGGCGTCGAGCGAGAAGATGGCGTTCGGCCATGTGATGGACGGGCATGTCTCGCTGGTGGTCGGCACGCACACCCATGTGCCGACAGCGGATTGCCGCATTCTGCGCAACGGCACCGCCTGTCAGACCGATGCCGGGATGTGCGGTGATTATGACAGCGTGATCGGGATGGGGAAGGAGGCGTCCATCGCCCGTTTCCTTCGCAAGATGCCTGGCGAACGGCCGCAACCGGCGGAAGGGGAGGCGACGGTTTGCGGCGTGCTGGTGCAGACGGACGATGCGACGGGGCGCGCGATTCGTGTGGCGCCGATCCGGCATGGCGGATGTCTGCACGCGGCCTGGCCCGAATTCTGATGATGTTAACGGTTCGTTAGGGCAAGCCCGCTATCGTCGCCCGTGCGAAAACGCAAAGGGGGCAGGCATGGCCGGGTTGGAACTCCGCTTCGGGGCGGGAGACAGGTTGATCGTGAACGGGGCGGCGATCCAGTTCACAAGCGAGGCGCGCATCCGATTCGCCAACAAGGTCGAGTTTCTCTACGGGCGGCAGATCATGGGACCGCATGAGGCGACGACTCCGGCGCGCCGCATCTATTTCGCCTTGCAGACGGCCTATATCGGCTCGCCGGAGGAGCGCGGGCGCGCCCTCGAATCGGCGGCCTATTTCATCGAGGCGTTCGCTGCCGAAACGACCTCGAATCATGCGCGCAACCTGCTGGCACTGGCGCTGGCGGCCGCGAAAGCCCGGCGAGGCCACGAGTCCCTGAAGCTCGCGCGCCGGATCATCCGGCATGAAGATACCGTTCTGGCCGAGGGGCCGGACGGCCCGGAAAAAAGAGACGGGAGGTGAGGCCGCCAGTCCAGTCGCAGGGAAGCTCGGCCCGGATCGAATCTCGGGATTTCGCGTCTCCCGCAGATGTGACGTCCGTCAGAATGTCGTTCTGATCGTTCCAAGAACCTGACGCTTCTGGCCGTAATAGCAGGACGTGCTGCCGGTGCAACTGGCGACATAGGTCTTGTTGAATATATTATTGATGTTCACTCCTATTCTCCACTTCGATTTCAGGTTGAAATCATAATGGAGCGCGGCATCGAACAATGTGACGGAGGGGGTTGCGAATGTGTCATAGTTGTTTGCTTCGATATTGCCGATATAGCGCAATCCCATGCCCACGCCGATTCCCTGTAGAGCGCGAAGAGAGGTGGTCGGCATCTGGTAGTCTCCCCAGAGGGAGAGCGTGTTGCGCGGAATCAGTGTCGGGCGTTTGCCCACCTGTCCGATCGTCGAATGCGTGATCACCGGGTCCAGATAGGTATAGGCGAAGACGACATCGACGCCGTCCGCGAGGCTGACATTGACGGAGGTCTCAAAGCCTCTCACGCGGATCTGACCGGTCTGGATCGTATTGAGCGGGTTGGCCGGGTCCGCCTGGCTCACATTGGTCTGCTTCAGGTCGAAGAGGGACGCGGTCATGAAGCTGCGAAAGGATGTCGGCTGATATTTGACGCCGATTTCCACCTGTTTGCCGTAGGTCGGCTTGAAGGGCTGACCGTAGAGATTCGTTCCCGACGTCGGCTGGAACGAGCGTGAATAGGAGGCATAGGTCATCAGGCCGAAGGGGAAGAGATATCCCAACCCGCCCCGATAGGTGAACACGTCATTATTCTGTCCGGTATGGGCTGCCGTCGAGTGGATGATCGCGTGGGTCAGCGTGTCGGTCCAGTCGTACCGTCCGCCCAGAGTCACGATCACGCGGCGGAAAAGCTTCATCTGGTCCTGCCAGTACAGTCCTTTCTGCTCCATCGTCTGCGTGATGTGCTGGAACATGGGGACTTTGCTCTGCGGCGTATAGACCGGATGAAACACGTTGAGGAGCGTGCCCGCGGCGTATCCCGCGCTCTCCCACGAATCGCCACGCTGGTAATCGAAACCGAGAAGAACCGTCTGCTCCACCGGTCCGCGATGGATATGACCGACGATCCGGCTGTCGGAGGTATAGATGTTGCCGGAGGCGTCTTGCGCATAGGCGAGCCGGGTGAGGTGGATATAATCAGGCAAGAGGCCAGTGCCGTAGGCCTGACGCCAGCCCAGAGTCAGGTGCATGTAACGGAAGTTCTGCTGAAAGCGCCAGTTGCTGTTGAAACGGTGTTCGTAAAGAAACCCGACTGTCGCCTGGTTGACGTCCCATCGGTTCAGATCCGGCGAGCCGGTAAACAGATCGGTCGGTATTTTTCCGTAAGGATTGTAAAGTACGCTGCCATTGGCGGGGACGAACTGCAACCCTGCCGTATGAGTGTGCAGGTAGGAGGACAGGAAGGTGAAATCGTCGTTTCTGGAAATATGCCAGGTAAAGGACGGGGCCACGTAGATCCGGTTGTCCTTCACCTCGCGGACCTGCGTGTCCGAATCGCGTGCGAGGCCGATGATCCGGCCGTCCACCGCTCCGCCGGTTCCCGGAACCGGGCCGGTGAGATCGAACTGGCCCTGATAGCGGTCGAACGATCCGGCCATGAACTGAATCTCCTGATGCGGAGTGGATTTGGGGGTCTTGCTGACCATGTTCACCAATCCGCCGGGCGCGGCCTGGCCGTAAAGCACGGAAGCCGGACCGTTGAGCACCTCCACGCGCTCAAGCCCGTATTGTTCCTGCACCGGTCCGGTGGTTCCCGGCGTGAAGCGCATGCCGTCGAGATACATGCCGTATGTCGTCGCGTCGAACCCGCGGATGCGCAGCCAGTCGAAGCGGGAATCCGCGCCATACGTATCGGCGTTGACGCCGGGCGTGTAGCGCAGGGCCTCGTTGATCGTCTGGACCATCCGCTCGTCCATGAACGCGCGGGTGACGACTGATACGGTTTGCGTCGTTTCGATCAGGGGCGTGTCGGTCTTCGTTCCGGTGCTGGCGTCTCTGGCCACGATCTGACGACGGCCGATCACGGCGATCTCTTCGGCGGAGAGTGGCGGCTTGCGGTTCGCTTGGGTTCCTGATTGCGCCTTCTCCCTGGCGGTGCGTGTCTTTTCGATGTCGGAGGTCACGGAGGCGGCGGCCACCGGGGAGTGCAATGAGAATGCAGCGCAGGTGATGCCGCTCGCCAGGGCGAGGCGGCGGAATGGCGGGAAAGTCCAGGAACGCATGAATTCTCTCTCATAATTGCCCGGGGCGGCAATGTCCGGAGCGGTCGGGCGCTGGGGCAGCAGCGGCATGTTCTTAATTGACAGTAAGAGTGATTCGCAATAGCAACATGGGGCCTTCAACGCCGAGACACGGGGGACGCCCTTCATGACCAGCCACGCTTTGCGGCGCTGGCGCTGGCTCCATAAATGGAGCAGCATCGTCTGCACCCTCTTTCTCCTCCTTCTGTGCCTGACGGGCCTCCCCCTCATCTTTTCCGAGGAAATCAACGACTATCTCGATCCTCTAAGATCCGGGCCGTCCACTATGCGGGACGTCACCGCGCATGTGGACGAGACGGTCACGCGCGCGCGGCAGGCATGGCCGGGGCAACGGGTACGTCTCGCGGTGTTTGACCCCGACCGCGCCAGGATCACGCTCCGCCTCTCCCCCGGCGCGGATGACGCTTTCGACACGACGCACGAAATGACCTTCAGCGCACATACCGGAAAGCTGCTGCGCGACGGCCCCCCGCCCGGCGACGCGGTGATGGATACGATCCTGCAACTGCATGTGCAGATGCTGGCCGGATTGCCGGGCGAGTTGTTCCTCGGCCTGATGGGGCTGGTTTTCGCCGTTGCCATCGTCTCGGGGGTGGCGCTTTATGCGCCCTTCATGCGGCGGATGCGCTTCGGCGAGATCCGCTGGCGAAGATCGGTCCGCGTGCGGTGGCTCGACGTCCATAATTTCCTCGGCGTCGCCACGGTCTGCTGGGTGCTGATCGTAGTGCTCACGGGCGTGATGAATACGCTCGCCACGCCGCTCTTCGGTCTGTGGGAAATGCGCGACGTCGTGCCGGTCCTGAAGCCGTTCATGCCGGATGCGCCCGTCATTCCCGCCGCCTCCCTGTCGAGAGCCATCCGCGTCACCGAGGGCGCGTTGCCCGCGATGACGGTGCGCTTCGTAACGTTTCCCACCCATATCAACGGCAGTCCGGATCATTACGTCGTCTGGACGCAAGGAAAGTCGAAGCTCCGCTCGCGCTTCATGACGCCGGTTCTCGTGGACGCCGCAAAGGGCGAGGTGGCGTTCGTGGCGAAAATGCCGTGGTATCTTCGTCTGCTGGAGCTTTGCCGTCCGCTGCATTTCGGCGATTACGGCGGGGTATTGCTCAAGGGGCTCTGGGCGATCCTCGATGTGGTGACGATCGTCGTCCTCGGCTCCGGCCTCTATCTGCTGCTCGCCGGCAAGCGTCAGCCCGCGCAGGCGGCGGAGTCGCGGGCCGAATGGAGCGGAAAGGCGGCATGATGCGTATTTCCATGACCGTATGGCGCGCGCCGCTCTTCCTGTCCGTCGTGACGTTCTCCGGGCTGGTTCTCGCTTTGGTGCTCGAAGGCCCCGTCGCGGATATCGCCGGCGTGATCGGCCTGGGTCTGCCGTGTGGGGTCATGGCCTGGCGTCTCTGCCGGCCATTGCGTTGAGGGACGCGCGAGCACCCGGAGCCCATGCGAACGCGCGACATGCCCGACAGCGGGCGGATGAGACGCCGTATTCCGGCTGCCAAGCCGCGGCGTGTGCCGCCGTTTACGGTGAGGCTGGTTGGGGCTTCATCAGATGATCGGGCGGCGGAAGATGCGGCGAGTTGTCGATAATGCCATAGCCGTCGGCCGCGTATCCGTGATGCTTGACCGGCGGCTGGCTCGCGCAGCCCGCCAGCCAGATGACGCAGCCGACCATGGCGAGCAAGGCCGTGACGCGGGCGGGGTGTCCCGTCCTCATGAGCCGCTTGTCTTGGGAGGCGTCAGGCGCAGGCTGTCGGCGACGGCGCGGGCGAGGGCGGTATAGGCGCCAGCGGCTTCGCTGTCCGGCGCGGAAAGAATGATCGGCGCCCCGGCATCGCCGCTGGCGCGGATATCGGCCAGAAGCGGAATTTCACCGAGGAAGGGCACGCCCGACTCCTCCGCCTGCCGGCGTGCGCCGCCATGGCCGAAGAGTTCCGTGCGATGATTGCAGTTCGGGCAGCAGAAATAGGACATGTTCTCGACGACGCCGAGAACGGGGACGTTCATCTTCTCGAACATGGCCAGACCCCGCCGCGCGTCGAGTAGCGCGATGTCCTGCGGCGTGGAGACGATGATCGCACCGCGGAGCGAGAGTTTCTGGGCGAGGGTGAGCTGGGCGTCCCCGGTGCCGGGGGGCATGTCGATCACCAGCACGTCCAGCTCCGGCCACGCCACGTCGCCGAGGAACTGCGACAGCGCACCCATCACCATCGGGCCGCGCCAGATCATGGCCTGATTTTCATCCACCAGAAAGCCGATGGACATGACGTGCAATCCCCACGCCTCGACCGGAATGAGCTTGCCGTCCTCCACGAAAGGCTTGGCGGATTGTCCGAGCATCCGGGGCAGGGACGGGCCGTAGATATCCGCGTCCAGCATGCCGGTGCGCAAACCGAGACGGGCCAGACCGGCGGCGAGATTGACGGCCGTGGTGGATTTGCCGACGCCGCCCTTGCCGGAGGCGACGGCGATGACGGCCTGCACCTGCGGCAGGAGCTTGCCGTCGGGCCGGGTCTCGGGCGTGCCGGGATTGTTGGCGGGCTGGTCGAGGCGGAACGGACGATGACCGCCGGGCGCCGGCATGGGGGCGCCCGGCGCGCGATGGGCCGTCAGCACGATGGTCGCGCGGTCGATTCCCGGAAGCTGGGCGATGGCGGCTTCCGCCCTGGGGCGCAGGGGCTCGATCTTTCCCGCGTCGTCGCGCGAGACGGAGAGCGAGACATGGGCGTGGCCGTCACGCACCGCCACGCTGTCGAGCGCGGCGAAGGAGAGGACGTTCGTCGTGCCGCTGTCATCCTTCACCAGGCGAAGGGTGTCCAGAATCCGGCGGGATTCGGCATCGTTCCCCGATGTGTCGGATGAGGTCATGACTGGTCTTTCCTGCTGGATCGTCCGGATTCCGAACCCGGAACGCTGGCCGAGCATAGCATGCCGGGTCCGGAGGAGGGAGGGGTTCGGGCAGGGAGTGGATCACGGGCGGCGAACTGCGTATGAACATCCGGCGACGCGGGAAGGGGCGGATGGAACGACGGATCGCTGAAACGGATGCCGGAGCGGCACAGCCGCGCAAAAAGCGGGATCATCGGGTCGATGCCCTGCGGGGGCTCGCTCTCCTGATGATGCTCTGCGACCATGTGCCGCAGGACTGGCTGAACCGGCTGACCCTGCGGAATTTCGGTTTCGCGGATGCCGCCGAGATTTTCGTGATGCTGGCGGGATATGCGTCCTGGCTGGCCTATGCGCGGCGAATCCCGCGCCCCCCGCCGGACGGGGGATGGATCGTCGTGGGCGAGCGGATTCTGCGACGCTGCTGGCGGCTCTATCTTTTCCAGATGCTGATGCTGTTCGTGTCGATCTATACGATCCGGCAATGGCGGCATTACGATCCCGTGCCGGTGGATTTCCTGGAGCCGGAACTCGCGCATGGCAGCTTCTGGTTCTGGCAGGTGCTGACGCTCCAGGCATTGCCGAGCAATCTCAATATCCTGCCGCTCTATATCGTGCTGCTTCTCGGCATTCCGCTGATGGTGCTGCTGTGGATGGGATCGCCGAAGCTGCTTCTGGGCGTCAGCTTCGCCATCTGGCTCGTGCCGCAATTCAATCCCGCCATCAACATCCCGAACTGGCTGGATGCGGACGGGTGGTACTTCAATCCGCTGGGATGGCAGTTCATTTTCGTGCTGGGAATGCTGGCGAGCTGGATCGCCACGCGGCATGGCGGCGACCTGCCCACGCCGCGCTGGCTGAAGGGACTGTGCTGGGCGTGGCTGCTCTTCGGTGTCATCGAGCACTTTCCCTATCACGAGTGGGGGCTGCCCTCCCTGGCGGTCATCCCCGTGCCGGGCGCCGACAAGTCGGTGCTGGTCTGGCCGCGCTGGATGGAGGCGATGGCGATTCTGCTGCTCGTGCAATCATCCGCCCGTGCACGGCGGTTTTCCGAGATGCGGGGCGGGCAGGCGCTGGCGCTGCTGGGGCGTCATTCGCTGGAAGTCTTCAGCCTCGGGACGGTGTTGGATCTTTTCGCGCGGCTGGCGATGAACAGCTTCGGGGACGGGCTGGGGATGCAAGTGCTCGTGAATCTGGTCGGGCTTCTGGGCGTCTATGGCGTGGCGTTCTGGCTTGAAAGGCACCGGCGCGAGGCGGCGTTCATGGCCGGTCGGAGCCGCCGCGAAATCGCGCGCGCCGAGCCGCATCCCGAGCCGCACAACGAACAAAGGGGGGTGTGACAGCACGAAGTGAACTGGTCTAACGTACGCCCATGACCCAACATTCTCTGCCCCGCCGTCTCTCCATGATCACGTTGTGCGGCGCGACCGTGTTGTCTTCGCCCCTGGTGTCTTCGCCCGCCGTCGCGGAGGGTGAGACGCCGGCCGCCGCGCCGCCGGTCGTCTCCGCGTCCCGGCCGGTGCCGGAGAGTTTCGCCGATCTGGCGGCGCGGCTCCTGCCCGCGGTCGTGAACGTCTCGATTTCCGCGACGCTCAAGCCGGGCGACGGGGATGACGACGATGATGACGGGCCGGACGGGTCGCCGGGCGACGGGCCGCAGATTCCCGAATTTCCCCCCGGTTCGCCGATGGAGAAGTTCTTTCACGACTTCATGAACCGCAAGCCGAGTCCCGATGCGCCGCCGCGCAAGATGCAGGCCCTGGGATCGGGCTTCATCATTTCGCCTGACGGCTACATCGTCACCAACAATCATGTCGTGAAGGACGCCGATCAGGTGTCCGTGACCTTGCAGGACGACACGGTGCTGAAGGCGCGGATCGTCGGGCGGGACAGCCGGACGGATCTGGCGGTCATCAAGGTCGACGCGCCGCATCCGCTGCCGACGGTCGCCTTCGGCAATTCCGACGCGGCGCGGGTCGGCGACTGGGTGCTGGCGATCGGCAATCCGTTCGGCCTGTCCGGCACGGTGACGGCGGGAATCGTGTCCTCGCGCGGGCGGAGCATCGAGCATGACGCCTATGACGATTTCATCCAGACCGACGCGCCGATCAACCGCGGCAATTCCGGCGGCCCGCTCTTCAACCTGAAGGGCGAGGTCATCGGCATCAATACGGCGATCTACAGCCCGTCCGGCGGGTCCATCGGCATCGGCTTCTCGATCCCCTCCAACGACGCGCGAGGCGTGATCGAGCAACTCCGGAATCTGGGCCATGTGCAGCGCGGCTGGCTGGGCGTGCGGGTGCAGGACGTGACCCATGACATCGCCGAGAGTCTCGGCCTTCCGTCGCTGAAGGGCGCGATGGTGGCGGGAATCGAGTCGAAAAGTCCGGCGGAAGAGGCGGGGATCAAACCCGGCGACGTCATCAACAAGCTCAACGGAGAGGCGGTGGACGGCAAGTCCCTGCCGCGTCTGGTGGCCGCGATTCCGCCGGGCTCCAAGGCGGCGTTCGGCATCTGGCGCAAGGGAAGCGCGCTGACGCTGGACGTGACGCTCAAACCGTCGCCAGAAGCGCCGGATCTGCCGCCGACCGCGCCGAGGAAGGACGAGACGGCGAAGAAAACGATCAAGCTGGCGGATCTCGGTCTGACGCTGGGGATGATCGACGATGCGGCGCGGCAGAAATACCATCTGACCGATTCCCAGCGCGGCGTGCTCGTCACCGCCGTGGCGCCGGACAGCCCGGCGGCCGAGCGCGGGCTGGAGGCGGGGAATCTCGTCACCGAGGTGCAGCAGGTCGAGGTCGATTCGCCCGAGGCACTCTCGCGTGAGATCGACCGGGCGCGTGACGCGAAGCGGCATTCCGTCCTGCTGCTGGTGCAGGATTCCGACGGGATGCGGTGGGTGCCTCTCCCGCTCGACAAGAGTTAGGGCACGCACCTTCCGCCTTTAGCTGCATCCGTGCCGCTGATAGCGGAAAATTTACTCCCTTCCGGAATTCTTCTAAGGGGGATGCGATGAACGTTCAGCGTAACGGGGCCAGACCGGCTGGGCTGCCCCCGTCATGGAGTGATTGCCTTGCAACGTCGTGAGTTTGTCAGAGCAGGTGCCGGTCTTTCGCTCATGGGGACCGGCCTCTCCGGTCTCGCACGGGCAGCGGACGCGCCTTCCCCGCCGAACCCCACTCCTTTCGACGAGACGACGGTCCGGCAGGTCGCCCGGGATCTGTCCCGGACGCCCTATAAGCCGCCGCCGCAAAATCTTCCCTCGGCCATCAAGAATCTGACTTTCGACCAGTTTCGCGCCATCACATTCAAGCCGGAGCGCGCGCTCTGGGCGAATGATCATCTGTATTTTGACGTCGAATTCTTCCCGCGTGGTTTCCTCTACGCGCCGCAGGTCTTGATGAACGAGGTGACGGACGGCCACTCCACCCCCGTTCCTTACGATCCTGACATGTTTTCCTATGCCGATCCGATGCTGCGGGTGACGGATAATCTCGGATTCTCCGGATTGCGGCTGCGATGCCCGATCAATACGCCGGGTGTCATGGAGGAGTGTTCCGTGTTTCTCGGCGCTTCCTATTTTCGCGCCGTGGCGAAGGGACAGTTCTACGGTCTGTCCGCGCGTGGTTTCGCGGACGGGACGGGCGATCCGAAAGGCGAGGAATTTGCGATTTTCCGGGAATTCTGGCTGGAGAAGCCGGCGCCGGGCGTGCAGGCCGTCACCATCCATGCGCTGCTCGACAGCCCCTCGACCACCGGCGCGTTCCGCTTCCTGATCCGCCCCGGCGACACGACCACCTTCGATGTCGAGGCGACGTTCTACCCCCGCACGAAGATCGAGCAGCCCGGCGTGGCGACGCTGACCGGCATGTTCTATTTCGACGAGAATGACCGTTACCGCGTCGATGACTGGCGTCCGGCCGCGCATGACAGCGAGGCGCTCCAGCTCTGGACCGGGTCGGGCGGGCAGCTCTATCGTCCGCTGGTCAATCCGGTCGATCTGCAATTCTCCGCCTTCAGCGACGTCAGCCCGCGCGGCTTCGGCCTCATGCAGCGCAAGCGCGATTTCCGCGATTACCAGGATCTGGCGCTGAACTACCAGAAGCGCCCGTCGCTCTGGATCGAGCCGATCGGAGACTGGCAGCATGGTGCGGTCGATCTCGTCGAGATTCCGACGCCCAACGAGGTGAACGACAACATCGTCTCGTTCTGGCGGCCTGCCCACCCGCTGGAGGCGGGCAAGGAATATGGTTTCACCTATCGCATGTACTGGGGCTGGGACACGCCCTGGCCGACCGATCTGGCGCGCGTGGCGTCGACGCGCGTGGGCGGGGTGACGGACCATGCGGAGGCGCGGATGTTCGTCATCGATTTCGACGGCAAACCGTTCGAGAACGTCTCCCAGGACGCCCATTTTCATCTGATCCCGCATTGTTCCGCCGGGAAGATCAAGAATGTCGTGGTCGAGCCCAATCCCTATATCAAGGGATGGCGCACGACGTTCGAGTTCTATCCCGGGGATGCGAAGCTGTCCGAACTGCAATGCCAGCTCGCCAATGATCAGGGACCAATCTCCGAAACCTGGATGTACCATTGGACGCCATGAGCGCCATGGCTTCATCCGACCTCGCATTTCTGCCGCCGGAAGCGCCGCTGGCGATGCCGGTGCAGGATCTGCGCCATGCGCCGGACCGTCATGATCATGCGGCTTCCCTCGCCACGCGCCCGCCGCTTCTCTGGCTGCGGCGGCTTTTCGTCTTCGGCGTGGCGGCCGGCCTGACGATCTTCGGCGCGTATGAGATGAATCTCGTGCTGAACAGCATGGGCGTCTCGACTCTTGGCGTGGTCGTGCTGGGGTTGTTCGTCACCCTCGGCGCGTGGATCTCGCTCTCTTTCGCCTCCTGCCTCGCCGGTTTTCTCTCTCTCCTGACGCGTGGCGGGCTGGGGCTGGGCATCACCCGCGACGGGCCGCTGCCTGTCCTGTCGAGCAGGACCGCCATCCTGATGCCGACTTATAATGAAGACCCGGAGCGGGTGCTCGTCGGCCTCAAGTCGATCTATGACAGCCTCGCGGCGACGGGGCAGCTCGATGCGTTTCATTTCTTCATGCTCTCCGATACGACCGACCCGGACGTATGGGTGCAGGAAGAGCGCGCCATGCTGGCGTTCCGCGACGCGGTGCGGGGGCAGGGGCGTGTCTTCTATCGGCGGCGCGCGAAAAATATCGACCGGAAGGCGGGCAATCTGGGCGAGTGGGTGCGCCGTTTCGGCGGCGCCTATGAGAACATGCTCACGCTCGACGCGGACAGCATCATGGATGGCGCGCTCATCATCCGCATCGTCGGCGCCATGGAGCGCAATCCGGGCGTCGGGCTGATCCAGACCCTGCCCGTCATCGTCGGCGGCAGCACGCTTTTCGCCCGGATGCAGCAATTCGCCGGGCGCATCTACGGGCCGCTGATCGCATACGGCATCGCGTGGTGGCACGGGTCGGAGGGAAATTACTGGGGGCATAATGCGGTCATCCGCACCCGCGCCTTCGCCGAGCAGGCCGGATTGCCGCATCTGCCCGGGCGCAAGCCGTTCGGCGGCCATATTCTGAGTCACGATTTCGTCGAGGCCGCGCTCATGCGGCGGGGCGGCTGGGCGATCCATATGGTGCCCGGGCTGTTCGGCTCCTATGAGGAGAGCCCGCCCTCGCTGACCGACGTGGCCATTCGCGACCGGCGCTGGTGCCAGGGCAATCTGCAACATTACAAGGTGCTGCCGACACGCGGGATGGCGTGGGTCAGCCGGCTGCATATGCTGATGGGCATCGGCTCCTATATCACCTCGCCGCTCTGGCTGCTCTTCCTGCTCTGCGGCATCGCGATCTCGCTGCAATCGCATTTCTACCGGCCCGAATATTTCGGCACGACCAAATCGCTTTATCCGCGCTGGCCGCAAGTCGACCCGGTGCAGGCGAAATATGTGTTCTTCGGCACCATGGCGATCCTGCTCGCGCCCAAGGCGCTGGCCTTCATCGCCACGCTTTTCGACCGGATGACGCTGCGCGGCTCGGGCGGCGTCATCCGGCTCGCGGTGTCGATCGTGCTGGAAACGGTGATCGGCGGTCTGATCGCGCCCATCGCCATGCTGATCCATACATCCGGCGTCATCTCCATCCTGCTCGGACGGGATTCCGGCTGGAACGCGCAAAATCGCGATGCCGGGGGCGTCGATCTCCGGGAGGTCGCGCGCGGCTACTGGGTCTATACGGCGATCGGGCTGTTGATGGCGGCGGCGGCGTGGATCGTCTCCGAGGCCCTGTTCCTCTGGATGACGCCCGTGCTGATCGGTCTGGCGCTGGCCATCCCGCTGGCCGCGATGACGGCGAGCCGCGATGTCGGTCTCTGGCTGCGGTCCATCGGCCTGCTGACGATCGCCGAGGAGACGGACCCGCCCCCCATTCTCCGGATCGCCGAGAGGAACGATCTGGCATGCAGCCAGCGCGAATACGCCGCCGACGTGTCAGTCGACGAAGCCTTTCACGCATTGCGGCATGATCCGGTTCTGCTGGGGGCCCACAAGGCGGCGCTGCCGCAGCCGCGGGAACGGGGGGCGGCGATCGACGCCAATCTGCTGGTCGGGCTGGTGAAGCTGCGCGAGGCGCCGTCCCTGAATGCGGCGCTCGACGCTTTGAGCCGACAGGAGAAGGCGGCGGTCCTGACCAGCGCGGAGGGGGTGGATCTCGTGGCGAGTTTGCCGGAGGGGTAAGGTCCCGCCGCGTTTTTTGGCGCGGGAGCGATTGAGCCCCCTGGCGTTCTCGGGCAGAGAGGAAGGCCATTCAGTCGAAAGCAGACGATATGAGCGCGCTCCAGCCTCCTTCTCCCCGTCGTGAACCGAAAACCGTCACGCAGCTCGGCCGGAGCCGGGTGGACGAATATGGCTGGATGAAGGACGAGAACTGGCAGCAGGTCCTGCGTGACCCGTCCGTTCTGCGCGAGGACGTCGCCGCTCATCTTCGGGCGGAGAACGCCTATGCCGACGCGGTTCTGAAGGAGATCGAGCCTCTGCGCGAGACGCTCCTCCGCGAGATGATCGCCCGCATTCCTCCCGCCGAGGAATCGGTGCCGGTGCCGGACGGTCCGTGGGCCTATTACGCGCGCTATTTCGAGGGCGCCCAGCATCCGGTTCATGCCCGCAAGCCGCGTACGGGCGGCGCGGAGGAGATTCTGCTGGATGTGGATGCGGAGGCGAAGGCGCATCCCTATTACGCTCTGGGCGGCGCGGCGCATACGGAGGATCATCGGTATTACGTCTATGCCGAGGATGTGCAGGGCTCGGAAGTCTATCGCATTCAGGTGAAGGATCTGGCGTCGGGACGGCTTTGCGCGCCGCCGGTCGAGAGCACGACGGGGAGTTTCGTCGTCTCGCCGGATTCGCGCTGGCTTTTCTGGATCTATCGCGACGATCATGGCCGTCCGTCGCGCATCTATCGGCGGCCGCTCCTCGGCGGCGAAGACGTTCTGGTGTTCGATGAGCCCGATGCCGGGTTCTTCCTGCAACTCACGCTCAGCACGTCGCGGCGCTGGATCGTCATCGAGCGCGGGGACCATGACACGAACGAGACGCTGCTGATTCCCGCCCATGCGCCGGATACGCCTCCCCGCGTGGCCGCGCCGCTGGTGCGTGGGGAGAAATACAGCCTGGCCCACTGGAATGACCGCTTCATCGTGCTGACCAATACGGGCGGGGCGGTGGATTTCCAGCTCATGTGGACGCCGGAGGACGCGACGAGGCGGGAGCACTGGCAGCCCTTCGTTCCGCATATGGCGGGGCGTTACCTGCTCGAACTCAGCGCCGGGCGCGATTTCCTCGTCTGGGCGGAGCGGATGGACGGCAACATCGTGCTCCGTTTCGTGCCGCGCGGCGTGGAGGGGGACGTGCGGGCGGCGTCGGCCGTCATCGCCATGGACGAGCCCGCCTACGACCTCACCATGCTCGGCGTGCTGGAATATGACGCGCCCGTCCTGCGTTACGTCTATGAATCGCCGACGACTCCGGCGCATTGGTACGATTACGACATGGCCAGCGGCGAGCGGGTCTTGCGGAAGGTGCGGGAGGTTCCGTCCGGGCACGATCCGCAGGCCTACGAGGTGCGTCGTCTTTTCGCGCCGGCGGCGGACGGGGAAACGGTGCCGGTCACTGTGCTGATGCGGCGCGGCACGGTGCTGGACGGCGCCGCGCCGCTCCTGCTCTACGGGTACGGCTCGTATGGCATTCCCATGGATGCGGGGTTCTCGACCTCGGTGTTCAGCCTGGTGGACCGCGGATGGGTCTATGCCATCGCCCATATCAGGGGCGGGTCCGAGAAGGGATGGAAGTGGTTCCTGGACGGGCGGGGGACAAAGAAGGTCAACAGTTTCACCGATTTCATCGCCAGCGCCGGATATCTGGCCGAGACCGGATATGGCGCGGCGGGGCGGATCGTCGCCCATGGCGGCTCGGCGGGCGGGTTGCTCATGGGGGCGGTGGCGAACATGGCGCCGGACCTCTTCGCCGGGATCGTGGCGCAGGTGCCGTTCGTCGATATGCTCAACACCATGTCCGACGTCACCCTGCCGCTCACCCCGCCGGAATGGCCGGAATGGGGCAATCCGCTGGAGGATGCGGCGGCGTACGACCTGATCGCCAGCTATTCGCCCTATGACAACGTGGCGGCGAGACCCTACCCGCCGATCCTGGCCATGGGCGGCCTGTCGGACCCGCGCGTCACCTATTGGGAGCCCGCGAAATGGATTGCCCGCCTGCGCGCCGTGGCGTCGGGCGGTCCGTTCCTGTGCCGCATCAACATGGAAGCCGGACATGGCGGCTCGCCCGGACGTTTCAAGCGGCTGGAAGAGGTCGCGCTGGTTCAGGCCTTCGCGGTCTGGGCGATGGCGCGCCGCCGGAGCTGATCGCGGGGAGGTGCGTCACGACCTGCTCCGTCCTCGCCCGGAGACGGGGTTATGGCGAGGGCGCGGCCGGGAGCAGTGCCTGGCATGGGGCCGCGGCCTTGGGCAGGGTGTTGCCTTTGGTGCGGCAAAGCGTGCGGGCATCGGCGCCGCAGATCTCGGTCGTGTCGTCATAATCGGATTCGAGCACGTCGCGCGCGACCGCGAGTTCCTGCTTGGCGGAATTGCTGCTGTCACTTTCGTCGTTGGTGACGATGCCCTGAGTCTTGTGCAGTTCCTCCAGGGCGCTGACGCAGGCGTCGCTGGCGGCGGCCGGGTCGACCTGGAGCACGGCGAGAACGCGCTTCAGAACTCTGGCCGGGGCGTTCGCGCCCGCCCCTCCACCATCGTCGCCGGACTGGGCAAGGGCGGCCGGGGCGTGGGCGAGCTGGATAATGACGAGGCTGGCGAGCAGGAGGGGCGGGATGAGGCGCTTGGCAGACATGCCGCGCAGATTATCGGCTGGGCGGCGGATTGCCTACTCCCAAGAATGCCACGAAATCGCGATGTTCGGTAACGGGCCCGGCGTGGGAGCCGGCGTGGGAGATCGTACTTTCAGATTGACTGGCGCGCGCCGGGCCTGTATCCGGACGGCCTCTTGCGGGCGTAAGGCCCGTCGGGGTGGCCGGCGCGCGGGCGTCGGTCATTCTGTGTGCCGATCCAGCCTGCCTCGGGAAGCGAAGACCATGAAGATCCGTAACAGCCTGAAATCCGCGAAGATCCGTGACAAGGATTGCCGCGTCGTGCGCCGTCATGGCCGTGTGTATGTCATCAACAAGAAGAACCCCCGCATGAAGGCCCGCCAGGGCTGAGACGGCGCGTCCGCCTCTCCGTGAGTGCTGAGGGGCGGGTCATGCCCATGAGGGGGCCGGTGAAAAAGCCATGTCTGACGGCCCGCATCGCGGGGGTCTGCATGGCTTTTTCGCTGTCTGGGCCACTTCTGGCCGCGCCTCCCGCGGTTGCGCCTCCGTCGACAAAGCCCCCAGCGACAAAGCCCACCCCGTCGCCCGTGCCCAAGCCGGACCCGCTGGCGAAGGCGGAAGCGGAGTTGAAGCAGGCGCCCGGCGTGGCGGAGGCGCGTTCGCTCGAGGCACAAGCGGAAAATCTCCGGCAGAGTCATTTGCAGGCCATGGTGCGGCTTCTGGGGGCGCAGGCCGAATCGGCTCTCTCCCATCATGATTTCCGCGCCGCCGAGCAGGCGGCGTCGGATGCCATCGTCCTGCAACCGGACCAGCCGATCCTGCGTCGGGAACGCGCGCGCATCCGGGCGGCGGCGGGCGATTTCCAGGATGCGATTGCCGATCTCGGCGTGGCGGTGCAAGGTGACGCCGGGGATGTGGTCGCGTGGCAGATGCTGGCCGATATCGAGGCGCAACGGCACGATTACCGCGCGGCGGTCGCGGCGCTTGATCAGGCGTTGACGCTTGACCCGCATCTGCAAGGCGGTGCGGCGCTGAGGCGCAAGCTGGTTCTGCTGCGCGACGGGCAGCCCGCCTGAGCATGGCGGCTGCAACCGCATGCCGCGCTTCGTCGTTATAAGGCAAAGGAGACTTCCATGTTCGGCTGCAAGAAGAAGGCATCAATTCCGGCTCCGGTTGCGGAAGCCACCGAGGCGGCGACCACGTCGAAATGCGGCTGCCCCTATGCGGCGAAGCTCTGTACGCCCGGGCTGTGCAAGGCCGGCATGGTCGGGCTGACCGCGCTCGCGACGTTCGGGCCGAAGAAACTGCGTCCGCATGTGCAGAACGCGCTGGCGGTGATCGGTATTCTGACGCTGCTGCGGCAGATCCTGCGTCGCGGCAAGGGGGCGGCCGCCTGAGGACGCGCTCGTATCGTTTTCTTGCGTCCAGCAAGAAAATGAACGCGAAAAATCGGGTCCGGGTGTTTTTTTTCGCCGTCGATCCGGATTAAGGAAGGAGACGGCGCGCTGTCGCGCCGCTCTGGCCCCGATCGAACGGGGCGCCTGTTCGGATTCCTTTTCTCATGTCACTCATCGCCGCGCGCCTCAACCGGATCTCCCCCAGCCAGACCATCGCCATTTCGCAGAAAGCGCGGGCGCTGAAGGCGGCGGGACGGGATATCATCAGCCTCTCCGCGGGCGAGCCGGATTTCGATACGCCCGGCAATATCAAGGCGGCGGCGATCCGCGCCATCGAGGCGGGCGAGACGAAATATACCGACGTGGCGGGCACGCCCGCGCTGCGCCGCGCGGTGGCCGAGTGGCTGAACCGCGATTTCGGGCTGGATTACAGGCCGGAGGAGATCATCGTCTCCACCGGCGGCAAGCATGTCATCTACAACACGATGGTCGCCACGCTGGAGGCGGGAGACGAGGTCATCATCCCCGCTCCGGCCTGGGTGTCCTATCCGGATATCGTGGCGCTTGCGGATGGAACGCCCGTCGTGGTGCCGACGCGCGAGGCGGACGGATTCAAGCTGACGCCCGACGCGCTGCGCGCCGCGATCACGCCGCGCACCAAATGGCTGATGCTCAACTCGCCCTGCAACCCGACCGGCGCGGCCTATGCCGAGGCGGAGTTGCGCGCGCTCTGCGACGTGCTGCTCGAATTTCCGCAGGTCTGGGTGTTCACCGACGATATCTACGCCAAGCTGGTCTATGACGGCTTCGTCGCAAAGACCGTCGTGCAGGTGGAGCCGAGGCTGCGTGCCCGCACGGTGACGATGAACGGCATGTCCAAGGCCTATGCCATGACGGGCTGGCGGGTGGGCGTGGCGGCGGCGCCGGTCGAACTCGTCAATGCGCTGATCAAGTTGCAGAGCCAGAGCACGTCGAATCCGTGTTCGATCGCGCAGGCCGCCGCGCTGGAGGCCGTGACGGGGCCGCAGGAGGTGATCGGCACGATGGTGCGGACCTATCAGGGGCGCCGCGACCTCGTTGTGAGCATGATGAATCAGGCCCGCGGGCTGAGTTGCCTGCGGCCCGAGGGGGCATTCTACGTCTTTCCTTCCATCGCCGGTCTGATCGGCAGGGCGACGCCGTCCGGCAGGGTGATCGAGAATGACGAGGTTTTCGTCACGGAATTGCTGGAGGAGACGGGCGTGGCCGCCGTGCATGGCGCGGCCTTCCTGATGCCGGGCTATTTCCGCATTTCCTATGCGACGGATACGGAAAGCCTGATCGAGGCCTGCGCGCGAATCCAGCGTTTCTGTGCGTCGCTGGTCTGACCGCGATGGATTTCTCCGTGGCCGCGCGGCTGAGAGGGTTGCCGCAGCCCGCGACCATCGCCATCGCGCAGCGGGCACGGGCGCTGAAGGCGGCGGGAGCGGATGTGATCTCGCTCGCGCTCGGCGAGCCGGATTTTCCGTCGCCGCCCGAGGCGGTGGAGGCGGCCTATGAGGCAGGAAAGCGTGGCGACACGCGCTATCCGCCGGTCGGCGGTCAGCCCGCGCTGAAAGCCGCCGTCATCGCGAAATTCCGCACGCAGAACGGGCTGGATTTCGCGCCGGAGCAGATCCTGGTCGCCAATGGCGGCAAGCAGATCATCTTCAACGCCTTCATGGCGACGCTCGATCCGGGCGACGAGGTGGTCGTGCCCGCCCCCTATTGGGTGAGCTATCCGCTGATCGCGCGGATGATGGGCGGTGTGCCGGTGGAGGCGCCGTGCCGAGAGGCGGACGGTTTCCGCCTCAGGCCGGACGTGCTGCGCGCCGCGATCACGCCGCGCACGAAATGGCTGGTGCTGAATTTCCCCAACAACCCCAGCGGCGCGATCATGGAGCGGCCTGATCTTGAGGCGCTGGCAGAGGTGTTGCGGGAGGCGCCGCGGATTTGGGTCCTGGCGGACGAGATTTACGAGCATCTGACCTTCGGCGGCAGGCCCCATGTCTCGCTTGCCGCCGTTGCGCCCGATCTCGCGGATCGTATCCTGACGCTGAACGGCATGGCGAAGGCCTATGCCATGACGGGGTGGCGCGTCGGTTTCGCGGGCGGTCCGCTGCCCCTGATCCGCGCCATGACGGAGGTGCAGAGCAACGCGACCTCCGGCGTCTGCACGCTGGCGCAGGCGGGCGCGGCGGCGGCGCTGGGGAGTCCGTTCGAGCGGGTCGCGGCGATGCGCGACGTCTACCAGGCGAGGCGCGACCGTGTGGTCGCCGCCTTGCGTGACATGCCCGGCCTTGCTTGCGCCATGCCGGACGGGGCGTTCTACGCCTATCCCGGCCTGGCGGGTCTGGTCGGCAAGGTCAGCGCGGGGGGGCGGCCGATCGGCTCCGACCTCGATTTCAGCGAGGCGTTGCTGGAGGAAGCCCATGTGGCCGTAGTGCCGGGGGCGGCCTTCGGGCTGAGCCCGCATGTCCGCCTTTCCTTCGCCGCGTCAGACGCGCATCTCGACGAGGCGGTGCGGCGGATCGGAGAGTTCGTGGCGGGATGCGCGGCGACGGGGTGAGGCCGTCAGCGGGGCGCGGAAGGAGCCCGAGAGTGAGGGGGCTCCTCAGATGTATCGTACGGCGAGAACGCCCAGGATGATCAGCGTGAAAACGCCGAGCAGCACGAGAGTCAGCCGTTCCTCGATGAAGGTCTGAATCGGCGCGCCGAAATGCCGAAGCAGTCCGGCCAGCAGGAAGAAGCGCGCGCCCCGCGTCACCACGCAGGCGGCGAGAAAGGGCAGCAGGGCGAAATGCGCCGCGCCGGCGGCCAGGGTCACGAGCTTGAAGGGAATCGGTGTCAGACCCTTCAGCAGGATGATGGCGACTCCGTATTCGTCGAAACGGTGTTGCAGCAGCGTCAGCGTCGCCTCGCCATGATAGAAGCGTACGATGGGCAGGGCGACATGAGCGAGCAGGAATGCCCCCAGCAGCCATCCCGCCAGCGCGCCCGCGACGCTTCCCGCCGTGCAGAGCGCCGCGAGTTCCCAGGCCCGGTCGCGCCGCGCCAGAACCATCGGCGCCAGCATCAGATCGACCGGCAGGGGAAAGAACGAGGCTTCGGCGAAGGCCACGGCGAAAAGCCAGAGCCGCGCATGGCGAGCAGCCGCAAGCGCCATCATCCGGCGATACAAGGAGAGGAACACGGCAGAGATCACCCGCAGGATGGGAAGGCTCTCATCTGATCGCAGATCGGAACGGGAGCGGCAAGAGGAGGGGCGCCGTCATCGTGATCCGGTTTGAATTTCGGGGCTCTGACGCGGGGCGTGGGACGTTGGAAAACGAGACCCGGGCCGTCAGGTGGGCAGGGTGACGACCGCGCGCAGGCCGCCGGACGGACGATTGGCCAGCCGGATGTCGCCGCCATGGCCGCGCAGGACCGAGCGGGCGATGGCCAGTCCCAGGCCTGTGCCGCCCGTCTCGCGATTGCGGCTGGATTCCGCCCGCACGAACGGCTCAAACATCCGTTCGAGTTCCTTGTCCGGCAGGCCGGGCCCGTCATCCTCGATCACGATGGTCGTCATGGCGTCGTCTGTCGGTGTGCGGAGAGTGATATGAGCGCTGCCGCCATATTTCAGCGCGTTGATGACGAGATTCATCAGGGCGCGCTTGAGCGGAAGGCTGCGGGCGGCGACGAGGACGGGATGGTCCGGCGTATCCAGCGTGATGTGTTCGGCCAGATGCGGCATGCTTTCCGCCGCCTCGTCGGCGACGGTGGAGAGCAGGGCGGAGAGATCGAGCCGGACCTTCGGTTCCCGATTGGCCGTGTCCCGTCCGAATTCCAGCATCGCCGCGACCATCGCTTCCATCTCGTCGAGATCGGCGAGGAACTTGTCGCGCAGCTCGTCGTCCTCGATGAACTCGGAGCGTAGTTTCAGGCGCGTGATCGGCGTCCGCAGGTCATGCCCGATGGCCGTCAGCATCAGCACGCGGTCATTGATCAGCCGTCGCACATTCGCCGCCATGGTGTTGAAGGCCTGGGCGGCGCGGCGCAATTCCGTCGGGCCGCCTTCCGGCAGGGGCGGTGCGTTGACGTCCTTGCCCAGTGCGTCCGCGGCACTGACCAGCGTGCCCAACGGGGCGATCAGCCTCTGGGTGCCCCACAGAATCAGCCCGCCGCCACACAGCGTCATCAGCGCGAATGCGATGAGAAAGGTTGGTGAGTCGAACGGGTTGGGACGTTGGGCGATGTATTTCACGATCACCCAGTCGGCTTCGTCCGGTGTGAGGATCGAAAACACCCAATGCCGTGACGCCGGATTATGCCCGATGATCAGACGCGCGGGGTAGAGGCGCGGGGGCAGCATCGCGTTGTGCAGGATCGACGGTAACGGCTCCATGTTCCGTCGCGGATAGGGCGGCGGGGGGAACGGCCTTTCCATCGGCGGCGGCCTGCCGCCCGGAGGGCGCGCACCTGGAGTAGAGCCGCCGAACGAGCCAAACGGAGCGACGCGGAAGAGCCTTGGAAGGACGGCCGGCATAGGCACTTCGTGGCCGAGAAGCGTGTGGTCCGGCTTGTCCGTCACGGTGACGGAAAATCCGGAAGGGATGTTGAGCGATCGTATCGCCCCGGCGCGCGCCGCGGGTGGCAGTTCGGCGAGCGCGCGATAGATGGCGAAGGCGTGATGTTCGTCCTCGCGCAAGGTGATGCGCCGTTCGATATCGAGGTGGTCCAGCGCATGGATCGTCAGTCCCGCCACCTGAACGATGCACAGCCCGACGATCAGCAGCAGGCCGGTGCGGGCGCGCAGGGAGTTGGGGTAGAGACGCCAGGCCATCGGCGATGGATCAGACCCGCTCGACCTCGGTGGCCAGGACGTAGCCGCCGCCGCGCACCGTCTTGATGACCTGCGCGTTGCGTCCGTCGTCGTCCAGCTTGCGCCGCAGACGGCTGACGGCCACGTCGATCGCCCGGTCGAATGGGCCCGCCTGCCGTCCGCGCAGCAACTCCAGCAGCATGTCACGCGTCAGCACGCGATTGGCCCGGTCCAGCAGCGCCACGAGCAGATCGTATTCCCCGCCTGTCAGCGGCACCTCGACTCCTTCCGGATTGAGCAGCCGCCTGCGGTTCGGCTCTAGTGTCCAGCCCGCGAAACGGATCAGCCGCATGTCGGCCACCTGCCGTTTCTCCGTCGCCTCGCCCGTCCGGCGCAGCACGGCCCGAATCCTGGCCAGCAGCTCGCGCGGGTTGAAGGGCTTGGCGACGTAATCATCCGCGCCGAATTCGAGCCCGATGATACGGTCCGTCTCATCGCTCATCGCGGTCAGCATGATGATCGGCACGTTGTCCTGGCTGCGCAGCCACCGCGCGATATCCAGCCCGCTTTCGCCGGGCAGCATCATGTCCAGCACGACGAGCTGGTAATGCCCCGCCGTCCAGGCCCGGCGCGCCTCGCGCCCGTCCCGGGCCGAGGTGACGCGGAAATGGTTCTTTTCGAGAAAGCGCGAGAGAAGCTCGCGTATTTCCCTGTCGTCATCGACGATCAGAAGATGAGGAATGGTCTCCATGATTGTAACAATGGGCCCCTTTAGGACCCTTGACCAGTGGATGTTGCACTTGGTTGCAACTCGTCATGCATGGCCAAATTCATGCCAGCCAGGGCGGGACGGGCAGGTTGCGCGCGCGCAGGAAATCCGGATTGAAGAGCTTGGACTGATAGCGCGCGCCGCCGTCGCACAGGATCGTGACGATCCGGTGGCCCGGCCCGAGCTTGCGCGCCACGCGGATCGCGGCGGCGATGTTGATTCCCGCCGAGCCGCCGACGGACAGGCCCTCATGCGCCTGAAGATGGAAGATCTCCTCCAGCGCCTCGGCGTCCGGGATACGCTCGGCGTCGTCGAACCGGACGCCTTCGAGATTGCCGGTGACGCGCGACTGGCCGATTCCTTCGGTGATGGAGCTGCCCGTGACGGAGAGATCGTTCTCCTTCACCCAGCCATAGAGTCCCGATCCCTCCGGATCGGCCAGCACGATGCGCGGGCGGGGACGGTTGGCCCGGCCCGCCAACTCGGCCAGCCCCAGCGCCACGCCGGCGAGCGTGCCGCCTGTGCCGCAGGAGCAGGTGAAGGCGTCGATTTCGCCGTTCGTCTGGGTCCAGATCTCGGCGGCGGTGGTACGGCGATGGCCTTCGCGGTTCGCGGTGTTGTCGAACTGGTTCGCCCAGACGCCGCCCGTCTCCTCGGCGAGGCGGCGCGACACATGCACGTAATTGCCCGGATCGCGGAAGGGTTTCGCGGGCACGAGGCGCAGGTCGGCGCCGATCATGCGCAGGAACTCGATCTTTTCCCGGCTCTGGGTCTCGGGCATCACGATGACGGTGCGATAGCCCCGCGCATTGGCCACCAGCGTCAGCCCGATGCCGGTATTCCCTGCCGTGCCTTCCACGATGGTGCCGCCGGGGGTGCCGCCGGGTCGCAGCACGCCGCGCTCCTCCGCGTCGGTGATGATCGCCAGCGCCGCGCGATCCTTCACCGATCCGCCGGGATTCATGAACTCCGCCTTGCCGAGGATGTCGCAGCCGGTGATCTCGGAGGCGCGGCGCAGACGGATCAGCGGCGTGCCGCCGATGGCCTCCACCATGCCGTTCGCGGGTTCGTCGAGAAGCGAGGTCCATTCCGCGATCGCAGGGAGGGGGGCGTCGGGAGAGTGGGTCATGCTGATCGCTCCTATACGATGACGAGCTTCGGTAATAACGTTCGACCACAAAAATCGGTCGGGAGAAAAGAGCATGACACGCATGACGGGACGAATTTCCGCGCGGGAGGCCTGGGAGGCGTTGCAGGCCGAACCGCGGGCCGTCCTCATCGACGTGCGCACGCCGGAGGAATGGGCGCAGATCGGCCTGCCGGACCTGTCCGGCCTCGGGCGTGCTCCCGTGACGCTCACATGGTCGCCGGCCGCCGCTCCCGCCTTCGCCGAAGCCCTGATGCAGGCCGTTCCGGACAAGGCGACGCCGGTCTATTTTCTCTGTCGCTCCGGTGCGCGGTCGCAGATGACGACCGATCTCGCCGCCTATCTCGGCTATGAAGACGTCACCAACATCGTCGACGGCTTCGAAGGACCGCCGGATGAATCGGGCCGCCGCGGCACGGTCTGCGGCTGGCAGGCGGAAGGGCTCCCGCAGCGGAAAGGATAGAGAGGCGGTGCGGGCCGCCGCCTACCAGCCGCTATCCGGCTCGCGATCCGCGTCGTACAGCACCTGAAGCACCGTCAGCCAGGGATAGCGGCTGTCGTAGAACTGGCCGGACGCGTCGGCCAGCGCGCCCTTCGCATCCGTCGGCACATGGGTCAGAGCGACCGCGTCGTCCACATTGCCGCCGACGATGCTGATCTCATGCCCGAAAGGCGGCGCGTTCTGGTTGACAGCCACGACGATGCCGCAATGGGACGGGAAACCGTAGGACGTCGGCAGCATCGAAAAAGTAATGCTCCGGCTCCGGCCGCGTCCGACGCAGAGGATATCGCCCAGTTGCGGGATGTAGGTCTTCGGGTCCTGCGCCCGCAGCCCCGTCGCCTGGCCGGAGGCGGCGGCGTTGATATAGGTCGAGTGGTTGGGCGAATAGGGAAAACGGTCATTCGCCCCGGCGATTCGCATGACATAGGAAATGAACGCCGCCGACCACGCGTAATGCCCGTCATGCTCGGCGGGAAAACGCTGGCCGTTCCCGTCCTGCTTGCCGGTCCAGGACACTTCGGTCTCATAGGGATCCTGCCCGATCCACCAATATTCGCCGACGCGCTGCCAGAGGCCCGGAATACGTTCCGGCTTGAGGGCGGGCGAGGACGCGTCGGGCCGGTCCTCGGGATCGTCGTCGGCCACCGGGTTGCCGAACATCCGCCATTCCCGCAGCGCGATCGCCACGGCGTCCTGACGGTTGAAGGGCTCGAAATTCCGCGTGGCGAAATCCGGGACATGCGAGTCATACCCGACCGGCCCGTGCGTCCCGTTCGCATATTGCGTGGTGGGGGTCTGCGCGGGCGGGTGCGGGGTCTCCGCGCATCCGGACAAGGTCGCGACACCCAGAACCGCGAGAAGGGGCGCGGAAACCCGGACAGACGCCTCGATTCCCATTTCACCCCTCATGCCGCTTCCCTCATCTGGAGTCATCCGCCCCATCACGGCCCAACGTCACGCGGCGGTCAAGAGCGGGCGTGCAGGAGCGTCGTGTCCAGATCGGGGAAAAGCGCGCGCAGCCCTTCGGCGCTCGCTTCGCAGGGGCCGCGCTCGGTGAGCAGTCCGCTGACGAGTCGCGCGGGCGTCACATCGAAGGCCGGATTGGCGCCGGTCGTTCCGGCGGGCGTGACCCGGACGCGCGCGGGGCGGCCGTGCTCGTCCAGCCCGCTGACATGAGTCACTTCCTCGGCGGCGCGTTCCTCGATCGGGATGTCGCGCACGCCGTCCGTCACGCGCCAGTCGATGGTTGAGGAGGGCAGGGCGACCCAGAACGGCACGCCGTTGTCCCGCGCCGCGAGCGCCTTGAGATAGGTGCCGATCTTGTTTGCGACGTCGCCGCCGCGCGTCACGCGGTCGGTGCCGACGATCACGAGATCGACCTCGCCATGCTGCATCAGATGGCCGCCCGCATTGTCGGCGATCAGCGTGTGCGGCACGCCATGCGCGCCGAGTTCCCAGGCCGTCAGCAGCGCGCCCTGATTGCGCGGGCGCGTCTCGTCCACCCAGACATGGACGGGAATGCCGCTGTCATGCGCCATGTAGATGGGGGCAAGCGCGGTGCCCCAATCGACCGTGGCGATCCAGCCGGCGTTGCAATGGGTCAGGATGTTCAGCCGTTCCTGCCCCTCGGCGCGTTCGGCCCAGAGCGTGCGGATCAGATCCAGCCCGTGGCGGCCGATGGAAGCGTTGACGCGCACGTCCTCGTCGCAGATCGCATCCGCCTCCTCATAGGCGGCGGCGACGCGGGCCGCCGGGGCGAGCGGGGCGAGGCGCGCCGCCATCCGCTCGATCGCCCAGCGCAGATTGATCGCCGTCGGGCGCGTTTCCACGAGATACGCCGCCGCGCGGGCCAGCCCCTCGTCGCCGGCGTCGGACTGGAGCGCGAAGGCCAGCCCGTAGGCCGCCACCGCCCCGATCAGGGGAGCGCCGCGCACCTGCATGGTGCGGATGGCGTGGGCGACCTGCTCCATTTCCCGCAGGTCGAGAATGTCGAGAGACCAGGGGAGTTTCGTCTGGTCGAAGATATGCACGAGGCGACTGTCGGCGGGATCGCGCCAGACGCTCCGATAGGCGGTTCCATTGATCTTCATGGCGAAACTCCCGGTTGGCGCGACGGAGGAAAGAGGGCGGCCCGAACGGCGTCATTTGGGGCAATCGCCGCCGCGACTCAAGAGAACAGCGCGTGATTTCATTTTTCGCCGTCTGGCCCTATGATTTCTCCGCCCGTGGCGGAGGCGGGACGACATGGCCGATCCCGAATGGCTGTTTCTCGCGCGCGAGGCGCAGGCCATCGCCCAGACCGGGCTGACCTATTGCAGCAACGACTATGACCGCGAACGTTATGAGCAGCTCCGTCATCTCGCCGCCCGCATGGTCGCGCTGCACGGCGATGTGTCGCCCCGGCGGATCGAGGCGCTGTTCGCGCGGGAAAGCGGCTATGCGACGCCCAAGATCGACGTGCGGACGGCGCTGTTCGATTCCGGGGGACGCCTCCTGATGGTGCGTGAGCGCATGGATTCGGATCGCTGGACGCTGCCCGGCGGCTGGGCCGACGTGACCGACACCCCCGCCGGAAACGCGCTGAGGGAATTGCGCGAGGAGAGCGGCTATGAAGGGGAGATCGTCAAGCTGGCGGCGGTCTGGGACCGCGCGAAGCAGGGTCACGCTCCCGATTTCTTCGCCTGTGCGAAACTGTTCTTCGTGGCGCGGCTGACCGGCGGCGCGGCCCGGCCCAGTATCGAGACGTCGGAGGTCGCCTGGTTCGCCCGCGACGCGATTCCCGCCGATCTCTCGACCGGGCGCGTGCTGCCGGGCCAGATCGCACGGATGTTCGAGCATCACGCCCACCCCGAACTGCCGACGGATTTCGACTGAGCCTCCATGCGTGTCATGATCATTCTTCCCATGCGCGAAGGCTATGCGGCCGATCGCGCCGGGGCCATCTCCCTTCTCGTCAACCGTCTGGCCGGCCCGGACGATCTCGTCGTCGGCTCGCCGGTCGAGGGGACGCCCCTGCCCGGGGGAACGTTCGTCCCCGTGCCGCCCATCTCGCCGCTCTGGAGCGTCTTCTCGGATAATTTTCGCTATCTGATCGGCTTGCGCAAGGTGATCCGCCAGTACAGGCCCGACCTGATCGAGGTGCACAACAAGCCCGCCATCGCGTCGTCGCTGGCCCGCGTCGCGCCGACCCAACTGATCCTGCACAACGATCCGCAGGAGATGCGTGGCGCAAGCTCTCCCCGTCAGCGCGAGGCCCTTCTGGAGCGGGTGCGCGTCATCACCGTCTCGGACTGGCTGCGCCGCCGCTTCCTGGAGGATCTGGACCCCGCCGTGGTCGAGGTCATGCCGAACTGTCTGGATCTCGGCGCCCTGCCGACCCCGGCGCCGCGCCGCGCGCCGGTGGTGTTGTTCGTCGGGCGCGTCGTCGCCAACAAGGGGGTCGATGCGTTCGTGCGCGCCTGGACCACCATCGCGTCCCATGTGTCGGGCTGGAAGGCGGTGCTGATCGGCGCGGACCGCTTCGGCATCGACGCGCCGCGCACCGCCTTCGTCGACCGTGTCGAGGCCCAGGCCGATATCGCCGGAATCGCCCATCTCGGCTATCAGCCGCATCCCCGGGTGCTGGAAGCCATGGCGCAGGCGGCGATTGTCGTCGTCCCCAGCCGCTGGCCGGAGCCTTTCGGTCTCACCGCGCTCGAAGCCATGGCCAGTGGAGCCGCCGTCATCGCGTCACCCTCGGGCGGATTGCCGGAAGTCGTGGGCGACGCCGCGCTTTTCGCCCGGCCGGACGCTCCGGGGGAGCTGGAAACCGCGCTGCTCACGCTCATCGGCAATGACGAGTTGCGCGAGGATCTCGCCGCGCGGGGGCGGGAACGCGCACAGATTTTCGATATCGGGCCGGCCCGCGCCCGTCTCGTCGCCCTGCGCCTTCAGGCCCTCAAGCGATGACTCCGCTGGAAAGGCTTTTCAAGAAAGACCCCAAAAACCTTTCGACCTGACAGCGAAGTTACCCAGAAGAACTCCGCAGCCAAACGATCAAAGTCTTTTTGCTTCGCGAGCAAATCGTCATGAGGCATCGCCTGATGACGTGAAGATGCGAGCCAACCATTCTTCTTCAGAAAAAGAAGAACCCCCGCACCCCGAACCAGCGCGAACCGCCTCGTCATATGGCGGAATCCGTTCGGCGAGGGATGCGACCGCCGCCGCGTCCACTTGCTCCAGCCAGGGCAGTTCGGCCAACACCCGCACCGCGCCGAACCGCTCGATCGCCGCGCGGTTGCCGGGATTGGCGGGGCCGTTGAGGATCACCCCCGCCACGGGAATCCCCCGCCGCCGGAGGGCTTCGAGGCTCAGCAGCGTGTGGTTGATCGTCCCGAGCCCGCTCCGCGCGACCAGGATTACCGGCATGCCGTAGAGCGCGGCGAGGTCGATCATCATCATCTCCGCCGTCACCGGCACCATGAGACCGCCGGCACCCTCGACCACCACCGGCGCGTCTCCAACCTCGGGCAAAGCCAGCCGCGACGGGTCGATCGTCACGCCTTCGGCTTCCGCCGCCGCCAGAGGAGAGAGCGAGGCGGAAAATGCATAGGCCGGGAGCGGAGCCGGGCATCCGGTCAGCGCCGCGACGGTGGGAGTGTCGCCGGGTTCGTCCGCCAGCCCGCTTTGCAGCGGCTTCCAGTAGTGCGCGCCCCAGGCGCGTGTCAGCACGGCGCTGGCGAGGGTCTTGCCCACTCCGGTATCCGTGCCGGTGACGAACACGCCGCGCGGCGTATTCGCGCGGCGGAAGGCGCCGAACGCCACCTCATAGCTCACGCCTTCGCCGCGCCGGTCGAAGGCCGCCATGGCGTGTCGCAATCCTGACGGATCAGGCCGCGCGCCCTCGGCGGGCAGGGCGGCGCCGATCCGCTTCAACCCGCGCAGGAACTCAAATGCCGAACCCGGCCTGTCGGTCAGCGTCACGCTCTCCCAGCCGCCGCTTCCGCCGCTCGGCCAGTCGCGCTGCAAGGCCGGGACCGACGGATAGGCGTGGAACACGCAGCGTGTCCCGGCGGCGGCGCAGGCCGCCCGCCATTCGCGGAAACTGCCTTCGGCCAGCGTCGTCACCATCAGCCTCCCGCCGGGTTCGAGCAGCGTCGAAAGGCGCCGCAAGGCGTCGGCGCGCGCGGCGATCCATTGCAGGCAGAAATTCGAGCAGACGAGATCGT
This sequence comes from Acidomonas methanolica, assembly GCF_004346035.1. Taxonomy (GTDB): domain Bacteria; phylum Pseudomonadota; class Alphaproteobacteria; order Acetobacterales; family Acetobacteraceae; genus Acidomonas; species Acidomonas methanolica. The sequence continues at coordinate 9,906 of NZ_SLZN01000022.1, read as the reverse complement.
AGCGCCCGCCCATCTCCGGGTTTCCGGCATCCAGCAGTGCGAACCGCACATTCGTCCCCGCCAGCCGTCGGGATGCGCGGTCCAGCATGCGGGGGGAGATGTCCGTCGCCAGAATCTCGGCATCGGGAAACAGGGCGCGCAGCCGCGCCGTCAGCATCCCCGTGCCGCAGCCGAATTCCAGAATCCGGCGCGGCGGGGTGTCGGCGAAGGCGCGGGCGATCTGGGCGGCCAGAAGCGCCGCGCTCTGCGCCTGCACCCGCGCCTCGGACTCATACGCCTCGGCGGCGTCGAACGCCCCGGCGATGCTGGAGAGCGTCATCGTCCGATGTGTCCTTCCGCCTTGCGCAGCAGCGCCGCGACGGTCTCCGGCGCGTCCAGCGGCAGGAGATGGCCGCCCGCGCAGCGATTCTCCCGCGCCAGAGGACCGAAGCCCGCGCGGGCCATGGCGGGCGTGACCAGCCGGTCCTCCGTGCCCGCGAGCCAGATCAGCCGCGCGCCCATGGAATGCGCCGCCGCGCGCCCGTCAGAAGCGAGCAGCCGCTGCAACCCCTCATCCAGCCTCGCGCCGGAGAGCGGCGCGGCGGGCGGAGCGCCGCCGATCTCCCGCCGGAACGTCGCGACCACCTCTGCGGCCTCCGTTTCCAGCCGCCGCCTCATCCGCTGCACCATGCGGGGCGGCACGCCCACCGGGAAATCCGCCCCGGCGGTGAACCGGGCGAACCCGTTGACCGCGACGATCCCCGCACAGTGCCGCAAATCCTGCTCCAGCAGCCAGAGCGTTCCCGCCGAATGGGTCACGGCGAGATAGGGCTCCTGCGGCAGAGCGTCCCGCACCGGCGCGCCGGTCTGGCCCAGATCGATGCGCCACGAGTCGGCCTCGCCCAGCGCCCGGCACACGCCGTCCCAGAGTCCGGCGTCGTAGGACCAGCCATGGACGAAGACGCGCCTCATCGCGCGGCCTCCACCACGGCCTGCGCGACGGCCTCGATCTGCGCGTCCTCCAGCCCCGCGTTGAGCGCCAGACGCAGGCGCGCGGTCCCCTGCGGCACGGTGGGCGGACGGATCGGCAAGGCGAGGATGCCGCGCTCCTCCAGCCGCCGCGCCGCGTCGAGCGCCCTTTGCGTGTCGCCGAGGATCACCGGCACGATCTGCGTCGAGCTGTCGCCGGTATCCAGCCCCGCCGACCGCAGGATCTCCCGCAGACGCGCGCCATGCCCGGCCAGAGTTTCGCGCTCGTGCTCCATTCCGGGAACCTGATCGAGTGCCGCGTCGATCGCTCCCAACATGGCCGGGGACGGGGCGGTGCTGTAGATGAAGCCGGAGCAGCGGTTGACCAGATAGTCGCACAGCACGCGGCTGCCCGCGACATAGGCCCCCATTGCGCCCAGAGCCTTGCTGAACGTGCCCATGGCGAGATCGACCCCCGATCCGGCGGCCAGCCCGGCCCCGCGCGGCCCGAGCACGCCGGTCGCATGGGCTTCGTCCAGATAGAGGAACGCCTCGTGACGATCGGCCAGCGTGCGGAGCCCGGCGACATCCGCCCGGTCGCCGTCCATGGAGAACACCGTTTCGGCGAGGATGAAGCGCAGCCCCGGCGTGTCCGCCCGCGCCTCCAGCAGCGTCGCCAGATGGGTGAGATCGTTGTGCCTGTAGCGGATCTGCCGCACGCCCGCCGCCGCGCAGCCGTGATGCATGCTGGCATGGTTCAGCCGGTCGGTGAAGACGAGCGCGTCATGCCCCGTGACCTCGCGCGAGAGGGCGAGGAGCGCGGGCAGCACGGAGGCGTTCGCCTGCCAGCCCGAGGGGAAGATCAGTGCCGCTTCCGCGCCCTTGAAGCGCGCCAGCTTCGCCTCGATCGCCTCATGCAGATCGAACGTGCCCGTCACGAGGCGCGAGGCCCGCGCGCCCGCGCCGAAGTGCCCGGCCCATTCCGCCGCCCGCTCGCGCAGGAGCGGATGGGCGGACAGGCCGAGATAGTCGTTGGAGGACAGGTCGAGCAGCACGCGCCCGCCGCGCGTCAGCCGCGCCGGATCGCCGGGCGTGCGGCGGACGGGGGAAAGGCGGCGGCGCAGCCCCGTCGCTTCCAGCCGGTTCAGCGCGTGCTGGAAAAATGGATCGAAGCGGGTCATGGAGAGCCTGTCCCTGCCGCAAGCGCGGCCTATGGTCAACCGGAGAGAGATGGCGATGACGGATGAGATCAAGTCGGGTGACGCCGCCGAAGCGGGCCGGGAGCATATCTGGCTGCCCTACACCCAGATGAACACCGCCGCCTCACCCCTGCGCGCCGTGCGGACGGAGGGGTGCGTGATCGAGCTTGCCGATGGGCGGCGGCTGATCGACGGCGTCGCCTCGTGGTGGACCGCCTGTCACGGCTACAACCATCCCGATATCCGCGCGGCCGTCGAACGGCAATTGGCCGCGATGCCGCATGTGATGTTCGGCGGGCTGGTGCATGAGCCCGCGCTCGCTCTGGCCAGCCGCCTCGCCGCGATGCTGCCGGGCGATCTGGAGCGGGTCTTCTTCACCGATTCGGGGTCCGTCGCCGTCGAGGTGGCGATGAAGATGGCGATCCAGTACCGGCTCAATCGTGGCGAGCTTGGCCGCACGAAGCTGCTGGCCTTTCGCGGCGGGTATCATGGCGACACGCTCGCCGCCATGTCCGTCTGCGATCCGGAGGAGGGGATGCACGCTCTCTTCGCCGGCGCGTTGCCGCAACAGGTCATGGCCGATCTGCCGACGACGCCCGAGCGCGCCGCCGCCCTCGACGCCCTGCTGGCCCGCCACGCGCCGGAACTCGCGGCGATCATCGTCGAGCCGCTCGTCCAGGGGGCGGGGGGAATGCGGTTCCATGATGTCGCGACGCTGCGCACGCTTCGCGATCTGGCGGACCGGCACGGGCTGCTGCTGATTCTCGACGAGATCTTCACCGGATTCGGGCGCACGGGCACGATGTTCGCCTGCGAACAGGCCGGAATCGTGCCGGACATCGTCACCTTGTCCAAGGCGCTGACCGGCGGGACCATGGCGCTCGCCGCCACCGTGGCGCGCCGTCATGTCTTCGAGGCGTTCCTGTCGGACGATCCGGCGAAGGCCCTGATGCATGGCCCGACCTTCATGGCGAATCCGCTGGCCTGCGCCGCCGCGAATGCCTCTCTCGATCTGTTCGCACGCGAGCCGCGCCTGGCGCAGGTCGCCCGGATCGAGGCGCAGTTGCGCGAGGAGCTGGAACCCTGCCGGGGTCGTCCGGGGATCGCGGATGTGCGGGTGATGGGGGCCATCGGCGTGGTGCAACTCGATCCCGCGCCGAATCTCGACCGGCTGAAGGCGGCTCTGGTGGCGGAGGGTGTCTGGGTCCGACCGTTCCGGGACGTGCTGTATCTCACCCCGGCGCTCACCATCGGCGCGGAGGATCTTGGGCGGCTGACGGGTGCGCTGCGGCGGGTCATTGAGAGAAACGCACTATAACTTACAGCATTTTAAGGAATTTAAGGTTCAAAAAGGGGGAGGCGAGTTGGTTTACTGCCTCCCCATGACTGGGATTCATGTTCGCCCTCCTTCGTTCCGCCGACTTTCCCCCAGCCGTGGGTCGTTCTTCCGAACGCGGATCGCGGGCGTCGTTTCCGCGCTCGCCATGTCGCTGCCGGCGCATCAGGCGCATGCGGGTGCGTCGGCGGTCCGTGCCCCTGTGACGGCGTCCCCCGCGACCGACAGGGGCGGCTCGCCGTCTCCGTCGGACGCCGCTTTCGCCAGTGATCTGGAGCGCCGGACCTTCGACTGGTTCTGGGAATCGGCCGATCCGCACACCGGACTGATCCCCGACCGTTTTCCAGCCCCGCCCGGAAGCGCGGCCAGCATCGCGAGCGTGGGATTCGGCCTGACGGCCTACGGCATCGGCGTGAAGCGCGGGTATATCACCCGCGACGAAGCCGCGGACCGCACGCTCATGACCCTTCGCGCGCTCGCCCGCACCCCGCAGAATGACGCGAAGATGGGGTCGAGCGGCTATCATGGCTTCTTCTATCATTTCCTCGATGCGAAGACCGGCCTGCGTTATGCGGAATGGTCGGAACTCTCCAGCATCGACACCGCGCTGCTGATGAGCGGCGTGCTCTTCGCCCAGGCGTTCTATACGGCCGACACGCCGAGGGAGCGTGAGATCCGGCGTCTGGCGGACCGGCTCTACCGTCGTGTGGACTGGCCGTGGATGCATGCGCGGGGGCCGTGGATGGCGATGGGCTGGATGCCGCCCGGCCAGTTCCTGCCCGCCGACTGGAAGGGGTACAATGAGGGGCTGATCGTCTATCTCCAGGCGCTCGGTTCGCCGACCCATCCGCTGCCGGCCTCCGTCTGGCGGAAATGGACGGCGAGCTATGAGGGGCAATGGAAGAGTTTCCATGGCCATACGCTGCTGAACTTCGCCCCGCTTTTCGGCCATCAGTACAGTGAATCCTGGGTCGATTTCCGCAGCATTCACGATGACTGGAACAGGGCCCATCACACCGATTATTTCCAGAACAGCCGCGAGGCCGTCTATGCCCAGCGCGACTACGCCAGGGAGAATCCGAATCACTGGCGCGATTATGGCGCGGAAATCTGGGGGCTGACCGCGTGCGACGGGCCGGGGGACGCCACGCGCACCGTGGACGGGCGGAAGCGGCATTTCCTCGCCTACAGCGCGCGTGGCGCGGGAGGCGACTACGTGCTGGATGACGGCACCATCGCCCCGACCGCCGCGGGAGGGTCCGTCGCCTTCGCGCCGGAAATCGCGCTGCCCGCGCTGGAGGCGATGCGTCGCCGCTACGGCGCCAAGGTCTATACGCGGTATGGTTTCGTGGATGCGTTCAACCCGTCCTTCGTGCAGGACGGCAACGGGATCTGGGCGGACAATCAGGCGCTGGGGATCGATCAGGGGCCGATCCTGCTGATGATTGAGAACTGGCGCAGCGGCTTCGTCTGGAAGGTGATGAAGCACAGCCCCTATCTTCGGGCAGGACTGCGCCGGGCGGGATTCACCGATGGGTGGATCACCGCCGCGACCCGCCCCGAAATCTCGGCGGAGAACCAGGACGGCGGGTCGTCTGGGCAGGGCGAATGAAGCGGAAGAGCCGCCCGGACAGGGCGTGACCTTGTCCGGGCGGGCGCGTCAATTTTCCAGCGTGAAGGTCAGCCCCTGGGCGCCTGCGGCGAGGCGCGCGCCTTTCGCGGCGCTGTCCATCTTCAGGCGCACGCCGTTGGTGTTGGAGAGCACGGCGCCGCCCAGTCCCTTGTCCAGCGTGGCCTCGCCGGCGAGCGCGCCGTAGGTGCCGTCGAAATCATGCAGGTGTTTGAGGTTGTAGACCGTGCCGTGGGAGACGACCTTGGAATAGCCCAGTGCGGCGATGTCCGCGCCGCTGACCTTGAACTTGTAGCTGTGATGGTCATAGCGCAGCACGCCCTCGCCCCAGCTGTAGCCGACGCCGACATCGGCCGATTGCGCCGTCAGCGTGATCGTGCCTGACGGCGTGCCCATCGTGTCCTTGGCGACCGCGGGGGTAAAAGTGGGCGCTGCGGCGATCATGCCGAGAGCGGCGAGGGTGGCGCCGCGTGCGAGAATTCCGTTCATCAGTCAAACCTTCTGTTGAGGGCCGGCGGCCCGCTCCACCCATGCAACGCGCTTCGGGTGCCGTCGTTTCCTCGCTTGCGTTCGCCTGCGGCGTGACGCATTGGGTGAGGCCATGCCTTCCGCCCGCCTTGTCCTTGACCGGATCGGTCGTTTCGTCACCTTCGCCATGCCGCTCGTCCTGACCCATGGGCGGATGCTGGCGGAGATCGGGATCGATCTCCTCGCCGTGTTGCTGCTGGTCCGGAGCGCGCTGTCGTCGGACTGGGGCTGGAGCCGGACGCTCTGGTTCCGCCTGGCGCTCGTCTGGTGGCTCTGGCAGGCTGTCTGCTCGCTGCCGGTCGGATCGCTGGGGATCGGCGGCGGCCCGGCGCTGGTGCAGGCGCTGCTCGCCATGCGCTTCATGCTCTTCGCGGCGGCGCTGCAAGGCTGGACCCTGCGCGACGAGGCGGCGCGGCGGACGATGCGCTGGCTGATCTGTATCTGCGGCTTCTATATCGCCGCGCAGATGCTGCTTCAGGCCGTGACCGGGCATAATCTCTTCGGCGTGCCGCGCTTTCCGGACGGGACGCTGACCGGCCCGTACTCCGCCCCGCGCGCCGCCGCGCCGCTGTCGCGTCTGATGCTGCCCATGCTGCTGCTCGGCGCCGCCGCGCTGGACGGGGCAATCGCCGGCCGATCGGCGCGGCTGCTCGCCATGGGCGGGATGACGATCGGAGCCGTCGGGATCATGGTGCTGGCCGGGCAGCGCATGCCCTTCGCGCTCTTCCTGCTGGGGCTGGGCGTGTCCGCGTTCTTCTTCCGCCCCATGCGGCCCGCCGCCCTGCTGGCCGCCCTCGCTCTTCCGGCGCTGGTGATGCTGGCGCGAATCTTCTCGCCCGGCAGCTTCCGCCATCTCGTGTTGCTGGCGGAGGCGCAGCTCTCGCATTTCGGCCACTCAGCCTACGGGGCCGTCTTCACCCGCGCGATCGTCATCTTTCATGACAATCCCCTGACCGGGCTGGGATATGACGCCTTCCGTCACGGTTGCGCCCGCTCGGCCTATTTCCATGGTCTGTCCTGGCTGGATGCGGCGTCCGACGGCGGCGGCGCGGCCATCTGCGTCCAGCACGCGCACAACCATTATCTTCAGGCGGCGACCAACGCCGGATGGCCGGGGCTGCTTCTGTTCGTCGCGCTGGTGATCGCGTGGCTGGCGGCGCTCTGGCCGCGTCATCGTCCCGGCGAGACCGCCGTCATTCACGCCTGGCGCATCGGGCTCTTCGCCGCGGTTCTGATGCAGGAATGGCCGATCGCGTCCAGCAGCGACTTCATGAATCTTCCGCTGGGCGGCTGGGCCTTCCTGCTCCTTGGCGTCGGGCTGGCGGAGACCGCGCCCCCTGTCGCGGAACGTCCGTCCGACCTATATGCACAGCACGACGCATCATCACGGATCTGAGGAGCCTCCATGTCCGAAACCGCCATTTCCGATCCTTCAGCCAAGGTGCCCGTCACGGTGCTCACCGGCTTTCTCGGCGCGGGCAAGACGACGCTGCTCAATCACATTCTCTCGGCAGATCACGGCCGCAAATACGCCGTGCTCGTCAACGAGTTCGGCGAGCTGGGCGTGGATGGCGATCTGGTGATCGACGCGGATGAGGAGGTGTTCGAGACCAATAACGGCTGCATCTGCTGCACGGTGCGTGGCGATCTCATCCGCATCCTGGGCAGCCTCCTGCGCCGTCGCAACCGTTTCGACGGCATCATCGTCGAGACCACCGGCCTCGCCGATCCGGCGCCCGTCGCGCAGACTTTCTTCGTGGATGAAAACTTGCGGGAGAAGGCGCGGCTGGACGCCGTCGTCACCGTCGTCGACGCCTATAACGTGCTTGAAACGCTCGATGAGAGTCCCGAGGCCGTCCATCAGATCGCCTTCGCCGATGTGATCGTGCTCAACAAGACCGATCTCGTGGACGAGGCGAAGCTGGAACGGATCGAGGCGCGCATCCATGCGATCAATGCCGGCGTCCGCATTCACCGCGCCACGCGGGGCAATGTCGGCCTGGACGCGATTCTGGATCAGGGCGGTTTCGATCTTCAGCGCGCGCTCGAAACCATGCCGGATTTTCTCGAAAACACGGCGCACAGCCATGAGGAGGGCGTTCTCAGCCTGTCCTTCGCGCTGGACACGCCGTTGGATGAAGCGTTGTTTCAGTCATGGATCGGCGCGGTGTTGCAGGAACTCGGCCCCGATATCCTGCGCACCAAGGGGATTCTCGATTTCAAGGGGCAGAGCGAGCGCTTCGCCTTTCAGGCCGTTCATATGATGGCGGATGGCGGCGCGATCGGCCCGTGGAAGCCCGACGAGAAACGGCAGTCGCGCATCGTGTTCATCGGGCGCAATCTCAATCGTCCGCAGCTTCGGCGCGGATTCGAGGCGTGCCGCGCGCAATGAGCGAGATGCACGAACTCCTCGTCGCCAGAGGAGCGGAGCGCCGCGTCGAGGGGGCGGTTTCCGCCGCCGCCGCGTCGCGTGACGGAACTGTCCTCGCGGTGGGAACGGTCGAGGGCGAAATCTGGCTCGTGGCGGTCGAGTCGATCCGCTCGCCCGAAGCCTGGCGTGTCGTCGCCGCGCATCACGGCGCGGTGCTGAGTCTGGTCGCGGATACCGGCGCGTCGGGCTTTCTCAGCGGCGGGGAGGATAATCGCCTGCTCCGCACCGAGGCGGACGGAACGGTCACGGAGCTTTTCAGGGGCCGGCGCTGGGTGGATCATGTGGCGAGCACGCCGTCGACCCTCGCCTTTTCCACCGGCAAGCAGGTCGAACTGCGCGATGCGCACGGTGCCACGACCCTCAAGACGCTGGAGCATCCCTCCACCGTCAGCGCGATCGCGTTCGACGCGAAGGGCAAGCGTTTCGCCGCCTCGCATTATAACGGCGTGTCGCTCTGGTTCGTGCAGGCGAAGGTCGATTCCGTGCGGATGCTGGAATGGAAGGGTAGCCATATCGGCATGGCGCTGCATCCGGCGGGCGACGCCATCGTCACCGCCATGCAGGAGAACGAGTTGCATGGCTGGCGGCTTTCGGACGGGCATAACATGCGGATGAGCGGCTATCCGCGTCAGGTCGCGTCCATGGCGTTCACCCGCAACGGGAAATGGTTGGCCACCTCCGGCGCGGATGCGGTGGTGATGTGGCCGTTCTTCGGGGGCGGCCCGATGGGCAAGCCCCCCACCGAACTTGCCCGCCTGCCGGGGGTGTTCTGCTCCCGCGTCTGCGCGCATCCCCGACACGACATGATCGCTGCGGGCTATGATGACGGAACGATTCTGCTCGCCGACACCGGGTCCGAACGCGTCCTGCCCATCTGCATGTCGGGGCGCGGCAAGGTCAGCGCCCTGGCCTTCACGCCGCAAGGCGGTTTCATGATTTTCGGCACGGAAGACGGCTGGATCGGCGCCGTGGATCTTTCGAGCCAGGGGTGAGGCTGGGGCTCAGGCGGCTTGAGTCCGGCGTGACGAGCCATGTGTTTTTGGTGCGAACTGCGGGACTCGAACCTGCATCAACCCGCAGTGAAACTTTTCTAACTCTTTGAAACAGCAAAAAGAATGTGACGTGCTGTCTTCTACTTTGTGGTGTGACTTGTATCGTTGGTTAAGCATTCTGGGAAGAGCCAATTGTAAAAAGATTGGGTGGTGACTGCCTGCAATCGCTTTACCCAGATAGGCTATAATTTGGTGTAATGGTCATGCCGTATTTTGTCCGCTGTTCGTGATTGGAGATGCAGTTTCGATCGGCGAAACAGAAGCGATCGGCACAGATTCTGTGCCCATCATCATGTTATAATGCTGCTTGTGCCCGGTCTCTTCGAAAATACGCTTAAATACGTCGAGATAGGTGCCCACCGTGGTGGCATCAGTGGAGACGTAGAGATCGTCATGTGTGCTGTGTGAACCGTCGTTCACCCACGAAAAGAGTGATGCGCAGATTACCTTCTCACGCCCTTCAAACTTCTCGATAATCTTGTCCTTGTCCATATTGCCAAGAATTTTGAAATAGTTCTCAAGAATGCGGCGCAGTGTGTTCTGGATGGTGAGGTTGGAACGGTTATCGTTGCGCACTTCAGACCAGAGCAACTCATAGGATGTCTTGATGGGGTTATGATCGAAGGATTCCAGCATCGAGACATCATTGATCTTCTTAACGATCCAAAAGGTCTCGTGCGCGCGGCATGAAGCGTCCCGGGTTTCCCGGAGGCTCCTATCTGTGAGAAGGAGCCATGATGAACATGATGAGCCAGAGATTTTCGCCTGAGGTCCGGGAACGT
>NZ_SLZN01000021.1 GCF_004346035.1 Acidomonas methanolica | reverse complement strand
GCATCCGTGAAGCAGCGAGCAAACCGCTCCGTCAGACCGATCGCCCGGTCCGCCGCCCCCAGCAGCAGGGCGCCCGCGTCCGACGTCATCGTCCCGCCCGCGAAATCCGCTACGATCCGACGCCCGGAAACCTCTCCAAAAGCCAATTGGCCTGCGCTACACTCTGTCTGCATCGGGTCTCTGGCCTCGCTCGCGGATTTTCCTTTTCCAACAAGAACTTTCGCCGTTTTCAGAGCCCCATGCACCTACTCGTGTGAGATATCCGGGCTAGGCCTGTTAGAGCCGGAACCGGGATCAGTATCGGGAAGCTTCATCGTTCCTTTTCTCTTCAGAAACAAAAGACGCCTGTTAAGGCAGCTTGGTGGTGGCCGGTCGCCAGAAGCGCCGTCGGCCACCCTGTTCGGTCAGCGCGCCTTCATCCTCCCGGTTCAGGAGCAGCAGCAACTCCGCGAGTTGCAGGCGGTGATCCAGTTCGCGATACACATCGCGCCGGTCCACGCCGCAAATCCCCATCAGATGCAGCCACCCTTCGAGAAAATCAGCGCTGGCGTCCACAAGTTCCTTACGGTTCCCAGCGACATAGCTGACCGTGCAGCCCAGCGCGCCGTCGCGAATGGCACGCATGTCCTCCCGCTTCGGCGATGCGCACCGCGCCAGCCGCCGCTTTCCCCGCGCGTTTTCCTTCTTCCCGCCGGTTGACGCGAGCGGGGCCGGCACATCGAGCGGATGGTCCGGCGGCCCGGCGCGATCAGCCTTCTTCATGAAAGAACTGTCCCTCCGCCGGGCGCGGCGGTCAATCCGCCGGAACGTAAAGTTTTCCTCCCTGCTCCGCGAAGCTCTCGCTCATCCGCGCCAGCCCGTCCTGCCGCTCCGCCTCGGCGCGGATATCGTGGCTGATCTTCATGGAGCAGAATTTCGGCCCGCACATGGAGCAGAAATGCGCCGTCTTGTGCGCCTCCTTCGGCAGGGTGGCGTCATGGAAGCGCCGCGCCGTGTCCGGATCGAGCCCGAGATTGAACTGATCTTCCCAGCGGAACTCGAACCGCGCGCGCGAGATCGCATCGTCGCGGATCTGTGCCGCCGGATGCCCCTTGGCGAGATCGGCCGCATGCGCCGCGATGCGATAGGTGATCACCCCCGTCTTGACGTCCGAGCGATCCGGCAGGCCGAGATGCTCCTTCGGCGTGACGTAGCAGAGCATGGCGCAGCCGTACCAGCCGATCATCGCCGCTCCGATGCCCGAGGTGATGTGATCGTATCCCGGCGCGATATCGGTCGTCAGCGGGCCGAGCGTGTAGAACGGCGCCTCGCCGCATTCGCGAAGCTGCTTCTCCATGTTGACCTTGATCTTGTGCATCGGCACATGGCCGGGCCCCTCGATCATCACCTGACAGCCCTTCGCCCAGGCGATTTTCGTCAGTTCGCCCAACGTCTCCAGCTCGGCGAACTGCGCCGCGTCGTTGGCGTCCGCGATCGAGCCGGGCCGCAGCCCGTCCCCCAGCGAGAAGGAGATGTCATAGGCCCGCATGATGTCGCAGATCTCCTCGAAATGCTCGTAGAGGAAGCTCTCGCGATGATGGGCCAGACACCACGCCGCCATGATCGACCCACCGCGCGAGACGATGCCCGTGGTGCGATGCGCCGTCAGCGGCACATGCCGCAGACGCACCCCGGCGTGAATCGTGAAATAATCCACCCCCTGCTCGGCCTGCTCGATCAGCGTGTCCCGATACACCTCCCAGGACAGCTTCTCCGCCACGCCGCCGACCTTCTCCAGCGCCTGATAGAGCGGCACGGTCCCGATCGGCACGGGCGCGTTGCGCAGGATCCAGTCGCGGATATTGTGGATGTTGCGCCCCGTGGAAAGATCCATCACCGTATCGGCGCCCCAGCGGATCGCCCACACCATCTTCTCCACCTCGTCCGCCGCCGAGGAGGTCACGGCGGAATTGCCGATATTCGCGTTGATCTTCACCAGGAAGTTCCGGCCGATGATCATCGGCTCCAGCTCCGGATGGTTGATGTTGGCGGGAATGATCGCCCGCCCCGCCGCGATTTCGGCGCGCACGAAGTCGGGCGTGATGAAGGCCGGGATATTCGCGCCGAAATCCTCGCCATCCGCCCGCCGCGCCTCGGCGCCCTCGATCATCGCCGCCCGGCCGAGATTCTCGCGATGCGCGACATAGATCATTTCATCCGTGATGATCCCCGCGCGGGCGAATTCGTACTGCGTCACCAATTGACCCGTCGCGCCGCGCAGCACCCGATGCGCCGCCGGACAGGGCGAGACGAGATATTCCCCACTGGCGAAGCCGTTATCCTCGGGCTTCACCCCCCGCGTCGACTCGACCCGCGCAAAACCGCGCCGCGCCAGCCAGTCCCCGCGCACGGAGGGAAGCCCCGTCTCCACGTCGATCGCCGCGGCGGGATCGGTATAGGGGCCGGAGGTGTCATAGACCCGGACGGGCGGCTCGCCCGCGCTGGGATGCAGCGCGATCTCCCGAAACGGCACCCGCATGTCCCCGCGCCCCTCGGGCGAGGACCAGATTTTCGCCGATCCCTCGATCGGCCCGGTCGTCACCGAGCCTGGAACGGGACCGAAATTGGAAACATCAAGAGTCTGGTCGTCCATATCGCACGTCTCCGCGTAGCGGATACGGATCGTCCAGGCGTGTGGAAAAGGGTATGACGGGTGGGATGGAGTCCTCGGGACTCCCGCCACCTCGTGTCCAGACCAATCCCTCCGCCGGTACGAACCGGATCAGGTTCCCCGGACCGCACGACGCGCCCCGGCAGGGTCGCTGCGCGCACGGGAATCGCCTCCCCGCGCCATCAGCCTCTCAGCCCCTTGCCGGGGCCCCCCTTGGTGACGCCGAGTGTCGATGACTTTCGCGCGAAAAGTCAACTGCATGACGCCTCTTCTCACGCAAACGAGAAGTGACGCGCCTATCCCGCGAAGCGGCGGCGACTCCGATAGACCGGCGCCAGCTTGCCGATCTCCTTGTCATGCCTGACCTGCCCGGCCGGCGTGATGACGAACCGCCCGTCCGCCCGCATCCGCGCGAAGCCCATGCGCTGCAACCGCTCCAGACAGGGCTGGTCGCGCAATCCCTGCACGCGCCCGACATCCTCGCACAGCAGAAGCCGGTGCAAGGCCGAGCGGCAGCAGGTTTCGAGATAGGGTTCGTCCCACATGCCGTATCGCTTATCCGATTCCGCGCCGGGCAGAAACACCCGATTTCCTCCCACACCCAGGCGCGCTAAGACGTTCCCCCTTGCCCCGGGGGCCCTTGCCCGAGAGGACCGAACCGTCATGTCGCTGCTGGACACATTGCCCGTCTCCCTTCTGCGCCGGCTCGACCCCGAGACCGCGCACGAGACCGCCATCCATGCTTTGGCGCTCGGCCTGACTCCCTTCGCGCCCCACGACGTTCCGCAGCTCGCGACTCGCGCGCTGGGGCTGCGCTTCCCCAACCCGATCGGGCTTGCCGCCGGTTTTGACAAGGACGCCCGCGCCATACGTCCCCTCGCCCGGCTGGGATTCGGCTTCGTCGAGGCCGGCACCGTCACCCCCCGTCCCCAGCAGGGCAATCCCCGCCCGCGCCTGTTCCGGCTCACGGAAGATCGCGCCATCATCAACCGCATGGGCTTCAACGGCTGCGGGATCGACCGTTTCTGCCGACGCCTCGCCCGCCTTCATCGCCCGCGCCCGAATGGCGGCCCGCACGGCGTCGGCAGGACGCCGATCGGCGCCAATCTCGGCATCAACAAGACGGGCGCCGATCCCCTGCGCGACTATCCGGAACTCGTCGCCCGCGTCAGCCCCTATGTCGACTACATCACCATCAACCTCTCCTCGCCCAACACGCCGGGCCTGCGCGACCTGCAAAGCGCCGCGTTTCTCGCCGCGATGCTGGATGCCGTGGCCGCGCGCAATCCGCACCGGCCGCCCCTGCTCATAAAGCTCGCCCCGGACCTCCCGCCGGACGTGCTCGGCTCCGTCATCGAGGCTGCCATCGCTCACAAGGCGGACGGGTTGATCCTCGGCAACACCACTATTTCCCGCCCCGCCGGACTGCGAGATCTTCATGCAACCGAAAGCGGCGGCCTCTCGGGGCGGCCTCTCCGCCCTCTTGCGATCGACATGCTCCGCCGCGCCGCGGACCTCGCCCAAGGACGGCTGATCCTCGTCGCCTGCGGCGGAATCGAGACGGGGCGCGATATTCTCGACAGGCTTCTGGCCGGAGCCGATCTGGTGCAGGTCTATTCCGCCTTCATTTTCGAGGGCCCCGCGCTACTTCCCCGACTGAAACGCGAACTGCTCGACGCCATGCGGAAACAGGGCTTCGAGACGGTGGAGGATGCGCGCACCGCAGGAAAGCGCGCCTGACCCCGCTTGTTTTTCTCGACGCAACCGGCGCGGACACGCTAGGGTTTTCGCCCCGACAACGGTGCGTCACCATGCAGTCAGGCCGAACACCGCCCTCGTCCATGAATCCGTCTTCCGCTGACCGGTCTCCCACTGGCCGGTCAACCACCGGCGCGTCTTCCACCGGCGACAATCTCCTGCGCCTGCCGCCGCGCACGCCCGGCCCCGGACAACGTCTGACCCGGACGGCCGCTGCCCGCTATCTCGGCGTCTCTCCGCTCCGTCTGGGCGCGTTGAACTGGCTCGGCGCCGGACCGGAAGAACAGGGCGGTTTCTACCGGCTCGAAACGCTGGACCGATATATCGCCGAACTCTATCGCAAGGCAGATCTTTCCGACACTGAAATGACCCGCCGCACCCATGCGCGGGCTGCCCAGCGCCTCGCCGCCCTGACCGGAGACACCGCCGCTCCCGCCACGCCGGACCTGTTCGTCCTCCTTGCCACACGCAGCGAACTGGTCGAGAACGGGATGTTCTTCCTGTTCAAACTGATGGCACTCTTCGGCCTGGTCCTGATGGCCGTGTCGATCAGCCCGTTGATCCATACGCATTTCTGAGCCGATCCGGGTCCGGCCTGTCTCAAGCATTCCGTGGCGTTGCCTGCGCCGAACGCGGGAAGTGCGTTGAGATTTGCTCTCGTCCGATGGCTCTTCTAAGGAGTCTTCATGAAGCTCGGATACACCATCATATATGTCGCGGACGTGCCCGCCACCGTCCGCTTTTACGAAGAGGCTTTTGGACTCGAACGTCGCTTCATCCATGAGAGCAATCTCTACGCCGAAATGCAGACGGGAGAAACGGTGCTCGCCTTTGCCGGTGAGTCGATGGCGGAAATGAACGGGCTTGCCATACGTCCCAACCGCAAATCCGAGTTGGCCGCAGGATACGAAATTGCGCTGGTGACAGACGATCCGCGTGCTGCCTACGACACGGCGCTCGCCGCCGGGGCTGCGGCCATTACGGCGCCCGCGGAGAAGCCGTGGGGCCAGATCGTCGGCTATGTGCGAGATATCAATGGTTGCCTCGTCGAAATCTGTTCGCCCGTTGCAGACTGACATGGCGACGCAAGAGCGCATGCCGGTCAAGTCCTCGCGGTAGCGCGATGCGGTACGCGGCGTTTCTTGGGCTGTCCGGCGTGTTGCTGACAGGATGTGTGACCGCACCGCCGGAACATCCCGGGAATATTTGCTCCGTATTCAAGGAAAAGCGTTCCTGGTACCACGCGGCGATGAAGGCACAGCGGAAATGGGCTGTTCCGGTTTCGGTGCCGATGGCGATCATGTATCAAGAATCGGGATTTCACGCGGCGCTTCATACGAAACGCACCTATTTCCTGTGGATCGTTCCCACGGGATACGTCACCTCGGCCTATGGCTATCCGCAGGCGAAGAATGCGACCTGGCGGGATTTCGAACGGCGAACCGACCAGAGCGCGAGCCGCGACGATTTCCACGACGCGCTGGATTTCATGAGCTGGTATATCGTGCAGTCCCGCCATCAATTCGGCATTCCGGTAACGGATGCCCGGCGGCAATATCTGGCCTATCATGAAGGATGGGGCGGATATCGCGCACGATCCTACACCCAAAAAACCCGGTTGCTTCGAATAGCCGACCAGGTTTCGGTGCGGGCGCAGCTTTATGCGCAACAATTGGCGGCCTGCCGGGAGGATTTGCAGGACCATGGCTTCTGGAGCTGGCTGTTTTAGGGTCGCTGCCGGGCTGCAGATCGTCGGCTCAGTAATTTTTTCAATCGTTCCTTGAACCGAGACCAATTTGATTGGTCGTCGGGCATCGAGGCCAACATGACATTCAAGTCATATGTGTTTGTTGGATGTGAGGGTGTCCAGGACATATGACGCCGAACACGCCGCGCAGGATTCCCGCCCCATAATTCTCGTGACGGAATCAGACCGCGCACAATTGCTCCAGCCGAAATAATCGAACCCACTTCGATTCGAGTGCCCTTGAGAATTTGCGAGGATTCACCGATCCAAACATGGGGGCCAATATCAACGTCTTGCGGAAAATTACGCTGCTTCATCGTCTTCAGATCAATGATAGCATGGTGGTCAAAGGTCCAAATCTTTACATCATTTGCTATCAGACAGTTTTCTCGTATCCTGAGTGTCGTGTTTGAATAGATGGAGGCAAACAAACCAAATATGGAGAATGATTTCTCTATATATAAATTAGATCGATCATATAAAAACACATTTATATTAACATCATTTTCTCTGTAAATACGGACACTTGAATCATTTCCCATAAACGAGATAGATCCGACCGGCAATTCATTTCCATGTATTTGAATGGAGTTGTTGTCGCCACAAAAATATATTGTTAATAATTCATTTCTATCTTTTTTTGTTAATTTTTGGTCTATACATATTTTATTTTCCGTTTTCTCGGCAGTGTTGCATCTTATGCCAAGCTTGATGAGCTCGTCGTGATCTTTGTGCGCTGAATACACCCGTATGGGGTCAGTCATTCGAGACTCCCAAAGAGACAGAGAGATACGACACTCAATTTAACGCAATGCTTTATCAGAAAATTATTGATGTCAGCCAAATCGGCTCCCTGTCACGAAACCATTTTTTGCCAAAGCCTGGGTCGATAGACAGTCAAGCGATCCAGATCATGGCTCCGATATCTGACACGCCAAGGCCCCCAGCGTCCACGATCGCAGGCAGGCAGAGGCTCTCACCGACAACGAGCGAGCGCCTTAAAACCGGCAGAAATCCAGGGTTTTTCCAAGCGGGATTCTGGAGCGGGTGAAGGGAATCGAACCCTCGTATGCAGCTTGGGAAGCTGCCGTTCTACCATTGAACTACACCCGCACCGCGAGTGCGGCCTTCTTTACATAAACCCGCCCGTCCGCGCAATCCCGCCGCACGCATTTCGCCGTCCCGCAGCGCGCCGCGTGAAAATCATGCGTTCCGCCTCTGGCGGGTAGAGTGCAGAACCCTGCGTGCCCGACCCGACCCCATACGCGCGACGCCGGGACGGTTGACGTCCCGGGCCTTCCAGCGTCATAAAGCCGATGTCGACGCGCCGGGTGGCGCGCGACCCTCGTGATTTGATTGGCCGGCTTGCGGCGAGGCTAAAGAACAGCGCTAAAGAGGCCCGGGCTCCGCCGCATCCGCGTCGCAGGGCCAGGACTTCCACGGCCAGAATGACGCGACGCGCCCCGCGCGCCCGCATTTTGGAGTGACGACTTTCATGATCGAAGAGTCTCCCGGCCTGAACACCCGGCTTCTGCACGCGGATATTGACCGCACCCCCTATGGCGAGACCAGCGAGGCCATCTTCCTGACCTCCGGCTTCGTCTATGACAGCGCCGAACAGGCCGCCGCCACCTTCCTCGGCGAAGCACAACACTACCAGTATTCCCGCTTCGGCAACCCGACCACTGACGCCCTCCAGCGCCGCCTCGCCATGCTCGAGGGCGCGGAAGCCTGCATCGTGACCGCGACCGGCATGGGCGCGGTCTCCTCCGCCCTGCTCAGCCATGTGAAGGCCGGGGACCGCGTCGTCGCCTCCCGCGCGCTGTTCGGCTCCTGCCACTGGATCGTGGCCAACCTGCTGCCCCGCTACGGCGTGGAGACGATCTTCGTCGACGGCGGCGATTTCGACGGCTGGACCGAGGCGCTGTCGAAGCCCGCCGCCGCCGTGCTGCTGGAGAGCCCCTCCAACCCGATGCTCGACGTGCTCGACATCGCCCGCATCGCCGATCTCGCCCATAAGGCGGGCGCGCTGCTGATGGTGGACAACGTCTTCGCCTCGCCCCTCGGCCAGAAGCCGCTCGCATTCGGCGCGGATGTCATCCTCTATTCCTGCACCAAGCATATCGACGGCCAGGGCCGCGTGCTGGGCGGCGCCGTGCTGGGCCGCAAGCAATGGATCGAGGAAACCCTCCAGCCCTTCACGCGCAACACCGGCAACGCCCTCTCGCCCTTCAATGCATGGGTTCTGCTCAAGGGGCTCGAAACCCTGCCGCTCCGCGTCGCCGCCATGGCGCGCAACGCCGCCGCCGTCGCCGATTTCCTCGCCGACGCGCCGGGCATCCTGCGCCTGCGCTATCCGGGCCGCGCCGACCACCCGCAGGCGGACCTCGCCGCCCGCCAGATGAGCGATGGCGGCTCGCTCGTGGCCTTCGAGGTCGATCGCGGAAAGGAGGGGGCGTTCCGCTTTCTCGACGCCCTGAAGCTGATCGCCATCTCCAACAATCTCGGCGACGCCCGTTCGCTCGCCACCCACCCGGCGACAACCACCCATATGCGCGTGGGAGCGGAGGAGCGCGCGCGGCTGGGCATCACGGATGGAGTAATCCGCCTTTCCGTGGGGCTGGAAGACACCGCCGATCTGATCGCCGATCTCAGGCGCGGTCTCGCCGCCCTGTAATGGACAATTTGTAACGGGCCTGTTGCACAACGACAGGGCGGATGGCAGAACAGGGCGTCATGGCCCGCAGACCTCCTCCGCCCCGTCTTGTCGCAGATCCGGACTCAGCTTTCGCCGAGGCCATGGAGGCCGCGTCACGTTTCGAAGCGCGCACGCAGGACGTCGTCGTCTGCGTCCGCACCTTCTGGCTGGACGACCATTCCCAGCCCGAAGAGCATCGCTACGCCTGGGCCTACCATATCCGCATCGCCAATGAGGGGCAGGAAACCGTCCAGCTCCTCAGCCGCTCCTGGGAGATCATCGACGCGCGCGGCCATGTGGAACATGTCCATGGCGACGGCGTCGTCGGCGAACAGCCCGTCATCGGCGCGGGCGAGAGCTTCGAATACACCTCCGGCGCGTCGCTGGAGACCCCGAGCGGCTTCATGCGGGGCGTCTATCACATGATCGCCCCCCTTTCCCTTCGCCGCTTCGACGTCCGGATTCCGGCCTTCAGCCTCGACAGCCCCCATCAGACGGGCCTGCTGCTCCACTGAGGTGCCCGGCGTCTTTCACGCTTCATCACGCGGACGTGGGTTCGCGGACATATAACGGGATGTTAATCCAATATCCGGCGGCAGCGAGCCGACAGCGATCGGCCCACCGTCCCGTGGCGCATGAAAGACCCTGGAGATTTTCTTTATATGAATGACGCGAATCCTCCCGGCGCGATCGAGCCGCCACGCCTCGTCGGGCGCATGCTGCTTGCCGCCATCCTCGCCGCCGTCGCGGGACTCATGTTCGGCCTCGATATCGGTGTCATCTCCGGCGCATTGAGCTTCATCCAGAAGGCATTCCGGATCAGTGACGCGACGCTTGGCTTCATCGTCGCGTCGATGACGCTCGGCGCGGCTGCGGGGGCGCTCGTCGCGGGCCGCACCTCCGCCGTGCTGGGCCGCCGCGCCTCGCTCATCATCAGCGGATTCGCCTTCGTCGCCGGCGCGCTCTGCTGCGCCTTCGCCCAGAGCGTGCCGGAAATGGTCGCGGGCCGCATCGTGCTGGGCGTCGCCATCGGCATCGCCAGCTTCGTCGCGCCGCTCTATATTTCCGAGATCGCCGATGAATCGCGGCGCGGGCGCATGATCTCCCTCTACCAGCTCATGATCACCTCAGGCATCCTGCTCGCCTTCCTCTCCGACGCCGTGCTGGCCTATTACGGCGCATGGCGCTGGATGCTCGGCATCGTGGCGGTCCCGGGCGTGGTCTTCGTCATCGGCGCGTTCTTCCTGCCCGCCAGCCCGCGCTGGCTCGTCCTGCGCGGGCGGATGGAGGAGGCGGTCAACACGCTGACCCATCTGCGCGGCTCGCGCGAACACGCCCTGAGCGAGGCTGACTCCATCCGCGCCTCGGTAACGGAAAAGCAGCGCGGGGTCAGCCTCCTGCGCGAGAACCCGAATTTCCGCCGCTCCGTCTTGCTCGGCATCGCCCTGCAACTCATCCAGCAGCTCACCGGCATCAACATCGTGATGTATTACGCCCCACGCATCTTCGAGGTCGCCGGATTCGGGCAGTCGGGACAACTCTGGGGCACGGCGACCATCGGACTCGTGAACGTGCTGGCGACCTTCATCGCCATCGGTTTCGCCGATAGCTGGGGCCGCCGCTCCATGCTGCTCACCGGCTTCGTCATCATGGCCGCCGGAATGGGCGCGCTCGCCTGGCTGCTCTCCCTCGGCCACACGAACAGCGACCTCGTGCATTACCTCGCCGTCGCCGTGCTGCTCTGCTTCGTCATGGGCTTCGCCTTCTCCGCCGGACCGATGATCTGGATTCTCTGCGCGGAAATCCAGCCGCTCGAAGGTCGCGATTTCGGCATCGCCTGCTCGACCTTCACCAACTGGGCGGCCAATTACCTCGTCGGCCAGACCTTTCTCATCCTGCTCGACGGGCTGGGCGCGCCGCGCACCTTCTGGCTCTACGCCGCCTTCAACGCCCTCTTCCTCCTCTTCACCCTCGCCTTCGTCCCCGAGACGCGCGGCGTGGCGCTGGAGGTGATCGAACGCAACCTCTACGCAGGCAAGCGCCTGCGCGACATCGGACGCTGAACCGGGACACCGGGACCGGGCACTTCAAATCGGGACATACCTCCTTGACGCCCGGCCGGTGAACCCGCATTGCATGGCCACCATGCGTATCGCCGCCATCCTTCTCGCCGCAGGGTCGGGCCGCCGCTTCGCCGAGGCGGCGCCGGGCCACGCCATCAGCAAGCAATTCCTCATGCTCGGGGGCAAGCCCGTCATCCGCCACGCGGCGGAGGCGCTGCAACCCCATGTGGACGTCATCCTCCCGGTCGGCGATGACTTCGCCCTGGCCGAAGCCCTGGAGGGACTCGAAAAGGTTCTCCCGCCGGTCGGCGGCGGAAGCGAGCGCCAGCACAGCGTCCGCGCGGGGCTGGAGGCGCTCGACGCATTGCCCGGGCCGCCGCCCGATTTCGTGCTCGTGCATGACGGCGCGCGTCCCTACGTCCCCGCCCGCATCACCGCCGCCGTGCTCGCCGCGCTGGAAGAGCACCCCGGCGCAATTCCCGCCGTGCGCGTGGCGGATACGCTCAAGCGCGTGCGGAACGGCGTGGTCGAGACCACCGTGCCGCGCGACTCGCTCTGGCGCGCCCAGACGCCGCAGGGCTTCCGCTTCACCCTCCTGCGCGATCTGCATCGCACCCATACCGATCACGCGACCGACGACGCCGCCCTGCTGGAAGCCGCGGGCCTGAGCATCGCCGTGGTGCCGGGCGACGACGACAACATCAAGCTGACCCTGCCGGAGGATCTCGTGCGACTCGAACGTCTTCTGGGCGCGATGCCCCTGCCCCGCACCGGCCTCGGCTATGACGTCCACGCCTTCGAGGCCGGGCGTCCGCTGATTCTCTGCGGCATCACGGTTCCGCACGATCGCGGCCTCGCGGGCCATTCCGACGCCGATGTGGGCATCCACACCCTCTGCGACGCGATCTACGGCGCGCTGGCCGAGGGCGATATCGGCGCGCATTTCCCGCCTTCCGACAATGAGTGGAAGGACATGGACTCCGCCCGCTTCCTGATTCACGCCGGGGAGCGCATCCGCGCGCGCGGCGGCATGCTGGTGAACGCGGATGTGACGCTGATCTGCGAGCGGCCGAAAATCCGCCCCCACGTGGAAGCGATGCGCGCCCGTCTCGCGGAGCTGCTTCAGGTCGGGATCGAGCGCATCTCGGTGAAAGCCACGACCTCCGAGCGCCTGGGCTTCACCGGCCGCGAGGAAGGGATCGCGGCAGCGGCGACGGCCACCGTCCTGCTGCCCTGAACCCTGCTGCACTCAACCTGCTGCACTCAAACGGAAAAGGCGGCCGCAAGGCCGCTCCGCACCCTTCGATTTGAAGGGAATCCTTACCCCTTCAGCGCGCAGAGAACCACGATCACCGGCGTCATGGCGAGCAGGACCCAGGCCCCCTGCGCGCATGTGGCGAAGATCCGCGCCGAACGCGCCCCGAACGTCGCGCGCCGCAGCTTGAGCGCATCTTCCGGAAATTGCGACGCCGTCACACCCATATCCACGGAATAACCACTCATATTCTGTTCTCCCGTTTGCTTTCTACCTGAAGCCGAAGAGCGGTATCCCGCTTTTTCTTCCACAGGTCCAGTCACGACCAGTAACCAAACCTCTCATCCGGTCGCGCTTCACAACAGGGTCCTGTTTCGACGAGGATCATGGCAAAATCATGCCCCGGCCGTTCCAATTTGTCGCGAGAGCATCAAAAACCGCATCGCATCATCGACATCCGCCGCCCGCGACGCCAACTGGCGCTTTATTTCCGTATCCTCGCCCCAGCGCCTCATCTGACAGCGTTCTTCCAGAAAGGCCGCGTCCAGCGCGCGGTCCCGGTCGACCCAGCCCTCCACCAGCCCCAAAGCCAGAATCAGACTTCCCAGCGCCGGCGTAAGCACGCCCAGCGCCGCGAGACCGGCGTCATCCTGCGCCTCCAGCGCTGCCGTCAGAGCCTTCCGTTCCTCCGGCTCCGCCTCCTGCGGGATCAGCGCCAGCGTCACACGCGGTTGCACGCCGTGACGCCGCGCAAATGCCTCCAGCACGGGATCGAAGAGCGCGGCCTGCTCCGCCTGCAACGCCTCTTCACGATAGAGCAGGAGATCGGACACGCCGAAATTCACCAGCATGGTGATGATGGCGGCGCGGCCCGGCGCGATCCGCTCGATCATCGTCCCGGCAATGCGCGTCAACGGCAAAGCGCCGGGATCGAAGGGGGCACCGGGCGCAATCGCCTCCCACTCCGCCGCGATCGCCTCCGCCAGCGCCGCACTCGCCACGACCAGCGGCGACCCTCCGGGCAGACGCACTCCCCGCCCGTCCAGCGTGACGGCGAATCCCGCCGCCACCGGCTTCACCGCGACCGTCTGCCAGAAGCGGCGCAACGCCCCGCTCAATGCAGGATGCCCAGGGAGCGCAACAGGTTCACCGCCTTGGAACGATGCGGCGCCGGCGCGGCGGGGCCGGCCATTCCCTCCCGCGCCGCGGTGAGAGACGCGCAGGGATCAGGCATCGGGCCGCCGATCGTGATCTGGTAGCGCCCGTCCACCCCGGCTTCCTGCGCGACATGCGGTGAGTCCAGCGTCCCCGTCACCGCGATCGGGGTCGAGGCACCCGTGCCGCCGATCCCGACATGCGGCAGCAGATGCAGCGCGAGCGTCTGACCGGCCAGCTCCACCGTGCCATGACCCGTCGCGCCGAGCATCCCGGCTTCCAGCCCGATCGTGTCCAGCACCGCCTGCCCGCCGGCAAGCCGCATGTGCACGCCGAGACACCGCATCCCGATCTCGCCGCTCCCCAGCGCCAGCCCGGCCTCCTGCCCGACGAACGCGCCCAGCCGCGCGCCGTTCACCTTGCCGTCGACCATCGACAGGCCCAGATGCCCGGTCAGCGACCCCAGCAGCGCCGCGCGGTCGATGCCTTCGCCATGCACCTCGCCCACCAGTTCCACCGGCCCCTGCAACAACGGCGGAAGACCCGCCCAGTGTTGCAGCACTTCCGCCGGAAGCGTCACCGGAGCCAGACGCGCCGTCAGCGCCACGCCCGGATCGGCGGCCACGAACGTCACAGCTCCCGCCAGTGCTCCGGCCGCGCCCTGGGCGGAGAGCGGATCAAGCTCCAGCCGCCCCTTCGCCAGCACGGCCTGAACCTTCAGATCGTGATACACCTGCCCGCCGAAACGCACCTCGCCGACACTGGCCGTCCCATGACCCGTGCCGCTGCCCAGAGCCGGACGAACGCCCTGATCGACCGGCCCGGCATACGCCGCCTGAACCACGACATGCCGCAAATCCATCCCCGCGACCGTCAGGACACCGAGACGGGCCTGCCCATCGAACGCAACCGCATCCGCGCCGACCGACCCCGTCGCATTCAGCGTATCCCCGGCCCCGGCCGAACCCGGCAGGCCGTGCGCCTCCACCGCGACCGGCAGGGCCGTCCCGAAATCGGAACGCCACGTGTCCTGCGCCTGCTCCAGCGTGCCGAGATGAAGCTGAACCCCGATCGACCGGCCCGCCGCATCCAGCCGCCCCGACAGTTCCAGCGGCGCGGACAGCGTCTCGGCCCCGAGCGCCACGTCATGCAGCACCACGCCATCCGGCAGCACCGCCGACCCCATGGTCAGATGCAGATGATTCACCCCGCCGCCCGGTTCGCGGGTACGCCAGCCCTCCGCCGTGGGCGTGACGTTGAAGAGGCTGATCTCGCCGGAAACTCCATCCACTTCCGGCAAACCGGCATGAGGGAAAACGCCTTCCAGATCGCGCAAATGCGCCACCGATCCGCGCAACGTGCCGGAAATTCCGGACAAACCCGCGACATCGAGCATCTGCCCGTCGAACGTGAACCGGTCGGAATGCACCGCATCCGTCCCGAGCGTCCCGGCCAGACTCACGGCCCAGGGAATGCGCGCGGCACTCCCCTCGCCGAATACAGCCGCCAGCGGCCCCACATGCCCGCTCAGGGTGAAGGGTGTCTTCCCGTGCCGCGCCGTCAGGTCGAAGGAGGGCGTGTGCCCGTCGAGCCCGTCCAGCGCGAGCCGATCCAGCTGGGCCTCGCCACCCTGCGCGCGCGACTCATCATGAAAGGACAGCTTCATGTCCGCGAGCACCGCGCTCGCCACGCTCACCCGCCACCGCCCCGTCATCGGCGTCAGCGGCGAACGCTCGCCCGCGCCTGCATTTGTATCCTGAACCGAAGCGGCGGCCTGAGGCGCGATCCGCCAGTTCGCCGCCCCATCCGCGGAGCGGTACGGCGTCACCGCGCCATGGGCGACCACCAGATGCTCAACCCGGACCTCGCGATGCAGAAGCGGCAGCAACGCCACGCTGCCGCGCACGTCCCGCGCCGTCAGCAAGGCCGGGGCAGCCTCCCCCTGCGGGCCGGAGAGCGACACGTCCCGCGCCACGAAGCCCGGCCAGGGGAAGAACGCCACGGAGAGCGACCCGATCCGCAGATCGTCGCCGGTCTGCTGCTTCGCCGCCAGGATCACGTCCTCGCGCAGCGCCGAACGATCCACCAGAACATGCCCGGCCACACCGAATCCCGCCAGCAGCACCAGCAGGGCAATGAGCAGAAACAGCAGCCGCCTCAACGTCCCGTCCTCCCGCCGCCGACGGTTCTCCTGACCGCCTTGACGGCGGCTGCCGCGGGCTTCGGCCCGTGAATGCGCTGCGGCGCGGGCGTCTCGCCGGGCGAAAAACCCAGATCGCGGAACGTCTCGCGCATATGGGGCGGCAGCCCCGCCGCGACGATCAGCCGTCCGCCATCCGGATGCGGCAGATCGAGCGCGCGCGCATGAAGATGCAGCCGGTCCGCGAACCCCTCCGGATGAGCCGCCTTGCCGCCATAGCGCGGATCGCCGAGAATCGGGGTGCCGATCGTCTCGCAATGCACGCGAAGCTGATGCGTGCGCCCGGTCAGCGGCGACAGGGCGAGCCACGCCATCTTCCGCCCCGCCGCATCGACGGTCACGTACTCCGTCCGCGCGCTGGCGGCGTCCTCATCGTCGCGGGACGCCGCGATCACCAGCGCGCCGTTGCCCGCGCCCAGACGCGCCAGAGGCTGGTCGATCACGCCCTCGCCCGGCATCGGCCGCCCGACGACCACAGCCCAATAGGTCTTCTTCACATCCCGCCCTCGGAATGCGGCCGCCAGCTTCGCCGCGACCCCCGGCGTGCGCGCCACCAGCAACAGACCGGACGTATCCCGGTCGATGCGATGCACGAGGCGCGGACGATCCGCACGCCCGTCGCGCAGGCCGTCCAGCATCATGTCCACATGCTTCGTGATGCCCGGCCCGCCCTGCGTCGGCAGGCCGGAGGGCTTGTCGAGCACAATGATCTTTTCGTCGCGATAGATCACCATCCGCTCGATTTCCTTCGCCAGCAGCGGATCGAGCGGCGCGGGCGCCTCGGACGCGGCCGGAACGGAGGGTTGCGGCAAGGGCGGAACACGAATGGTCTGGCCGGGCGCGAGGCGGCTCGCCCCGGCCACACGGCCGCCATCGACACGAACCTGCCCGGTGCGGCAGAGCTTCTGCAACGCCCCCTGGGTCAGATCGGGGAAATGACGTCGAAACCAGCGGTCGAGGCGCAGATCGGCTTCGTCCTCGCTGACGATATGGGTCTGGACACTCATGGGCGACGGCTTGCCCTCATCGCGGCCTGCCTGTCCAGCACTTTCCTGATCTCCGCCTCCCGTCCACGCGGCGTCGGCGCGTACAGCGTCACACGCTCCATCTCGTCGGGGAAGTAATCCTGGCCGGAGAACGCCTCCTCCGTGTCATGATCGTATTCATAGCCCCGCCCATAGCCGAGATCCTTCATCAGCCGCGTCGGCGCATTGCGGATGTGATGGGGCGGCCCGAGGCTGCCGGTCTCCTTCGCCAGACGCCGCGCCGCCTTGTAGGCCTTATAGACCGCATTGGATTTCGGCGCGGTCGCCAGAGCCACCACCAGCTCGGCAAGAGCCAGTTCGCCCTCCGGACTCCCGAGCCGCTCATAGGTTTCCCACGCGGCGATGGCGAGCGGCAGAACCGACGGATCGGCCATGCCCACATCCTCCGCCGCGAAGCGCGTCAGACGCCGCGCGATATAGCGCGGGTCCTCGCCGCCTTCGAGCATCCGCGCGAACCAGTAGAGCCCCGCATCCGGGTCCGATCCGCGCAGGGATTTATGCAGCGCCGAGATGAGGTTGTAATGCTCTTCCCGGTCCTTGTCATAGAGCACCGCCCGCCGCGCCAGAAGCGCCGCCAGATCGGCGGGCGCCAGAAGCTTCGTCTCGTCCAGCGCCGCGACCTGTTCGACGAGATTGAGAAGATACCGCCCGTCCCCGTCCGCCATGGCGCGCAGCGTCGCCCGCGCGGCCTCGTCCAGCGGCAGGGCGCGGCCCAGCTCGCCCTCCGCCCGCACGATCAGCGCCTCCAGCGCCGAATCGTCCAGCCGGTTGAGCACCAGCACCTGACAGCGCGAAAGCAGCGCGCCGTTCAGCGCGAAGGACGGATTCTCCGTCGTGGCGCCGACCAGCACCACCGTCCCGCGCTCGACATAGGGCAGGAAACCGTCCTGCTGCGCCCGGTTGAAGCGATGGATCTCGTCGACGAACAGCAGCGTCCCGCGCCCCGTCTCCGCCTGGAAGCGCTGGGCGTTGTCGAAGACCTTCTTGAGATCGGCCACGCCCGAGAACACGGCCGAAATCTGCTCGAACCGCAGCCCGGCCGCTCCCGCCAGAAGCCGCGCGATCGTCGTCTTGCCACATCCCGGCCCACCCCAGAGAATGAGGCTCGGCAGCGTCCTGCGCGCCAGCATCATCCGCAACGCGCCCTCCGGCCCCAGCAGATGCGCCTGCCCGACGACGTCGTCGAGCGTCTTCGGACGCAGCCGGTCCGCCAGAGGCTGCGTGGAGGGCGGACAACTCGAATGCGCGACGACGGCCGCCGCCGCGCGACGCGGGGCGGGTTCGGCGCCGAACAGATCGGCTGGCGCGTCGTCTCGCATGAAGATTTTCCTCGAATAAAGACACTCTGGCAAAGGCACTATTGAAGGAACATAGGCGTTCCACATGCGGAAAACGAGAGCGTCGCCGATCTCGGCATGCCCTCAGCTTTCATGCAGAAGCGCCTCCAGCTCCGCGAGCACGCCGCCATCGATCTGGTCGGTCATGCCGCCCATGAGCTGCAACGCCTCATCCGGCTGCAAGGCGGATTTGTAGGAACGCGCCTCGATCAGGGCGGCGAAGATGTCGCAGACCGTCGCGAGCCGGAGGCTCTCCTCGATCTCGTCCCCCGCAAGTCCGCCGGGATAGCCGCTGCCGTCCAGGAGTTCATGGTGATGCAGCGCAACGGTGAGCGCCGTCTCGTCGAAACCGCCGCTGCCGAGCAACAGATCGTGACCGATCAGCACATGGCGGCGCATGACGTCCAACGCCTCCCCATGCAACGGGCCTGGCCAGTGCAGCACCGCGTCGGGGAGAAATATCTTGCCGATATCATGCACCAGCGCCGCCGTGACGAGGGAGATCACGCGCGCCTCGCTTTCATTCCGCCTCACCGCCAGCGCCGCCATCACGCCGCCCGTCAGCACCGCATGACGACTCGACCAGTGCGGCACCGTCAGGCCAAGCTCAATGATCCGCGACAGTCTCTCATGGCGCGCGAACTCCCCGATCCGCCTCGCAAGCTCGCCGAACTGCCCGGAATCAGGCCGCCCGCCCGCCCGCGCGGCGTCTTCCGCCTCCCGGTGGATCGCCGCGAGCGCGTTCATGGTCTCCGGCGACAAGGACAGGTCCTGGTCCCTTCTCCGCTTCATCCCGCTCCCCTCCCCGATCCGACACTGTCACGACAAGCGAGTCCATTCACCGTGGCAGCGAAGGCGGCGCGGACGCCGTTATGTATATGTGGATGTTCCACGGCCCGAAAACATTTCGATCGCTTCTATTCGGCAATCCCGCGCAGCACGCCGGGCAGCAGCATGGAGAACGGATTGACATGCACGGAAGGATCGCCGAGCGCGCCTTTCACCGCGAAGGTGGCCGCGAGCATCCCTCCCCCCTTTTCCGGGACGAAAAGCTTTCCGAGACCGGGAAGTTTCCCCGGCAGGGCATTGAGGCTGAAGAGCGGGACCAGCGTCCCGCGCAGATCAATACGTTCCGTTACCGTATCTATATCGCCGGTCACGGTCGCGCCCAGCGCGTCATTGCCGAGTTGCCCGTCACGAATGGTGACGCGTCCCGCGCGATAGGTCACGGGCAGGGAGATGTCGCGGAATTCGAAATGCGCGCCATCGGCCACACCCCGATCATACGGCGCAAGATGCGTCACCCAGGTGAGCGCCGCGGGCGGATGCAGGAGCGCCACATGCGCGCCGGTCAGCCGGCCTTCGAACGTCAGGCCACCCGCGCCGTTCTGCTCGTCCCGGAGCGCGCCCTCGAGCCGCATCGCGCCGCCGCCGATCCGCTTGATCCCCGCGAGTTGATCCAGCATCGCGCCGAGATCCGCCGTCGTCGCCACCAGATGGCGCTCGCGGCCGCGCGGCGTGAGAACCACATGCGTCTCGGCGGGCGCGACGCTCTCCACCGTCGCGAAAAGCAGCCGGCCGCCCTTTTCTTCCAGATGGGCGGACACACCGCCCAACATGGCCTCCCGCGCCAGGAAGAGCCGCCGGGCCTTCAGATCGACTTTCCATTCACGCCTGCGCCACGCGCCGGCAGGCCGCTCGCGGACGGGCCGTTCCCCGGACCCGGCCGCCACACGATGGAAGAGCGGCGCGAGATCGAGCGTCTCGGCATTCACCATCACGCGCAACGGCGCGTCAGCCCCGCTGCCGAAGAGGATTCGCGCATCCCCCTTCGAGCGCCGGACGTGAAAATCTTCCAGCGCCACGCCGACGATCCCCCCCTTGTCGAGCACCGCATGCCCGTTGAGCGCCAGTTCGGGCCCCTGCGCGACGATCCCGTCCACCCCTGTGACCGTGTCATGCATCAGCGCCACATGCGCCCGCGCGGACGCTGCAAGCCCCGGCGCCTTGTCCCAGACCGGCAGGGAAACCCCAGCCGCCCCGAGATCGAGCGCGAGAGCGACATCCCCCCGCCCGTCCGCGCGGGCGACGTAATCGCTGGTCAACACCGCCTGCCCGGTGAAGAGATCGGGCGATCCCAACCCGGCCGCCTCGAAGGAGGCGGGATCGAAGGTCGAAACGGCGTGAATGCGCGTGACCTCATCCCGTCGCGTGTCATGCCGGAATTTTTCCCGCACGTTCGCCGTGGTCGCCACGCCGCCCAGCCGCCCGGTTCCGGTGACGTCCAGGCCGTTCTGGGTCGCGAAGATCGTTCCCGCCCCGTCGGCGAGATCGCGGCCCAGCAACACGTCGCCGAGATGAACGTCGTGAAACGCGCCCCTGGCCTCGATATGAATGTCCTCGTCCCGGACATGGGCCTCCAGCGGCAGATGGATGTGGAGCGTCGCCGCGACAGGACCGGAGGGCGCGCTGAACGGCAGCGGATGACGCGACAGGAGATGCAGGCGCGGCTGCGCGAGCAGGCGCAGATACGTCCCCAGATCGCCCGAGAGACGAAGGACGAAGGTGCCGTTCTGGTCACGAACGTACAGCCCGTCGATCAGCCCCGTCGCCTCCGCCAGCGTCAGGCGCGGCGCGCCCGCGGAGGCGTCGGCGGGCTGGACGCCGCTATGGATGACGAAGCGCAATGTATCGGGTTTCGCGAAATCGAGATCGGCGGCGAGGTGTTCGGCGGGCGGCATGCCCGGCAGCCAGATCGTGGTCGCGTCTTCGAGATGCAGCGCCCCCCGCATCCCCACGGGCTGGAGGCTCGGCCAGCCGTGATCGCCGTGCAGCGTCGCCGTCACCGCCAGGCCGCTGCCATGTCCGGCGACGATATTCCGCGTCACCCATTTCCGCGCCTCCGTGAGCATGGCCTGAGGCCAGATCGCCCCGAGTTGCCCGACCTCGAAAGACGAGCCCTCCACATGGGCGCTCCCGTCGATCCGGCGTGGACGCAGAAGATCGGAGAGGACGAAATCGGCGAATGTGGTGAAGCGCGTCGGCGCGTTCCCGGCCCCGGTCAACGCGATCCAGCCACCGCGCAGGGCGAGGCGCGCGTCCCGCTCGCCGGGATGGGTCGGCGCGATGCTCAACGCCGCCCCGCCGCCGTTCACCTGCAGCGGCGCACCCTCCTGGAGGATCTGCCCGGCCCCAAGCGTCGCCCGCCCCGCCAGCCATGCGATGGCAAGGCCGGTCCGATGGCGCAGCACGCCGCCGACGTACCCCTCCGTCTCCACCCCGTCCAGCGTGACCGCGAGCGGCACATGCCATCGCGCGAGTTCAGGGGCGACCGGCGAGAAGATTTGCGGTTCGAAAGCCGAGCTCGCCAGATGCCAGCGCACCCCGGACGACGCCGGCTCGGCATGCCCGTCGAGCGTCACCGTCTCTTTCCCCGGCGCGACCAGATCCGCCGCCAGATTTCCGTCCCAGAGCAGGCGGCGATGCGCCTGCCGTAGCCCGTCCAGCAGGGAAACATGCAGGGAAAACCCCTCCAGCGTCGCCGTCACCCGCGCGACATGCACCCGTGTCAGCGCCCGGAAGATGAAGAGATCCGGCACGTTCCCGTCAGCCCGCGCGCCGGGAAGGTCGAGCGTGACCGCCCCGTCCGCGCGTCGGCTGAGCGCCGCATGCATATCCTCCGCCTCCACCTCGCGCGGCGCGACACGCCCTATCAGAAGCGGAGCGATCTCCAGCACGAGGCGCGCCCGTGACAGGCTGAGCGCGGTGCTGCCGTCCCGGCGCAGCACACGCAGGTCTCGCGCCTGGAGCACCAGCCCGCCGTCACGATGGGAGGGCTTCCAGGCGATGGCCAGCGTCCCGACATCCAGCCTCCCCGCCGGCGCGCCCCGGTCAGCGCCCGCGACGATGGCGAGCGGAAGCCAGCGCCGGGCCAGAGACGTCACGTCCAGCGGCGCGCGCGCCAGACGCCAGAGCAGGAATGTGGTCGGAACCGTCACCAGCACGGCAGGCAGGAGGAGACACAGCGCAACGATTCGCGCGACCCGCCATTGCCAGGGAAAAGGCCGGAGGAAATGCCGGGACGGGAGAAAGCCGGTCAGAGCGCCGCCGCCGCCTTGGCCACAAGGGCCGCATGTTCGGCAGGTTTCACCTTGCGCCAGACCGCGCGCACGACACCCTCTCCATCGACGAGGAAGGAACTGCGCTCCATGCCGAAATAGGTCCGGCCATACATGGATTTCTCGACCCATGTCCCATACTGATCGGCCAGAACATGATCGGGGTCGCTCGCCAGAGGAAAATCGAGCCCGAATTTATCGGCGAATTTATCGATCTTCGAGACGGGATCGGGGCTGATCCCGATGACCGTCAGGCCCAGCCCGCCGAGCTGCGGCAGAGCCTCCTGTATGCCGCAGGCCTGCGTCGTGCAGCCGGGCGTGTCGGCCTTGGGGTAGAAATACAGCAGGTAAGGGCGTCCCTTCAGCGCTGCCGAATCGACCTCGCGACCACGCGACGCCGCCATATGGAAGGCTGGCGCCTTGTCCCCGACCCCGATCATCCCTGCTGCTCCGTCCAGATAAACCGCCGCCGCAGCATGGCCGCGACGGCGCAGACAATCAATACGGATAAGCGGGATACATGAACGCAGGCGGAGGAGGCGGTGGGGGGGGGGGAGGAGGCGGCGGCGCGTAGACCACCATGGGCGGACGATAATAAACCGGCGGTGGAGGCGGAGCGACATAGACCGGCCGCGCATAACCCGACGTCAGCGCCCCGCCGATCAGCCCGCCGACGACTCCCCCCACGAACGCCGCGCCGACGCCGGGACGAGGGCCGCGATGCCATCCGCCATACCATCCCGGTCCGGGGCCGGGGGGCCCGTAGAACTGGGCATGCGCCGCCGGAGCCGCGGCAAGCATCCCCACCATCGGGACGAGCATCAGCCCGGTTTTCAGAAAACGACGCATCGGAGCACTCCTTTCGTCTGTCGACAGGACAAATCCCCGTCGTTCGATGAAGCAGAGTCATGCGCGTCCATCGTGACCGGAATCAGACCGGATGAGTCGTAAACACGCCCTATTTGTAACAGAACTTCTCGGAGACTGTTTCAGAAGTCCCCTACCGGCCCTCCGACGCTCACGACCGAAAAGTCCGCATGGAATCGGAACCTCCGGAACAGTCTTCTCAGCGTTTTTCCTGAGCCTTCAGAGTGCGGAACCCGGAGGGAACCGCGAAAATCCCGGAATCCTGCGGGTCATGCGCGACGGCGACGGCCCGCAGCATCGTCACTCCGTCCCGCGCGGCCTGAAGCAGCACCCCATCGGCCGTGTAACAGACCTGTGTCGTCCGTCCGTCGCTGTCCCGCCCGTTCCATTCTGTGCATTCGAACCCCGCCACATGGTCCACCCCCGCCCGAGCCCACTGACCCGGCGCCGGCACGCCGGGCGGCGCGAAACTGGCCAACGGCACGTCCATGGTGCTGACCACGCGATGCACGGTGTCCACAACGGAGAGCCGCCCCGCGCGGTAATCCGTTACCATGAAACTGGCGGACCCCTCCGGATCGATCCGTTGCAGCCAGCCCTCGGAGCGCCAGCGCATCCGCTGCCCCAGCTCCGTCCCGCCCGGCCCGGCGATCCGGTAGCGCACATCGGTATCGGTGAGCGGCGTCACCAGAGGCGCATCCGCCAGCGCCGGCCCCGCCGCCACGCCGAGCGTCAGCAGCACCGCCCCCAACGCCCCCTTCATGGCCCCGAGGACGCCGCCTTGCCGAGGCCGGTATGGAGGCCACCGCCCGGCGGATGACTCCCCTCGACCTTCTCAAACCCCGGCGGCGGCTCGAATTCCGCGGCCGGGATCGGCGCATAGGTCACGGTCTGCGCCAGGAGCTTGCCGCGGAGTCCGTCCGAATCCACGCCCTCCTCGCTGAGGATCACGCCATCCGGCGTCACGCAGGCGGTCGCCATCCCGCGCGGCGTCACGATGGCCCATTTTCCGCATTCCAGACCCGCCACCTTGTCCGTCCCTTGCGGCGTGAAATGCATGGACAGGTCGAGCAGGAACGGATTCCTCAGCCCGTGATGCGGCGTGACGACCGCGTAAAGATGCTGCTTCACCAGCACCAGCGTCACGGTCTGGGCCGGGCGATCGAGAATCGTCGCGCCGACATGGCTCAGCGGCTCGATCCTCAGCTTGTTGCCGTCCTTCGCAAAGGCGACGCTGACCTGCTCAGGCGCGGGCGCGCCCTGCGGCTGGACGGAATAGATCACCGTCACATCGCGCTCCGGCGTGAGACGCGGATGCGCGCCCTCCTCCGCCCGCGCCATCCCCGCTCCAGACCCGAGCCCCGCTCCGAGCCCCAGACAGGCCGTCGCCATCCATACCACACCCCGCATCCCGCGCCTCCTCATCCTCCGCCCCGCGCCGCCATGGCGCGGATCTCCCCTCTCAAAGCGTCGAGCCCGACCTCCGGGTTCCACCCCACGATCCGTCCGAGCGCGCGTTCGAGCAAGCCCTCATAGACGGAGGCCGGAATTTCCACGCAGCCGAAACGTTCGAGATGCGTCGTCGCATATTGCGTGTCCAGCAAAGTGAACCCGTCCCGCCGCAACGCCGCCACGAGATGCACCAGCGCCACCTTGGAGGCGTCCGTCACGCGGCTGAACATGCTTTCGCCGAAGAACGCGCCGCCGAGAGTCACCCCGTACAACCCACCGACCAGCCTGCCCCCCTGTCGGCACTCGACGGAATGAGCATGCCCCATGCGATGCAGCGCCGTATAGAGGCCCTGGATGCGCCCGCTGATCCAGGTCGTCTCCCGCCCCGGCGCGGGATCGGCGCATGCCTCCAGCACGCTTTCGAAATCCCGGTCCGACGTCACGGCGAACGCGCCGCCCGACACGACACGGGCCAGCCTGCGCGGCAGATGGAAGCCGTCCAGCGGCAGGATCCCCCGCTTCAGCGGGCGATACCACTCCAATTCGTCGCTCTCGCGGTCCGGCGCCATGGGGAACACCCCCATCGCATAGCCGCGCAACAACATGTCCGGCGTGACGTCCATTCTCCCCGAATATCAGAGAAACTGGCCTCCCCATATCACCTCGTGATAGGCGAGGAAGAACGTCGAACGGAGTCCTCCCCCATGCCCCTGACCTTCATCTACGCCATCGGCCTCGTCCTGCTTGCGGCGCTGTCCGTCTATGCGCCACATGCGCGCGGTTTCTGCATGACGCTGGGCGTGATTTTTTCGGCCTGTCTCGTCGTCGTCGGTCTGTTCGAGGCGTTTCAGCGCCGTTCACCCGGCTAAAGCCGCCGTATCCGCCTCATAGGCGTCCAGCACCTCGTCCGTTCCGCCATCCATCCGCACGCGTCCGTGCTCCAGCCAGAGAATCCGCGTGCACCATTTCCGCATGACTGGCAGGGAATGCGATGTCAGCACCATGATGTCCGCCGCCACCACCATCTCCTCCAGCCGCTCCTGCGCGCGATCCTGGAAATGCTGATCGCCCGCCATGAACCATTCATCCATCAGCAGGATCTGGGGACGCGGCGCGGTCGCCAGCCCAAATCCCAGCCGCACCGCCATGCCCGAGGAATACAGCGCCACCGGCAGGTCGAGAAACGCCCCCAGTTCCGCGAAGACCTCGACATCCGTCTCCAACTGCCGCGTGGCCGCCCGGTCGAAGCCGAGCATCCTGGCGAAGAGATGAATATTTTCCCGCCCCGTCAGCTCGCCGCTCATCCCGGCCTGCGGGTCCAGCAGGGCGTGAAGCCGCCCCCGCACGTCCAGCACCCCGACATCGGATTCATAGATCCCTGCGAGCGCCCGCAGCAGAGTCGATTTGCCCGCGCCGTTATATCCGATCAGCCCCACCCGCTCGCCGGGCCGCAAGGTGAAGCTCACCTCCTCCAGCGCCTGCACCGTGATGACGTCGCCATCCTGCATCGTTCCACCGACGGCGCCGCGCATCTGCCGGAAGAGCGTCTTCTTGAGCGACCGCGCGCTGCCGTGCAGCACGGGGAAGGACAGCCCGTACCCGTCCAGCCGGATGAGGGGCGACATGCTCATACCCAGAACGCCAGCTTCGACCGCACGCGCGCGAAGACCAGCACGGCCACGCCGCAGAAGACGCCGCTCACCCCGACCGCCACGGCCACGTCCCGCAATGCCGGCGCGTGCCCAAGCAGCGGCGCGCGGACGACTTCCAGCAGATCGAAAAACGGATTGAACACCAGCAACCGGGCATGGCTGCCCAACTGTTCCGGCCGCCAGATGATCGGCGTCACATAAAAGGCGATCTGCGTCAGCGCGCTCACGATCGGCGGGAGATCACGATACCGCGCGCAGAGCGAACCGAGCAGCAGACAGGACGCGAGCCCGTCCACCGCCCAGAGCGCCAGACCCGGGAGGGCCAGCAGCGCGACAGCCCCCGGCCATAGTCCGAACGCGATGAACACCCCGAGCGGCACCACGATGTTATGGGCGAAGACGATGGCGTTGCGGACCAACACGCGCAGAGCCTGCAATCCGTACGGCAGGCGGACCGACCTTATACTCCCCTCCACGTCGATGAAGCAGGTGCAAGATTCCTGCAGCAGCGCGGCCAGACCCGTCTGCCAGAGCGCCAGAGAGAGGGCGAGAAACGGCAGGTACTCCCTGAGGGTGACATGAAACAACCGCGCATAGATCAGCCCCATCGACCCCAGCATGAGCAGGGAGGACAGCGTCAGCCAGAACGGCCCGAGCAGGGAGCCGCGATACCGCAGCTTCACATCCAGCCAGCCCAGCGTCACCGCCAGCCGCCACAGCCGCGCCGCCTCGCGCAGATCGGCCCAGGCCGTGCGCCGCACGGGGACGACAGAAGGATCTGGAAGAACCGCGACATTCATGCTGTTCGCCTAGCCGATCGGCCATGGGGCCGCAACAGGGAAGCCCCGGCGCGGCCCTCCCGCCTCGCCCGTCCTTGCGCTTGTCGGAAAAACACAAAAAGGATAGGGCTTTATCAGAGATTCCTCATGAAACATCATTGACGCGATCCCGTTTTTCGCCGCAATTCATACTTAAATATCATTCAGGACGGATTTATCATTTCACGTCCCTGTTTCCGAGATTCTGCCCGCAGGTGATTGCTCGATGCCCGCTTCGCATGCCGCCCAACCCCCATCGTTCCGCTCGGCCGGGGCCTTGCGCGCCCTGTTGCTGATCGGCGTGTCCGCGGGACTTGCCGCCTGCGCCGAAACTCCCGTCCATGTCGCGCGCGATCAGGGCTCCGTCTTGCAGGAAGCCGCGGGCTATCGCGCCCGCGCAAAGCATTATTACGCACCGCCCGGTCCCGCCGGCGATCCGTGGGGCCCCTACATTGAGGAGGCCTCCACCCGCTTCGACGTCCCCGGCGCATGGATTCGCGCCGTGATGATGCAGGAATCCGGCGGCCGCCTCTTTGACCGCAGCGGCAATTTCACCACCTCCATCCCCGGCGCGATGGGGCTGATGCAACTCATGCCGCCGACGTATGACGACATGCGCGCCCAATACAGTCTTGGCGACGACCCCTACGACCCGCGTGACAACATCTTCGCCGGCACGGCCTATATCCGGCAGATGTACGACATCTACGGCTCACCGGGCTTCCTCGCAGCGTATAATGACGGCCCGGGCAATCTCGACGCCTATCTCCGCCGCGGCCGCCCGCTCCCGCGCGAGACCCGCCGCTATGTCGCTTCGCTCGGCCCGCAGGTCGCCGGAATCTGGCCGAACAACCGCTCCCAGGCCGATCTGATGGTCGCCCAGCATGATTCCGGCGAACCCGCTCCCGTTCTCGTCGCGCGCAACACGCCCCAGGCGAACGCCGTCAGCGCCGCATGGCAGCAACGCGGCCGCAGCACCGACGATTCCGGCGACACGGCCGACAGCAACGACACGCAACCCACTCAGGTGGCCGAGGCGGCAGCCCCGGCCGCCGCCGCGCCGACCCCGGCCTATACGCGTGACTGGGCGGCCGCCCCGGCCGCCAACGGCTCCGGCGAGGCCTCCTCCGTCCGCGCCGCCTGGGCCGCCCGCGGCGTCACCACTCCCCGTCCGGCGGTTCAACTCGCCGCTGCCCATGTCCCGGCGGAGAGCCTCGCTCAGGACGAGGAAGCCGCCGCCAGACCGATCCCCGCCGCGCCCACGCTCGCGGCGCGCCCCACACTGGCCCAGCCCGCGTCACATCGCTTCTCGTTCCATTTCATTACCCCGGCGATGGCGGAGCCGCTGCCCACCATCCACCACGCATCAGAGGGGAAATGGGCGATCCAGGTCGGCGCCTACAGTTCCGCCGCCCAGGCGCAGAGTGCCGTCGGGCAGGCCCATCGCAGCGCCGGCGCCACGTTGTCCAACGCGCGCGCCCTCGTCGCCCCCGTCTCCAGGGGCCGCGCCCATCTCTACCGCGCGCGCCTGACCGGCCTGTCCCATGAGGAGGCCGTCGCCGCCTGCCACCGTCTCGGCGGGCGCAGCCCCTGCGTCGTGGTCTCCCCCAACGGTTCCTGAAAGGGAGCGTCATGCGTCTTTTTCCGCTCGCCGCCTTCGCCCTGCTGGCCGCCACCCCGGCACATGCCGCCCTTCCGGTGGGCGCGAAAGCGCCCGACTTCACCACGCTCGCCAGCCAGGGGGGCAAGGAATTCCACTACAGTCTGGCTGACGCGCTGAAAAAAGGCCCGGTCGTACTGTATTTCTATCCCGCCGCCTTCACGCCCGGCTGCACGGTGGAAGCGCATGATTTCGCGGACGCCGTACCGAAATACAAGGCGCTCGGCGCGAGCGTGATCGGCGTCTCCATGGACCCGATCGCCAAGCTCGACCGTTTCTCCGTCAGCGAATGCCGCTCGGTCTTTCCTGTCGCCGCCGATCCGGACGGCGCCGTGACCCGCGCCTATGACGCCAAGCTGCCGCTGGTCTCCCATGCCGCACGAATCTCCTACGTCATCGCGCCGGACGGTCATATCGCGCTTGCCTACAGCGCCATGTCGCCGGACGAGCACGTCTCCCGCACGCTGGCGGCGGTCGAGGCGCTGAAGACCCACGCCGCCGCGCCGTAAGGCAATTCGGGACTTTGGCCGCTGGGAAATTGACAAGCCATCAATTGGCATGTCAATCATCTGCCTCAAGGAACGAGCCGTCTCGCCCGTCGGCAACGGGATCGCTTCCTCGGGAGGATGTCTCCATGGCGAGCACAGCCGGATGGCGTGACGGGCTGACGACCGGCGACGGCCGATTTTCCGACACGGCCACCACCTTTCACGTCGCGCGCCTCGCCGGGCTCTGGCGCGTGCTGCTGGACCGCGCCTTGCGGCCTCACGACATGACGCTGGCCACGATGCGGCCTCTCGCCTATCTCATGATGCTGCCCGACGGCATCTCCCAGCGGGAGCTTGCGCTGGCGATGAACGCCGACACGTCCACCCTCGTGCGCGTGCTCGACGGGCTGGAGCGTGACGCGCTGATCGAGCGGCGTCCCGCGCCGACGGACCGGCGCACCAACCAGCTTCGCCTGACGCCGGCCGGCCGTCGGACCGGCGCGCAGTTCCAGGAGATAGCCGCGGCGCTGGAGCGGCGGCTCCTTGCCGGAATCGAGGCGGAGGCTCCCCTGCTCAATACGCTCATGGCGCGTCTGCTGAGCAATGCCGAGGCGCTCCCGGACGCCTGACATGCAACGCCTTCTCGCCCCGTTCTCCGACGACGCGCGCTGGCGCGACCTTCTCACGCGCGCCGGATTTTCCGCCCGCTCCCTGGCGTCTATCGGTCTCGCCCTCGCCGCCTCCTTCGCGCTGCAACTCAGCTCTCCCATGAGTTCGGTGACGACGGTAATGATCGTCGCCAACCCGACGGTCGGCGCGCTGGTGTCCAAGAGCATCTGGCGCGTCTTCGGCACGATCATCGGCGGCGTCATCGGCGTGGCGATCATGGCGCTGTTCGCCCAGTCCCCGCCGCTCTATTTCCTTGCGCTCGGCCTCGTCGTCGGGCTCGCCTGCATGGTCGCGACCTTCCTGCGGCTGTTCCGCGCCTATGCCGCCGTTCTGACCGGCTATACGATCATCCTGATCTCGACCCCCTCCTTCGCGGACCCGGACACGATCTTCATCAGCGCCCTGTCCCGCCTGTCGTCATTGACCATCGGAATCGTCGTGACGGCGACGGTGTTCATGATGACGTCGCAACGCCGTCCGGCAACCGTCCTCCAGCAGATCGGCCAGGCCGTCCGCGCCGCCATCACACAGGCCCTGCTTTTCCATCGCGCCCATGGCGCGGAGGCGCTGAACGATCTCCCGAAAACGACGGCGACAGGCGCCACGGGATTCCGCACGCTCTCCCAGCCGATCTATTCCGGCAGGGACAAATTGCTCGCCCAGCTTGGCGCCCTCTCCGCGGCCGTCGAATACGCGGCGGTGGAAAATGCCGATCTGCGCCATGACCGCCGCCGTCTCCATATGGGGCTTGCCGCGCTGGGCGGCTTCGTGACCGCCCTTCACCCCTACTGGTGCAGCCTGACGACCCCCGGCCTTCCCGCCGCGCCGGTTCACGAATTCGCGGCGACTCTCATGGCGGAGCTGGAGGCGCTCACGGCCCATCCGGACTGGATGCGGGACAGCAAGCCGGTGCGCGAACGCCTCTACGCGGCGCTGACCGCGCTCGACGCGATGGAACGCGCATACGAACATCCCGTGATCCGCGCCGCCATCGAGGACACGCGCGACGCGGTGCATCAGATCACGGCGGCCATCGCCCAGCTCGCTCCCGATGTGACCGAGAAAGACCCGGCATGGATACCGCCCGTCCGGATGCCCGCGTATCACGAATGGGCGCCCGCCCTGCGCAACGGCGCGCGCGGTTGCGTCATCACCTGGCTGGCGGGGCTGATCTGGTATGTCACCGCATGGACGAGCGGACCGCTCTTCCTGATCTATGTCATCTCCGCGTCAAGCCTCATCTCGACCACGCCTTCAGCGTCGCGTTCGGCCCGGCCCATGGCCTACGGCACGCTGCTCGCCATCCCCGCCGGCTGCCTCTGCCATATGTATTTCCTGCCGCAGATCGACGGCTATCCCCTGCTGTGGCTGACGCTGTGCCTGTTCCTGCTGCCGGGAATCTGGGTGCAGTTCAGCCCGCGCTACGGGTTCTACGCCTTCGGCTATATCGTGTTCTTCTGCGTGATGCTCGATGTGGCCAATCCCATCCGCTACAACGACATCACGCTGCTTAACACCTGGCTCGGCTTCGCCCTCGGCTGCGCGCTGCTTGCGATCGTGTTCCGCATCGTTCTGCCGCCGGACGACCGTCTCGACGCCGCGCGCATCGTCGTGGCTCTGGGCGACGGGATACGCACGCTCGCCCGCACGCGCCGTCTCGACCGCACGGCCTGGGCCGCCTGGGAGGGCTTGCAGATCCAGAAGGTACAGCGGATGCTGATGCGCCTGTCCTTCGCCACCGGCCCCATCGACCGGCGCGAATACAGCGACGCCGGGCTCGCCAGCGTCTCTCTCGGCCGCCAGATCTACCGGCTCCACCGCCTCGCGGTCGATCACCGGCTTCCCGCGTCCTCATCGACGGTGCTGACGAACGCTCTCGACGCCTTCCGTTTCCTTCGCCGCGACCCCGTCACAACGGCCCGGCGGCTGGAGGACTGCGCGCTGGCGCTGGAAGCGCTCCCCGAGGCGGACGCCGCCCATCCCGAGACGCGCCGCGCCATCGGGATTCTGGAGCAGAGCACCCATCTTATCCGCGCGCTGCCCGGCTTCTTTCACGAGCGCGGCCCGCTCCAGCGTCATCCGGATCGTCCGGACGCCTTCGCCTCATTGACGCTGACGCCCGGCTGAAACACGCGATCAGTTGTCGCCCGTCTTCTCCGTCATCGTATAGGTCAGCACGACGTGATTGTCCTGATGCGGCTGGGTCGCGTTCGGCTGAATCTGCACGCCGATATTGTGCTTCTTGTAAACGGACTGAATCGCCTGCGTATCGGCGACCACGGCCTCGGTCGTGACCTGCGCGCCGGGCCTCAGCTTCGTCGCCGCTTCCAGCTCCGCCGTCGGCACCTTCTTGTTGCCGACGAAATTCACCTGATCGAGCACGAAAGGCGCGGGAGCGGCCGCGGCGGACGGCGCCATCTCCTCGATGGTGAGATAGAACTGGATCGTCTTGCCGACGAAACGCTCTTTCTCGCCGAATTTCGCGCCGACATTCTTTTGCTTGTACAGCGCCATGACCTGCTGGAGCCCTTCGTCCAGCTTGTTGCGCGTCACGGTGTCGCCGACATGATACGGGAAGGCGGCAAGAATATCCGCTGTGGGAATCTGCTTGTTCCCTTCGACCTTGAGGACTTTCAGCGTCAGCGGCGCATCCGGGCCGGGTGCGCTGGCCGCATGGGCCTCCGGCAGGACGGCGAACCCGGCGGCGGTTCCACCGAGCACGCCAAGTGCAAGGACAAGTGCGGGCGAAGCGCGCAGGGCGCGGCGAAAAGACATGAAAGCAGACATCGGCAGCCGGTCTCCATCGGATCGATTCATCACAACCTCACCATTCCGCACTGTTTCGGCGGAAATTTCAATTCGTTCGCGTGAGATTCACCGCCGCCGCGTGCCGGCGTTCCCATCGGTCCAACAACGGCAGGAGCGCCACGATGATGAAACACGCCCCGAGCAAGGACCAGAACAGCCCCCTCAACAGCGGCACATAAGGGCCGGCTCCGGACGCTGTCCCCGGCCCGACCTCGACCATGTTCGCCACCACGCTGCCCAGATAGAAGGACAAGGCCCAGAGCAGATAGAGCGAACCCATCATGAACCCCGACAGCCGGGCAGGCACATAGCGCGCGATGACAGCCAGACCCAGCGCCATGGTCAACAGCTCGGCGATCGAGGTGAAGCCGTAGCCAATCACCATCACCCAGCCTGAGACCAGCCCGCGCGCTCCCGCCGCGCACAGCCACCAGATCAGAAAGCCGATCGCCCCGAAGCCGAACCCGACAGCGATCTTCCGGGAAATGGACAGATCCGTTCCCCTGCGGCCGAGAGCATCATACAGCTTCGCCAGCACCGGGCTCGCCACCATGATCCAGAACGGATTCAGCGCCTGAAACTGCCCGGCGCTCATATGAAAGAGCGTCACCCCGCCGAGCCGGAACGTTCCATCCACCGCCCGCAAGGCGAAAAGGGTCAATGATGTCTGCTGCTGCTGGTAGAACAACGCGAAAATCATCGTCTCCGCACATAGCACATAGGCGATGCGCAGCCCGATCCGCTCCGCCGGGCCAACCTTGCGATAGAGCCACGCCCAGGACAGCACGATCACCATCGCGGCGATCCAGATGCACGCGCGCGCGATCGTCGCGCTGCCGAGTACGACGAATCCCGCCATCAAACAGCCGGCCGCCCCGATCGCCACGATGAGACTTGCCTGCGGCCGCGCGGCCGTCCGGTCGAGCATCCCGCCCACGCCGCGCAGCCAGCTCCGGCGGGCCACATAGAAACAAAGCCCCAGAGACAGCCCGCCCGCGCAGGTCAGAAATGCGACGGACGGACTGAAACGGTCCTGCAGCCACGGCGTCAGAAGCATCGAGACGGTCGAACCGACATTGACCGCCATATAATAAATGGTGAAGGCGCCATCGAGTTCGGCATCGTCGCCTTCATAGATGCGCCGCACCATGTTGCCGGCATTCGGCTTGAACAGCCCGTTTCCCGTCGAAATCAGCGCCATGGCGAAAATCAGGAGGTTCCGATGACCATCCGACAGCCCCAGCACGCCGTACCCCGCCGCCAGCATCACCGCGCCGATCACCATGCAGCGCCGCGCGCCCAGCAGGCGATCCCCGGCCAGACCGCCCAGCACGGGGAAAATATAGGTCAGGGCCGAGAACGCCCCGACGAGCAGCGTCGCTCCCCGATCCGCCATGCCAAGATGCTGCACCAGATAGAGCAGCAGGACGGCCTGCATCCCGTAGAAGCCGAAACGTTCCCACAGCTCAATGGCAAGGACGACGGTGAAGGACTGACGCCGGCTGGGCGCGGCAGGCACGGTCTGGGGGGACGACATCAGAAGGTTGATTTCCTCGCAAGGCCGCGGATCGCCGCCAGGTCATTGTTTGAGCCAGCGTCATACCACCTTCTAAGGCAATGCCCAGATTCCGGAATTCCGCATCGCCCCGACACACAGCGCAACCAGAGCGGTGACGGCGGCGAAGGCCGTCACCACGCCCAGCACCTCGCGCGAAAAGAAATAGCGGAGCCGCAGCCCGTTTCCATCTTTCCCGGCCATGTCAGACGTCCGCGCTCGTCACTTCTTCCCGGGCGAGGAAAGCCTCCAGCGCGGGATCGACCTTGCCGATCTCGATCCGCAGCTTCACGTAGAGGTTACCTGCCTTGTGCCCTCCATGCTCGGCGACGCCGCGCCCGGCGAGACGCAGCGTCGTGCCCGCGTCGGAATGAGCGGGCACCTTCATCGTCACCGGCCCCTTGGGCGTCGGCACGACCACCTTGCCGCCGAGGATCGCGGTGCGGAAATTCACGCCCAGTTCGGCCCGCAGATCGCGCCCCTCCCGCGTATAGACCGGGCTCGGCGCGACATGGATGGTGATCAGCGCGTCGCCGTTCTGCCCCGCTTCGCCTCCATTCGCCGCCGCCCGACCCGGGCCGCCCTTTCCGGCGAGACGGAGCGTCTGCCCGTCCTCGATCCCAGGGGGAATGCGCACCTCGACCGCGCCGGCCTCCGGCAAGGTCACGCGCGAAACGGCGCCCAGCACGGAGTCCTCGAAGGAGATGTCAAGCGTGTAG
This sequence comes from Acidomonas methanolica, assembly GCF_004346035.1. Taxonomy (GTDB): domain Bacteria; phylum Pseudomonadota; class Alphaproteobacteria; order Acetobacterales; family Acetobacteraceae; genus Acidomonas; species Acidomonas methanolica. The sequence continues at coordinate 8,818 of NZ_SLZN01000021.1, read as the reverse complement.
GACCGATCGGCCCCCCGCGTCGGCCGTCGCCGGCCGCCGTTGAACCCGCCGCCACCGCCACCGGCAAACATATCGGAGAAGAACGCGCCCAGATCCTCCTGCGAGAACTGCTGGCCGCCGAATCCGCCCGAAAATCCGCCCGCACCCGGATGAAAACCGCCTGCGCCGAACGGCGCGCGCTCATTCCCCTCGGCGTCGATCTCGCCACGATCGAACCGCTCGCGCTTCTCCTTGTCGCCGAGAATGCTGTAAGCGGCGTTCACCGCCTTGAAATTTTCCTCCGCCGTCTTGTCGCCCGGATTGTGATCCGGGTGGTATTTCTTGGCCAGCTTGCGATAGGCGCCGCGAATATCCTTCTCGCTTGCGCCCTTCGCCAGGCCGAGCGCCGCATAAGGATCGCTCACGCCCTTCTCTCCTTTCGAAAATCACGAACAAATATCATGGCACGCAATGTCGGAAACGTAACAGGGCGAATCAAGCGGCGCGAAGGAAGAATGTCCTCGCCCCGAGCATATTCGTGGACCTGCGGATACGGAAGTGCCTCTACCGCATGAAGGTCTTGGCCAGAATGCTCTGCTTCGCCTCGTCGATCGGCAGGCTGGTGTCCCGCAGCGCCACGCCCTGCCATCCGGCACCCATGGCAATGTAGAGATTGACGGCGTCGCGCAGACGCTCCGTGCGCGCCATCGCCTCGCGATCTTCCGTCGCCAGCGCCGCGCGTTGGGTCGTCAGCACGTTGAGGTAATCGGACAGCCCGGCCTTGTAGAGCCGCCGCGCGCGGTCGGCCGCCTGTTCCGCCTCGGTCCGCGCCGTGCCCAGAGTCGCCACGTAACGGTCGTCGTCCTGCCATGAGGTCATGGCATCCTCGACTTCCCGGAAGGCGTTGAGCACCGTCTTGCGATAGGCGAGGCGGCTGGCTTCCGCCCGTGCGCGCGCCTGCACGACCTGCGACGTGTAGCGGCCGCCATGCATCACCGGGAGGCTGGCGAGCATCATGAGGCTCCAGCTCATCGCATTCATCTCGAAAAGCTGATGCAGGGCGGACGCATTCGGGTTGAAATTCAGCGGAATGGCAAAATGCGGGTAGAGCTGCGCGACCGCAACGCCGATCCGCGCCGTCGCCGCCGCATAATCGCGCTCGGCCTCCCGAATATCCGGACGGTTGGCCAGCACTAGGGACGGCAGGGTCGACGGAAAACGCGGCAAATCAGGCAGCCGCACGGAGCCCTTGCCGTCCGTCGGCACCGTTTCGAGCGTCTGCTTGAGGTCGCCCGGCATATCGCCCAGCAGCACCGCGATCGCATGTGCGATCTTGCTCGCCTGCGTCTTGAGCGGCTCCAGCGTCGCCTTCTCGCTGTCGCGTTCGCTGAGCGCCTGTGCGGTCTGAAGTGTCGTTCCGACACCTTGCAGATACAATCTCTGCGTCAGATCCACCTCGGACTGCGCGTTCCGCACGTTCGCTCCCGCGATCTGCAGGCGCAACTGCACGCCGCGCAGGGCCATGTAGTCGATCGCCAGTTCAGAGAGCATCGTCATCAGCACGGTGCGCCGCGCCTCGATGCTGGCGTCGATGCCGCGCTCCGACGCCTCGACCTCACGCCTGATCCGGCCGAACGCGTCGATCTCCCAACTGGCCGACGCGCCGTACGTCATCAGCCCGGTCTGCGGCCGGTTGATCGGAGTGTTCGGACGCAGCGGCCAGTTGCCGACGATCGTCGAATAGCGGTTGTCCCCGCCGCCGACATCCACATCGAGCTGCGGATACCAGGCCGAGGCCGCCTGCTCGCGCACCGCGCGTTCCGCGATGATGCGCTGATCCGCGATCAGAAGGTCGTAATTCCCCTTGAGCGCCTGATCCACCAGACGATTCAACAGCGGATCGTGGAACTGCGCCCACCACTCCCGCATCTCCGCCTCGGTCCGTGCGATCTCCTCGGGCGTCGCCGGGTGGGGCGCCTCCGTAAAGGCGTCGGGCACGCTCATGTGATCGGGCTTGTAATTCGGGCCCACCGTGCAGCCCGCGAGCTGGGACGCGACGGCCGCCAGCAGCAACGCCCGGCGCAGAACCTTACGGCACGCCATCACAGATGCGTCTGGAGCCAGTTGGTCAACCGGCCGCGCTGGCTGGCGGTCGGATTGCCGATGGTGACCGTGCAGGTCATGCCCGCAGCCAGCACCACGTCCGGCGGCACACGGTCGATATGCAGGCGGACCGGAATACGCTGCGCCAGCCGGACCCAGGTGAAGATAGGGCTGACGTCCTGCAAGCCCAAACGATCGGAAATACCGTTCTGGTCGTTGATACCGCGCGCGATGGAGACGACATGGGCGGGCAGGATCTCCCGATAGCCCATCAGCTTGATCCGCGCCGGATCGCCGACGTGAATGCCCCAGAGCTTGGTTTCCTCGAAATACCCGTAGACCCAGAAGCTGTTGGCGTCGATGACCGCCACCCGCGCCTCGCCCGCGTGAGCGTAATCGCCCACACGCAGCAGCAGGTTCGTCACATACCCGTCGACCGGCGAATAGACGACGGAACGCTGAAGATTGAGGCGGGCCGTATCCAGCGCCGCCCGCGCCGCATCCACCGCGTCCTGCTGGGTCGCGACATTCGAGTTGTAGATCTCCTGCTCCTCGGCCGAGACGATGCCGCTCAGCCCCATGCGGCGCTTCGCATCGTTCTGGCGGAGTTTCAGGTCTTCCTCGGCACTCGCCAGCCGCGCCTCGGCCTCGCGGATCGCCAGCCTGAAACGCAGAGGATCGATGACGAACAGCGGATCGCCGCGATGCACGTAGTCGTTGTCATGCACCGGGACGGCGACGATCGTGCCGGATACTTCCGGCGCCGCATCGACGACATAGACACGCACGCGGCCATCGCGCGTCCATGGCGCGATCATGTAGGTTTCCCACAGCGTATAACCCAGCAGCACCGCGACGCCGAGGACCGTCAATGCCAGAGCCACCCGCAGCAGCGTACGTATCACCAGCACAGAGACAACCTCCCGTCCGGACGGCGTTCAAGAAGGGACAGATCAGACATAGAGCACGAGAAGGCAGACGACGCTGACATACAGCGCGACCTCGAAGAGCGCGACATGCCAGAACCACTCCAGCGCGCCGGTGCGCCAGAGCAGAAATCGAACCAGCAACGTTACGGGAATGGCCACGATGGCATAGACGGCGATGGGGGCGATGAACACGCCGAAGAGGTTGAACTCGCTCAACACGGGCGACACTCCGCCCGACCGCCCCGGCCCTGCATCTTCCGGACCGGCGTATTCCTTACCCCAGAAAGACCGGATTGTGTCCCGAAGCCGCGCAACAACCTTTTTCCATCTCCGCACGTCCGGTGCAAAAATCGGACGCCGAGGCTCTTCATAGAACGCGCAAGTTTACGTGACCAGACGCGCAACCCCGGAAAATTGAAAGATTTTTTAAAATTACCTTACCGGCGCGTGAAAATATTGCGAACCCCGCCCGCGGCCTTGCGCCCGGCGAAACGTCCGAGCGGGCCGAACAGCAGTCCGGTCAACGTCGAGAGGGCGAATGCCTGCTTGAATTCGAGGAATTTCCGGTCACGCCGCACCTTGGCTTCGAACTCGACCGGATCGGCCACGCGGCGCATGCCCAGCAGTCCGAAGATCACCACGATCAGCAGATCGAACCCGAGAACGCTCGCGGCGGATTCCAGCGCCGAGAAATGCAGCACATCCAGCGCGAAGGCCCAGAGCAGCCCATGGAGGGAGACGGCGGCGAAAAGGCCGAACACCGCGGCGATGACGAAATAGGCGACGCGCCGGCCGATCCTCAACGCGAGACGTTGCAGGACCAGACCCTGTGCCTCGAGCGCCTCCTGACCGAGTTCGATGACCTTCATGAGCGATACCAGCCTCTCCCAAGCGGGCTCACACACCACCGTCATCGCCGGACTCGTCCGGCGCGCGGGGCTGCGGCTCCAAAATCAGTTCCGGGCCGCAGCCTATACCTGAAACGGGTTACTTTGACAGCCGTCCGGCAACGAAACCGACGAGGCTGGAGATCAGAACCGCCGCGATGGGCTGGGCGCGAACCTTGGTCGTCACGCTCTTCACGTGCTGGTCCCGCAATTCGCGCGCATGGGCGACGGCGTGATCGGCCTTGTCCGCCGCCTCCAGAAGAGCGGGGTTGATGCGCTGGCTCAGAAGGGCTTCGAGTTGCTCCTTCAATGAATCGATCTGTTCCTGAGTCGTCTTCGTCGCGCTTTCGACCGCGGTCTTGATGTCCTTGCCCATTTTTTTCGTTCTCCTGATTGCGTGAATGCGCCACTCTCGCTCGCGCTCCGGATAACGCCTCGCTCGCCGGAGCGGTTTCATTCCCGGGACGCCATGACTTTTCCCTTCCTCGCCTTCGATTCCCTCGCGCTCGAGATGTCCCGGGGCGAACGCGTCGCCTTGCTCGCCGAAAGCGCAGCGGAGCTTGCCCGCCTCTCCGACCTGATCACAGGCCAGCTCGTCCCGTCCCCGGGCGCGCAGCGCCTGGCCGGGACGGAGATCGGCGCCCTCCCGCCGTGGCGGCGCGCCATCGGCCTCGTCAGCCCCCGCTTCCCCCTGCTTCATCGTCTCGACCTCGCCGCCAATCTCGCCCTCCCCCTGCGCGCGCGCTCCCTCGACCGCGCCACCTGCGCGGCGCGCGTGAACCATCTCCTCGCGCTGACCCGGCTCGACTCCGCCGCCCGCCGCCAGCCCCGCGCCCTCTCCGCCGAGGAAACCTTCCGCGCTTTGCTTGCCCGCGCCCTCGCCCCCGAACCCTCCCTCCTCCTCCTCGAAACGCCATTCGACGGGCTGGAGCCCGCCGCGCGACGCCGGGCCGATTCCCTGCTCGGCACGCTCCTGCCCGCGCTGAACATCACCACCCTGCTGCTGACGACGGAGCGCGAGGACGCGCTGCGTTTCGGCGGCCGCATCGCGATCCTGGCCGACGGGCGCGTGGTCCAGATCGCCGATCCCGCCACTTTGTTCGACCGGCCCGCCCATCCACGGGTGGCCGTCGGATTCGGCGGGGCGAACGCCCTGCCCGGCCAGGTGCAGGACATCGTCGACGACATCGCGCGCGTGCGCCTGCGCGACGGCGCGGAGGCCGAAGGTATCGCATCCCCCGGGCTGATGCCGGACGCGCCCTGCCTGCTCTGCGTCCGCCCCGATCGCATCGCCCCGCATTTCGGCCCCGCACTCTTCACGGAAGACGGGGAGCACCTCCTTGCCGCGACGCTTCAGGAGACGCTCCACATGGGCGATCATATCCGGCTGCGCTTCCGCCTTGCGGACGGGTCCGATCTCGTCGTGTCCCGGCCGCCGCTCCAGTCGCAACGGCCACCGCGCCCCGGCGCGCGCGCGCAGCTTGCGTGGCCGGCCGCTCAGGCTGTAGCCTTCCCGATGCCCCGGGAGTTATAAAAGGAAGCGGCAGGGGGAGTTGTATTAAAATTGGGCTGGATTAAATGTGAGCCACTTTTCCTTTAGGGTCGCACTGCTCCGCCCGGCGCGATCGGCCAGCAGAACTGGAACACCCCTGCACCCGCCTTGCGCCCTGCCTGTCCGCCTCGCCCTCTCGCGCCGCGTCCTGCGCCGCGTCCGTCAAGGCGGGCTTGTCCTGGCGGCGCTGGCCACCGGCCTGACACTTCCGCCGGACCACGCACAGGCTCGCCCCCGCCAGTCGCATCATGCCAGTCGGCCTGCACGCTCGTCCCAGCCAGTCTTTGCCTTGCCCTCCGGCATCTCCGCGTCCGATACCCTCGTCATGCCGGATCAGCCTTTCGCCCTGCAAAGCTGGGACGGTCTGCCGGAGACGCTCCGCCAGCACGCCACCGCCCCGACAATGACGTGGAGCGCAGTGATGCTCGACGACATGCTGCTCGCCCTCGCCTGTCGCGACGGGCTGGTGCAGCATCTGGCGCCCGCCGCGCCCGCTTCCGGCGCACAGGCGGGCGAGTCTCCCTGCGGCATTCCGGCGGGCACGTCGCGCATCGTCCTCGCCTGGGATCAGAGCCGCATCGGCAACGGCGCGACCGACTGGAGCGCGCTCTGGGACGTCGCCCAGCATCCCGGCAAGCGCGGCCTGCGTCTCGACCCGCGCTCCACGCTGGAAATCGCCCTGCTCGCCGACGGCGTCGCGCCGAACGACATCTACACCACGCTCGCCACGACTTCGGGGGTGGATCGCGCCTTCCGCAAGCTCGACCAGTTGCGCCCCTATATCGTCTGGTGGCGCACGCCGGAGGACGCGGCGCGCATCATGTCGAGCGGCAGCGCGCTGATGACCAGCACCCCGGCCGACGAACTCACCGCCATCGGCTCCAAATCCGGCTTCGTCGCGCTCTGGACCCAGAGCCTGCTGCAAAACCTTTCCTGGGCCGTTCCCCGCAATCTGCCGGACGCAGACGTCGCCCACATCGTCGCCATGCTGCGCGATCAGCCCCGCCACCACAACGATCCCCCGGACAAGGCAGCCGGCAAGACGCAGAGTCTGACGATCGATGACAAGTTCTGGGCGGATCACTGGGAGGAATTGCAGCAGCGAATGGAGAACTGGCTGAAGCAATCGCCATGAACCGATGATCCCGCCCCTGCTCCGCCTCGCCGGACTCGTTCTGGCCGCCGCCGTCTTTCTGCCGATCCTGCGCCACGCGCCACGCCGCGCGCTCGATCTCGCCCTGCTGACGCTGCTGCCCGGGCTCCTGCTCGCCGTCATGCTGCCCGGCCTCGCCTTTTCCCGCCCGCCGATTGCGGTGGCCATCGGACAGGGCGTCTGCATCGCGCCCCTGTGCCTCTTTCCCGTGCTGATGCGTCTGGCGACGCTGCAAGACGGCCTCGCCCGCATCACGGCCGGACTCGGCGCGGACCGCCTCACCCGCCTGCGCCTCGTCTGGACGCCGCTGCTCGGCCCCGCCCTGACCGCGACACTGGCGTCGAGCCTCATCGCCGCCTGCTTCCTTCCGTCCCCGTTCGACCCGTCCCTCTTGCATGCGCCGCGCGCGCTGCTCATTCAGGACAGATGAGCGACACCGCCCCCTTCTGGAAAACCAAGTCGCTCGACGCGATGAGCCGCGCCGAGTGGGAATCGCTTTGCGACGGCTGCGGGCGGTGTTGCCTGCACAAGCTGCGCGACGAGGAAACGAACGCCCTCCATTATACGAATGTCGCCTGCCGCCTGCTCGATACGGAAAGCTGCCGCTGCACCGATTATCTCCACCGCTTTCGCAAGGTGCCCGATTGCGTCTCCCTGACGCCCGATCTGCTGAACGAGATCGATTGGCTCCCCCCGAGCTGCGCCTATGTGCTGCTGCGCGACGGCAAGGATCTACCGGACTGGCACCCGCTCGTCTCCGGCTCGGCGGAGAGCGTGCGCACCTCCGGGGCGTCGGCGGGCGGGCGCATCATCAGCGAGCGTCACGCGGGCGATCTGGAAGACCATATCGTCGCCTGGCCGGGGGAATGGGCGGCCCCGCCCCGGAAGGGACGCAAGCATCGGAAGGGGGCAGCCGACCGCACGCATGACCCGGTCTGACCCGCTCGTCCGCTTCCGCCGCTCGTCCCGCGCGCGCCGGGTGTCCCTCCGGCTCGACCCCGCCGATGGCAGCGTCATCATCACCCTGCCGCCCGATGCGTCCGAAGCCAAGGCGCTCGACTGGATGCGCGCCAACACCACGTGGATCGCCCGCCAGCGCGCCGCCCTTCCGCGCCCTTCCGCCCTCGCGCATGGCGGAACGATCCCGTTTCAGGGTGCGCTCCTGACCATCGTCCATCGGCCCGACGCCTCCCGCGGCATCCATCAGGACGAAACGACCCTCACGCTCGGCGGTGATCCGGCGACGATCCCGTCGCGCCTTCTGACCTGGCTGAAAGGCCAGGCCACGCTCATCCTGCCCGCTTCCCTCGGGCGATGGTCGCAGGAGATGAACGCCCATCCCGCCAGCCTCACACTGCGCGACGTGCGCTCGCGCTGGGGAAGCTGCTCACATGAGGGCCGCATCATGCTGAGCTGGCGTCTCGTCATGGCGCCCCCGCCCGTGCGGGATTACGTCATCGTCCATGAACTCGCCCATCTGACCCATTTCGACCATAGCCCCGCCTTCTGGGCTCATGTGGAGCGCTTCTGCCCGGTCCGCGCCCGATCGGAGGCATGGCTCCGCACGCATGGCCGCGCCCTGCTCGCCATCGGCTGACCGAACAGGGACTTGCGCCCCTCCCCCGACGTGATAGATGAGCCCGACGGCCTGCTCGGCCCTCTATGCTCAGGCATCGCGAACTTGGCGGAATGGTAGACGCACGAGACTTAAAATCTTGAGTCCGCAAGGGCGTGCGGGTTCGAGTCCCGCAGTTCGCACCACAGACACCTGAAATAGCACGATTTTTCGGCTGAATGAGGGGCAAAGGCTGTCTTTGCTCCATCGTCCTTCCCCACTGAGGGAAGATTCTATGCTCCGTGTCCGAGGCACCACTTACCACTTCCGCCGTATCGTTCCCCCTGCCCTGCGAGCAGCCTTAAACCGGCGGGAAATCTGGGTTTCTCTAAAAACCGGCTATCAGAACGAAGCCCGCAAACGCGCTTCTCTGCTTCATGCCAGAACCACAGAACTGTTCATGCAAGCCCATTCTGTGCTGGCTGAACCGGATGCTTTAGGCGTAACCGGCCGCTTGAGACCGCCCTTGATCAAGCTGCCTGTTTGTGAGGTGTTACCACAGGCCGCCAATTCCACGGCAACAGTTCGTGCAGACGATTGACCTTGTGGTCGTTGATTCTGGCGATGACGTCGGCGAGATAATTGTGGGGATTGAGACCT
>NZ_SLZN01000020.1 GCF_004346035.1 Acidomonas methanolica | reverse complement strand
CCAAAGCCAGCCCCCTTCCCGGCTCTCATCTTGAATCAGATCACGCCGCCAAGGGGAATCCCTAACGATTCAGTTCGTGCAGAAAACGCTCTAGGACATACCGAATAATCAGCCGCGTGGCCGGTAGATCTTCCGTGCCTGAAAAACTCGACCAGTAGCTATAGGAGAGACCTGTCGGCGGATCGAAGGTCAGAACCGTGCCTCGATCCTCGTAGGTCTTACCCTGATAATCCCCCCGAAACGTCATCGGCGAGTCGATCAGCCAATCCGTGGTCAGCTTAGTACCGAAGAAATAGCGCTCGATCTGCGATGGAGAGGTCAGGGCATCCCAAACCACAGTATGGGGCGCTTTAATCAGAATGGTGGCAGATCTTTCATGCATCGCGCTATCCTCAAACACGGAATGAAAAAATTAGGTTCAAAGTCGAACGATGGCTTGTAAAAACCCGACAGAAGCTTCCCCCTCTTTGGATCGCGCCATTCTCTCCTTTCCTGCGGGTATTAAAACCGGGAGAATTTTACCGTCAGACGAGTTGTCTCCGGTGGTTGAACATTTTTGGTGGGTCCAATGGGATACCGAAGAAGAGCAAACGTCTGAAGTCCTGTCGTACCCATCAATTCACGTCGTGTTCGAGAAGCAGGAAGCGACAGTCGTAGGAATCGTTCGGAAGAAATTCATTCGACGCTTACATGGATGTGGCGAAGTTTTCGGTATCAAATTCCGCCCTGCCATGTTTCGACAATTTGATAGCACTCCCGCTCATAAAATCACGGACAGAACATTTCCCCTGGATAACTCTGTCTGGGATCGTGAGGTCATAGGAAAAATACTCAACAGTCCATCGATGACTGAAAAAGCATATCATGCAGAAATGGCTCTCCACGTCCCGGCACAAGCGACCGATCCTCAAGCTATTCATATCCGCGATCTTGTCGAACATATTCGGCACAACCCGGAAATACGCTCCGTCTCTGATCTCACTATGAGATCAGGACTGACGGAACGCTCTCTACAACGGCTTTTCCGCAACTATCTGGGCGTCCCACCCAAATGGGTGATACGGCGATTTCGGCTCCAAGAAGCCTCCGAATGTCTGGCAAAGGGCGAAGGCACCATAGCCTCTGTAGCGGCAGAATTGGGCTACTTCGATCAAGCCCATTTTGCACGTGACTTTAAGTCCGTTGTCGGTCTCGCGCCCCGGCATTTTCTGGACAAGTTACAAGCGACACGGTGACGAAGGGTCGGGAGGCAAATCCGATTCGTGCCCTTTCCGGGCCGCCAGCGCCACACCCCGCGCGTTTCGAAACTACGCGGGAATTCTCTGCCGAATGATTCCTATATGATTCCAGTTGTGGGTGTAGAAACGCAAAAGGCCGCCCGATGGGCGGCCTAAGCGTTTGTTTTTAAACGAAATTCATGGTTGCGGGGGCACGCAAGTGCCGATACCCACATTCACTTCAGGCGGCAATATAATTATGTAATATCAGCAGGTTAGAACATTAAATCAAGGCAGATGCTCAACTTAGCTCTACTGAATCGTTACCATCAGGTCGGAGGAACGGCCGCTCACAGGACTACACATCCTCTCTATATGGATCACACATCCAGAGCGAAATATCGTTGCACACATGCAGCACGTGCTCGACATCAATGCGATCCTCACATTCAGGATAGAACACGAGGCAAGGATAATCTTTCACGCGGCGGACTCACAGTCCTAGCAAACCCACATAATAAGCATAACGGGGAGATCTCGCACTCGGATATCTGCAAAAGAGCATGCCGCGTGCGTGCAAGTTTTCCTTCATGGCCGACCTGTAACGGAAGCGGGATGGGCATCCTTACCTTCCTGCGAAACCTATACTTTCCCACTTTCAACAACACTAAGGTTTTTCTGTTCTCAACTCAAAGTCGAGGGACTATCTGTTACGCCAGTATTCTTCGTCGTATCTTTATCTGGAACTGCCCCGCACTTCCCGTTGAATTGACAATGGCCTTTGCGTCGTTAGAAGCGCGTTACACGCTTTTCAGACGATCAAGACGCAAACGTCCACGTGCATCGGTCAGCCGCAAGGTTAGCAGGCTTGCCGCCACCGTTGCGCCGATCATGTTTCCACTGACGATCAAGCTCATGAGGACGATCTGATAGCGCGCGGCGTCAATAGGATTCATGCCGGCCAGTACCTGCCCGGTCATGATCCCGGGTAAAGTGATGATACCTGCCGCCGCCATCTGGTTGAACGTTGGAAGCAACGCCGTACGGATCGCCTGCCGCATCACGCCCCTCATGGCCCCGAACCGGCTCGCACCCAGGCTAATACGTGCTTCGACGGCCCGACGATCGCGGGACACGTCGGAGAGCAGTGCATTCATACTGAGGCTCGTCGCATTCATCACATTTCCGAGCAACAGACCTACCATCGGAATGGCGCTCCGGGCCTGATACCATGGGTGAGGGTGAAGCACCGTCAACAATCCCGTAAGAACCGCAACCGTGGTCCCGGTAAATGTCGCCATAGTACCGATGGCGAAATGCCATACCGTCGGCAATCGTATCGTTTGCCGCGCGCCGGCTTCATAGGCTGCCGCGGCGAACATGCATGCCACGACCAATACCGTCAGCCACACAGACGAGCGGGTGAATACGAACAGGAGCACGTTGCCGACCAGCAGAAGCTGTATAGCCATTCGGACGGCTGACGTCAGGAGGTTCCGCGCCACCCCAAGCGAAGCCCATACCGATAATCCGACGCCGCACCCCACAAGCACAGCCGCGACGATCAGCGCGCCATTCGTCATCAGGCTAGGCGTCGTCATATCATGTCCTCGCAGATGCGCCCCCCTTCCAAAACCCGAAAGCGGCGATCCGCCATACGCCTGACCTGATCCTCGTCATGCGTCACGAGAACGATCATCGTGCCAGCCTTTCTGATGCGCGAGAGCAGTTCTTCGACCCGTGCTGTTATGACCGCGTCCAACGCGGAACACGGCTCGTCAAGCAACAACACGTCGGGCTGCAACAGAAGACCGCGCACCAGAGCCATACGCTGGCGCTCTCCCGTGGAAAGACGATGCACACTCATGCCCAACATGTCTTCCGACAATCCGACCGCGTGCAGAAGCGGCTCTGCCTCAGCCCGGTTCGCAAAATGGTCGCCCACATTGTCGGACCACCATCCGGATTCCGCCGGGAAGTACATAACCTGTCGGCGCCATTGGGCAGCGGCTATTTCATTCTGCAAATAGCCGCGAAATGCGACCACACCTTCATGAGGGTCCAGATCGGCGATCATGCGTAACAGACGCGATTTGCCGGCGCCAGAACGCCCGGTCACGGCGATGCATTCACCCGGCCCCATCACGCAATCAAATGGGCCGACCAGACTATTTTTCAGCCCTCTGATTTCCAGACCGACTTCCATCACTGCCGCTCCTCAACGTAAAAAAACAAGCATGCTCCATGCCACCATCCCCTCATCACAACACACGGGATGGAATCACAGGCAACAGTTTAGCGCGAAGGGGTCTTTCGAACCCTCCGATTATAACCGAGGCTCCCCCCTCTGTCGGGTCGAACATCCCGCTCACAAAAGCCCCTATGGTCGCAGGACAAGAGAGTTCTTCAATCCTCCCAACTGGTCGAACAGGAGCGCCGCAATCAGGACGGCAAGCAGCAAGGCGGCCAGCAGGCCGAACGAAACGGGCGCGGTCAGCACGCCGAAGCCAGCCATCAGACCGGCGATCAGGATATTGCCGATCGTCGCCATCATCACCGGGCCACTGGGCGGGAGCGACCAGAAATGCCCTGGCGTGCGCGTCAACCAGATCGTCACCTGCGCCGTATACATGAGATAGACGAACATCAGCGTCTGGATTTGCGGGACCGGAAGATGCAAAGGGTGAAGCGCCAGCCAGAGGACCGTAAAGCCCAGGATCAGCCACCCGGCGGCCAATGCCGCCCCGCGACGCGAAATCTGACCGATATCCCATTGCTCCGGCGCGGGCGAAACCCAGGCGCGGTCCGTCGCCAGGGTGAGTGTGACGATGTCATTCAGCACGGTAATGACGACGATCATTGTTAGCGGCACGACGAAAAAACCGGTGGCGATATAGCCGAAGGTCAGCAGGGCCGCGAGTTCGACGGTCCGCGCGACCTTGGTGATCGTCCATGTCAGCATCCGCCGGAACACGCGCCGCCCGCCGGACACGACCGAGACGATCCCTTCCAACCCTGGACGGGTCAGCACGATCCCCGCCGCCGCCTTCGCGACGTCGGATGCGTCCTGCACCGCGATGCCGACCTCTGCCTGTTTGAGCGCCGGCGCATCGTTCACCCCGTCGCCGGTCATGCCGACAATTCGACCGGTCTGTTGCAGCGTCTTGACGAGACGGAACTTCTCCTCCGGATAGAAATTGGCAAATCCGTCGAAATCCAGGGAGTTATCGAGATCGCGGCTGGCGTCTCCGAAGCGCGTCCCCAGGCCAACCTGCTTCGCCACGACCTCCGCCGTCGCGCGCGTGTCACCCGTGACCATGAGAATCCGAATCCCGAGCGCCTCGATCTTTGCCACGAGCGACGCGGCATCCGGCCGCAGAGGGTCCGCGAGCGCGATAAGGCCCCGGATTCTCGGGCGATCCGCCGCTCCGGCCGCAACGGCGAGAAGTCGCGCACCGGAGACCGCCAGTTCCTCAACCTTCGCGGTGAAATCAGGCGGCGTATCGGCGAGCATCCCGAGCACCGCCGGCGAACCGAGAACGACCCGGACCGGATCGCCCTCATGGGCCGGACGAAGCATGGCCTCCGACCGCTTGGCCGCCGGATCAAACGGAATGAATGTCTCCCGCGTGAACGGCGTCAGGGCGTGCTTTCGCGCGAGACCGAGGATCAGGCCATCGACCACGCCTTGCGTGGACTCGTCGCACGCGGCGGCCGCGAAGGCGAGAACCCCGTCTTCTGTCTCCCCCGCCAGCGGAACGACGGCCGCGATCGTCTGGCGGTTCAGCGTCAGCGTGCCGGTTTTGTCCACGCACAGCACGTCCAGCGATGCCGCCTCCTGGACTGAAGACAGACCGGTCACCAGAACCCCCTCTTTCGCCAGGTTGCGCGCCTCCACGGCATTGGCGGCCGTGAAGGCCGCCGGCATCGTGATCGGCACCGTCGCGGTCAGCAGCACAAGGAAGAAGGGGATCAACGGCAGAAGGGTCTCTCCCCGCCAGAGCGCGACCGCGACCAGCAGCACGGCCAATGCGGAATCGATGCTCACAAGATGTCGCACCACAGCGAACAGCAATCGTTCGAGGTGGCTGGCGGCTCCCGCCGTCCTGACCAGTTCCGCCGTGCGGCCGAAATAGCTCCGCGCGCCGGTCTGCGTGACGGTCGCTTCCGCTCTGCCACGTCGAATCGTCGAGCCGGAATAGAGCGTCTCGCCAATGTCGCGAGAGACGGCGGCGGACTCACCCGTCAAGGCCGACTGGTCCGCCTCGACCGCACCTGCCGCGACCGTACAGTCGGCGGGGACCAGATCGCCCGCCGCGAGGCCCACCCGGTCACCAGGCACGAGGTCTCGCGCTGCGATCCGACGCCAGATTCCGCCGCGCACAACCCGCGCCTCCACATGGAGCTGGCCACGCAACAGATCGAGTGCCGCATGCGCGCGCCGTTCCTGCATGCTGCCGACAAGGGCGCTGAAGACGAGCCACCCGCCGATGATCGCCGGTTCGACGGTCTTGCCCAGAGCGGCCTCAAGACAAAGCGCCGCTTCAAGAAGCCAGGGGATCGGCCCCCACAACCGCCTGAAAAACGCATGGAGCGCGCCAGGTGGCGGCTTGACGATTTCGTTAGGCCCAAACGCGACAAGACGTTCTTGTGCCGCTGCTTCGGTCAGCCCGCCCGAGGCGCAAACCGGAGGAGCCGGAGTCGTCGAACCGCTCATCGCGTCACACCTGCACATGTCCGGGCAAGGCCGGGATTTTCCGACATGAAGGCCCTCTCATTTCCATCGAAGCCGTGGTGCATCCCCGGTCGCTGCCGGCACGGTGCAGCCGCCGACAGTCCATTCATGTCGAACACAAGAAAATCGCTCATCGCCCATCCTGCCCTTTCTTTCCCGCAAGCGGACCGTCCGTTCTCATCGACCGGTCACAGGCCGGAGGGCGTAGTCTTGATCGACGGTGATAGCGCCACCCCGAAGACGCGTTGATACAGATCTGCGGCTTCACGTGTCGCACTCGGTTCCCCGGGCTCGAGCCGGAAATCACGATCTGCCCCCTTCCGGCCGGGCGCCCTCAAGAACAGGATCTGATCCCGACGCAAAAGAAAGCCTCTATGGGCAAACGTATATTGGTGAGTAACAAAGAACACGCGCACCCCGGATGCCATGAGAGCATCCATGACATCGAAAGAAATCGCACTTCCCTCCATCTCGTTCGTCGAAGAAAACGACTCGTTGAACAGCACGACGCTATCGTCGCGAACGTACGTCAGCAGATCATCCAGCCGTCGCAGTTCCTCATCGAATTTTCCGCTTTGAAGCGTGCGATCCTCTTCCCTCTTGAAGTGCGTGAACACGCCTCCCACCATTGCGGTCGTGAGATGCCCCGCGCCGACGAATAATCCACATCGGGCCATCAGCAGCGATAATCCGATACTCCGCAGACAGGTCGATTTTCCGCCCTGGTTCGCTCCGGTGATGATCGTACCCTTGCGACTGCCGGTCATCGGCACATTATTGCCCGTGACCGGCTGATCAGACGCCAACGCCAGGGCAATGTCGTATAAATCCTGCGCATCAAAGGAACGACATCCGGACGCTTCGATGTCCGGGAAACAGAGAGGGAGCTGACGCGCGCAGAGCCTTCGCCGCACATTGAGCGCCCCGACGTAAAAGGCCAATTCATCCCGCAGGTTCGTGAGAAACGACAGGACATGATCCTTGCCCTGCTGCATGGACGACGCGGCTCCCCCAAGCGCGCGTTCTCGCAGATCGTTCAGCGCGCGCGCTCCGTTATCATCTCTCGGGTCCAGCCTGTAACTGTTCGGAGGAAGCCACTGCCCGATCAGTTTCTTTAGCCACCGAAATCGCGCGCCCGGAAAACCCCTGAGGCGATAGTCGACACCTTTATTGCCGTCCCCCAGTCGAGCACTCAAAAGCATTTCCGGCACGCGAAACACCCGACTGTATTCGAGCAGGTCCGCGAAGAGACTGTCATCCAGTTCTTCGTCCAATATCTCGAACAGACGACGCACTGCCGTCGACGTCGCCAGTGTCTTCTGCTTGTTCGCAATCACTTTCAGCTTCTGCAAGGGACCGGACAGGACTTCGAGCGAAAGCACCGCGTCGAAAATAACGCCGGAGACGCTCCTATTGCGCATGTGCAAGTAACTCTTATGCTCGGCAGAAAGTGTTTCCTTGAGAAACGCATAGAGATTTCGGCAGAAATCTTCCTTCTCCATGAGTTCCCGCATGACGCTCTGACGATACAGGATAACCGCAACGTCATCCGTCCCGGCCAGCAGCACATGCGGCACGATCTTCGCGATCACCGCATCGCCTCGTGCCATGGCTTCAAAGACAACGTTCAAACGCAGATCGTTGATCAACGCGGCGGACTGTGGCGGCAGAGCTGCCGTCAAATCAAGATCGCGATCAGGAAACAGGAGGTGAGCTTTCATAAGCCCGTCTCCCGAGGGCGGACCTGTGACGCCAGACGTCGCCGAATATCGTCACCCGTGACGTTGTATTTACGCGCCAGGGCCATGGCATAAACCCTTCCATCGGGCCGGGCGCGGACGATCCGATAGGTTCGGACGTCTTCATGCCCTTTCTCGACGTCGCTCACCATCGGTACTATGTGATCCGAAAGGGTCGCGAGTGTCTCAAGGAACGTCACGCAAACGCAGATCAGTCCCCGCTCCAGAAACGTATTCAACACGATCGCGCAGAGGGCGATGGCATCGTTCATGGTCGTGGAACTGAAGCTCTCGTTCATGATGACCAGACTGCGCGACGTCGCATCGGTGATGATCTTATGGATTCTGACGAGTTCATCTTCGAGTTTGCTTCGCAGATCGTGGGCGTTTTCCTCGCGTTCGAAATGCGTGAAAATATGATCGACGTGAAACAGATGCGCGTCCTGACCGGGAACGGGACCACCCAGCTTCGCCAGATAATGCAGTTGACCGATCATACGGGCGAAAGTCGTCTTTCCACCCTGGTTGGGGCCTGTCACGAGAAGCACGCGTTCCGGCCCCTGAAGGTGGAATTCATTCGAAACGACCGGACCAGCCTTCTTTTTGGCGCGTTCAAGAGCCAGAGCGATGTCGAACGCATCCGTAACCCGTTCCTCCTGGGAGCTTTCGGATAGCAATGGGTAACAGAATGACAGGCCGGATGTTTTCAGACGGGCAATGAGGTCGAGCCACGCCATGACAAAGCGAAATTCATAGTCCAGACGCCGGACAGTCTCAGACTCATAGTCTCCGAACTCCCGGCAGTACTGATCCAGTTTCCCAAAAATCTCCGGATTGAGGGTCGCGACAAAATCCAGTACCTTCCCCTCGACATTTGTAAAAATGACGTCCTCTTCATAACCGAAAGTGAGCGGCTGAAGGTCGCCTTGGCGAAAACGCGCAAAAGTCGCCTCAATGCGACGGCCGTAATCCGGACCGTCATCGGACGGGAGAACGGTGAAAACGCCCTCGCCGACCCGAACCATGTATGAAACGCGGTTCAACGCCTCCACGATCTCGTCGCCTTCGCGCACAAGACGTTGATGCCGCGTGGATGCCAGTGTCGTCGCAAGCCAATCGATCAGACTTTTCATTGCCGGCGATGACGGCTCCGCCTTTGTCAACGTGCCATGAAGAGTCGCCAGGGTCGCCGCATATGCCCTCGCCGCATCGAGGTTCCAACGTCGGGAGGCCCAGATATTCCCACTCCGTCGCGCATTGTCGGCAAGGGTGCGGCTCCGGCGTAGCGCGAGCATGAACTCCCGGCCGCACGCCGCGATATCGCCACGCTCCAGATCCTGAAACATCTTCTGCCGATAGACTACCGTCTCGATCTCGTGTGGCGGGTTACAGAAGACAGAAACCAGATCCGGGTCGACGCCGACCGCCGTCGCCATGACCTGGTCGAGACAGAGGTCGTGGAAACAATCCGGCACGGCGGAGGGCAGCACACCCTTCCGTTGGTCTTCGTCCAGCCAGAGAAGGCTCATGAAGGTCATCGACTGGCCTCGTCTCTTCCTGTCAGCGCGTCTGGCGAAGCTGCCTCGTGCTCCGTCGCGCACCACGCATCCGCAAGACCGATCCATTGGTCCAGGCCGGCACGAGCCGCTCTTTGCTCGGCTTGCGTCATGGCGTCGCGCCGAGCGGCGTCCTGCTTCAAGGCGAAGCGGTTCATGTCGTCAGCCCGGCGTTCCAGATCATCCGCCTGTCGTCGGAGTAGCGCGCGCCGGATTTCCGGCCTCTGAACGCGGGCCAGAAGCAGTTCGAAATGAACACCGCACAGCCCCGCGGCTTTCGGCACGGCCAGCCGATCCTGCTCCATGGCGCGCGCCAGTGCGTCAAGACAGTCTCCAGCCGCCCTGGCCGCTACCGCGCAAGCCGGGCAGACGGTCTTTTCATGCGTCGCGCCGAAGGCGTCGTGTTCGGCCCGTTCGCGCAGACGTGCCGCTTCGGCCTGTAGCAAGGGGGCATAGGCCGTGCATATCTCGCGCGGCGCCGCCAGTTGTCCGAAGGCCCGCGCATGCACCGGGCACAATCCACCCCCGCGAAGAAAATCCTGACGATCTTTCTCTCGGGCGCGAAGCCGACTTTGCAGAACCGTCAGGTCGCGAAAAACAGCCTGCTCCGCAGCTACACAGGCCGCGCAGGGCGGAATCGGCGCATTCGTTTTCTCGTCTGCGGCGCCGGTCGTCTCCGGCTCCCGGTCCCCCGCTCCGATCTCCTGACGAATGACGGCAATGCGATCCAGCAACGCTCCTTCACTCTCGGGCGCATCCTGCCGGACCGCTTCGGTCACGCGATCGCACATGCTCCGGAGGAAACGTCCGCGCCGTTCGCGCAGAAGAAACAGGGTCAGGGCCTCTTCCAGCGCGGGCACGCCGGACCGTTCCAGGGCAGCATCGTCGCCGGAAGCTCGCGCAGTCAGGGCATTCTGCGCGCTGAGCGGAATAACGTCATGGACTGCCGTGCATCCCAGCCGGTCCAGCGCCTCTCTCAACGCGCGCTCCTTGCGGGACATCTCTTCGGGCGAGACCAGATCGACCTTGTTCAGCACCGGAAACAACGGCTTGCCGACACGGGCCACGTCGAGCAGGATGTCCCGCTCTTCGGGGTCCAACGGCGCATCGCAACTGGAGACGAAAACGAAAAGGTCGATCTCGTCGAGAAAAGCCCGCGTCGTTTCCGTATTCGCCCGCACAATGGAGCCGAGACCGGGCGTGTCGATAAAACGGAAGCCCGACCGCAGGATCGTCGCGGGGATCAGGATTTCCGCCTCCTCGATCCGTCGCCGGTTTCCCGGATTGCCGTGTTCGGTCACATAATCGGGTAGGCGCGAAAGCGGGATATCCTCGATCAGCGAGGTGCCGCGAAAATGCGCGACGACCTTTTCCTCGCTCCCGTAGGCGATGCTGGTGATAACCGACGTCAGAGGTTCGACGCCCATGGGCAGGCGGGCACCACCGATCATCGCATTGAGAAGCGTGGACTTCCCCCGGCTGTAGCGTCCGACGACCGCCACGTTGAAACGATCCATCGCCAGGCGCTCGAACAACTGGCGATTCCGCAAGGCGGTTTCCGCGCGCCACGGCAGCGCCCGCACGATATCGGCCAGCCTATACTTGGCATTCTGGTAGGAGTGCAGGTTCACGGAAGGGGGCTTCTCTTGCGTGCGGGAGAAAGTGACTGGATCAAACGCGCGGGACGGCAAATGGCGAGACGAATTCAGCTTCCACGCCGAGTTCGTGTTCGATTTCCAGAAGCCGGTTATATTTCGCGATCCGCTCGCTCCGGCACAACGAACCGGTCTTGATCTGCCCGCCCCCCATCGCGACCGCGAAATCGGCGAGAAAGGAGTCTTCCGTTTCGCCGGAGCGGTGGGAAATGACATAGGCCCAGCCCGCATGGCGCGCCGCCTCGATCGCCGCGACGGTCTCGGTGACGGTGCCGATCTGGTTCAGCTTGATCAGCACCGCGTTGGCCGTTTTTTCGCGAATACCGCGCTTGATGAAAGCGGGGTTGGTGACGAAAATATCATCGCCCACGATCTGAAGACGATCTCCAAGCCGGGATGTCTGCTTCGCGAAACCCGCCCAGTCGTCTTCGGCCAATCCGTCTTCAAGGGAGATGATCGGGTAGCGAGCGATCCAGTCGGCATACAGCTCGTTCATCTCGTGTGCGCTGCGCGTTACCGACGTTCCATGCGATTGCAGGCGATAGGACCCGTCCCGACCAAAGGAGGATGCCGCCGGGTCCAGGGCGATGGCGATGTCGGCGCCCGGCCGATAACCCGCCTTCTCGATCGCATCGACGATCAGGCTGCAAGCCGTCTCGTTATCCGGAAGGTCCGGCGCGAATCCGCCCTCGTCACCCACCGAGGTCACGTAGCCACGCGCGTGCAATAGCGCACGAAGAGCATGAAATGTTTCACTGCCATAGCGCAGGGCTTCCCCGAATGTCGGGGCGCCATGCGGGACGATCATGAATTCCTGAAAATCCAGCGCGTTGGCGGCATGCAGGCCACCGTTCAGGACGTTCATCATGGGCACCGGCAGCCGACGCGCGCCGCTGCCGCCAAGGCTGGCATAGAGCGGCAGGCCCGCCGCGACTGCGGCGCCACGCGCAATGGCCATCGACACGCCGAGGATCGCGTTCGCGCCAAGCCGTGCCTTGTTTTCGGTGCCGTCCAGATCCAGCATGAGCCGATCGAGCGCCGCCTGCCGCCGCACGTCCTGCCCGATCAGCGCGGGCGCGATGATGTCGCGCACATTGGCAACAGCCCGGCGAACGCCCTTGCCTCCATATCGCGGGCGCTCCGGAAGCGCGTCCCCGGACGCGTCACTCCCGTCACGCAACTCAAGCGCCTCGAACCGTCCCGTGGACGCACCGGACGGCACGGATGCCACAGCCGTTCGCCCTCCTTCCAGTTCAAGGAGCACGCGCACGGTCGGGTTGCCACGGGAATCAAGAATTTCCAGGGCGTCGACCTTGCGAATCTGGAAATCGGCATTGGAGACCATCGGCGTATCCTTCCCATCGTTCTATCGCGGAAGGATACAAATCTCCTGCCGCGACAATGAATGTCACTTCGGCAGGAGTCATCAGCCCTGAGGGCGGTTACGGGAGGAACTCCATCTCCCTTACCCGTGGACGCTAACGCGCGCTGTCATTTCGGTCAAGCGTGTCTCACACCGGATCATCCATCGACGATCGCGCTACCCCGTGACGTGATGGGGAGTTTCAGGGAGTGATCGGCCGTTCATCCCTGGCTTGTCAAATGACTGATGACCCGTGCCGCCTCTTCGATCTTCGCTTTTGCGTCATCCGCCAGCCTGGAATCAGAAGCCAGCACCTCTATGGCTTTCGCCATGGCGAATATTGTCTGTTCCGGGGAGAATTCATATTCGATGATTTGGAGGCGAGCCCAGAGTATTGCCTCTTTGTCCAGATTATCGTGATTCATGTCTTCCTTTCCGTCGATCTCATGGGTTCACTGTCATCTTGAAGCGGGGTGCTCCTGCCGGTTCGGCTGCCTGTGGTGTCGTGATCCGGATCGACGTTCGTCATCGCATTTCCCTGGCTGGCTTGACAATCTTCATACGGTGTTGAGACTATCAACGAAGGCAATGGACTCTGCCTGGCCGCCGTGGCCGAACCGCCCCCAGGGCTGATGACTCCTACCTCGCCACACTGTGGCAAATGAGGGAGGAGTGCGTCCAGAGTCATGCGCCATTTTCATAGATCCCGCGATGATCGAGAGCATCGGTTCTTCTTGCTCCGCGACCATATGCTCACGCGCCTGTCATGACGGTTGTTTCGATAGCAACCGCCATAGTGCTGGTCACATTCCTGATGCATGCATCGTCAGGCGGCCAACATTCAGGTCGTGGCGTTCTCGGTCGCTCATCCGGGAAAGTCCGATACGTCCGGTTGTCAGGCCGTCTGTTATGCCTGGGTCTCATGATATGTCCGTTTCGTACGCAAGCGCAGGTCGTCGCAGAAGCGTTCGGCCCGCTGTACCCACAGAAAACGCCTTCGCCGCTATTCGACGCTCAGGCAGCAGGATTTCCTGCCAAGGTTCGGGCCACAAGCCAATCGGCTCGCTGCCTGACGTCGCCATCCGCACCCTCGCATCAGGGGGACTGGGGTATTTTCAACCGGGGCGATGGTTCGGCCGCTGGTTTTGGTCCGGTCAAAATGTATGGCACGGAACCATGGGCCGAAGACTGGAGTGCCTTGCGCGACCCTTGCAACCGAAAAGACCCTCTGGATGCACTCAAATATATCGCCCTGAACGACAGCGGGTCGGTCTGGCTCGGTTTCTCCGGCGAAACGCGCCTGCGCAACTGGTTCGACTCACGGCCGGACCTCGGTGCCTATCGCAACAACGATTCAGGCCGTTTCACCGTTCGCAATCTCTATGGTGCCGACCTTCATCTCGGATCGCATGTCCGCCTGTTTGGCCAGATCGTCAACGGGGATGCTGCGGGATGGGATGGTTTCGGATACGGCCCCACCTACCGGAAGGGGATCGACCTGCAACAGGCTTTCGTGGAGTTCACAGGGCGCGCATGGGGCGCGCAGAACGGCTTTATCTTCGGACGACAGGAATTCCTCGACGCCCCCGCCTACATGCTGTCGAACAGGCAGACCCCCAATCTTCCCATTTCCTGGGACGGTTTCCGTGCCTATTCAATCTGGCCCCGAATCCGCGTCGACGCCTTCGATTTCGTGCAGACCAATGATACCCATGCGGGTCCGCAGGATTTCAAGGATACCGAAAATTACGCCAATCGACTGTACGGGGTAGACGTCACTCTGGCCCCCCCGGACTTCAAGGCATTTGGCGGGAAAGGTTGGTCGTTCCTCGATCTGTTCTACATCGGCTATAAACTCTCGGGACACCCGGCTGCGATCAGCACGATTACGGCAACAGCCGCCGGTTCGACCACGCGCAATAACTTTGGCGTACGCTGGCACGGGATGGCAGGTCCGGTCGAATTCTCGTTTGGCGGACTCTATCAGGGCGGACTGTTCCGCTATGCCAATTCGGCGCAAACAAGGAATGTCAACGCGTTCGCGATCAACACGAGCCTCGCGTATCATTTTCGCCGCATATCCTGGAAGCCCTCGCTCGGCGTGCAAACCGATGTCTATTCGGGGGGCGGAGCCAATAGCAGGACAGGCTCGGTAGGTACCTATATCGAACCATTCGGACCGAACACGAACTATATCGACACAACCACCTACCTGACCGGCTCCAACCTGGTCGGAGTAGCGCCTTTTCTCGATTTCTCTCCACTGCCAAAGCTGACGCTCGCGCTGAAATATCCATTTTACTGGCGGGAAAGCACGAACGATGCTGTCTATTCCTATTTCCTGTCAGGCCGATACGCGTTTTCTGATCCTCTGCGGGGCGGCTTCATCGGCATGGCGCCGCAGGCGTCCATGACACTGCAAATCGGTCGTCATCTGACATGGACCCAGTATGTCGCACGCTTCATGACGTCCCGCGCCATTGATCATGCCGGTGGATCAAGCAGCACGTACTACCAATCCAATCTCATTTTCCGCTTCTGAATGAAAGGTATCAGCAATGACGACGGTCTGGATGGTTCGCCATGGGGAAACGGCCTGGAGCCTGTCGGGGCAACATACCGGGCGCACCGATATTGCGTTGACCGAGCGGGGGCGGCGGCAGGCAAAAGCCCTGGCTCCATTACTGTCACGGCAGGTGTTCACACAGGTCTTGTGCAGCCCGCTCGCCCGCGCTCGGGAAACCTGTTCTCTGGCGGGGTTCGGGGCACGGGCGATTGTAGAGCCCGATCTGGCGGAGTGGGATTATGGCATTTATGAAGGCAAGGCCACGGCTGAAATCCGTCATAAGGAAAAAGGATGGTCCCTGTGGACCGCTGACGTCGCCGGGGGAGAAAATCTCGACGATCTCCAACAGCGTTCCGCACGCCTTGTGCGGCAACTGCTCACACATGACGGCACGGTGCTGCTGTTTGCCCACGCCCACATCCTGCGTTGCATTGCAGGCGTCTGGATCGACAATCGTGCTGCGTTGGGTGAGCATTTTTATCTGGAGACGGCTTCGATCTCCGTTCTGGGCATCCGCGACGATGTCAGGATTATTAAGAAATTCAATGTGACGATTTATGATCGGTGAGCATCGCTGCGAGCAATCATCCATGCGGTCAGGGGATGCGCCGCTGACATCAACACAAGCGATATTGCAAGACAGGAAACCGATTTAGAGATTGACCTTCACCGCCGAATACGCTGTAGATTCAGCAAGGCAATGGATTCTGCCTGATGGCCTGATGGCGATCGAACCGCTTCCGCGACGGAGGCTGATGATTCCTACCCGACGAAGTTTACGGAGGGGGGAGTCTGTCCAATCTGGTCTTCCCTTCCGTGTGGTTTCACCATCGACCAGCAGGGGAGAATGACGTCATGCGGCTTCTGGTTGTGCTCGATCGGCCTGACACGGCCGCCTTCACACTCAAGACGGCAGGTGCTCTCGGCGCGCGTCTGCGTGCCGATAAGATCCGGATTCTCCACCCCCGCCCCGCCGATAATCCCGCTTTCCAGACACCGGATGAAGGGATGCCCACCGGCGAAGAGCGGCAGCGTTTTGCGCAGGACGTCGCAGAACGGGCCGACAAGCTGCGCACGCTGGCGTCGGCATGGATCGGCCCGATTGCCGCTGGCGTCCGCCATCAACCCGACAAGGAATGGGTCGAGATCGCGGGAGATGTCCGCAAGATCGCGGCGCAGGAAGCCCTAAACGCGGATTTTGTCGTTCATGGCCGCCCTCGCGCGGGAGATCCCGGTTATGTCGCGGATGCCTTTGCCGGCATCCTTTATGACGCGGAAGCGACATTGGTTGTCGCTCCGCTACAGGATTACGACACTGTCGGACGCCGACCCGTCATCGGATGGCATCCCTCCCGTGCCCTCGACCATGCGATCTCCGCGGCCATGCCGCTCCTGGAGACGGCGGAAAAAGTCACCTTTGTCATCGGTGAACATGACGGTGGCGAAACCGGATTGCCTGATTTCACACATACACTTGCCGATCGGGGCGTAAAGATCGCCGTCGATCGCTTCCAGATCGAAAGCGGGAGTGACGTCGGCGAGCAGATCCGCGCGCACGCCCTGGCGGCCGAGAGCGACCTGCTGATCATGGGGGCCTACACCCGGCCCCATTTCCTTGAATGGCTATTCGGAGGACCGACGCAGGATGTTTTCGCACACGCGACCCTGCCGATCCTGACACATCATTGAGACCCGCTGACGGATTTCCTGAAACACAAAAACACAGGCCGAGGAATACGAGTTCATGGAGTTTTCTTTTCCAACTCCGCTATGGATAGCAGCAGCGGGGGCGATCGGAACGTTGCTGCGCTATTACGTCGGCGTGCTGACGCTGACATGGAGCCACCGGCTGCCTTGGGGGACGATCCTTATCAATCTCACCGGCTCCTTCGCCATCGCTTTTTTCAGCGCCCTGACGGTAGCCGGGGCACGGTTTCCTGCCACGAACGAGACGCGTCTGATTTTCATGGCAGGGCTCTGCGGCGGATATACGACGTTTTCCGCGTTCAGCCTCCAGACCATCGACCTTGTCCGTGACGGCGCGATCGGGCGCGCGCTTCTGAACGTCGCGCTTTCACTGGTTCTGTGCCTTGGCGCAACCGCTGTCGGCTATATCTCCGCCGAGGCGCTCAATCAGCATGTTTCTCATACGCTCGCGACGACGCCCCCTCGTATCATGCCGGATAGGCGGACATGAGGGCTTACCCTCGACCATACGCCGCGATCACTGCACGAGACCCAATTTCAGACCGACATAGGCCAGCGCACCACCTCCAAGGAATAGCGCCGTACCCCATATAATCCGCGATCCGTGGAAAGCCCTGGCAAGGGCCACGCCGAGGAGAGCCAGCATTGTGAGTGTAGCGATGAGTCCCAGCCACGGCGGCCCAGGCAGAATCATTGCCAGAAGCAGCGGGGCGACCGAGCCGGCCAGACCGCATATGGCAGCGAGTGCTGCCCCCAGCGCCGAATTGACGAGCGCCTTGCGGCCCAGCGCAGTCGCCGCCAAATGGCTGCCTCCACGCAGATTAAGTTCCCTTTCGATCCCCACGAGCGCCGTCCGTTCCTGCGCGTAATGCGCCACGAAAAAGACGAATAGCGTGGTGAGCGCCGCCGCTGCCCCGACGCGCAAGGCAAGCGTGAACGTAATGGCATGACCGGCCTTGAGAAAACTTCCGGACGCCAGCGTCAAGGCGTTCAGGATTCCGTCGACCATGCCCGCAACGATATCGAGCCTGTTCTCGGGGTCGCGAAGCCATCGTGAAAATGTCCGCGACATCAGCGGCGCCTGGGCACGCTCTCGATAATCCTGTCGCCGGCGGCAAGGTGATCAAGACTATGGACCACGGCGCCTGTCTTTTCGATCGCCTCGACCACGCCTTCATAATCCATGTTTTCGCCCTCGATGGTAACGTCCGTCCCAATCGTCTCGGTGTCGATGTCCGTCACGGTGATGCTACAGGCGGCCACACCGGCGGAGGACTGTATCGCTGTCGCCACGGCAACCAATGTCGGTCCATGGATCGAAAGATCGACGTCCAGGAGAATTCGGCGCACGTTCAGGTGTTCGGCCATGATGTGTCTCCGTGCCAGTCCCGACCCTTCAGATCACTGGAAAATGCAGGCGTGTATGAACGCTCTCGTTGATCCGCTCGACAGTCCACGCCGCATGACGGGACGTAAAAATGCTCACACCGCACGGGTCTGAATTGAACGTCCAGTAAGCACGCAGCGGCAGACCGAGGATTGCCAGGATCAGCGTCCGAATGACACTGTCGTGCGTCACGACGACGGCCGTGCCGTTCTCGGCACCGGAAAGAGCCACGTTTACGGCCGCCACTGCGCGTCCGGCAACCGCTTCAAGCGTATCGCCATTGGGAATACGCGCAAGATCGGGCGTTCTCATCCAAGTGCTGTACTCATCAGGAAAGGCAGAGGCGATGTCCGCATGGGATCGCCCCTGCCAGTCGCCATAATTGAAGTCCGTCAAACCGTCGAAAGGCGTAAATACATCGCCATGATATTCAGCAATGGCCTTCGCGGTGTCGCTACAACGTGACAAGGGACTGGTCGCAATGACCTTCACATGTGAGGTCGAAGACAGATACCGCGCGGTCGAGATCGCCTGTTCCCTGCCTCGATCGGTCAAGGCGAGCGTCTGCGTTCCGCGAAAGCTCGGCGGCTGGATGCCCGGGACTTCCCCATGCCGGACCAGGATCAGGCGAGAGGCACCACGGGGCAACAGAACGGGTGGGAAAGAAAGGTTCGACATCAGGACATACCTCCGGCGTGCGCTGTTGCGCGTCATGCCAGGAGTCATCAGCCGATGCGGCGGTTAAAAGGAGGAACCCCATCTCCTATCCGAATCGAATAGAGAACGCTCATTGTTCCGTCAAGAGACTCTCTGCTGCGAGCGAGAGATAGACCTGTGCGCCTCCGTATCGCGGTACGCTTGACTTTCCACCTTCGTTCTGTTCATGTCGGAATTGGCAATGGACTCTGCCTGACCTGCAAAGGTCGAACCGCCCGCGAGGGCTGATGATTCCTACCTCGCCATTGCGGCACCAAGGGGTGGAGTCCGAATCGAGTCATGCCAGTTCTCTCTTGTCCATCGCGCACCGGTCACAAGGCAGCCGCCTTGCATGACCCCGCGCCGCGCAGCCCTTCACGGATACCTATGACGCTTTCCCTTCGCCCTCTGCTCGACGGATGGCGTGCGAACCTGCGCGCGACCCTCAAATGGGCGGCCCTGATCCTCCCCATGGCCGCCATCATCGGCAGTCTCTGCGCCCTGTTCCTCTGGCTGCTGGACGACGTGACGACCACCCGTTTCGCCCATCCCTGGCTTCTCTACCTGCTGCCGCTGGCCGGGATCACGACGGGGCTGCTCTATCACTGGTTCGGCCGGTCGGCGGAAGGGGGCAACAACCTGATCGTCGACCAGATCCACGAACCCGGCGGCGGCGTGCCGCTGCGCATGGCCCCGCTGGTCTTGGTCAGCACCGTCATCAGCCATCTGTTCGGCGCCTCGGTCGGGCGCGAGGGCACCGCCGTGCAGATCGGCGGCAGCATCGCGGGCGGTTTCGTGCGCCTGTTCCGCCTGGACGACCAGGCCGTGCGGATCATCCTGATGGCGGGCATCGCCGCGGGCTTCGGGGCCGTCTTCGGCACGCCGATCGCAGGCGCGATCTTCGGGCTGGAGGTCCTGACCGTCGGGCGGATCGAATACACCGCTCTCGTGCCCGTCGCCGCGTCCTCGATCATCGCCGACTGGACCTGCCATCGCTGGGGCGTCCACCACGTTCCCTATCACCTCGGCGTCGCGGGGGTGCCCGATCGCGCGGGCGATGTTTTCCATGCGAATCCGCTGCTTCTGGGAAAAGTCGGCCTTGCCGCCGTGGCCTTCGGGCTGGCGAGCCTGGCCTTCGCGGAGGGCGTGCACCGGCTGGCGCCGGTCTTCCGGCGGCTCTGCCCCGTCGCGTGGCTGCGCCCGGCGATCGGCGGCGTGCTGACCATCGCGCTCGTCTGGCTCGTGGGCTCGCGGGATTATCTGGGCCTCGGCGTCGTCCCGGCCGAGGTGGGGGGTGCGGCCATCGTCAGCTTCTTCGGTCCGGGCGATTTCACCTGGAGCTGGCTGTGGAAGCTGGTCTTCACCGTGACGGCGCTGGCCACCGGCTACAAGGGGGGCGAGGTGACACCGCTGTTCTTCATCGGAGCGGGGCTCGGCCACACGCTGGCCGGCGTGCTGGGCGCGCCGGTCGACCTGATGGCCGCGATCGGCTTCGTCGCCGTCTTCGCGGGGGCGGCGAACACGCCGCTCGCCTGCACGATGATGGGGGTCGAACTGTTCGGCGCCGCCGACACGGTCTACATCGCCGTCGGCTGTTTCGTGGCCTATCTCTGTTCGGGCCATTCCGGGATCTATCTCTCCCAGCGCATCGGCGTGCCCAAGATCCGTCACCCGCTGATCGCCGGCGGCATGGCCCTGCGTCATGCCCGCACGCTCCCGCGCCACCCTCCCACGCCGTAGCTTCTGCGGCACCCCAGTTATTCCTCTGAGGATATCGAGTAATCATGACCGAAACGAAAACACTGATTGCCCATCATGCCGGCATGATCCGGATTTTCATGACCCGAGGCACGCGCGCGGCTATCAAGGGCCGCGGGAAAATTGCTTCGCTGTTTCGAAGCCGACCACTTTACCAGGAATTGATCCACGCGGCCCGACAGGCAGGCTTCAAGAGTTCCAACGCACATTTCGCTCACTATAGCCTGGGCAAAGATCAGCGCATTGAAACGACGCTCGGAGAAATTCCTAACCATCTCCTGTCGGTCTATGTCGACATCATCGGCGATCATGACCGGCTCAGGGACTTTTGCCAGACCCACGCCTCTATGCTGTCGGATGCCAGTATCTACTATAAGCCACTCGAATACTGGACGTTCTCCCCAGAGCTACACACCAACTCTCTGGAGAATGCTTGTGATCCATAAAATGAGTGACCTTATTCATTCTT
Organism: Acidomonas methanolica; assembly: GCF_004346035.1. Taxonomy (GTDB): domain Bacteria; phylum Pseudomonadota; class Alphaproteobacteria; order Acetobacterales; family Acetobacteraceae; genus Acidomonas; species Acidomonas methanolica. The sequence continues at coordinate 23,451 of NZ_SLZN01000020.1, read as the reverse complement.
TCAGACTCTGGAAGAAGAGATTCGAACATGGCACCGGGGTTCGGTGCTGTGGCATTTTGTACCGTCTGCTAGGTCATGACCCTCTGCTCGGCGTCTGCCTTGAATATTTATCCTGAAGGATAATACATGACCAGGACGACAGAACTCGCCGCAATAGACAAAACAGAATCATCATCTGTCATCTCGGTGCGAAATCTGACGATTTCATATGGTTCTCGTATAATACAGAAGAATGTCTCATTCGAGGTAAAGAGCGGATCGGTTTTTGCAATCATGGGACCCTCCGGCTGCGGAAAAAGTACCCTTATCCGGAGTATGGTTGGCCTTCTACAGCCGACTTCCGGAACCATTTTGGTCAACGGTACGAATTATTGGTCTCAAAGCGACAGAAAGCGTGTCGAGATCAATCGTTCATTCGGCGTTGTTTTTCAAAGCGGCGCCATATGGAGTTCAATGACAGTTGGAGAAAACGTCGCTCTTCCCCTCCAGATGTTTACGTCTCTGAACGCACGTTCCATTCGGCAACTTGTTCAACTGAAATTAGGACTGGTCGGGTTAAGCGACGCAATCGATCTTTATCCTTCGGAGATTTCCGGTGGGATGCTCAAACGTGCGGGACTGGCACGGGCACTCGCTCTCGATCCAAAAATTCTTCTGTTCGACGAAGTTTCTGCCGGCCTTGATCCGATCGCCTCCGCACGGCTCGATGACCTCATTCTCGCGCTACGGGATGGACTAGGGGCGACAATCCTCATGGTCAGTCACGAACTCCCCAGTCTTCTGGCACTTGCGGATGATGGCATTTTTCTCAGCACCATTGAGCGTACAGCGATTGCTCATGGCTCCCCACAATATTTGAAACAGGATTGCAATATATCGGAAGTTTTTAATTTCATGCATCGCTTGGCAGGCACTACAGAAACATGAAATGATCACTGATATTATAAATAAATCGCCACTTAATTTTCTTTCCTTGAGAAACCATGAAGGAACAACACCAGTCGGAAGCATCTTCATATGTTCAGTCAACATGGCAGATCACATATCGACCAAGATGAACTTTTCCGGAAGATCATTCGAGGCCACATCTCGCTCGCCTCTATGGTTGAGGCGATAGCTGTCGCAGAGTATAAAAACTTCCGGAAAGCATCACGCGCTTTGAAAATATCTCAATCATCAGTCAGCTCGCGGATTTCATCTCTTGAAATATCCATCGGATATAAAATTTTTGATCGTCAAAATGGAATAAATGTTACCATCAAAGGAAAACATTTTCTTTCTATTGTAGGTGAGGCGCTTGCACTTATTGGAGAGGCTGTTCAACCCAACCCAGAAGTCAGTCATGTAGTGGAACGTCAGTTGTCTTTAGGTATTCAGTCATGTAGCGCAGGAGGATTCTTAAACAATCTGCTCAACCTTTATTCGGATACTTTTCAAGAAACGCGTCTCGTCTCAGGAGAGTTTGCACCTGATTCTTTGGTTCCAGCCCTCCGAAGACGCGAAATCGATATAGCTTTCTCGCCGGAAGTCCCATCACCACGGACACTCGCGCATGATATCCTCCACATTAAAGCATTATGGACCGAAAACATGGTTGTCGCACTTTCTTCTGACGACCCGATAGCCCGGTTACCAGCGATAACCTGGGAAGCGTTGGCAAAACATATCTTCCTGGTGCGCCGCGAAGGTATGGGAGCGTGGCTAATGGCACAGTCTATGCGTTATTTTGAGGAAAAAGGGCTGGTGCCACAAATTGAACGGCTGCGGATCGGCCGCGACACGATGTTAACGGATGTCAACAGACGAAAAGCCGCTGCATTCACATCTGAGGCAAGTGCCGCAGTGAAAATACCTAGGGTATGCTTACGCCCGATCGACGGAAATCCGATCTCTCTGACTTTTTATGCCATATGGTCTCGGCAGAATCATAATCCGGCCTTGAGGGATTTTCTCAACATGATTGAGAAGATGGATTCTTCGTCTGCTTCTGGCGCCATCGAAGAAACGTCCGATCGGAGAGAATAAATTGCTCGATCATTGGTGCGATCAGTTGCGGCGGAGTAGCGGTTTTTTTATGCAAAGCCGTGAGTGCCTCCGCGTAAGCACTTAGATCTCGGTAGACTGCTGCTGGAAGTTCGACCGTCAGTCGGACAGGTTTTGCATCTGGAATGTCCGTAATCAGAAGTGTGGTCATGGTTTTTGCTCCGCCATAGTCCAAGTTTTAAGAATTAAATCACGATTGAGAGTGACGGTGAACGGCAGCCCCGGCCGGTCTGTGAGCGTCGGCTGGACGTTAAGGCTGCGGTCGATCAGCCGGTTGCCGACCATGGAAAACCCGTTGCTGGCCCCGGAACGGATGGCCTGCATGAGGTTGTTTTCGTTCCACGACGTGCCCGCCTCCGAGCCCACGCTGAGGAGGGTCGTAACCAGAGCGGCCTTGAAGAGCTGGCCCCAGTGGTTATTGACCCCATCAGACAGGCCGGACTGGCCGATGGCGTCGGCGCCCGGCAACTTCTCCAGCACCAGGCTGTCCCCGTTCGGGAAAATCAGCCTTGTCCAGATAATCTGGGTGCGCTGCTGGCCGAAGGATATCCCGCTGTTATACGCACCGAACAGCAGACTTCCCTGCGGGATCAGCAGGAAGCGCCCGGTCGGGCTGTCATACACGTTCTGGGTCACATGCCCTGTAATCTGGCCCGGCAGGTCGGAGCTGATTTTCGTGTTCAGTGCGCCCGCGATGACAGTACCGGCCTGAAGGATATAAGGCGAGGCCGGAGGCATGATGTGATCCGAGCTGGTCGTCGCGCGGTCAGGCTGGCCGGACAGGAACGCCCGGTTGCCGGCCTGTGCGTCAGTCGCAGGAGTTGCCGGCGTCTGCGTGCCTGAATTACCTGGCGTGGGTAGGGCCTGTTCGGTACCCCGGCCACGTTCCCCCATCTGCACGAACAGACGGCTGCCAATTGCAGCTTCGATCTCCTGCGCGGCCCGCCGGTCTTCGCCACTCGAAACGACCTTTCCGTGCTCCTGTGCTTTCAGGATGCTATGCCCCAGATCGCCGGGCAGCGCTGGTCCCAGCTTCGGCACGTCCCTGCCGACATAATCGGACGGCAGCCCCGCCAGACCATCGGCGGACGGACGAGCGTCCATGTCCTGGCTGACGGCCGGTGGAGCCGTCTGACGGCTGCTTTCCAGCGCGTAGCCCAGGGCAAACGCCACCGCGATCATGGCGACACCCCCGAGCGACCAGACCACGATACGCGAGAGCCGCACCACGCGGGGCAGCTCGGCCCGCAGGCGCAGATCGGGCGGCGGGGATACGGCCGGTGCGACAGGATTGCCCTCGCCTGCTAAGGTCTCCCCACTCATGACTTCCTGCCATCTGTCCGCACGATGCGCACCCGCTGCTCGGAATGTTTATCCCCCAACCGCAGTTCAGCGGCGACAAACAGCCGGTCGACGATCATCCAGTTCTGCCGCACACGGTAATTGACCAGTTCCGGTCCCCCATCGGCCCCGAGTACGAAGAGCGGTGGCAGTTCGCCCTGCCCGATCCCGGCCGGAAAAGCGATATAGACCTTGTGACCATCATCGAAGGCCCGACTGGGAAGCCACGGTGGCGTCCCGCCCTTCACCGGCTGGATGGCATAACGGAAATTCAGGGCATCGAGAGTGAGGCCCGTTTCAACGGGCGCTGCATCATCGGCCGCACTATCCTGCCGATGCAGCGCGATCAAATCGTCCTCTGGATAATCCCACGAGACCGACGCCATGTAGGTCGCGGGCGTAGAGCGCAGTTCAGCAAGATAGGTCCGCCGATCGGTATTGACGATCAGGTTGGTCGTCAGATCCGGCCGGGTGGGTTTGACCAGAATATGAATACGCTTTGTCGCCCCTGCCCCGCTTTCGGTATCACCAATGATCCAGCGAACCGTATCCCCGGCCGCCACCGGCCCGGTGCCGACCAGCTTTTCGCCCTGCTGGAGCATGATGTCGGTGATCTCGCCGGGCGAGGCATAGACCTGATAGAGTGCGCCCGGACTATAGGGATAGACCTGCACGGCATTGATGAACCCGGCCCGCGTCGGCTGGATGCGCGCCGCCAGATTGGCCTGGGTTACGCGCGCGGCTGGATCGGCTGCTTCGGAAGTCGGGTGGGCCGCGCGTCGTGACGGCAGCGGCTTGAGCTGCCCTGGCAACGGCAGCGGTTTCGGGACTTCCACGACCTCTACCGGCTTCGGCGGATCGGGAAGTCTCGTTGCGCGTGCGGCGTCATCGTAGCGGATGACCGGCGGATGATACTGCCCCGCGCAACCGGCCAGAGGCAGGATCAGCAGCGGCAGGACACGAAGAGCACGACGGATCATTGACCAAGCTCCTTCGACCAGTTGATGGCGGAGACGTAGATTCCGAGGGGATTTTTGCGCAGATGATCGGCATCTCGGGGCGTGCGCAGGACGATGGACACGATGGCCGTCCAGCGTTCGGTGCCGGTAAAGGCCCCATCGCGGTAATGACGCTCGGTCCAGGCAACACGGAAACTACCGGGAGAAGCCCGGATGACTGAGGCGATGTCCACCTCGACCTGCTCATGCCCAATGCGCGAGAAGGGATCGTTCAGGCGGGCATAGTCATTCAGGGCCACGGCGCCCGACGTCGTAGTGAAGTCATAGGCGCGCAGCCAGTTGTGCCGGACCACCACGGCATCCGACGACAGGGAGCGCACGTCCTGCACGAATTGAGCCAAATACCAGTCGATCTGGGGATCGGCTGGCCTGTAACCGGCCGCCGCCGGGGCCATGACCTGCGCCTGACCGAGCCGATCGACCTGCACCACCCAGGGCACAACGGTCCCGCGCGCGGACTGCCAGATCAGTCCCGCGCCAAGTCCGGCAGATAGGAAAAGGCTACCGAAAGCCATCAGCCGCCAGTTCCGGGCCTGCACGCGAGCAGACCCGATCCGCTCGTCCCAGATCTGGGCTGCTTTCTGATACGGGGTGACTGGCTCGGGCGTGGTCCCGTAGCGTGTGGTAGAGCGACGGAACATCATTCTTTCTCCGAGAGATCAATGCTGGAACTTCCGCCCCCGCCATCAGCGGAGCGGATGACGTGAGCCGCCTCGGCGGCATGGGCTGCGGCATTGCGGCGCTTCATCTTTTGTGCCCACTTCGGCGGCTTGCTGTCCGCGCCGGAGCCAGCACTCTCTCCGCCACCACCCTCGCCTGCTGGACCACCACCGGTTGGCCCGCCGCCGCCCGATCCGGTCGGCTCTGCGCCCGACGCTCCACCGCCGGGATTCGGACCAGTGCTGCCTTCTCCACCCGAACCCCTGCCCATGCCGCGCGCGGCCCATTGACCACCAGCGGCATAGTTGTCCTTCAGGCTTGAAACGGCAGAGGACGCCTTGCTTTTCGCGGCATTCATCGCCGCACCACCGGCCGCGCGCCCGACATTGCCGGCGGCAGCAGCCATGCCAGCCGCACCCGTCTGTCCGGCAGCCCCCATGGAATAGGCTGTCGTGGCCGCACCCGCGATTGCGGCTCCTCCCCGCGCGGCCGCCGCTGTCGCACCCAGAGCTATAGCTCCCCCGGAAGCAATCGCCGCCGGGGCCGCGACGGCAGCGGCGCCCATCGCACCAACCGCCATGCCGGTGCCGACGGCGGCCCCTGCCCCAAGCTGCGGCGCGCCAGAGATCAGCCCATTGGCAATGCTGCCGCCATAAATGGACAAGCCGACGATCGCGAGCGAGGCCAGCACCACCGAGGTCGCCTGTCCGACCGTAGGCACGGAACTGCCATAAGAGGTGGTGAACTGCTTGAAGAGCACCGAGGCGATGGCGGAGATCACCGCCAGCACCATGATCTTCACGCCCGACGAGACGACATTGCCCAAAACCTTCTCGGCCAGAAAGGCCGTGCGATTGAACAGGGCGAAGGGGATCAGCACGAAGCCCGCGAGCGAGGTAATCTTGAACTCGATGAGGGCGACGAAGAGCTGCACGGCGAGGATGAAAAACGCCGCCAGCACGATCAGCCAGCACAGGCACAGCACGAAGATCTGGATGAAGTTCCAGAAGAAGGCGACCGGGCCGAGCAGGTTATGGACCGAGTCCAGCAACGGCTGGGCTGCGTTGAGGCCGGTGGCCGCGAGACGCCCCGGATGCATGAAATCCGTCAGCGGCAGCTTGCCGCCCCCGACCTTGATGCCCATTGCCGCAAAACTGTCGAAGACGATTTTCGACAGATGGTCGAAATCGTTGATGACCCACGCGAAGAACCCGATATAGAGCGTCTTCTTCACTAGGCGCTGGATGATGTCCTCATCCGCAGCCCAGGCCCAGAACAACCCGGCCAGTGCGATATCCAGCACGGACAGCGTTCCGGCCAGCGAGATCACATCCCCCTTCACCAGCCCGAACCCGCTGTCGATCGTGGTGGTAAAGGTGTTCAGGAAAGTATCGATCACGCCGACACCGTTGGTGGCCATGGCGGTCAGTTCCCGCTGGCGCCGAACATGGACACCGTGCCGGGCACGTAAGCGTCATGCTGGGCAAAATGCTGATACTGGGCGTCACTTTCCGCTTCCGCGGCGGCGTCGCGCGCCTGTTGCAAGGCGGTGGCGCGGCCATTGGCAGCGAGTTCGGCCTGGATGTCGGAGAGCTGCCGGGATTGCAGGGCGAGAAGCTGGTTCCCGGCCTGTGCGGCCTGTAACGCCCCGGTGGAGGTCTGGCTGGCCGAGACCAGTTGCGTCATGGCCGAACTGTCGCTCGGGATGTTCCCTACCACCCGCGCCTGTAACTTCAAGGCATCCTCGAAGCCACCGACGGAATTCTGCCAGCGTGTCTGCGCCTGAGAAAACAGGGCACTGTCAGACATACCCGACGAGACAGATGTGTACGCCTGCTGATACTGCTGCTCGACGGACTGGACGCTGTAGGCGATGTTCTGCGCCTGCGCGAGCAGCGCCGTGGTCTGGGAAATGGTGGATTGCAGTGTGCCCAACGTGGAGAGCGGCAGGCTCGCCAAATTACGCCCCTGGTTAACCAGCATCTGCGCCTGGTTGGCCAGCGAGGTGATCTGGTTGTCGATCTGCTGGAGCGTCCGGGCCGCAATCAGAACATTCTGGACGTGATTGGCACCATCATAGACCGCCCATTGTGCGTGGGCCGGTGAAACGCCAATCGACAACAGGGCTACTACGCCGCAGAGAAGAGAAAGAGACCTCATGGCGCGGTTCCCTCCCGCAGCAATTCCGCCGCCCACGTGACGCCACGCACCTCGAACCAGGCCGGAAGAAAGCCCTCTCGCCCGTGTTCCGCCAGAACCGCATCGATCAGCCTGTGATCGTCCTTGCCGGAGGCCGCGCACAACGCCAGCGCCACCGGACCTAAGCCGAGTTCAAACAGGCGGTTGCCGCGCTGGGTCTGGCAATAATACTCCCGCTTCGACGCGGCGCGGGCGATGATGGCGACCTGGCGGTCGTTCAGACCAAAGTCGCGATAAATCGCCCTGATCTGCGGCTCGATGGCGCGCTCGTTGGGCAGGAAGATCCGCGTCGGGCAGCTTTCCACCACCGCAGGCGCGATAGGTGAATTGGCGATATCCGACAGGGACTGCGTCGCGAAGATGACGCTGGCGTTTTTCTTCCGTAGGGTTTTCAGCCACTCCCGCAACTGGCCAGAGAAATTCCCGTCATCGAGAACCAACCACCCCTCGTCGATGACCAGCAAGGTCGGACGACCGTCCAAACGGCCCTCGATGCGATGGAACAAATAAGACAGCACCGACGAAGCCGCGCCGGACCCGATCAGACCTTCGGTCTCGAACACCACGACATCGGCATTCCCCAGACGCTCATTGTCGGCGTCAAGGAGCCGTCCGTAAGGACCGCCGAGGCAGTATGGGGCAAGCGCCTGCTTGAGCGCGTTGGACTGGAGGAGGGCTACCAGCCCCGACAAAGTGCGTTCCGATGGTGGTGACGATGCCAAGGAATTCAGCGCCGACCAGAGATACGCCTTAACGTCGGGAGTCAGCGTGACCCCCTCGCCGAGAAGGATCTGACCGAGCCATTCACTGGCCCATTTCCGTTCGTCCGGGTCATCGATCCGCGCCAGCGGCTGGAGCGAGACACCGCTGCCCTGTTCTTCCGATAGATTATCGTCGGTCAGGCCACCACCAAGATCGTGCCAATCTCCGCCCATGCCGAGTGTGGCGGCGCGCATGGAACCGCCGAAATCGAAGGCGAAGATCTGCGCGCCCTGATAGCGTCGGAACTGGAGCACCATGAGCGCCAGCAGCACAGACTTTCCCGCCCCCGTCGGCCCCGCGATCAGCGTGTGACCGACATCGCTGGCGTGCAGCGAGAACCGGAACGGCGTGGCCCCGGCGGTCTTGCCGCAGAAGAGCGGCGGCGCCTTGAAATGCACATCCCGGTCCGGCCCCGCCCATACGGCCGAGAGCGGAAACATGTGGGCAAGATTGAGCGTCGAGACCGGAGGCTGGCGGACATTGGCATAGACATGACCGGGCAAGGAGCCGAGCCAAGCTTCCACCGCGTTCAGGCTTTCCGCCATGCAGGTGAAGTCGCGCCCCTGGATGATCTTCTCCACGAGATGGAGTTTCTCGGCGGCAATTGATGCGGAACCGTCCCAGACCGTCACGGTCGCGGTGATGTACGCCTGCCCGACGTCATCAGCGCCGAGGGACTGCAACGCGAGGTCAGCATCGGCCGCCTTGTTGGCCGCATCGTTATCGACCAGCACCGACGCTTCATTCGTCATCACTTCCCGAACGATGGCCGCGATACTCTTGCGTTTTGCAAACCACTGACGCCGGATTTTCGTCAGAACCTTCGTGGCATCGGTCTTGTCGAGCAGGGTGGCCCGCGTGGACCAGCGATACGGCATGGCCAGCCGGTTCAGGTCATCGAGAATTCCGGGAAAGGTCCGCGACGGGAAACCCGTGACGGTCAGGGTTTTCAGGAAAGCGTCACCGAGTTTCGGCTCCAGCCCGCCCGCGAGCGGCTGATCCACCAGTAGCGCATCCAGATGTATCGGAATTTCCGGCACGCGGACCCGCTGGTTACGCGTGGAAATGGTGGAATGCAGGTAGGTCAGGGTTTCGCCGTCATCAAGCCAGGCCGCTTCGGGCATGAAACCGTCGAGCAGGGCCAGCAGACGATCGCTGCGATCCACGAAGGCATGGAGCATCCCATGCGGGTCCGGCCCGTCGTGTTCCCGCCCCTCATAGAGAAACCGAGCAGCCCGGTCGGAGGATTCCGCTGGTGGCAACCAGACCAGCGTGAGGAAGTAGCGGCTTTCGAAATGCACCCCCTCATCCTCGAACTGCTCCCGCCGTTCCAGATCGACCATCTGACTAGCCGCATCGGGAAAATCGCTGTCGGGATAGAGTGTCGCCGGCACACGCTGTGCCTCCACGAACACGGCCCAACCTGAACCAAGACGCCGTAGGGCATTGTTGAGCCGTCCGGTCACGCCGACCAGTTCAGCGGGCGTGGCGCTATCCAGATCAGGGCCACGAATTTTTGCCGTGCGCTGGAAGGAACCGTCCTTGTTCAAGACGACACCTTTTTCGACCAGTGCCGCCCAGGGCAGGAAGTCGGACAAGAGGGAATTTCGATTGCGATATTCTCCAAGGGATATCATGGCCGATCCCCCTATGCCCGCAGCCAGGCGGGGTAACGGAGATGCCGCCGCCCCACCTCGATAAAGAACGGATCACGCTTCGCCCCCCAGACCGCCAGCGTATGGCCAACGATCCAGAACGCCGCGCCGATCAGCCAGAGCCTCAACCCCAGCGCAATCGCCGCCGCCAGCGTGCCATTGGCAATAGCCACGGCGCGGGGTGCGCCACCCAGCAGGATTGGATCGGTCAGCGAGCGATGCACCGGGACATGAAATCCTGGCACCGCGTCATCGTCATAGCCCGCCATCAGATCAGCGCCCCGCCCGAGAAGGAGAAGAAGGACAGGAAGAAGCTGGACGCCGCAAAAGCGATGCTTAGTCCAAAGACGATCTGGATCAGGCGACGGAACCCGCCTGAGCTTTCCCCGAAAGCGAGCGTCAGACCCGTGACGGTGATGATGATCACCGAGACGATCTTGGCCACCGGACCCTGCACGCTTTCAAGAATCTGGTTGAGCGGTTCCTCCCATGGCATGTCCGAACCGGACGCCATGGCCGAGGAAGCCATGGCGAACATCAGCAGCATCGCCGTACCGAGCAGCCTCGGGACACGGCGGAGATCGAGACGCGCGAGACCGCGCCCGGAATGAATTGGCGACATCAGAGCGTTTCCTTGAGTTCGGTGAAGGAGAAAGAAGCAGCGCCGGTCCTTTCCGGCAGGTCGGCCGGGACCAGCCGGTAGTCGCCCGTCACGGGATCGAGACCGTTCACCGTGGCCAGTTCGGACAGGCTACGGGCATCGCCCCGGCCCGACAGCACGGCAATGACGTCGATGGTCTCGGCGATCAGGGCGTGCGGTACGGTGACGACGATTTCCTGGATCAGTTGCTCCATACGATGCAATGCGCCGATGGCGGTGCCAGCGTGAAGCGTGCCCACGCCGCCGGGATGACCCGTGCCCCAGGCTTTGAGCAGGTCGAGCGCCTCGGGACCGCGCACCTCGCCGATGGGAATACGGTCCGGACGCAGGCGCAGGGCCGAGCGCACCAGTTCGGATAGGGTGACGACACCATCACGGGTGCGGAGCGATACGAGGTTTGGCGCGCGGCATTGCAGCTCGCGCGTGTCTTCGATCAGCACGACGCGATCGTCGGTCTTTGCGACCTCCGCCAGCAGGGCGTTGACCAGCGTGGTCTTGCCCGTGGACGTCCCACCCGCGACGAGGATGTTCTTCCGATCCGCGACAGCACGGCGCAGGAAAAGGGCCTGGGCGTCGGTCATGATCCCGGCTTCGACGTAATCGTCGAGCGTGAACACCGCGACGGCGGGTTTACGGATCGCAAAGCTCGGCGCGGTGACGACCGGAGGCAGCAGCCCCTCGAAACGCTCACCGGTCGGCAGTTCCGCCGACACGCGGGGCGCACCCTCATGCACTTCGGCCCCGACATGGTGCGCGACCAGCCGCACGATACGCTCGGCATCGACGGGCGCGATCGTCTCACCTGTATCGGACAGGCCCTCGGACAAGCGGTCGATCCAGAGCTTTCCGTCCGGATTGAGCATCACCTCAACGACAGCAGGGTCCGCCAGCAGCGACGCGATCGCCGGTCCCATCGCCGTGCGCAGCATGGAGATGCCGCGTTGTCGAGCACCGCTGTCAATGGGTGTGACCACCATGGGTATCCCCGTCTTTGCAGGCCATCCGGGCACTCCGGACGACGACGGGGATAATTAGAAGGGAGCGAATTTCCCATTACGCAACAAGGATTTTCGCTGATGCGGTAAAAGCGTATGTCATTGGGGACGTTCAGGCAGGTTCGTCACCTCGCGGTTCCTGCCTCGCCGCGATCTCGCGCTGACGCTCGCGCAGGAATCGGTCGCCCGTGGCGAGACGGCGTTCCAGCGCCGTCAGGAAGCCCTCGAAGCGCTCCAGACCGAGCGCTTTCGCCGCAGCCCGGCCACTCTCGGGCAGGGGTGGCGTGCTGGTCAGCCAGAACCGGATGAACAGGGTCAGCGTTTCCGCCAGGATCGAGACATCTTCCTCCAGCCCGGCCATCTGCCGCGACAGCCGGTCGAGACGACGTGACGTCGCAGCTTCCTGCCTTTCGGCATCATCATCCGTGAGAAACGATAGCACCGCCGTCTCGACCAGGGCGGATTTGGATATGTCCCGCCGGACGGCGCGGGCCTCGAGCTGCCTATGGATCTCGGGATCGAAATAGACATTGAGTCGCCTGCTTCGCTTTTGCACGGTCACTCTCCCCCGAGTTCGAGGCCGTCGGCGCGGTCCATGCCGGCCTGACGGGTGATGTTCGCCTGCCTCCGCAGTTCCGCCGCCCTCCGGGCATCCGCCTCCGGATCATTGTCAGGGAGTTCGAACTCCGCCGCCGGATCGGCATGCTCGGGCGCGATGTTTTCGTGTTCAGGCAGTTCCGGCTCGCGCCGCACGCCGCCATTGGCAGTGTCTGTCTCGCTCCCCGAAGCGGCCGCATCGGTCGCGTCCACCGGGTCCTTCCGTCTCGGGTCCGCCATGGCCGCGCGCTTCCCGGACCAGAGATCGTCACCTCCGCTGCCATCCGGTGCGGCGAGACCTGCCGGATCGGGGGGCGGCAGGAGGCGCGCGGTGAAACGGCGATCCTCGTAATAGCGAGCCTTGCGCGCCCGGATCGGTGGGCAACCCGCCACCATGACCACTTCCTCGTCTTTCGGGAGCTGCTGGACCTCGCCGACCGTCAACAGGGGCCGGGCGGTCTCCTGCCGCGAGACCATGAGATGCCCAAGCCAGGGCGACAGGCGATGCCCGGCGTAATTGGTGGAATCCCGCTGCTCTGTCGCCGTGCCGAGCGCGTCGGATACCCGCTTCGCGGTGCGCTCGTCATTGGTGGCGAAGGACACCCGGACGTGACAATTGTCCAGAATGCTGTTGTTGGCGCCGTAGGCTTTCTCAATCTGGTTCAGGGACTGGGCGATCAGGAAAGCCCGGATACGATATCCCGCCATGAAGGCCAGCGCGCTCTCGAAGAAATCCAGCCGCCCGAAGGCCGGAAATTCATCGAGCATGAGCAGCAGGCGCCGCCGTCGGGCCGCGCTGTCCATATCCTCCGTCAGACGGCGGCCGATCTGATTCAGGACCAGCCGGATCAGCGGCCGGGTCCGGCTGATATCCGAGGGCGGCACCACGAAATACAGCGATGCGGGTCGGGCGGATGATACCAGATCCTCGATCCGCCAGTCGCACCGGCGCGTCACCGTCGCCACCACCGGATCGCGGTAAAGACCGAGAAATGACATGGCGGTGCTGAGAACGCCCGATCGCTCGTTGTCCGACTTGTTGAGCAGTTCCCGCGCGGTCGAAGCCACGACGGGATGCACCCCCTGCTCGCCGAGATGGTTGGTGCGCATCATGGCGGACAGGGTCGCCTCGATCGACCGCTTCGGGTCGGACAGGAAATTCGCCACCCCCGCCAGGGTCTTGTCGTCCTCGGCATACAACACATGCAGGATCGCGCCGACCAGCAGGGAGTGAGAGGTCTTCTCCCAGTGATTGCGGCGGTCCAGCGCCCCGTCGGGATCGACCAGGATATCCGCGATATTCTGCACGTCGCGGACCTCATACGCGCCCGGTCGCACCTCCAGCAGCGGATTATAGGCGGAAGAGGCCGGATTGGTCGGGTCGAACAGCAGCACCCGCCCGAACGTGGCGCGGAAACCGGCCGTCAGCTCCCAGTTCTCGCCCTTGATGTCATGGATGATGGCCGAACTCGGCCAGGTCAGCAGGGTCGGGATGACCAGCCCGACGCCTTTCCCGGAACGGGTGGGTGCGAAACACAGCACATGCTCGGGGCCTGCGTGCCGCAGATAGTCGCGCCGATACTTCCCCAACACGACGCCATCCTCGCCGAGAAGGCCGGCCGCGCGGATATCGTGCCGGTTCGCCCAGCGGGCGGAACCGTAGGTTTCCACCCGCCGCCGCGCCCGCGCGCGCCAGATCGACAGCCCGAACGCTACGAGGACGGCAAGGACGACACCCGTGACGCCGATCCGCGCGCCCTGGACGAAGATCGCCGGTGCGTAGGCGTCGAACTCATACCACCACCAGAAGAACAGCGGCGGGGCGTATACCGGCCAACGATGGTCCAGCATTAACCAGGGCGGTCCGAGTTCCGGCTGGAAGCCGAGACGCCAGGCCGTCCACTCGGTAGCCCCCCACCAGGACAGCAACATGATGGCGAGGACCAGAACAATCTGGCCCCAGAGCACGCGCGACGCGGACATGGCTTCCTCCCCTGACGAACCATTCGTCTGTCAGCGAAGGAAGGATGGAGATTTCAGCAAGAAAAATCAGGAATCGTACGGCAATCGGCGGCGAAACTGTAGCTAATCGGACGGGTCGGTCAGTCCGCCGTCTTCCCGCCGGGGATAGTCAGAAGCTGGCGATAGCCGCTATCGCGCATCCAGCGCGCCCGCGCCATGTGCGAGTCCCAGCATCGTCGCGCTGCCGCCCCGTCGCACGCCGGATCACGACCGAGCACGATGCGGGCAACCTCGCGCCAGTCGGCGCCGTCCGCCTCGGCGTCGAGCAGGCGCAGATAGGTGATGTGATGAAGGTGGTCATACGCGGTCAGCATCGGACAGTCCGGCGCCTCATCGCCGGGAATGGCCTCCGCATCGGGTCGCTGCGTCATGATCGTGCCCCTTCCTGTCGGGCACCACCATATCCCGAAATGGGATAATCCCGATACAGGATTATCGGGGCGGTTCTGCTTTTCATCCGGAACCGCTCCTATGCCGAAATCGCTGCGCTCTCCACGTCAGCAGCGTCTCATGGATCTGCTGATCGCGGCAAGGCACGCCAAAGGACTGACGCAAGCCACACTGGCCGCCCGACTGGGCAAGCCGCAATCCTATGTTGCGAAATACGAGAATGGAGAACGGAGGCTCGATGTGATCGAATTTCTCGATATCACGGATGCGATCGGGGTGGACGGGCGCGTGCTTCTGGACGGGCTGACGGAAACGCCGCCATGATGCGTCGTCCGCGCTAATCGATTCCCTCATGGCGCCGGGTGTCCGATGCATCGGTCGATCCACGGTGAACTCGGCCACAGGGTACGCACTGCCCTGAAGCCCAATCTTGACGATATAGCTTGGAGGCTATATATGGAATGGACTGTCGCTTTTGGCGATGAATTCGATGCGGAGTTCGAGGACTTGCCGGCGCCCGTGCAGGACGAATTGCTGGCATCCGCCAGACTGCTCGCCACGTTCGGTCCGCAGCTCGGTCGGCCACACGCGGACACGCTGAATGATTCGTCGTTTGCGAACATGAAGGAATTACGCTTCGACGCCGATGACGGCGTCTGGCGGGTGGCTTTCGCGTTCGACCTGGAGCGAAAGGCGATCCTGCTGGTCGCGGGCGACAAGTCGGGCGGCAGCGAAAAGCGTTTCTACAAGACCCTGATCGCCAAGGCGGACAAGCGGTTTCAGGGCCATCTCGATCGACTGGAAACCGCGAAGAACGCCACAAAGAAAGGGAAGAAATGATGGGCCGGGATCTGAACGATGTCATCGCCGCTCTCCCTGAAGAGCGCCGCACCCACGTCGAGGCGCGCGCGCTGGAGCTGAAGGAGCAGGTGGAAAGCCTGAGCGAACTGCGTCGGCTGGCAGGCAAGGCCCAAGCCGAAATCGCGTCAGCACTTAACGTCAAGCAGCCTTCGGTCTCCAAAATCGAGAAGCAGGCCGATATGTACCTCTCGACGCTTCGGAGCTATGTCGAGGCAATCGGCGGAGAACTCGATCTGATCGTGCGCCTGCCGTCACGGGCGCCGCTGCGGATCGAGCATCTGGGCGATGTCGATCCTGACATCGCCGCGACTTCCAGCAGGATGGCCGCGAGACGCCGGGGAAAACCAAAGGCGCGCACCCACGCGGCCTGACAGGTCGAATGCGATGGAACTGTGTGCCTGCCGTCGGCACACATCCTGTCACACGCCAAGCCCCCTTTCCCGCCCGAGCTGCCAGTCAATCGTGCCCGCGCGCATGACGCCGGCAATCTCCTGCCCGAGCCGCTTTTCGATGACGCGCTTCCACGGCACCAGCACGAATTCCTGCGCGTTCTCGACCAGGGCATAGGTTCCACTTGCCAGCCGGACCTTTTCCTTCAGCGTGCCCCGGACTCTCTCGCCATCAACCATGGTGCGGTAGGACGTGCCACGCGCGGCCGCCATCTCACCGCCGACGCGATCGAGTTCCCGCCGCTCCAGCGTCGCCAGGAGTCCCTTGCGATAGCGGACCTGCCCGTGCTCGTCGGACCAGGCATCCCCGCGCTCCATCAACACGTCCTGACGCCGCTTACGGGCAATCGTCACCTCATGTCCGAACCCAGCATCGACGACGTTCGAGTTGCCGCGCGACAGCAATCCGCGGTCCAGCCATGTCGCCCCGTCCGCCGCGATCTGGGCGTCGAGATCGAAACTCGACAGCACGCGAACGGAAAGCTGTTTCGCGCGGCTCGTATCATAGGCCGTCGCACGGTCCAGATAATCACCGGGGATCTGCCATCGCGCGTCCTCGATGCGTTCGACGACACCGGCACGACGCAGGGCTTCCAGACGCCGGACATGGGAGGCCACGTAAGCCTCCGCATCGCCGCCCGGAAGACGCGGCATGGCCCGCACCCGGGCAAGATGGGCGTCGGTGCGATAGACGCCGCCCTCTGCGGCGGCGACCGACACGATTTCCCGGTCGGCGGGACGGGGGCCAGAGACCTCCAGCCCGACCGCGACGATGCTCCCGTTTCGCGCGCCTTCCAGGGCAGCCGGGTCGATGCCAGTGACATGATGGGTGCGCCCATCCACCCCGTCCATAACCAGGCCGATCCGCTCGCCCAGTTCGTCGGACAGATGCCGGTCGAGAATCCGCCCCTCGACTGTCTCGCGCGACGCCGGACCATGGAAGACGAACAGGGCGGGATCGGGCGTGCGACCCTGCTCGCGCATCGCCCGGTTCAGGGCGCGGATGATATCGCCCCGCTCGCCGAGGTCGCGCAGCGTCTTCTCCATCTCCGGCGCAATCTGCCAAATGCCCGGCTCGACCTGGCTGGCAAGCTCCATCCGCTCCAGCTTCGCGAGCCGCCGCTGGCGCAGGACATGATCGCCCCCCTGGTCGCCACGCATGTCGATGGGACCGTCTTCCGCCAGAGCCAGAAGCTGGCGATCGAGCCGGGTGAAGCGGTCCTGCCCGACCATATTTTCCAGCTTGCGGCGCTGCTCCAGCGCCGTCTCGGGACCGAGTTCCAGCGTCACCAGTTCGGTCGCCCGTTCACGCACCCCCTGGGTGATGTAATCGCTGGCGATCACCAGATCCTCGCCCCGGTCGTCATGACCCTGGATGACGATATGAGCGTGGGGATGGCCGGTGTTGAAATGGTTCACCGCGACCCAATCCAGCTTCGTGCCGAGGTCCGCCTCCATCTGCGTCATCAGATCGCGCGTGAAGGCGGTCAGATCCTGCATTTGCTCGGCATCCTCCGGCGAGACGATAAAGCGGAACTGATGCCGGTCGTCCTGCCCGCGTTCGAGGAAGGCATCGGCGTCGGCACGATCGGTCTCCGGCCCGTAAAGCTGCCCCCGCTGCCCGTCGCGGGACGTGCCGTCGCGCTGGATGTAATTCAAGTGGGCGCGCGCCCTGCCGTCACGGCCGGGAGCGCGGATCATGCGCGACTTGACGATGACGCGGCGGCTACCGGATTTCGCATGATTCCAGCCTGCGATCTGGCGCGCCCGCACGAAGGACGCGCCGCGTCCCTTCCGGACGCCGGAGCGACCGCCGCGACGTGGGGCACCGCCCTCCGAACCATCAGGTTTGGTGGGGCCGGCAGAACCATGCGTATGAAGCTTACGGGACGCTCCGGATCGCCGCACGGAGGCACGCATCCGCGAGAGAAAACTTCGGGTCTTTCCGCTCCCCTTGCCACGGATGCGACCGGGCCGGACGCGGAACCTTGTGTCATCATCAAACGACATGACCAACACCGCAAATCACCGCCGTTTGCCGCAGAGTGCTGTCAGGACTGGCAGAATACGGCCCGTTTCCGGAAAACCGCCGCACTGCGGACCGAAAATCGACAGTGCCGCAACGCAGGATGCCAACCCCATGTGCAGACAGACAAAACCGCAGGTTCGGGCCGGACGGAGTGCCGCACCCTTTAATCTTGCCGTTTCCCGATCCCGTTCTTCCCTGTGATGCGCTCATGGTTTCGTGACTCCCTTCCCCGCACCGCTCTCCTGTGGCGCGGCCCCAGCAGCGACGAAGAAATCGGGATGGCGGGCAGCATCGCGTCTGTTGAAAAATCCGGCCGGAAAGAGAGAAAAATCCGGGCCGTTCTGCGCCTCCAAAACCATGGCCGATGCTATCGATTTCGGGACGGTTTTCGCACCGGCAAAGAGCGATCCCGCGCGCCAGTCCACGACGATTTTCGACCTCGGACCGGAGAGAAACGCACCCGGATTATCGATCAGAGTCCGGACCTGCACGGCATAGGAAATCGTCTCTCCCGGAAGCGGTCGGCCCGTCGCCAGATGGTCGTCATAGCGGGCGGGACCGGCATTGTAGGCGGCAAGGAAACCGGCATCGCCATAGCGGTCATGCAGCCATCGCAGGTAGGCTGCCCCGGCTGCGATGTTGTCATGCGGATCGAAGGGATCGGCCCCCAGATTGAGTGTGCGCCGGACCTCCTTCCAGGTGCCCGGCATGAGCTGCATCAGACCCATTGCACCAGCACCGGATATCGCGTGCGGATCGCCCGCACTTTCGGCTTGCAGAACCGCTTGCACCCATGCGGACGGGATCGCGTTCCGCGCCGCCGCCTGTTGCACGAGACCGCCCCAATCCTGTGCGCGGATGGAAACCGGCGAGAGCGTCAGCGCGAGCATGGCCAACATGCTCCCTGACACGCCAGCGGACAGGAAAAACCGGGCATTCATTCCCGGCCTCCCAGACGTTTCGCGGGCCGGTTCCACACCAGTTGCCATTCGCGTCCGCCACGTCCCGCCTGGAACAGGGTGGCGCGAACCGGCTGTGTAAAAGCGGGATCGTCCAGCACGATGGAAATATACTCGCCGGCACGCTCCCCGGTGCGGATCCACCCGGCACCGACCTCGGGTCCGGTCTCCCCGTCCCCGAGATGGATACGGTAATCCGGTGCATGCTCCGCGCCGTTGTTTTCCGCCGGCACGAAGGTCAGTTCGGCGTCCAGCGACAGGGTGCGCACACGCCCGGCAAAACCATCTGACGTGCGCGTGAAAAATCCGATCTGGCTCATGAGAGAAGTCCTTTCGGAAATGATAGGCGTGATGGAAAATCCATGTGCCGGACGACCGTCATTCGATCGGCGGTTCGCCCGGTTTCACGGGCATCATGGGCGGTGCCAGCAACGGCCGTTCCCGCACCGGATCGCGCAGATCCGGGAGGGGATCGAAATGCGGCGGCGGTGGCTCCGCCTCGCCCGTGCGGACATGAACCGGCACGGCGCGCCCGATGACGGTGTCCATCGGCAGGACGCCGAAATACCGCCCGTCCAGACTGGTCGGCACGGCAGCATTCATGACGAACACCTGCCCCGGTTCGAGGCGTTGGCAGCCCTGCCAGGCCGGCAACTTGCGGTCCCGATGATCGACGGTCTTCGCGTCTCCGACCGGCTTGCCGTCAATGGTGACGTGGATGCCGGAGCGACACACATTCTGCCCCGCAAGGGCCGCGACCGGCTTGAGCAGCGGCACGCCGAACGGCAGGTAGCCGCGTGTCGCCAGCAGCGTGGCCTCCCTCTCGGGCAGGCGGAGCGCAACAATGTCGCCGATGCGCACCGGGACGGTAGGCTGGATGCGATACAGCCCGACCGGCACGCTGGCCGTCTCGTTCCAGACCCAGCGCGGTTCGGGATGGAAATCGACCATCGCCAGCGTGCCAAGCGCCGCGAGATACGTGGTGAAAAACCAGCCGCGCCGGGTCATGACACGGCTCCCCTGCGCAGCCACGCCTCGTGGCGGTCTCGCGTGTAGGGACGCGGTTCCTGCGCTGCCGTGAGCCGGTGATGCAGATGCCGCCAGTGATCGGGACAGGCGACCGCCGGATCGACACCCAGCGCCTCCACGCCGTCGATCGCCTCCAGCACGCGCCGCACCTTGGGCCAGCCGCTCTGGCGCAACAGGCTCTCGCCACCGGGCCGCACGAAGGGCACCGTCTGGCAGGCTTCCTGAGCCCCGACGGCGCGCACGATGTCGATGCAGGACACCACGGTTCCGAAATCGTTCGCGGCCCACCGGATGAACGCGAACACGCTGTCCGGCGTGAAGCTCATCAGCCTGCGCCGACGGTCGAGAATGCGATCCTCGACGGGATGGCCGAACCGTACCCAGTGCTCGATGCGTTTCTCGATCCACGTCAGTTCAACCGTGGTGAGAACAGCGTCCGGCCGGAAAGAAAGGGCGATCATGGGACACCTGCCCCGTGATCCGCGACCGCTTCCCGAGCCTCTTTTTCCCGCCTCATCGGGGCTGCCGAGTGGGGGGCGAAAAGACCGAAATCCCCTCCATAATAAGTTATTATATAAGTTATATAAGTTAAGAGGACGATTTCTCCTTCATAAACAAAGGGTTGCGCCGATTTTCGCCAACGGTCCGACGATGATTCCGCCAACGGTCCGATGATGTTATGCGCCGCCGGTCCGACGACAGGTTTCACATCGTTATCCACACCCTCTGTGGATTGACTCGTTGGAACGGCGCATAAAACTCCCAGTTTTCCGCCATAAATGACGCGAAACGTGTAACCTGGGACCGTCCGCGCGAGGGCGATGGCACGGATTTTCGCGGCGAAATCACGACGCCGGGTCAGGCTGCCGGAGCGCGCGTGCAGGTGCGCCAGATCGAAGCGCCAGCCATCCTTCTGTCGTCCGGCGTGCCGCCGCGCCAGCCGGTAAAGCCACCGTTCCAGGCCGCCCCCAAGGTGGAAATAGGCGGGATCGAGGGTAAGGACGCGCGACCGGTCGCAGGCGGCCTCCATCAGCCAGTCCGGCAGTGTCAGGGCGACGCCTTCGTCCTGTGTGACACGGAGGCCGCTGATCCAGGTGAACGGCTTGTTCCGCCAGTCCGCGCCGTGACGGATGCTGGTTGCGACGGTCGTGACGGCCAGACGCCCGAGCGCGCCGTGCAGACGTTGATACTCGTTCGCCCCCGTGGCCCAGCCGAGATCCCGAAACAGTCGCCAGGGCGTGAAACGCACATGGCGCGAGACCCAGAGACCGTGGTTGAGGGCATCGACGATCTGTCCGGTCAGCCAGATCAGCACGTCCGCGTCCCAGATCGTGGCGATCCCCGCTCCACGCGGTGCGGATACCGACACGCCGGCATACCGTGTCTCGTACTCGATGGGGATGACGCGCGGTGTTTTCCCCAGGCCGAAGAACGGGCGCCCCATCAGGTCGCGGAGATCGCGCGGACTGGCCGGTCCACTGACCACGAAGCGGCGGTCTGGCTCCCGCCAGCTTTCCCCGGCGGCCATTACAGGCTCTCCCGTTCTTCTTGGGTCAGCGGGCGCGCCGGAAAGACGCGGGTGGGTGTCGTCTCGGACGGCGAGTGACGTGCGCCCCCGGCGGTCCAGTCCATCACGTCCTCGACGGAATACAGCACCCGTCCGCCGACCTTCCGGTAGAGCGGCCCGGTGCCGTAGGTGCGATGTTTTTCAAGCGTGCGGAGCGAGATCCCCAGGAACCGGGCCGCTTCACGAACACGCATCAGGCGCGGTGTGATCGCCATGACCATATCTCCCTTTCCATACCGCGCCGGACAGGGACCGGCGGGATATGAAGGGAAATTCGTGGAGAATCGGCGGTAGGGGGATGGACGTTTTTGTCGGCGACAAAAACGTCCATGAAACGAAAGCGGAACCCGTCCTTTTTCCTCCCCGAACGCCGCCGTTTTCCGTCGTGGCGCGAAACATGCCTTCCGAATACGACGTTTTTCTGCTCCGCTGCCGACAGGACAGGCGCGGAGACTCGACGGGATGACGGGTGTTGGAGACAGGCCGCGCTCAGATGCGGCGGGACAGCGGATAGCCCATCAGATCGCGATAGCCGCCGTCGATCATGCGTTTTCCGAGCTGGTCGAGACGGCGAAACTGCGCCCGCAGCGACAGGTCCGGCCAGTCCACGGAGCGACCGACCGGCTGATCGAACAGCCGCTCGGCGATGACGCGCTCGCTCATGCCGGCGGCGCGGGCATCCGCCACGCGCAGGGCGAGGATATGCCGGTCGAGGGACTGGCGGGACATTCTGTGCCAGGGGCCGGGATCGGACAGGCCCGACAGCACCCGCCAGAAGCGAAAGGTTTCATGCGCCCGCAGCGGCGTGAAGCGGTCATAGGCGTGATCGAAGGCGAAATGGCGCGCTCTGGGCCAATCCCGCTCCATCCAGAGCTGCCAGGTCACGCCGCCGCAGACGCAGGTGATGTAAACGCCGTCGGGTGTTTCGATCAGGCGCGCATCCGACAGGGCATGGACGTCCAGACGACGCGGTGCGAGCGTCTGGCCCGGCGCGAGCGGTTTGAGGATCAGCACCGTCGGCAGGATCAGGCGCGACCAGAGCGCGGCCAGGGCACCGAACGGCAGGTCAGGATCGGCGGCGAAATCGCGGCCCCCAGCGGCGGGCGAATGCCGCCTGTCGGGGGTCGTCGGGCGGAAGTGCCGCCACCGCGCGCTGTTCGTCACGATAGCGCCGGTTACGACGCAGATATTCCCAGCCGAGTTCGGCTGGTATCGCGTGGCGCAAAGACTGGTATTGCGCCTGGACCTGCCAGTCTGCTCCGGGCATGACGCCCTCCCTCGTGTGCATGAGACCGGGCGGCCCTGCCTGCCCGGACGGCCAGTATCCCGGCGCGACGCTGGAAAAAGGAAGCCCGATTCTGGAGATCGGGTGATCTCCACGGAAGATCGGCAGGCGACCAGAAGAAAAGGCCCCGCTTACGCGGGAGCCTCCTCGTCCGTCGCGCGGGTCTTCGCGGCCAGTTCCGCGAGGGCCTGTTTCAGTTCCCGCGTGATCTGCGCCCGCTCGCGGCGGCTGAGGCCGTAGCTGGTGAGTTCGGCGCGCAGTTCCTGGATCGTGTCGTGCAAATTGGTCATCGTCCTGCTCCTTTCGTTTCTCGAAGACAGGACGGACGGCTCATGCCGGAGCGGACCGGGTCAGGGATCGCCGGCAGGCGACCGGCTTGCCGGCGCGTGGGGGTGCCGATTTTGTCCGGCGTGCCCGGAACGGGTGCGCCGGGCAAAATTGGGGGCACCGCGCGTCCTTGACGCGGTTCGCTCTCGCGCATGGTACAATGGGAAGGCTGAGGGAAAGCCTTGTCCTTCTCTTTCACCCGCACGGCATGTGATCGGGGGGCGCGGTCGGGATCACCGCTTCCAGCCGCGTCATCTGGCAGGAAGGCCCCGCCCGGACCAGCCGGGCGGGGTTCGCAGGCGCCTCAGTCGCCGTTGCGGCGGCCGTTAGGGCGGGACCAGATCAGGTTGTAGCCCTCGCCGTCCTCGCCATCGACGAGATTGGCGAAAATCGGGGCATTGAGGCTCGGATCGTCGAGCTTGAGGCTCAGATAATCGCGTCCCTCGTTGGAGCACCGGGACCATGCCGCCCCGATCTCACCATTATGCGGAGCACCGCATAAGGTCGATTATGTGGAGTCCGGGATTATGCGGAGCGGGTGATCCGGGATGGCGGTTTTCTGCGGGTTTGGTCTGGTTTCTGCTCCGCATAATATCGGGGT
>NZ_SLZN01000019.1 GCF_004346035.1 Acidomonas methanolica | reverse complement strand
CCGAGGCCGAGGCCAACTACTATGCAGCCCTTCAGATCATCAATATGGCTGCGTGACTCAAACCAATTAGCCTCCGGGAAACCCGGGACGCTTCAGGTTAGGCTCAGGACTCATAGCCAGAACAAGACGGTTGCAGCGAGGCAGATGGCCGAGAAGAAGACGGTCGGGCATCTGTCATAGCGTGTTGCGACCCGTCTCCAGTCTTTGAGCCTGCCGAACATGATTTCGATACGGTTGCGTCTTTTGTATTTCCGTTTGTCGTATTTGACCGGTTTTCCACGAGATTTTCGGCCAGTGACCCTGCCCCGAACGTGCCCTCAGTTTTGAGTTAGGGTCTGCAATGACCTGCCATCATCCGAGCCGCTTGGGCAATGCAGCACTTTCCGCATAGCGGAGGCCGCGAAGTGCCATCGCCACCAGCATCAGAGCGTGCCGCGCGGCGAACGGCCATGGCTTTCATGCAGCGCGCACCCCGCTACCGTCACCGCTCCCAGAATCGAGTTCAGCCAGACAATCCGTGCGGGCCGCTCTCCGCCGCGCGGCACGCCGAACAGGGTGGTCGAGAGCGGCCGCAGGTCAGTTCAAAAGCTACCTGCATGCGCGAATTCCTTCGGGCGGACGAGCCATTCCCGGCCCTTGAGCATGCCATGCCAGTAGACCGGCGGCAGGATGCGCTCCTTCATCAGCCAGGCGAGGCGCGAGGGGTGAGAGCCATCGATCAGCCACTTGGGGAAGGTCGGCAGGAGCTTGCCACCATAGCCGAACTCGGCCAGAACGATCCGGCCCCGTTCGACCGTCAGCGGACAGGACCCATAGCCATCGTAGAGCGCCCGCGGCTCCTTGCCGTCGAGGGTGGAGAGCACATTCTCGGCGACGATCGGCGCCTGCTTGCGCGCGGCCGCCGCGGTCTTGGCGTTGGCCGTGGCACAGGCGTCGCCGGCGGAGAAGACGTTGGCAAAGCGCGGATGGCGCAGCGTCGCGGGATCGGCTTCGAGCCATCCGGCCGCGTCCGCCAGCGGGCTCTCCCGAACGATGTCCGGCGACACCTGGGGCGGGCAGACATGCAGCATCTCGAAAGAGCGCGTGATGGACTTTGGGGGACTTCCCGCCTGCGTCACCTCGAAGGTGGCTTCCTTGCGGACGCCGTCGATCGAGATCAGCCGCGACTGAAGCTGCAAGTTGATGCCGTAGCGTTCGATATAGGCCATCAATGCCGGGACATAGGCCGACACGCCGAACAGGACCCCGCCCGCATTGCAGAACGAGACGTCGATCGCGCCGAGCCGGCCGGTCCGCAGCCAGTGGTCGCAGGAGAGATACATGGCCTTCTGCGGCGCGCCGGCGCATTTGATCGGCATCGGCGGCTGCGTGAAGATGGCCTTGCCGCGCTCCAGCGACTGGACCAGCCGCCATGTGTAGGGCGCAAGGTCGAAACGATAATTGGACGTGACGCCATTGCGGCCGAGCGCGTCGACGAGACCCGGAATCGCGTCCCAATCGAGCTTCAGCCCCGGCGCCATGACCAGGGCCCGGTAGGTGAGCTTGCGGCCATTGCCCAGTAGAACCGTGTTGCGATCGGGCTCGAAGGCCGTGGCGACCGCGTGCACCCATTCCGCGCCCTTCGGAATCACCGCCTCCATCGGCCGGACCGTGGATTCGGGCCGGAAGACGCCGCGCCCGACAAGGGTCCAGCCGGGCTGGTAATAGTGCCGATCGGCCGGATCGACGATGGCGAGGCGTAACGAGCGGCGACGGCGCAGCAGCGATGCGGCGATTGCGGCGCCGGCAGCGCCCGCGCCGACGATGACGACATCGTATTCGTTGGTCATGGGCGATTTCTCCTCATGGCGCCGCCCGCATCAAGGCGAGGCTTCAGCGCGGTGATGTCGTAGCCGTGGCGAGCGGCGTCCCGGATCAACTCGTCCGAGGCGACCCGACCTGCCTGGCTCAAGGCCCAGAGCATGACGGCCCGCGTTCCGGTCCTGCAGAAGGCCAGAACCGGCCCCTTGGCGACCTCGATCGCCGCCGCGAACTGATCGACATCCCGGTCAGTGATCTCGCCGGCTTTCACGGGAATCTGGCGATAGCCGATCCCGTGACGTCCGGCGGCGTCCGCAATCTCGGCCGAGTCGGGCTGGCCCGCTTCTTCGCCGTCAGGGCGGTCGTTCACGATCGCGCGAACGCCAAGCCCGGCGAGGGCCTCGACATCGGCGGGAGCGATCTGCGGAGAGACCCAGAGGGTCGGCGTGATCTGTTTGATATCCATGCGCGCGCCCTCCAGTCGGCGTGATCCGTTCGTCAGAGCCTGTTGAGCGGGATTTTCAGGTAGCGCTCGCCGTCATCCTCCGGCGGCGGGAGCTGGCCGCCGCGCATGTTCACCTGGACGGAGGGCAGGATCAGCTTCGGCATGCCGAGCTTGGCGTCGCGCGCCATCCGCATGGCGACGAACTCGTCTTCCGAGACGCCGTCATGGACATGGACGTTGTCCCGCCGCTCGGCGGCGACGGTCGTCTCCCAGCGATAGTCGTTCCGGCCCGGCGCCTTGTAGTCGTGGCAGAGGAAGAGACGCGTTTCGCCCGGCAGCGACAGCACCCGGCGCGTCGAGCGGTAAAGGGCGCGGGCGTCACCGCCCGGGAAGTCGGCCCGCGCGGTGCCATAATCGGGCATGAACAGGGTGTCGCCCACGAAGGCGGTGTCGCCGATGACATAGGTCATGCAGGCGGGCGTATGCCCCGGCGTGTGCAGGGCCATAGCTTCGAGGCCGCCGATCCGAAAGACTTCGCCATCGGTGAAGAGGCGGTCGAACTGGCTGCCGTCGCGCTCGAACACGGTCCCCGCATTGAAGACCTTGCCGAAGATCGCCTGGACGACGCGGATGTTCTCGCCGATGCCGATGGCGCCGCCCAGCGTCTCCTTGAGATAGGGCGCGGCGGACAGGTGATCGGCATGGACATGGGTCTCCAGAATCCATTCGACCGCGAGTCCCTCCTTCCGGACAAAGGCGACGATGGCGTCGGCGGAGGCGGTCGCGGTGCGCCCGGCGGCGGCGTCATAGTCGAGCACGGAATCGACGATGGCGCAGGACGGCGAGCGGGGATCGCGCACCACGTAGCTCGCCGTATTGGTCGGCTCGTCGAAAAAGGCCGTGACCTGCGGCCGCAGGCCGGCGTCGGCCACGGCGCGGCGAACGATCGCCTCCGCAACGGCGTCGGCCTGCCCTGTCTCTGCATCGGTGCTCATGATCTCGACCTCCGAAAGCTGGTCATCATCAATTTCACATATTCGATATTGACTTGCGTTAATTATAGAATGATCTTGCGGTCAGATGTCAAGGGCAAGGGAAGGGCGGGCGAATGGCGGAACGGCATGAGGACGGCATGAGAGACGACCGGAGCACGGAAGCGCGCCTGCCGCTGCTCAACGAGCCGGCGCCGCCCTTCCGCGCGCGGACCACGAAGGGAGAGAAATCGCTGGACGACTATCGCGGGCGCTGGCTGGTCTTCTTCGCCCATCCCGCCGATTTTACGCCGGTCTGCGCCAGCGAGTTCATCGCCTTTTCGAAAGCCTACGATGCGTTCCAGGCGCTCGACTGCGACCTGCTCGGTCTTTCGGTCGACAGCCTGTTCTCACATATTGCCTGGGTTTCCAGCATCCATGACCGCTTCGGCGTCGAGGTGCCGTTCCCGATCGTCGAGGACCCTTCGATGGCGATCGCCAGGGCCTACGGGATGTTGCATCCGGGCGCCGATTCCAGCGCCACCGTGCGGGCGAGCCTCGTCATCGACCCGAACGGCCTGATCCGGGCGATCACCTGGTATCCGATGAATGTGGGCCGCAACGTCGAGGAGTTGCTCCGCCTGGTGAGCGCGCTCCAGCTCAGTGAGCGCGAGCAGGTGTTCACGCCGGCGGGCTGGACGCCCGGAGACGCGGTGCTGGCGACGCCGCCGCTGACGGCGCCCGACCCGAAGGCCTGGTCGCCCTCCGGCGAACAGCCCGATTGGTACTACCGCCTGGAGGCCGCCAATGCCTGATGTTCAGCAGCCCTTGGCCGAGCCGATGCAGGCGCGCGCCGAGGAGATCGCCGATCTCATGAAGCTGCTCGGCCATCCGCAGCGCCTGTTGATCGCCTGCCTGCTGACCGAGCGTGCGTTCGCGGTCAGCGAAATAGAGGAGCGGCTCCACATCCGCCAGCCATCGCTGTCGCAACAACTCGGCACGCTGCGCGACGCGGGCGTCATCGAGGGGCGGCGGTCGGCCAAAGCGGTGATCTACAGCCTGACCGACGAGCGACTGCGCCAGCTCCTCGGCGCGCTGCACCAGGTCTTCTGCCCATCCGGCGTCGCGGCCCTCGTGACGAACGCGCCGAACTCCCAGCCCATGCCCAACGCCGCGATGGCCGCCTCGGCGGTGTTCGCCCGCGTCGGCGTCCATCGCGTCGGTTGAAGGAACACTGCCGATGGCATGGCCCACTTACCTGCAATCCCTGGCCGGGGGCGCGCTGATCGGCGCGGCGGCGGCGCTGTTCCTGTTGCTCAACGGTCGCATCGCCGGGATCAGCGGCATCCTCGGCCGCCTGCTCGGGCCGCGCTCGGCCGAGACCGCGACGAACATATGGTTCGTGATCGGGCTGCTCGTCGGCCCCCTGCTGTTTCTGGGGCTGACCGGCCGCTTGCCGGACTCGCATGTCACCGCCGCCCCGGCCGTGCTCATCGCCGGGGGTCTGCTTGTCGGGTTCGGGACGCGGCTTGGATCGGGCTGCACGAGCGGGCATGGAGTCTGCGGCCTGGCGCGTCTGTCGCGTCGCTCGTTCGCGGCGGTCGGCGTCTTCATGACGACCGCCGTCGCGGTGGTCTATCTCACCCATCATCTGCTCCCGGGGGTCAGCCCATGAGACCGCTGGCAGGCCTCGTGGCGGGCAGTCTGTTCGGGTTGGGACTGGCGCTCTCCGGGATGCTCGATCCCGTGCGGGTGTTGGGTTTCCTTGACGTGGCCGGGCCGTGGGACCCGAGCCTCGCCTTCGTGCTCGGCGGTGCGGTCGCCGTTTCCACGATCGGTTGGCGATACGCCCGGCGACGCGGCCGCCCGGCGCTGGCCGAACGGTTCGACCTCCCGACGGCCGTCCGCATCGATGCGCGCCTGCTCATGGGCGCTGCGCTGTTCGGAATAGGCTGGGGTCTCGTCGGCCTGTGCCCGGGTCCGGCGATCGCGGGCCTCGTGCTCGGCCATCCGCAGACCCTGCTGTTCACGGCCGCGATGATCGCCGGCATGGCGCTCTTCCGACTCGTGCCGGCCGCACGCGCCCGGCCCTCGGCCTAGGAGAGGATTATGGACCTGCTCCATCCCATGCTCGCGATCTTGTCCGGCACTCTGGTCGGGTTCACCCTCGGCCTGATCGGCGGCGGCGGCTCGATCATGGCGACGCCGCTGCTGCTCTATGTCGTCGGCTTGCAGCCGCATGTGGCGATCGGCACGGGCGCGCTCGCCGTCTCGGCCAACGCCTTCGCCAATTTCGGGGGGCATGCGCGCGCCGGCAACGTGCGCTGGCGCTGCGCCCTCATCTTCTCCGTCGTCGGCGTCGCCGGCGCGGCCGCGGGCTCGCTGCTCGGCAAGCAGGTCGACGGCAAGCAGCTCATCTCGTTGTTCGCCGTTCTCATGATCGTGATCGGCGTGCTGATGCTGCGGCGGAAAGAGAAGCCCGCCGAGGGCGCTGACGCCTTTTCAGCCGGTTCGTGCGGACTCTGGACGCCCGGGTCGCGCAATCCCGGCCCGCTGATCGCCACCGCCTTCATCGTCGGCGTCCTCTCGGGTTTCTTCGGCATCGGCGGCGGATTCCTGATCGTGCCGGGCCTGTTGTTCGCGACCGGCATGCCGATGATCTGCGCGATCGGCTCGTCGCTGCTCGCCGTCGGCGCTTTCGGCCTCACCACCTCGGTGACCTATGGGCTCTCCGGCCTGATCAATTGGCCGGTCGCGGCGGAGTATCTGCTCGGCGGTTTCGCGGGGGGCGCTGCCGGCATGATGCTGGCGTCGCGCTTCGCCACGCACAAGGCCACGCTGAACCGGATCTTCGCTTCGCTGGTCTTCGTCGTCGCCTTCTACATGCTCTACCGCAACCTGCCGGAACTCCATCCATGAAGGCGCCAGCTCTGAACAGGCACGCTCGCAAGGGTTTCGCGGGGCGGGCTCGCATGGTCCTGCTCGCCATCCTGTTGGGCATCGTCGCCATCGGACCGGCCGTGGCCCGGGATATCGCCACGGCTCAGCTCGAGGACGACCTGTTGCAGGACAAGACCTCGCCAGTCGCCGGCAATCCGCTGGGATCGGTGACCATCGTCGAATTCTTCGACTATCGTTGCCCCTATTGCCGCGTCATGCAGCAGCGGCTGCAAGCTCTGCTGGCGCAGGACAAGAGCGTGCGCGTGGTGCTGAAGGACTGGCCGATCTTCGGCGGCGTCTCGGTCTATGCCGCCGAGGTCGCCATCGCGTCAGGCTGGCAGGGCAAATACCTGCCGATCCATGACGCGCTTTTCACGCTTCCGCGTCAGATGGATCAGGCCGCGATCCGGCGCGCCGCCGAACAGGCTGGCGTCGATATGGCGCAGCTCGACCGCGATCTCGCGCAGCGCGAGGGCGAAATCCGGCAGGTTCTCGGCAAGACCGACAGCGAGGCGCGGATGCTGGAGTTTCAGGGAACGCCGGCCTTCGTCATCGGCCACCACCTCATTCCGGGGGCCGTCTCGCTGGATGATCTTGCGAAGCTGGTCACCGAGGCCAAAGCCGGGCGATGAGGGGATATCCCTGCTGATAGCGGGCCTCGGCGCGACGGCGGACGCCATCCTTTACAGATCAGGCCATCGGGCGATCCCGGGGCGATCTGACGGCACGCCGCAGAAAGCATCTGCGTCAGCCGATCAATTCCCCTCGTCGAATATCCGGCGCGCCTCCCTGATCGCGGCGTGACTGCGATCGGCCCACCGCACGAGAACCGCCAGCGGTTCGAGGATCGTCATTCCCAGCGTCGTCAACTGGTATTCGACGCTGGGCGGCTTGGTTGGAAAGACCGTCCGCGTAATCAGGCCGTCACGCTCGAGATCCCTGAAAGTCTGCGTCAGCATTCGTTTGGAGATGTCCGGAATCGCACGCTGAACGGCGCTGAAGCGCTGCGGACCCGCGGCCACCGGACAGCTTGGACAAACTGTCATCGACGCATTGCTCGAGGAGGTGCCGGCCAGCGCCATCGCGGCGGGCGTTCGCGACCCTGCGAAAGATGCCGCACGCGCCATCGGCGAAAAAGGCGTGGAACTGCGCATTGCCGATTATTCTCGGCCGGAGACCCTGGCCTCGGCATTCGCGGGTGTGGAGCGGCTCCTGCTGATCTCCGGGAGCGAACTGGGCGAACGCACGGCGCAGCATCGCAATGTCATAAAAGCGGCAAAAGACGCGGGCGTCCGTCTGATTGCCTATACGAGCATATTGCATGCCAACACATCGCCCTTGTTCCTCGCAGCCGAACATCGCGAGACCGAACTCGCCCTGAAAGAATCTGGCGTGCCCTTCGTCCTTCTGCGCAACGGGTGGTATACCGAGGTTTATACGTGGCGGCTGCCGCTGGCCCTCAAGCAGGGGGAATTGATCGGCGCGGCCGGAGACGGACGCATCTCGTCCGCGGCCCGTGCCGATTATGCCAGAGCCGCCGCAGCCGTGCTGGCAAGCGGCGATCATGCCGGTCGTATTTATGAACTTGCCGGTGATACATCTTTTACGCTGACGGATTTTGCGGCGGCCGTTTCGGAGATTTCCGGCAACGCGATCGATTATCGGAATATGGACGCGGAGGAATTCCGTGCTGCGGCGCTCGCGGCCGGCGTACCGGATATTTTTGCGAAAATCCTGACCGATACGGATGCCGGCGTGGCACAGGGCGCATTGTTCGATGATGGCGGCGATCTGGCGCGTCTGATCGGGCCGACAACCCCATATCGTGACACACTTGTTCAGTTCTTCGGAACGTGACCAGTCAATCCAACCGTCAGGGGGACGAAGAGTCAGGCGGCGCTCCGCTCGAATGCGGTGCGCTGATCCGCACACCCCTCCGCGACCGAGCGTCGGAAACATGGTGCCTTTCTACACGCCCGTCCGCAGACATTCGTCGCGGGACGTCGTCAGCCCTGCCGCCTGCGAGCGGCAGGGCACTTGATCAAAACAGGTCTCCACTTTCCCAAGCAAGTCCAGAGGGTTCCTACTCTGTTTTTCGTGCGGCTTTCACGGCATCTGTATTGAAAGCTGGCTGTGTTCCGCCCAGCGTGGTCATGGTGTAGGCTGCGATATCCGCGAGGTCGCGATCGCTGTAGCCGTCGCCGAAGCGCGGCATATCGGCGTTGCCCGTGGCGGTCGTCAACCTTGAGCCTTCAATGAGAACCTGAAGCAGGTTCACACCATCGGGATCGCGCAACGTATGTCCGCCTGCGATCGAGGCGGCCTCCACCTGTCGTCCGGCGCCGTTCTCCAGATGACATCCTGCGCAGGCACCGGCGAACAGCGCCCCGCCATGCTTCAGTGCCGCCGGCGAGAACGCGTCCGAAGCCTTTTTCGGTGGTTTCGCGGGTTGCGCCGGCAGGGTCCGCAGATACGTCACCATGGCGGCGGTATCCTCCTTCGTCATGAAACGAAGGCTGTAGCTGACGGCTTCCGCCATCGGTCCTGCCGCCGTTCCATGTCCGTCCGCATGACCCGTCGTCAGATAGCTCGCGAGCGCCTCGTCCGTCCAGGAGCCGATCCCCGCTTGCGGATCGGAGGTGATGTTATAGGCAAGCCAGCCCGCCGCGACGGCCCCGGCATAAGCATGGCGATGGGATACCCCCATCGTCAGCGTGCGCGGAGAGTGGCACTCGGCGCAATGACCCGGCCCCTCGACGAGCCAGCGGCCGCGATTCCAGGCCGCGCTCCGCTTCGGATCATCCGGATAGGACGAGGCCGGCCCGTTGAAGAGATCCCAGCCGAACATGCCCGGACGAACGATGCTGAACTGAAAGATCCCCGTATTCGCCGGGATCTTTCTGGCCACCGGCCGGACGGTCGCGAGATAGGCCCGGATCGCCCGAACGTCTTCAGGACTCATCCGCGCGTAATCCTGATACGGCATCGCCGGAAACAGATGCTTCCAGTGCGGCGAGATGCCCCTGCGCACGGAGCGCGCGAACTGCGCGTCCGTCCATTGGCCGATACCGTATTTCGTATCCGGGGTGATGTTGGAGGAATAGATCGTTCCCATGGGCGGCACGGCGAAGGCACGCCCCCCCGCGAACGGAACCCCTCCCGGGGCCGTGTGGCACGCCTCGCAATCGGCCAGACGCGCCAGATACTGGCCGCGCGCGACGAGGTCGCTCTGGCCCGGCGTCTCGGCACGCGCCGCCGGAATGGCCGTCAGCATCAGACCGACGATACCGAAAATGAGGGATGAACGCCGCATGATCACGCTGCCTCCACGCCGGGCATCAAAGGCAGGGTCCGCAGGCGGCGCCCCGATGCCGCGGCGATCGCGTTCGCCAGGGCGGGCGCGGCGGCGGCCGTGCCGGTCTCGCCCACGCCGCCCGGCGCTTCCGTGCTGTTCACGAGATGGGTGTCGATCCGCGGAGCCTCATTCATGCGCAGGATGCGCCACAGGTTGAAGTTGTTCTCCTGCACGCGCCCGTTTTTCAACGTGATTTCGTTAAACAGCGCCGTGCCCAGGCCGAAAATCACTCCTCCCTCGATCTGCGCGCGAATCTGGTCCGGGTTCACCGGCTGCCCGCAATCGGCCGCGACGGTGACCCGAACGATCCTGATCTGACCCGGCGCGCTCATATCGACCTCGACGACAGTGGCCAGATACGATTTGAACAGGAACTGCACGGAGACGCCACGCCCATGCCCCTTCGGCAGCGGTGTCCCCCAGCCGGATTTCTCCGCCGCGAGATCCAGTACCTCGCGGGCGCGGGGATGATCGTGAATCAGGGCGCGGCGGTACGCGACCGGATCGGCGTTCGCCCGCTGGGCGAGTTCGTCGATAAAACTTTCAACGACGAACAGCCCCCTGGTTCCGCCGACACCGCGCCACCACGCCGTCACGACGCCTGGCGCTTCGCGTCGAACGAAGTCCAGTCGCGAGGCGGGATAGGTGTAAGGTGTTTCGAGAATGCCTCCGGCGAGATCGTTATCGAACCCGTTGGGAGAAAGCCCCGCCGGCGCCCACCGCGCCACGACGGCCGGTCCCACGATACGGAACTCCATGCTCTGGATCCCGCCCTGGCGATCCAGACCCGCGCGCACATGATCGACATAGGCGGGCCGGAAACGGTCGCGCATCAGATCCTCTTCACGGCTCCAGACGATTTGCAGCGGATAGGGCACCTGCCTGGCGAACCGGGCGGCCTGGGTGACATATTCGTGCTCCAGGCGACGGCCGAAGCCGCCGCCGATATACTGGCTGTGCAGATGCACGTTTTCCTTCGGCAGTCCGGTGATGTTCGCCACGCTGTCACGGGCGCGCAAGGGCACCTGCGTTCCGACCCACACATCGGCGCCGTCCGGGCGGACATGGATCGTGCAGTTGATCGGCTCCATCGGCGAATGCGCGAGGAGCGGCTGCTGGTAGATGGCCTCGAAGCGCGAAACGGCCCGGTCGAACACGGCTGCCGCGTCGCCCTGACTATGCGCGACGATCGGATGCGGTTCGGACAATCCGTCATGCAGTTCGCGATAGATCTGCGCCGTATCGACCGATGCGTTCGCACCTTCGCGCCACACGACGGCAAGGGCTTCGAGCCCCTTTTTCGCGGCCCAGTAATGATCGGCGACG
Source organism: Acidomonas methanolica (assembly GCF_004346035.1). Taxonomy (GTDB): domain Bacteria; phylum Pseudomonadota; class Alphaproteobacteria; order Acetobacterales; family Acetobacteraceae; genus Acidomonas; species Acidomonas methanolica. The sequence goes on along the minus strand of NZ_SLZN01000019.1, from coordinate 42,784 downwards.
ACGCAGACCGCGTCATCGATCGTCAGGACCTCCTTCACGCCGGGAACCCGCAGCGCGGCGTCACGGTCGATCTCTCCGACCTTCCCCCCCAGAACGGGACAGGCGGCGACGGTCGCGTGCTTCATGTCCGGCACGCGGATATCAATCCCGAAAAGCGGACGCCCCTCGATCTTGGCGCGACTGTCCAGCCGATGACGCGGGCGACCGATCAGCGTCCAGTCCCGCGCCGGTTTCAGCGGAACGTCCTTCGGCGGCGGCACTTTCGCCGCATCCTCTGCGAGATCGGCAAAGGCGAAGCTTCGGTTCGAGGGCGTGTGCACAACCTGCCCCTGCCGCGCCTCGCATTCGGTCACGGGGCAGTTCCAGCGTGTCGCGGCAGCCTGGATCAACATCACGCGCGCGGCGGCGCCCGCCTCGCGCAGCGTTGTCCATTCGAAGATGGTCGAGGTCGATCCGCCCGTTGCCTGCGTTCCCAATTCGGGAAGGATATAGGCGGCATCCGGCGGCGCCGCCTCGAGGTTCACACGCTCCGGATCGATGCCCAGTTCCTCGGCGATCAGAACCACCGAGCCCGTATAGATCCCCTGGCCCATTTCCACATTCGGAAGAATGAACGTGACGCCGCTGTCTCCCGGCACCTGCGTGGGGGCGATCCGGATATAGGCGCCCGGCGCGAACGGAGCATTCTCGACGTCCGAAAGCACTCCCTGCACGAACTCCGACGGCCGTCCGAAAGCCCTGCGGGCCGGGAGCAGCCCCGCCACGATCAGACCCGTCGCCCCGGCAAGGAACCCTCGACGGGACGGCTCGGCCACGCCTGTCGCCAGGTTTTTCATGCGATGTCTCCCGCCGCGTTGCGGATAGCCTGACGAATGCGCGGATACGTGCCGCAGCGGCAGATATTGCCGGACATCGCGGCGTCGATCTGCGCATCCGTCGGATGAGGCGTGGTCTTCAGCAGCGCGATGGCGCTCATGATCTGACCGGGCTGGCAGTAACCGCACTGCACCACGTCGATATCCGCCCAGGCGTCCTGTACGACCCGGGCCAGCGGATCGCCCGCGAGGCCTTCGATCGTCGTGACCGACTTCGTCCCGAGATTGCCAACGGGCAACGAACATGCGCGCACCGCCTGCCCATCAACATGCACCGTGCAGGCGCCGCATTCGGCGATTCCACATCCGAACTTCGTGCCGGTCAGTCCCAGCACGTCGCGCAACACCCACAACAACGGCGTGTCAGCAGCCACATCCGCCTGGTATTCGTTGTTATTGATACGAACGGTCGCCATAACGCGCCTCTGGTTGCAGTCGCCACGGTCGCAGACACCACATGGCGCCATGAAACGCGGCAGAGTTCACGGAGAACCGGCATGCCTCGGCAGCTTCCGGACGTCACACACCCTACCCACTTTTCAAATCTGCGTCCATCAGTAACGAATTCGGGAGCATTGGCGGCGCTGTGTGCGTCAAGAGCGTCGGGCGGGATTCATCGAGCGAGCCCTCCTGCCCCGTCCGGCCGGGCGACGGAACCGGGAGGGGCAGCGCCCTGCGTCAGACCTCGCCTGAGACGCCCGCCTGATTCTCGGCAGGGGAACTGAGCGTGCGGCGCACGGCGTCATGCCAGCCGGCGAGCATGGTCTTGCGCAGCGCGGGGTCCATCTTCGGCTCGAAGATGCGGTCTTCGGCCCAAATCGCGGCGACGTCGTCGAGGCTTTTCCAGATGCCCGTCGCCAGACCGGCGAGGAAGGCCGCGCCGAGCGCCGTGGTCTCCAGGTTCTTCGGCCTCTGGACCGATACCTGAAGCATGTTGGCGAGGAACTGGCAGAACCAGTCATTGGCCGACATGCCGCCGTCGATGCGTAGCGTCTGCGCCTTGGCCGCGCCGTCCTCCGTCATCGCATGGGCGAGGTCGTAGGTCTGGAAGGCGACGGATTCCAGCGCCGCGCGGGCGAGATGCGCCTGGGTCGAGCCCAGGGTCAGGCCGCAGATCAGGCCCCGCGCGTTCGGGTCCCAATGCGGCGCGCCGAGCCCGACGAAGCCCGGCACCATATAGACGCCGTGGCTGTCCTCGACGCGGGTGGCCATGTCGTCCGTCTGCGAGGCGTGGGTGATGAGGTGCAACCCGTCGCGCAGCCATTTGATCGCCGCTCCGGCGACGAAGATCGAGCCTTCCAGCGCGTAGGTCGTCTTGCCGCCGATACGATAGCCGATGGTGGTCAGCAGGCGGTTCTGCGAGGCCACGGGCGTCTCGCCGGTATTGGTGAGCATGAAGCAGCCCGTGCCGTAGGTCGATTTCGCCATGCCCTCGGCGAAGCAGGCCTGCCCGACCATCGCCGCGTGCTGGTCGCCCGCCATCCCGCCGATCGCGACCGGCCGGCCGAAGATCGCGGGGTCCGTCTCGCCGAAAGGCCCGCTATTGTCGCGGATCTCCGGCAGCAGCGCGCGCGGAACGCCGAACAGGGCGAGCAGCTCGTCGTCCCAGGACAGGGTGTGGATGTTGCAGAGCGCGGTGCGGCTGGCATTGGTGATGTCGGTCGCATGCACCTTCCCGTCCGTCAGCCGCCAGAGCAGGAAGCTGTCGATGGTCCCGCAGGCGAGTTCGCCTTTCTCCGCCCGCGCGCGCGCGCCATCCACATGATCGAGAATCCAGGCGATCTTGCTGCCCGAGAAATACGGGTCGAGCAGCAGTCCGGTCCGGGCGCGCATGTCCTTCTCGCGCCCTTCCTTCTTCAGCTTCGCGCAGAGCGCCGTGGTGCGGCGGTCCTGCCAGACGATGGCGCGATGGATGGGCTTGCCGGTGGCGCGATCCCAGATCACCACCGTCTCGCGCTGGTTGGTGATGCCGATCCCGGCGATGCGCCCGACGCCGCCCGCCTGCTCGATCGCCTCTCGCGCCGTGTCCACCACGTCGGTCCAGATATCTTCCGCGTCATGCTCGACCCAGCCGGGCTGCGGGTAATGCTGCCTGAATTCGCGCCGCGCGAGGGAAAGCTCCCGTGCCTCGCGGTCGAAGACGATGGAACGGGTCGAGGTCGTGCCCTGGTCGATGGCCAGGATGCAGGTCTTTTCGGTCATGGGAGTGACTCCCTTGGGTGCTGGAGAGCGGTTGGGTGTTTCTTCTTTTCCTGATGACAAAGAAGAAACAGACTTTTGGTCGTCTGGCGGTGGCGTTTCGTCGGAACGGTCCTCCACCGGGTCGGGACTGTTTCGGTGTTCTTCTCTCAGGAAAGAACACCGGCTTTTCTATGTCTGGCGCGCGTCCTCGGTCACGATGACGGGGTCGGACTCTCCCGGGAGGCGCGTTGCATATTGCGGCATGAAGGGGCGGATGCCGTAATGATAGGCGCCGCCGCCGATGATTCCGCCGAGCAGGGGGGCCACGATGGGGACGAACCAGTACTGCCCCGGCGCGGGGATGGCCGATGCGCCCCAGCCGGCGAAGAAGCAGAAAAGCCGGGGACCGAAATCGCGCGCCGGGTTGATGGCCCAGGCGTCCAGATATCCGGCGGACCCGCCGATGATGGCGACGAGCAATCCGATGATGAGCGCGCCGGAATTGGCTTGCGGCGCCTGGGTGTTGTACCGGCAGGTGATGGCGAAGATGCCGAAAACCAGCAGGGCGGTGAGGATCGTCTCGTCCAGAAACGCGTGGGCCACGGTGATGTATGCGCCGGGATGGGTGAAGAACACGCCTGCCGATCCGCCGTCGCCGGCCCGCGTGAGGTGATGGGTGAGATTGTAGTGGTCGATGACCGGCGCGAACATCGCATAGACCACCAGAGCGCCGAAGCAGCCGCCCGCGATCTGGGCGACGCCGTAGGGCAGCACTTTCTTCCACGGAAACTCGCGGAACAGCGCCAGGGAAAGCGTGACGGCGGGGTTGGCGTGAGTGCCGCTGATCGCCGCCGTGCAATAGATGGCGACGGTCACGGCGAGGCCCCAGACGATGCAGACACCCCAATAGGCCGTCTTGTACGGGCTCGGATCGTAGAGGGAATACATCGCCGCCGCGCCGTCGCCGAAAATGATGATGATGGCGACGGCGGCGAATTCGGAGATCAGTTCCCCGATGGTGCGTTTGGTTTCGGACATGGCAGGACTGCTCGACAAGGGGTGGTTCGGCTAGAGACTGTTGTGGGCCGTGCGGGCGGTCTTCTGGTCCTGAAGACTCTCATTGGCTTGCCTCTTCACGTCAGGGGACGACGCCGCCTGACGATCTGCCCGCGAAGCGAACAGATTTGCGATCGTTTGGTCACGAAACCTCGCCGGGAAACGTCGCAGCCAAGTCGCAAAAGATTTTCGGGTCTTCTTTTCCAGGCGGAACGAAGACGCATCCCAACCCTGTCGGGTTGAAACCGGTTGCGCCGGGGACGATCCCGCCAGGCGTCCGGCGATATGGGAGCGCAGACGGGCGGCGGCTTCGTCCGGCATGGAGAGTCCGAGGCGGGAGCGCCGCCAGAGCACGTCCTCCGCGCTGCGCGCCCATTCGTGCTCCAGAAGATAATCGACCTCGCGGGCGGTGAGCGTCGCGCCGAAGCGTTCGCCCATGGCCTGCGCGTCGGGTGTTGCGATGGTGAAGGCGCGCGTGCCGTAATTGCGCACCAGACGCCAGGCGGTATAGGTGTCGAGATGCGGCGCCTGATCCTGAAGACGTTGCACGAGCGCCTTGAACTCGTCGCGCGCGAACGCGCCGCCCGGCAAAGGCTGCGTATCCGTCCAGCCGGGCTGGCCCGCCAGCGCCGCGACATGCGGCTGGAGCTTCTCCAGCGCGTGTTCGGCCAGCTTGCGGAAGGTCGTGATCTTGCCGCCGAAGACCGAGAGGATCGGCGCGGCCTCGGTATCCAGGTCGAGCACGTAGTCGCGCGTGACGGCGGAGGCGTCGCCGGAATGGTCGTCATAGAGCGGCCGGACCCCGGCATAGCTCCAGACCACATCGTCCGGGGAAACCTGCCGATCGAAATAGCGGTTCACGCTGTCGCAGAGATAGCGCGTCTCTTCCGCCGTGATCTCCACATGGTCGGGATCCTGCTCGTACGGCACGTCCGTCGTGCCGATCAGGGTGAACGCCGTTTCGTAGGGGATGACGAAGACGATGCGCTTGTCGGGGTTTTGCAGGATATAGGCCTGCTGCCCGTCGAAGAGGCGGGGCACGACGATGTGGCTGCCCTTGATCAGCCGCACCGCGCTCCGGCTCGGCACGTGCAACCGCTCGGCGAGCAGTTCCGCCACCCAGGGACCGGCGGCGTTGACCATGGCGCGGGCGGTGACGGTGCGGGTCTCGCCGGTTTCCGTATCGGTGAGGACCGCTTCCCAGGTCTGCGGGCCGCGTGTCGCCGAGACGAGGCGGGTGCGCGTCAGCACCGTCGCGCCGCGCGCCGCCGCGTCCATGGCGTTCAGCACGACCAGGCGGCTGTCCTGCACCCAGCCGTCGGAATAGGCGAAGCCCAAAGTGAAGCTGTCCTTCAGCGGCGCGCCGACCGGATTGCGGCGGAGATTCAGCCGCCGCGTCCTGGGCAGGGTCATGTTCGGGCAGAGATGGTCGTAGAGGAAGAGCCCCGCGCGCAGCATCCAGGCGGGGCGGACCAGCTTCGAATGCGGCAGGACGAAGCGCATCGGCCAGATGATGTGGGGCGCGATGGCCAGCAGCCGCTCGCGTTCGATGAGCGATTCCCGCACCAGCCGGAACGCGTAGTGTTCGAGATAGCGCAGGCCGCCATGGATCAGCTTCGTGCTGGCCGAGGAGGTGTGGCCGGCGAGATCGTCCTTCTCCACCAGCAGCACCCGCGCCCCGCGCCCCGCCGCGTCCCGCGCGATTCCGCAGCCGTTCACGCCGCCGCCGACGACCAGCAGATCGAACGGCCGATGCAGGGTTTCGGCGTGGGAAGGCGTGTTCAAAGGGGACATCGTGTGCTCCGGCATGAATGCTCGATTTCGAACATCATGCGACAAATCCCGCCCATTTGCGAGCGGAAACGAACATTATCGCGCGTCACGACTTTGTAGGTGCGCCAAACTCTTCGTGAGGCGGATCGCGGCGGGGTCAGAGTCCGGCGGGCGGCGCCAGATGCACCTCGACCTCCGCCGCCAGCAGCAGCGCCCGGAATGGCGGCTGCGGTTCGAGATCCGTCACCAGAACGTCGATATCCGCCAGCGCGCCGACCTTCCCCATGGGATGGCGGCCGAACTTCGTATGATCCGTCAGCAGGATGACGCGGCGGGAATTCCGGAGAATGGCGCGGGTGCACATGACTTCGTCCGGATCGAAGTCGAGCAGCGTGCCCTCCTCGTCGATGCCGCTGATGCCGATGACGCCGAAATCGGCGCGGAACGTGTCGAGCGATTCGATGGTGCTGGGGCCGACGACGCCGCCGTCGCAATGGCGCACCGTGCCGCCGGTGATGATGGTGCGGAAATCGGTCTGCGCGGACAGGATCGTCGCCACATGGAGATTGTTGGTGACGACGCGCAGGTCGCGCCGGTCCGTCAAGGCGCGGGCGAAGGATTCCGTGGTGGTACCGATATTGATGAACAGCGTCGAGCGGTCCGGGATCAGCGCGGCGGCGGCCCGGCCGATCGCGTCCTTGGCCGGCTGGTTGAGCACCTGCCGCTCGTCATAGGCGATGTTCTCGACGGAGGAGGCCGCGCTGGCGCCGCCGTGATGGCGGGCGATGTAGCCCTGTTCGGCCAGCGTCCCGACATCCCGCCGGATGGTCTGCACCGCGACGCCGAAATGCTGGGCCAGCGTCTCGTTGGTGACGTAGCCCCGCTCCGCCACCAGCGCGAGAATCTGGCGATGGCGGGGCAACGGCGGGAGTGGCAGAGCGCACATGCCTGTTTTCTAGCGTCTTTTCCGTTCGGATCAAGCCGGCCTGTCATGGTGGAGAGGCGCGGAAATCTTCTTCTTTTTCCGGAGAAAAAGAAGCAAAAAAGACTCTTGATCGTCTGGCTTCGGAGTTTCCTTGGGGGAACTCCGAAGCCGGGCTGGAGGGTTTTTCGGCCTTTTACTTGCCCTTCATATTCGGGCCGATCATGGTGCGCGGATCGACGAGGCGGTCGAACTCCTCCGCCGAGATGGCGTCGAGCTTCAGCGCGGCGTCGCGCAGCGTGGTGTCGTGGTCCATGGCGTAATGCGCAACCTTGGAGGCCTTGTCATAGCCGATGGTCGGGGCCAGCGCGGTGACCAGCATGACTGATTCCGCGACATAGCGTTCGATGCGCTTGAGATTGGGCGTGGCGCCCTCAAGCATGAACTTGCGGAAATTGTCGCAGCCGTCGTGCAGAAGCGTGAGGCTCTGCATGATGTTATGGATCATCAGCGGTTTGTAGACGTTCATTTGCAGCAGCCCCGACGCGCCGCCGAAACCCACCGCCACGTCGTTGCTCATGATCTGGATGGCGAGCATCGCCAGCGCCTCGGCCTGGGTCGGATTGACCTTGCCGGGCATGATGGAGGAACCCGGCTCGTTCTCCGGCAGGTGCAATTCGGCGAAGCCCGCGCGCGGGCCGCAGCCCAGCAGGCGGATGTCGTTGGCGATCTTGTAGAGCGCATTCGCCGTGGTGCGGAGCGCGCCGGAGAGATGGACGAGCGCGTCATGGCTGCCCATCAGCGCGAATTTGTTATCGCCGCTGGTGAAGGGCAGCTTCGTCAGCCGCGCGATTTCCGCGCAGGCGCGCGTGGCGAACGGCGCGTCCGTGTTGATGCCGGTGCCGACCGCCGTGCCGCCGAGCGCAAGCGGATAGAGTTCCTTCCGCGCGGTTTCGAGACGGGCGACATTCTCGCGGATCAGCCCGGCGAAACCGTGGAACTCCTGACCCAGCGTCATCGGCACCGCGTCCTGCATATGGGTGCGGCCGATCTTGACGATGTCCTTCCAGTCCTCCGCCTTCTTCTCCAGCGCCTCGGCGAGGCGACGCAGCGCGGGGAGTGCCATCCGCTCCACGCCCAGCGCGGCGGCGATGTACATGGCCGTCGGGAAGGCGTCGTTGGACGACTGCGACATGTTGACGTGGTCGTTCGGGTGGACCGGCTTCTTGCTGCCGAGCGCCTCTCCGGCGATCTGCGAGGCGCGGTTGGCGATCACCTCGTTGACGTTCATGTTGAACTGGGTGCCGGAGCCCGTCATCCAGACATGAAGCGGGAACATATCGGCGTGCTTGCCCGCGAGAATCTCGTCGGCGGCTTCGAGGATCAGCTTGTACTGCGTGTCGCCGAGACGGCCGCTCTGATGATTCGCCTCCGCGCTGGCGCGCTTGACGATGGTCAGCGCCTCGACCATCTCGCGCGGCATGAGATCGTGGCCGATGCTGAAATAATGCAGCGAGCGCTGGGTCTGCGCGCCCCACAGCTTGTCATTGGCGATCTCGATCTCGCCCATGCCATCCGATTCGATTCTCGTGTCGCTCATGTCGCTCGCTCTTTCGTCGTGACGCCGGGACAGCCCCGGCGCATCAGCCCTTTCGGTAGCCGCGGTATTCGGGGGTCCAGAGACAGGCCTCGATCCGGGGCCGCAGCTCCTCGTCGGGAAATTCGTCGCACACGCCTTCCGCCCGCGCCTGGCGCGCGATGGCGCTGGCCACCGCGATCGCGGCCTCGCGCATCTCCGTCAGCGGCGGCAGGAGCGTGCCTTCGGGATCGTTCCGGCGCGGGCTGATCGCCGCGAGGCCGCGCGCGGCGGCGAGGATCATGCGGTCGGTGATCCGCGTCGCCCCGCTGGCCAGCACGCCGAGCCCGATACCGGGAAAGATGTAGGCGTTGTTCGCCAGGTCCACGCGCTGCGTGCGCCCGTCGCGCTTCAGCGGCGGGAAAGGCGTCCCGGTGCTGACCAGCGCGCGGTTCTCCGTCCAGGCCATGAGGTCGCGCGGCGTGCCCTCGGCATGGGAGGTCGGGTTGGAAAGGGGGAAGATGACCGGCCGCTCGCAATGCGCCGCCATCTCGCGCACCACCTCCTCGGTGAACAGCCCGCCGACGCCGGACACGCCGATGAGGATCGACGGTTTCGCGTGACGCACGACCTGCAACAGGTCGGCCCCCGGCGCGCCGGGCCAGTCTTGCCGGGCGAATTCCATCTGCCCGGCGCTCATCCATGCATTGTCGGTGGTCAGGAGGCCGTCCTTGTCGAGCATGTAGATGCGGGCCCGCGCCTCGGCCTCGCTCGCGCCTTCCTCCGCCATGTACTGGACGAGCAGGCGGGAAATCCCCACCCCGGCCGAGCCGCCGCCAACCATGACGACGGTCTGGTCCCGCAACCGCGTCTCGCGCCCCTCCAGGGCCGCCAGAATCACCCCGAGCGTCACCGCCGCCGTGCCCTGTATATCGTCGTTATAGGTGCAAAGCTGCGTGCGGGTGCGTTCGAGGATCGGCGAGGCGTGGGCTGCCGAGAAATCCTCGAAATGCAGCAGGACGTTCGGCCAGCGCGCCTGCACGGCCTCCACGAACTGCTCGATGAAAGAGTCGTAAGCCGCGCCGCGCACCCGCTCGCGCTTCCAGCCGATATAGTTGGTGCTGCTGAGGAGGGTGGGGTTGTTGGTGCCGACATCCAGCATGATCGGCAGGGTGTGACGCGGGTCGATGCCGGCGCAGGCGGTGTAGAGGGAGAGCTTGCCGATGGGAATGCCCATGCCGCCCACGCCCTGATCGCCCAGCCCCAGCACGCGCTCCCCATCCGTCACGCAGACGATCCGCACGTCGTCATAGGCCGGGTCGGCGAGGATTTCCGTCATGCGGTCGCGGTCGGGCCAGGAGAGGAACAGCCCGCGCGACTGGTGCCAGATCTCGGAGAAGGCCTGACAGGCCTCGCCGATCGTCGGCGTATAGACGATCGGCAGCGCCCGTTCGAGATCGCGTTCCAGGATGGCGTAGAACAGCGTTTCGTTGCTGTCCTGAATGGTGCGCATGCGGATATGCCGCGCGAGCGGCGTCGGCAGCCCGGCGAGAAAGGCGATCGCCGCCTCGACCTGCTGGTCCAGCGTCTTGACGGCGCGGGGCAGCAATCCGTTCAGGCCGAACGCTTCCCGCTCTTCGAGCGAGAAGGCGAGCCCCTTGTTGAGCAGACGGTCGGCAAGCAAGGCCTTTCCGCTCACCTGAACGATGCGTTCCTCCGGCATGATCTGTCGTCCCCTCTCGCCGCCTTGTAATTTTATTTCCCGGAAAACTTTCCCGGAGAAAGAAAAAGCAAGGCGCCCTCATAGACGAGGTTCGGTTCTTTCTCCAGCCCCCTCATTGCCGATCTTGCGTCGGTTTGAAGTGCGGCGCCGCTCCACACCCGCCAGAGGACGGTCGCCCCCTGGTCATCCCTGGCGTCAAACCCTTGACGCCAGGGAGCCCGCGGGTTCGGGCGGGGTGCGACATTCGAACCGGGGCGCGCGGGCTCATTCCCTGTCGTGCTGCATTTTCTTGATGTTCGCGATCGCCTTGGCGGGGTTGAGGTGCTTCGGGCAGGTCTGCGTGCAGTTCATGATCGTGCGGCAGGCATAGAGGCTCATCGGGTCCTCAAGCCCGGCCAGGCGCTCGGCCGTATGGTCGTCGCGGCTGTCCACGATCCAGCGATTCGCCGCCAGCAGCGTGGCCGGGCCGAGATATTTGTCGCCGTTCCACCAGTAGCTCGGGCAGGAGGTCGTGCAGCAGAAGCACAGGATGCATTCCCACATGCCGTCGAGCTTCTCGCGCTCCTCGGGACTTTGCAGGCGCTCCTCGTCCGGCGGGGCCGGGGTGTCGGATTTCAGCCAGGGCTCGATGGAGGCGAGCTGGGCGTAGGCGCCGTTGAGATTCGGCACCAGATCCTTGACCACCGGCATGTGCGGCAGCGGATAGATCTTCACCTGGCCGCTGATGCTCTCGATCGGCTTGAGGCAGGCAAGCGTGTTCTCGCCGTCGATGTTCATCGCGCAGGAGCCGCAGATGCCCTCGCGGCAGGAGCGCCGGAAGGTCAGCGTCGGATCGACCTCGTTCTTGATGTGGAGCAGCGCGTCCAGCACCATGGGCCCGACCGCGTCGAGGTCCAGTACATAGGTGTCGACGCTCGGATTCTCCTCGTCGTCGGGCGACCAGCGATAGACGCGGAATTCGCGCGTCCGCTTCGCCCCGGCGGGCGCCGGAAATCTCTTGCCCTCGCGGATCGTGCTGTTCGCGGGCAGGCGGAGTTCTACCATTTCGACGCTCCCCTCTTTCCTCTCAATGACAATTCAGTAGATGCGCTTCTTGGGCGGGAAGACCTCGACCTCGTCGGTCAGGGTCTGCATCCGCACGGGGCGGTAAAGCAGTTTCACCCCGCCTTCGCCGTCGAGATAGGAGACGGAGTGCTTCATCCAGTGCACGTCGTCGCGCTCGGGAAAATCGTCATGCGCGTGGGCGCCGCGCGATTCGTGGCGGGCATGCGCGCTCTCGATCGTCACCGTGGCGTTCGCCAGCAGATTCTCGAACTCCAGCGCCTCCATGAGATCGCTGTTCCAGATCAGCGACTGGTCGGCGACGGCGATGTCGCCGACATCCTTCCAGATGTCCGCGACCTTCTCGCAGCCTTCCTTGAGCGACGATTCGCTGCGGAACACGGCGGCGTGGGTCTGCATCGTGCGCTGGAGCCGCTCGCGCAGCCCGGCGACGCTGTGCTTGCCCTGCGCGTGACGGAGGCGGTCGAAATTCGCCAGAGTCGCCTCGCCCGCCTCCTTCGGCAGGGGCGGCAGGGGTTCGGCGGGGGAGATGATCTCCGCCGCGCGACGCGCCGCCGCGCGTCCGAAGACGATCAGGTCGAGCAGCGAGTTGGTGCCCAGACGGTTCGCGCCATGGACGGAGACGCAGGCCGCCTCGCCGACCGCCATCAGGCCCGGCACGATCGCGTCCGGATTTTCCTCCGTCGGGCGCAGCACCTCGCCGTGGATGTTCGTCGGCACGCCGCCCATGTTGTAATGGACGGTCGGCAGGACCGGCGCGGGCTCCTTCGTCACGTCCACCCCGGCGAAGACCTTCGCCGTCTCCGAGATGCCGGGCAGGCGCTGGTGCAGCAGATCCGCGCCCAGATGCTCCAGATGGAGCATGATGTGGTCCTTGTTCGGGCCGCAGCCGCGCCCCTCGGCGATCTCGATCGTCATGGCGCGGGAGACGACGTCGCGCGAGGCGAGATCCTTGGCCGTCGGGGCGTAGCGCTCCATGAAGCGCTCGCCGTCCGAATTGGTCAGGTAGCCGCCTTCGCCGCGGCAGCCTTCGGTCAGCAGGCAGCCCGCCGGGAAGATGCCGGTCGGGTGGAACTGCACGAATTCCATGTCCTGCGTCGGAATGCCCGCGCGCATCGCCAGCCCGCCGCCGTCGCCGGTGCAGGAATGCGCCGAGGTGCAGCTCTGGAAGGCGCGGCCGTAGCCGCCGGTGGCGAGCACGACCATCTTCGCGGCGAAGCGGTGGATCGTGCCGTCATCGAGGTTCCAGGCGATCACGCCCCGGCATGCGCCCTTCTCGTCCATGATGAGGTCGAGCGCGTAATATTCGACGAAGAATTCGCATTTATGCTTCAGGCACTGCTGATAGAGCGTGTGCAGGATCGCATGGCCGGTGCGGTCGGCGGCGGCGCAGGCGCGGGGCACCGGCTCCTGGCCGTAATGGCTCATATGGCCCCCGAAGGGGCGCTGGTAGATCTTGCCGTCTTCCGTGCGGGAGAAGGGGACGCCGAAATGCTCCAGCTCCTTCACCGCGCTCTCGGCCTCGCGGCACATGAACTCGATCGCATCCTGGTCGCCCAGCCAGTCCGACCCCTTGACGGTGTCGTACATGTGCCAGCGCCAGTTGTCCTCCGCCATGTTGCCCAGCGATGCGCCGATGCCGCCCTGCGCCGCGACGGTGTGGCTGCGCGTGGGGAACAGCTTGGTCACGCAGGCCGTGCGCAGTCCCGCCGCGCCCATGCCCAGCGTCGCGCGCAAGCCGGAGCCGCCCGCCCCGACCACGACGACGTCATAGGCGTGATCGACGATCCGATACTTGTCCAGAAACCCGCCGGACTTCTTCTCCGTGCCGCTCATATGACCTGCTCTCTTCCCTCAAACACTCTGTCCGGCCGGCAAGCCGGGCCGCTTATCCGTTCTTCCCAGACCGCTCGACCAGCAGCCGGACGATCGACGCGCCGCCATAGGCCGCCAGCACGAGGCTGGCGAAGCGGATGGCGAGCTTTACTGCCGAGCGCTTCCAGCCGCGCACGTAATCCGTGGTCACCACTTCCAGCCCGAGCTGCATGTGCCGCGTCACCAGCCCGATCAGCGCCGCCAGCAGGGCTGCGTTCAACGGGCGTCCGGCCCAGGCCACGATCGCCTCGCGGTCCCGTCCCGCCAGCCGCAGCATGGAGAACGCGGCCCAGAGCGACAACGGGCCGAGCATCACGGCCGAGACGCGCTCGGCCTCCCAATGCTCCACCCCGTCCGGCAGGCCGCCGGCCCCTTTGACCCGCGCCAGCGGCGTCCGCATGTCCACAATACGCATTGCGCCTTCCCCTTATTTCGCGGTCTTCAGGGCGGTGCGGCGGGCCTTGCGCGCCCGCGCTCCGCCCAGCACGCAGAGCGCGCCGGTCAGCACGGCGGAAATCCCGCCCGTGACGATCAGCGACGTGCGCCCGTCGCGATTGATCTCGCTCTTCTCGAACCGATGCACGTCATCCCAGATCAGATGCCGCACGCCGCCGACCAGATGATAGACCGTCGCCACCAGCCAGCCGGCGGTCACGGCCCGTCCGGCCAGCGAATGGGAGAGGCAGCGCGCGCGCCCGAAGGATTTCGGCCCCGAGGCCAGCGCGCCGAGCCACATCACCGCGAGGCCGAATCCGCCGGCCGACAGGACGCCGCTGATGCGGTTGGCGATCGACAGCGCCATCGACAGGCGAAAACGATAGACATCCAGATGGGGCGACATCGGGCGCTTCAGCACGCCTCCGTCGCTGTCCACACCTACATATAACGCTTCCCTACTGTCCATCTCGGCAAACTCCAGCGCGTGATCCCGCCGGTCCGGCCGGGGAATCGGGTCTTGGTTCAACGGTCGCAGGGGGCGGCGGATGCGCCCCTCTCCTGCGGTGTTCCTGGTCTTCTTCTGGTCCGCAGGGATCTACATGGCGACACGCGACGTCATTCCTGAAGCGCGCCTTCCCTGACGGAAACGTCGCCCGCCGAAAGATCGGCCGCCAGCGACAGGACGAAATTCAACACGGCGCGGCGGCGCAGGGAGATGCCCTGCGGCCCCGGATAGACCACGTGCAAATCCAGCGCCGGCGCGTGCCAGTCCGGCAGGACGCGGAGAAGGCGTCCGCTGCGCAGTTCTTCAGCCACGCTGAAGAGCGGCATCAGCCCGACGCCGATTCCCTCCACCACGGCGCGGTGCACCACCTCACTGCTGTTGGTGCGGAAGGCGCTGTGCATGGGCATCCGCACTTCCTGGTTGCCCTTGCGGAACAGCCATTCCGGCTCCTGCGTGCCGTAGGTGTACACCACGGGCGAGAGGCCGAGCAGATCGTTGGGATGGCGCGGGCGCGGATGGCGGCTGACGAAATCCGGCGAGCCGACCAGCACCCGCTCCACATCGGCGAGGTGGCGGGTGATCGTCGTGCCCGACGATCCCATGCCGACGCGGATCGCCATGTCGATCCCGTCCCGCACGATGTCGCCGAAACTGTCGGACACCACCAGCTCCACCGAAAGTTCCGGGTGCTGCTCCAGCAGGGCGGGCAGGTGCCGCGTGAGGTAGAGGCCGAACGCCGTCGGCGTGCCGAGCCGGATATGACCGTAGACTCCCGACTGGCGCTGGCTCAGCGCCAGATGCGCGTCATCCATCATGGTCTGCACGTTCTGCGCGTGTTCGAGCAGCGTGCGCCCGTCATCGGTCAGCGTCAGACATCGCGTCGTGCGGCTGAAGAGGCGCACGCCGTAATGGTTTTCGAGAAGGAGGATTTGCCGGGAGATCGTCGGCTGGCTGACATGCAGCTCTCTCGACACGACGGAAAAGGAGCCGGTTTCGGCAACGCGGATAAAACTGCGCAAAGCGCTGAGGAGATCCATGGGACGGTTCATCTTCCCGCTGTTCAGATGGCCGCCCTTCTTACCCCCATTCACCTTGATGTGCATGGCACGCGCGACATTGTGATCGTCCGCGCCATGTCCGCCGAAAACGGCGCAAGCACTTGAAATATCGATGTTCCTGGTCGTATCGACACTGCCGCCGCGCATCACGATCCCTTGAGACGCGCCGGAGATGCCGGCGGAACGCCCGCGCTCGACCTGCCACAGGGCTTCGCCCATGGCAAGGACGGCGGCGGTGTCCCAGGGAGTCATGATGCGTGTCCTGCTCATGTCAACGCATGGTCAGCGCACAGCCTGGGCGATCGCCGCGGCCAGGTCGCGCGTGCCCGCGACGCCGCCCAGATCGCGCGTCCGGACCTTCGCCACGTTGAAGGTGTGGTCCACGCCGCTTTGCAGGCGCTCGGCCAGATCCGCGCGTCCGACATGACGCAGCATCAGCCCGGCGGCGAGCAGCAGCGCCACGGGGTTGGCGAGGTTCTGCCCCGCGATATCCGGCGCGGAGCCGTGCACCGCCTCGAACATCGCCCCGGCCGTGCCGATATTCGCGCCCGGCGCCATGCCGAGCCCGCCGATCAGCCCCGCGATCTGGTCGGAGAGGATATCGCCGAACAGATTGGTCGTGACGATGACATCGAACTGCCACGGATTCATGACGAGCTGCATGGCGCAGGCATCCACGATGCGCTCATCCACCTCCACGCGGCCGACATAGTTCTTGGCGACCTCGCGCCCTTCCTCGAGGAAGATGCCGGTAAGGCATTTGAGGATGTTGCCCTTGTGGACCAGCGTGACCTTCTTGCGGTTGTTCTTGACCGCGTATTCGAACGCGAAGGTCACGATGCGGCGGCATTCGGCGCGGGTGTTGTAGCCGGTCGAGATCGCGACGGCGTGCGGGTCGCCGTCCACCGCGACGTAATGTTCCATCGCCGCGTAATAGCCTTCGAGGTTTTCACGCACGAGGATCAGGTCGATATCCTCGTAGCGCCCGCCGGGAATCACCGTATGGGCGGGGCGGAGATTGGCGAAGAGCTCGAATTCGCGACGCAGCGTCACGTTGATGGATTTGAAGCCGCCGCCGACCGGCGTGGTCAGCGGCCCCTTCAGGGCAAGGCCGGTCTTGCGGATGGACTCCAGCGTCGGCTTGGGCAGCGGATCACCATGCTCCGCGACGGCGGCCATGCCCGCAAGCTGACGGTCCCACACGAAGGGTGCGTCCAGCGCATCGAGCACCGTGAGCACCGCCTCCGTGATTTCCGGCCCGATGCCGTCGCCGGGAATGAGGGTCGCCGGAATTTTCTCGGACATGGATCGCCTCTCTTTTCTTGTTGCGTGTCAGAAGAGGCCCGGCGCCGGAGCGCCCGGGCCGGATAACTCGGTTCAGATGTGGATGGCGCGTCCTTCGACCGCCAGAGCCGCCTCCTTGACGGCCTCGCTGAGCGTCGGATGAGCATGGCAGACGCGGGCCACATCCTCCGCCGACGCACCGAATTCGAGCGCCGTCACCAGCTCGGCGATCAGCGCCCCGGCATCGGGGCCGAGGATATGCGCGCCCAGCAGACGGTCCGTCTTCCTGTCCGCGAGGATCTTCACGAAGCCTTCGGTGCAGCCCATGGCGCGGGCGCGACCATTGGCGGTGAAGGGGAACTTACCGACGCTGTAGTCCACGCCCTCGGCCTTCAGTTCGTCCTCCGTCCGGCCGACGGTGGCGACTTCCGGCCATGTGTAGATGATGCCGGGGATGGCGCCGTAATTCACATGCCCGGCCTGGCTGGCCAGAAGTTCCGCCAGGGCCACGCCTTCTTCCTCGGCCTTGTGCGCGAGCATCGGCCCGGTGATCACGTCGCCGATGGCGTAGAGGCCGGGGACGTTGGTGGCGAAATGCTCGTCCACGATCACGCGGCCGCGCGGGTCCAGCGCCACGCCGACTTCCTCGAGCCCCATGCCCTTGCTCGCGGCGGTGCGCCCGATGGCGACCAGCACCACGTCGAACTCAAGCGTCTCGGGCTCGCCGCCCTTCGCTTTATCGCCCGCCACCTTCTCGATCGTGACGGCGACGCCCTTGCCCTTCGTCTGGGCCTTCGTGACCTTGTGACCCAGCTTGAACTTCAGCCCCTGCTTGGTCAGGACGCGCTGGAAGGCGGTGGCGATCTCGCTGTCCACGCCCGGCACGATGCGGTCGAGGAATTCCACGACCGTCACCTTGGCGCCGAGACGGCTCCAGACGCTGCCGAGTTCGAGGCCGATCACGCCCGCGCCGACGACCAGCATGGATTTCGGCACCTCGTCCAGCGCCAGGGCGCCGGTCGAGGTCACGATGCGTTTCTCGTCCGTCTCGATGCCCGGCAGCGGAGCGGAGTCGCTGCCCGCCGCGATCACGATATGCATCGCCGTGACGGGCTTGCCGTCCACCTCGACGGTATGAGGAGCCGTCACCTTGCCGAAGCCCTTGAGCCAGGTGATGTTGTTCTTCTTGAAGAGGAACTCGACGCCCTTGGTGTTGGCCGAGACGACCTCGTCCTTGTTCGCCTGCATCCGGGCGAGATCGAGCGACATCTTCTCGATGACGATGCCGTGCCGGGCGAAGTCGTGCCCGGCGGCGTGATATTCCTCGGAGCTTTGCAGCAGCGCCTTGGAGGGGATGCAGCCGATATTCAGGCAGGTGCCCCCCAGCGTCTCGCGCTTCTCGACGCAGGCGACCCTGAAGCCGAGCTGCGCCGCGCGGATGGCGCAGACATAGCCGCCCGGCCCCGAGCCGATCACGAGCACGTCGTAATCCGCCCCGGCGGGGGCTTCCGTTTGCGCCTTGGGGGCGGGAGCTGGAGCGGGCGTGGGCTGGGACACGGGCGCGGCGGCCTTGGCCGGAGCCGCTCCGGCGGGAGCGGCGGCGCCCGCCTCGATCGTGCCGAGCACGGCGCCGATGCCGACTTCCGCGCCTTCGGCCGCGAGATGCGCGCCCATCGCGCCCGCCGCGGGGGCCGGGACGGTGACGCTCACCTTGTCCGTTTCGAGCTCCGCCACCGCCTCGTCGGCGGCGACGCTTTCGCCCGGCTGCTTCAGCCAGCGTGCGACGATCGCCGTCGTCACACTTTCGCCGAGTGCCGGAACCTTGATTTCAACAGCCATTGCTGCGTCGTCCTTGTGTGGAGGGAAAAGACCGTGCGGCGGGGCGGGATCAGAGATCCAGCAGCAGCCGGCGCGGCTCCTCCACGCCTTCCTTGACACGGACGAGGAAGCTGACCGCCTCCTTGCCGTCGATGATGCGGTGATCGTAGGACAGGGCGATGTACATCATCGGCCGGATCTCGACCTTGCCGTTCACCGCGATCGGACGATCCTGAATCTTGTGCATGCCCAGAATGCCGGATTGCGGCGGGTTCAGGATCGGCGTGGACATCAGCGAGCCGTAGATGCCGCCATTGGTGACGCTGAACGTGCCGCCCGAGAGATCGTCGAGCTTCAGCGCGCCCTCGCGGGCCTTCTTGCCCAGCGCGCCGATCGCCTTCTCGATCTCGGCGAAATTCATGTCCTGAATGTCGCGCACCACCGGGACGACGAGCCCGTTCGGGCCGCCCACGGCGATGCCCATGTTCACGTAGCGGCGATAGATGATGTCCTGGCCGCTGATTTCGGCGTTCACCGCCGGGAATTCGCGCAGGGCCGCCACGCAGGCGCGGGCGAAGATCGACATGAAGCCGAGCTTCACGCCGTGACGCTTCTCGAAGACCTCCTTGAACTCGGCGCGCATCGCCATGGCGGCCGACATGTCCACCTCGTTGAAGGTGGTCAGGATGGCGGCCGTGTTCTGCGCCTCCTTCAACCGCGCGGCGATCGTGCTGCGCAGGCGCGTCATGCGGACGCGCTCCTCGCGCGGATCGTCCTGACGCGGCGGGGCTGAGGGGGCCGCAGCCGGCGTCGCGGGCGGCGGGCTGTCGCGGAAGGCCATCACGTCGCCCTTGGTGACACGGCCGTCCTTGCCCGATCCGGCGGCGATCTGGCCGGGGGCGATGCCGCTTTCCTTCATCATCTTCGCCGCCGCCGGGAAGGCCGGGGCGCCGGACGCGGCGGGAGCGGACGTCACGGGAGCAGGCTTCGCGGGGGCCGGGGCGGTTTTCGCCGGGGCTGGCGCGGCGGCCGCCTTGGGCGTCTTGCCGGGTGCTGCGCCGGCTTCTTCCAGCGTCGCCAGCAGCGCGCCGACCTCGACCTCGGCGCCTTCGGCCACGACGTGATCGCCGAGGACGCCGTCCCTGGGCCCGCCGACCTCGACGGAGACCTTGTCGGTTTCGAGTTCGACCACGGGCTCATCGGCGGAGACCGTATCGCCGGGCTGCTTCAGCCAGCGCGCGACGATGGCGGACACGACGCTTTCGCCCAGAGTGGGCACCTTGATCTCGACGGACATGTAACTCCCTCGCACTTCCCGGGCGACGCCCGGATGTCTCCGTATCTGCTCTAAACTACGCGACGCCGAGCGCGGCGTTGACGAGACGCGCCTGCTGTTCGGCGTGAACCCTCGCGCTGCCCGTGGCCGGGCTGGCGGCCGCCATGCGCCCCGCATAGCCAGGCCAGTCCGATGCGTTCCCGACCTGCCGCAGCACGGTCTCGATCCGCCGATCGACGAACTGCCAACCGCCCATGTTCTGAGGCTCCTCCTGACACCAGACGACGCGCGCCCCGGCATAGGGCTTCAGCGCCTCGGCCAGATCCCGCTCGGGGAACGGATAGATCTGTTCGAGACGCAGGATGGCGACGTCCTCCAGCTTGCGCGCGCGCCGCTCGGCAAGGAGATCGTAATAGACCTTGCCGGAGCACAGCACCACCCGCCGCGTCCTGGCGGGGTCGATCGGATCGATCTCCTCCAGCACGGGGCGGAAGCGCGTGCCCGCGCCCATCTCCGCCAGCGTGCTGGTGGCGAGGCGGTGGCGCAGCAGCGATTTCGGCGCCATGACGATCAGCGGCTTGCGATATTCCGCCACGATCTGGCGGCGCAGGGCGTGGAAATAATTCGCGGGCGTCGTCAGGTTGCACACGAACATGTTGTCCTCGGCGCAGAGCTGAAGATACCGTTCGAGCCGCGCGGAGGAATGTTCCGGCCCCTGTCCTTCATAACCATGCGGCAGCAGCAGCACGAGGCCGGACATGCGCAGCCATTTCGTCTCGCCCGCCGCGATGAACTGGTCGATGATGACCTGCGCGCCGTTGGCGAAATCGCCGAACTGCGCCTCCCACAGGACGAGTGTCTGCGGGGCGGCCATGGTGTAACCGTATTCGTACCCGAGCACCGCGAATTCGGAGAGCAGCGAGTTGTGGACCTCGATGCGCGCCTGAAGATCGCGGACATGGTTCAGGGGCGTGTATTCGGCCTGGGTCGTCTGGTCCGTCAGCACCGCATGGCGGTGGCTGAACGTGCCGCGCTTGCAGTCCTCGCCCGAAAGACGGATCGCGTGCCCCTCGACGAGCAGCGCGCCGAAAGCCAGCGCCTCGCCCGTCGCCCAGTCGAACCCCTCGCCCGACTCGAACATCGCCGCCTTCGCCGCGAGCTGGCGGGCGATCTTCGGATTGACGTCGAATGTGCCGGGCACGGCGGAGAGCGCGGCCCCGACCGACCGGAGCATCTCGGCCGGCACGCCGGTCACGGGCTGGTCGGCCAGGTCGGCGCCGCTCAGGGGGCGCAGGCCGGACCAGCAGCCTTCGAGCCAGTCCGCCTTGTTGGGCTTGTAGGTCTGGGCGGCCGCGTAGGCCGAGTCCATCTTCTCCTGGAACGCGTCCCAGCCCGCCTGCGCCTCGGCCTCGGTGAGCACACCGTCGGCCACGAGCTTGCGGGCATAGAGCGTGCGGGCCGTTTCATGGGTGCGGATGGCCTTGTACATCACCGGCTGGGTGAAGGCGGGCTCGTCCGACTCGTTATGGCCGTGGCGGCGATAGCACACGATATCCAGTACCGCGTCGGAGCCGAAGGTCTGCCGATAGGCCGCCGCGAGACGCGCGAAAAACACCACGGCCTCGGCGTCGTCGCCGTTCACGTGGAAGACCGGCGCCTGGATCGAGCGGGCGATATCCGTGCCGTAGAGCCCCGAATACCCGTCGCACGGATTGGTGGTGAAGCCGATCTGGTTGTTCACCACGAGATGGATGGTGCCGCCGGTGCGGTAGCCGGACAGTTCGCTCATCGCCAGGGTTTCATACACGATGCCCTGACCCGCGAAGGCGGCGTCGCCATGCATGACGATACCCAGGACGGACCGCCGCGCCTCCGTGTCGCCCGCCGCGTCCTGCCGCGCCCGGACCTTGCCCGCGACGACGGGATCGACGGCCTCCAGATGCGACGGGTTCGGCTGGAGGGAGACATGCACCACATGGCCTTCCAGATCGAGATCGGTCGAACTGCCGAGGTGGTATTTCACGTCGCCCGACCCGGCCACGTCGTCCGGCTTGAAGCTCGCTCCGGCGAATTCGCTGAACATGGCGACGAAGGGCTTGCGGACGATATTGACCAGCGTGTTGAGGCGGCCGCGATGCGGCATCCCGATCACCACCTCGCCCACTCCGGCGGTGACGGCCTCGCCGATGATGGCGTGCAGGGCCGGAATGGTGATCTCGCCGCCCTCCAGCCCGAAGCGCTTCACGCCGACATACCGCTTGGCGCAGAAGGTCTCGAACCCTTCCGCCTCGGTGAGTTGCTGGAGAATCGTGCGGCGGGCCGCGATATCGGCCCAGCCGTGCAGCGCCGCATGTTCCACGCGGCTGCGAATCCACTCGCGCCGCGTCGCGTCGGCGATATGGGCGTATTCGACCCCTGCCGTCCCGGCATAGATGGTCCGCAGCGTTTCCACCACCGCGCCGAGCGTCGCGCTTTCGCAGCCCATCAGTGAGGTGAGCGTCTCGCCCAGCCAGACGGTGCGGGACAGATCCGCCGCGGTGAAGCCGTACCAGGCGGGGTCGAGTTCAGGATCGGGCGTGCGCTGCCGGAGGCCGAGGGGGTCGAGCCGGGCGGCGAGATGGCCCTTGGCGCGCCAGGCCGCGACGAGACGCTGGGCGCGCAGGCTGTCGCGCAGGGCGGCGTGAAGCGCCTCCGGCGACGCGCTCCCGGCTTGCGGAACCTGCCCCTGGATGGCCTGCCCCGACTCGGCGGGACTGAAGGCGACGTCGAGGTCCAGCCCGCTGCCGTCCCGCTTCCATGTCACCCCGGCCGTATCGCCGAGAATCGCCCGGTCCTCGTCGCCGAGCGTGTCGAACAGGGTGGCGAAGCTTTGATCGACGCTGCCGGGATCCCGCACCCAGCGGCGGTATTGATCGGCCAGGAAGGCGGCATTCGCGCCATTCAGAGCCGAAGCGATCATCTCAACACCCATCGCCCGTCCTCATTTTCGTCCGTCTCGTTCCGTCTGCCGGACCCCCGCAAGCTTGCCGCTGGATCATCACGTTTTTGTGTGATAAATCGAACGAAAGCTGTGAAGAGCCTTGCGGAAACCCGCCAAAAGTCACGGCAAATAATGTTTCGAACCGGATTTTGGACCCTTATCCTCTGAAGAACAGCCACAAAGAAGGTATAAACCTTATTCATCCGCATAAGAGGACAGGTCCCCGCGGATCGCCCAAGATGCCCGGCAGCGATCCGTTTCCGGTCACGGGCTCCGGTGATGAGGGCAGGGAAGGGGCGACGGTCGGAATGACAGTTCGGTGCGACGGGGAGAGAGTCAGGTCATGGATACGGTGAAGACCGAAAGCGGGTTCTATTCGCTGACGCCGAAGGATGGAGCCTCCCTCTCGCTCCCGCGCGTCAGCGGGACGCTGGGCGCGGACGCCATCGACATCCGCAAGCTGTTCGGCGGGGACGATCTCGTCACGTTCGATCCCGGCTTCGGCAACACGGCGGCCTGCGAGAGCAGGATCACCTTCATCGACGGTGACAAGGGCATCCTGCTTCACCGCGGCTATCCGATCGAGGCGCTTTCCGAGAAGGCCACCTTCCCCGAGGTGGCCTATCTCCTGCTGAACGGCGAGCTTCCCACGGCCGCCGAGCTGACGGCGTTCGACGACACGCTCAAGCACCACACCATGCTGCACGAGCAGATCCGCAATTTCTTCAACGGGTTCCGCCGGGATGCCCATCCGATGGCGATGCTCTGCGGCACGGTCGGCGCGCTCTCGGCCTTTTATCATGACAGCCTGAACATGACGAAGCAGGAGCATCGCGACCTCGCCGCGCTGCGCCTGATCGCGAAGATGCCCACCATCGCAGCCTGGGCGTTCAGCTATTCGCAGGGCTTCCCCTTCGTCTATCCGGACAACCGGCTCGGCTTCGCCGAGAATTTCATGCACATGATGTTCGCGCTCCCCTCGGAGCCGAACTACAAGGTGAATCCGGTCTTCGCGAAGGCCATGGACCGCATCCTGATCCTCCATGCGGATCACGAGCAGAACGCCTCCACCTCCACGGTGCGGATCGCGGGCTCGACGGGCGCCAATCCCTTCGCCTGCATCGCCGCCGGCATCGCCGCGCTGTGGGGCCCGGCCCATGGCGGCGCGAACGAGGCCGTGCTCAAGATGCTCGGGGAGATCGGCGACAAGAGCCAGGTGCCCGAGTTCATCCGCAAGGTGAAGAACAAGGAGGACGGGGTGAAGCTGATGGGCTTCGGCCACCGCGTCTACAAGAATTTCGATCCGCGCGCGAAGATCATGCAGCGCACCTGTCAGGAGGTGCTGGGCGAACTCGGCATCCGGCACGAGCCGCAGCTCGAACTCGCGATGGAGCTGGAGCGGATCGCGCTGGAGGACGACTATTTCGTCGAGCGCAAGCTGTATCCGAACGTCGATTTCTACTCGGGCATCATCCTCAAGGCGATGGGAATCCCGACCTCGATGTTCACCGTCCTTTTCGCGGTCGCGCGCACGGTCGGCTGGGTCAGCCAGTGGAAGGAAATGATCGAGCAGCCCGGACAGCGCATCAGCCGCCCGCGCCAGATCTATACCGGTGCGGCGCAGCGCGCGTTCGTGCCGATCGGTGAGCGCGGCTGACGCCCCGCTGCCGTTGAGTCTGTATTCAGGAACGTTTGAGGAGAGCACCCGATGAAATCGGTGGGTCAGGACAAGCTGGGCGTCGGCCGGACGCTGGACGTGGACGGGAAGACGTATCGTTATTTCTCGCTCCCCGAGGCTGGCAGGAGCCTGGGCGACGTCTCCCGCCTCCCCGTCAGCCTCAAGGTCCTGCTGGAGAACGTCCTGCGCTTCGAGGACGGCGCGAGCTACACGACGGAGGACGCGCAGTCCGTCGCGGACTGGGTGAAGGCCGGCACTTCCACGAAGGAAGTGCCCTTCAAGCCCGCGCGCATCCTGATGCAGGACTTCACCGGCGTTCCCGCCGTCGTCGATCTCGCGGCGATGCGCGACGGCATCGTCTCGCTCGGCGGTGACGTGGAGAAGGTGAACCCGCTGGTGCCCGTCGATCTCGTCATCGACCATTCGGTCATGGTGGACGTGTTCGGCTCGAAGGACGCGCTGGAGCGGAACGTCGAGATCGAGTTCGAGCGCAACGGCGAGCGTTATGCGTTCCTGCGCTGGGGCCAGGAGGCGTTCGAGAACTTCCGCGTCGTGCCGCCGGGCGCGGGCATCTGTCACCAGGTGAACCTGGAATATCTCGCCCAGGCCGTCTGGACCGCCCAGGTCGGCGGGCAGGACTATGCCTATCCCGACACGCTGTTCGGCACGGACAGCCACACCACCATGGTCAACGGCATGGGCGTGCTCGGCTGGGGCGTCGGCGGCATCGAGGCCGAGGCCGCGATGCTCGGCCAGCCCATCGCCATGCTTATCCCCGACGTGATCGGCGTGCGCCTCGACGGCAGGCTGCCCGAGGGCGCGACGGCGACGGACCTCGTGCTGACGATCACCCAGATGCTCCGCAAGGAAGGCGTGGTCGGCAAGTTCGTCGAGTTCTTCGGCCCCGCGCTCGACCATCTGCCGGTCGCCGATCGCGCGACGATCGCCAACATGGCCCCGGAATACGGCGCGACCTGCGGCTTCTTCCCCGTCGATGCGCTGACGCTCGACTATCTGCGTCAGACCGGGCGCGACGAACATCGCGTCAAGCTGACGGAAGCGTATCTGAAGGCGCAGGGCATGTTCCGCGAGGAATCCTCGCCGGAGCCGGTCTTCACCAAGGTCCTGACGCTCGACCTCGCCACGATCGTCCCCTCGCTGGCCGGGCCGAAGCGCCCGCAGGACCGCGTCGATCTCACCAAGGCCGCCTCCGCCTTCGAGACGGAGCTGACCGGCAGCCTCGGCGTGAAGCCGGACGTGGTGGAGCAGCGCTTCCCCGTCGCCGGGACCGATTACGATCTCGGCCAGGGCGACGTGGTGATCGCCGCGATCACCTCCTGCACCAACACCTCGAACCCCGCCGTTCTGGTGGCCGCCGGTCTCGTCGCGCGCAAGGCGCACGCGCTCGGCCTGAAGCCGAAGCCCTGGGTGAAGACCTCGCTGGCCCCCGGCTCGCAGGTCGTGACGGATTATCTCGACAAGGCGGGGCTGTCGAAGGATCTCGACGCGCTCGGTTTCGAGACGGTCGGCTATGGCTGCACTACCTGCATCGGCAATTCCGGCCCGTTGGCGCAGCCGATCGTCGATGCGATCGAGAATAACGGTCTTGTCGCGACGTCGGTGCTCTCCGGCAACCGCAATTTCGAGGGGCGCATCTCCCCGAACGTGCGCGCCAACTACCTCGCCTCGCCGCCGCTGGTCGTCGCCTATGCGCTGCTCGGCACGATGCGCAAGGACATCACCACCGAGGCGATCGGCACCGGCAAGGACGGCCAGCCCGTCTACCTGCGCGACATCTGGCCGACGGCGAAGGAAGTGGCGGACCTCGTCGCCAGCTCCGTCACCCGCGCGGATTTCGTCGAGCGCTACGGCCATGTGACGGAAGGCACGCATCAGTGGCAGGCGCTGGACGTCGCCTCCGACGCGCGCCGCTTCGCCTGGTCGGCGGGTTCGACCTACATCCAGCAGCCGCCCTATTTCGAGGGGCTGACCAAGGAGCCGGGCCAGACGAGCGACATCGTCAACGCCCGTATCCTCGCCCTGCTGGCCGACAACGTGACGACCGACCACATCTCCCCGGCCGGTTCGATCAAGCCGTCCTCCCCCGCCGGGCGCTTCCTGAGCGAGCATCAGGTCGCGGTCGCGGACTATAATTCCTACGGCTCGCGTCGCGGCAACGACCGCGTGATGGTGCGCGGCACCTTCGCCAACATCCGCATCCGCAACGAGATGCTGCCGGGCATCGAGGGCGGCATGTCCAAGCATCTGCCGGACGGCGAGGTCGGCGCGATCTATGACGTGGCCGAGCGCTACAAGGCCGAGGGCGTGCCGCTGATCGTCATCGGCGGCAAGGAATATGGCATGGGCTCCTCGCGCGACTGGGCGGCGAAGGGCACGAAGCTGCTGGGCATCAAGGCGGTCATCGCCGAGAGCTTCGAGCGCATCCACCGTTCCAACCTCGTCGGCATGGGCGTCCTGCCGCTCGTCTTCCCCGAAGGCGTGAACCGCAAGACGCTGAAGCTCGACGGCACCGAGACGCTGTCCATCACGGGGCTGACCGAGATCACCCCGCGCATGAACGCGACCCTCACCATCACCCGCGCGGACGGCAGCACCGAGGACGTGACGCTGCTCTGCCGCATCGACACACTGGACGAGGTCAATTACTACCGCCATGGCGGCATCCTGCCGTACGTGCTGCGCGGCATGACCGAGGCCGCGTAAGGAGCGCACGAGAAAATGGCAGAGCGTATTCGCAGCGCCTCCCTGCGGAAAAAGGTGATGAGCGCGGCCGAGGCGGCGGCGTTCATCAAGGACGGCATGGTCGTCGGCATGAGTGGCTTCACCGGCTCGGGCTATCCCAAGGCCGTGCCGACGGCGCTCGCCGAGCAGATGCAGGCCGCCCATGACAAGGGCGATCCGTTCCGGATCAGCGTCCTGACGGGCGCCTCGACGGGGCCGGAACTGGACGGCGCGCTGGGGAAGGCGAACGGGATGAGCTTCCGCTCGCCCTTCAACACCGACCCCGCCTGCCGCGACCGCATCAATAACGGCGAGACGGATTTCCTCGACATCCATCTCGGCCAGGTCGCGCAGTTCGCCGATCAGGGCGTGCTGGGGGATATGGACGTCGCCGTCATCGAGGTCTCGGCCATCAACGAGGACGGTACGCTCGTGCCCTCCTCGTCGATCGGCAACAACGTGACCTGGCTGAAACTGGCGAAGAAGGTCATCATCGAGGTCAGCCACTGGCAGTCCCTCGATCTCGACGGCATCCATGACATCTATGATTTCGGCCTGCCGCCGGACCGCAAGCCGATCCCGCTGACCAAGCCCAGCGACCTGATCGGCACGCACTATCTCACCTGCGACCCCGAGAAGATCGTCGCCGTGGTCGAGGCGGAGCTTCCGGACCGCAACGCGCCGTTCAAGGCCGCGGACGAGGGCGCGCGCAAGATCGCGGGCTATCTGCTCGACTTCCTCGGCAACGAGGTGAAGAAGGGCCGCCTGCCCGAGCACCTCCTGCCGCTCCAGTCGGGCGTCGGCAATGTCGCCAACGCCGTGCTGGCCGGGCTGGTCGATTCGCCCTTCGAGAACATGACCGCCTATACGGAGGTCATTCAGGACGGGATGCTCGACCTGCTCGATTGCGGCAAGCTGACCGTCGCCTCGGCCACGGCCTTCTCGCTCAGCCCCGAGGCGGCGGAGAAGATCAACGCCAATATGGGGAACTATCGCGGCCGTCTGATCCTGCGTCCGCAGGATGTCAGCAACAGTGCGGAAGTCATCCGCCGCCTCGGCTGCATCGCCATGAACAGCCTGATCGAGGCCGACATCTTCGGCAACGTGAACTCCACCCATGTCATGGGGTCGCGGATGCAGAACGGGATCGGCGGATCGGGCGATTTCGCTCGCAACTCCTATATCTCGATCTTCGTCACGCCCTCCGTGGCCAAGGGCGGCAAGATCTCCTCGATCGTCCCGCATGTGGCCCATACGGACCATTTGACGCAGGACGTCGACGTCCTGGTGACGGAGATGGGCCTTGCCGATCTGCGCGGCCTCGCCCCGCGCAAGCGCGCCGAGGCGATCATCGCCAACTGCGTGCACCCGGACTACCAGCCGCTGCTGGAGGACTATTATCGTCGCGCGCTCCGCAGTTCCTATGGTCTGCACGCGCCGACACTGCTCAACGAGGCGCTGTCCTTCCATCAGCGTTTCGTCGAGACCGGCAGCATGCTTCCGGCCTGACGGGCGGGGCATTCCGCGCGGCATCGACCGCGCGGAACTTGTCCGCTAGTTTCCGTTTCGACCGCGCGCCGGGGCGTGCCGGAACGCAGTGCGGGCCGGTGCGCGTCTCCCGGCGCGTTCCGTTTCTTGCCGGCCCGGCCTTTTTGACGGAGTTCGTTCGCAATGTCCTCTCCCCTGCCTGAACGGCCTGACATCGTGCTGATCGGCGCGGGCGTGATGAGCGCCAGTTTCGCGGCGCTGATCCGCTCGCTCGATCCCGCGCTGAGCATCGCCGCCTTCGAGACGCTGGATGCCTGCGGGCTCGAAAGCTCGCAGGCCTGGAACAACGCGGGCACGGGACACGCCGCCTATTGCGAGCTGAACTACACCTCCCAGCGCCCCGACGGCAGCGTCGATATTTCCAAGGCGCTGGACGTGAACACCGAGTTCGACATCTCCCGCCAGCTCTGGGCGCATTGGGTGCGCGAGGGCTGGATCGACGATCCGGCGCGCTTCATCCGCACCTGCCCGCATATGAGCTTCGTCTGGGGGCAGAAGAACGTCGCCTTCCTGCGCGCGCGGTACGACGCCATGTCCGCCCATCACTGCTTCGCGGGCATGGAGTATACGGAAGACCCCGACATCATCGCGCAATGGGCGCCGCTGGTCATGCAGGGGCGCGATCGCGCGCAGCCCCTGGCCGCGACGCGCACCATGGCGGGAACGGACGTGGATTTCGGCGCCCTGACCCGTGCCCTTTTCGGCCGTCTGGCGCCGATGGGCGGGATGTCCGTGCAGTATCGGCATCAGGTCACGGGGCTCAGCCGCGAGGCGGACGGTCGCTGGCGCGTCACGGCGCGCGAGATCGGGACGGGCAAGACTGTTTCCGTCTCCGCCGGTTTCGTCTTCGTCGGCGCGGGCGGGGCGGCGCTGAAAATGCTTCAGGCCGCGCATCTTCCCGAGGCGCACGGCTATGCCGGGTTTCCCGTCAGCGGCCAGTGGCTGCGCTGTGACGATCCCGATCTCGCCGCGCGGCATTTCGCCAAGGTCTATGGCAAGGCGGCGGTCGGCTCGCCGCCCATGTCGGTTCCGCATCTCGACACGCGCGTCATCGACGGGCGGCGCTATCTGCTCTTCGGGCCCTATGCGGGCTTCACGACGAAATTCCTCAAGCGCGGCTCCTGGACGGATCTGCCCGGCGCCACGCGGCCGGACAATATCCTGCCCATGCTCCAGGTGGGCATGGATAACGTCGCGCTGGTCAAATATCTGGTCGAGCAGGTTGTGCAGAGCGACAGCCAGCGCTTCTCGGCGCTGCTGGACTACTACCCCGACGCCTCGCAGCCGCAGTGGCAGCGCGCGGTCGCGGGACAGCGGGTGCAGATCATCAAGAAGGAAAACGGGCGCGGCGTACTGAAATTCGGCACGGAAATCGTCCGCGCGGGCGACAATTCGCTGGTCGCGGTGCTCGGCGCCTCGCCGGGCGCGTCCATCGCCGGGTCGATCGCCCTGCAGGTGGCGGAGACGTGCTTCGGCGATCGTCTCGCCTCCGAATGGCGCGACGCGTTGTTGAAAATCTTCCCGTTCTACGGGCGCGATTTCAAGACCGACGCCGAAGCCTGCATGGCCAGCCGGCATGACACCGGCGCCGTGCTACATATCTGACCGGATTCAGGAATACGGACCGTCTTCATGTCCTTCAAGCTCGTCAAGGCGCTGATGCCCGCCAATGCCACCCTGTCCGAAGCCTATGCGGCCGGCGTGCGGGACGGTCTCATCCAGCATGACGACGCGCAGGCGCAGGCCGCCCGCGCGCTGGACGCGCTCGCGGTGCGGCTGACGGACAAGGCGCGCGAAACATCCGGCGCGAAAGGGCTGCTGGCGCGGTTCTCCCGCTCCATTCCGGTACTGGTGGACGGTGTCTATCTCGTCGGCGAGGTCGGGCGCGGCAAGTCCATGCTCATGGACATGTTCTTCGAACTCGTCCCGGTGCAGAAAAAACGCCGCATCCATTTCCATGCCTTCATGCAGGAATGTCACAAGGCGCTGCACGCCATCCAGCGCCTGCCGCGCAAGCCGGACGATCCGGTGGCCGATCTCGCGGAGAAGATCGCCGAACGCTACAGCCTGATCTGCTTCGACGAATTCCAGATGCATGACATGTCCGACGCAGTCGTGATCCTGCGCCTGCTCAACATGCTGATCGAACTCGGCGTGACCTTCGTCGCCACCTCCAACACCGAGCCCGAGAACCTGCTGAAGGGCCATCAGGGCCGGGTGGTCATGCTGCCCTATATCCGCGCCTTCGCCCGGCATATGCAGGTCGTCCTGCTGCAATCGGCGCGGGATTACCGGCGCGGTCGCGAGGACTCGGACGAGGCGTGGCTCATCCCCGCCGATGCCGAGGCGCGCGCGAAGCTGGACGCGATCTTCGCCAAATACGCGACGGAAGCCCCCGCGCCGGCCGAGCTCTCACTGGGGTCGCGGAGCCTGCATGTGCCGCAGGCGGGCGGGAAGGTGGCGCGCTTCTCCTTCGACGATCTCTGCGCCAACATGTACGGCCCCGGCGATTTCATCCGGCTCGCCGACGCCTATCCCGTCATCATCATCGACGGCATCCCGCGGCTCGACCCCGACCGTTACGATATCGCCCGCCGCTTCATCACCTTGATCGACGTGCTGTACGAGCGTCATACGCTGCTCTTCGTCTCCGCCGCGTGCTGGCCGGAATCGCTTTATGAGGCGGGCGAGAACGCGCGCATCTTCGAGCGCACGGCGTCACGTCTGGATGAAATGCGCTCCGATAGCTGGCAAATACCGGCATAGGCACAGAATCTCGCCCCGGCAAAAGGTCATGAGACCAGAACGAGGTCGCGATCTCCAAGTAACTGTTTGCAAGAGACGGTTAATTTCTTCCCCGGATTCAAAAACAGGATTGCGGGCAGGCGCCGGAAGATGCCATGAAGCGGACGCATGGCATTGGATCATTGTTGGGATGCGTCTTTGTTCTTTTTCGGGAAAAAGAACCAGAAAACTTTTTCGATCTGGCCGGTGAGTCTCGCAGTGAGGCCCCGTCGGCAAAGGATCAAAAGTCTTTTTGCTTCTTTTTCTTCAGAAAAAGAAGGTGCAAAGCCCTCCACCCCGGCCCGTGCCACGACGCGCCGCATCGCCTTCACGATCCAGCACATCAACGCGCTCGGCGGCACGGAACGCTCCACATGCGCGGTCATGAACGGGCTTGTGGAGCAGGCGGAACTGCATCTTTACGAGGTGTGTTCGCGCGGTCCGGCGGTGTTCGGGCTTGATTCGCGCATCACCACGCACCGGCTGTCGGATCGGAGCGTCTCCCTGCTCGCGAGCTGGCCGCGCCTCGTGCTGTCTCTCGCGCGGGACCTGCGACGGCGCAGGATCGACACGCTGGTCGCGGTCGAATCCACCCATGCGCTTTATGCCGTTCCGGCCGCGCGGCTGGCCGGGTGCCGCGTCATCGTCTGGGAGCATTTCAATTTCCACACGGATCTGGGCAAGCGCAAGCGCCGGTGGGGGCGGCGCGTCGCGGCGCGTTATGCGGATGATGTGGTCACGCTGACCGAGCGCGATCTCGATCTTTGGCGCGAGGGCGCGCGGCCGCGCGCGCGTCTGACGGCCATCGCCAACATCGCTCCGCCAGTCGTCGCGACGCCCTATGGCATCGGCCGCCGCACGGTGCTCGCGCTGGGGCGCTTCTGCGCGCAGAAGGGATTCGAGCGCCTGCTCGCCGCCTGGGCGCTGGTCGAGGCCGATCCGCGCGGGGCGGAGTGGCGTCTGACGATTCATGGTGACGGGCCGGATCGCGCGCGCCTTGACGAGCAAAGCGCGTCGCTGGCCCGCGTGGCGATTCATCCGCCTCGGGCCGATGCCTTCGCCTTGTACGAAGAAGCCGGACTCTTCGCCGCCTCCTCGCGCCGCGAAGGGTTGCCGATGGTGCTGCTGGAGGCCGCGGCGCATGGCGTCCCCGCCGTCGCCTTCGATTGCGAAACCGGCCCCGGCGAAATCATCGCCCGGGACGTCTCCGGAATGCTGGTTCCGGAAGGCGACGTGCCGGCGCTGGCCGAGGCGCTGCTGACGCTCATGGCGGACCCCGCCGCCCGCTGCCGGATGTCCGAAGGCGCGCGCGCCCGCGCCCGGACGTTCTGCCGCGACTCAATCCTGGCCCGCTGGAGCGCCCTGCTCCGGCTGCCACCGCCGCCAGCCGTCCAGAGCGAGGCCGACGAATCCGCCATAGAGCAGGGCGGTCGGCATGAGGCCGCGTGACAGGAACAATGCCACGTAAAGCGCGTCGATCACCACCCAGGCGGGCCAGCAGAGGCGGTATCGGCGCGCCATCCAGTATTGCGCCACGAGGCTGAACGCGCTCAGCCCCGCATCGGCGAAGGGGGCGGGATCGTTCGTCCAGCGCGCTAGCATCGCGCCCCAGACCGCCGCCCCGATCAGCCCCGCCGTCATGCCGAGCACGATCCCGCGCGCGCCGGGCCGGGCGACGACGAGCGCCGCCGCCCGCGCCCAGTGCAGCCAGCCATAGACGAGAAAGCCGCAGAACACGATCTGCAACGCCATGTCCGCGTAGAGCCGCGCATCGAGGAAGACCCAGGCGTAGAGCAGCGTTCCCGTCAGCGAGACAGGCCAGCAGAACAGGGAGCGCCGGGCGGTGAGCGCCACGCCCAGCGCGCTCAGCGCCGCGGCCAGCCATTCGGTCAGGCTCACAGATGCCTCGCCAGCCAGTCGAGCAGGTTCTGCCCCTCATCCGCCTCGAACCAGCGCGCATGGCCGAGCAGATAGGAGTCATAGGCGACCGCCGCCGAGGCCGTGTCACCCAGCAGCGTGCCGTAATATCCCACTTCGGACAGGGCGAAACCGACATGGCAGAGCGGCAGGAAGGCGATGACGAGTGATTTCTCGACGGCGGACAGGGCGCGAACGGTCCGGTAGCCGTCGAGGAACGCCGCCAGTTGGGAAAAGCGCACCGGATGCGGCGTGGTGAGGTCGAGCCATGCCACGGCGTGACGTTCGATGGCGACGGCGAGGTCGAAGGGGGCGCAACTCCGGTCCGCCATGCCGAAATCCATGACCGCCGCCACGCGGGGCGCAGCGCCGTCCCAGAAGAGGTTGGAGCCGTGCCAGTCGCCATGGCCCCAGAGCGGTTCGATGGCTGCACGCAACGGGGCGAGCCGCGCTTCATGGGGCTGAAGCGCGCGCGCAACGTCCTCATGCCAGTTTTTTCCCTGAAGCGCCGCGAGCACTCCCGGCTCCGCCGCGGCCCAATCGCGCAGCGCGCCGTTCCCGGACGCGCCGTCAGTTGGGCCACCCAAGGGACCAAGCGTGGAGATCAGGGGGCGATGGCCACGCGCGGGCGCGTCATATCCCCGCGCCGCCTGATGCACGCGTCCGAGCATCGCCCCGGCGGCGCGC
Organism: Acidomonas methanolica; assembly: GCF_004346035.1. Lineage (GTDB taxonomy): Bacteria > Pseudomonadota > Alphaproteobacteria > Acetobacterales > Acetobacteraceae > Acidomonas > Acidomonas methanolica. The sequence goes on along the minus strand of NZ_SLZN01000019.1, from coordinate 9,026 downwards.
GCATCCTCCTCGCTCGCATAGGCCCCCCAGGAGTGCACGTCGCGATATCGGTCGGCCCCTTCGATCGCGGGATAGGCCTCGTAACTCCATCCGTCCCGTTCCACTGCGCGCGTCCCGTCCCGGGTCCGCAAAGGCAGCGTCACCGGCACGCCCTGCCGCGCCAGCCAGGCGGCGAAATCCTGCTCTTCCGCCAGCGCCGCCATGTCCCGCAGGCGGCGGTCATGCCGCTTGAGGAACACGCGGCCGCCGGAGACCAGCCGCACCAGCCCCGTCGCGGAGAACGGCCGTTGCCCGTGCCAGAGGATGTCCTCCGTCTCCAGCCCGTACCGTCCGAGCACGGCGCGCGCCTCGTCGGCGGCCAAGGGCGGCCAGTCACGCCGGTCCTGATGGCCGAGCACGCCGAACTGACCGGGAGTCATCGCGGCACTACGCCACGGGGCCGGACGCCGCGCTCTTTTGCCGGACGGTCGGCCGCCGCAGGGATGACATGGTCGAACGGGCGAAGCGTGCGCTGCATCGCCGTCCGATACACCATCCGTTCCGGTCACGCGAGCGGGCTGTCCTGCTGCGTGGGAGGCGAGCAGAAGGTTCGACAGGGGAGGAAGGCTTCAGGGAGGCCGGTCTCTTCCAGCACGAGCGCGACCTCCGCCGCCATGCGGCACATTCCAGACGACAGATCAGAGTGCGGAGGCGCCCCCGTCAACGATCAGATCGATGCCGGCGACATAGCTGCTCTCGTCCGAGGCCAGGAACAGCGCGGCGGCGGCGAGTTCTTCCGGCCGGCCCAGCCGCTTCATCGGCACGGCGGCAGCCCATTTTGCCCGCACCGCGTCTCCGCCCTCCGGCGTATCGGCCTGTCCGTCCATGATCGGCGTGTCGAACGGTCCCGGGCTGAGCGTATTCACGCGGATGCCGCGCTCCAGCAGTTCGGCGGTCCACGTTCTTGAAAAACTGCGAACGGCCGCCTTGCTCGCGCTGTAGGTTCCATAGCCGGGGACGCCCTTGTTCGCGGCGATCGAAGAGACGAGAATGACCGAGCTTCCGCGCCCGAGCAGCGATAACGCCCGATCGACCGTGAAATATACGCCACGGACATTGACGCCGAACGTCCGGTCGAAATTCTCGTCCGTCGCATCCGCCAGAAGCTGAGGCGCGACCATCCCGGAATTGGCGACGAGAACGTCGATCCGCCCTTTCTCTGCCCGAATCCGCTCGACCAGCCGGTCGATATCCTCGCTCCGCTGAACGTCGCCCTGCACGCCCGCGACATTGTCGCCGATCGAGGCCACCGCCTTGTCGAGTTCGCTCTGTCGCCGACCGGTGATGTAGACGAACGCGCCTTCTTCGGTGAAGCGTCTGGCCATCGCCAGCCCGAGTCCGCTGCTGCCGCCGGTGACGAGGGCGATCTTTCCGTCAAGTTTCGACATGTCTGAATCCTTCGAATAATGCGGTCACAGCAGGCCGCGATGGCCCGCATAATCGGCCGTCTTGTCCAGACCACGCTCGGCCACGATTTTGGTGGCGATCGGCATCACACCGGAAATGGCGGGAAATCCGACATAGGGCATTTTTTTTCGATATGTCGGCCGGGATGCTCGTGGTGAGGAAAATGAAGATTGTTGTGGAGACGAGCGGGGATCCGTCAGAGACCGGATCGAGCACCAGAAGCGCTTCAGGCTTTTCCGATCGAGGCTCCGCCGTCGATATGCAGGGTCTGTCCCGTCATGAACGATGCGTCTTCCGACAGCACAAACGCGATCGCCGCCGCCACTTCTTCCGGTCTTCCGAACCGTTTCATGGGGATGCCCGATAGATAGCGTTTTTCACCATCGCTGCCGGGCATGTTGTTGGCACGAAACAATTCGGTCTCTGTCGGGCCGGGAGCGACGGTGTTGACCGTGATCCCGGTCGTGGCAAGTTCGAGAGCCCACCCCCGCGAAAAGCTGATCAGTGCCGACTTCGCTGCGGCATAGGCGGTCCGTTGCACGGCTCCAAGGGCTGTCAGGCTGGATATGTTGACGATGCGTCCCCAACCACGCGCCTTCATCCCGGGCAGAAGGGCCTGCGCCGTCAGGACAGCGGGGTGAAGATTGACCCGCATGACCTCGTCGAGGGCGGACAGGGAAACCTCTTCAAGAGATTGCGCTCTGACGAGGCCGACGTTGTTGACGACGCCGTCGAAAGCGTAGTGCTCAGCAAGCTCGGTGCACAGGCGTGCCGTTGCGTCGCTGTCGGCAAGGTCCGCCTGCACAAGGGTGCCTGGAAAGCCGTCCGTGCGATTGCGCGCCAGACCGACGATGCGATGACCCTGCTTCGCCAGATTATGCGCCAGAGCCAGACCGATGCCCTTGCTGGCGCCGGTAATCAGAAAGGTTCGTTGCATTGTCGGGTCTCCAAGAGTGAAGGGGGGGGAGCGGGAGGAAGCGAAAAAGGAACCGCAGACAGGGTCATGTCGCGTTCCGGTGCCTGCGGCCCCCCTGCCCTGTTTCAGAGAAGGCCGCGATGGCCCGCATAATCGGCCGTCTTGTCCAGCCCACGCTCGGCTATGATTTTTGTGGCGATCGGCAGGACGCTCGAAATGGCTGGAAATCCGACATAGGGGAGCATCTGGATCAGCGCTTCTTCGATCTCGCGCAGCTTCATGCCGTGGTCGAGCGCGAAATTCATATGCAGACCGAATTCGTGCGGCTGTCGCAGCGCCACCATGACTGTCATGGTGATGAGGCTTCGGCGCGGCTGGTCGAGACCATCGCGCGTCCAGATGTCGCCGAAGACATGATCGACCGCATATCCGGCGATATCTGCGCCGAACGTGCCGGACTGAGCGGCATTGGCCAGACGCTCGGACTGCTCGGCCCCCATCAGCGCCCGGGTCGCGGCGTTGCCTTTTTCTCGTGGTGTCATCGCTTCATTTCGCTTTCTATTTTTTTCGGCGGGGTCGGCGCCATGCCTGACCCGCCCGATGATCGCGCGGGTCAGGCCGAGACGTTCGCGGCCTTGCGCAGGGCCGGGAGCATGTCTTCCGGCTCGGGGCGGCGGGTGTAGTCCGGGTTGACCTCGGCGTAGAGGATCACGCCGTCCCGGCCGATCACGAAGCGGCCGGGCATCGGCAGGGTCCAGCTTTCGTCGCCGTTGAAGCCCGGCAGATCGTTCTTCAGGTTCCGGTAGAGTTCGACCAGATAATCCGGCAGCGCGAAACGCAGGCCGAATTTCGCCGCCACATCGTTATGCGTGTCCGACAGGATCGGGAAATCCAGTTCGTTCTGGCGCACCGACTTGCGGCTGTTCACGGTCGTCTGGGGCGAAATGGCGATCAGGCTCGCGCCGAGTGCGCGGAATGACGGCAGGGCGGCTTCGAGCGCCTGGAGTTCCATGTTGCAGTAAGGGCACCAGACACCGCGATAGAAGCTGATAACCAGCGGACCTTCCGCCAGAAGATCGGCGGAGGAAACCGGATTGCCTTCCGGGTCGTCCAGCGTGAAGACCGGAGCCCTGTCGCCTGCCTTGAGCGCCCTGTCGGCAGCGCCGGAGGCGATCAGTTCGGCGGTGGCGCGGTGCATCACCTCGATGACCGAATGCGGGACGTTGTAGGGCGGCTTGCCGGCTTCGAAATCGGCCTTGAAGGCGTCGAGTTTTGCCTGAAGGGACATGGGTCGTTTCCTCTGTGGAGTGTCGTGACAGGCCCGGGCGACGATCTGTCGTTCCCGAGTCGGAATGGAATTTCAGCCGACGGATTCGAGCGCCGGATAATCGGTGTAGCCATGCGCGCCGCCGCCGTAGAAGGTCGAACGGTCATAGGGGTTCAGCGGCAGGTCGCGTCGCAGGCGCTCCGGCAGATCCGGGTTGCTGATGAACGCCCGCCCGAACGCGACGGCATCCGCCTCGCCCGCCCGGATGATCGCCTCGGCACTGACGCCGTCGAATCCCCCCGCGGCAATGAGCGTGCCCCTGAAGACGCGGCGCAGAGTCCGGGCCGCGACGGCATCGCTCTCGGCGACCAGTTCCGTGCCCTTGATGCGCGGCTCGACGACGTGGAGATAGGCGATGTCCATCTCGTCCAGTTTCTCCGCGACATAGCCGAAAGTTTCCTGCGGATCGCTGTCGGACATCGAACCGTACGTGCCGCTCGGGCTCAGCCGCACGCCGACACGATCCGCGCCCCAGATGTCGGTGGCCGCCTGCGTCACCTCCAGCAGGAAGCGCGCGCGGTTTTCGATCGGGCCGCCATAGTCGTCGGTGCGATGGTTGGTGCCGTCCTGCAGGAACTGGTCGGGCAGGTAGCCATTCGCGCCGTGGATTTCCACGCCGTCGAAACCCGCCTCTTTCGCCCGCGCCGCGCCCTGGCGGAACTGTTCGATCACGCCGGGAATTTCCTGGAGTTCCAGGGCGCGCGGCATCGAGAACGGTGCCGGTCCGTTCGGTGTGTAGGCATGGCCCTCCGCCTGGATGGCGGACGGCGCCACGGGTGCGCCGCCGCCCGGTTGAAGATCGTGGTGGGACTGCCGCCCGACATGCCAGAGCTGCATGACGATCTTGCCGCCGCCGGCATGCACGGCGTCGGTCACCGTGCGCCAGCCGTCGATCTGCGCGTCGTCATAGATGCCCGGCGCTCCGGCATAACCGTATCCTTCCCGGGCGACGGGCGTGGCTTCGGAAATGATGAGGCCACCCTGCGAGGTGCGCTGGGTGTAATATTCGCGCATGAGGACGCCCGCCCTGTCGCCGGTTTCCGAACGCATGCGGGTGAGCGGCGCCATGACGACCCGATGGTCGAGCACCAGCGCGCCCGCTCTGAAAGGCGTGAAAAGCATGGACATGATGTTTTCCTTGGTCGGGAGGATGTCAGTCTTGCGGGACGAGGGCTTCGACGCGGGCGATGCCGCGTCGCACGGCCGGGCGCGCTTCGACCGCTTCGTACCAACGCGCGACGTTGGGCGTGTCGTCGAATGTGACGTTGGGGAAACCACGACGCCACAGCCAGCCGAAATGGGCGATGTCCGCGATGGTGAAATCTTCCCCGGCGACGAATGGGCTGTCCGCCAGCACGCGGTCGAGAACGCCCATCGTGCGTGCCGCTTCGCTGGCGAAACGCTCGATGGCAAGAGGCTGAGGCTCGGCGGCGAAGCGCTGGAAAAATCCCGATTGCCCGAAAGCCGGACTCAGACCGGAAGCGTGAAAGAAGAGCTGTTCGAAAACGCGAGCGCGCTTTTCGCCGCCGGACGGCAGGAGCCGCCCGGTTTTCTCGGCGAGATAAACGAGTATCGCCGCTGATTCCGTGAGGACGAACGGATCGCCGCTCTCGGGCGTGTCGACGAGCACCGGCACCTTGCCATTGGGATTCAGCCTGAGGAATTCCGGCGTCTTCTGCTCGCCCTTGCGCACATTCACGCCGTGCAGCGTATAGGGCAGTTCCAGTTCCTCCAGCGCGATCGGCACCTTGACGCTGTTGGGCGTCGCGAAAGCATAGACATCAAGCATCGTCGTTTTCTCCTTCATGATTGGCCTGCGGGCTGGAGAGGGCATGTCCGAGCAGCGCCAACAGGGCATGAAGCGGGCTGCCGGTGAGTTGGAGGGCGAGCATGCCGTGCGCAACGGCCGGTTCGGACGCTGCGGCGATGAGTGGTCCGAACATCGGGTCTTCTTTCTCTCGGGCCCGGCCTGTCCGGGTGAAGAAGACAATATCTTCCATGACTCTCGACATGGCAGCCGTGTCAGGGCGATAAAGGTCATTCCTCGGAGGAATGGCATGGACCGATATCAGGCGATGACCACATTCGTACGCGTGGTGGAGACTGGCTCGTTTTCAGCGGCGGCGCGTCATCTCGGTGTGGGCCAGCCGGCGGTTTCCAAGACCGTGGCGCAGCTCGAAGCCCGGCTTCAGGTCAGCCTGCTGATCCGCACGACGCACGGGCTGACGCCGACCGAGGCGGGCCAGAACTTCTATGAGCGGGCGCGCAACGCCATCCAGGAGGCGGACGAGGCGGAACTCGCCGCCAAGGGCGCGGGTGTCGGGCTGTCCGGAAGATTGCGGGTATCGGCGGCGACAACATTTTCCCGCCTGCATGTGATTCCGAAATTACCCGAATTTCTGGCGGCGCATCCGCAGCTCGATGTCGATTTTCTCCTCGACGACCGGATGATCGATCTCGTGGCGGAAGGTGTCGATATCTCCCTGCGCATGGGCACGCTTTCCGATTCCACAGCCGTTGCAAGAAAAATCGCGACCGGCCGGCGATCGGTCATCGCAACGCCCGCGTATCTGGCGCGCGCGGGACTGCCGCGACATCCGGCGGATCTCGCGAACCATGACACCGTCATCTACAGTCAGTTGCCGCGCGTCTGGTCGTTCACGCGGGATGGGGCGGCGGCGTCGGTCTCCGTCTCGGGACGACTGCGCGTCAGCGCCGCCGAAGGATTGCGCGCCGCGATACTGGCGGACATGGGCCTGACCATCACGTCGGACTGGATGTTCGCGCCGGAACTGGAAAGCGGCGATGTCGTGCGCGTGCTGGAAGGGTGGTCGTTGCCTCCCATCGATCTCTGGGCGGTTTTCCCGGCCGGACGCATGATGACCGCGAAGGCACGTCAATTCGCGGCATTTGTAGAGGATCTCATGAAATCACCCGCCTGAACGGATCGCGCATCCATGATGAGCGCGCCTTTCGTGAGCTACAGGCGGCACTGTTTTCCCCGGAAGCTGAGCGCGCACACGGTGTGGCTGTATTTCCGCTTCCCGCTGAGCTTTCGGTCGGTCGAGGAAATGCTGCTCGGGCGCGGTATCATCGTCTCCTGCGAGACCATCCGCCGCTGGAGCCTCAGATTTGGCGCCGCCTCCGCCCGGAGCCTGCGGCGCAGGACGGCGAAACCGGGTGATGTCTGGCATCTCGACGAGGTCCGCATCGTGGTGGGTGGCCAGCCGCACTGGCTGTGGCGGGTAGTCGATCAGGACGGCTGCCTGCTCGACGAGATCCTGCAAAAAAGCCGACGCAATGCCAGGGCAGCGAAGAGATTGCCGACACGCCTGTTGCGCAGGCAGGGCGCGGCCCGCCCTGTCGACACCGCGCTTTCCCGTCACCTCCACCGCGTCCGGGCGTTCGCCCAGTGGAGCGTCGCAACCACCATCACGGCCTGAAAACCCCGCAGCCAGAATGTCCACAAAGTCGTCGAGTCAACGTGACATCACCCATCTTGTCGAGCATGACGTTCGCTCCCTGGTGCTCCAGCGCGTGGTGGGGATTGCGCTTGGGTATGAGGATCTGGTCGATCACGATCGGCTTCGGCATGATCCGGCACTGACGGGCAAGAGCACGCTGAACCGGCTGGAACTCGGGCGCGCTGAGCCGGGCCGCTATCATCGGATCGCTCACGACCCGGCAGCGATCGAGGGGCTGTTCGTCGATGTCTTTCTCGACGCCCCCGGCGCCGCCCCCGGCCAGATCGTGCTGGATCTGGACGCGATCGGCATTTCAGCGCGATCGGTGGATGACCTTGTCGGGGCACGCTGATGAATCTCCTTCAATAAAATCTTGTGATATTAAAAAACCGTGTTTCCACGAGTCAGGAATTCCGGTCCTGATGGTGCGTTCTCCAGACAGAGGCGGCTATGTGCAGCCGCTTTGGAAATTGGAAAGACGTTCGACGTCGTGAGCCCATGGGAAAAGGAACGAAACGCAATGGAAGGTCTTGGGATAAGATATTTCCACAGGGAAACTCTCAGTAACGAAGCTGCAGATTTTCAGAAGCAGCTTTACGAGAATCGCGTGAAGGGGCTGTTTGTCGCAGTCATGGCGAACAGCGTCGATCCGAAATTGCTGAAGCAGCTCGCCGGAATGGATAATATTACGACTGCGGCTCCCATTCCGCAGTCTCTGAGCGATCTCTGCAATATCACGACCGATCTGGCGAAGAACCGCACCGTCTGGACTTTGACGCCCAGGAACGCACCATCGAGCAAGGTAATTTTCTACATTCATGGCGGAGGTTACGTCATGAACATAACCTCCAGACACTGGGCATTTCTCGAGGATTTGTGTCGTCACACTTGCGCGACGATTGTCGTACCCGACTATCCGCTCGCCCCAGGCTCCACATTGGAGGATGTTTATGCCTGTGTAGAAACGGCGTATGGTCGTCTTGTCGAGACCATAGCCTCCGATCAGGTGGTCGTCATGGGTGACTCCGCGGGGGGAGGGTTATGTCTTGGCTTGGTCCAGAAACTCCGTAACGACGGACGCCCTCTACCGGAACAGGTTATCGTTCTGTCGCCTTGGCTCGATGTTACGGTGTCTAATCCGGCGATGGACGCAATCGACGATCGTGATCATCTGCTCGGCACGCGCGGACTCGTGCAGGCAGGGCAAGCCTATGCGGGGACGAACGATTTGCGTGATTTTCGGATAAGCCCGATTTACGGCAGCTTTTCCGATTTCCCGCCACTGTCGATTTTTCAGGGAACGCACGACATCTTTCTTGCAGATAGCCAGAAACTGGTCGCCAGATTTGAACAGGAAAGTCGCTCGATTAATTATTTCGAATTTCAGGCACAGTGCCATGTGTGGGCCATTTTCCCATTACCTGAGGCGCAGATCGCGCGCAACCTGATGGCGACCCTCATCAATAGCCAGCCCATGATTCTGCCAGAAAATAAAGGCTGAGATCTTCCCGTCGTCGTCGGACAGAGGGGGATATTCTGGCCGCCCGTCCAGGTCGCGGCCGAGCGCAGGTTCATCCTGTCTGGCCCGTAGGCCAGCGCAAGATGGAACAACGTCACGCCGTCCCTGATTGCCCGCCGTCTGTCAACGACGGCGCAAAAACCTGCCAGACGGCGGGGTAAAAGTAGGCCACTTTGCGCTGCAAGCGGGGAACGTCGGGAGGGCGTAGCCCGACCAGAGTTTCTCGCTTGCAGCGTCGGCGGTTTTTGTGAGGGTTTCAGCCCGCAGCATCGCCGTCATCCGGCGCGATCCCAGGAATGGCCAGGTCAGGAACAGTTCGTCGATCCGACGCATCAGCGCCGGATCGTTATCATT
>NZ_SLZN01000018.1 GCF_004346035.1 Acidomonas methanolica | reverse complement strand
CCATGTTCGGAAGAGCAGGCTTCGAACTCCTCAGGGCGCGTGTCCTTCAGCCCGCATAATCAAAAAACATCATCACGAAAAGTGCGGAAGAACCGAAGATCGGTCGGAAACTTTGCACATTCATACGCTCCACCTGGCCCCGTCGCCCTTAAAACCGTTGCAATTTACGTTTGCTTTAACTTAGCCACACTATGTCACTCAACCGCGCCGCGCCAACTGCCAGCAACACCAGCCGATCGAAACCCAACGCGATTCCGCTGCATGGCGGCATGGCGCCGAGTTCCGACAGAAACGCTTCATCCAGCGACCAGTTCTGATCCGGATGCAACGTCATGCGCCGGGCGCGATCCGCCTCGAAGCGCGCGCGCTGCTCGACCGGATCGGTGAGTTCCTCGAAGGCATTGGCCAACTCGATCCCGCCCGCATAGAGCTCGAACCGCAGCGCCACGCGCGGATCGGCCGGATCGCGCCGCGCCAATGCCGCCTGCGCGCTGGGCCAATGCGTGAGGAAGCAGGGACGGTCCCGCCCGATCCGTGGTTCGATTCGTTCGAGCAGCAGCCGGAAGAACAGGTCCTCCCACGTCTCTCCCGCGCGCAGCCGCGTCCCGGAAGCGGCGGCCAGCGCAGCCGCGTCCTCGCCGATCGCCAGCAGATCGACGCCCACATGACGCGCGAAGGCCTCCGCCATGGTCAGACGCTCGAACGGCGCGGCGATGGACAGTTCACCCTCCCGCCGATCCAGCTTCGGCGGCAGAAGCGCACGCAGCAGCGCTTCCGTCTCATCCATCAGATCCGCCAGCCCCGCGCCGGGGCGATACCATTCCAGCATGGTGAATTCCGGCGCATGCAGCGCGCTCGCCTCGCCGTTGCGCCAGACACGCGCCATCTGGAACACGCGCAGCCCGGTCGCCGCGACGATGCGTTTCATGGCGAATTCGGGGCTGGTATGCAGAAATCGCGTCTCTTTTCCGCCGTCGGGCCGTTCGAGTTCCGTGCGAAAGCAGCGGAGATGCACCTCCTCGCCGGGAGACGGCACCACATAGGGCGTCTCCACCTCGACATAGCCACGCGCGTCGAAGAACCCGCGCACGCCCCGCAGGAGCGCCGCGCGACGATGCAGCAACGGCAGACGGTCTCCCAGCGGCGCGCCGGTCCAGGACGAATCGGTCATCGGAAAGCCTCACATTGCGAAACGGCGCATGGGTGCAGTACAGCCAGCCCATGGACAGGCCAGTCAACCCCCAATCTCCCGCCGGAGACCGCGCCACGCCCCTGCGGCATAGGGACGACCTCATCGCCCATGGGCTCGTACGGCCGGAGGATGGTCCTCTGCTCGACGAGGTCGCCGCTCGCTACGCCACCGCCATTCCGCCCGCCTTTCTTTCCCTGATCGAAACGCCGGACGATCCCATCGGCCTGCAAGTCATCCCCTCCCCCGCCGAACTGACCATCGCCCCGCATGAGCGCGTCGACCCGATCGGCGACGACGCGCTCTCTCCCGTTCCGGGCATCGTGCATCGTTACGCGGACCGCGCGCTGCTCAAGCCGCTTCTCATCTGTCCCCTGTATTGCCGGTTCTGTTTCCGCCGCGAGCACGTCGGACCCGAAGGCGGGCTGCTCTCCGACGACGATCTGAATCAGGCCTTCGACTGGCTGCGCGCCCGCCCCGCCATTCGCGAGGTGATCCTGACCGGCGGCGACCCGCTGATGCTCAGCCCGCGCCGCTTGCGCCGAATCATGGACGCGCTGACCGCCATCCCTCATCTCGAAACCATCCGCCTGCATAGCCGCGTGCCCATGGCGGCGCCGGACCGGATGACGTCCGAGATGCTGGACGCGCTGGAGACCGACCGCGCCTTCTGGATGGTCGTCCACGCCAATCACGCGCGGGAATTCAGCGAGGCCGCCCGCGCGGCGCTGCGCGCGATCCAGCGGCGCGGCATCCCCGTCCTCGGCCAGTCCGTGCTGCTGCGGGGCGTGAACGACAGCGTTCCCGCGCTGGAAGGGCTGCTGCGCGCGATGGTCACGGCGCGGGTGAAACCCTATTACCTCCACCAGCTCGACCCCGCCCCCGGCACGGCGCATTTCCATGTGCCGATCCATGAGGGGCGCGCGCTGCTCGAAGCCCTGCGCGGGCGGGTGACGGGGCTCGCCTGGCCGACCTACGTGCTCGACATTCCCGGCGGCCACGGGAAAGTACCGATCGGCCCGGACTATATCGGCCCCGCCGGAGACAGCGTGCGGGACCCGAACGGCGTCCGCCGCACGCTCGGCGGGGACGTCCTCTAAACGTCCCGGCGCCCGGACCGTCAGAGCCCCAGCATCAGCCGCGCATTCTGGATCGCGGCCCCGGACGCGCCCTTGCCGAGATTGTCCAGCCGGGCCGTCAGCAGCACATGCGGCGCCGCGTCGTTGCCGTGCACACGCAGTTCCATCCGGTCGGTATCGGCCAGCGCCTCGGCGTCGAGACGCATTTGATCGGCGCTTTCGACCGTCACGACACGGCTTCCGGCATAGGCGGCGCGCAGCACCTGCTCGATGTCGCCACGCCTTGGCCGGGCAGGCAGCATGTCCAGATGCAGCGGGATGGAGACGATCATCCCTTGCGCGAAATGACCGCTGGACGGTACGAAGAGCGGACGGCGAGACAACCCGGAATAAAGCTGGATTTCCGGCACATGCTTGTGCGCCAGCGTCAGACCGTACAGTTCGAAAGCCGGACCGCCCCGCGTCTCATGCGCCTCGATCTCGCTTTTCCCGCCGCCGCTATAGCCGCTGACCGCGTTGATGGAGACAGGATGGTCGGCCGGGATCAGCCCGGCGGAGATCAGGGGACGCAGCAGGGCGATCGCCCCGGTGGGGTAGCATCCCGGATTCGCGACATGCCGGGCGGCGGCGATGCGGGCGGGCGCATCGGCGTCCAGTTCCGGCAGGCCGTATTCCCACCCCTCGGCGACGCGATGCGCGGTCGAGGCGTCGAGAATCCGGGTCTGCGGCAGATCGGCCGCCAGGGCGACCGCCTCGCGCGCCGCGTCGTCCGGCAGGCAGAGAATCACCAGATCCGCATCCCGCATCATCGCCCGGCGCGCCTCGGGGTCCTTTCGGCGCGCGGGGTCGATGGACAGCAGTTCGACCGGCATGGGGCGCAGGCGCTCGCGAATCCCGAGGCCGGTCGTCCCGGCCTCGCCGTCGATGAAAATGCGGGGCACAGGACCGGACATTCTGATCGTTTCCTCAGGTAAACGTTCCATGACGGCAAACGTCCGTTCTGGACGGATCGGGCGGATGGGTGTCTCATCCCCTGCCATGCAACAGAATTACACCATTCCCGCGTCCACCGCCATGAGCCCGCCTACCGTCGATCCGGCCGCCGACTCTCCCCTGATCGCGGGCGGCAAGCTGAAGGACAGGCATATCGCCATGATCGCGCTGGGCGGCGCCATCGGCGCGGGGCTGTTCGTCGGCAGTTCGGCTGCGATTCACGACGCCGGTCCCGCCGTCTTCGCCACCTATGTCGTCACCGGACTGATGGTCGTCATCGTCATGCGGATGCTGGGGGAGATGCTGCTCTTCCGCCCCGGCATCGGCACGTTCGTGGACTGCATCCGCACCGCGCACGGACCGGGCGCGGGGTTTCTCGCGGGCTGGCTCTACTGGCTGTTCTGGGTGGTGACGATCGGGGCGGAGGCGATCGGCGGCGCGATCATCCTCAACGGCTGGTCCGGCCTGCCGGTCTGGATGCTCGCGCCCCTGCTGATCGTGGCGGTGAACATCGTCAACGCCGTCTCGGTCGATCTCTTCGGCGAGTGCGAGTTCTGGCTCTCCTTCATCAAGGTGTCCTGCATCATCGCCTTCGCCGCTCTCGGCGCGGCGGCGCTCCTGCATCTCGTCGGCCCGAAAATTTCGCCCCTGGCCAACATCATGGCCGGGAACGGCCCCATGCCGAACGGCCTCGCCGCGGTCGTCGCGACGATCCCCACCGTATTGTTCTCCATGATCGGCTCCGAGGCGGCGACCGTCGCCGCCGCCGAATCGGAAAACGCGCGGGAGAATCTCGGCAAGGTGACACGGCGGATCGGGCTCCGCCTGACGCTGTTCTGTCTCGTGTCGGTGGGCGTGATCCTCTGCCTCGTGCCCTGGACCAGCATCGTGCCGGGCCACTCCCCCTTCGTGACGGTGATGCAGGCCCTCGGCATTCCCGGCGCGTCAATGGCACTGCAAATCGTGGTGTTCTCGGCGGTTCTCTCCTGCCTCAACTCCAGCATCTACATCACCTCCCGCACGCTGTACGGCCTTGCGGAGAAAGGGGACGCGCCGGATGCCTTCCGCCATCTGAGCCGTCATGCCGTGCCGCAGCGCGCCGTGCTGGCATCGAGCCTCATCGGACTCTTCGTCGCCTTCTGCTCCATCCTCTCCCCCGGCGTGATCTTCGCCTTCTTCATCAGCGCGACCGGCGCGGTGATCCTCGTCGTCTACGGGCTCATCGTGTCCGCCCATTGGGCGATGCGCGGCGAACAGCCGGACGACCCGGTCTTTACGCTGCCCCTGGGACGTGGTCTCAACATGCTGATGCTGGGAGGCATGGCCATGGTGATGCTCGCCATGCTGATTCAGCCGGATCAACGAGGGACCGTGCTGTCGAGCATCGGCAGCGTGGCCGTTCTTTCGCTGATCTATGCGATGAAACGCCGAACGGGCCAAAGTTCGGGGCGGAGGACGGGCGCATGAGCGCGGCGGAACAGGAAATCGGGCGTCTTCTGGCCATCATGGCCCGGCTGCGCGATCCGGAAAACGGCTGCCCCTGGGACCGGGTGCAGACCCATGCCACCATCGCCCCTTACGCGATCGAAGAAGCCTATGAGGTGATGGACGCCGTAAACCGGGAGGACTGGTCCGCCCTGCCCGGCGAACTCGGCGACCTGCTGTTGCAGGTCGTCTATCAGGCGCGGATCGCCGAGGAGGAGAACCGCTTCGATTTCGCCGCCGTCGCCCGCGCGATCGCCGACAAGATGGTGCATCGCCACCCGCATGTTTTCGGAGGAGCCGCCTCGGCTCCCGGCGCGTGGGAAGCGGCCAAGGCCGCCGAGCGCGCGGAGAAGGCGGAGCACGGCATTCTCGGCGGGATCGCGGGCGGCCTTCCCGCCCTGCTCCATGCCGCCAAGCTCGGCGCCCGCGCCGCGCGGGCGGGGTTCGATTGGGACGAACCCGAAGGCGTGCTGGAGAAGATCGAGGAAGAAATCGGCGAGGTCCGCGCGGAGTTGCCGGAAGGCGACCGCGACCGGCTGGAGGACGAGATCGGCGACGTGCTCTTCACCGTCGCCACCCTCGCCCGCAAGCTCGACCTCGACCCCGAAGCCTGCCTGCGCCGCGCCAACGCGAAATTCACCCGACGCTTCAACGATATGGAAGCGATCCTCGCCGCGCGCGGCGAGGCGCTCCAGGAGCAGGACCTCTCCACGCTGGAAAGCCTCTGGACAGAAGTGAAGCGACGGCATCGCCTCGCGGATCATACATGAGGCCTGCATGATCCTGTCCGGCTGACATCCTCGATTGAGGCGTGCCGGCTCGTCGAGGTCTCCGGGGATCAGGCGGAGATGGTCGCCGTCAACAGGTCGTTGACCTCCGCGCTGCGCTCGAGCTGCGGCATGTGTCCGGTGTCGGGCAGCACATGGACGGCCACCTTCGCCGGCAGTCCCTCCGCACCGCTGACAGGCAGGATTTCATCCTCGGCCCCCCAGATCACCGAAACCCGCCCGTCGAACCGCTCCAGAACGCCGCGCAGATTTTCCTTCTGGCGCCCGTTTTCGAAACTGGCGCGGGCTATGGCGTTCAGCGCCGCCATCGCGCCGTCGAGGCGCTTGAAGCGGATGATTCCATCGACCATCTGGCGCGAGATCAGGGCCTTGTCATGCACGAGCATCTGCAATACCGGCTCCAGCGTCTTGCGCCGGTCGGCGTTGATGAACCCGTCGATGAACGCCTCATTGATGGTGTCTCCCAGCCCCGCCGGCGCCACGAGAGTCAGCGACGCCACGCGGGATGGCGCGATCTTCGCGAGTTCGAGCGCCACCGCGCCGCCCAAAGAATGACCCGCGACATGCACGCGCGCGAGTCCGAGCGTGTCGAGCAGGTCGTTCGTGATCGCGGCGAGCGTCGCGGGCGACCCATCCCCGACATCTTTCGTCGATTCCCCATGCCCCGGAAGATCGAAGGAAATCACGCGAACCTGACCGGCCAGACCTCCCTGGGTCATCATCCAGTTGGTCAGATCGCCGCCGAACCCGTGGATGAGGAGCAGCGGCGCGCCGTCAGCCCCCTTCCCCGCGTCCTGGACACGGATGCGGCGCGACCCCACCGTGACGATTTCCGGCATGACGGCGCCGTCGGCCTTGTCGTCGTTCCCGGTTGTCGCCATCTCGCTCTGGAATGTCGTGACGAATGAATCGATTTCGTCATCCGTCACCTCGCCTTCCGCCAACACGCCGATCAGCGCGCCCACAGGCAGCGTTTCCCCTTCCGACGCGACCTGACGGCGAAGAATGCCGCTCGCGGGACTTTCATAGACATTGGTGATTTTCGTCGTCTCGATCTCGGCCAGTTCCGCGCCTGCGGAAATGTCGTCTCCGGGATGCGCCAGCCAGCCGGCGATCTTGCCCTCGGTCATGGCCAGACCGAATTTCGGCATCGTCACCGGGATTATCGTGCCAGCCATGGGTCAGGCCTCCTGCTTTGCTTTGTACCCCATGACCGAACGCACGGCGGCCTCGATCTTGGCGGGGTTCGGCATGTAGAGATCCTCGAGAATCGAGGCGAAGGGCACGGGCGTATGGGGCGGCGTCACGCGCCGGATCGGAGCCTTCAGCGCATCAAACGCCTCCTCGGCCACCAGCGCCGCCACGTCCGTCGCCATGTTGCAACGCGGGCTGGATTCGTCGACGATAACGAGACGCCCCGTATCGGCGACGCAATCCAGAATCGTGTCGCTGTCGAGCGGCGAGGTCGTGCGCGGATCGACGACCGTGCAGGAAATACCTTCCTTCGCCAGCTTGTCCGCCGCCTGATTGGCGAAATTGACCATGCGTCCGAAAGCGACGATCGTCACGTCCTCGCCTTCGCGCGTGAGGTTCGCCTCGCCGAAGGGAATGGTGTAGGGCTCGTCGGGCACGTCTTCCTCGTCATCGTACATGACCTTGTTCTCAAGGAAGATCACCGGATCATCGTCGCGGATCGCCTCGATCAGCAGGCCCTTGGCCTCATAGGGCGAGGAGGGAATGACGACCTTCAGCCCGGGAATATGGGTGAAAAGCGGATAGAGCGCCTGGCTGTGCTGGGCCGCCGCCGAAAAACCCGCGCCATACATGCCGCGAATGACGAGCGGCGTGCGGGCCTTCCCGCCGAACATGTAGCGGAACTTGGCGGCCTGGTTCATGATCTGGTCGAGGCAGCAGCCGACGAAATCGATGAACATCACCTCCGCCACGGGACGCAGGCCGGTCGCCGCGGCCCCGGCCGCAGCCCCCACATAGGACGCCTCGCTGATCGGCGTATCGAGCACGCGATCGGGCCCGAACTCGGTGTAGAGCCCCTTGGTCACGCCCAGCACGCCGCCCCAGGCGTCGGAGACGCCGGAACTGCCACCCTGGCCGCCCGCGACATCCTCTCCCATCAGAATCACGCGCGGATCGCGCAGCATCTCCTGTCGCAGCGCCTCGTTGATGGCCTGCCGAAAGCTTTTTCTTGACATGATTTCCGTTCCTGACGCGATCAATAATTCACATAGACGTCTTCAAGCAGTTCGGCGGGTTCCGGCACCGGCGCGGCCTTGGCGCCGATGACGGCGGCCTCGATCTCCGCGCGGACGCTCCCGTCGATCGCATCGAGATCGGCGGCCTCCAGCAGGCTGAATTCCTCGACCTGCTTCCGGAACCGCACGAGGCAGTCCTTTTCGGCCCGCAATTTCGCCACCTCGCCATTGGCGCGATAGGTCATCGCATCGCCTTCGAAATGGCCGTACCAGCGCGCGAGATGAACATGGACCATGATCGGCCCCTTGCCGGAACGGGCATGGGCGATCGCCTCTCCGGCGGTTTCATAGACCGAGAAGAAATCCGACCCGTCACATTCGAGATAAGGCATGCCGAATCCGGCGGCGCGGGCCTTCTGGGAGCCGGCGCAGGCATAGGACGAGGCGGTGGCCTCGCCATAGCCGTTATCCTCGAGCACGAACACCGCCGGAAGATTCCAGACCGTCGCGAGATTCAGGCTCTCCAGCGTGCTGCCCTCGTTCGACGCGCCGTCCCCGTAGAACGCGACGGCGACGCCGTTATCCTTCAGCAGCTTGTGCGACAGGGCCGCGCCGCAGATGAGCGGAGGGCCGCCGCCGACGATGCCGTTCGCGCCCAGCATCCCCAGAGACAGGTCGGCGATGTGCATGGAGCCGCCCTTCCCCCGGCAAAGTCCGGTCTTCTTGCCGTAGATCTCCGCCATCATGCCGTCCACGCCGACACCTTTGGCGATGCAATGGCCGTGGCCGCGATGGGTGCTCGCTATGGTGTCCGTGTCGGTAAGATGCGCGCAAACGCCGACGCCGGACGCTTCCTCGCCGCAATAGAGATGCACGAAGCCGGGAATTTCCCCGGTGGCAAACTCCACATGCAATCTTTCCTCGAAGTCGCGGATGGTCCGCATGGCGCGATAGGAGCGCAGAAGGACCTCACGTGCGATCTGCATTTCTCATTCCCAATATCTGTGCCGCCTGGGCGTGTTTCGTTTCCCGCCTGCTCGCGGTTCGTCAGAATGCCGCGCGGTGTTCCGCCGCTTCTGGCTTGCGACACGTCAGCGTCTCGCGCGGCGAAACGTAAAGATGGTATGTTTTGATCATAACGATCATGTGAAATGCGGCGCATCAAAGTGTCGCATATCTGATGCGGCTGATGGGTATCACCCGGAAGGACGAGAAAAAAATGACGACAGGACCGATCAGCCGCGAACTGCTCATGACGCTGCCGCACAAATTGCATGGCTCCTGGCAGCGTTGCGCCGAGTCCTATCGACTCGACTCGCACGGCGTGGGCGTCGAGGACATCCTGTGTTCTGCGGAACTGCGCCAGGCGCGCGAACGGATGGGCACGATCATGAAGGTCGCCGATCCGGAACTCGACAGATTGCACGGAATCGTCTCCACCCTCGATTACACCGTGCTCCTCGCCGACCGGGAGGGAGTCGTCGTGGCGCGGCGCGGCGATCCGCCTTTCGAGAAGGGATGCCGCCGCTGGAACCTGTGGCCGGGCGCACGCTGGTCGGAAGAGGAGGCCGGCACGAACGGCCTCGGCACCTGCCTGACCGAGCAGGCTCCGGTGACGGTGCATATGGACCAGCACTGGCGTCTGGGGCTGCGCTACCTCACCTGTTCCGCGGTGCCGTTCTACGGCCCGGACGGCAAGATCGCAGGCGCGCTGGATGTCAGCTCCACGCGCCCGGACCCGACGGGGCGGGTCGCGAGCATGATGGAAGCGGTGCTGATCGATGCGGCGCGGCGCATGGAACGGCGCAGCTTTCTGGAGGTCTTTCGCAACCGCACGGTGGTCATGCTCGGTGAAAGCAGCAATATCTCGCTCCCCATGGTCGCGCTCGACGAGGCGCGCGTGATCGTCGGGGCGACATTCGCCGCGCGCAACATGCTCAACCTGCCGGAAGACAGCGCGGGCGAGGTCTGTTTCGATCTCGACGCGGGAACGACAGGCACGCCCGATTTCCGCGAGGCGGAACGCGCCGTGATCGAAGGCGCGCTGGCCATGTCACAAGGCAAGATCGCGCCCGCCGCGCGTCTGCTCGGCATCAGCCGATCCACCATGCACCGCAAGATTCGGGCGATGAACGCCGAGCGCGCGCGACACGGAAACGCCGACATCTGAGAATCCGCCAGCGGAATCGCGCGGAGCGACATGCCCGCGCGTTGCTCTTCCGTGCCCTGAGTCAGCCCCCCCGACTCCGCTTCGCGATCCCTGTGTCAGGGTTGACACAGTTTTTTCCGCCACAAGCACGAAGTCGTGAGCCTCAACGAAAATGACATGACCGTCACGTAATGCGGGACCGAAAAAGCGGTGCCCGGCGGGGACGCGCACATCGCGCGTCAGCCGGGAACACGTTTTCGGAGCGAAACATGCGGGCACGCCCCCTCCGGCGCGGACAGGTGAGTGTTCTGATGCAGAACCCGACCCTCCATGCGGGAGCGCGCCATGCCGCGCATGACCTGAAGAGAGAGAACATCAATGATCAGCGGTAACGGGAGGTTATTGAGCGTCATAACCTCGACCTTGCTCGCAGTCGTCGGACTCTTCCTGTTTTTTGGAGGAGCGGAACTGCTGTTTCTGGGAGGATCGTGGTTCTACATCCTCGCGGGCGGCGTCGTCCTTGCCGCCGCCGCGACGGGGCTGCAACGCCCTCGCCTCGCCAAGCAGCTTTATGCGGGACTGCTTGTCCTGTCCGTCATCTGGGCGCTTTTCGAGTCCGGGCTCGACATCTGGGGGCTTGAAGTCAGGCTCGTGACCCTGCTGCTCATCGGGATATGGCTGCTCCTGCCGGGCATCTGGCGCGAGCAGGCGGACTGGATGCGCGACAAGCGGGAATTGCTGGGCGCCGTCGGATTCGCCGTCGTCGTTCTGCTCGTCGCCTCGTTCCAATCCCATTCGATCAACGGCGTCGTGCCCGCCGGCCGCATGAACGCGCATGGCCAGCCCGATCCCGCCGCCGACGGCGTGCCCCCCGGCGACTGGGAGGCCTATGGCCGCACGGCCGGCGGCGATCGCTATTCTCCGCTGGCGCAGATCACTCCGGCCAATATCGGGCATCTCAAACGCGCGTGGATGACGCGGACAGGCGACGTCCAGTTGCTTGGCGAAGGTGTCAATGCGGGGCCGGACCGGGGCCATGAGTTCAATCTGGAGGTCACGCCGATCAAGGTGGGCGACACGCTTTACATGTGCACGCCGCATAGCTGGGTCATGGCCCTGGATGCGGCGACGGGCCGAATCAAATGGAAGTTCGACCCCCACCCGGCGGCCGCTGATCAGGCGAAAAACGTGTATCTTTCCTGCCGCGGCGTTTCCTATTACCGCATTCCGGACGAAATCCAGACGAGTTGCCGCACACGCATCTATTCGCCCGTCGCCGACGTGCGGATGGTCGCGCTCGATGCGGAGACCGGCAAACCCTGCGAGGATTTCGGAGATCACGGCTTCATTTCCCTGCGGGACCATATGGGCAATGTGCCGCACGGTTTCCATTTCGTGACCTCGCCGCCGATGGTGGCGAAAAACCGCCTCGTCACCGGGGGCTGGATTTTCGACAATCAGGCCAATTTCGAGCCCTCCGGCGCAGTACGCGGCTTCGATGCCACCACAGGCCAGCTCGTCTGGGCCTGGGATGCGGGGCATAATCCGGAGACGTGGACGCCCGGCCCGGGCGAGGAACTGACGCGCGATACGCCGAATGGCTGGGGCGTCTATACGGCCGATCTCGATCTGGGGATGGTCTACGTGCCGACGGGCAACGCCCCGCCAGACAACTGGGGCGGTTCGCGTCGCCCGTTCGACGACGCCACCTCATCGGCCCTCATCGCGCTCGACATCGTGACGGGCGAACGACGCTGGACCTTCCAGACGGTTCACCATGACCTCTGGGACATGGACATTCCCGCCGGTCCCTCGCTGGTCAATCTGCCCGCACCTGACGGTAGCGTCATTCCCGCCCTCGTGCAGAGCACGAAGCGCGGCGAATTCTTCGTGCTGGACCGCCGCACGGGCCAGCCCGCGCCGGGCTATCCCGTCGAGGAACGCAAGGTTCCGACGGCCGGCGTGGCGCCGGACGACCATGTCTCGCCGACACAGCCCTATCCCGCGAACATGCCTTCGGTCACGCCGGCGGACCTCACGGAATCCGACATGTGGGGCGCGACGCTGTTCGACCAGATGATCTGCCGCATCCAGTTCCGCCAGACCGCCTATGACGGGCAGTTCACGCCGCCCCATGTCGGAAAGGACACGATCGTCTATCCCGCCTTCTACGGGATCGTGGACTGGCAGGGCGTCACCATCGATCCGCAGCGCAAGCTCATGTTCGCCAATGCGGCCTATATGCCCTTCCGTATCCGGCTGGAAAAACGGAACGCGATCGAGAAGGCCGGAATCCTGCCCAAATGGAACGGCAAGGGCGAAGAACCCGCCGCGAAAGGCGATGCGCTGGCCGTCTCGCCGGATTACGGTACGCCTTACATCGCCTATACCGCGCCGTGGCTCAATCCGATCGGCATCCCCTGCAAGGGCCCGATCTGGGGCACGCTCACGGCCATCGACCTCCTGACGAAGAAGATCGTCTGGCAGCATCCGGTCGGCACGACACGCGATACTGGTCCGTTCGGCGTGCATTTCAACCTGCCGCTGCATACGGGCATGTTCAATATCGGCGGCAATATCGCGACCAAGGGGGGCGTGATGTTCATGGGCGCCACGGCGGATGACTACATCCGCGGCTTCGACCTCGCGACAGGCGACGTGATCTGGCGCGACCGCCTGCCCGCCGGCGGCCAGGCGACGCCGATGACCTATGAAACCGGCGGCAAGCAATATGTGCTGATCGCCGCCGGCGGTCATGGCGGCCTCGCGACGCGATCGGGCGATTACATCATCGCCTATACGCTCGACGGAAACGAAGGCACGGCCGCCCGCTAGGCGCGGCAAAAACGGGGGCGGTCCCGCGGGCCGCCCCGCAACTTTACTGACAGGATCAGATCCATGGACACGTCGCACGGATTTTTGCGGCGGACGGGGCCGCTTTGCCTCGCGGTTGCCGCGCTCTGTTTCGGATACAGCCCTTCGGCGCAAGCGGAAAACATTACGTTCGCGGTCATCGGCCCGCATGAATACGACCTGCCGGTCGATTTCAAGCCATTCAACGCGCTCGTCCAGTATGGCGACGGTAACGCCGCCGGCTCCACCTATGACGGGCAGGGGCGGCGGCAGCCGACGGGTGGAAGCCATACATGGACCGGGCTGACGAAATACGTGTATTTCCGGTCCTTCAAGGCCATTCCCCATGTCGGCTTCGCCTTCGAACTGATCCCGACGGAGAGCTTTGTTCTCGCCAACGGAAAAAACTATGGCGGCATGGGGCCGACCATCGCCGGGATAGCGACGTGGTTCAAACCGAATCACAAGAGCACATTCGGCATACAGGTTTTCTTCGAAGCCCCGCTCGGCACCCGGCAGGCCCTTTCGACAAATTACTGGACAAATATTTCGACCTTCTTTTTCGACTATGAGTGGAAGCATTTCAGCTTCGACGGCGATCTCGGGGCCGCCCCGTCCTCGACCCTGCATGTCAAGGGGCAGCATAGCTATCATCCGGGAACGGCCTTCTTCACCAATCTGCGCTTCAGCTGGAAGGCAAGCAAACTGGTCGAACCGTTTTTCGCGCTGGACTGGCAAAATGTCATGGGCACCTACGACAACACGATGTCGCATTGGCTTCCCAACACCAGCAGCCGGGAAGTGGCGCTCGGCGTCGGCATGATGTTCAACATCGCGCCGAATTATTCGATCACGGCGCGCTATTCCCACTCCGCCGAAGGACGCTACACGCCGGAAACGGACGCTTATTATATAAAACTGCTTTATCTCTGGTAGGCGCACCTCAAAAACGGCCGGAAGCCGGCCCCTGCCTGCGTGGCTCCACATATGATAAGCGTATCACCCGGAGGACAGGGATTTGACGCGCTTCTGGACCGGACTGGCAGTTGATCCACGTGACTATCTGCGCCCCGCGACAGTGCGGATCGGCGTGACGGGGCTGGCCCGGTCCGGAAAGACGGTGCTGCTCACCGCGCTCGCGGCGGCACTCCTCGCCCCGGGCGCGCTGGGCGGGCGCATCCGCAGCGCCGCCCTGTCGGACTCCGGCGCGGACGACCTGCCGCGCTTTCCCTATGCGCGGATGCGTGACGCGCTGGCCGCCGACCCGGCGCATTGGCCCGAACGGACGGACAGCGTGTCCCGGCTGGCGCTGGATATCACGCGCGACGGCCTCTTGCCGCGCCGCGCCTTGCGGCTGGAATTCCTGGACTACCCCGGCGAATGGCTGCTCGACCTGCCGATGATCGCGCAGGATTTCGCAGCATGGTCGCGCGCGACCCTCGCCCGGCTGGCCCAGGCGCCGGACTCGGAGGCGAAGACGGCCTTCCTTGCCTTCGCCCAGGCCCTGCCGGCCCGCGCCGAGGCCGGCGACGCCGTGGCGACCACGGGACACAGGCTCTACAGCCGGTTTCTGCACCATTTGCGGGAAACGGACGGCCTCTCCTTCCTCCAGCCCGGGCGCTTCCTCATGCCGCCGCCCGGTCCGGCTCCGGCCTGGATGGACTTCTTTCCGCTGGATGCCGACTCTCCGCTCTCCCGCCTGCTCGCGAGCCGTTTCGACGCCTACAGGGCCGCGACGGAAAACTCCCTCGTGAACACGATGTTCGGGCGCGTCGATCGACTGATCGTGCTGGCGGACGTGCTCGGGGCGCTGCATACCGGCCCCGTGGCCTTCGCCGATGCGCGCGAGGCGCTGGGCGAGGCGGCGCAGGCCCTGCGCCGACAGTCGAGCTGGGCGGCGGCGCTCGGAGCCCTGATGCGGGGCCGCCTGCCGCCGCCCGCGATCCGGCGCGTCGCCTTCGCCGCCAGCAAGGCCGATCACGTCGCCGAGCGCCAGCGACACAATCTCCGCGCGCTGATGGGCGCGTTGACGGAAAGTGACGCTTCCGTCCGGGGCGACGCGATGGAACGCGCCTTCGCCGTCGCGGCGCTCCGCTGCACGGAAGACTTCGTATGGACACTGGACGGCCATCCCGTCTCCGCCGTGCGCGGACGCCTGATGGGTGACGACCGGATGACGCGCTCCTATCCCGGAGAAGTGCCGCCCGAGCCGCCCGGCCCTGAGTTCTGGACCCATCCTTTTCTCGCCTTGCCGGATTTCGAGCCTGGCCGCCTTCCACTCGGCCGCCAGGCCATGCCGACGATCGGCATCGACGACATGCTGCTTTTCCTGCTCGAGGACGTATTGTGACCGATGCTCCCCCCCTGCGCCCCGGAATGCGCCCCGGGCCGCGTATCGAGACGGAAAATCGCAGGATGGCGCGCGTCGAGGCCGCCCCGCCGCCGATCGAGGACGGCGCGCCCGCTTCCCGCCGCCTGCCCGGCGGCGTCATCCTCCTGCTCAGCGGATTTTCCGTCCTCGCCCTCGGGCTCGCCGCCTTGCAGGTGGGCAATTTCGTCGCCGCGCAATTCACCCGGGCCGCATGGCTCGGCTGGCTGACGCTGGCGGTCGCCGTAACGGGTTTCGGCCTCGTGCTCGCCGGAATTTTCAATGAATTGCGCGGCCTCGCCGGTCTCCACGCGGTCGACAGGCTCCGCGCCGACCTCGCCTCGGAGAATGCTCATCGCCGCCTCCATGCCGCGCGCCTCTGGCTCTCGAAAGTCGAGGGCGGCGCGGCCTATCGTCCCGCCATCGACGCGCAGAACGACCCGGACGCCGTCCTCGCGCTGCTCCGCGCCGGACTCGCCGCCGATCTCCGCGCCCGTGCGGACGCGCTCGGCCGCCGCGCGGCCCTTCAGATCGTCGCCGGGCTCGCCGCCACCCCCGCGCCGTCCCTCGTCGTGCTTCTCATCGCCTGGCGCGCCACGCGGCTGATCCGGCAGATCGCGGCGCTCTACGGGTTGAGACCCGGATTTTTCGCCACGCTCGGCCTGCTCCGCCGTACGGCCCTTTCCGCCTCAGCCACCGCCGTCACGGAAGCCGCCGTCAACACCGCCGCCCATGCCGTGCTGAGTTCGCCGCTCCTCGCTCACGTCGCGGGCGACATGGCCGGAGGCGCGGTCGCCGCCCGCCGCATGATCGTCCTTGGCCGAGCCGCCCAGGCGGCCTGCTCGCCCCTGCAACTTCCTTCCGAAACCGAGCCGACGCCATCTTCCTGATGGCCGTCATCTCCAGCCGGCTGTCAGGCGGCACGGCGTCCCGGAGGTAATGGCCCCAAAGCAACGGCTTTTTAAGATTTTGCCGCCTATGATCGGAAACCCGCTCCTGCCATCATCTTCCGCATGATTTCACAAATGGTCCATTCACAGCCGGTATGAGCACTGCGTCCGCCTCGTTGCCGCGCAGCGCCATCCCCCTGCCCCCACCGCCCACGCAGCCGGGCCAATGGGACTGGCTGCTTTCGCCGTCGCCGCAGATCCTCGCCTTCGCGACCCGCAACACGCTCGCCGCCCTGCTGTCGCTGGCCATCGCGATGTGGATGGAACTCGACAGCCCGGCCTGGGCGCCGATGACCGTCTGGGCCGTCGCGGGACTGTCCCGCGGCGAAAGCCTTTCCAAGGCGCGTTGGCGTCTCTTCGGCACGATTCTCGGCGGTCTGGCCGCTGCGAGCCTGATCATCGCCTTTCCGCAGCAACCCTGGCTCTTCTTTCCCTCCATCGCCATCTGGACGGGCCTTTGCTCGGGCCTTGCGACTTTCGTCAGCAATTTCCGCGCCTACGCCATGGTGCTCGCGGGCTATACCTGCGCCATCGTCGGCATGGACGCCGTTTCACATCCGGAGAACATCTTCTTCATCACCGTGTCCCGGCTGACCTACATCACACTCGGGATCGTCTGCGAGGCGGCGATCGGGCTGATCTTCGCCCGCGGGCAGGAACACGCCGCGCGCATGGCCGTCCGCAGCAAACTCCAGACCGCCCTGTCCTCCGTCGCCACCGCCATCGCTGACCTCATGGAGGAGACGCCCGAGGCGATCAGCCGGGCGCGGGCGCTGTTCGGCGTGATCCTGCGACTGAGCAGCGAGATCGAATACGCCGAGATCGAGATGGGCCCGTACGGGCATGAAGGCGATCACGCCCGCGCCGCCCTCGCCTCGGTCTCGCTCCTGCTGTCCCGCGGGATGGGCCTTTCCGCCAGGCTGAGAGCGCTCGAACATCGCAACACCGGGTTCTACGAGCACGCGGCGCCGGTGCGTGCCTTCCTGTGCGGACTGACGGCCCGGCTGGCGGGAAACGAGGCGACGGCCGCCTTGCTGGCGGACGTGCAGGCGCAGATCAGGTTTTGCCTCGCCCTCGGCACGTCGGAGCATCCGGACGCCGTCGGCCCGGACCATAGCCCCCGCCCGCTCAACGAGCGGGTGCTCTTCATCGCCCTCGCCGAACTGTTGCAGGATCTGGACGCCACCATCAGCGAATACGAGGCCAGTCTGCATGCCAACCCGAAGGACCGCTTCACCTTCCGCCTGGATATCCACCGGGACCCGATCAACGCTTTCCAGAACGGTCTGCGCGTCGCCGCCGCCGTCCTGTTTTCCGCCCTGGTCTGGGAAGTGACGGCGTGGCCGTCCGGCCAGACCTTCGTCACCTTCACCGCCCTCGTCTGCGGTCTTTTCGCCGTCACGGACAATCCGGTCCTCGCCAGCCTGAAATTCATGTGGGGCGTGATATGGGCGGCCGTGGCGGCCGCCGTGCTGGATTTCGTGTTCCTTCCCCTCGCCAGCACCTATGAACTCGCCATCGCCTGTCTCGGCCCGGCCATGTTCTTCGGCGCCATCGCGCGCGGCCATCCGGGCTATGTGCTGCAATCGGCGGCCTATGGATTGCTGATGCCCTCCATGCTGGGTCTGGGCAACGCGCATCGGATCGATGAGGTGCAGTATTTCAACGCCTCCTCGGCCACCGTGCTGGGTGCCGCGGCGGCGGTGCTCATCTTCCATGTCGTGCTGCCATTCAATACCAATGCGGAACGTTTCCGCCTGCGCCGGGAAATGCTGGCCGAACTCCGTTCCCTCTGCGCGGTGGACAACGCGCCGGACCCCCGTCACTGGCTGGGGCGTTCCATCGACCGGCTTGCGCGGCTGATCCGCCATGCGGGCGCAAAACCGAGCGTGGTGGTCGAGCATTATCTCAAGGGCGCGCTGGCCACGATGACGATGGGGCTGAACATCATCCGCCTGCACCGCCTGTTGGGCCGCGACCTGCTGCCGGATTCCGCCCGGCGGTCCATCCTCGCCGTGCTGGAACGCATTTCCCGCTCCCGCTCGCATTATGTCGCGGCCACGCGCATCGCGCAGATCGCGATACGCCGCCTGCGTCATCTCGAACATATGGAAACGGATCTGCTGACCCGTCTGGAACTGGAGCGCGGTATCTCCTATCTCGTATTGATCGATTATGCGATGCGGGAGAATCCGGAATTCCTCGACACCAGACATCACTTCACCGGCCGGATCGACAGCCTGGCCACCGCGGACCAGAAAGCCGTGGCAAAACGGGTACGAGGCTGAGGAGCGCCGCATGACGCCGCCCACGCGTGCCCTGCCCCGTATCCTGCGCGGTAGCCTTCTGCGTTTCCGCCACGATCCCTTCGCGCATGGACCGTTCTCCGGCGCGGCGGAGGAGGCGCTCGATATCGAACCCGACGGGCTCCTTCTCATCGAGAACGGCAAGATCGCGCAAATCGGCCCGTATGGCGTCCTGCGCCCCACCCTGCCGCCCGACCTGCCCGAGGACGATCACAGCGGCTGCCTGATCGGCCCTGGCTTCATCGACGCCCATGTGCATTATCCGCAGCTTCGCGCCGTCGCCTCCTATGGCGAGCAGCTTCTGACCTGGCTGACGCGCTACATCTTCCCGGAGGAAACCCGGTTCTCGGACCCGGCCTACGCCGCCGAGGTCGCCAGGATCTTCCTCGATCAACTGCTCAGCACCGGGACGACGACGGCGGCGGTCTATTGCACCGTCCATCCCGAATCCGTCGAGGCCTTCTTCGCCGAATCCGCCCGCCGGAACACGCGCATGATCGCGGGCAAGGTGCTGATGGACCGCAACGCCCCGGACGCCCTGTGCGATACGGCGCAGACGGGATACGACCAGTCCCGCCTGCTGATCGATCGCTGGCACGGGACGGGGCGGCAACTCTATGCCGTCACCCCTCGCTTCGCGCCGACCAGCACGCCGGAACAACTGCGCCTCGCGGGCATTCTGCTGGATGAGACGCCCGGCCTCTACATGCAGACCCATCTGCTCGAAACTCAAACCGAGGAGGCGTGGGTGCGGCGGCTTTTCCCGGACCGCTCCGGCTATCTCGACGTCTATGCCCATGCCGGGCTCGTCCGTCCGCGCGCCATCTTCGGCCACGGCGTGCATCTCAGCGGACATGACCGGCATCACTGCCACGACGCGCGCTGCGCGATCGCCCATTGCCCGCGCTCCAACCTCTTCCTCGGCAGCGGCAATTTCGACCTTTTCGCCGCCCTCGATCCGGGCCGCCCCGTCCGTGTGGCATTGGGCAGCGATGTCGGCGCGGGCGACAGTCTTTCGATCCTGCGCGTCATGAACGAGGCCTACAAGGTCGCTCACGCCCGCGGCAACCGGCTGCACCCCGCGCAATCGTACTGGCTCGCGACCACCGGCGCCGCGTGCGCTCTGGAGCTGAGCGGCGTCATCGGCGAACTCGCGCCGGGCATCGAGGCCGATCTCTGCGTCCTCGACCCCGCCGCGACCCCGCTCAGCGCCGAACGCGTCAGCCGCGCGGAGTCGTGGAACGACGTGCTCTTCGCCCTGACCATGCTGGGGGACGACCGGCACGTTCGCGCCACCTATGTCGCAGGGACGCGCGCCGCATGACCCCCGAGCACGCCAGCCTGCCGAAAGTCTTCGCGTCGATCCATGTCGGAGGCGACGGCGCGTCATGGCTCCGCCGTTTCCTCGCCTTCAGCGGTCCGGGCTACCTCGTCTCGGTCGGTTACATGGACCCGGGCAACTGGGCCACGGATCTTCAGGGCGGTGCGTCCTACGGCTACACATTGCTTTCGGTCATCCTGCTCTCCAACCTGATGGCCATGCTCCTCCAGTCGCTTTCCGCGCGGCTGGGCATTGCGACCGGGCGCGACCTCGCCCAGAGCTGTCGCGACAATTTCCATCCCGCGATCAATCTCGTCCTGTGGTTCGCCTGCGAACTGGCCATCATCGCCTGCGATCTCGCGGAGGTGATCGGCACGGCCGTCGCGCTGCAACTGCTCTTCCACATTCCGCTCTTCTGGGGCGCGCTGATCTCGGCCGGCGACGCGGCGCTCGTGCTCGCGCTGATGAATCGCGGCTTCCGGCGGCTGGAGGCGTTCGTCATGACGTTGCTGGCCGTCATCGCCGTCTGCTTCGGCGTGCAGCTCGTCGCCGCCGCGCCGCCGGTCGGGGAGGTGCTGTCGGGCTTCATCCCACGAGAGGCCATCCTCACACATGGGGGGATGCTCTACCTCGCCATCGGCATCATCGGCGCCACGGTGATGCCGCACAATCTCTATCTGCATTCCGCCATCGTCCAGACACGCGCCTATGACCGCGTTTCGGGGCGCGGCGAGGCCATCCGCTGGGCGACGCTGGATTCCTCGATCGCCCTGACGCTCGCGCTTTTCATCAACGCCGCCATCCTGATCGTCGCCGCCGCCGCCTTTCACACCACCGGCCATCATGACATCGCGGAGATCGAGGACGCCTACCATCTGCTCTCGCCGATCCTCGGCGTCGGCATCGCCTCGACTCTTTTCGCGATCGCCCTGCTGGCGGCCGGAACGAACTCGACCGTCACCGGCACGCTGGCCGGGCAGATCACGATGCAGGGCTTTCTCGACCTGCACATTCCCGACTGGCTGCAACGTCTCGTCACGCGCGGCCTCGCCCTGGTGCCGGTGCTGGTGGTCATCGCCCTGACGGGCGATCACGGGGTGAACGCGCTGCTGATCTTCAGCCAGATCATCCTGTCGCTCCAGCTTCCCTTCGCCGTCATCCCGCTGGTGCTGTTCGTGACCAATCGCCGCCTGATGGGACGCCACGTCGTCTCGCGCAAGACCGCCGCCTTCGCCTGGCTGACGGCCGCGATCATCCTGGCGCTCAACATCAAGCTGCTCGTCGATACGATCTGACGCCTCAGCCCAGCCTCTCCCACGGCACCGGCGCCCCGTCGATCCAGCGCGCCCGGACACGATAGGCCGAGGCGATCGTCGCCTCCGTCAGCACCTCCGGCGGCGGCCCGGACAGCAGCACGCGGCCACCCCGCATCAGCGCCAGCCGGTCGCAGAACCGCGCCGCCAGCGGCAGATCGTGCAGCACCACCACGACGCAGCGTCCCTCCGCCGCCACGGCTCGCAACACCCCCATGACCGAGAGCGCGTGCTCCGGATCGAGCGCCGCCACCGGCTCATCCGCCAGCAGCACCGGCGCGTCCACGGCCAGGGCGCGAGCGAGCGCCAGCCGCGCCCGCTCGCCGCCGGAGAGCCTGCCCGCGCTCCGGTCCGCGAGCGCCGCCATGCCCGTGACCTCCAGAGCCCGCGTCACGGCGGGATGCACCTCCGCCGCCCGCCCGCTCTGCCCATGCGGCAGACGGCCCAGCGCCGCCACCGCCCGGACACCCATCGGGGGCGGCTCGACAGGGAATTGCGGCACCCAGGCCAGGCGTCGCGCCCGCCACGCCGCCCCCGCTGGCCCGATCTCCGTGCCCTCGAACAGCACCTGCCCGGAGTCCGGCACCGCCAGCCCCGCCGCGAGGGAGAGCAGCGAGGTCTTGCCCGCCCCATTCGGCCCGATCAGCCCGACCACCTCGCCCGGCGCGACGGTGAGCGAAACCCCCTCGACGATCCGCACACCGCCGCGCGAGAGCGAAACTCCGTCGATCACCAGCCGGTTCATTCCCCCTCCC
The DNA here is from genome assembly GCF_004346035.1 of Acidomonas methanolica. Lineage (GTDB taxonomy): Bacteria > Pseudomonadota > Alphaproteobacteria > Acetobacterales > Acetobacteraceae > Acidomonas > Acidomonas methanolica. The sequence goes on along the minus strand of NZ_SLZN01000018.1, from coordinate 38,210 downwards.
GCCTCAGACGCAGAACCCGCCAGAGAAAGACCGGCGCGCCGGTGATCGCCGTGAGCACGCCGATCTGAAGCTCCGTCCCCCCGCTCAACATGCGCACCGCCCAGTCCGCGAGCAGCAGCATCGCCGCGCCGCCGAGACAGGACGGCCAGAGCAGCGCCGCCGGACGGTAGCCGACCCAGCCGCGCAGCACATGCGGCACGACCAGCCCCACGAAGCCGATCGCCCCGCATACCGCCGTGCAGGAACCCACCGCGAGCGCCACGCCGAGCACGAGCCGCGCCTGAACGCCGCTCCAGCCGCGCAGGACGAACCCCATGCTCTCCGCCACCTCATCGCCCAGCGCCAGCGCATCCAGCGCGCGTCCCGTCCCTGCCATGAGCAGCGATCCCGCGACGATCCCCGGCAGGCAGAGCGCCACGGACGCGAACCCCCGATCCGCCAGCGACCCCATCAGCCAATGGGCGACCTCGAACGAGGCGAAGGGGCTCTTCACCAGATTCAGGGTCAGCGCCGTCAGCGCCGCGAAGAGGCTGGTCAGCGCCGCCCCCGCCAGAAGCAGCACGAACGCCCCCCCGCGCCCGACCAGCAGCATCAGCAGCACCACGGCCAGCATCGCGCCCGCCAGACCGCCCAGCGGCAGCAGCAGCACCGAAATCCGCGCAATCCCCATGTAGAATATGCAGACCGCCCCGAGGGCCGCGCCGCCGCTGATGCCGAGCAAGGCCGGATCGGCCAGCGGATTGCGCAAATACCCTTGCAATGCCGCGCCGGAGAGCCCCAGTACCCCGCCGACGAGCACGGCGAGAATGGCGCGCGGCAGGCGCAACTGGCCCAGAATCGTCGCTTCCACCGAGTCGCGTCCCGCCAGAAGATCGGCCAGCCCGCGCGCGGCGTTGATGCCGCTTTCCCCCTGCGCCACGACCAGCATGAAGAGCAGCGCCACCAGAAGCGCGAGCCAGAGAGCCGGGTGTTTCATTTCCCCTCCAGAGCCGCGCGCGCCGCCGCGAGACGGCGCAACACGTCCAGTGTTTGCGGCAATGGACAGATCCAGAGCCGCCCCGGAATGTCGATCCGGTGAGGCGGCGGGAAATTGGCCAGCAGAATGGGATTGTCGAGCATCGCCTGCGCCAGCGACACGCCCGCCGCATCCCGGTCCAGCACCAGCAGGTCGGGCTTGTGCGCCAGCAGCCGCTCCAGCGTCCAGACGCCGTCCGCCCGCCCGCCGGGGCCGGCTGCGGCGTTCGTGAAACCGGCACGCCGCAACAGCGCGTCCGGCAGCGACCCCGCCTGCGTGGCATAGCCATGCGCCTCATAGATCAGCGCGGAGAAACGCGGGCGCGTCACAGGCGGAAACGCCGCCAGCCCGCGCTCCCACGCCGCGATCACCGCCCCGGCGCGGTCCTCGCGCCCCAGCGCCCGCGCGACCTCCCGGACCTGCTGCGGAAACATCTCCAGCGTTTCGACAGGCGGAAGACGCAGCACCCGCACCCCCACCTGCTCCGCCGCGTGAACCGCCATCAGCGCCGTATAGCTCCCCGCCAGCACGATATCCGGCCGCCGCGCCACGATCGCCTCGGCCGACGGGCGCATCACCGGCACGCCGCGCGCGCGCTCGCAGAGCACCGCCTCGCTGCAATCGCGCGCCAGAGGGGACAGGCCGGCGATATCCTCAGGATCGGCCAGCAGGAGCACCATCTGGTCGAGACAGAGATTGAGCGAAACGATTCGGCGCGCCCGCGCCTCGGCCATGCCGGACCAGAGCGCCAGCAAAATCCCCGCCAGAGCCGCGCGCCGCATCATTCCCCCGCCACTCGCCGCCCCGTTTCGCCGCCCCCGGTCAATAGGTCAGCGTGAACCCGCCATAACCCGCGCGGCCCGGCTGGAGATAGCCGACCGGATTCTGATACTGCCGGTTCAGCAGATTGTCCGCCCGCGCATAGACCGAAAGCATACGATTGATCTTGTAGCTTGCCGCCAGATTGATGGTGAAATAGCCCGGCGCGCGGACGCAGGTCGAGCGGCAATTCCGGATCACCCCGAAGCGGTCGAGATCACGCCAGTGGCTCACCCAGAGCAATGTCGAGGCGACGTTCAGCCTCGGCGTCACATCCCAGCGCGTGACGAAGCTGATCTTGTCATGCGGAATGCGCGGCACCTCGGCGGATTGGGCGGAGGTATATTTCGTGTTCCGCGCCACCGTCCATGTGTAGTCCAGCGCGAAATCGAGCCCCTTGCGCGGCGTCCATTTGACGAATGACTCCACGCCGTGAGTCTCGGCCTGCGACACGTTGAAGAGCGACGTGTCGTAGCAGCCGCCCGGCCCGCCCGCGCAGCCCGTCTCGATGATGTTACGCACGAAATTCTCGTACCATGTCGCGCCCATGCGCAGCTTTCCCCCGAGCAGCGCCTGTTCCACCCCCGCATCGTAGCCGTTCAGCCTCTCCGCGCGCAGATTCGGGTTGGACAGGAAATTGCCATAGGCGCTGGGATAGCTGACGAAGAGTTGTTCGAGCGACGGACCGCGGAAGCCGCTGCCGCCGCTCGCCTTCAGGACCGTGCCGGTCTGCGGGATATGGATCGCGGGCGCGACACGCCAGGTGACGTATTGCCCGTAGCGCGAGTTGGAATCGAAGCGGATATTCGCGGCTCCATAAAGGATATGGCGCCAGTTGCCCTGATACTGGCCATAGCCCGCCTCGGTTTGCATTGCCTTGTCCACGGCGACGGCGCCGCCGCCATCGTTCTGCGTCAGCATGTCGCGAATATGTTCGGCGCCGACGAGGAGCGAGCCGAAGCGCCCCAGCCGCGTGGTGCCGTGCCAGTCCACCTTGAACCGGCCGCCGGAATAAAGCGTGGGCGTCGAACCCGCTACGCCGCTCAGGGAGCGATTGCGATAGACCACGTACCCGACCCCGAGAATCTGTTCGAAGCGCCCGTCGAACGAGGCCAGATGAGCCGTTCCGCGCACCACGGCGAGATTCATGTCGGTCTGGTCGCGATAATTGCTCGGCACGTAAACCGTGTAATAGGGCGGCGCATCCGTGTAGCCATAGGCGGTCGACGGATAGAGATATTTCGACTGGGTCAGATGAGCCGTCAATCCGAGATCGAACTGCCGCGTCACGTCATAGCCCAGCCGTATATTGGCCGAACGATTGTCGTTGCGCGATCCCGGCACGTCCCGGCCGCCCCGCAGCGCCTTCGGCACGTTCGGCACATCCACGACGCGGCTATGCGACAGGAAGACGGCGTAATGGAACGCCCCTTGCGCGCCGGTCGCGCCGAGCGTCTGGTTGAACGTGCCGAACTGCCCGCCTTCCAGGCGCAGGAACGGCTTGAACCGCCCCTTCCCCTTGACGCTGGTGATATCGATCACCCCCGCCAACGCATCCGCCCCGTACAATCCGCTTTGTGGCCCGCGCAGGATTTCGACGCGCCCGATCCCGTCCGTCAGATACTGCCCGGCATCGAACGCGCCGGAATAGGCGCTGGGATCGTTGACCTCCATCCCGTCGAGCCGGACCTTCACCGCGTTGGAGGGCAGGCCGCGCATGAAGATGGACGTCGCGCCACCCGGACCGCCCGTCCGGACCACATTCATCCCCGGCGCGTTCTCCAGAAGATCGGGCAGCGTCCGGCGCTGCAATTGCTGGATCTCCTGAGCGGTGATGACAGTGACGGAGGTGCCGATATCGTCCACCGGCGTCGGACGGCGCGTAGCGCTCACGGTGATGCGCTCCACACTCTCCGACCCGTTTTGCGCGACGTGATTGGCCGGAAGCGCCTTCCGCGCGTGGGGCTTCGCTTTTTCGGCCCCCTGCGTCTGCGCGAAAGCTGCGGAACAGGACGCCAGCACGGCGAGCGCCAGAGGGACGTGACGAAATGACATGACCGGGCAAGGCCTCGCGACACAGAACGTTGCCACGAGACCGCACGCCGAAACGCACGTTCCTCAGCCCGGGAGCACCCCGCCCGGCCTGTCCCGGATGCAACTACGCTGACGGCAGGTTTCCTGGCTCGCGAATGATCGCCACATGCCTCCGGCCTTCCCGACCGAGATCCGGTCAGTGGCCCGCTCTCCCCAGACAATGATCCGGAGTCCTCGCGGAAAGACCCCAGGGGAGCGCGACCGAGACATGCCGCTATCGCCTACAGTTGCGGGGGCAGCCGGGGCTTGCCGGACGTTTTCAGTCCGACCCCGTTCCCTTTTAACCCTTCCGCATCCGGAAAGGCACCGTCGCCGGTCTCTTAGGAAAGCGAGCATGGGCTGTAAAGTGCCTCTTCTCGCCCCGGCGCGCGATCGTGTCATATTCGCGGGCGGCTGCGACATCATCGCAACATGCGGCACTGTCTCGGACTGCCATTCGGGATCTGCCCGAACCCGCCAGGAGCTTCAGGCTCCTGGACCTCATTTTTAAAGCGATGGTTTCCGAAGGGCGAGCCCTTGCGGGCCGCCGCCGGACTGACGACTACAGCCTCTTACTTGCCGGCCGGGCGGACCGCCGTCACCTCGATCTCGATCAGCCAGCCCGGATTGGCGAGTTGCGCCACCGCGAAGGCAGAGCGGACGGGAAGGTTCGGCTGTTCCTTCGTGCCGAAGAACTTCGTATAGCCTTTCATCATTCCGGCGAAATCGAGCTTATGCGTCGTGGCATCGGCAACCATATAGACGTGCATCTGCACCACGCTGCCCATGCTCAGGCCGAGTTTCTCCAGCTCGTACTGGATTTTCTTGAGCGCATTCGTCGTCTGCGTGGCCATGTCGCCATAGGCGGCAAGGGTGTGCTCCTTCGATGTCGGGTCGAGCGGCGGCGCGCCCATCCCGCTCAGATAGACCACGGACGCACCCGCCGGCACCTCGACCGCCGTGGAAATCGGGAAATGACCCGCCGGATCGCCAAAACGCTTGACGTCCTGCGCGCGGACGCCGTCAGACGCGATACCGGCAAGAAACAGGGCGGATGCCCCGGCCAGAAGAAGCTTCATTCTTCTCATTCCTTTTCCATATTCACGTGTGCGGCATGCGCCGCAACGAATTCAGGCGTCACGCTGCCTGTGTAATGATTGCCGAAATGCGTACGGACGTAATTCACCACATCCGCGACCTGCCTGTCCGACAGCATCCCGCTGAACCACGGCATGCCGCCGTAACCGTTCAGAACCACATGGACCGGATAGCCCGGCGAGGCGAGCCTCGGGTTCGATGCCAGCGCCGGAAAGCGCGCGCCGGCCCCCACCGCGCCCTTGCCGTCGGGCATGTGACAGCCTTGACAGACATGCTGGTACACCGCCGCGCCGGTTTGCAGCGGCCCGGTCTTGCCGACAACGCTCATTGCCGAATCGGCCAGCGCCACGCCGGGCGCGAAAACAGTCGCCGCCAGGGCGATCATGATCGAACGCATACGCATCAGGCCGCTCCAATCGCGCGCTGGTGAAGCCGGGTGATCGCATCCAGCGAGGACAGGATCGCCCCCTCCTGCCAGCAACCGACATAGGAGGCATGCTCGCCCGCGAGAACGACACGGTTGTCGATCGCGCAGAGATCCTTGTAATGCGCCTTGCGCGCCTGTTCGGACCACATGGAGCAGCAGCCCAGCGTCCACGGCATCCGACTCCACGCGACACCGACGCCGGTGCGGAACTCGCTGCGATATTGCGGATGAAGCACCTGCCCCTGACGCAGACCTTCCTCGACGCGCTGTTCCGGCGTCATGCCAGCGAAATCATAGGCGGCGGGGCCGAACATGTAGCCGCCCAGGAGAACGGCCGGCCCGTCGGTGAAATAACGCGTGCTGGGATAGGAAATCTGGCTGATCGCCTGATCGGTGAAGCTGATGCCGCCATAGATCTGGTCATCCTCCTCCCAGAAGCGGCGCTTGAACTCCAGCCCCAGCTTGACCGAGGAAGCATAGGGCACCGCCGCGATCGCCGCCTTCATCTTGCCGCTCACCTGGACGTCGAGCTGCGAGAGAATCGAAAGCGGAATGGTACAGACGCAGTAATCCGCCTGCGCCGTCTTGACTGCTCCGCCCTGCGACATGTCGGCATAGGTGACGGTGACGCCGCTGTCGTCCTGATGAATGGCCGAGACCTTGCAGTTCAGCGTGATCAGGTCGCCGACATGTTTGGCGAATCCCTTGCCGATCATGTCCATGCCGCCGACCGGCTCGAACATGGTGGTCTGCATGTCCAGCCGGTCATGCAGAGTCACAGCCTGCCACAGGCCCGACTTCATGACCTCGCCAAGCGCGAATGGCTCCGAGGGCACCGGGGCGCCGTCCATGCCGCCGCCTTGCGGCTTGGCGAAACCGCGCCGTGAGGAACTCGCGTTGCCTTTCGCGTAGCTTCCGTCCCCGGTCAGCCCGCCCCACACGCCCATTGCCGCACGCACGGCATGGCGCTCGTCATCGGTGATGGGCAGGTCCAGCTTGTGCTGGTCGATGGCCTTGGCCAGCAATTCCGCCGTGCGCCCATAGAAATCCGCGGCGTATTCACGATACCGCACGGGCTTGCCGTTGAACGCGTCGGAGGAATGGAGCCAGGCGTTGTGGTTCAGCTCGATGAACGGTTCGAGCTGGACCCCGAACAGCTTGCAGTAATGCAGCAATCCCTGATGATGATAGGGAATACGCCACGGGCCCGGATTGATGTAGTTCCCCGGCGCGAAGCCGACATGCTGCACGGCGCCGCCGAGTTCCACCAACGTATCGCCGCCGCGCAGGGTGAAATTGCGGCCGCCGGGCCGGGTCTGATATTCGAGCACCTTGACGTCGTACCCGGCTTTGCGAAGCTCATACGCCGCAAGCATTCCGGCAAGCCCCGCGCCGAGGACAAGTATCTTCGTCCCCTTCTTCGCTCCGGCCAGCTTCGGCTCACCTGCGAAATCCGTGCCTTGAGCGTGACCCATGACGGTCATCGCCTGATAGAGAGCGGCACTTCCGGCAACAATTCCGATTCGGGTCAGAATCTGACGCCGCGTCGGGCGATTCACCACGGTCGAACTGGGCATTCACCTATCCTGATGTCAAAATGTTCCGCTTACGGTATCATCATGTTCCCGATTTGAAAATAGGCCGACCGCCGTTTTTTCCTGCAATACGGGAGAGTTGATCCGGTTCCTGAGACAGCGAGAACTTCCCTTCGCGACCTAGCTTTCCCGCCCGTCGAGCACATGCGCGACCACGCCGGGAGTCAGCACCTGTGGCAGGACCTGCCCGTCGCCATGAGGCGGATAATAGACGTAGAGCGGCACACCCTCACGCCCATGCTCATGCAGAAACGCGCTGATCGTCCCGTTCCGGTTGGTCCAGTCGCCCTTCATGAACACAACGCCGCGCTGCGCGAACGCCCTGCGCACGGATGGCGCATCAAGTGCTACGCGCTCATTGACCATGCAGGTGATGCACCAGGCTGCCGTCATGTCCACGAAGACCGGCTTGCCCGCCGCCCGCGCCGTCGCCAGCGCCTCGAGCGAAAAAGCGACGACGCCATCGGATTTCCCCGGCTGCATGGCCGCCGTCGGCAGCGTGGCCACGCGCCCGAGTCCGGCCAGCGCCCCCACCACGATCAGCAGCGCCAGCCCGCGCGCCAACATGACGCCGGGCGTCGCCCCCGCGAGCATGGCTTTCCGCTGCGCCAGCCCGAACAGCCAGCAGGCGAGGCCGAGCGCCACGCCGCCGCCAGCCGCCAGCACCATGATTGCCGCGCCGCCCTGCACCTCCGCCACCCAGAGCAGCCACACGCAAGTCGCCAGCAAAGGGAAGGCGAGGAATTGCCGCAGCACGTCCATCCACGCGCCCGGACGCGGCAGCCGCGCCGCGATCGCCGGTACGCCCGCGATCAGGACGTAGGGAAAGGCGAGCCCCAGCCCCATCGCGAGGAAGATCGCCAGCGCCCCCCAGACCGGACCGCCCAGCGCCCCGGCGATCGCCGCCCCCATGAACGGCGCCGTGCAGGGACTCGCCACCACGACCGCCAGCAGCCCGGTCAGCGCGTCGCCCGCCAGACCGTGCCGCGGCGGGACATCCTGCCCCAGCCGCGTCGTCACCTCGAACGCGCCGAGCAGGTTCAGCGCCATGATCAGCAGGAGCCAGCAGACGCCCACCACGAAAACCGGCGACTGGAACTGGAATCCCCATCCCGCCGCCGCTCCCGCCGCGCGCAAGGCGAGCAGGAGCCCGCCGAGCGCGGCGAAGCTGCCCATCACCCCCGCCGCGTAAGCTCCGGCGCTCATCAGCGCCCGCCGCCGCGCCACGCCGCCTATCTTCACGACGGAAAACGCTTTCATCGCCAGCACCGGGAATACGCAGGGCATGAGGTTGAGGATCAGACCACCCAGAAAGGCAAGGCCCAGCAGGCGCGGCAGGGCGCCGCCGTCACGCGGCACCGCGCCCCCTGGCCCGGCGTCAATCCAGAGCGCGCTGCCTTGCCCCGACGCGTCACGAATCACCACGATGCCGGACAGCGTTTTCGGCGCGCGCTGCAACCATTTCAACGTCAATGTCAGCCGGCCGTCGCTCACATGCAGAGATTGCGCCGCCACCTGGTCGATCACCCCCGGCACTGACGGCATGAACCACGCCTGCTTCGCCGTCTCGGGCGACAGCCCCGCCCCGGTAAGCGTCAGGCCGCCATCCGGCGCGAAACGCGCCGTGAAGGGCGAGGGCTGCGGCATCGCCGCCATGGCCTGCGCGAAAAGCGGCTCCTGAGCGCCCGGCCCCGGATCGCGCGCCGCCCCGGGCAGATCGAGCGTGAAATCGCCCGATTCCGGCACGCAGGTATTGGCGCAGACCAACCATTCCGCATGCGCCTTGAGGGTCGTCCCGCCCGTCCCGTGCAACGCCAGCGTGGCGGGAAGCGTCACCTCGCCGACATAGGCGTAGGACATCAGTCCGCCATCGGCGATTCGCACCGGCGTCGGAAAATGCAGCGCGCCCGACATGCCGGTCTGGCCGCCCGAGGCCGTCACCTTCAGCGTCGGCGCCTCGCCCGCATCGCCGGGATTGAGCCAGTACGTATGCCAGCCGGGTTTGAGCTTCAGATGCAACCCCACCGACAACGTCTGGTCCGGTCCCGCCGCATCGCGATTCGTCACCAGCGTCGCCACGTCACGCGCCGAGACGACGGGCGAGCTTTCAGCCGCCAGAACCTGGCTGCCGAGCAGCGAAAGCACCACCATGCAAAACGCGAGAAACCGACTCACCCGCCCATCCCCAATCGGAAGAAAAAACGCTCCCCGGGTTTGCTCCGCCCCGGCCTCGCGCGCCATATACGCTTATATGAGCGCCTCGTCCGTTTTCGCCAGCCTTCCCTTTCTTCCCGTCGCCGCCGCGCTGCCCGCCCTGACGCGCGCGCTGGAGGACGGACGCAACGCCGTGCTGGTCGCCCCGCCCGGCGCGGGCAAGACCACGCTCGTCCCGCTTCATCTTCTTGCGGCGGTCTGGCGCGGCGATCAGAAGCTGATCGTCGTCGAGCCCCGTCGCGTCGCCGTGCGCGGCGCGGCGCATCGCATGGCGCAATTGCTGGGCGAGGAAACCGGCCAGACGGTCGGCTTCCGCACCCGGACGGACTCCGCCGTCTCGGCCGCGACACGCGTCGAGGTCGTCACCGAAGGGCTGCTCCTGCGCCGCCTCCTGACCGATCCGCTGCTGGACGGCACCGCCGCCATCCTCTTCGACGAGGTGCATGAGCGCTCGCTCGACCTCGACACCGCTCTGGCCTTCGCGCTCGATCTCCAGCGCGCCCTGCGCCCGGAACTGCGGCTCGTCGCCATGTCGGCGACCACGGATGGCCGCGCCTTCGCCGGTCTGCTGGATGGCGAACTGATCGAAAGCGAAGGCCGCGCCCATCCCATCGACATCCGCCACGCGAAACGCGATCTCGCCAGCCCGCGCGATGTGCCTGACGCCGTCGCACGCGCCATCCGGGAGGTCTTCACGAGCGAACAGGGCGATATTCTCGCCTTCCTGCCCGGCATCGGCGAAATCCGCCGGGCCGAAGCCGCGCTCGGCGATCTCCCCGCGCTCGTCCTGCCGCTGCATGGCGAACTGCCCACCGCCGAGCAGGATCGCGCGATCCGCCCCGCCGAACGGCGCAAAATCGTGCTGGCCACCTCCATCGCCGAGACCTCGCTGACCGTCCCCGGCGTGCGGATCGTCGTCGATGGCGGCTTCCGCCGGATGCCGGCCTTCGATCCCGGCTCCGGCCTCTCGCGGCTGGAAACGCGCCGCATCTCGCGCGCCGCCGCCGCCCAGCGCGCCGGACGTGCCGGGCGGGAAGCCCCCGGCATCGCCCTGCGGCTCTGGACCGAGGCGACGGGCCGCACCCTCGCGCTTCAGGACCCGCCCGAGATCCTCAACGGCGATCTCGGCGGCCATCGTCTCGACGCCGCCGCCTGGCGCGCGCTGATGGGCACGCCGCCCGAGGCGCTTCCCCTGCTCGACCCGCCGCCCAACGGCGCGACGCAGGCTGCCGACGCGCTCCTGCGCGATCTCGGCGCGCTGGACTCCGCCGGACAGATCACGAAGACGGGCGAGGCCATGGCCCGTCTCGGCGCGCAGCCGCGCCTCGCCGCCATGCTCTGCGCCGCCGAGACGCCGGAAGAACAGGCCACCGCCGCCGCCCTCGCCGCCCTGCTGGAGGAACGCGACCCGCTCCGCCCCCGCCCCGTTCCCGGCCAGCGCGCCGCCTCGCCGCCCGCCGACCTCCGGATGCGCCTCGCCCTCATCGACGGAACCCGTCACGCGCATGAGGCGGAAGGAGATCGGACCACAGGGGATCGGGCCACCATGGCGCGCATCCGCGACGCCGCCCGGCGCTATCGGCAACGCCTCGGCCTGCGCGGTCAGCCGCCGCTCGACCCCGACTCCGCGGCCGCCCTTCTCGCTGCGGGATTTCCCGACCGCATTGCCCAGTCCGCCGGGGAGCCGGGCCGCTATCGCCTCTCCGGCGGCGGCAGCGCGCGGCTTCCTGCCGCCGATCCGCTCGCGCGCGAGAAGCTCCTCGCCGTGGCGGGGCTGCACACGCGCATGGCGACCGAGATCACGCTTGCCGCCCCGCTCGACCCCGACGATCTGCCGCGCACCTTGCTCGATCGCGCGACCGAACAGGTGGAAACGAGCCTCGATCCGGCCAACGGCGTGCTGATCGCCCGCAAGCGCCTGCGCCTCGGCGCGCTGGTGCTGCGCGACCGGAACGTCACCCTGCCGCCCGAAGAGGCCGGGACGCTGCTGCTCGCCCAGATCCGCTCGGACCTCGCCAATACGCTCGACTGGACCGATGCCGCCCGGCAGTTCCGGTCCCGCGTGGAACTGGCCCGCACCGCGCTCGGGCTGGATGTGCCGGCGTTCGGCGACGATGCGCTGACGGCGTCGCTGGAGGAGTGGCTCGAACCCAGTCTGGCCGGGCTGACGCGTCTGACCCAGGTCAAGTCCCTGTCCGTGCATGACATGCTGCGCGCCCGGCTGCCCTATGACCAGCTGACACGCCTCGACCGCGACCTGCCCCCGACCCTCGCTCTGCCCGGCGGCCGCGTCGCCGTCGATTACACCCAGCCCGTCCCGACGGTTTCGGCCCGCGCCCAGAGTTTCTATGGCCTGAAAGACACCCCGCAACTCGCGGGAGGACGGGTAAAGCTGCTTTTCGCCCTGCTGTCACCCGCCGGACGCCCGCAGGCCATCACGGCGGACATCGCCTCCTTCTGGCGCACCGGCTGGCCGGATTTGCGCCGGGACATGCGAGGCCGCTATCCGAAACATGACTGGCCCGAAAACCCCGCCCTGGCCACGCCGCCCGCGCGACGACCGCCCAGATAAGCCGAGGCAGGAGGGCGACAGGTCCGTTCAGGCAAAGGATTCCTCTGACAATGCCGGCGCGGCCCGCAGCGTGCCGACGGGCATGCCGTTCCAGTTCCTGAGCGGTTTTTCGGCCAACGCCGCCAGCATGACGCGGTCCGCGTCGGACCAGAGAGAGGCGCCGAACCGCAGCAGAAGCGCGGCCAGGGCGACTTCGGGCGCACGGTTCGCCCCATCCGCCGCCTTGAGCGCGATTCCCAGCCCCAATTCCGGCAGGGCGGCGACCATCACCCCCTCGGCCCCCATCTTGCTGAACACGCGCGGGCCGAAATGAGCCATCAATTTCGTGTCGAAGCGATGCGTGCCCGCGACCATGAACGGCGCGGCGGCGACGGCCTCCCGCAATCGCCGGGCCGCCGCCGCCCGATCGGCAGACATATGGACGCCCGCGCCAAAACGGGCGAAGCCGCGCGCCAACGCACGGAGCGGGATGGCGTAGGTGGGCATGGAACATCCGTCCACGCCGCGATTCACCTCGTCATGGCGCGCGCCGGTCAGCGATGCGAGCACCTCGGTCGCGGCTTTCTGCACCGGATGCTCAGGGTAGACATAGCCCGCCGGGTCGAGCCCCTGGTCGCACGCAGTGCAGATCATCGCGCCATGTTTGCCGGAGCAGTTATTGTGCAGCGCGGTCGGCTCGCGGCCCTGCGCGGCCAGCGCCCGCGCGGCGGCGTCTGAGGTCGGCCAGTGGACGCCGCATTCGAGGCAGGTGACGTCGCGCCCGGCGCGGGCAAGGAGGGACGCGCCCACGCGCTCGTGCTCGGGCTCGCCGTCATGGGATGCGCAGGAAAGGGCGAGTTCCTCCACCGTCGCCCCCAGCCTGTCGGCCGCGCCGGTTTCCACGAAAGGGATGGCGAGCAGCGCCTTGACGGTGGAACGGGGGAAAACCGCCGCCTCGCCCGCGCCGAGCGTCCAGACGACGCGCCCTTCCGCATCCACCACGACCGCGCGCCCCTCATGGCGGGATTCGACCCGCCCGCCGCGCAACGCTTCCGCCAGTATTCCGTCTTGCATCATCGCTTCTTCATGTTCAGTTTTTTCATATTCAGTTTTCTGCCGGCACCAGCCAATAGCACGGCGCGCCCGCCCGCGCGCTGGAATCCGGGTCGGGTTCGAGGAAATCCTGAACCAGCGCCCGGCGCAGGCGGAGAATGGAAGGACAGGCTTCCCCGGCTTCCGCCAGCATCGCGACGAGAGCGAACAGGGCGGGCCGCTCCAGCAGGGAAAGCGGGGCGCGCCGGTCGAGCCGCAGCCCATCGCGGAGAAGACGACGACTTTGCGGGACCGGACAAAGACAATAGAGCCACGCATCCGGGCGCAGCCCCGATCCAAGAGCGGCAAGGGAGACGAGCGTGACTGGCACCTCCAGCGGAGAGAGGTGAGTCCGTTCCTCGGCGCGGCCGGATTCCGCCACATGATCGAAGAGATCAGGTTGCGGCTGCGCGGAGACAAGGTCCGGAGGCCGTCGCGACAGACGATGCGACGGCCGGTTTCCGCTGCCGCCTTCGAGCGCGAGGCGCGGGCGGGCCGACCGTCGTGTCAGCTTCGGCACGCCGCGCAGAGACCCTCGACCTCGATGGTCGTCAGCTCGATGCGGAAGCCCTGGGCCTGCGCGGCGCGGGAGAGAGCGATCTCGATGTCGAGATCTTCCAGTTCTCTCACATGTCCGCAGACCCGGCAGATGAGAAACTGGGCGCGATGGCCGCATTCGGCGCCATGATCGCAATTCAGCCGGTGCGTGCAAGGGACGAAGGCGGAGAGACGTTCGATCTTGTGGATCAACCCCTGCTCCGTCAGGAAATCCAGCGCGCGATAGATCGTCGGCGGCGCGGCGTTGCGATGCCAGACACGAAGCTGCTCCAGCAGATCATAGGCGCCCGGCGGCTTGGGCGCGGCGAGAATGAGGCCGAGCACCTGACGGCGCGTTTCCGTCAGGCGGGTGCCGCGGGTGAAGCAGGCCTGCTCCGCCTGCTCGAGTCGCGCCTCGATGGCGGCGGGGAAAGGAGCGTCGGTCGTCCCGCTCTGGTGCTTGTCCATGAATTTTTGCCTTCCCTTGCCTGGCCCACTCTTCTATATCGCGTCTCGTCCATGTTATAACATAACGAAGCATCCTCATTTGTTCCGGTTTTTTCTTTTCCTGTCGCTCGTGCTTGCCGGAACATCGGCCCAGGCCGCCCCCTTGCGCGTGGTCTGCGCCGAAGCCGTGTGGTGCGACATCGCCCGGCAACTGGGGGGTGAATCCCTTTCGATCGCCGTGCTTCCGGTCTCGCCTCTGGCCGACCCGCATGACGTGATGGCCACTCCAGCCATGGCGCGGCAGGTGGCGGAAGCGGACTGGCTGGTGCTGAACGGCGGCGGCTACGATCTCTGGGCGCAACGGCTGGCGTCCGGCGAGAGCGAGATGCTGGATATCGCGAAGATGCTGGGCGCGCCGAAAGACGCCAATCCGCATTTTTTCGACGATCCGGAGGCGGTCGCCCGCGTGGCGGCCTGGATGACGGCGCGACTGACGGCGCGGTTTCCCGCCCGGGCGGCCATATTCCGCAGGCGCGCCGACAGCTTCGCCGAGACCCTCGCGCAATGCCGGGCGCGGATCGCGGCGTTGAAGCCGACGACACAGGGGAAAAGCGTCGCCGTGACGGAGCCGGTCGGCGGTCCGTTTTTGTTGGCGCTGGGCATGCGCGTGATGGATGAGCGGCTCGCGCTGGCGGTCATGCATCGCGAGGAACCGCCCGCGCGGGACGTGGCCGCCGTCGAGACGGCGCTGGCGGAACACCGGGTGGCGATGCTGGTGATCAATCCCGCAGTGACCAGCCCGGCGACACTCCGGCTCGAAGAGGTGGCGCGGGCGCATGACGTGCCGGTGGTCGCCCTCGCGGAAATGCCGCCGCCGGGCATGCACTGGCAGCGCTGGTATCAGGATCGGCTGGAGGCGGTGGCCCATGCCGTGGAGACGAGCGGACGATGAGCGCCGAAGCCGTCCTCGATCTGGAGCACGTCACCCTCGCCCATGGGACGCGGCGCGTGCTGGAGGATGCGACACTGGTCCTGCCGCCCGGAAGCGTCACCCTGCTGCGCGGCTGCAACGGCGCGGGCAAGACGACGCTGCTGCGGGCGATGCTGGGTCTGACGACGCCCAATGCGGGGCGTATCCGCGTGCTGGGACGCACACCGCGCGCGGCGCGGCGGCGGATCGGCTATCTGCCGCAGTCCCTCACCCTGCCCGCGCCGCGCCTGACCGGCAGGGCGCTGGTGACGTCCGCGCGACATGGCGCCCGCTTCGGCGTGCCGGGCGTCGGGGGGCGGTGCCGGGCGGCGGTGCGGGAGGCGCTGGCGCTGGTCGAGGCCGAAAATCTGGCCGATCAGCCGCTGGCCACGCTTTCGGGCGGCGAAAGACAGCGCATCGGGCTGGCGGCGGCGTTGGTCGATGCGCCTGATCTGCTGCTGCTCGACGAACCTCTGGCGGCGCTGGACGTGCAGCGTCAGGCAGCGTTGACGGAGATGCTGGAACGGCTGCATCAGACACGACATCTCCCGCTGGTCCTGTCGGTCCACGGGGCGTCGCCGCTCGACCGGCTGGCCACTCACGAAGTGGTGCTGGAAGACGGCCACATCGTGACGAGAGGCTGACACCGCGCCATGCTGGCTTTCGACTTCATGCGCCACGCCTTTCTGGCGGTGACGCTCGTCGGGCTGCTCTGCGGCGTGACGGGATGGTTTCTCGTCCTGCGCGGTCAGGCCTTCGCGGGCCATGCGCTCTCTCATATCGCCTTTACCGGCGCGGCGGGGGCGATGCTGCTCGGTTGCCCCCCGCTCTCCGGCATGGCGCTGACGGCCGCGCTGGCGGGGGTGGTGCTGGGATGGGAGCCGCCGGGCGACACCGCGCGCGCGCCGGATCGCCAGCGCGGCCGGGATACGGCCACCGGGCTGCTTCTGGCGGCGAGCCTGGGCTGCGGCGCGTTGTTCCTGCAATGGGCGAATGCGGCGTCGAGCAGCGCCACGCTCCTGCTGTTCGGCAATATTCTCGGCGTGGACCGCCTGACGCTGATCCTGCTCTGTGGGCTGACGATCCTCTGTCTGGGCGCATTGGCGGTGATTGCCCGGCCCCTGCTGTTCGCAACCCTTGCGCCGGATCTCGCCGCGGCGCGCGGCGTGGCGCTGCGCGGAGTCTCGGTCGGCTTCATGGTGATCGTGGCGGTGTCGAGCGCGGCCTGCGCCGAGGTGACGGGCGTCCTGCTGGTGTTCAGCCTGCTGACCGGCCCGGCCGCGACGATGCTGCGGCTGGGGCTCTCTCCCTGGCCCGGGCTGGCGGGCGCGGCGAGTCTGGCGGTGCTGCTGGGATGGGCCGGACTGGCCCTGTCCTGGTGGAGCGATGCGCCTGTTTCGTTCTGGATCAGTGCGCTGGCCGCCCTGGCCTATCTGTTGGCGGTGGCGGCCAACAGTTTCCACAGGCGATTTCGGACGTTCTGAAACGGCCTCTCAGACCGGCAGGCGATAATCGATCCAGGCGACCAGCGCGATGAACGCCACAAGGCACAGATGCAGCACGATGAGCGCGCGATAGCCAATGACAGGAACGTCGTTCGCGGTTTTCTCCGCCATCACTTTTCCCTTTTCCGACCACCCCAGGGTCATCCGGTTTTCCGGCATAACGCGGATGCCGTCACAACTCCACTCCTTCTTCACACGATAAAGAGAAGGGAGAGGCCCTGTATCGTCACGCCAAGCTGGTCTAGTTTCCCCGCCATGATTGAGGCCATCATCCTCGGCAGCGGCGCGGGAGGCGGTTTTCCCCAGTGGAATTCCGCGGCACCCGGCTGCAAGGCCGCATTCTCCGGCGCCGTCGCCGCGCGCACCCAGACCTCCCTGGCCGTGAGCGGTGACGGCGCGCACTGGTTCCTGCTCAATGCCGCGCCGGATCTGCGCGCGCAGATCATCGCCACGCCCGCGCTCCATCCGCGCGAGGCGCCACGCTCGACCCCCATTCAGGGCGTCCTGCTGACCAGCGGGGAGATCGACGCGGTGGTGGGTCTGCTGACCATGCGCGAACGTCAGCCCTTCGCTCTCTATGCGACGGACGCCACCCTCGCGCAGCTTGACGCCAATCCGATCTTCGGCGCTCTGGACCCGGCCATCGTGCCGCGCCGCGCACTGACGCCGGGGGAGCGGATCGACCTGCCTCTGACGACCGGCGCGCCGTCCGGCCTGAGCGCCACACCGTTCGACGTGCCGGGCAAGGCGCCGCTTTATGTCGAGCACCTGCCGAGCCGGCCGGGCGAGACGATCGGACTGGACATCACGGACGGGCATTCCCATCTCCTCTTCATTCCCGGTTGCGCGGATATCACACCGGACATCCGGGAGCGCGTACGGAAGGCGGATGCCGTGTTCTTCGATTCGACGTTGTGGCGCGATGACGAGATGATCCGCGCCGGATTGAGCCCCAAGACCGGCTTGCGGATGGGGCATGTGTCCGTTTCCGGTCCCGGAAGCGTTCTCGAGACGCTGACCGAGGCTCCGGAACTGCGGGTGCTCGTTCACATCAACAATTCGAACCCGATCCTGCTGCCCGACACGCCGGAGCGCAGGGAAGTCGAGAAAGCCGGCTGGCTTATCGGGGAAGACGGCCAGCGTTTCACCTTGGGAGTCCCATAATGGGCGTTCTTTCTCCTGACGCATTCGAACAGCGCCTGCGGGCGATCGGGGCCGCGCGGTATCATGATCGCCACCCGTTTCATCGGGCCCTGCATGACGGGAAGCTGAACCGGCTGCAAGTGCAGGCCTGGGCCTTGAACCGCTACTATTATCAGGCGTCCATCCCGCGGAAGGACGCGACTTTGCTGGCCCGTCTGCCGACGGCGGAGCTGCGGCGCGAATGGCGGCGGCGGCTTGAGGATCATGACGGGAGCGAACCGGGAACAGGTGGAATCGCGCGGTGGCTGAAACTGACCGACGGCCTCGGGCTGTCGCGTCGTTATGTCGAGTCGCTTCGGGGCCTCCTGCCGACGACGCAATTCGCTGTTGACGCCTATGTGCATTTCGTGGGCGAGCGGTCCATTCTCGAGGCGATCGCGTCCTCGCTGACGGAGCTGTTCTCCCCATCGATCATAAGCGAGCGCGTCTCGGGGATGCTGCGGCATTACGATTTCATCTCCGAGGAGACTCTGGCCTATTTCAAGCCGCGCCTGACGCAGGCTCCGCGCGATTCCGACTTCGCTCTCACCTATGTGAAGGAACACGCGCGCACCGCCGGAGAGCAGGACGCCGCCGCGGCGGCGCTGGAGTTCAAATGCGCCGTGCTGTGGTCTCAACTCGACGCGCTTCAGCACGCCTATGTCGAAGGGCATCCGCCGCCGGGCGTCTTCCTCGGGGCCGACACGGCGGAGGCGTTTGCGTGAATAATCTCGCCCCTGACTGCGTGCCGTCCTTCGCCCGGGGCCACAGGCTGCGGGAGGATGTCGTGCGCGGAGTGTGGGTGATACAGGCGCCGGAGAAGGCTCTCATCGCCGATCCGACGGCCGCCGCGGTTCTGCAACTGGTGGACGGGCAGGTTTCCGTCCATGAAATCATCGATCGACTGGCAGCGGCATATGACGCTCCCCGCGAAGTGATTGCGGGCGACGTCGATGCGCTGCTGACCGACCTGGTGGAGCGAAAGGTGCTGGCAATATGAGCACTCCCTCTCCCCCCATGAGTTTGCTGGCCGAGCTGACGCATCGCTGTCCACTGGCCTGCCCCTATTGCTCCAATCCGCTGGAACTCGAACGCCGAACGGCGGAACTCGACACGGCGACATGGAAACGGGTGCTCGACGAGGCGGCCGCGCTGGGCGTCTTGCAGGCGCATTTTTCCGGCGGCGAGCCAATGGCGCGCTCCGATCTGGTCGAACTCGTCGCGCACGCGCGCAGCCGCGACCTTTACACCAATCTCATCACCTCCGGTGTCATGCTGGATGCGACACGACTCCAGGCTCTGGCGGAGGCGGGGCTCGATCATGTCCAGCTTTCCTTCCAGGATGTGGACGAGGCCGGAGCGGAGCGGATAGGCGGGTTGCGTGGAGCACAGGCGAAGAAGCTTACGGCGGCCCGTCTCGTCGCCGCCGAGGGGATTCCGCTGACCCTGAATTTCGTCGTGCATCGACTGAATGTGGAGCGCGTGCCCGCAATGATCACGCTGGCGCGTGAGTTGGGGGCCAGCCGCGTCGAAATCGCACACACGCAATATTACGGCTGGGGTTTGAAGAACCGTGGTGCCCTGCTGCCCACGCGGGAGCAGTTGGAAGAGGCGACAGCCGCGGTCGAGGCCGCCCGACGCGCATATGGCCCGACGCTCGTCATCGACTACGTCACACCCGATTATTATGCAGATCAGCCGAAGCCCTGTATGGGCGGCTGGGGACAGCGATTCGTCAATATATCGCCGTCAGGACGGGTGCTGCCGTGTCACGCGGCCGAGACCATTCCCGGCGTGATATTTCCCAATGTTCGTGATGAATCGTTGTCGGCCATCTGGAATGACGCCCCTCTCTTCACCCTTTTCAGGGGAACGGAGTGGATGCCCGAACCGTGCCGATCCTGCGCCTTGAAGGAAACCGACTGGGGCGGGTGCCGGTGCCAAGCCCTCGCCTTGACGGGCGATGCCGCGAATACCGACCCTGTTTGCAGTTTGTCGCCCTTTCATAACCGCGTGAAGGCAGCCGTCGAGGAGCAGCGCGAGAATGAATTCCTTTATCGCCGCTATGAGAACATTCCTGAATTCTCCTGAAAGCCTCATCGGTTCTCGCCGACGTGTACCGTAGAGTCAAAGGTAATTGGCAAGCGTCATGCCCTTCATATCGGCAATGAGGGAATAGGATGCCTCGAGTTGAGTTTTCGTCTGGCTCACCGCAGTGGAGACGCTGGCCAGATCGGCGTCCTTGGCGTTGCCGAGCTGCGTGATCAGAGATTTTCCCATAGTTGAAAGTAGGCTGGACTGGGCAGTAAGTCGTGTTTGCGTAAGGCCGAGATCCGCCGACATATCTGTCAATTGACCCGTAACCTGCGTGTTGGACTGAATGAGGCCGCCGATGAGGGGCTGATACCCCTCGGCCGTCGTACTGGTGGATGAGAGAGACGCCACGACCATCAGGTTCCGCATGAGATCGCGGATGGGAGAGCCGCTGGACGTCGCAGTCGCTCTCGTTCCTTGCGTCGCAGTGACACCGGTGGCGACACTCAGTGACTCGCCAATACTCGTGACGGTATTGAGTGTGGCGGCGGCTGTGGGGGAAACGGAAAGCTGCGCGGAAAATGGCGAACCGGCGGTGGTCGAACTGACGGCGGCCAGCGTGCTGGAAAGAACGGTTTGGCCGTCCGACATATCATCGCGGTTGACGAGGCCTGAAATGGTCTCAGCCAGAGAGGACTGGGCGAGCGCGGTATCCTCGACAGGCGGTACGTCGCTCTGGCGTCCTGCGAAGACATAGCTTCCGCCTGACTGGGTGTTGAGCAGGCCGCCAAGGGAACTCAAAGCGTCTTTCGCAGCGGCGGACGCAGCGGAGACGGTCTGACTCGTGGGCGTGCCGCTCAATGTCTCTAACGAAGTCGTCAGGGTATCGGCGATAGTCTGGATATTGCCAAGCGCGGTCTGGGTGGTCGAAAGATTGGTCTGGGCAAGTGAAACGTTACTGCTCCAGGCGGAAATCTGGGTGATGGCTGGCTGGAGCGAGAGCGCCTGAGCGCGGTCCGCCCCGAGGCCGGCATAGGTATCGGACACGATTCCGGTGGATGATTGTGTTTCCAGATCATCGAGTTGTGCCGCCAGCGTGGCGGAGGAGCGGACCAGGCCAAGGGAAATACCTGAATAGCCGAAAGAGGCGGTAACGGACGTCATGTCAGGCTCCGATCGCACTGAGCAAGTCATTGAACATGGATTGTACCGCAGCGACGACCTTGGCATTCGCCGCATAGGCATTCTGCAACGCGACGATGTTGGACATTTCGTTATCAACCGATACGCCGGTGGCACTGTTGAGCTTCGTCTGCAAAACAGTCTGCGCGGATTGTGACGTGGTCAGGTTGCTGCTTGCCGTATCGATCACCTCGGCCTGCCGGGCGGTCAGCGTGGTCGCCAGCGAAACCAGCCCGACGCTGCCGTCATATCCGGTGGATAACGTGCCATTGACTCCGAGGCCGCTGGAGGGCGCCGACAGGCCGGAAGCAAAACCAGTCGACAGCATGTTTTGCACTGCGGTCAGGTCGTCCGCCGACGATCCGCCGACGATCTCACTCGGATCAGAAGTATAAGAGCCGCTCACGGAAATATTCTGCGCGAAGCCGACAAGCCCATCCGGTGCGGTTTCAGTCGAATTGCCGGACGGAATCACCCCGCTGGCACTGCTCACGAAGAGCGGGAGGCCCTGAAACTGGAAACGCGTGGCAAGACTGTAGGAGAAAGAGTCGAGTTGCGCTTGCATGGTCGGCAGAGTGCTGTCTCGCAGGACGATATTTGCCCCCAGGATGCCGCCGGTCAGATTCGCCGTGATGTCCCGCCCGTGCAGATAGATGCCCGGCAGTGCGTTGGACGAGCTTGTGCCGGGATAAGCCTTTGTGACATCCACCGTCGCGGAGCTTGTCGAAAGCGGCCATGAGTCGGAGACGCCATCCGTCGAAACGGCATTGGTATCATGCGTGGGCAGCACCGTTCCGCTCGCCGTCCGGACAATCATGTCACCGTTTGAGGTGATCTGGGTGGTGAGAGAGAGTTGGGATGAAAGCTGGCTGACGATCGTGTCGCGCTGGTTTTCAAGATCCGCGCTGTCTTCTCCCTGTGCATTCAACAGCATGATCTTCTGGGACAGGCTGCCGATTGTGGTGAGATCGGTATTGATCGTATTCACGCTGCTGACAACGGCGTCCTGTGCGTTCTGGCGCTGCTGCTGATAGGCGGAGGCGAGGGTCTGGATCGACGTCACAAGGGTCTGGGCATCGCTGACGACGGTATTCTGCGCGGTTGTGCTGGAAGGGGTGGAGGTCAAGGAGATCAGAGCGCCCTGAATATTACCCAATTCGTCCGACAACGTCGCGCTGCTGCCTGAGCTGGCGTCTGTCGAACCTTGCAGGGAGGCGATGGCCGAGAGCGCATTGCTCTGAACCGACCATGACGCGACGACGGCGTTCTGAGTGTTGGCCGCATTGCTCAACGCCATGTCGCTGGCCAGGCCGGTAGGGCCTGAAGCGACGCCGCCGCCCTGCCCCTCCACGTCAAGAGAGCGGACATTGGCGACTTCCTCGGTATACCCTGTCGTGCCAGCATTGGCGATATTCTGCGAAGCGACGCCCATGGCGTATTCAGTCGCCCGCAATCCGCTCGTCGCTATGGCCAGGGAGGCCGACAGGTCCAGCATAAGGAAAAGCCTCGTCTGATGAAGGTTACTGGATCATCGCGATGGTGGTTTGCATCAACTGGTCGGCTGTGGTGACGACCTTGGTATTGGCGCCGTAAGCCTGCTGGGCCACGATGAGATTCGAGAGGTCGCCGGTCAGATCGGTCGTCGACCCTTCGATGGACGAGGTGTCGAGCGTCCCTGCGGCGCCTGCGCCCACGGTCTCGTAGGTCACCGGCCCGGAAGCCGGCGTCGCCGTGTAATTCTGTCCGTCAGTGGAAGCGAGACCATTCGCGTTGGTGAACATGGCCAGCTTGATCTGGGCGACGGGATCGGTCGTTCCATCCGAGTAGGTTTTTTCCACGAGGCCGGCGGAGGTGATGGTCACGCCCGTGGGTGTCTTGCTGTCCGTGGTCATGATGGGGTTGCTTGTCACCCCGGCGCTCGAACTGGCCAGATTGACGCCGTTCGAGGAACCGATCGTTCCGAGATCAAGGGTCATGGCGCGGGCCTCGGTCGTCGAGGTAGCGGGAACGGTGATGCTGGCATTTCCACTCGACGTGCTGCCGCCGACCGACGCCAGGGAGCCGTCGCTGTTGAAGGTGACGGGGGTCGTCGTGCCGCTTCCCGCGACGCCGACTGTCCAGTCCAGCGGATTGGACCCGCTTTGTGCCCAATCCAGCGTGACGGGAACGGCGTTGCCTGAGGCGTCATAGGCCGTGGCCGTGGATGTATTCGTGGAGACATCGCCCGCCGTATCGCCGATCGCGGCATTGAGCGTGAGTGTCGTGGTGGGGGACGGCGTGTTCAGCCCGGTCACCTGGATCGGCGCGGCCGTGCCGGCGACGCTCCCGGTGGAGCCGACGGCGTAGCCCTCGAGGAAGTCGCCCGAGGTGTTGACCAGATACCCGTTGGCGTTGACTGAAAAATCACCGTTACGCGTATAATATTGCTGCGAATTATAAACAGGGCTGGCGCTGTTCGCGCCGCCGGTGGCCTGGAGGACGTTGAACATGCCGTTGCCGGAGATGGCCACGGCGAGGCTGTTGGTGCTGCTGGTGATCGCCCCCTGCACGTCGTTGTGCTGGATCGTCATGGCCTTGATCGAATCATCGCCGCCAACCGCGGAGATAAAATCCTCATCTCCCGTGACGTAATTCTCGAAAGCGGTGGTGTCGGCCTTGTAGCCGGTGGTCTGGCTATTGGCGATATTGTTGCTGAGGTTGCTGAAGGCCTTGGACTGTGCGTCGAGCCCGCTGACGGCGGTGTTGATCGCCCCGAAAATCGACATGGTGATTCCTTCCCCGTGCAGCGCGTGGTGCCGGGGCGCGCGCTGTCCCTCGCCCTTGGGAGCAGGATTCACCGAGGATGGTTAACAAATTCCTTATGGCGCGTTTTTTTGGCTGGCTCCCTTCCTGCGCGATGCGGAAGAAGGCAAACTTCGCTCATCATGGACTCCCCGAACCCGATGCCAAGCGAGCGTGAAACCGAGGACGGGGCGAGCGAATCGGCCCCTCCGCCCGTCTATAACCCGGCCGCCACGCGCCCGGTACGCTTTGTCACCGGCAACATCATGCGCCATGTGGTGGTCATGGCGGGGACGGGCGCGATCGGATTGATGGCGGTTTTTGCCGTCGATCTGTTGAACTTCTACTATATTTCCCGCCTGCATGACCCGGCCCTGACGGCGGGGATCGGATTCGCCGCCGCCGTCAGCTATGTGCAGATCGCCGTTTCCATCGGCCTTTCGATCGGGCTCGGCGCCGTGACGGGCCGACTGCTGGGGGCGGGGAAGCCCATGCGGGCGCGACGGCTCGCC
This sequence comes from Acidomonas methanolica, assembly GCF_004346035.1. GTDB lineage: Bacteria > Pseudomonadota > Alphaproteobacteria > Acetobacterales > Acetobacteraceae > Acidomonas > Acidomonas methanolica. The sequence continues at coordinate 14,176 of NZ_SLZN01000018.1, read as the reverse complement.
TCCGCCTTTCTGTTGGTCATGATTGCGGGCACGGCGGTGCTGGGAAGTGCGACGGCGCTGCTGGCCTCATGGCTGCTCGATCTCATCGGAGCGAGTGGCGAGGCCAAGATGCAGGCCGCGAATTTCCTGCATATCGTGGCACCATCTTTGCCTCTGATCTGTTTCGGAATGGCGCAATCCTCCCTGCTGCGCGCGGTCGGAGATGCACGGCGGTCGATGCAGGTGACGCTGGCGGGAGCCGGCATTTCGGCCGTGCTGGACCCGATCCTGATCTTCATTCTGCATCTTGGGCTGACCGGAGCGGCGATCTCCACGCTCTGCGCCCGGAGCGTCGTGCTGGTCGTGGGGTTCGCCAGCCTGCGTCGGCACCATATGCTGGAATGGCCACGCCTCTTCGCCGTCCGCCCGGCGGTGGCGCGGATCGGCAAGGTCGCGCTTCCGGCCATGGCGACCAATCTGGCGACGCCGGTGGGCGGGGTGTTCGTCACCCATTTCATGGCGAAGTTCGGGCTGGAGGCGATTTCAGGCCAGGCGGCGATCGACCGGATCGTGCCCGTGGCCTTCGCGATGGTCTTTGCGCTGACGGGCTCCGTGGGGCCGATCATGTCCCAGAATCTCGGGGCGGGAAAGAAGGGCCGCGTGCAGGAAACGCTTGGCGCGGCCCTGTTGTTGACCGCGCTCTGCGTCCTGGTGACCTGGGTGCTTCTTGCGCTGTTCCATGGCGAGGTGATCCGCCTCTTTGGACTATACGGCGTGGGCGCGGAACTCGCCCGACTGTTCTGCTGCTGGCTGGTGGGGAGCTACTTCTTTGTCGGGCTGCTGTTCGTCGCGAACACCGCTTTCAACAATCTCGGCTATCCGCTCTATTCGACCGGCTTCAACTGGGGACGGGCGACGTTGGGGACGATCCCCTTTTGCTGGATCGGCGCGCATTTCGGCCCGATCGGCATTCTCTATGGCCAGTGCGCCGGCGTGCTCATCTTCGGAAGCGCCGCCGTGCTGACAGCGTTTCGCGTGATCCGACGCCTCTAGATATCGCTCAATACCCCGAGCCCGCGAGAAGGGCGGTGGCGATGGCGCGCCATTCCTCCTCGACGGGACCGTGCCGGGGCGAGCGGCCGGCGCGGCGATACCAATAACGGGCATTCGCCTGATCGCCCTCCTTGCGGTGCAACCAGGCGTGAACCCAGTCGCAATCGGGCTCCCCCTCATGACGCTGGACGATCTCGTGCGCGAGCGCGAAATCCTTCCCGCCGGCCCACCAGAGCGCCTCCAGGGCAGGCTCAAGGCCCGGCGGGGGAATGACATCCTCCAGAGAGTCGAGGAACTGCGACAGGGTCATGCTCATGAGACGGTCTCCCAGTCGTATCGCACGCCCGTCAGTTCCTCCGAGACCTCCCAGAGCCGCCGCGCGAGCACCGCATCCGAAGCCGCGGGCGGAATGGCCGCCGAGCCGGGAAAACCGCGGCGCTCGCCCGCGCCCTGAGGACCATAATATCCGCTGTCGAGCGCGTCGGGCGACAGGGCGTAGAGCATCGGCAGCGCGCCATGGGCGACATCCTGGCCGAGAAGGCGGAACACCGCGCCGCCAATGCTCTTCTGCGCCTTGCGGAGCGTGCGAGCGACCCGACCGGACGCCTCGCCGAGCGCCGCGCTGTTGGCGATGATGTCGCTGCTGGACCAGCCGGGATGGGCGGCGCGGGAATGGATGCGCGCCCCATGAACACGCGCGCGACGATCGAGTTCCAGCGCGAAGGCGAGATTGGCGAGCTTGCTTTGACTATATCGCGCGAACGGTCCGTAACGCCTGCGGGCATTCAGGTCGTCGAACGGCATCTTGCCGCGCCATGCGGCGAGAGAGGCGACAGTGACGACAACGCCCCTGCCTTGGGCGAGCGCGGGAAGCAAAAGACCCGTCAGGGCGAAGTGGCCCAGATGGTTGGTGCCGAATTGCAGCTCGAACCCGTCCCGCGTGGTCATGCGGCGGGCAGGCGCCATGACCCCCGCGTTATTGACGAGAATGTCCAGCTTCGTGCCGGTCGCCCGCAGGGAATCGGCGGCGGCGCGAATGGAGGAGAGCGCGGCCAGATCGAGCGGATTGAAGCGCAGATCGGCGTTCGGGACGCTGGCGCGGACGGAGACGAGCGCGCGATTCCCCTTGACCGGATCGCGTCCGGTGAGGATGACGTGCGCACCGGCGCGCGCAAGCTCCCGCGCCACTTCGAGCCCGAGGCCCCCCGTCGCGCCGGTGACCAAAGCGGTCTGGCCCTCGAGGGAGGGAAGGTCGGATGCGGTCCAGCGCGCCGTCGTCATAGGGATTTTCCCCTTCCTCTTCTGCGATGACCGTGGCCGCCCGCATCCTGCAACTTCGCATCGGCGATCGCCTCTTCCGTCAGACGCTTTTCGTTGTGTTTGAAAAAGAAGAACACACTCACCGCGGCGATCACCGCGCAGACGCCCGCGACGATCGCGACAGTCCCCGACAGGCGCAGGAACTGCTTGCCGAGAACATAGGCCGCCACCGCGTAACCGCCTGCCCAGACAATGCCGCCGAGCGCGTTGTAGAGCAGGAACGAATGCCACGGCATCCGGTTCGCTCCGGCGAGCAGGGCGACGAAAACCCGCAAGACGGCGATGAAGCGGCCGATGAACACGATGAGGCCGCCACATTTGCGGAAGAGATAACGTCCGAGGAGCAGGCGGTCCTCGGTGATTCCCACCCTGCCGCCATAGCGTTCGAGCAGGCGATGCCCGAGCGCCTTTCCGATCAGATAGCCGAAATTGTCGCCCATGATCGCCCCCACGACGGCGGAGACGACGATCCAGCGGATTTCCAGATGATGACTGCCGGCGGCGTAGAGCGAACTGCCGATGATGATGCTCTCGGCCGGCAGGGGCAGGCCCATGGCCTCCAGCATCACCACCAAGCCGATGACGCCGTAGCCATATTGGTTCAGGAGGTGCTGGAAGACGTGCAGCAGGGGGGAATATCCTTGTCCGCCGGAGAGGGAGATCGTTCCGGGAGAAGCGACCGACCGGCTTCGGAAGTCAAGAGCAACCGCCTTCGCCCGACTCGCCTTCGTCCGGAGGCCCGAGTATGATCGCCGCATGCCCGCTTCGTCTGCTTCGTCGCCGCGACGCTCCGGCCCTTCCGCCGGATTCTGGTCATCCTGGGTCACGCCCGAGCTGATGGCGGGACGGGCGCTGGGTCTGGCGGAGCCCCGCGTGGCCGGAGACCGGCTGTACTGGCTCGAAAGCCGCCCCCGGGAGAAGGGACGGGTGGTGCTGGTCTCTCTGGATAAAGACGGCACGATCCTGGACGAGACGCCGCCGCCGTTCGATCTCGGCACTCATGTCCATGAATATGGCGGCGCGCCCTACGCCGTCGCGCCTGACGGCCGTATCGTGACGAGCGATCGCAAGGCTGGCGTCGTCCGGCTGCGCCACGCGGCGGGAACGTGGCGGGAGATCGCAGGCGATTGCGAGAGCGGCGCGCGTTATGCGGATTTCGCCTTCGATACGGCGGGAGCCGGCCTGTTGGCCGTCCGCGAGGCCGAGGCAGAGGGCCTGACGGAGCCACGTGCGTCCATCGTCTGGCTCGGACCGGACGGACGGCAGGTCGAACTACTGGCCGGCGCGGATTTCTACGCCGCCCCGCGTGTCTCTCCGGACGGTTCCTGGCTGGCCTGGATCGAATGGGCGCATCCGGACATGCCCTGGGACGCGACCCGGCTTTGTCTTGCGCCCATCGAGCGGAGCGGCGGCGAAGTGACCTTGGGCCCCGCGCGTGTTCTGGCCGGGGCGGACGGAGTGTGCAGCGTCATCGAGCCGGTCTGGACGCCGGAAGGGAACCTGCTCGCCAATAGCGACGCGCGGGACGGCTGGGCGCCCGTGCGCTTCGCCCCCGCCCGGAACTGGGCGATGGAATGGCTGCCCGATCCGGGCGGAGAAACGGGCTTCCCGCACTGGGTGTTCGGCCAGCGGACGCTGACGCCGCTGCCGGGCGGCGCGCTGTTGGCGCTGGTGGTGCGCGACGGCATCGCCAGGGTGCGGCTTCTGCGTGACGGAATCTGGGAAGACACCGCCTTGAGCGCGCCGTTCTGGAGCCCGGAGCCGTTCGGCGACGGCTTCGCGTGGCTGGACGCGCCGCCGGACGCGCCGGCGGCCATCGTCACGGGGCGGCCGGGGGAAACGACATGCTCCCCTCATCTGACCCATCGTCCGGCCTTCGCCCTGCCGGACAGCGTCGCGGCGGTGGATATTTCCAGCCCCGCGCCGTTGCGCTTCCCGACATCGGACGGCGCGGAGGCGCATGCGCTGTTCTACCCGCCCGCCAACGCACGTCATTCTCTGGCGCCCGGAGAAAAGCCGCCGCTGCTCGTGATGGCTCATGGCGGGCCGACCGGGCGGGCCGGGACTGCATTCGCCTTCAAGGTGCAATGGTGGACATCGCGCGGATTTGCCGTGCTGGATGTGAATTATCGTGGTTCGACTGGCTTCGGACGCGCCTATCGCACGGCGCTGGAGGGCCGCTGGGGCCTGCTGGACGTGATGGATTGCATCGACGCTGTCCGGCATGTTCTGGCGCGAAATCTGGCCGACCCCGCGCGATGCTTCATGCGGGGGAGCAGCGCGGGCGGCCTGACCGTGCTGGAGGCGCTGGCGACATGCGATCTCTTCACCGCCGGAACGTCGCTCTACGGCGTCACCGATCTGCGCGCGCTCGCGCAGGAAACGCATAAATTCGAAGCGCGCTATCTCGACCGGCTGATCGGCCCATGGCCCGAAGCGGAGGCGCTTTACGTCGAACGCTCCCCCCTCTTCCACCCGGAACGCATCCATGTGCCGGTGCTGTTCCTGCATGGCGGCCAGGATCGCGTCGTCCCGCTGGCGCAGGCGGAGCGCATGGCGGCCTCATTGCGGGCGAACGGAACCCGGGCCGAGTTGCATGTCTATCCGGACGAAGGGCACGGCTTCCGGCAACGGGAGACCATCATGGACAGTTTCGCGCGCGAACTGACATTCTATCGCGGCCTCTTCCCTTCCGCGAGACGCTGATTTTATCGGCCCGGCCCGTCAGGACGTAATTTCAGTCAAGCCTGATTATTGCGGAATCAAACTGAACGACGGCGGAAAAGCGGTCGGGATCGCTGCGAGCGATTGACGGCGCTTCGTGACAGAAATGCAACACATCGTCATCCTTCGAACAGTTCTCTGGCTTAACGCATTGTCAGGGCAACGACGGCCATGCAACGATATCGCAACAATCTGACTTCGTAATAATTTATCCACGCTTGAAGACGACGCGCCTTCCACTTCCGGTGGGGGACAGAAAAGCGTGACCGCAGTACCTTGAAAAGTAAAACAAAAAAATTCAGGCTCTGAGGATTTTTCCGTATGATTCCTATCAGACATTTCCTTCTTCGACGCCGTGTGCGGTTGTCCTTGCGTCTGGCGACGGGCTGGCTCGTCACGTGGGCCGGTCCCGCCATTGCCCAGACGCAATCCGTTACGTCGTCCATCAAACATGGCGCGGCGCATCATGGACGCGCCCTCCGCAAACCGCTTGAAGGCACTCAGACATCGCCCCCTGTGGGGGCAACAGCAGGGGCCAACCTCGCGCACCGCCAGGCCGATCTGAGCGCGCGTACCCGCGAGCTGCGCGCAGCAGAATCCGAGAGCATCGTCGTCACCGGCACCTTGTTCCACGATCCGAACCTGACCAACGCCTCGCCGATCGTGCAATTTACGCGATCCGAGTTGCAACAGCGCGGCGTCCACAACATCACTGACGCCCTGCAGTCGCTGTCATCCAACGGCGCGGGCAACCTGACCAACGCCTGGTCGGCCGGAGGCGGGTTCGCGGCGGGGTCTTCCGCTCCCTCGCTGCGTGGTCTCTCGACGGATTCCACGCTGGTGCTGATGGATGGGCAGCGCCTGTCCTATTACCCTCTGGCCGATGACGGCGAGCGCAATTTCGTCGATACGAACTGGTTTCCCGCCTCCATCATGGAGCGCATCGACGTGCTGCAGGACGGCGCGTCGGCGACCTATGGCGCGGATGGCGTCGCAGGCGTCATCAACTACGTCACCCGCAAGGAAATCAAGGGCTTCGAGGGCAATGCCGAGGGCGGACTGACCCAGCGCGGGGACCAGGGGCATCAGAAGCTCTACGCCACGTACGGCTTCGGCGACCTGCATCGCGACAGGTACAACATCTATATCAACTCCGAATACCAGCAGGACGATCCGCTCTTTTACCGTCAGTTGCAGCCGCCGTACAATAACGGAGACCTGACCGGCATCGGCGGCACGAACGGGAACGACAATGTCGTCGAGAACGGCGCCATTCAGAACTTCGCCCAGACACCGTTCGCGATCGCACGCGCGGTCACCAACGGGGCGGCGACAGGGGGCACCACCTTCGTCAACGCCCAGCAAGGCTGCGGCTATCTCGGCTCCCCGGTGACGGGGGCGCTGTATTCAGGCGATAACGGCCAGAGCCAGACCTGCACAATGAACAGCCAGAGATACGCCCAAGTCTCCCCCTCCCTGCGGCGCATCAACGCGACGATCCACGGCACCTATAACGTCAACGATCAGTCGCAGCTCGTCGTGATGTTCAACTACTCGCAGGTCCTTTCCCAGTTGACCGGCGCGCCGCAGCCCGCGCGCACCTACTCACAGAGCCTGAACGCTTCGACGGTCAATACGTTCGAGCCCGTCTATCTCGCCAACGGCCAGCTCAATCCCAGCGATCCCTATGCGGCGCAGGGCGATCAGGCAGCGATCTACGCGACGATGCCGCAACTCGTCGAGCGCACGAGCGAGTTCAGCCAGAATTTCCGCGGTTCGGTCCGCTATAGCGGCTTTCTGAACTCGCATTGGGGCGGGGAGTGGGATTACGACGTCAATTTCGTCGGCATGAACACGACGCTCAACCAGACGATCACCGGCGTGCCCAAGATCAGCGGCTTGCAGGAGGCGATCTCCACCGGCGCCTATAATTTCGCCGATCCGTGGACCACGCCGCAATCGGTGCTGAACATGATCGCGCCCGTGAACACGATTCATGCCCTGACAAAGGAATATTCGGGCGACGCACATATCTCCAAAGGGTTGTTCAAGCTGCCCGGCGGCATGGTGCGCCTCGCGATCGGCACGAATATCCGCTACGAATACCTCAACGATCCCAGCGCCAACCCCTATAACCCCCTCGATCCCGCGAATCAGTGAACGGGTCAGATCAATCCCGTCAACGCCCGGGGCCATCGCTGGGTCGAGGCGGGATATTTCGAGGTGAACGCGCCGATCGTCAAGAAGCTGGATGTGGACGTCTCGGGCCGTTACGACCATTATTCGGAAGGGTTCTCTCATTTCTCGCCGAAGGTCGGCGTCGTGTTCAAGCCTTTCGAGCAACTGAGCCTGCGCGGCACCTTCTCGCGGGGCTTCCGCGTGCCGAGCTTCGCCGAAACCAACGGCAGCAATGTGGGCTACACCCAGATCTCCATTCAGGACGCGAACTGGCTGTCCCAGCACCAGTCGAACGGGCAGGCCGACGCCTACGCGCAGGTCTATGGGTTGGGCATCAACACCGCCGGCAATTCCAAGCTGCGTCCCGAAATCGCAACCAACTTCACGGCGGGTCCGGTTTTCACACCGACGAAATGGCTGACGCTCTCGGCGAGCTATTACTACATCCGCAAGAACCATTACATCACGCCGAACTCCTCCATCGCCAACCAGGCGGCGCAGGACTGGGCGGCGGCGTACGCCACCGGCGGCCTCGCGGCGGCCAACGCCACGCTGCCGGCGGGGGTGACGATCACGCCGAATCCGGTCGATTCGCAAAACCCCAACGGCGCGCCGTCGCCCGGCATCGTCAATGTGGGCTACATCAACGCCAACAAGATCTATACGGACGGGTTCGATCTGAGCTTCCTCGCGCATACGCGCCTGCCCGGCAAGCTGCGCGACGTGCAGTGGGTCAGCAGGGGGAACGCGACGTTCGTTCATCGTTTCAACCTCGTCTATCCGAACGGCACGGTGAACCGCTATGCCGGAACGCTCGGCCCGTACCAGGCGGTCTCCTCCTCCGGCACGCCGAAATGGCGCGCCAACTGGTCGAACACCTTCATCTGGAAGAAATGGTCCCTCACGCCGACCCTCTATTATACGAGCGGCTATCGAGACGTGGCTGACGACAATTACCAGGGCAGTTCCACCTCGGGATGCACATATGTCATCTCGAACAGTTCCTTCGTGCCCTATCGCTGCCACACCAAGGCGTTCTGGGACGTAGACCTGACCGTCAACTACGCGCTGAGCAAGCACTGGTCGCTCTACGCCAACGTCTATAATCTGCTCGGCTTCCGCGCGCCGTACGATTTCGGCACATATTCGGCCTATCTCTACAACTCGTCCTGGGCGCAGAAGGGCGTCGTTCTCCGCTCCTTCCAGTTCGGCATCATCGGGTCGCTCTGAACGTCACTCCGCCGTTTCCGGCCGTCACGAATCTGCTGGTCGGAGACGAAGCGGGACAGGCCGAAGGAGGACAAGGCCGTCGTCAGCGCGGCCCGGACGGCCCGATGGCGGGCGGTCTGGGGCGCATGCGTGGCGGAGGCGCAAGACGCTGGTTGAGAAGCGCGTGCTGCCGCTCGACGCCCGGCTGGGCGGACTGCACCTGCAAGCGCCTCTGCTCCGCCGCCTGAAGCTGCCGCTGGGCGTCTTCCCTGCGCTGGATCGCCGCGACGGGCGGCCGAGGCGTCATGGGCGGCGCGGGCTGCCTGGCCTGCGCGTATAGCGGCAGAAGCAACGCGCCGAGAAGCAACCATTCAGGTACCGCAAAATGTCGCATGAACACGCTCCTGTTGCGTCGGGGGCCGCTCATAATCCGGATTGTCGCGGAAGGGATGGGTCACGGCGTCCAGCAAGGCCTCGAACGGCGCGAAATCGTCACGCAGCGCCGCGTCGATGACCGCCTCGACGCGATGATTGCGCGGGATGACGGCGGGACAGGCCGCCAGAATCCGCGCCCGCGCGGCGTCCCGTCCGCCGTCCCGTTCCAGACGCGCCTCCCATTGCGCGCGCCAGGCGGGGAAGCCCTCAAGATCGCCGAGCCGGTCAGGATCGTCTAGACGGCGGAAAGAGAGCGTAAAATCTGCCTTGGCGTGCATGAGGAGGTCGAGGAAACCGCCCAGCAACTCCTTGTCGCCCTCCTCCTGCGTGGCCAGCCCGATCTTCCGGCGCATGAGCGCACCGAATTCCGCCTCGAACGTCTCGGGAAAACGCATGAGAACGGGCTGGACGGCCGCGGCCGCGGCCTCCGCGTCTTCGGCGATCAACGGCAGCAACGCCTCGGCGAAGCGGGCGAGATTCCACATGCCGATGCGCGGCTGATTGGCGTAGGCGTATCGGCCGCCCTGATCGATCGAGCTGAAGCTCTTGCCGGGATCGTATTCGTCGAGAAAGGCCGCCGGACCGTAATCGATCGTCTCGCCCGAAACGGCGCAGTTATCGGTGTTCATGACGCCGTGGATGAAGCCGAGCGCCATCCAGCGCGCGATCAGCCGCGCCTGCGCCGCCACGACCGCCCCGAAGAACGCAAGATACGGCGCGTTTCCTTCCGCCAGATCGGGATAATGACGCGCGATGGCGAAATCGGCCAAAGCCTTCAGCCCCTCGACATCCTGCCGCGCCGCGAAATACTGGAAACTCCCCACGCGGATATGACTGGCGGCAACGCGCGCGAAGACCGCACCGGGCAGCAGGATCTCGCGGATGACGGACTCGCCCGTGGCGACGGCGGCCAGAGCGCGAGTGGTCGGCACCCCGAGCGCCGCCATCGCCTCGCTCAACAGATACTCGCGCAGCACCGGACCGAGCGCCGCACGCCCGTCGCCGCGCCGGGAAAACGGCGTGGGGCCGGAGCCCTTCAACTGGATTTCATAGGGCCGGCCGTCCTCATCGACGCCGTCGCCCAGAAGCAGCGCGCGCCCGTCGCCGAGTTGCGGCACGAACTGGCCGAACTGATGCCCGGCATAGGCGGTGGCCACAGGTGTGAGCCCCTCGGGGAACGCATGGCCCGCGAGCAGGGCCACGCCCTCCGGCCCGGCCAGCCACTCCGGATCGAGACCGAGATGGCGGGCAAGCGGGACGTTGAGCTTCAGCAGCCGGGGCGCGGCCACCGGGCTGGCCGTCATGCGCGCATAGAACCGGGGCGGCAGCGTGGCGTAGCGATTGACGAGTTGCATGAGGAGCCTTCGCGCAAAGGAGTAAACGTGACTTCGCGATCCCTCCCCCGCGCGTCAAGGGCCGCACCTCAGGGGCTGCACGTCAAGGACGCGAATTCACGCCTTCACGATGCGGATATTGCCGTTGACGGTGCTCAGCGTGATGTGATCGCGACCATGACCGACCGTGCCTGTCACATGGATGATCTTGCGCTCGGAGCCGAAGCCGGCGATCCAGCCCGGCGTTTCCGTGCGCGGCAGGCCGAAAGGCTCGATAAGGCGCGGCAGGCCATCGAAATGACGGGTATAGCTGATCGTGGCGTCGACGGTGCCGTCGAAATCGGCGGGCACATGAAGGACGATATCTCCGCCCAGAGCGCGCAGGGAAACGGCGCGCGGCGCCTGCGCCTCGGCGAGGGCGACGTCAATGTCGCCGCCCGCCGTATCCGCCCTCACGGCGCCCGAGGCGGCATGAATGGAGACCTCGCCACCCTGGGTTCGGATATCCACGTCACGCGCGACGCTGCCGATCCGCACGTCTCCGCCCATGGTCTGGACCTGAAGCGGCCCCTGGGCGCTCTCCACCCTGATGTCGCCCCCCATCGTCCGCAAGGTGACCTCCCCTTCGGCGCGGCCGAGATGAATGTCTCCGCCCATGGTGGAGAGAGTCGATCCGTCCGCGACGACATCACGATCGATGTCATTGGCCATCTGGTTGATCGTGACCGGCTGGTCCACCGCCTCCGCCGCGGTGCGCGCGACCGCGAGGCAAAAAACAGGCAGGGCGACGATGATGACGAGGCGACGGAAATGAAGCGCTTGCATGGTGAAGGAAACTCCCGAAGATTTCTCGGGAGAAACGATGCAAGCAGCGTGCCAATCACCCCACCCTCACCTTTCGAGGCGAGAATTGGGATTTTACGCCAGAAGACTGGCGCAATACACCTCAGAACGGAATTTCATCATCCAGATCGCCGGCCGGAGGTTCCCATCCCCCCGCGCCGCCACGTGCCGGAGATGAGCCGCCGCCGCGCGGCGCATTGATCTGGCGCGGCGCGGAGGACATGCCGGATGACGCGCCGGATGACGCGGATGACTCGTATCCGCCCGGCTCGCCTTCTCCGCCGCGCGCGCTGTCGAGCAGGACGAGTTCGCCCCGGAAGCGGTCCAGCACGATTTCCGTCGTGTAACGCTCCTGCCCGGACTGATCGGTCCATTTGCGCGTCTGCAACTGGCCCTCGACATAGACCTTGCGACCCTTGCGCAGGAAACGCTCCGCCACCTCGGCCAGACGCTCGTTGAAGATCACGACGCGATGCCATTCCGTACGTTCGCGCCGCTCGCCGCTGTTCCTGTCATTCCAGGTCTCGCTCGTGGCCAGTGTCAGATTGACGATCTTGCTGCCGGACTGGGCATTGCGCACCTCAGGATCCTTCCCGAGATTGCCGACCAGAATGACCTTGTTGACGCTGCCCGCCATGGCTTCTCACATTCTTTCATTAGAGCATCATCCGATCAGACAGAATCGGCTGATCGGATAAAGATGCTCGCCAAAACAACAAATTAGAGACTTATCCGTGAACCGGTGTGACCGGCTACGGCTCTCAATGGGTCCGGAACGAGGGAAGCAGACTAGAGCAATGCCGCGCTGTTTGCCACCGTCCGCCCGCGCCAATAAGGCCGAGCCCGCACGGCGCACCAGGCATGGACCATGCCTGGAAATGAAAAAAAATCGCCTCTCCCTGTTGCGTTCCGCCAGCCGTGCTGGTAGTTCCCCTCTCACCGCAGCGGGGCGGTTGAAGCCCTTCCCGCCAAGCGGTTGTAAATACGAGTAAAATCGTTTTTTGCGGGTGTAGCTCAGTTGGTTAGAGCGCCGGCCTGTCACGCCGGAGGTCGCGGGTTCGAGCCCCGTCACTCGCGCCACTTCTCCTGACAATCCGTCTTTTCCGCACGATCAGCTGTCGTGGGACGTCACGCGCCGAGATAGGTGTCCAATACCTCGGCCGGCGGTCCCTGCATGCGAATCCGGCCATTTTCCAGCCAGAGCACGCGCGTGCACCAGCGGAGCAGCACGTCCGGCTGATGCGTGGAAACAATGAGGATTTCCGCCCGTTTGAACAGGGATTCGAGACGCTCCCGCGCCTTCGCCATGAAACTGGCGTCCCCGGCCATGAACCATTCGTCCATGAGCAGCACGTCCGGCGTAATGGCCGTGGCCACGCCGAACGCCAGGCGCACCCGCATGCCTGCGCTGTAGGTCTTCACCGGCATGTCCATGAAAGCCGCCAGCCCCGCGAACTCCGTCACATTGTCGATCACGCGCTGGGTATGTGCGCGATCCAGACCGAAATAGAGGCAGCGCAGGCGGATGTTTTCCCGCCCGGTGAGATCGTGATTCATGCCCAGCGACGGATCGAGCAGCGTCCCGAGCTGCCCCTCAATCCGCACATGGCCGCTGACAGGCTCGTAGATCCCGGCCAGGGCGCGCAAAAGCGTGGTCTTGCCCGCGCCATTGCCGCCGATCAACCCCAGACGCTCCCCGCGTTCGAGCGTGAAGCTGAGCCCCTCCAGCACGTTGGCCACGATTCGCCTGTGCGTCTCACGCGCGAGACGGGCGGATGGCCCCGAGCGCCAGGTGGAAACCGCGCCTGTCATGGTCCCCCGCAGGGAACGGCTGGCGCCATGATAGAGCGGAAAGCTGATGTGGAGTTGTTCGACGAGAACGCGGGTCAAAATCTTTACACCCAATAAGCCACGCGGGCGCGAAAGCGGGCGAAGAGCACCAGGGTGACACTCCAGAGAAGGACACTGTGCAGCAGGGCCGCCTCCCAGATCGTCCGGGACGGCAAGGCGCCGAGCAAGGGTTCGCGTACACATTCGATCAGCGGATAGAACGGGTCGAACAGCAGGATATGCCTGCTGCCCTGCAACAACTCGGGACGCCAGATGATGGGGGTCACGAAAAACAGAATCTGCATCAGCGCAGCGACAAGGGGCGGAATATCGCGGAAACGCGCCCCGATTAGCCCCAGGAGCAAGGTGAGCGCGGCGCTGTCGGCCAGCCAGAGCGCGAACGCGGGCAGAATGAGCAGCCCATGCCGCGGCATCACATGGAAGATCGCGAAGACGATCACGATGACCACGATATTATGGGCCAGCACCAGCAGGTTGCGGATAATGGCGCGCAATACGTGGCCACTTACCGGCATCCGCGCCGAATGGATGAGGGCCGCCTGCTGGACGAAGGTACCGGGCCCCTCATTGGCCAAGGTGCTGATATATCCCCAGAGCACCAGGGAAAGGGACAGGAAAGGCAGAAAGCCGCGCAGATCCATATGAAGCAGCCGCGCATAGAGCACGCCGAGCGCGCCCACCATCACGATGGTGGAGATCGTCAGCCAGAACGGCCCCAGCACGGACCCCCGATAGCGCAGCTTGATATCCAGCCAGCCGAGAGAAAGCGCGAGAGGAAAGAGGCTGAACGCCCACCGGATGTCCCGCCAGGCGGCCAGAAGCTGATCGCTCCAGCGCAACGGCCGCAGATCAAGCACGGGTTCCGAGTCCCCTGAGCATACAGAACCCGATGATGCCCTCATGACGACAATCGGACCTTTCCTCTCGTTAAGAACCTGCCACGAGAGGCTGTAGCGGGTCGCGCGCAACTCTCCAAGAGGCGACTTGATTTCCCGTCCCCACTCCCGCATCTCTCCCCAGGAGAGCACGCGAGGAAACGCGATCATGAGACTGGGAGCAGCAGATTTCTTTATTCTCGGATTGACGGCGTTCTGCTACGCGGTCGGCCCACTTCTGACGGTCATCATCATACGCCGTACAGGAGGGCTATAAATTCAGGCTGGACTGATTGATCTGGCGGCGACCGACTTTTCCGTGCCTTGAGGCAGAGTATCATGGGCGCTGGGGCATTTGACGGCCGAGTTCGGGAT
>NZ_SLZN01000017.1 GCF_004346035.1 Acidomonas methanolica | reverse complement strand
TCCAAAGCCAGCCCCCTTCCCGGCTCTCATCTTGAATCAGATCACGCCGCCAAGGGGAATCCCTAACGATTCAGTTCGTGCAGAAAACGCTCTAGGGGGCTGTTTTCAGACGTCGCGACTCACGCCGATGCAGGGCTCTGCCCTGCACCCGGAAGGGGCCAAAGCCCCTTCACCCCTTGAATTTCAATAAATTAAATCAAAGGGTTTCCAAAGGGTGACCGCCCTTTGGCGGGGTTCGGGGCGGAGCCCCGGGAACGTCGTCCCCATGACACAACGACTTCCGAGGCAGCCTCTGAAGGAGTACAGCTTCTTTTCCTGACGAAAAAGAAGCCGCGAAACCTTTATCCTTCGGCAACAGGCGTCATGCGCCGGCTTCGGGTTCACGCTGCCTGTTCGGAGCGGCGTCCATCATGGCGGCAACGGGCGTGGCTTGCGGTTCTCGTCCAGGGCCACGAAGGTGAAGATGCCCTCCGTCACCTTGAAGGTTTCGTGGCCGTGACGTGCGCGCCGCCATGTCTCGACATGAATGGCGAGCGACGTTCGCCCGGTTCGCAGGAGGTTCGTATAGATGCTGACCTCGTCCCCGACGAAAACCGGCTGGTGAAAGGTCAGGCTTTCCACCGAAACCGTCACGCAGCGGCCCCGGCACCTCAACGAGGCGAGGGTGCCGGCCGCGAGATCCATCTGCGACATAATCCAGCCGCCGAACACATCGCCCGCGGGATTCGTGTCCGACGGCATCGCGATGACGCGAATTGTCGGCACGGCGTTCGGCGGAGAATCGCCGGTCGCTGCTGTGTCACTCATGTGTCCCCCGTCAACGCCCTTGAGTCAGCGCCCCTGAGATGGAATTGGTATTTGAACAAGGCATGAACGCGGATGGGAGAGACGCCGCATGAAACACGACGCCTCGGAAAAAACAGAGCGGCCTCACCCCTTCAGCTTCGCATTGCACTCGGAATAATACCCGCCGCCCTTCTGAATCCATTTCAGCGACCCGTTTCCGCCTGTGCTCTTGTTGGCGTGATACTGATCGAGGCACGTCTTCATCCGTGCTTTCCCCGGCGAGAGCTTGGCATATTGCGGCGCAACCGCACCCGGAAACACCACATTCCCGGACGACGCCACCGGCTGGGCAGCAGCCGGCGCGGCCGGGGCCGGAGCGGCAGGAGCAGGGGAGGCGGCCGGAGTCGCCGGCGCGGTTGACGCCGCCGCAGGGGCCGCCGCATCGCCGCACTGGGCCGCCTTGTACTCCTTGTAGGTCTGCCCGTTCAGCGTTCCGGCCTTCTTCGCGGCGCGGAAATCGGCGTAACACTGCTTCGCCGGGATCGCATGTGCGGCGGGCGCCGCCGTCAGAACCAGCCCCGCCAGCATGGCCGGAACGGAAAAACGGAAGATGGACATTCCTCGACTCTCCTGATTGGAATTTGCTGAACCTGGTGCGGGCGGCTCAGAGCGCCTCGTCTCCCGTCTCCCGCGTGCGGATGCGGATCGCCCGCTCGACCGGCGAGACGAAAATCTTTCCGTCCCCGATCTTCCCCGTATGCGCGGCGTCCAGAATCGCCTCGATCACGTCATCGACCAGCGCATCCGCCACCGCGATCTCGATCTTCACCTTCGGCAGGAAACTGACATGATACTCCGCGCCGCGATAGATTTCCGTCTGGCCTTTCTGTCGCCCGAAACCGCGTATCTCGGTCACGGAGAGTCCCTGAATTCCCAGCGGCGTCAACGCCTCCCGAACGTCGTCCAGCTTGAAAGGCTTGATGATGGCTGTAACCAGCTTCATGGTGACTTCTCCCCGCGCGTCGGGCGCGGCCCGCCCCGACATTCTATCCTCAAACCGTGCCAGTTTCCCTACGAGATTGGCAAGAGCGCACACGGGCCGGAACGGATGGATTCCACACCGCCGCCGGTTGCGCTAGAATCGCCTCACCATGAACACTTCCGCCGCCACGGCCGCCCCCCGGACCATCGACATCGCCGTCAACGGCGGCGGCCCTGTCGGCGCGACCCTCGCCTGTCGCCTCGCTCATGCCGGACTCCGCACCCTGCTGATCGAGCGCGCGCCCCTGCATGATCTGGAAGATCCCTCGCTCGACGGCCGCGCCTACGCCCTCTCCGAGGGGTCCCGCCGCATGATGGTCAGCGCCGGGCTCTGGTCCCATCTCCCCCGGCCGGCCCAGCCCATCACCGAAATCCTCGTCCGCGACGGCAAACCCCATGCCCGTCCCTCGCCATGGACGGTCGAGTTCACCCAAGCCGAGGCCGACGGCCCCTTCGGCTGGATGGTCGAGGCCCGCGATCTCCGCCGCGCGCTGAACGCCGCCCTGTCCGAAACCGCCGCGGCCGGCTCCCTCCTTCTCCGCACCCCCGCCACCGGCCGCTTTACCTTCGCCCCGGACCATGTCGCCATCACGCTCGATACCGGCGAGACCTTCACCGCCGCCCTCGCCATAGCCGCCGAGGGCCGCAAGAGCCCGCTGCGCGATCAGGCCCGTATCCCGCTGACGCGACTCCCCTATAACCAGTGCGGCATCATCAGCGTCATCGCGCATGAAAAACCCCATGACGGACGTGCGCTCGAACATTTCCTCCCGCAAGGCCCCTTCGCCCGTCTTCCCCTGAGCGGCACGGACGACCACCCCAACCGCTCCGCCATTGTCTGGGCCGAAAGCGCGCGCCGCGCGCCCCGCCTGCACGCCTTGCCGGACGACGTCTTCATCCGCGAAATCGCCGCCCGCCTGGGCGATGACGAGATCGGCGCCTTCCACCCCACGGGGCGGCGCTGGATCTACCCCCTCTCGGCGCAATTTGCCCAGCGCTACATCGCCTCCCGTCTCGCTCTGGCCGGCGACTCGGCTCACGGCCTTCACCCTATCGCCGGGCAGGGGCTGAACGCCGGCTTCCGGGATATCGCCATTCTCGCCGAAATCCTCGAAAACGCCGTCACGGAAGGGCTGGACCCCGGCGGGGAAACCGTGCTGACCTCCTACCAGAGACGCGCACGTCCGCAGGCCATGTTGACCCTCGCCGCCTGCGACGGGCTGGAACGCCTCTTCGGTAACGACAATCCGGCCCTGCGGCTGGCGCGCGACCTCGGACTCGGCGCGCTCAACCGCATGCCGGGACTGAAACGCGCCTTCGTGCGCCGGGCCATGGGATTATGACCGACACTTTCCCAGCTTCCCCGCAGCTTTCTTCTCCCCCGAATCTCGACGCCATCTGGCAGGACATGCTCGTCCAGAGCGATGTCTGCTGCGACGTGCTCATCCAGGGCGTCTTCGCCACCGGCATCAGCGACCACCGCAACTTCCAGAGCGCCCTCGCGGCCCTTCTCGGCACCAAGCTGGCCGATCGCGCCCTGTCCGCCCCGGTGCTCACCGCGCTCGTCGCCTCCGCCCTGGCCCATTCTCCCGCCATCGCCGAAGCCGCCTGCGCGGACATGATCGCTGTGCAGGAACGTGACGCCGCCTGCCCGGACTACGTGACCGCCTTTCTCTTCTTCAAGGGCTATCACGCCATCCAGGCCCACCGCATCGCCCACTGGCTCTGGCGGCACGACCGCCAGCACCTCGCGCGCCATATCCAGAGCCTCGTGAGCGAACGCTTCGCCGTGGACATCCACCCCGCCGCCTGCCTCGGCCGCCGCATCGTCTTCGATCACGGCACCGGCATCGTCATCGGCGAAACCTGCGTGCTCGACGACGACGTCTCGCTGCTTCAGAACGTCACCCTCGGGGGCACCGGCAAGGAAACCGGCGATCGCCATCCCAAGGTCCGCCGTGGCGTCCTCGTCGGCGCGGGCGCCAAAGTCCTCGGCAATATCGAACTCGGCGAAGGCTGCAAGATCGGCGCGGGTTCCGTCGTCCTCGAAAACGTCCCCCCCTACACGACCGTCGTCGGCAACCCCGCCCGCCGCATCGGCACCCGCCACACCGCCCTTCCGGCTCTCGGCATGGACCAGCGCCTGCCGCCCGTCGATTATATGATCTGAGGCGACATTCGCGCGATCGTCCGGAACCAGGGAATTTTTCCGGCCCGGTGTGGGAGTTGCCCGGTCAGCCTGAGGCGATCGGGCCCTGATCGAGAGCGGCGGCCATTTCAGCCAGCTTGCCCACAGTGTTCATATTCCGCGCCGTGCCATGCCTGCCGCCGGGGATGCGCAGCCGCGTGTCAGCCATGCCGTCCGGGTAGAAGACGAAGAATTCGCGCGTTCCCAGACGGATCTGCTCGTTCCCGATTCCGGTCACGCCGTCGAGTGGATCGTCCGGCAGCGGCGCATCGACGAACAACGCCATGACCCGATTGCCGGGCGCATCCACAAAGGGGTTGCGCGCGACCACATCGGCAATCTCGCGCGCCGTGCGCACCACGACGCCGATTTCCTTTCCGGCATAGGCGCGCAGCCGCTCCTCAAGGGCGGACCGGACCTGCGCCTCGGTGCCGTGGCTCTGAAAAACGACGTTGCCGCTCGCAATATAAGTCCGCACCCGCGCAAAGCCCGCCGCCTCGCAAAGCCCGGTCAGAACGCTCATGGGCAGCTTGCCCGTGCCCCCGACATTCACCGCCCGGAGCAGCGCAACATATCCCGTCATGCTTTCCGCCTCCCGGTTCCGGAAATGAGGTTGCATTATCGGCGGAGACTGTCAGATTTCAAATACGGCGCAGTCGACGGCCCCCGTGTTCCTGTCGATATCGGTGACTGGCTGGGTCCTCTGTCGGGAGAAAACCATGATCCTCCTCGCCGCGCTGCTCTCGGCCGCGACCGCAGCCGCTCCAACCCAGGCCCCGCCGCCCGTCGAGAGTTTCCTGGAGGCGCCCGGCCCGACAGGCCCCCTCAAGGGCACGATGCTCTCGCCCGGCAAGAACGCCCCGGTTGTCCTCATGATCCCCGGCTCGGGCGCGACCGATCGCGACGGCAACAACCCCCATGGGATGAAGGCCGCCACGCTGAAGCTGCTGGCCGAAGGACTGGCCACACGCGGCATCGCCACGCTCCGCATCGACAAGCGCGGGACATTTGCGAGCGCCGGAGCCGTCCCGGACGGCAACGCCGTCACCATTGAGGACTACGCGGCGGACGTCCATTCCTGGATCGGATCGGTCCGCCATGCGACGGGCGCACGCTGCGTCTGGGTTCTCGGGCATAGCGAAGGCGGGCTCGTCGCGCTCGTGGCGGGAAAGGAGGATGCGGCCATCTGCGGGCTCATCCTCGTCTCGACGCCCGGCAGGCCGATGGGGCAGGTGCTCGCCGAGCAATTGAAATCCAACCCGGCGAACGCCCCGATCCTCGGTCAGGCTCTGGCGGCGCTCTCCACCCTCGAGGCCGGACGGCATGTCGATGTGGACACCCTGAATCCCGCCCTGTTCCCGCTCTTCCGCCCGGCGGTACAGAATTTCCTGATCGACGCGCTCGCCATCGATCCGACGAGGCTGCTGGCCGGATTTCACAAACCCGTCCTGATCATGCAGGGCGAGCGCGATCTTCAGGTCGGTGTGAAAGACGCGGCATTGCTGAAACAGGCCGATCCCGCAGCGACGCTGGTGCTTCTGCCGGACACCAATCATGTGCTGAAGCCCGTCGCATCCGATGATCGCCGCGCGAATGTGGCGACCTATGCCGATCCCGGGCTGCCCCTCGCTCCCGGCGTGGTCCCGGCAATCGCGGATTTCGTTCTGTCCCCTCCGTGAGCGCCCGCGAAACGACCTGCGGTCGGTCGGGCCGACGAGGCAGTCCCGGGACCGGGTCAGCCCGACACCGGGCTCAGTAAGGAAAACCCGGTTGCGGAGGAATTCCCGGTGGCGGAGGCACGCCCGGCGCGGCGGGTGACGGCGCGATCACGCTGCCAACCACGCCGCCGACGATCCCCGCGATCAATCCCGTCGCGATCTCGGTCAGCAGATACTGGTTGTCATACCGGGTCCAGTAATAGCCCGGCGGCGGCGCATAAAGCCCCGGATAGGCGTGCCAGTCCGGGATGCGATATCCCGGCGCGCGCCACCCGGCGAAGTAATCGCCGCGCCGCCATCCATGCGGCCCCGGATGCCAGCCCCGCCAGCCTCCGCCGGGCCCGACCGGTCCCTCCCTGCCCGGACCCCACGGTCCCATCCGGTCATGCCAGAACCCGCCTGGCCCTGGCCCCGGCCCAGGTCCCGGGCCAGGGCCGCCACCGGGACCAGGACCGGGGCCAGGCTGGGCCAGGGCCTCGCTTTCGGCCATCAGAGGCAGAAGCAGCATCGCCGCCGCGCAAAGTGAGAGGAGTCTCGACCGCTTCATTTGGAATCCTCCTTTGGGTCAGGAGTGTATCGTCACGTCGCGTCGTGGCGAGATTGTGCCGCCGCCGCGTCGGCGCAGGGCCGGAATGTAACGAAATTCCCGCTCAGAATCCCAGCACCACCGTTTTGCCGATGCTTGCCCCTCGCTCGGACGCCTCATGCGCCTCGCGCAGGGTTTCCGCGCAGATCGGCGCCAGCCGGCGCGTATCGGTGGGGCGAAGCAGCCCTTCATCCGCCAGACGCGCGACCTCCTCCAGAATCTCGCCCAGGATCTCTTTGTCGTCCATCTCGAAGAGCGTGCGGGTGAACATGAATTCCCATGCGATCGTGGCGCTCTTGCGCTTGAAGGGCATGATGTCGAATCCCGCCGGATCGTCGATCAACACCAGCACGCCCTGCGGCGCGAGAGTCTCCACGAGAAAGGCGTGATGCACGTCGCTCGCCGTCAGGCTGGCGACGAACGGAATCTCCGGATGCCCGATTTCCGCCAGCTGCGCCGTCATGTCGCGCGAATGGTCGATGACGTGATGCGCGCCCATCGTCTCGCACCATGCGCGGCTTTCCGCCCGCGAGGCAGTGGCGATGACGGTCAGTTCCGTCAGCCGCCGCGCGAGCTGGATCAGTATCGAGCCCACGCCGCCGGCCCCGCCGATCACCAGCAGCGCGCCTTCCGTCTCCGGGGTCACGCCCAGCCGCTCGAACAGCAATTCCCATGCCGTCAGTGCCGTCAGCGGGAGGGAGGCCGCCTGACCCCAGTCGAGCGTCTCCGGCTTGTGACCGGCCAGCCGCTCATCGACGCAGTGCCATTCCGCATTGCCGCCCTGACGCATCAGCTCGCCCGCGTAGAAGACCTCGTCGCCCGGCGCGAAGAGCGTGACCTCCGCCCCGACCGCCTCGACCACCCCCGCCACATCCCAGCCGAGCACGCGCCAGCTTTCGCCGGGGAGCGCCGCCGCGCGGCGGCGGATCTTGGTGTCCACCGGGTTGATCGAGATCGCCTCGACCTTCACCAGCAGATCGCGCGGGCCGGGCACGGGCTTCGGCAGCTCGATCTCCTCCAGAACGGAAGGAGCGCCGATCGAGGAATAGCCAATCGCCTTCATGGAATAATTCTCCAAACCAGATCAGGACGGTCGCGTCAGAGCGGACGCGCGAGTTCATACAACGCCACGGCGGCGGCGTTGGAAACATTCAGGCTCTCCATATTCCCGGGCATGTACACGCTCGCGATTT
Source organism: Acidomonas methanolica (assembly GCF_004346035.1). Lineage (GTDB taxonomy): Bacteria > Pseudomonadota > Alphaproteobacteria > Acetobacterales > Acetobacteraceae > Acidomonas > Acidomonas methanolica. Next base: position 55,705 of record NZ_SLZN01000017.1, on the reverse strand, counting down.
CGTCGCAGCTCTCCCGTGTCAGCCGCCGCAGCCCCGCGCCTTCCGCTCCCAGAACCAGCGTCACGCGTCGCTCCGCATAGGCCGCGCCATCGAGCCGCACCCCGCCCGCGTCGAGCCCGACGACCCAGAGTCCGGCATTCTGCAACGCCGCCAGAGCCCGCGCGAGATTGACCTCGCGCAGTACCGGCACGATGTCGAGCGCGCCGGAGGCCGCCTTGGCCATGGCGCCGCTCTCCTGCGGCGCGTTGCGGTCCTGGAGCAGGAGAGCGGCGGCGCCGAACGCGGCGGCGGAGCGCAGGATCGCGCCGATATTGCGCGGGTCCGTCACCTGGTCGAGCACGAGGATCGGACCGCTGCGCTCCAGCACGTCTTCGAGCGCGGGCGGCGTCAGGGGCTCGACGCGCAGCGCGACGCCCTGATGCACGGCGTCGCGCTCGCAAAGCTGGTCGAGCCGTCCGCGCTCCACCAGATGAGGAGGGACGGGCAGGGGGACACGCTGTCCCTCCAGCGCGGCAAGCGCCTCTTTCGTCACGAGAATTTCGTGAATATGACGATGCGGATTGGCGAGCGCCGCCGCAGCGGCATGTTGGCCGTAAAGCCAGTACCCACTGCCCGCTGGAGCACGATGGGACGGCGCAGAGGGGCGGAACGAGGGGCGACGCGACATGACGTTCCCTATAGTCCGAATGCTGCGTCCCGTCATCGGGAAACCCGCATATAAAACCGCGCCCCGCCGCTTGACTTCATTGGCGATCCACCATATTTCCCCACCCCCATGGAAGGGTGCCCGAGTGGCTAAAGGGGGCGGACTGTAAATCCGCTGGCGTACGCCTACGTTGGTTCGAATCCAACCCCTTCCACCAGAAACATGCGAAAATCAGCGCATTAAGCGTTTTGCCGGGAAAGAGGGACGCCCCGTTCTATTCCCGTCGCAGCACGGCGTCGTTCAGGAACGAGGCAAGCTTGCCCGCCGTGAAATCCCGCTTCAATGCGGCTTCGTCATAATCGGTCTCCACCCAGTCGAGGAAGGGGCGCCGCCCTTCCGCCTCGGCCTGATAGCGGAGAAAGAACGCATCCAGAATGCCGGTGCGGGACCGATTGAAATGGCCGAAGCGCCAGTGCAGTTGCCGCATCGCGTCCGTGGCGCTGCCCCCTTCGAATAGGATCACGAGTCCGGAAGCCAGCCCGGCGCGGTCCGCGCCGGATTTGCAGTGCATCAGCATCGGCGTTTCGAGGGTGCGGTAAAGCCCGTGGAAGCGCAGGATGCGGTCGCGATGCGGCGCGCCACGGCTTTCGAAGGCCATGTCGATATGGGTCAGATCAAGCCGTCTCGCCGCGTCGCGGGACAGGGCGTCCGAGCCGCAGCGGCGATGGCCGCGCAGATTGACCAGCGTCCGGAATCCGTAGGTTTCGACCAGCCGCGCCAGCCGGGCGGGCGTCGGGTGGTTGCAGCGATAGACCCGTCCGGGCAGGACGGGGGCGAAATTCGTCCAGGCCAGCCGGAAGATCGCATGATCGACAAACAGACTGTCGCGCCACGCCCGGCGCCGCGCGGCGGGGGAAGTCATCTCGCCTTCAAACACCGCCTTCTATCCTTTGCGCAGGACTCAACCGGCGCTGTCCTTGCCCCGCGCCGCGCGGGACGTCAACCGCCGCCATGCGTCGGCGGTGTTCCGGTGTCGGCGGACAGGTCGGCTGCCGGCCGTCAAGCCTGGGCCTCTTCGGCGAGACGCGCGATTGCCGGGGGAGCGGTGGATTGATACGATAAACCATGTGCTGTCTCCGCCGCTTTCCGATCGCCCGGCTCGTGCTTGCCCTGGGCATGACGATGGTGGGCGGCTGTTCGGCGCCCGAAATTCTGGGGCCGCCCCGGGCCGATCTGGTGGTCTACGGGCCGCCCGGCCATGGCCGGCACCGGCCGCCTTCCCCGGTGCTCGCGGCGGCGGTGCCGGGCGGGATCGGCGTCAGCGGAGTGGGGCCGCCGGAGCCGTCGCCTGATCATCCGTCGACGAACGCCTCGTCGTCGGTGGTGCCGGGGGTGTATCAGCCGGCGGAAAGCGTGACCTACGGGCCTCCGCGGAGCGGGTCCGGCGGCCGATGAACGGGTCGGCGAACGGAGCGGAGCCCTTCGAAATCTTCCTCGCCGCGCCGCCCGGACTCGAAGCCGTGCTGTGCGAGGAGGCGCGGCTGAAGGGCTTCCGCCGTCCCGCCGTCGTGCCGGGCGGGGTGACGCTCATGGGCGGGTGGAGCGACGTCTGGCGCGCCAATCTCTGGCTGCGCGGGACGGGGCGCGTGCTCGCGCGGCTGGCGTCCTTCCGCGCCGTGCATCTGGCGCAGCTCGAGGCGCGGGCGCGCGAGGTGCCGTGGGCGGCGGCGCTGCGCCCTGACATACCGTTCCGCGTCGAGGCGAGCTGTTCCGGTTCGCGGCTCTATCATTCGGGCGCGGTGGCGGAGCGGGTGGCGCGGGCGATCGGCGAGACGCTCGGCGCGCCCTCCGATCCCGAAAACGGCCTGACGGTGATGGTGCGGATGGAGCGCGATCTCTGCACGATCAGCCTCGACACTTCGGGCGAGGCCCTGCATCGGCGCGGCTACAAGGCGGAGGTCAACCGCGCGCCGATGCGCGAGACGATGGCCGCCCTCTTTCTCCGCCGTTGCGGTTTCGGCGGCGAGGAGCCGGTGCTCGATCCGATGTGCGGGTCCGGCACCCTCGTCATCGAGGCGGCGGAAATCGCGGCGCGGCTGAATCCGGGACGTGCGCGCGCCTTCGCTTTCGAGCGCCTCGCCACTTTCGATCCCGACGCCTGGAACGCCCTGCGCCATGAGCGCGGGCGGCGGGAGCCCGGGGGGCGGTTCCATGGGAGCGATCGCGACGCCGGGGCGGTCGCCATGAGTCGTGCCAATGCGGAGCGCGCGGGGGTGTCGGCCTTCACGGTCTTCCGTCAGTGCGGCGTGAGCGAGATCGTTCCGCCGGAGGGGACGCCGGGGCTGCTCATCACCAACCCGCCCTATGGCGCGCGCCTCGGCGACAAGCGCGCCCTCGCGCCGCTGTATCGCGCGTTCGGCCATGTGGCGCGGGAACGGTTCGCGGGCTGGCGCGTCGGGATCGTGACGACGGAACCGGAACTGGCGCGGGCCACCGGGCTCGATTTCCTGCCTGCCGATCCGCCCGTGCCGCATGGAGGACTGCGCGTGACGCTCTATCGCACCGAACCGCTGGCATGAGCCGACAGAAAGAGGACGACGCGGCGGAGGCGCGGGAAAAGAGTTATCCGGCGCATCATGCCCGATTCCCGCACATCGCCTTGCCCCATGTCCGGTTCACCCGCAGGCAGTTGGAGGATCGTCCTCTCGCGGGCGCTCCGCACCCGGACCATCGGCTGCATTGGACGCTTTATGGATGCGAGGCCGTGGCGACCGCGGTGCTGATGTGTCTCGGGATCGCGACCAATACGCTGCTGCTGACGCCCGCCTCGCCGGTGGCGGGCGTGCTGCGGCGGTATCCGGAGCTGCAAATCGCGCTGTGCGGTCTGTGCTTCGGCGGGTCGGGGACGATCGCCGCCATGACGCCCTTCGGCCGCGTGAGCGGGGCGCATCTCAGCCCGTCCGTCACCCTGGCCTTCGCCCTCGGCAGGCGCATCGCGCCGCTGGACGCGCTGGGCTATGCTCTGGCGCAGATTGTCGGGGCGTGTCTCGGCACGGCCGCGATGTCTCTGCTCGGGTGCCTCCTGCCTGTCTGGAGAGGATGGGTGAGCGCCGTGCATTACGTCGCCACCATGCCGGCGGCGGGAGTGCCCGGCCTCTTCGTCCTCGGCGCCGAGCTGGCGGCGACGATGGGGCTGATTCTGGCGCTCTACTGGGCGGCGGCCACGCCCCGGCTGCATCTCGTCGCGCCATGGATCGGCGGGTGGTATTTTTTCCTGATGAATCCCTTCGTCGCCTGGATTTCCGGAGACAGCACGAATTTCGCCCGCTCCTTCGGGCCGGATCTGTTCAGCGGCGATTTCAGCGGGCTATGGATCTACATCCTTGGCCCGATGCTGGGGTCGGGTCTCGCGGTCCTGCTTCTGAGGTCGAACCTCATGGGGGTGGTTCGTCCGGTCGAGGCGCGGATCGTCAATTTCGGGCATCACGGGCGCGTCCCGAAGCTGGGCGCGCCCGAGGCGGTCGGGCCCGCGCCGGAGGAGGTCAGGGCAGCCCGTTCGGATAAACGCTCCTGAGCCGCTCCGCGATCAGGGGGGCGAGTGTCTTGCGCAAATCGGGCGTCGGGCCGTCGCCAACCGGGCTGGCCCAGCTTTCCGGCGTCAGGAAAACGAGGATTTCGTAACTTCCCAAAGGTGTCATTCGCCGCACCTCGATCCGGTACCGCTCGGGGTCGGTATGTATTTTCTGTGTCGTCTGTATCGGCTCGGCCTGCGCGAAGAGCCCGTTGAGCGGGCCCGAGGTGAAGAAGGCCCGCTGCACGGCGGTTCCTCCCTCGATGGACTCCGGGTTCAGGAGGGTGCCATTCGGCAGTTTCCGCCAGATCAGCAACAGGTCCAGCACGCCGGGGCCGCCGCCGCTGTACCGGGCGCGCGCCAGCAGGGCGCGTTCCGACCCGCCCTTGCCGTCGGGGATCTCCGCCACCTTGAGATCGGTGATCGTCTGATAGGGATAGGCGATATTGCCCGGATACTCAGGCCCGGTGACGATGCGCAGGCAGTCGGGCGAGGCGGCGGGCCGGGTGATGCAGATCCGGGCCGGGATGTCGCCGATTTCCGGAGCGGTGCCGGATTTCGGCTCGAAGGTTTCGACGCGCCAGCCCGGCGGAAGCCCGAGTCCGGCGCTCAGATCGAGGGTCCGCGTGAGCGTCATCGCCTCGCGGGAGGGCTCCGCCGCCGATCCGGCGGTCATCGGGACCGTGCAGAGCAGAAGCGCAGGGATACAGAGGCGCATGGCGGCACAACTCCCTATTTTTGAGGTCAGGAATTTCGAGGGGGCGATTCATCACCGGGGGACGATCCCACCACCGGCGGCGAGAGCGGCCGGAGACCGAAGATATCGTGCTGGATACGAAAAGCCTCGTCCAGCAGATCGGGGAAGGGAAGCCGCCCTTCCTGCCGCAGCCATTCATCGAGCGCCGAGCGGAACGCGGCGATCGCGCCGCGCGCCAGAACGCGCGCGGTCAGGAATTGCGTCGGGCCGGGCGGGAGCCGGTCATGCCAGGCGGTCATGATGCTGTCTTCCCACGCCTCATATTTCCGCAGCGAATGCTGCCGCAGGGCGGGCGACTGTTCGATGAGCCGCACCAGCGCGACGGTCTCGGCGGTATCGGTCCGGATATGGCTGAGCGCGGTGACGAAAGCGCGGCGCAGCACCGTCTCCGCCGATTCGTCGGCCGCGTGCGGGGCCGCCGCGTGAAGGGCGAAGGTCTCGCGCAGGGAGTCGGTCATGATTTCCGTCCAGGCGAAGACGATGTCGCCCTTGGTCGGGAAGTAGCGGAACAGCGAGCGGCGCGAGATTCCGGCGATGGCGGCGATCTCGTCCACCGTGACCGCCTCGAAGCCGCGTTCGGCGAAGAGGCGCATCGCCGTGTCGATCACCGCCTTGCGGACGCGCTTCTGCTTGAGTTCCCGCACGCCCGGCGCGCGATCCCGCTCGCCCTCGGCGCGTCGCCGCCCGCCGTCGATCCGGCGGTGCGGGATCGCCGCGGCGAGCCGGACGGAGGTGGCGAGATCGAAGCCGCGTTCGGGCGCGTCCACCAGGGCGACCCGCTCGGGTCGCGTGCGCCAGATCGGCCCGAAATCCTCGTCGCCCGTCAGCCGGTCGGCGAGGGCAAGCGTCTCCGCCGAGATCAGCGCCGGAAGACCGAAGCTGTCGGCGTCATGGCGCGAGGCGATGTCCCGCACGGCGCCGACAGCGCGATCACGCCCGGCGCGCAGGAGCGCATCGAGATGACGCGCCTCCAGTCGGCACTGATCCACGCTCGCGAACAGCGTCGGTCCTTCATGACCGCGCAATGCCTGCGCCGCGCGTTGCACCGAAGCGGCGAACCCGGACGGCCACGCGTCGTGGACGAGAATCTCCGCCCCGGCCCCCGCGAGTCGCGCCGCCATTTCCCTGGTCCCGACGATTGCAAGCAGGCGGCGCGGCGCGGTTGCCTCCAGCAATCGGACCATCCGGCGAAGCAGCGTGGCCCCGTCGACCGTCGAGGCGTGTTCCGGCCGGTCGAGGCGCGCGCCGCCGCCGGCGGCAAGCAGAACGGCGCAATGCGGCCAGGTCAGGCTTCCGGATCGGGCGGAGGTCATCGGGATGAAGGGTGTGGGAAGCTGGGCACGCGATCGGCTTTCTGTCTCATGTTGTCCGGCCGAAATGCGGCGTCCGACGGCGGGGGCGTTCACTCGGGATGCACTCCCGCGCCCGACAACATATACGACCGGGCACATAAGCATATAACATGGAAGACAAGGCTGCGATGTTGGATGCGGAACGTTCCTGGATCAGAAGGCCAAGACCAGAAGCCAAAAAACAGAGTGCATGCGTGGTTTAACATGGCAGGCACGTCGAAACCTGTTGAGAAGCTCTTCTTCCATCGGCATGGCCGATCGTCCCCCGGGAAATGTCGTCGCCAATGGACATCATGAAACGACATTAATCATTTTTTATATCATTGTGACATTTATTGTTCCGCCACCCTCTACTCGGTCAGATCCGCCCTGTTTTTCGCGGGAAACTGACGTGCCCAGTTGCGCCTTGATGGCCATCCGCCCTGTCCAGAGTCGCAGCGCGGGAGGCGCGCGCCCGCCCCGCGTGAGAGAGTGCCTTCAATCTGGTGTCAAATCGCGGGAAAATGGCTTTCGCCCCTTGGCAGAGACCCGTTTCCCCGGTTTCTAATTGTCTGTGCGGCGGCGCGTGGCGTCGCCTTCCGGGAGACAACCCATGGCGGATATGGCGATCGAGAATCACGCGGTCATCGGCGGACTGCGAACCACGGCGCTGGTGGCGCTGAACGGGAGCATCGATTTCCTTTGCTGGCCGCGTTTCGACAGCCCGAGTGTCTTTGCGTCCCTGCTCGATCCCGAGGCGGGGGAGTTTTCGCTCGCCCCCGCCCTCGAGGGCGGGCGTCTGACCCAGTTCTATGTTCCCGATACGAACGTGCTGCTGACGCGACGACTCTCCACCGAGGGCGTCAGCGAGATTTCGGACTTCATGGTGCCCTTGCCGGTCGATCCGGTGCAGCGCCTCATCCGCCGTGTGAAGGCGGTGCGGGGGCGAGTGACCTATCGCCTTCGCTGCGCCCCGCGCTTCGATTACGCGCGCGTGTCCCACAGCATCGAGCAGCCGGAAGCGTGTCAGGTCATTTTCCGTCCGGACGGGCCGGATTTGCCGCCGCTTCGGCTTTGTGCCTCCGTTCCTCTCACGATCGAGGGGGATGCGGTCGTCGCGGAGTTCGCGCTGGAGCAGAACGACACCGCCACCTTCACGCTCGACAGCGAAGAGGCCGGGGAGAATATCTGCCTCGAGCCGCACCGGGTCGCGGAGGCGTTCAAGGAAACGTCGACTTACTGGCGGGACTGGGTGGCGCATTCGTCCTATACCGGGCGCTGGCGCGAGCACATGACGCGGTCGGCGCTTGCGTTGAAGCTGCTGACCTCCGCCGAATACGGCTCGATGGTGGCGGCCGCGACGTTCGGCCTGCCGGAGGACCCCGGGGGCGTTCGGAACTGGGACTACCGCTATTGCTGGGTGCGCGACTCCTCCTTCATGGTGAACGCCTTCATGAAGATGGGCTACCGCGAAGAGGCGACGGCCTTCATCCGCTGGCTGCATGAACGCCGCCTGGCTGCGAAGCCCGGGGAGGCGCGGCTCCGCGTGCTCTACGGGATCGACGGGCGCAACATCGATTTCGAAACGGATCTGGATCATTTCCAGGGTTATCGGGACTCGCGCCCGGTCCGGATCGGCAACGGGGCGGAAGGGCAGTTGCAGCTCGATATCATCGGCGAGGTGATGGACGCGATCTCTCTCGCCGACGAGGCGTTCGAACGGCTGAGCCATGAGGAATGGATCTCCGTCGCGGAAGCCATGGACTGGCTCAGCGTCAACTGGAACCAGCCGGATGAAAGCATCTGGGAGGTGCGCGGCGGGAAGCGGCATTTCCTCTTCTCGCGCTTCATGTGCTGGGTGGCGCTGGATCGCGGCATCGGAATCGCCCGGCGGCGCAGCCTGCCCGGACGGGTCGCGTTATGGCGGCGCGAACGTGATGCGATCTATCACGACATACATGAGAACTTCTGGAATGAGGATCTCGGTTACTTCACGCAATTCAAGGGTGGAGACGCGATCGACGCTTCCTGCCTGCTCATGCCGCTGATGGGGTTCATCGGCGATCACGATCCGCGCTGGCAGTCGACGCTGAACGCGGTGGGCGAGCGGCTCGTCGACGACAGCCATGTCTATCGCTACGAGGTGAAGAAAGGCGAAAATCACGACGGGCTGACCGGCACAGAGGGGACGTTCACCATGTGCTCCTTCTGGTATGTCGAGTGTCTCGCCCGTTCGGGCGATCTGCTGCAGGCCCGCTTCCTGTTCGAGAAGATGCTGTCCTACGCCAATCATGCGGGGCTGTTTTCCGAGGAAATCGGCCCGGCGGGCGAACATCTCGGCAATTTTCCGCAGGCCTTCACCCATCTCGCCCTGATCCGGGCGGGCCTGTATCTGGATCAGGCGCTGTCGCGCGCCGGCCGTTGTAATTGAGAATAATTCTCAAATAATGGCCTCATTCGAATTTATGAAACCGAATTAATAGCCTTTCACGAAGACGTGCAGTTGGCAGCAGGATATAGGCTGAGGCAAAGGGTGAAGGCTATTGGAATGACAATGCCGCAAAGATGGTGCTTTCATGATAGTGTTGCGCCTGTCCGGTCTGTTCGGGCGCAGTCCTGTCCCTATGGTTGAACGGTGATGAGCGTGATTATCGACTTCATTACAACCCATATTCTTGCGATTTATATCGCATTCACTGCGATATTTCTCACAATCGTTGTGGCGCTGTCTTCTGTTCTTGGTCCGCGCCGAGTCGGGCGCGCCATGGGTGCCTCGATGAACCTTCCCTGTGAATCGGGGATGCTGCAAACGGGGACGGCGCGGTTGCGGCTGCCGGTGCAATATTATCTTCTGGCCATGTTCTTTGTGATTTTCGACGTCGAGGGTGTGTTTCTCTACGCCTGGGCCGATGTGGCGGTGCAGGCGGGCTGGGCGGCCTACATCACTGTCGTGACCTTCGTGGTCTTCCTCTTCGTGGCGCTGGCCTATCTCTGGCGGTGCGGCGCGCTGGACTGGGGCCCGAAGCAACGGCGTCCGCACCCGGTCGCGCCCGTGCAGGCGCCCGATCTGTCTCTCGTCCCGTCAGCGCCGCGCGAGGTCTGAAACATGAACTGGTCCCTTACCTCTCCCCTCGGCGGCGAAGCGATCGAGAAGCAGCGCCCCGAGGATCTGTTGCAGCATGAGGACGTGCGGCGCTCGCTGCTGGTCGGGAAGTTGCAGGATTTCATTTCCTGGGGGCAGAAGAACTCGCTCTGGCCGATGAATTTCGGGCTCTCCTGCTGCTATGTGGAGATGGCGACGGCCTTCACCAGCAAATACGACATCGCCCGCTTCGGCTCCGAGGTGTTGCGCGCGACCCCGCGCGAGGCGGATCTGATCGTCATCGCCGGGACCGTGTTCCGCAAGATGGCGCCCATCGTGAAATATATCTACGACCAGATGCTGGAGCCCCGCTGGGTGATCTCCATGGGCTCCTGCGCCAATTCCGGCGGGATGTACGACATCTACTCGGTGGTGCAGGGGGTCGATTCCTTCCTGCCCGTCGATGTGTACGTGCCGGGATGTCCGCCGCGGCCGGACGCGCTGCTCGAAGGGCTGATGCTGTTGCAGAAATCCATCGGCCAGCAGCGCCGTCCGTTGAGCTGGATGATCGGCGACCAGGGGGTGACGAAGGTGACGCCGCCCTCGATGCGCGATCTCAAGCGCGAGGAGCGCATGGCGGTGCGCGACCTCCGCACGCCGGACACGATCTGAGGAGGCGGGCATATGAGCGAAGTCCTGGAACGTAGCCGTCTGGGGGCGATGGGCGCGACCGTTGCCGCGTTGCCGCCGCATATGGTGCTGACGGAAGAGGCGACGCGCGACGAGGTGCCGACCTTCTGGGTGTCGCGCGGCCAGATTCGCGAGGTGCTCAAGGCCGTCAAGCGCGCCGGACGACTGCGGATGCTGTTCGATCTGACGGCGGTGGACGAACGCCAGCGCGAGCACAAGGCGGCGGGGCTTCCTTATGGCGGCTATACCGTCGTCTACCATCTCACCTCCTTCGACGGTCCGCTCGACGATCTGCGGCTGAAAGTGCCGGTTCCCGCCGATGACGCGACGGTGCCGACCATCACCGATCTCTGGCCGAACGCGAACTGGCTGGAGCGCGAGGCATGGGATCTCATGGGCGTGGTGTTCGAGGGGCATCCGGCCCTGCGCCGCATCATGCTGCCTCCGACCTGGGAGGGGCATCCGCTGCGTAAGGATCATTACGCGCGCGCGACGGAGCGGCCGCCTTTCACGCTCACCGACGAAGACATGATGCGCGAGCAGGAAGCGCTGAAATTCGACCCCGAAGCCTGGGGAATGAAGCGGCATTCCGACAACAGCGACTTCATGTTCCTCAATGTCGGGCCGAACCACCCGTCGGTGCATGGCGTGTTCCGCCTGATGCTCCAGCTCGAGGGCGAATTCATCGTCGATGCGGTGCCGGATATCGGCTACCACCATCGCGGCGCGGAGAAGATGGCGGAACGCCAGACCTGGCACAGCTTCATCCCCTATACCGACCGTGTTGATTATGTCGGCGGGGTGATGAACAACTTCCCCTATGTGATGGGGGTGGAGAAGCTGGCGGGCATCACCGTGCCGGATCGCGCGAAGATGATCCGCATCATGCTCGCCGAGTTCTTCCGCCTGTCGAGCCACATGGTGTTCTACGGCACCATGATCCAGGATCTCGGGCAGTTGTCGCCGGTCTTCTTCATCTTCACCGACCGCGAGCACGTCTTCGAGATCATCGAGAAGATCTGCGGTTTCCGGATGCATCCGGCCTTCTTCCGCATCGGCGGCGTGGCGATGGATCTGCCGAAGGGCTGGGAAGGGGAGGTGAAGGCCTTCCTCGACTACCTGCCCAAGCGTCTGGACGAGTACGACAAGCTCGTCATGCAGAATCCGATCTTCAAGGCGCGCACCAAGGGCGTGGGCGTCTACTCCACCGAGGAAGCCGTGGAATGGGGCGTGACGGGGCCGGGTCTGCGCGCCACGGGGCATGAGTGGGATTACCGCAAGATCGCGCCCTATTCGGGATACGACCAGATTCCCTTCGAGGTGCCGGTCGCCCATAACGGCGACTGCTACGACCGCGCGCTGGTGCATGTCGAGGAGATGCGCCAGAGCCTGCGGATCATCCGCTATTGCCTCGAGAACATGCCGGAGGGGCCCTACAAGGCCGAGCATCCGCTGGCCATGCCGCCGCCGAAGCCGCGGACGATGCATGACATCGAGACGCTGATCCATCATTTCGTGGGGGTGAGCTGGGGGCCGGTGATGCCGCCGGGCGAGGCGCGCTCCTGCATCGAGGCGACGAAGGGGTTGAACTCCTATTACCTGACCTCGGATGGCGGCACGATGTCCTACCGCACGCGTATCCGCACGCCCTCCTTCATTCATCTGCAACAGATTCCGCTGCTGGCGCGGGGCGCGACGCTCGCCGATCTCATCGCCATCGTCGGCAGCGTCGATTTCGTGATGGCCGATGTGGACCGCTGAGAAGATGGCTGCTGAAAAAACGGCCGCCGGCGCCGAAATGCCGGCCGAGATCGCACCCGATCTCGTCACCACCATCCTCGATCTGGCGCATCACGACGTCCTGCCGCGCGGAGCCTGCATCGAGGCGTTGCGGCTGGTGCAGGAGCGCTATGGCTGGATCTGCGACCGGCATCTCAGGCAGATCGGCGATCTGCTCGGCATGTCTCCGGCCGATCTGGACGGGGTGGCGACCTATTACAACCTGATCTTCCGCAAGCCCGTCGGGCGCAATGTCATCATGTTGTGCGACAGCGTTTCCTGCTGGCTGACGGGTGCCGACGGCGTGAAGGAAAAGCTCTGCGCGAAGCTCGGGATCGGGATGGGGCAGACCACGCCGGACGGGGCATTCACGCTGCTGCCGATCGTCTGCCTCGGGCACTGCGATCATGGCCCGGCGATGATGATCGGCGCGGAGACGTACGGGCCGGTGAAGCCGGAAGACATCGACGCCATTATTGAGGCGAAGCGGGGAATGACGTCATGAGCATCACGGCGAAGGATCCTGAGAAGCGGCCCCTGCTCGCTCTGGTCGATCAGGCCGATCCGCCGGATGTCGCGGCGTATGAGCGCGGCGGCGGGTTTCGCGGATTGCGGCGCGTGCTGTCCGGCCTGTCTCCGGCGGAGCTGATCGAGGAGGTCAAGAATTCCCGGCTGCGCGGACGCGGCGGCGCGGGGTTCAACACCGGGCTGAAATGGAGCTTCGTGCCGAAGGACTCCGCGAAGGACCGCCGGAAATACCTCGTCGCCAACGGGGACGAGATGGAGCCCGGCACCTTCAAGGACCGGCTGCTGGTCGAGGGCAATCCGCTCCAGCTCATCGAGGGGATGATCATCTCCGCCTATGCGATCCAGGCGTCGCACGGCGTGATCTTCCTGCGCGGCGAATATCATCTCGGGCTGGAGCGGGTGCGCCGCGCGCTGGCGCAGGCGGAGGCAGCCGGGTATCTCGGCAAGAACATCCTCGGCTCAGGCTTCGATTTCGAGCTGATCGCCCATCCTTCGGGGGGGCGGTACATCTGCGGCGAGGAGACGGCGCTGATCACCGCGCTGGAGGGGCGTCGCGCCAATCCGCGCACCAAGCCGCCCTTCCCGCAGGTCAGCGGGTTGTGGGGCGCCCCCACGGTGGTCAACAACATCGAGACGTTCTGCAACGTTCCGCATATCGTGGCGAACGGGGTGGAGTGGTATCTCGGCCTCTCGGCCTGTGAGGATGGCGGCACCAAGCTCTACGGCGTCAGCGGGCGCGCGAAGCGGCCCGGCGTCTACGAATTGCCGCTCGGCACGCGCATGGGCGTCCTGCTGAACGAGTGCGCGGGCGGGATGCAGGACGGCTACAAGCTGCGCGCCTTCCTGCCCGGCGGTGCATCCACGGCGTTCCTCGGCGCGGAGCACGCCGATATCACGCTCGATTATCCGACGCCGGAGAAGGCGGGCAGCCGTCTGGGCACCGGGCTTGCGATCCTGCTGGACGACCGCGCCTCGCCGATCGGCATGCTGCGCAATCTCGAACATTTCTTCGCGCAGGAATCCTGCGGCTGGTGCACGCCGTGCCGCGACGGGTTGCCCTGGGTGGAGAAGCTGCTGATCGAGATCGACGAGGGGCGCGGGCGGCCGGAGGATATCGACCGGCTGGAAGATGCGGCGCGGATGATCGGCCCGATGGGGCGCACGTTCTGCGCCCATGCGCCGGGGGCGATCGCGCCGCTGGAGAGCGGTCTGAAGCTGTTCCGCAGGGATTTCGAGCGGGCGGTCGGGCTGAAGCACGGCGTGGCGGCGTAGGGAGAGGACGACATGGCGAAGATCACGATCGACGGCCGCGTCGTCGAGGCGCGGGACGGCGGGAACCTGCTTCAGGCCTGCCTCGAGGCGGGGACGGACCTGCCCTATTTCTGCTGGCATCCGGAACTCGGCTCCGTCGGCGCGTGCCGTCAATGCGCCGTGAAGCAATACGCGAATGCCGACGACAAGCGCGGCCGCATCGTCATGGCCTGCATGACGCCGGTCACGGAGGGGGCGATTCTCTCGGTGGACGACCCCGAGGCGAAGGAGTTCCGCGGCGAAGTCGTCGAATGGCTGATGACCAATCATCCGCATGACTGTCCCGTCTGCGAGGAGGGCGGCGAGTGCCACCTTCAGGACATGACGGTGATGACCGGGCACCGCGAGCGCCGCTTCCGCTTCGACAAGCGGACGCATCGCAATCAGGATCTCGGGCCGTTCGTCAAACATGAGATGAATCGCTGCATCGCCTGCTATCGCTGCGTCCGGTTCTACAAGGATTACGCGGGCGGCGAGGATCTCGGCGTCTTCGCCCAGCACAACAATGTCTATTTCGGACGTCAGGAGAGCGGCACGCTGGAAAGCCCGTTCGCGGGCAATCTGATCGAGGTCTGCCCGACCGGCGTGTTCACCGACAAGCCGTTCTCCCGCATGTATTCCCGCAAATGGGACATGCGCGGCGCGCCTTCCGTCTGCACGCATTGCTCGGTCGGCTGCTCGACGATCCTGAACGAGCGCGCCGGGAAGGTGCGGCGGACGCTGAACCGTTACAATGACGAGGTGAACCGCTATTTCCTCTGCGATCGCGGGCGCTTCGGGAATGACTTCGTCAACGCGCCGTCGCGCCTGCGGGCGGCGGGCTATGTGATGGACGGGCGGATGACGCCCGTGCCGCCGGCCCAGGCGCTGACGCGCTTCGCGGAAATCGCGGCGGACGGCCCGATCTTCGGCGTGATGTCGGGCCGCGCCTCGGTGGAATCCAACCTCGCTCTGCGCAGGCTGGTGGGGGAAGCGCTGGCGGGAGAAGCCAATGTCTCGACCGGCTGGGCGGAGCCTCTGCATGGCGCCACGATGCGGGCGGTGGAGTTGCTGCGGTCCACCCCGGCGCGTGTGGCGACGCTTCAGGAGATCGAGCATTCCGACGGGCTGCTGATCCTCGGCGAGGATGTGGACGCGACCGCGCCGCGCCTCGCGCTGGCGGCCTACCAGACGCAGCGCAACGCCTTCAACAAGCTGGCGGACGCCAACCGGATTCCGCACTGGCTGGAAGCGCCGGTGCGCACGCTCGGCGCGGAGACGCTTGCGCCGCTCTATATCGCCACCCCCGCGCCGGTCGCGCTCGACAAGGCGGCGACGCTCTCCGTGCGGGCGCTCCCGGACGATATCGCCCGGCTGGGCTTCGCCATCGCCAACTGCATCGATCCGGCCGCGCCCGGCGTGTCCGGCCTCGGCGAGGACGAGACACAGCGGGCCGCGGTGATCGCCGACGCGCTGCTCGCGGCGGAACGCCCGGTGATCGTGTCGGGGACGCAATATGCCTCCGTGGCGCTGATCGAGGCGGCGGCGAACATCGCCGCGGCGCTGGCGGCGAAGGGGAAGGCGGCGGGACTCTCGCTCGTGCTGCCCGAGGCCAACGCCGCCGGGATCGCGCTGCTCGGCGGGATGTCGCTCGACGCGCTGCTCGAGAAGGCGCGGGCCGGACAGGTCGGCACGCTGGTCGTGCTGGAGCGGGATCTCGCCCGGCAGATGCCGCAGGCGGGGTTCGATGCGCTGCTGGGCGCGGTCAGGCATCTGGTGGTGATCGATCATTCCGTGACTCCCACCGCCGAGCGCGGGGAACTGGTCCTGCCCGCCACTGCGGTGTCGGAATGTGGCGGTACGATGGTGAGCATGGAGGGGCGGGCGCAACGCTTCCTGCAGGTCGTCTATCCGGAAGCGCCGTTGCAGGTCGGCTGGCGCTGGCTGCGCGACATGGCCGAGGCGGCGGGCATCCAGGCGGAGATCGGCTGGCAGACGCTCGATCAGGCGACGGAAGCGGTCGCGGCGGAAGCGCCGGTCTTCGCCGCGATCCGCGAGGCCGCGCCCGAGGCGGGCTTCATGCTGGAAGGCGAACATATCCGCTCGCAGACCAGCCGCGTCTCCGGGCGCACGGCGATCCGCGCCAATATCAGCGTGCATGACATCCCGCCGCCCTTCTCGCCCGACACGCCGCTGGCCTCGGACATGGAAGGCTCCTACGCGGTGGACATGCCGGGCGCGCTGGTGCCGTTCTATCGTGTGCCGGGCTGGAACTCCGAGCAGTCGCTCAACAAGTTCCAGCAGGAAATCGGCGGCAGGATGCGCGGCGGCGACTCCGGTGTGCGGCTGTTCCCGGGCGAAGTGTCCGCCGGCGGCTATGTGGGGGCTGTGCCGACGCGGGCCGACGGGCGCGGCCAGACGGGCGGCGAGGCCGCGTGTCTGGTTCTGCCGGCCTATGAGGTGTTCGGTTCCGATGAGACGAGCATGGCGTCCGAACCCGTGAAGCAGCGGGCGGGCGAGCCGGTCGTGCGGATCGGCGGCCATGGCGCGAGCGGCGTGGCCGTGCTGGAGATCGGCGGAGACAGGGCGGAGGTCGCCGTGACGGTCGATCCGGCCTTGCCCGAGGGCGTGATCTTCTGCCCGCCTTATCGCGTGATTCCGGGTTTCGCGACCCCGGCCTGGGGGAGTTTGCGAATGGTCGAGGCGGAGGCGGTGGCGTGACCATGGTCTGGTGGTGGGCAATCATCGTCATTCTCGGCACGGTGTTCGGCGTGCTGGCGGTGGCGGCACTTTCGACGATGCTGGAACGGCGTCTGCTGGGGTTCTTTCAGGATCGTCCGGGTCCGAACCGTGTCGGGCCGTTCGGCCTGCTCCAGGTGGCGGCGGACGCCATCAAGATGCTGTTCAAGCAGGACTGGATTCCGCCCTTCGCGGACAAGCCGGTCTTCTTCATCGCGCCGATCATCGGCTTTCTCGCCGTGCTGATTTCCTTCGCGATGATCCCGATCACGCCGAGCTGGAGCGTGGCGGGCCATCTGAACGTCGGCCTGCTTTGGGTCTTCGGCATGATGGGGCTGCATGTCTATTCTGTCGTGCTGGGGGGGTGGTCCTCGAACAACAAGTTCGCTCTGCTCGGCGCGATGCGCGCCACGGCGCAGATGATCAGCTACGAGGTCTTCATGGGGCTCTCGCTGCTGGGCGTGGTGATGACGGCGGGCTCCTTCGCCCTCTCGGACATCGTCGAGGCGCAGAAGCACGTGTGGTTCGTCATCCCGCAATGTCTCGGCGCGGTGGTGTTCTTCATCGCCGGCATCGCCGAGACGCACCGCCTGCCTTTCGACCTGCCGGAAGGTGAGAACGAGCTGGGCGCGGGCTACCACACCGAATATTCGAGCATGAAGTTCGGCATGTTCTTCCTGGCGGAATATGCCGGGATGGCGCTGATCGCCAGCCTCGTGACCGCGCTCTATCTGGGCGGGTGGTCGGGCCCGATCCTGCCGCCGGTGGTCTGGTTCGTCGTCAAGGCGTTTCTGCTGCTCTGTTTTTTCATCCTGCTCCGCACGGCGCTTCCGCGTCCGCGCTATGACCAGCTCATGGCGTTCGGCTGGAAGGTGCTGCTGCCGCTCTCACTCCTCAACACGCTGGTCACGGGCGCGGTGCTGCTGCTGCGCGCCGGGGCCTGAGGAAGAGGTATCATCATGCTCGGTATCATCCGCACGATCTGGCTGAGTTTCCTGCACCTCTTCCACAAGAATGTGACGGTGCAGTATCCGGAGGTCAAACCCTATCTCTCGCCGCGCTATCGCGGCCGCATCGTGCTGACGCGCGACCCGAACGGGGAGGAGCGCTGCGTGGCGTGCAATCTCTGCGCGGCCGCATGCCCGGTGGACTGCATCAGCCTGCAAAAGGGCGAGCGCGAGGGCCGCTGGTATCCGGAGTTCTTCCAGATCAACTTCTCGCGCTGCATTTTCTGCGGCTTCTGCGAGGAGGCCTGTCCGACCTACGCCATCCAGCTCACCCCGGATTTCGAGATGAGCGAATATGTCCGGCAGAATCTCGTCTATGAGAAGAAGGATCTTCTCATCAGCGGGCCGGGCAAGGTGCCGGGGTACAGCTTCTACAATATTTCCGGCCTGGCGATCCCGGGCAAGGACAAGGGCGAGGCGGAGCATGAGGCTCCGCCCGTCGACACCCACTCGCTGATGCCGTGATCCCGATGAGCATATCTCTCCTTCTTTATGGGCTGGTGGCCATCTGCGCGACCGCGATGGTCATCACCCGCACCGCGGCGGTTCATGCGCTGCTCTACATGGTCGTGGCGCTGCTGGCGCTGGCCTGCGTGTTCGACACGCTCGGCGCGCCGTTCGCGGCGCTGCTGGAGGTGATCGTCTATGCGGGGGCGATCATGGTCCTGTTCGTCTTCGTCGTGATGATGCTCAATATCGGCTCGCCCGCAGAGCAGCGCGAGAAGAGCTGGCTCTCGGGCGGGATCTGGGTCGTGCCCTCGCTGCTGGCGCTGGGGCTGCTGGTCACGCTGCTGATCGGGCTGCGGTCCGGCGCGGTGCCGGCCATCGTGCAGGGTGCCGCCCCGATCGGACCGCGCGAAGTCGGGCTCGCGCTCTACGGACCCTATATCCTGACGGTCGAGCTCTCCTCCTTCCTGCTCCTCGCCGGGCTGGTCAGTGCCTTCCATATCGGGCGGCGCATCGGCGGCGCGGGGATCGCGCCGCTGCATCCGGACGGGGTGCATGTCGGCGTCAACGAACACCGGGGAGTGGACCGATGAATCCGAACGATCCCGGCGCGGCGCTTGCGATCGCCGTCGTCCTTTTCGTGCTCGGCCTGCTGGGCGTGATGGTCCGGCGCAACCTGCTCTTCATGCTGATCTCCGTCGAAATCATGCTCAATGCGGCCGGACTGGCCTTCATCGCGGCCGGCACGCGCTATCACATGGCGGACGGGCAGGTGATGTTCCTCATGATCCTGGCCTACGCCGCCGCCGAGGCGGCGGTGGGGCTGGCGATCGTGCTGCGGATGCATGCGGCGGGACGGGCGACGCTCGACGCCGACACTGGCAATCGTCTGAAGGGATAAGGGTCGTGACTGCTCTGCTTCCGCTTGTCATTCTCTGCCCGCTGGCGGTCTCGATCATCCTGTTGCTGTCGCGCGGCGCCATGCCGGCCAGGGCGACGTGCGGGCTGGTCGCTCTCGGGATGGGGCTGTGCGCCGCCATCGCCGTGACCGAGGCCGTGACCTTTCTGACCGGCCCGGCCTCGACGGGGGCGCTGCATGTCGTCCTGTGGAACTGGATGCATGTCGGCGGGTTCGGCGCCCAGTTCGCCCTGACGCTCGACCGGCTCTCGCTGGTCATGATGCTCGTGGTGAGCGTCGTCGGCTTCCTGATCCTGCTTTATGCCTGCGCCTATATGATCGACGATCCGGACATCGCCCGGTTCTTCACCTACATGACGCTGTTCGTGGCCTCGATGGAACTGCTGGTGCTCTCCTCCGACCTGCTGGGCGTGTATGTCGGCTGGGAAGGGGTGGGCGTCTGTTCCTATCTGCTCGTGGGGTTCTGGTATCACGAGCGGCCGAACGCCCTCGCCGCGCGCAAGGCCTTCGTGGTGACGCGCATCGGCGATGCGCTGTTCCTCGTCGGGCTGCTGCTGCTGGCGACCGGGGTGGGGCGGCTCGATATCGGCTCCGTGCTGGCGATCGCGCCGATGGCGCCGCGCCCGGCGATCGCGCTGGGCTGCTTCCTGATCCTCGGGGGTGCCGCGGCGAAATCCGCGATGGTGCCGTTGCAGACCTGGCTGCCGGATGCCATGGCGGGCCCGACGCCGGTTTCCGCGCTCATTCACGCCGCGACGATGGTGACGGCGGGCGTGTATCTCATCGCGCGGCTGCATGCGATGTTCCTGCTGGTGCCCGGAATCATGTTCCTCTGCGCGGTGATCGGCTTCATAACGCTCCTGCTGGCGGCCGGGGCGGCGATGGTGCAGACGGACATCAAGCGCGTCCTCGCCTATTCGACCATGTCCCAGCTCGGCTACATGTATCTGGCGCTCGGCTGCGGGGCATGGCAGGCGGCGATCTTCCATCTCGTCACCCACGCCATCTTCAAGGCGCTCCTCTTCATGGGAGCGGGGTCGATCATCCTGCGCGTGCATCATGAGCAGGACATCTTCCGGATGGGCGGATTGCGGAAATCCATGCCCGTCGTCTTCTATGCCTTCCTCGCAGGCGCGGCGGCTCTCGCCGGTCTGCCCCTGATCTCGGCGGGTTACTTCTCCAAGGAAATGATCCTGACCTCGGCGTACAACGTCGCCCCGCTGTTCTGGCTGGGCGGGGTGTTCGGCGCGTTCCTGACCTCGATCTACATCTTCCGCTGCGTGTTCATCACCTTCTGGGGCCACGAGCGCACGCATCCGCACGGGCGGACGACGATTGTCGAGTTCGTGCCGCTGGTGATCCTTGCCGTGCTGGCGATCGTCGCCGGATGGGTCCAGACGCCGGAAGTGATCGCGCCGATGCATCTTTTCTCCACCCTGCTGGCCCCGGTTTTCGGCCCGCTGCCGGAGGAGCATGGCGGCGGCATGCTGCTGCTCATCGGCTCCATCGTGCCGATCATCGGCGTGTCCATCGCCTGGGCGTTGTACAAGCCGCGCCATAAGGCGCCGGTGCCTCTGGAGACGCCGTGGACGCGGACGCTGCGCGCGGACTGGGGCTTCGACGCGCTCTATGACGTGCTGTTCGTGAAGCCCTATTTCGCCCTCGCGCGCCTCAATCGCGGCGACGCGGTGATCGGGTTCTTCGGCGCGGTGGCCTGGGTCACGCGGACGGGGGGCGCGATGTTCGCTCATATGCAGTCCGGTCAGGTCCGGCGTTATGCGGGATGGATCGCCGCCGGAACGGTCCTCGCTCTTTGTCTGGCGGTGTAACGATGTTCGCTCTTCCCGCTCTCATCGCTCTTCCTTTCCTCGGCGGCCTGGCGGCGTGGCTCGTCGGGCTGCGGAACGGCTCGGCGCGCCTGCCCTGGCTCGTATCGCTTCTCACCCTGCTGCTGGAAGCCCTGCTGCTGCTGGGCGTGACCGGGATGACGGGCGGATCCGGCTGGCGCGGTCATTTCGCCATGCCGTGGATTCCGCTGTTCGGGATCGATTTCCGGTTGGACATGGACGGTCTCAGCCTCGTCATGCTCTGGCTGAATCTGGCCATCGCCGTGCCCGTGCTGCTGACCTCCTCGCGCGAGATCAAGGAACGGCCGGGTCTCTATCATTTCCTGACGCTCGCGACGATCGCCGGCATCAACGGCGTCTTCCTCTCGACCGATCTGTTCCTGTTCTTCTTCTTCTGGGAACTGATGCTGCTGCCGATGTTCGGCGTGCTGCTGATCTGGGGCGGCGAGCACCGGGCGCGGGCGACGCTCAAATTCTTCATCTTCACGCAGGGCAGCGGGCTGCTGATGCTGCTCTCCATCCTGGCGCTCGTCTTCGTGCATGTTCAGGAGACGGGGCAGCTGACGTTCAACTATTTCGCGCTCGCGGGGACCGGCGCGATGTCGCGCGCCGCCTTCCCGATCATGCTGGGCTTCCTGATCGCCTTCGCCGTCAAGCTGCCGATCGTGCCGTTCCATGCCTGGGCGCCGGAAGTCTACGCGGAGGCGCCGAATGGCGGCACGATCCTGCTCGCGGGCATTCTCGGCAAGACGGGAGCCTTCGGTCTGATCCGCTTCGTGTTCGAGCTGTTTCCCGCCGCGAGCGCGCAGATCGCGCCGGTGGTGATGGCGTTCGCGGTGGTCGGAATCCTCTATTGCGGCTGGCTGGCGGTGGCGCAGGACGACATGAAGCGCCTCGTCGCCTATTCCTCGCTGAGCCATCTCGGCTACGTCGTGCTCGGCATTTTCTCCGGCACGAGGGTCGGCATGGAGGGCGCCGTGGTGATGATGGTGGCGCATGGCCTGTCCACCAGCGCGATCTTCCTCATCACCGGCTTCATCGAGGAGCGCACGGGCACGCGCGACATGCGGCGTCTCGGCGGTCTCTGGCCCGCCATGCCGCAACTCTCGGCCTTTGCGATGTTCTTCGCCTGCGCCTTGCTGGGCCTGCCGGGAATCGGGGATTTCGTCGGCGAGTTCCTGACCCTTCTGGCGACGTGGCACGTGAACCACGTCATGGCGTTCTTCGCCGCGGCGGGCTCGGTCCTGTCCTCGATCTATGCGCTGACCTGGATGCTGCGCGTGTTCTACGGGCCGCCGGTCTTCGCGGGGGAGGCGCCGCTGGGCCGTCCCGTCGCCGGGGTGATGTGGACGCTCGGCGCGGCGACGGTGCTGCTGCTGGTGATCGGCTTCTTCCCGCAGCCCTTGCTCGACCTTTCGGCGCCCGCGGCGCCGCAGCAAATCGTTAGCCTTGCCGGGGGGGCGCGTTGATGGACTCCTTCTCTTTCCTCCCCAATGCGGTGCTGGTGCTGTGCGCGGGCAGCCTCGTGCAGATGGCGGCGATCGCCATCCGCCGCAATGTCGCGCAGGACGCGGTGCTCGGGCTGGTGGTGCTGCTGGCGTCGCTTGCGGTGATCCTTGCCCCCACGGCGCTGGTGCTGACCGGCACGTTGCCGCTCTTCGCGCCCGATGCCTGGGCGTCCTACACTGCGGCGCTGGTGATCCTCTCCGCGATCGCGATCCACATCATGTCATGGCGGAACTCCGTGCTTTCGGACACGTCGGTGGGGAGCGAATACTACCTGCTGCTCACCCTCGCGACGCTGGGCGGCGTCGTGATGTCCAGCGCCATCCATGACGTGTCCTTCTTCATCGGGCTGGAGATCCTTTCGCTGGCGATGTTCGGGCTGATCGCCTTTCGGAACGCGCGGATCGACGCGGGCGAGGCGGCGATGAAATATCTCGTCCTGTCAGGCCTGTCCTCCGCGATGCTGCTGATGGGTTTCGCGCTCACTTTTGCCGAGACGGGATCGCTCCGCTTCCTCGCTCCGGTGGCGACGAACGCGCCGGAGCCGCTCCTGGCCTCGATGGGCGTCATCCTCGTGCTGACGGGGATGTTCTTCAAGCTCTCCGCCGTGCCGTTCCATCTCTGGTTGGCGGACGTGCTGGAAGGCACGTCGATTCCCGTGGCCGCGCTGGTCGCGGTTCTGTCCAAGATCGGGTTGTTCGCCGCGATGGTGCGGTATTTCTCCTCGATCAATCTCTACGTGTCCGGGCCGCAGGTTGACGAAATCGTCGCCGTCGCGGTGCTGAGCATGATCGGCGGCAACCTGCTGGCGGTCGCGCAGACCAACATCAAGCGGATGCTGGCGGGGTCGTCCATCGCGCATATCGGCTATCTTCTGGTGGCGTTCCTGTCGCCGGGGCCGTTCTCCTTCGCGAGCGCCGCCTTCTATCTTGCGGCCTACGCGATCGCGACGCTGGGCATCTTCGCCATCATCGCCGGCGTGATGCCGCAGGGATCGTACATCAGCGACTGGTATGGAATGTTCCGCCGCAAGCCGGTTGCGGCATTCGCCATGTCGGTCATGCTGCTGTCGCTGGCGGGCATTCCGCCTTCGGTCGGCTTCTTCGCGAAGTTCTATATCGTCGCGGCGGGCATCTCCGCCCATCGGGTGATCCTGCTTCTGGTGCTCATTGCCGGCAGCACGATCAGCCTCTTCTATTATCTGCGTCTGATCCTCGTGATGATCCTGCCCCGGCCGTCCGACAGCGAGGCGCATCGCCAGATGCCGCCGATCACCACGCCCTGGGTCGGCAATCGCGCGCTGATCGCCCTGCTGGCCGTGGCGACGATCCTGCTCGGCGTGTTCCCGAGCCGGCTGGTGCAGTCGGGGCGTCAGTTGCTGGACGTTCCGCCGCCTCCCGGCCCGTCCGCTTCGCCCTGATGTAAGGTCGGGAGGTGCCAAAGGGCGATAGCCCTTTGGCCGGTGCAGGGACACTCCCTGCCCGGGAGTATTTTCAAGCGTGTCAAAAGCGGGCGCGTGCGGTAATCTGTCGTCCCGAAGTTTTCCCCCGAGCGCCAAAAAGAGAAACGGAACCTGCGCCATGGACGTCGCATCGCGAACCAGCCTGCCGAATTTCACCATCGAACCCACCACGACGCCGACGGATGCGGCGACGCGGGAGGCTCTGCTGGCCAAGCCGGTTTTCGGGCGCGTCTTCACCGATCATATGGTCGTCGTGCGGTATTCGGACGAGAAAGGCTGGCATGATGCGAAGGTGACGGCGCGCCGCCCGCTCAGCATCGATCCGGCGGCCTCCGTCCTGCATTATGCGCAGGAGATTTTCGAGGGCATGAAGGCCTATCGTCTCGAGACGGGGGGCATCGCCACCTTCCGTCCCGAGGCGAATGCACGGCGCTTCCGGGACTCCGCGGCGCGGATGGCGATGGCGGACCTGCCCGAGGAACTGTTCGTCGAGGCCGTGGACCAGCTCGTCCGGATCGACGCCGACTGGGTGCCCCATGGCGAGGGGCAGAGTCTCTATCTGCGGCCCTTCATGATTTCGGACGATGTGTTCCTGGGCGTGAAGCCTGCCTCGGAATATCTGTTCATCGTGATCGCCTGCCCCGTGGGCGCCTATTTCAGCGGCGGCGCGGTCTCCGTCTGGGTGTCGGAAGCCTATACGCGCGCCGCGCCCGGCGGGACGGGTGCTGCCAAATGTGGCGGAAACTACGCGGCCAGCCTTGTCGCGCAGTCCGAGGCCAAGGCGCATGGCTGCGATCAGGTGCTGTTCCTCGACAGCCGGGAGCGCCGCTTCATCGAGGAAATGGGCGGCATGAACGTCATGCTGCTGCGCGATGACGATACGCTGGTGACGCCGCCGCTGACGGGCACCATCCTGCCCGGCATCACCCGTGCGTCGATCCTCACTCTCGCCGCCGAGAGCGGGATGAAGGTCGAGGAAGTGCCGCTGGACATCAACGAAGTGTTCGAGGGGGCGGCGTCCGGGCGATATCGCGAGGCGTTCGCCTGCGGCACGGCGGCCGTCGTGACGCCGATCGGGCGGTTCCGCCGCACGGAAGGCGAGGCGGTATTCGGCGACGGCAAGACATCCGGTCAGGTCACGCTGAAGCTGAAGACGATGCTTACCGATCTTCAGGCGGGACGGAGCAACGACGCCCAGGGCTGGGTGCATCGCATCCTGTAAGGCGGGATTGCCGTCATGCCGTGAGCGAGTCCCGCCGCGCGCTCTCAGGAAATCCGCTGGCCTTCCTTGTGGCCGGTCCCGCGATCACGCGTTGCGGGCAGTCGTGCAGGCCGCAATGAAGGCCGTCAGAATTTCATTGTCGGCGGGATCGATCCCGAATTCCGGATGCCACTGCACGCCGAGGCAGAACGTCTCCCCGTTGCCCTCCACCGCCTCGATGACCCCGTCCGCGGCGTTGGCGGAGACCGTAAGAGTGCCTGGTGTCCGCACGGCCTGATGATGCGAGGAGTTGACGGCCATGCGCGTGCGTCCCGTGATCCGCGCCAGCAGGCTGCCGGGCAGGATCGTGATGTCGTGCCCGGCTTCGTCACGCGGATTGGGCTGTTCATGGGCGATGCCGCCCCGGACCTCGTCGGGCAGATGCTGGATCAGCGATCCGCCGGAAGCCACTGCCAGAAGCTGCATGCCGCCGCAAATGCCCAGCACCGGCAGGCGGCGCGCCAGCGCGGCGCGGAGCAGTGCCAGTTCCGCGCGCGTCCGCTCGGGCTTGAGTACCGTGGTGGGATGCGGAGCTTCGCCGAACAGCGCGGGATCGAGGTCGAACGCGCCGCCCGTCACCACCAGCCCGTCCAGCCGGTTCATCAAGGCCTCCGACAGCCCTTCCTCGTGACCGAGACCGACGGGCAGACCGCCGGCTGACGCGATGGCGGTGAAATAATTCCGCCGCAGGGCGTACCAGGGAAAGCTGGAATATGCTCCGCCGTCCGCTCCGTTCCCGCCCGGTTCCTGGTCGAGCGTCACCCCGATCAGGGCCATCTGCCTTCTCCCGCGCGTCGAAAAGCGAGTATATCTCTTCCCCTGCGGAAAGGAGCAAGGCTCCGTCCCGCGTGCGGAGGGGCGGCGACTTCGTTTCCGCTGTCCCGAAATTCGAAAGTGGCCCGTCTGCGCGCATGTGCGAGAATGACCGACATCCGTTTTCCGAGGCGATCGCCGCCGCGTTCCTTGCGGCGGACGAGGCGGCCGCACGCGGCGAGGTGCCCGTGGGGGCGGCGGTTCTCGATCCCGGCGGCGCGCTGCTTGCCGTGGCTGGCAACCGTGTCGAGGCGCTGGGCGATCCGAGCGCCCATGCCGAGTTGCTCGCCATGCGGGACGCGGCTACCCGGCTGGGCCAGTCGCGCGACAGGCGGCTGCGGCTGAGCGGCTGCACGGTTGTCGTCACGCTCGAGCCCTGTCCGATGTGTGCCGCCGCCATGGAGCATTTTCGCGTCGCGCGCGTCGTTTTCGGGGCGTATGATCCCAAGGGCGGCGGCGTGGCGCATGGGCCGCGTCTGTTCGAGCGGGCGGGGTGTCTTCATCGTCCCGAGGTGATCGGCGGTGTGCGGGAGAGGGAGGCCGCGCACCTCCTGCGGGCGTTTTTCATGCGTCTGCGGGAGTGACGGCGCGGCTCATTGTTCGCAGGGCGTGCGGGAGCCGGGGAAATCCGAACATTCGCTTTTCCCGGCGACCCAGCGGAATTGCAGCAGATTTCCGGCGCGGCCATCCGGACCGCGCTTTGCGACCATCGCGTCGATGGTGGCCACCCGGCCGCCGCGATACGTCAGATCGACATAGCCCGTATAATGGCCGGGCGTGTTGTCCATGCTCTGGAAGTGCTGCGGCTTGCCGTCGCCGCCCGGCGCGCCGAAAAACGCCACGACCTGCGCCGGACTCAGGCCCTTCAGCGATTTCAGCGTCGTTTCGGAAAGATCGCGGCACATATAGCCCGGTTCCGCCGCCTCTCCGGGATCGCGCGTCCAGCATGCCGCCTGACCGCTCGGGGCCGCCATGGCCCGGCCGATCCCGCCGGGTCCGAAGCAGGTGAATCCGGCGCATGACAACAGGAACAATGTGGAAAGGCGGCCTCGGGTCATGTGTCACAGCTCCGGAAACGGGAAACCCCGGATGATATCCCGTGGCCTAACGCGGACCGACCCGATATTTTCTTAAGGATCTGACAGGTGGAAGAAAATGCGTATGGATCGCGAGGGAAGGGCGATCTGGACTCTCCATATCCGAACCATTCCGCAAGAGTTCCGGAAAAACAAGCGGTTACGTTGATTTCATCGGGCGACATTGCCCCCGTGCCAGAGTTCCGCCAGCCTGTGAGAGTGAACTTTTCTTTTCCGCCCGGCTGCGGCACTCTCCCCGGCCGGAACGCTGTGCACTCCAACGGACTTAGTTGACGGAACATACGATCATGACGTCTTCCCAAATGTCTTCCCGCCTTTCGATCCGGCGCGGACTCGTCCTCGCGGCGCTGCCGCTCTGTCTGGCCGGCATGGCCGTGGGTCCGGCCGCGTATGCTGACGGGCCGATTCAGCCGAAAGAGGCACAACTCCAGCGTCTGCCGAACTTCGTCAATCTTGTCAAACAGGTGAAGCCGGCCGTCGTCTCCATCACCTCGCATATCCGTGCCGACGTGGCCGAGCAGGAGGAAGGCGGCGGCCCCGGCCCCGGAGAGGGTTTCGGCGGCTCGCCTTTCCCGTTCCCCTTCCCGTTCCAGATGATGCCGCAGCAGCATCCCAACCGCACGATCAAGGCGCTGGGTTCCGGCTTCGTCATCTCCAGCGACGGCTATATCGTCACTAACAACCATGTTGTGAATGGCGCGACCCATGTCACCGTCACGCTGGATGATGGCACGACGTTGGCGGCCAAGGTCGTCGGGCATGATCCGCAGACGGATGTCGCGCTGCTGAAAATCAAGCCCAACAGCCCGCTGCCCTTCATCGAGCTGGGCGATTCCGATACGGTCCAGCCCGGGGAATGGGTCGTCGCCGTCGGCAATCCCCTCGGTCTCGGCGGCACGGTCACGGCGGGCATCGTTTCGGCGCGCGGGCGCAACCTCAATTCCGGCGCGTATGACGACTTCATCCAGACCGACGCCGCGATCAACCGGGGCAATTCCGGCGGTCCGCTCTTCGATCAGGATGGCAAGGTGGTCGGCATGAACACGGCCATCATCTCGCCCACGGGCGGGTCGATCGGCCTCGGCTTCGCCATCCCCTCGAACACGATCAAGAACGTCGTGGATCAGATCCGCAAGACCGGGCATGTCGTGCGCGGCTATCTCGGGCTGATGGACCAGAACATCTCGCCGACCATGGCGCAGGCGCTCGGCCTGAAGCCGAGCGAGCCCGGCGCGCCCCCGATGGGCACGCTGGTGGCGAGCGTCAATCCGAAAGGCCCCGCCGACAAGGCCGGCGTGAAATCGGGCGACATCATCACCACGCTGAACGGCCATCAGGTCAAGGACGGGCACGATCTCGCCGTCCATGTCGTGGGCATGGCCCCGGGTTCCAAGGCGACGCTGGGGATCATCCGGGACGGGAAGCCCATCACCGTCGACGTCACCGTCGGCAACATGGCGAAGGCCAAGTCCGGCGACGATACCGCGAACACCTCGGATGACGGCGAAACCGACAATAACCATCATATCGGCATCTCGCTCCAGCCGCTCTCCCCGGATGTCCGTCAGCAGCTCGGCGTGGACGACTCCGTGCGGGGTGTGGTGGTCAGCGGCGTGGAGCCCGGTTCCCCCGCCGAACATGCCGGGGTCCATCCGGGCGACATCATCCAGGCCGTGGGCAACACCAAGGTCGAGAATCCGCGCGCCGTTCTCAGTGCCGTGCGTGCGGTGCTGAAAGCCAAGCAGCCCGTCCTGCTGCGTATGCTGCGTGACGGGCAGGCGCTCTTCATCGCCGTCGCCCCGGATGACGGGGACCATGACAGCGGAGATGACGACCAGTAATGCCGTTGCAGGAGCGCGCGGTTTTCGCTCCTTCGTCCCGATCCTCTCGCCGGCGGGCTCTGTCCTGGCCCGTCGGCGTTCGTCCCGGCATCGTGACTGTCTCTCTGTCCTGGTTGTGAGGGGGTCGTCACCGGCTCGAATGTGCCCATATCTGACTCGACAGGCTCTGGAGGAGAGGATTCATGGCGCATAGTGACGCTCGCGCGGCGGGGACATTCCGGATCGGCGGCGATCTCCATGTGGTGCGGCTCGGGTTCGGGGCGATGCGGATCACCGGCGCGGGAATCTGGGGCGAGCCGCCGGACCGGGGCAGGGCGCTGGCGACATTGCGGCGCGTGCCGGAACTCGGGATCGACTTCATCGACACGGCGGATTCCTATGGACCGTTCGTTTCCGAGGATCTGATCCGCGAGGCGCTGTTTCCTTACAAGGGCCTCGTGATCGCGACGAAAGGCGGTCATACGCGCCATGGGCCGGATATCTGGCGGCCGGTGGGCAATCCCGATTATCTGCGGCAATGCGTGCTGATGTCGCTGCGGCGGCTGAAGCTGGAGCGGATCGATCTCTGGCAGTTGCATCGTGTCGGCCCGGATTGCCCGGCGGAACGGCAGTTCGAGGCCATCGCGAAGATGCGCGAGGAGGGGTTGATCCGGCATGTCGGTCTTTCCGAGGTCGATGTGGAGACGATCGAATCGGCGCGGCGCTTCTTCCCGGTGGCGACGGTGCAGAACCGGTTCAATCTCGTGGATCGCAAATCGGAGGATGTGCTGGAGCATTGCGAGCGTGAGGGAATCGGCTTCATTCCCTGGGCGCCGCTGGCGGCGGGCGCTCTGGCGCGGCCTGGCTCGGCGCTCGACCGGATCGCGGGGGAGAAGGGGGTGGCGCCGGGCACCGTGGCGCTGGCCTGGCTGTTGCGGCGCTCGTCGGTCATGCTGCCGATTCCCGGCACGGGCAGTCCGGACCATCTGGAGGAGAACGTGCGCGCCGCCGGGATCGTGCTGAGCGCGCATGAGATGGAAGAACTCGACCGGCAGGGGCGCGCGGTGTGGGAAGCGGCGCGGGGTTGAGCGGAATCCTGCGTGGCGGCCCGAAAGGTGCTCCAAAATTCAAATATGCGACGAGACCGAGGCGACTCGCGGCACCGGGAATGGTAAGGAGCGGGATATGAGTCGGTTTGTATCCTCAAAATCCTTTCCCGGCCTGATCTGGTTGCGCGACGCGCCCGATTCCGGAACCGGCCGGGGCGGCCGGTTCACGCGATCCGGCGGCCGGTTCCTGCCCGGCGGCGGACCGATGCCGCGTGGCCCGCGCTATCGCGGCGTGCGGCGTGTGGCTGCGATCGCCCTCGGCGTGGCGATCGTGGGGTTCACCGGCGGGGTGCTGGTGATCTGGGACCGGTATGAGACGATCGCCGCGCATCTGCCGAGCGTGAAGAGCCTGAAGGACTATCAGCCGCCGACGGTGAGCCGGATCTATGCGGGCGACGACCGGCTGATGGCGGAACTCGCGGCGGAACGGCGCATCTATGTGCCGATCATGGCGATTCCCGATCGGGTGAAGAACGCTTTCGTCGCCGCCGAAGACCAGCATTTCTACACCCATCGGGGCATCGACCCGCTGGCGATCCTGCGCGCGGAGATGTTCAATCTCACGCGCCCCGAGGGGCGGCGGCCGATCGGCGCCTCGACGATCACCCAGCAGGTCGCGCGCAACATGGTGCTGGACAGCAACGCGCTGACCATCGAGCGCAAGATCGAGGAGGCGATGCTCGCCATCCGGATCGAGCAGACGCTGAGCAAGGACAAGATCCTCGAAATCTATCTCAACGGCATCTATCTCGGGGGGCGCGCCTATGGCGTGGCGGCGGCGGCGCAGACCTTCTTCAACAAGACGCTCGACCAGTTGACCGATGCCGAGGCGGCGACGCTGGCCGCGCTGCCCAAGTCGCCGTCGAACTACGATCCGTTCCGTCATCCCGAGGCGGCGGTCGCGCGGCGGAACTGGGTGCTCGGCCGCATGCTGGAGATCGGCGCGCTGACGCCGGAAGCCGCACGGGCGGCGGAGGCGGAGCCGCTGGTGCCGCACAACAAGGAGCGGTTCGGCCCGCTGCCCAATTCCGAATGGTTCGGCTCGGAGGTGCGGCGTCAGCTCATCGAGAAATATGGCGAGACCATCGCCACGCGCAGCGGGCTGGAGGTGCATACCAGCCTCGATCCGGCGTTGCAGAACGAGGCGACGCGCATCCTGCGCGAAGGGCTGATGACCTATGACCGCAGTCACGGCGGCTGGCGCGGCGCGGTGGGGCATGTGACCCTGCCACCCCATTCGACGGCCGATGACGCGTGGGTGGCGGCGCTGAAAGCGGCGAAACCGCCCGCCGGAATGCTGGATCGCTGGCGGTTGGGCGTCATCCTGTCTCCCGCGGCCGGGAAGATCGGCTGGATCGAGGGCGGCGAGCCGCGCACCGGCACGCTGCTGGGGGCCGATGCCGGGTGGATGCGGCTGTTCCGCTATCCGCATGCCGGGGATCTGGTGCTGATCGAACCACAGGCGGATGGCGGCGTGGCGATTCGCCAGATTCCTCAGGTCGAGGGCGCGCTGGTCACGATGGATGTGCGGACCGGGCGGGTGCTGGCGATGGTGGGAGGATGGTCCTTCCGCGACTCGCAGTTCAATCGCGCGACCCAGGCGTTGCGCCAGCCGGGATCGTCCTTCAAGCCGTTCGTCTATCTGGCGGCGATGGAGAAGGGCGTGCCGCCCTCGGAGAAGTTCGATGACGGGCCGGTCTCCTATGGCGACTGGCATCCGAAGAACTACGAGAAGGACAATTGGGGCCCGACCACCCTGCACGACGCACTGCGCGAGAGCCGCAATCTCGTGACCATCCGGCTTGCCGCCTATCTCGGCATGAAGGCTGTGGCGGATATGGCGGTCAAGGCCGGTCTGGTCGAGAAGATGCCGCATGTCCTGCCCGCCGCGCTGGGCGCGGTGGAGACGACGGTGATGCGCGAGGCCGCGGCCTACGCCTCCATCGCGGCAGGCGGCCATATCGTCGTGCCGTCGCTGATCGACACGGTGCAGGATCGGGAAGGCACCGTCATCTGGAAGCAGCCGGGATTGACGCTGGGAACGATGATGCAGGCCCCGGCCGCCGATATCCATCTCGATGCGCCCCCCGCCGTGCCTCCAGCCGTGGCCGCCGCCCAGCCCGCGCCCGGCGCGCCCCCGCTGACTCCCGTCGTCGCGCCCGTGGCTCCCGCCCTGCCGCCGGCAGGCAGTATCGAGGTGCCGGTGATCAGGGACGATCGTCCGCGCATGGCCAGCGAGGACAGCACCTTTCAGATCGTCACCATGATGCAGGATGTCATCGCGCGCGGGACGGGAACGCTCGCCGGGCAGGGGATCGACCGGGAAATCGCGGGCAAGACCGGGACGAGCCAGGATTTCCATGACGCCTGGTTCGCCGGGTTCTCGCCCGACCTGGTGACGGTGGTGTGGGTCGGATTCGACCAGCCGCAGTCTCTCGGCAAGAACGAGGATGGCGGGCGGATCGCGGGGCCGATCTGGAACAAGATGATGAAGGTGGCGCTGGCCTCCCGTCCGAAACTCTCCTTCCGCGCGCCGCCGGACATGGTGCTGGCGCGATACAGCACGGGGCGTCTGCTGGCGGTGGACGCGTTCAAGCCCGATCAGGTGCCGGGGATGAGCGTCGCGCTGCACGGATTCGGCGCGGGCACCGAGGCTCTGACGGCGTCCGATACCGGGGCGGAGAATATTTCCGACACCGAGGCCGACATGGCCGAAGCGCCGGCCGCGCAATCCTCGCCCGGCGTTTCGTCAGCACCCGGCGCCGCCTCCGGCCGGCCGCCGCCGGCGCAGACAGGTGACATCGGCGTCGGCGGCCTGTATTGACGCCGGCTTCGGTGCAATGCGCACCCGATCGTAAGGAGTTCACACCGCATGTCGGCCGAAACCGAGGCCCTGTCCGAGCAGATCAAGCAGTCGGTGGCGCTGCTGAGGAGGCATCTTTGACTGGGATGCGTCCCAGGCGCGTCTCGCCGAACTGAATCACCGCGCCGAGGAACCCGATCTCTGGAATGACGCCGAAGCCGCCCAGAAGCTGATGCGCGAGCGCACGCTGCTGGCCGGGCAGATCGAGGGCGTGCTCCGGATCGAGCGGGACGCGGCGGATATGGCGGAGCTTGCCGTCCTCGCCGAGGAGGAGGGGGACGAGGCCACCGTGGCCGAGGCGACGGCAACCCTGCGCGGGCTGGCCGGGCAGGCCCATGCGCGGCAGATCGAGAGTCTCCTGTCCGGCGAGGCCGATTCGAACGATTGTTATCTCGAGGTGAACGCGGGCGCGGGCGGCACGGAGGCTCAGGACTGGGCCGAGATGCTGTTGCGGATGTACACGCGCTGGGCCGAGCGGCGGGGATACAAGGTCACGCTGATGGAGAGCAGCGAGGGCGAGCAGGCCGGGCTCAAATCCGCGACCCTGCTGGTCGAGGGGCCGAACGCCTATGGCTGGCTCAAGACCGAGGCCGGGGTGCATCGGCTGGTGCGCATCTCGCCTTTCGACGCGGCGGCGCGGCGGCAGACCTCCTTCGCATCGGTCTGGGTCTATCCCGTGGTGGACGACACGATCGAGATTCAGATCAACGACTCGGACCTGAAGGTGGACACGTTCCGCGCCTCGGGCGCGGGGGGGCAGCACGTCAACAAGACCGATTCGGCGATTCGCATCACGCATATGCCGACGGGAATCGTCGTGGCATGCCAGACGGACCGCTCCCAGCATCGCAACCGCGCCACCGCGATGCAGATGCTGAAGGCGCGGCTCTATGAGGCCGAGCTTCAGAAACGCGAGGCGGCGGCGGCGCAGACCGAGGCGGCCAAGACCGATATCGGCTGGGGCCACCAGATCCGCTCCTATGTGCTGGCGCCCTACCAGCTCGTGAAGGATCTCCGCACAGGGGTGGAAAAGGGGAATCCGGAGGCGGTTCTCGACGGGTCGCTGGACGATTTCATGGCGGCGGCGCTGGCCCAGCGCGTGGGAGCCACGCGCTCGGAGGCCAGTGCGACGGCGCAATGAAAATGCCGTCCCGACGCCTGCGGATTCATGATAAATTTATGCCCGGCAACGCGCCGGGCATTTTTTTTGCCTATGTAAGGGAAATTTCCAAACATTCCGCTTGCAGATCGGCCGGCGAATGTCTCTGATACCCCGCCGCGACAACGATCCGAGGAGCGGAGCTGCGGTATTTCATTGGGTTGCGTCGTAATCATGCTTGACACAGGTGCCATAGTTTTGCCCAAAATGCACAGGTGCCATGCTCGCCACGAATGGCGCGGGGCGAATCCGTTCGTGCGTCATGGTGCCGGACCTGATCCGGCGCTGCGTCGGCATGGTTCGGGCGGCCAGATGGGCAGGGTGAAAAGGAACGTGGATTTGGAGGGTTTCATTCGATGAACTACGCCGAGCAACAGCGGAGCCCGACGAAGTACATCGTCGGCATCGCCATTGCCGTGATCTTCCACATCGTCGTGATCTACGCCCTGATGAACGGGCTGGGCGCGGCGATCGTCCAGAAGCTGCGCCCACCGATCAAGACCCAGATCATCACGGAGCCGAAGAAGCCGCCACCGCCGCCGCCGCCGCCGCCGCCGCCGCAGATGACGCAGCCGCCACCGCCGTACATCCCGCCGCCGAAGATCCAGATCCAGCCGCCGCCGCAGAAGCACGTGATCCGGCAGGTGACGCACGTCAAGCCGCCGGCGCCGATGCCGCCGGCGACCTCACCGTCGCCGCCCGCTCCTTCCGCGCCGCCCGGACCGCCGGTGCCCGATCACGCCGCCGGCGCACGTCCGATCAATGGGGCGCGGCCAGTCTTCCCGGAGGAGATGCTCGAGGAGAACCGGGAGGGCAGCGTGACCGTCGCGTGCGATATCAGCGCCCAGGGCTACACGTCGAACTGCACGGTCACGAATTCCAGCGGCGGTCATGCCTTTGTCGAGGCCGCCATGGATTTCCTCCACAAGGCACGATACCAGCCCGCCGTCCTGAACGGACAGCCGGTGGTCGAACATCATCACGTCCTTCACATCAACTTCACGCTCGGTGACGGTGATTGAAGGTGCGCCGGGGCATCGCATTCGCGGGTGCACCGGTCTGCAATAAGGGACTCCGGTCGGCGCAAGCCTTGCCGGAACATGCAACGCCGGTTCATGGCCCGGGTTCCCGATGCGGTGCCCAAGGCGGTTTTCAGGCGGTGCAGCCAGGGTTTCACGAGCGAGCGGGGTTTCTCGCGAGAATGCTCTTTTCTCAGAGGATATGGAGTTTATGACGAGACTGTTCCGCCTTCCCGCTCTTGCCGCCCCGGCCCTGGCGGTGACGCTGGCCATGGGCCAGAGCATGGCTCTGCCGGCTGTCGCCTTCGCGCAGGCGGCGCCGAGTTCCGATCCGAACGCTCCGGCGACGACACCCGCGCCCGCCCCTGATACGGCGGCCCCGGCGCCCGACGCCTCGGCTCCTGCCGGTTCGGCGGCTCCGGCTCCCGCGCCTGACGCGGCGGCTCCTGCGCCTGACGCCGCTGCTCCCGCGGCCGCAGCGCCTGCCGAGGCCGCGCCGGCTCCCGCACCTGCCCCCGCCTCGGAGACGGAAACCAAGGAAAATCCCTATGGCCTCAAGGCCCTCTGGGCCAATGGTGACGTGATCGCGCGCGGCGTGCTGCTCATCATGGTGATCATGTCCGCCGGAACGTGGATCATCATGGTCACGAAGTTCATCGAGCAGGCCAAGGTTTTCTCCGCCTCGAAGGAAGCGGCCAGGATCTTCTGGACCAAGCCGACCATCCAGGAAGGCGCCGCCTCGCTGAAGGCCGCCTCGCCCTTCCGCTATATCGCCGAGACGGGCATCGTCGCAGCCGAGCATCACGAGGGCTCGATGCGTGATTCGATCGACCTGCACGGCTGGGTGGCGATGTCGGTCCAGCGTTCGGTCGACATGATCAATACGCGCCTTCAGGGCGGCCTGGCCTTCCTCGGCACGGTCGGTTCCACTTCGCCGTTCGTCGGTCTGTTCGGCACGGTCTGGGGTATCTATCACGCGCTGACGGCCATCGGCATCGCGGGTCAGGCCTCGATCGACAAGGTTGCCGGTCCGGTCGGTGAATCGCTGATCATGACGGCGATCGGTCTGGCCACCGCCGTTCCCGCGGTTCTGGGCTACAACCTGCTGGTCCGCCGGAACAAGGGCTGCATGGACCGCGTGCGCAACTTCGGCGCCGACGTCCAGTCCGTCCTGATGGGTGGTTTCCGCCACGGCTCCGGTCCGGTCATCACGCCGGACCACTCCCCCACCACGATCACCACCAGCGAGCGGGTTGCCTGAACCATGGCCATGCAAGTCGGCGGGAGCGGCGACGAAGACGAGGTTGTCTCGGCGATCAACACGACGCCACTCGTCGACGTCATGCTTGTTCTGCTCATCATCTTTCTCATCACCATTCCGGTGGCGACCCATACCATCAAGGTTCAACTCCCCAAGGACGCGAACCAGCCGACCCAGACCAAGCCCGGCAACATCGTGCTGGCTGTGACGGCGGACGGGACCTCCTACTGGAACGAGACGCCGCTTCGCGGGCATCAGGACCTGCTCGATCGTCTCGAGAAAGTCGCGGTGCTCAAGCCCCAGCCGCAGATCCAGATCCGCGGCGACGGCAAGGCGCGGTACGAGGCGGTGGGCCGCATTGTCGCGACCTGCCAGGAAGCGGGTATCTATCGTATCGACTTCATTACGGAGCAGCCGCATAGCGAGGAGTGAGCGCGCCATGTCTCCTGTCCCGCCGGACGCCGCCCCGATGTTCCGGCGGCTGACTCAAACTCGCGTCGCGCCGCCTCTTTTGCGGCGCGACGCATTCGCCCAACGGAGAATGCCGTCATGGCCATGAGCGTCGGATCGGACAGCACCCACGAGGATGAAGGCATCGTCGATATCAACACGACGCCCCTCATCGACGTGATGCTCGTGCTGCTGATCATGTTGATTATCACCATTCCCTTGCAGACACATTCCGTGGCGCTGGATCTGCCGCAGGGCAACCCGCCGCCGACGACCGAGCAGCCGCAGGTCGTTACCGTCGCCATCGATTTTGACAATTCGATCACCTGGAACGGTCAGCCCATCACCAGCGAGCAGGATCTCCAGGCGCATTTCATGAACGCGGCCGCCCAGCCCGATCAGCCGGAAATGCACATCCACCCCAATCGTCTGGCCGATTACAAGACGGTTGCGCATGTTCTGGCTGATGCCCAGCGTTTGGGCGTCACGAAGCTCGGGATCGTGGGCCAGGACCAGTTCATGGAAGGACAGTGATTTTGCGATTGTTCCGTAACCGGCACGCCGTATTTCTGACCGGCGTGCTGCTGTCGGCTCCCGTCGGCATTTCCGTTGCCGCGTGTTTTTCCGGCGCCGCCCAGGCGGAAGACATGTTGAGCGCGAACGTGGGCAAGCCGCTCCAGGCGGCGCAGTCCGCTCTGGCCGCGAAGAACTATGCCAAGGCGATGCAGGATGTGGACGCGGCGGACGCCGTATCCGGCAAGACGGACTATGAGACCTACACCATCGCCCAGATGCGCGCGGCCGTTGCGGCGCAGTCGGGCGATACGGCGGCGGCCATCAAGGCCTATGACGTGCTGATCGCCTCATCGCGGACGCCCGCCTCGGCCAAGCAGCAGATGATGATGGCCGAGGCCACCATGGCCTATCAGGCCAAGGACTATGCGCGCGCGGTTCCGTTGATCGAGAAATATCTGAAGGCCGCGGGTCCGAATCCGCAGATGCAGACCATCCTCGTGCAGTCCTATTATCTCCAGAAGGACTACAAAAACGCCGCGCGGGTGTTGCAGGATCAGGTCAATGCGGAGATCAAGGCGAAGAAGGTTCCGCCCGAGAACCAGCTTCAGTTTCTCACGACCTGCTATCACGCGATGAAGGACGATGCGGGCGAGACGCATGGCTACGTGCTGCTGGCCAAATATTATTCGAAGCCGGATTACTGGGCGGCGCTGATCCACGTGCTGGCGACGAATGCCAAGCTGCCGGAAGCCTTGCAGTTCAACCTTCTGCGTCTGCGCGAAGCGACGGGTACGCTCAAGGACCCGTCGGATTACATGGACATCGCCGAAAGGGCGATGCAGCGCAACATGCCGCAACTCGCCGTCAAGGTGATGGATTCGGGCTATGCCAGGGGCGTGCTGGGCAAGGATGCCGGCGCGCCGCGCGAGGCGAAGCTGAAGGCGATGGCGGTCAGCCGCGCCGCCGATGTCAAGGCGGGCCTGACCGCCGCCGCGCGGAGCGCGGCCTCCGCGCCGAATGCCGGACCTGCCCTGACCACCGGATACAATATGGTGCTCGCCGGTCAGGTGCAGGAGGGGCTGGCGCTGATGAAGCAGGGGCTTGCCAAGCATCCGCGCTTCCCGGATATCGCCTTGCTGGATTACGGCATGGCGGAGATGGACGGGGGGCTGCCAAAAGATGCGGCGGCGACCTTCGAGCAGGTGCAGGGTGAGGACGGGGCGCGCGACCTCGCCCAGCTCTGGGAACTTCTCATCACCCGACCGCCGGCCAAGTAGCTTGCTCCGGCCCCGGCGTCCTTCGGGAGAAGGACATGTCGGGGCCGACAATACGCTGTGAGCCCCTCTTGCCCTGTGCGCGGGTTCAGGCGAACACTACCGGAATCATGGTGAACCAAGCTCTTGTTCCGGATCTTCCCTCCCGCATCCTCATCGTCGAGGACGATCCAGGCATGCGCACCCTTCTCCAGCGCGCGCTTCAGGGAGACGGGTTCCGTGTGCGTGGCGTCGCGTCGGGCGAGGAGATGTGGGAAGCGCTTTCCCTCGCACCCGTCGATCTGATCATCATGGACGTCATGTTGCCGGGTGCGAACGGCGTCGAACTCTGCCGGGGTTTGCGTGAGGGGCGGGGCATGTCCCATCCGGGCGAAATTCCGTTGTCGCAAGTGCCGATCATCATGGTCTCGGCGCGCGGGGAGGAGCGGGACCGCGTGCAGGGCCTCGATATCGGCGCGGACGATTATGTCGCCAAACCGTTCAGCCAGCGTGAATTGCTGGCGAGGGTGCGGGCGGTCCTGCGGCGCGGATCGGGCCATGCGCCGGTGGCGGAACGGCAGCGGCAGGAGTTGCTGCGGTTCGCGGGGTGGACGCTCGATCTGCGGCGGCGCGAACTGGTCGATCCCACCGGCGCGATCGTGGAGATTTCCGGGGCGGAGCATGAGCTGCTGGCGAGTTTTCTCGACAATCCCCAGCGTGTGATCGCCCGCGACCGGCTGCTGGAACTGTCGCGCACCCGGCTCGGCGACGTGTCCGACCGCAGCATCGACGTGCTGGTCAGCCGGCTGCGGCGCAAGATGGGCGACGAGGCGGGCGGCCTCATCCGCACGGTGCGCGGCATGGGATATATTTTCGTCGCCCCGGTCGATCGACTCTGAGCGCGCCGTCGCCCCGGCATATCCGTCTTTGGCCGGTCGGGCTGGCCGGACGGATCAGCGTGGTGCTGCTGGCCGCGGTCGGCATGGTGTTCGTCGCCAGCGCGGCGTTTTACGAGCAGGCCGAAACCTATATCGACGACGATGCGCGCATCGAGCAACTCGTGGATGTGTTAAGCACCGACCTGCGTGTGATGGAGACGACGCCACTGCCGCAGCGCCCCGCGATGGCGGAGCTGTTGTCCGAGAGCACGCTGGCGCTGATCTGGCGTCCCGTCGGCATGCGCCACGAGGCGACGACGCCCTCCCTGCGGCGCCTGCGTGACGAGATGGTCGAGTTCGACGCGGCGTTCGGCAAGGCCGATTTGCGCATCTATGCATTGC
This sequence comes from Acidomonas methanolica, assembly GCF_004346035.1. Taxonomy (GTDB): domain Bacteria; phylum Pseudomonadota; class Alphaproteobacteria; order Acetobacterales; family Acetobacteraceae; genus Acidomonas; species Acidomonas methanolica. Next base: position 16,203 of record NZ_SLZN01000017.1, on the reverse strand, counting down.
CCGGCACGGCGTCGAGCGTGCGGGGCGTCCTGACGCTGGCGGATGGGAGCGAGATCGATTTCGTAGCGCGGGAGGTGGTCGGGCATCGTCATGTGAAGAGCGGGCTGGCCTCGACGGCGGTCGCGACGGCGGCGGTGGCGGTGATCGCGGCGATGCTGATCCGCGCGGTCAGCCTGCCGTTGCGGGCGCTGGCGCAGGTGGCGGACAGCATCGGGACGGAAGGCGAATGGGTCGCGCTGGAGGCGCGCGGGCCGAGGGAGGTGCGCGGGCTGGCGAGCGCGATCAACAGCATGCAGCAGCGCATCCAGCATCTCATCAATGACCGGACGGAGCTGCTGGCCGCCGTTTCGCATGATCTGCGCACGCCGCTGGCGCGGCTGAGGCTGCGGGCGGGGTTTCTGACCGATGCCGAGGCGCAGATGATGATCGAATCCGATGTCGACGAGATGGAGACGATGGTGAACGGGGTGCTCGCCTATCTGGCGGGCGAGCTGGACCCCGACCCGCCGCGGTCGATGGATCTCGCGGCGACATTGCTGACCCTGCTCGATTCCTGGGCGGATCGGGGGAAGACGACACGCTATGACGGGCCGGACCGTTGCCCGATCTTCGCGCGGCCGCCGATCACCAAGCGGATCTTCGCCAATCTCATTGACAATGCCTGCACCTATGGCGGCGACGCGCATGTCACGGTGACCCGGGGACGGGACCGCGTCGTCGTGACGGTGGATGACAGCGGGCCGGGCATTCCGGAATCCGAACGCGAGCGCGTGCTGACGCCGTTTTACCGCATGGATGCGGCGCGCGCGCGCTCGACGAGCGGCATGGGGCTGGGGCTGGCGATCGTCCGCCGCGAGGTGGAGCGCGCGAAGGGAACGCTGCGGCTGGATCGCGCGCCGGAAGGGGGGTTGCGGGTGGAGGTGGTGTTGCCCGTTGGCGAAACGCGGGAGGCGGTTCCCGCAGCGCTTCCGGGTTGAGGCCCGCATTCACCCGGAAAGTCACGTCGAGACGCGACCTATTCCGGACCGCGCTCTTGCGGATTGACCTGTCATGCCTCATGTCAGGTCTTTCGAACTGGCCGTGTGAGACTGAAACATGTTTATCGAAACCGAGGACACGCCGAACCCGGCGACGTTGAAGTTCCTGCCGGGGCGGGACGTGATGGGGCATCGCGGCACGGCGGATTTCGCCGAGGCGGAAGGCGTGGGCGAGCGTTCGCCGCTGGCGGGGGCGCTCTTCGACCTGCCGGGCGTGTCGGGCGTGTTTCTGGGCGCGGATTTCGTCTCCGTGACCAAGACGGGCGAGGTGGCGTGGAGCGATCTCAAGCCGCAGGTCCTGACGGCGCTGACCGCGCATTTCGACTCGGGCCGTCCAGTGGTGGAAAATGCCGCCGAGGTGACGGAGGACGAGATCGCGCCGGGTGACGAGGCGGTGGTGGCGCAGATCCGCGAGTTGCTGGATACGCGCGTGCGGCCGGCCGTGGCGGGAGATGGCGGGGACATCGTCTTTCGCGGCTATCGCGACGGGGTGGTGAGGCTGATGATGCAGGGCGCGTGTTCCGGCTGTCCCTCCTCGCGGGCGACGTTGAAGCATGGAGTCGAGAACATGCTGCGTCATTATGTTCCGGAAGTGGTGGCGGTCGAGCAGGTCGAGAGCTGAACATGTCCGGAGTTGTGGCGCCGGAGGGCGGCGTGCTGTCGGACGAGGGGCTGGACCGGCTGTTCCGGCAGGCCCGCACGCCGCGCCGCTTCGGCCCGCGGCCGGTCCCGCCCGAGATTTTGACGTCAGTGTACGATCTGGCGAAGTTGGGGCCGACCTCGGGAAATTGCTGCCCGGGGCGCGTCGTCTTTCTGACCTCCGAAGGGGCGAAGGCGCGGCTCGTCCCGGCGCTCAGCCCGGCCAATGTGGCGCTCTGCGCGAGCGCGCCGGTCGTGGCGGTGGTGTGCCATGATCCGCTCTTCTTCGAGATGTTGCCCCGGTTGAACGAGGAAGCCGGTCTGCGCGACTGGTTCGCAGCGGATGTCGGGTTGTCGGACGAGACGGCGCTTCGCAACGGGACGTTGCAGGGTGCCTATCTGATCCTGGCGGCGCGCGCGCTTGGTCTGGACGCCGCGCCGATGTCGGGCTTCGATTCGTTTCTGGTGGAGGACGGATTGCTGGCGTCGACCGGCTGGCGGGCGAATTTTCTGATCGCGCTCGGCTATGCGGAGGATGCGCCCGCCGCGCCGCGCGCCCCGCGACCGGATTTCGCGGATGCATGCCGCGTTCTCTGAGCGGGAGTTTGCGATGGCGGGTCTCGATCCGGCGTTGCGCCGCGTGCTGGTGCTGAACGGCGCGGCGGCGGGAGAAGGCGCGTTCGGGCTGCTGGCGGCGCTGGACGGCGCGGCGGTGCTGGCCTTGCGAGAGGTGCCCGGGCGCGGCGCGGCGGAGCATTTCGCGACGCTGGCGCGAGAGGTGCTCCATGAAAGCGGCTGGCCGGACGGGCCGGAGGCGATCGTGGCGGTGGCCGGGCCGGGCTCCTTCACCGGCTTGCGCGCGGCTCTGTCGCTCGCGGCGGGGCTGTCCATGGGTTATGGCTGTCCCGGCGTGGCGGTGACGCTCGGGGCGGCGCTGCGGGAGATGGATGGCGCCGCTGGTGCGGCCTGCCTTACGATTGCGCGGCGCGGGCGGTGTTTCGTGGATGACGGGCTGAACGCGCCCTACGCGGCCGCGCCGGAGGAGGTCGTCCTGCCTGCCGGGGTGACGGTCGTGACGGGGGACGCACTCGGCTGGTTGGACCCGGAGCGTTTCGCCGGTGTGCGCCGGTTGGGGGTGACGCGACCTGATGCGCGGGCGATTCTGAGCGCCGCGCGCCGGGGGCCTTTGCTGCCTTTGCAGCCGCTTTACGTCGATCCGCCTGAGGCGCGCCTGCCGGAAGGGGGGCTGCGTCCTGTCCCCGTCTGACGCGCGAGGTCTTTCCGATCTGCGGATTGTCGCCGGGGAGCCGGCGCTTCTGCCGGTTCTGGCGGCGCTCCACGCAGCGGCCTTCGCCGGGGGCGAAATATGGGACGAGGCGGCGCTGGCCGCCCTGCTCGGGATGGACGGCGTCGAGACGCTGTTGGCCGTGACGGAAGAGCGTCGCGCCCTCGGGTTCCTGATGGCGCGGGCGGTGTATGACGAGGCAGAGCTTCTGACTCTTGGGGTGGAGCCGGAAGCGCGGCGGCGCGGCGTGGCGCGCGCGCTGGTCGCGGGGCTGGCGGCGCGGCTGGCGGCGCGCGGGGTGCGGCGGCTGTTTCTGGAGGTGGCGTCGCGCAATGATGCGGCGCGGCGTTTATATGAGGCTGCGGGGTTCCAGCCCTGCGGGATGCGGCGGCGCTATTACGCGGATGGCGACGACGCGCTGGTGCTGGCGCTCGACTTGCGGATGGTGAGGTCGTAGCGCGGGGCGCCATCGGCAGCGGGGGGACGGGAGATGTCTTCCACGATGGCATGGCCCAGGGCGCGGATGGCGGCCGCGACGTTGCGGTGTGGTTCTTCCCCGGCGAGTTGCACGACAAGGACGCCGCCGGGCGGCAGGCCGTCGAGCGCGATACGCACGAGAACGGTCGTCATCGGACATATTTCATAGGTGATGTCGATAACTGTAACAGATTTTTCCGACAAATTCAGACTTCCTCTCAACTGACTTGAATAAGCGGATGGCTTGGACTACAACTGCGCGGAATTCTTTTCAAGAAAATGAGGAAGAAGGCCACCGATGAGTGACGAAGCATTGATCCAGAACCTGACGGCGAAGGTTGTCGAAGCATATGTTTCGAACAATACGGTCGCTCCGGAGGCGCTGGCCGAGTTGGTGGTGAAGGTGCGCGAGGCCTTCGCCAATGTGGGCGCGCCCGCCGCCCCGCCGGTCGCGGACAAGCCGACGCCCGCCGTGCCGCCGAAGAAGTCCGTCTTTCCCGACTATATCATTTGTCTCGAGGACGGGAAGAAGCTCAAGCTGCTGCGCCGTCATCTGAAATCCGCGTACAACATGACGCCGGAGCAGTATCGTGAGCGCTGGGATCTGCCGCCGGAATATCCGATGGTGGCGCCGAACTACGCCAAGCGTCGCTCGTCGCTGGCGCGTCAGATCGGGCTGGGGCAGCGTCGCGAGACTGTCGACGAGGAATGATCTCCGGACAGGCACGTTCCTGCGATCCGGCGGAGCCGGTTCGCATCTTCCTGTGAAGTCTTTGTTGCGGAGATTGGCAACAGGGTTGGTTTTAGGCTACGCAGGTCCGCATGGTGGCAGTTTCGCGCGCAGATGAAAAACAGGCCGGGCGTCCCGGCGGAGAATCCCGGATCGGGAAGCTTTGCCTGGAGCGCGGCCTCAAAATGACAGGTCAGCGCAGGCTGATCGCGCAGGTTCTCTCCGAAGCCGAGGACCATCCCGATGTCGAGGAGCTTTACCGGCGGGCTTCGCAGCTCGACGGGCGGATCTCCATCGCGACGGTTTACCGCACGGTCCGGCTGCTTGAGGAGAAGGGAATCCTCGAACGGCGGGATTTCGGCGGCGGTCGCGCCCGCTACGAAGCCAGCGAGCCGGGGCATCATTATCACCTGATCGATGTCGATACCGGGCGCGTGGTCGAGTTCGAGGCGCCGGAGCACGAGGCTCTGATCCGTGATCTCGTCGAGCGACTCGGGTTCGAACTGGCCTCGCATCGGCTGGAGGTTTTCGGGCGCCGCGTCACGGGAACGCGGGCGGCCGAGATCAGCGCTTCTTCCGGCGTATCGGAGGACGGGACGTCGGAGCGGAAGACGCCGCCGCGCCCGGGCCAGCGCAGGAAAGGCACGCAATGACCGACGCACCCAACCATGCCCAGCTTCTCCGGGCTTTGGCGCAGGACGATTCCGCGTCGCTGGTCGGGGAAACGCGTGGTTCGCTCTCCACTCTGGAACTGGACCGCACCGGCTTCCACGAGTTGCGGGGTGGGCAGCTCGGCGTCCGCATCGCCGCGAACGAAGCGGAGCGCGACGCCGCCCAGGCCCTGCGCTATCGCGTGTTCTTCGAGGAAATGGGCGCAAGCCCCTCGGCCGAGGCGCAGCGCCTGGGCCGGGATATCGATCCGTTCGACGATGTGGCGGATCATCTGCTTGTGATCGACCATGAGATCGGCAGCGGGCCGGAGGCGGTCGTCGGCACCTATCGCCTGTTGCGGAGCGACGCGGCGGCGAAGATCGGACGGTTCTATTCGCAGGGCGAATACGATATTTCCGTGCTGACGGAATTTCCCGGCCGCCTGCTGGAAGTGGGGCGGTCCTGCGTGGATCGCGCCTATCGCGGCCGGTCGGCCATGCAGTTGCTATGGCGCGGCATCGCCTCCTACATCTTCCTGCACCGCATCGACGTGCTGTTCGGCTGCGCAAGCCTGCCGGGGACGGACCCGGACGCGCTGGCGGACGAGTTGACTTATCTTTATCACAATCACCTCGCCCCGCCCGCGCTGCGTATCCGCGCGCTGGAGGACCGCTACGTGGACATGCAGCGCGGCGATCCGCACGCGCTGGACCACCGTCGCTGCCTCGCGCGGCTGCCGCCCCTCATCAAGGGCTATCTGCGCCTCGGCGGCTATGTCGGCGACGGCGCGGTGGTTGATCACGAGTTCAACACGACGGATGTCGCGGTTCTGGTGAAGAGCGAATTGCTGGCGGACAAATATTACCGCCATTATGAACGCCGTCTGCGCGACGCGCTCGAATAGCCGCATGACCCTACCGTGGCGGGGCTGGCGTCTCGCCCTGGCCCTCATTCTGGCCGGGGCGGTGTCCGCCGCGGCTTTTCCGCCGGTCTACGCTCTGCCGCTGCTCGCCCTGGGACTGCTTTTCCTCTATCGCTGTGCCGAGGATGCGGCGAGCGGCTGGAAGGCGGCGCTGTATGGCTTCTGGTGGGGATGGGGGTTCAACACGGCGGGGCTCTACTGGCTCACCAATGCGATCCTCACGCGGGTGCATGATTTCTGGTGGGCGCTGCCGCTCGCCGCGCCGGGTTGTGCGCTGATTCTCGCACCGTTTTCCGCCGTTCCCGCCGCCTTGTGCCGCCGTGTCGCGCCGGGCTGGCCGCGCGTGCTGCTCTTCGCCGGTATCTGGTCGCTTGGCGATATGGGGAAGGTCTATCTCTTCACCGGATTTCCGTGGAATCCGCCCGGCTCGACGCTCGAATTCCCCGGACTGGTGGGGGATTGGCTGATTCAGCCCGCCGCCTGGATCGGGGTGGATGGGATGACGCTGGCCGTGCTGCTCGGCTGTCTGCTGGTCTGGCAGTCGCGCCGCTGGGCGCTGGGCGTCGCCTGCGTGGCGGTGCTCTGGGGGGGATTCGGCGCGTGGCGATTGGCGCATCTGCACCCGTTGCCGGTCACCTTGCCTGCCGTGGCGCTGGTGCAGGGGAACGTGCCGGAGGGTGAAATTCTCGATCGCGCGGACGCCGTCGCGGTGTTCCGCCGTTATCTCGATCTGACGCGACAGGGCGTGGCGGAGGCGCGGGCGAAGGCCGGGGCGGAGGGGCGCGGGCGGAGCGTGCTCTATGTCTGGCCGGAATCGAGCTTTCCCGGATTGCTGGACGAGGATGAGGTCGCGCGGCACATGATCGCCGAGGCGGCGGACGGCGCGAACGGCGTGGTCGGCTCCGCGCGGGGGGATGCGCGGGGGCGGTATTACAACAGCGCCTTCGCGCTGGCGCCGGACGGGACCATTCTCGGTGTCTATGACAAATCCACTCTCGTGCCGTTCGGCGAATACGCGCCGCGTTTCGTACCGGTAAAGCTGGTGCCCGGTGTGCTCACGCCCGGCAGGGGGCCGATACGCTGGGATTTCGCAGGGTTCGGCGGTGTCGGGCCGATGGTGTGCTATGAGGTGATCTTTCCGGGCCGGGTGATCGGCGACAGGCGGCCCGACTGGTTGCTGAACATCACCAATGACGCGTGGTTCGGCGACAGCGCGGGGCCGCGCCAACACCTCGCCACGGCGCGGATGCGCGCGGTGGAGCAGGGAGTGCCGGTGGTGCAGGACGCCAATACCGGCGTCACGGCGATCTTCGACGGCGCGGGCCGTCAGGTCGCGGCGCTGGGCTGGGGAAAGGCGGGCGTGTTGACGGCGCTGCTTCCCGCGCCCTTGCCGGAGACGTTTTTCGGGCGGCATGGGCGGGCGACGCCGGTGGCGCTGGCCTTGCTCTGCATCGGCATGGCGGCGCTGGGTTCTTTCAGGCGGCGGTTGTAATTTTTGCCGAAAGGTTAACATTGACAATCTGAGGTTGTCGGATAAAGCATTTCTCATGTCCAATGCTGATGACACCGAGTCCTCCGACGCCCTGCCGCGTCCCGGCGCGCCGGGGCCGATGGACGTGCATATCGGCCAGCGTATCCGCCTTCGGCGGACATTGATGGGCCTCTCCCAGGAAAAGCTGGGCGAGGCGCTGGGGCTCACCTTCCAGCAGGTCCAGAAATACGAGCGCGGGGCCAACCGCGTGAGCGCCACCCGGCTCTTCGAGATCGCGCGGCTCATGAACGTGCCCGTCAGCTTCTTTTATGACGGCCTGCCCGAGGGTCTGCCGGGAGAATCCGCGGCCGAAGGCGGCGCGGTCTTTTCCTCCACCATGGGTTTCGCCGAGCCGGCGGGGCGTTTCGGCGGTCCCCCGCCCAAGCGCGCGGAAACGCCGCTGGAGGACGCCGCGCTGTTCACCCGCAAGGAGACGATCGAACTCGTGCGGGCCTTCCATCGCATTCCCGACGAGGCGGTGCGGCGGCGGGTGCTCGATCTGGTGTGTTCGATGGCTCCGCCCGAGGCGGGTTGAGGCGGTTCGCCGGGTTTTGCGGCGCGCCTGATTTTTTGCATCACCTTCGAAACGGTTTTCTTGCCAGCGGCGGCGAAACCGTCGATGCTTGCGGGACGGCGTGTGGCGCCGGGCGTCAGAAGGGGCGGAACACTCCAGCCATGCCGGTTTTCTCGGTCGAGCATACGACCGTCTATCGTTATCGCCGCCCCGTGGGGTTCGGCGTGCATCGTCTGCTGGGGCGTCCGCGCGATACGGCGGAGCAGCGGCTGCTTGACTGGTCGCTGGAGGTCTCGCCGCGCCTTGGGGAGATGCATCACGAGCTGGACCCGTTCGGCAATATCGTCACCCAGTTCTCCGTTCCGTCCCGTGCGCGGGAATTGCGCGTCGTCAACCGGCTGCGTGTCGCGCAGACGCCGTCCGTGCCGGAGAGCCGCCGCCTTGCGTCGTATGCGGCAAGCTGGCCGTTCGCCTATGACGCCGACGATGCGCCCGATCTGGCGCCGCTGTGCGAACCGGCGCTGGAGGACGGCGAAACGTCCGCCGAACGCTGGATCGTCGACGGCTGGGCGCGGGAGGTTCTCGACGGAGCCGCAACGCCGACCATCGCGTTGCTGAGCCGGATGACGCGGGCGATCCATGAGGAATTCGCCTATTGCCCGCGTGTGGAGGAGGGGACGCAGCCGCCGTCGCGGACGCTGGCGTTGCGCTCCGGCACCTGCCGCGATTTCGCGGTGCTGATGATCGAGGCGCTTCGCGGGCTGGGCTTCGCGGTGCGCTTCGTCACGGGCTATCTCTTCACCCCGCCCGGCGCGCACCATCACGGGGGCGGGGCGACCCATGCCTGGCTGGATGTGTTCCTGCCGGGGCTGGGCTGGGTGGATCTGGACCCGACGAACGGCATCGTCGGCTCGCGCGATCTCATCCGCGTCGCGAGCGTGCGGGACTGGCGACAGGCCGTGCCGCTGGCCGGCACCTGGATCGGGTTCCCCAGCGATTTCGAGAGCATGACCGTGACGGTGCGCGTGGAGGAAGAGGCGCGGCAGGCGGCGCAGAGTCTGGCCTGAAGGCGCTGCGGGGCGCTTTCGGGGAGGGAAAAGCTGGAATATGTTCCTGTTTTGTTCTAGATCGAGGGGCAAGAACGCCCTCATGAACCCGAGTCCAGACGAGACGAATGATGCTCGACCTCTCCCCGTACTGGCCTGCGTTGCAGAGCTATTTCGCCACCCATGATCCCTGGATGCTACCGCTCATCGTGTTGCTGGGCATGAGCATGCCGCTGCTGCAAACCCTTCTTTCCCGGCACGGCGATCCCTATCGGGACGCGCTGGCGCAGCGGGACGCCGCCTTGCGCGCGCTGGAGGCGGAGCGCGCCGCGCATGAGGAGACGCGCAAGAAGCTGAAGGAGAAGGGCTGAGCGGGGATCAGCCGCCGGAAAAAGCGCGCGCATGGGCCGTGCCGCCGCCCATGCGGTACGGCACGACGCCGCGCTCGTCATTGCCCACGGCGATGGCGAAGCCGCTGCCGGGGAGTGCGCGATGGCGGCAGGATGTGCGGGTGCACGCGCGGCAGCCGGGGCCGATGGGGACGTACAGGCGGCGGTCGGCGAGGTTCAGCCCGGCGGAATAGATGATGTCCTCCGCATGGGCGACGGAGCATCCGAGCACTACGGCGACATGGCGTCCGCGCTCGAAATAGGAGGTGGGCGGCTGGCCGACCGTGCGGGCGACGGCGAGGAAGACGGCGTCATCCGTGTTCTGTGAAAGTTGGACCAGCAGCTTGCCGGGAGTGGCGAAGCACTGGAAGGCGTTCCACAGCGAACACAGACCGCCGAAGCGCGCCTCGGAAAACCGCGTGGCGCTGAAGCTCTTCAGGATGTTCCCGGCCACATCGACCTTGATGAAATAGAAGGGGATGCCCTCCGCGCCGGGGCGTTGCAGGGTGGAGAGCCGGTGACAGACCTGCTCGAAACTGACTTCGAACTGACGTTGCAGGACGTCGATATCGTGCTTCGTCTCCCGCGCGGCGTGGCGGAAACGCTCATAGGGCAGGAGCAGCGCGCCCGCGAAATAATTGCTCATGCTGACGCGGGCGAGCGCGCGCGCATCCTCGCCGGAAAGGCCGGAGCGGCGCACGGAACGGTCCAGCAGCCGGGCGCAGTCGAGTCGTCCGACGATCTGGGCGAGGGAGAAATTCCGGCTCTCGCCCGGCACGCCGTCGGCGAGGATCAGCCGCTTTCCGCGTCGGTCGAAGCGCCAGACGAGGCCCTGGGCGGCGAGATCGCCCTCCGTGGCGACGCGCACGCCGTGACGGTCGAGGAGATGGCGTTCGAGTCCCGCGCCGCGCGACTGGCTGCCCAGATCGGCCTCCTCGTAGAGCCGCTCCGCCGCGCGGTCGATCTCGTCGAAGTAGTTGCGCTGCTGCTGCACCCAGTCGCCCACGGCCTCATAGGGTGCGCGTGCGACGGGCTCCGAATCCGGCGGCGCGGGAGTCGGGGATGCGGGTGCCGGGGATGCGGGAGCCGGAGTGGCGGGGGCGAGAGCGCGTTCGCCGCGCAGGGTGCGGAATGCGCGGTAAAGCGCGATAAAGTGATCGGTCAGGGCCGGAGCGGCGCGCAGGGCGGTGTCGATATCCTGCGGGCGCAGCGGCATCTTGAAGACCGGATCGGAAAGGATCTCGCGCAGGAGCTGCAACCGCCGCATCTCGTGACTGTCGTCGAAATACCCCGCCTCGACCCCGAAATTCTCGCAGATCCGCAGCATCAGGGCGGGAGGGAGCGGGCGCAGATCGTTCTCGATCTGGTTGAGATAGCTGGCCGAGATCCGCAACCGCGCGGCCATCTCGCGCTGGCTGTGGCCGTCGCGCTGGCGCAGATCGCGCAATCGCGCGCCGGCATAAAGTTTTCGTGGACGTGGGCTCATGTTCACACCGTTCGCAATTCCCGGCCCGTTCTAACACATCTTTACGCTTCGTCCGCCCTTCCCCGTCACAGGTTCCGTGCAATATTTCCCAGAGAAGACGTTCGGAAGTGAACAGGAGCCACGGACATGGACGCGCAAGGCACGACCCGACCAGACGCCGAGAACGCCGCGCCGGCGCTGCGGAATGACGCCGCACTTTCCACCGAAGCCCTGATCCGCGCCTATCATGACATGGTGCTGATCCGCCGTTTCGAGGAAAAGGCGGGGCAGCTTTACGGCATGGGGCTGATTGGCGGATTCTGTCACCTCTATATCGGGCAGGAAGCCGTCGTCGTCGGCGTGCAGGCCGCGCTGAAGGAGGGGGACGAGATCATCACCTCCTATCGCGACCATGGCCACATGCTCGCCGCCGGGATGTCCGCGCGCGGCGTGATGGCGGAGCTTCTGGGCCGCGCCACCGGCCATTCCCGCGGCAAGGGTGGCTCCATGCACATGTTCTCGCGGGAGAAGAACTTCTTCGGCGGGCACGGCATCGTCGGCGCGCAAGTCTCGCTCGGCATCGGCCTCGCCCTCGCCAACCAGTATCGCGGCAATGACAACGTGGCGGCGGTGTATTTCGGCGAGGGAGCGTCCAACCAGGGGCAGGTCTTCGAGAGCTTCAATCTCGCGGCGTTGCACAGGCTGCCGGCCGTCTTCATCATCGAGAACAACCGCTACGGCATGGGCACCAGCGTCGAGCGCGCCTCGGCCTCCCGCGCGCTCTGGCGCAATGGCGAACCCTGGGGGATTCCCGGCCTTCAGGTGGACGGGATGGACGTGAACGCCGTCCATGCCGCCGCCACGCAGGCCGTCGCCCATTGCCGCGCGGGCAAGGGGCCGTATCTCATCGAGATGCTGACCTATCGCTACCGGGGGCATTCGATGTCCGACCCCGCGAAATACCGCAAGCGCGAGGAGGTGGACGAGATGCGCCGTAAGCATGATCCCATCGAGCATGTGCGTGTGCTCCTGCTCGAAGCCGGGCTGGGCGAGGCCGAGCTGAAGGCGCTCGACGACGAGGCGAAGGCGGTCGTCGCCGACGCCGCCGATTTCGCGCAGTCCAGCCCCGAGCCGGACGAGTCCGAGCTTTATACCGACATTCTGATCGAGGCCTGATCCGACCATGGCGACCGAAATCCTGATGCCCGCTCTTTCGCCGACGATGACGGAGGGAAAGCTGGCGCGCTGGGTCAAGAAGGAGGGCGAGAGCGTGGCGTCCGGCGACGTGATCGCGGAGATCGAGACCGACAAGGCGACGATGGAGGTCGAGGCGATCGAGGACGGATTGCTCGGCCGGATTCTCGTTCCCGAAGGCACGGAGAACGTCGCGGTGAACACGCCGATCGCGCTGCTTGCCGCCGAGGGTGAGGAGCTGACGGGCGCGGCGCCCGCCGCCGGCTCGTCCCCCGCGCCCGAGGCGAAACCCGCGGTCGCGTCCGAACCGGCGCTGTCCGGCGAGAGGCAGGAGATCACCGTGCGCGAGGCGCTGCGCGACGCGATCGCGCTGGAGATGCGGCGCGATCCGGACGTGTTCCTGCTTGGCGAGGAAGTCGGCCAGTATCAGGGAGCCTACAAGATCAGCCAGGGCCTTCTGGACGAATTCGGCGAGAAGCGCGTGATGGACATGCCGATCACCGAGCATGGCTTCACCGGCATGGCCGTCGGCGCGGCGCTGACCGGGCTGAAACCGATCGTCGAATTCATGACCATGAATTTCGCCATGCAGGCGATCGACCAGATCATCAATTCGGCGGCCAAGACGCTCTATATGTCCGGCGGGCAGCTGGGCTGTCCGATCGTCTTCCGCGCGCCGAACGGCGCGGCGGCGCGCGTCGCGGCCCAGCATTCGCAATGCTATGCGAGCTGGTACGCCCATGTGCCCGGGTTGAAGGTCGTGGCCCCGTGGTCCGCCGAGGACGCGAAGGGGCTGCTGCGCGCCGCCATCCGCGATCCGAATCCCGTGATCGTGCTCGAGAACGAGATCCTCTACGGGCACAAATTTCCGTGCCCGACGGATGAGGCGTTCATCCTGCCCATCGGCAAGGCGAAGATCGAGCGCGCGGGCAAGGACGTCACCATCGTCGCCTTCTCCATCATGGTCGGCGTGGCGCTGGAAGCGGCTGAAAAGCTGGCGGAGCAGGGGATCGACGCCGAGGTCATCAATCTCCGCTCGCTGCGCCCGCTGGACACCGACACCATCGTCGAGAGCGTGAGGAAGACCAGCCGCCTCGTGACGGTGGAGGAAGGCTGGCCCTATGCCGGGATCGGCGCGGAAGTGGCCATGCAGGTGATCGAGCACGCTTTCGACTGGCTGGACGCGCCGCCGGTCCGTGTGACGGGGCTGGACGTGCCGATGCCGTTCGCCGCCAATCTGGAAAAACTCGCCCTGCCGCAGCCCGACTGGGTTGTGGACGCGGTGCGCAAGCTCGTCTGAGGCGCGATCATGGCAACCGAACTTCTCATGCCGGCTCTCTCTCCCACCATGACGGAGGGCAAGCTGGCCCGATGGGTGAAGCAGGAAGGCGACAGCGTGGCCTCCGGCGATGTGATCGCCGAGATCGAGACCGACAAGGCGACGATGGAGATCGAGGCGGTCGAGGAGGGCATTCTCGGACGGATTCTCGTTGCCGAGGGAACCGAGGGCGTGGCGGTGAACACGCCGATCGGGATTCTCGTGGCGGAAGGCGAGGACGTGCCGTCCGGGGCGGTTGCGCCGAAGGAGAAGAAAGCGCCGTCGGAGTCTGCCGCGACGGCGCGGCCCGAGCCTGCCCCGAAGACGCGACCCGAGCCTGCGAGAACGCCGGGCCGTCCCGCGCCGACTCCCTCCGCCGCGCGCCTTTTCGCCTCGCCTCTCGCGCGGCGCATCGCGAAGGACAGGGGCGTCGATCTCGCCATGCTGAAGGGCAGCGGCCCGAACGGCCGCATCCTGCGCCGGGATGTGGAGGCGGCAGAGGCCATGCCGTCCGCGCGCGTCGTCGAGACGCCGGTCGAGGCACCGGTCGCAGGGGGCGGATCGACCGCGACGCCGCTCTCCTCCATGCGCAAGGTGATCGCCCGCCGTCTGACGGAAGCCAAAGCCACCGTCCCGCATTTCTACGTGTCCATCGACGTGCGGCTCGACGCGTTGCTGGCCCTGCGTGCCCAGCTCAGGGCGGCGGCGGCCGCGGACGGGAACGAGGCTCTCCGGCTCTCGGTCAATGACATGCTCATCAAGGCCGCCGCCCTCACCCTGCGGCGCGTGCCGGAAGTGAACGTCTCCTTCGGCGGCGACACGCTGATCCAGCATCAGGACATTGACATCTCCATGGCGGTGGCGATTCCGGACGGTCTCATCACTCCGATCATCCGCCGGGCCGATCGCAAGTCCCTGCGCGAGATCGGGCTGGAATCGGCGGAGCTGGCCGCGCGCGCCAAGGCGGGGAAGCTGAAGCCGGAGGAATTCCAGGGCGGCACCTTCTCCGTCTCCAACATGGGGATGTTCGGCGTGTCCGCCTTCTCGGCCATCATCAACCCGCCGCAGGCCGCCATCCTCGCCATCGCCGCCGGAGAGAAGCGTCCGGTGGTGAAGGACGACGCGCTGGCCATCGCCACGGTCATGACCGCCACGCTTTCGGCGGATCACCGCGTCATCGACGGCGCGCTGGCGGCGCGCTGGATGGCGGCGTTCCGCTCCGTCGTCGAAAACCCGATGACGCTCGTTCTCTGAGGGGCTCATGAGCAGCAAGGATTTCGACCTCATCGTCATCGGCGGCGGTCCCGGCGGGTACGTCGCCGCTCTCCGTGCCGCGCAACTCAAGCTCTCCGTCGCGGTAGTGGAGGCCGATCATCTCGGCGGCATCTGCCTGAACTGGGGCTGCATCCCGACCAAGGCGCTGCTGCGCGCGTCGGAGATCAATCATCTCCTGCACGATCTCGCGCCGTTCGGCTTCGCCGCCGACAATCCCCGCTTCGATTTCGGCAAGGTCGTTGCCCGTTCCCGCGCGGTGGCCGGTCAACTGGCGGGGGGCGTGGACCATCTTCTCAGAAAGGCCAAGGTTCCCGTCTTCGAGGGGCGCGGCCGGCTGGCGGGCGTCAAGGGCGGCAGGCGTGTCGTCGAGATCGCAGTGAAAGCAGGCGGGACGGAGAGTCTGACGGCCGCACATGTGATCCTCGCCACGGGCGCGCGGGCGCGCGTCCTTCCCGGTTTCGAGCCGGACGGCAAGGCGATCTGGTCCTATCGCGAGGCGCTGGTGCCGGAGGCGCTGCCCGCGCGCCTGCTGGTGATCGGCTCCGGGGCGATCGGCACGGAATTCGCGTCGTTCTATCGCAATATGGGCTCCGAAGTGACTCTGGTCGAAGCCATGGAGCGCATCTTGCCGGTGGAGGATGAGGAGATCAGCAGTCTTGCCCGCAAGGCGTTCGAGAAGCAGGGCATGAAGATTCTCAGCGGCGCGAAGCTCGGGGCGCTGGAGCGGACGGGCGGCGCGCTGGCCGTGTCCGTCGAGGCGGAGGGCAAGGCGCATCGCATCGAGGCGGATCGCATCATCACCGCCGTTGGTATCGTCGGCAATGTCGAGGATCTCGGGCTGGACGGGACGAAGGTGAAGGTCGAGCGCAGTCATGTGGTGACGGATGAGCTATGCCGCACCGGCGAGGCGGGGGTCTATGCGATCGGCGATCTCGCCGGGCCGCCCTGGCTGGCGCACAAGGCGAGCCATGAGGCGGTGATGTGCGTCGAGGCCATTGCCGGGCACCATGTCCAGCCGCTCGACGTCACGCGGATTCCCGGTTGCACCTATTGCCGTCCGCAGATCGCGTCGGTCGGCCTGACCGAGGCGAAGGCGCGCGAGACGGGGTATGACGTGCGTGTCGGCCGCTTCCCGTTCATCGGCAACGGCAAGGCCATCGCGGTGGGCGAGCCGGAAGGGCTGGTGAAGACCGTGTTCGACGCGAAGACCGGCGAACTGCTCGGCGCACATATGATCGGCGCGGACGTCACCGAGTTGATCCAGGGCTACGTCATCGCCCGCACCGGCGAACTGACGGAAGCCGAACTGCGGGAGACCGTCTTCCCGCATCCGACCCTCTCCGAATCCATGCACGAAGCCGTTCTGGCCGCGTATGGCGGGGCGCTGCATTTCTAGAGTTCTAGAGAGGATGTTTCGAAAGCCGTTGTTTCATGGCGGGGAGGCTCGCGGGGCTCTGCCCCGGACCCCGCCAAAGGGCGGGCGCCCTTTGGAAACCCTCTGATTGAATTTGTTGAAATTCTTGGGGTGAAGGGCGGAGCCCCGCATCGGCGCGAGGCGCGACTTCTCAAACAGTCTCTTAGCTGGACTTTGGCGGTTTACGCTGCGTAGCAGGCATTGTTGAGCAAGGCATCGACGAGATTGCTCGGTATTTTCCTGGCGTCGGTTGTTGACGGCGACCGTTGAAAATACGGGCCGGCCCAAAGTTCTCTTCGAACCGCGGCGATGGCAT
>NZ_SLZN01000016.1 GCF_004346035.1 Acidomonas methanolica | reverse complement strand
TTGATCGCATCCTCCAACCACCATGCCGGCAGTGTCCTCACTGCGGCAGGACGCTCAGTCCACCCTCATCACAGAAAATGCCAAAGTAGTGCTAGGCTCTCTCATGTCGTCAAGGCCCACATATGAAGATGCGACCAGAATCTCGAAACCAGCCCGTCAGCGGTACTATGCATCCATCGACATAGCGCTTCGGCAAGAACCGCCTTGTGGCACCGGCGTCCCGAGCGGGATAAGGCCTTTATGTTGCCCCGCAGGATGCCGCATGAACACCTATAGGAAGCACGGGCCGGTTGTTGTGAAGCACGAGGGGCTTGCCAAGATATACAAGAATTTATATAATCGAGAAAGGTTCGATGGTTAAGCCATTAAAGTCGCTGGAATTTCGGAGTTCGGCTCTTGGCGACCTGAGGGCCTTCCCGGGTGCCGCTAGGCGTGAAGCCGGGTTTCAGCTCGACCGGCTGCAACGCGGACTTGAGCCGGGCGATTGGAAGCCGATGGCGACCATCGGGCAGGGTGTTCGGGAGATTCGGATTCGGGATGAGGACGGGGCGTTTAGGATCATCTATGTGGCGAAGTTCACCGAGGCGGTATTTGTGCTGCACTGTTTCCAGAAAAAGTCGCAGCGAACGGCGCGGGAAGACATCGCGCTGGCGACCCAGCGCTACAAGGAACTGGTCAGGGAATTGAAGTCATGAGCAATGAGAGATTTGCCAGCGTCTGGGAAGCTATCTCCGAGTCGCCAGCCGAAGCGGAGAACATGAAGCTTCGTTCGAGCCTGATGATAGCGCTGACCGAGCATATCAAGCGCGAAGGGCTGACTCAGGCCCAGGCGGCAAAGCTGCTGGGGGTAAGCCAGCCCCGCATATCCGACCTCAATCGCGGCAAGATCGACCTGTTCAGTATCGACACTTTGGTTAACATGCTATCGGCTGCCGGCCTTCATGTTGAGGTACAGGTGGCCAAGGCGGCATAGAACCGCATAAGTCAGAAGCGAGACTTGGAGAGGGGGGCTCCTTGAGCGTTAGTTTCCACAATCCCGACCAGTATATGGCCTCACTACGGACGATCATCGCCCAAGGGCGCAAACGCATTGGCCTGTTGGTCGGCGCTGGGGCACCCGCAGGCATGAAGCGTGAGGATGGCACGTTGCCTCTCATTCCGGCCGTGGCCGGGCTTACCGCTCAAATTCTTGCAGCCATCGAGCCAACCTACAAAGCGCAGATCGAGGGCCTCAAGAAGGATTCCGCAAAACACGATATAGAAACGTTGCTTTCTCGAATCCGCTCCCTATCCACCGTTATCGGCACCACCAAAATCCATGATCTAGATGGTGATGGCTATAAAACGATGGCGGAAACGATCTGCGCTGAGATCGGCAAGGTCGTTAAGGTGCGACTGCCGAGCAAACCTTCGCCCTATAGCGAATTGGTTAGTTGGGTGACAGGCGCACCGCGCGCGCATCCCGTCGAAATTTTCACGACCAACTATGACTTGCTTTTTGAAGAAGCGTTCGAGCGAGCCCACGCGCCCTATTTCGATGGCTTCACTGGAGCGCGAGAAGCGTTTTTCGATCCAGCGTCCGTTTCAGGCGACGCCTTGTCACCGCGATGGACGAGGCTCTGGAAGCTACATGGATCTTTGGGTTGGAAAGCGAACGAGCAAGGCGAGGTGGTCCGAACGGGACAAACAGACGCCACACATCTCATCTTCCCCGAACATCTGAAGTATGACCAGACCCAGAAGGCGCCTTACGCCGCGCTGCTAGATCGACTGCGTACTTTTCTAAGCACGGAAGATACACTTCTCGTATCCATCGGTTTCTCGTTTGCCGATGCGCATATTGCTGCTCGCATAGACGAAGCACTCGCCGCGAATCCGGCGGCAAGTGTGTTCGCATTTCAGTTCCAACCCCTCGACAAAGAGGTCTGCGCCGTCGAGCTTGCCTTGCGACGTCCAAATTTCAGCGTGTACGCCCGCGACAAAGCGGTCATCAATGGCGTGGCGGCGGATTGGTCTGCTCCATCGGAATTTCCAACAAAGGACTGGGGTCCGATCCGCGCCAGCTATTGGGCACCGGCTGGTGCCGGGGCGTGTGAGTTCAAGCTTGGCGCCATCGATGCGTTTGCGCGCTTTTTCGCGAATTCCCGCTCTCCTCAAGCATTTGATGCGGCTCTGCCCGCTCCAGTGCTGGTAGCAGCGCCAGCAGCGGCCTCCCCGGTATGACTGCTCCCACGTTTCTCGGACGTGTAGGCAGCGTTGCCGGCTCAACGGTGAGCGTCCGCCAAGCAGAATCGGTCGCTTCAGGCATTTCCATTATTGGCGGTCGCAGCTATCGCGTTGCACAGGTCGGTAGCTTTGTGCGAATTCCGCAAGGATACCACGACCTTTATGGAGTCATCTCAGAGGTTGGCGCGCAGGCAACACCAGAGACACTGGTGGATGCAAGTCAACGCGGCGAGAGCTGGATGACGGTTCAGTTGGTCGGCGAAATCGTCGAGACTAGTTTTGAGCGCGGCATCAGTCAGTATCCTGGCATAAACGATGAAGTACATCTAGTCACCGAAGACGATCTCAGCCGTATCTATGGCGGGATCGATGTCGGCCAGGTGGTGATCGGCAGGCTCGCCGGCGCGGAGAGCATTCCGGTTCGGATCGATCTGGATCGACTAGTAACGCGGCACAGCGCTGTTCTAGGTTCCACAGGTTCGGGAAAATCAACTACCGTAGCAAGCCTTTTACGCTCGATTTGTCAATCCGCCGATGGCGCTCACTGCACCAGCGCCCGTATTCTTCTGCTCGATATTCATGGTGAATACGGCGATGCTCTGAAATCAGTTGCAGCGGTCTTCCGAGTCAACACTTCGGAAGCCGACGAACAGCCATTGCATGTCCCGTATTGGGCACTCGACACAGCTCAACTCGTTGAATTTCTTATGGGGAAATTGAACGAGCCTGCTTACACTGGCGTCTTCGATAAGATCCAGGCTGCAAAACTCGCTGTGGCAGATGGAGTGCCGGGCGTCGATGTCAACGCTCTCACAATAAACACGCCACTGCCGTTCAGTCTGAAGCAACTCTGGTTTGATCTCATCGATCCAGAATACAAGACATGGGCGGACAAGGAGCGGACTAAGCCAGCGCTTGATGAAGCGGGTGATGCCGCAACACTCCGCCCTCCGAAGTATCAACCGCCTGGCGCGGGTTCTGCGCTGCCTGACATTAACCAGCATGGCTTTCTGAACATCCGCCGCCAACTAACCCAGATGCGATCAAGGCTGCTGGATCGGCAGTACGATTTCATGTTGCGTCCGGGAGATTGGGAACCCGATCTGAAGGGTAAGCCTAAGAAGGACTTGCCAGATTTATTGAAGAGCTGGTTCGGCCATGACAAGCCGATCACCGTGCTGGACCTCTCCGGGGTGCCAAGCGCGGTTTTGGTCCATCTTATTGGCGGTATTCTCAACATTACCTATGAAGCGATGTTCTGGGGACGATCACTCCCAGAAGGCGGACGCAACCGGCCAGAGCTGGTCGTTATGGAAGAAGCGCATCGTTACCTCGGAAAGGACGCGGATAATCCGGCGCGTGATATGGTTCAGCGGATCGTCAAGGAAGGACGTAAATTCGGTGTCGGCGCGATGATTATTAGTCAACGCCCGTCCGAGATAGATGAAACTATATTGTCGCAGTGCGGCACCCTGATGGCGCTTCGGCTCTCCAATAGCGCCGATCAGGGTAAGGTCAAAGCGGCGTTGCCCGACAGTCTTGGCGGATTGGTTGATACCTTGCCTGTGCTCCGCACGGGTGAGGCGATCATCATGGGAGAGGCAGCTCGATTGCCAATCCGTTGTCGGATCAATCTACCGCCGGAAGGCGCTCGTCCTAATAGCGCTGATCCGAATGTAACTACGGCCTGGTCGAAGCCGCGCGGCGATGAAGATTACGAGCGCCTTGCAGCCGCCTGGCGCTCACAAGACCCGAAATGGAGTGATCCCAAGAAGGAGAAAGCCTGATGCAACGATTACCCGTGAGTTCCAGCAATATCGCATCGATTGGGTATGACGCGCAGTCGGAAACGCTAGAGGTCGAGTTCCTCGATGGCAGCGTCTATCAATATTTTAATGTTCCATCGGGGACGTATGAGGGACTGATGGCAGCTTCGTCGCATGGCAGCTACCTCAATTCGCACGTCAAGGGAACCTACCAATATCAGAAACTCTAACCAAGATGCTGCCGAGCGCACTCTGGAGCGATGCGGTCATGTGTGAATCATTTGGGACGCCCCTTTAATGGTTCGTGTCGTCCATACCGCTGACTGGCAACTCGGCAAACCTTTTGGTGGATTCCCCGATGATGTCCGGTCCACCTTAACGGAAGCGCGCCTCGATGTGATCGATAGGATCGGGAACATCGCAGTGGATAATTCCGCTCAGCACATCTTGGTCGTTGGCGATGTCTTCGATAATGTCGATCCCGGCGACCGCATTCTCGTGCAAGCCTTGTCGCGCATGAGTCGAGCATCGGCGAATTGGTGGTTGATGCCAGGCAATCACGATCATGCGCGCGCCGGCGGGCTCTGGACCCGCGTCCGCGCCAAGGCGCCTGAGAATGTCCATGTGGTAGATGTCCCCGAGGCTGTTGCACTTGAGGACGGGGCCTGGCTGCTACCCGCCCCACTTGATCATCGTAGAACACGCGACGATCCGACGAGCCTATTCGACGACATGGTGACTCCTCCAGGCGTCGTGCGCATCGGCTTGGGACATGGTTCGATCACAGAGTTTGGGGGGAGCAGTGAGGCGACCAACATTATCCCACCAGATCGCGCGCGCGCATCCAGATTGGACTATCTTGCCCTCGGCGATTGGCACGGTCACCTCATTGTCAACGAGCGTACAGCCTATAGTGGAACGCCGGAGGCGGACCGTTTCGGCCGTAATGAGCCAGGGAGTGTGATCGTTGCCGACGTGAAATATGGTGAGCCGCCTAAACTGGAAAGAGTTGAAACCGGCCGCTACAGATGGCTCACACAGCAATGGGAAATCGCCCATATTGATGATTTTGATCGAAATGTAGTTGCCTTGCGAGCTGGGGGCGATCCTGCGAAGTCGTTACTCAATCTCACCCTGGTCGGTGCAGTCTCCCTTGCCGATCGAGTGTCCATCCTCCAAAAACTAGAGGATGATCTTGCCCATGAACTGCGCTGGCTCATAGTTTCCAGCGATGGACTGATCGCCCAGCCGACAAAAGACGATCTGGCCAATATCGATGTTCAGGGAACGCTCGCGACAGCCGCCGCGCGACTCCAACAATTGATCGAAGTGGGTGGTGCTGATTCGATACGCGCCAGCGCGGCACTTGAACGACTCTACGTCGAGGCAATGCGAGCGCGCGATGAGGCAATCGCATGAGGCTGCATTCCCTTGATCTCGTGAATTTTCGGAAATTCAGAAAGCCCTTGTCCGTTTCGGGCTTTACTGGCGGCCTAAATATCGTTGTTGAGCCTAATGAAACGGGCAAATCCACTTTGCTTGAAGCATTGCGCGCAGCCTTCTTTATCCGACACTCCGCAAAAACCGAACTTGTCCGTTCCTATTGCCCTTTTGGTGACGATGTAGCGCCGAAAGTGTCGGTTAGTTTCGAGATTGCCGCGCAACGGTGGCAGGTCGAGAAGCAATTCCTCAAGTCTCCTTATATTAGGCTGACAGGCCCAAACGGGCGCGTCGAGGGCGATCCGGCAGAAGATCAGCTTCAAACTCTCCTAGGATTTGAGAAGGGCAATAATCGCGGAAGTGATCCAGAAACTCGTGGCGCCCTCGGTCTTCTTTGGGTCGAACAGGCGACGGCGCTTTCAGTGGAAGCACCAAACCGCCTCGTCCGCGACAATATTCGAAGCGCGCTTGAAGCCGAGGTCGGTACCGTGCTTGGGGGGCGTCGTTTTGAGTTGGTGAGGACTCAGGTTGAGGAAGCCTATGCCTCCTTTCGCACACCGAGATCGGGTAAATCGACAGGAAGATTGGCGGAAGCCGAGGCGTCTTTGGTCAGAGCGCGTGAGCGCCGTGAAGCAACTGAGGCGACCTTTCGCATCTATGAGCAAGCGTTGTCGAGTCTAGAAGAGGCACGTACCGCCAAGCGTCTTGTTGATCGTGACCTTGCCGATCCGGAACAGGCGCAGCGCTTACAGAAACTGCGCAGCGATCTGAAAATCGCCGAAACGGCACAGCTCCGGCTATCGACCGCATCGGCGCGCTATGCGGAAGCCGACGCGGCGGTACGCAGCGGCGAGCAGCAACTCGCGGCGTTCGACAGTGCTACCCAGGCAGTGGAACATTCTTCTGCAGCTTTGGCCAAGGCCAATACTGCGCTCGGTCAACAGCATGAGGCGAGTGCGGTGGCGGCGTCAGTCGTAACGGCTAAACGCACTGCCTTGAACGACATCAGAGAGCGAAGAGCCACAGCCGAGACCGCGGTGGAACAAGCCAGGTCTGCTTTGAACCGGCGCGCACGCGCGACAGCGATGGAGCGGGCGCGTGTGCAACTCGCCGAGGCACAACGCCTGGAAGGTGCAATTGTCGAGAAGGAAAAGGTCGCTCGCACGCAGATTGATAAAAAGGCTCTGACGGCACTAGCTGCGCTTGACCGTAAGGCGACCGAGACGCGCGTCTTGTTTGAAGCCGGTGCCGTGGCGATCGACATAGAATTGATGTCAGATACTTCTCTGCGCATTGACGACAAACCAGTCGCGGCGGGGCGTCACGAGATTGTGCGGCCGACGGAAATCCGGCTCGACCAGGTCGCGAAACTGATCGTTACGCCGCCAAGCGCTGGTGGTCTTTCTGCCGAGGCGAATTTGCGGTCGGCCGCCGACGCGCTGGCCGACATGTTGAAGGGCCTTAACGTGGAAAGTTACTCGGTTGCCGTCACCCGAAGCGAGCAGGCGCGAGCAGCTCTTCAAGATATCGCAGCCCTTAAACGTCAAATCGAGGCGCTATGTCCGGGTGACGCCAGCATCGGCCTCCAACCGGGCGCGGTAGCGCTCAAGGAGTTGCTTGCGAATAATCCGCCAGAAGCCACGTCCGCGGCGGATGAGAATGAGGCTGATCTCCCCTCGCTTGAAGCGTCGCTCCTAGCTGTTCGCGAAGAGGAGAGCGCCGCTATCGCCGTTCTCGATACCGCACAGACGATGTTGCACGACGCAGAGAAACTGCTTGTTCAACTGCAGACCGAACGCACTGGTGCCGAGCGCGACGCAATGCTCGCAAATCAACATCTCGACGCTTTGCAGAGTGAGAAAGGCCGTGAGGCGATCGACACGACCCTGGCAGCAACTCGTGAAGAATTGGCCCGTCGCTTGGAGACGCTTGAGCAGGTCAAGCAAGCCGCGGGCAGCCTCGATGTGGACCGTATTCGTAAAGGCATTGCCAATATGGAACGTGAACAGGTGCGTGGCCAAGAGGAACGGCTAGAACTCGTTGCGCGCATCGCTTCATTGGAGGCGGTCATTGCGAACGACGGTCCAAAAGGTCTCGCGGGTTTGGCTGCCGAGGCACGAGATTTGGAGCAGGCCGCATCGGCGCACCTTACTAGGCTCCAACACGAGGCCGACACCCTGGAGCTTCTTCGTAACACGCTCCGCGATGTTGGTGACGAAGCATCAAGAACCTTTCTTGGTCCGATCACCCGCCGGGCTGCTCGCTATGTTGAGCGCGTTCTTCCCGGCAGCGACTTGGCATTTGATGAAGAAATGGGCTTGTCCGCAATCACGCGAGGCGGCATTGACGAGGCATGTGGCGATCTCAGCCGCGGCACGCAGGAGCAGCTTGCTGTTCTTACCCGTCTCGCATTCGCTGACCTTCTACTAGATAAAGGCGCGCCAGTATCACTGATCCTGGACGATCCATTGGTCTATTCAGACGATGGCCGATTCGAGGCTATGACCGATATCTTGACGGAGGCGGCACAGCGCATGCAGGTAATTCTTCTCACCTGTCGTGCAAAAGCATTCCGCCATGTCGCTGCACATCGCATAACTATCACTGAGGCTCTTGGTTAAGAGAAAGCGCGCGTCGTCACCAGGGCCGAAGACTCTTTCTCCAAGGCCGCCATAAATGGCCGAGGCCGCAATCATTGTTCAAAGAGGCTAATACCAAGCAGTATATGACCGCCGACTCTACGATCTGGCCACCTTTGGCACGCTGCACTACGCTACAGCTTGATGGCGGGCCGAGAACAACGAAGATGGGCACTATGTCTACGCCATAGCCACCCTCGGCACCCTATAGCTCTCATCTCATTAGGCGCCTTGTTAAGCCAGTACCGATAGCGATGAGCACTACGCTTCCGCTCCTACGCCACCTTCCGCCAGAAGGCACTTCTGGCATAGCATAATAGCCGCCCTGCATGCCGCGCCCGTCCACAGGAAAGGCGGGCTCGACCCCATTGCGTCCCTTGACATTTCCGGTCTATTAAGCATTGGCGCGTTACTGTATAATACGTTAACGTCCGGTCGGGCCGAGGCGATCGTCGTCCCGATGCTCACTTCTGCGCGAATCGGCCAAGGGGCGGGTGATTTGCGTGGATCAGGGTGTAGTATCGAAGGCAAAAGTTCTATCGAACTTTGTTTGGCAGATTGCCGAAACCCTTCGTGGTGACTTCAAGCAATCGGAATACGGCAAGGTTATCTTGCCCTTTGTTGTGCTGCGTCGCCTCGATTGCATCCTCGAACCCACCAAAGATGCCGTTCTGAAAGCCCATGCCGGGTTGCCGCCGGGCATAGACGAGCAGACCCGCGACATGATGCTGTATGGCGCGATCGGCGGCGGCATCCGCGTTTACAACACCAGCACACTGACATTCGCCAAAATCAGGGCGCAGAATCCGAGCGACGTTCACAAGAACATCATCGCCTATATCACGGCCTTCTCGGACTCGGTTCGGGATGTCTTTCTCGACAAGTTCCTTTTCACAGACCAACTGAAGCGGCTCGCTGACGCCACCATCCTATGGAAGGTGTTCGAGCAATTCGCCTCGCTTGACCTTCGCCCGGAAGCCGTCTCGACGCTGGCGATGGGCTATCTGTTTGAAGACCTGATCCGCCGCTTCTCGGAAATCTCCAATGAAACCGCCGGCGAGCACTTCACGCCGCGCGAGGTGATCCGGCTGATCGTGGACCTCATCATCGTCAACGACGACGAAAAGCTGCGGGGTCAGGGAATCATCCGGCAGATTTACGACCCGGCGTGCGGCACGGGCGGAATGCTCGCGCTCGCCGAGGAAGCCCTGAAGGAGTTCAACCCGGATATCCGCGTCGAGCTTTTCGGCCAGGAGTTGAACGGCGAGTCCTTCGGCATCTGCAAATCCGACATGCTGGTGACGGGCCACGACCCGGAAAACATCGCCTTCGGCAACACGCTGACGCAGGACGCCCACAAGGACCGGCGCTTCCACTACATGCTGTCCAATCCGCCCTATGGCGTGGATTGGAAAAAGTATCAGGAGCCGATCCGGGAGGAAGCGGCGACCCAGGGCAATGACGGCCGCTTCGGCGCGGGCCTGCCGCGAATCTCGGACGGCCAGCTTCTCTTTCTCCAGCACATGATTTCCAAAATGCGAACCGACGAGATCGGTTCGCGCATCGGCATCGTCATGAACGGCTCGCCGCTCTTCACCGGCGGGGCAGGTTCAGGTGAGAGCGAAATTCGCCGCTGGATGCTGGAAAACGACTGGATCGAGGCCATCGTCGCGCTGCCGACCGACCTTTTCTACAACACTGGCATCCAAACCTATGTCTGGCTGCTGACCAACCACAGGGATCGGAGACGGCGCGGCAAGGTCCAACTCATAGACGCATCGGGCGAACGGTTCTGGGCGCCCATGCGCAAAAACCTCGGCTCCAAGCGTCGGGAAATACGCGACGATGGGCGCGAGGCCATCACGCATATCTTCCATGAGATGGCGAACGGCGGCGGGCCGTGGAGCGCGGTGTCGAAGATTTTCGACGCCAGCGATTTCGGCTATCGCGAGATCAGGGTGGAGCGCCCACTTCGGTTGAATTTTCAGTCCAGCCCCGAGCGCATCGCGCAGCTGAAGCTCGCCAAGCCGTTCCTGAAGCTGGACCCTGCCGACCAGGATGACGTGTTGAACGTCATCGCCAATCGTCTGCCGACCACCCTGTTCAAGGAACGCCCCGCCTTCGAGGCCGCATTGACTAAGGCGCTCAAGGGCGCGGGCGTGAAGATCGGTGCGCCGGTCAGGAAAGCCATTCTTTCCGCGCTGTCGGAGCGGGACGAGTCCGCCGCCATCTGCCTCGATGGGGACGGTCGGCCAGAACCGGACCCCGAACTGCGCGACCATGAGGTTGTGCCGCTCAAGGAGGATTGGAAGGATTATGTCGCCCGCGAGGTGACGCCCTTCGTGCCGGACGCATGGGTGGACGAGACCTATAGGGATGACGCCGACAAGGGCGTGGGCCGCGTCGGCTACGAGATCAATTTCAACCGCTACTTCTACCGCTATGTCGCGCCGCGCCCGCTGGCTGAGATCGACGCCGAGTTGAAGACGCTTGAGACGGATATCGCCAACCTCTTGAAAGAGGTGGCAGGATGACGCGCCTGCGCTTTGTGACACGTCTCAACCCGTCGAAAACGGAGGCGGGTGAACTCGCCGGATACGGGAACGTAACTTTCGCCCCTATGGACGCGCTCGCCGATGGCCTTGGCGGTCTCGACACAAGTTTGGAGCGGCCGGCTGATGAACTTGCAGACGGTAGCTACAGCTATTTTGCCGAAGGTGACCTGTTGCTCGCCAAGGTCACACCTTGCTTCGAAAACGGCAAGAAAGCTCTGGTGACGAGGCTCCCGAACCGGATCGGTTTCGCGACATCCGAGGTCCATGTCATCCGGCCTGATCGCCGGAAGGTCGATCCAGATTATCTCCGATACCTGCTTTCATCCGAAACATTTCGGGCCGCTGGGATCGCCAGCATGACCGGGGCCGGAGGACTCCGGCGTATCTCGGACAATGCGATCAAAGATTTCCAGCTTCCGGTTGTAAACCTCGCCACCCAGAAGGCCATCGCCGCCTTCCTCGACCGCAAAACCACCCGCATCGACAAGCTGATCGCGAAGAGGGAGCGGCAGGTCGAATTGCTGCATAAGCGGGCCAAGCAGGCTGTCGCGGAGCTTGTGACGGGCGCTACCGTGGAGGGCATGGCTACCGTGGAAACGGGGCTCGACCATATTCCAAGTATCCCCGCCCATTGGTCACTCCTGCGAGCGGGGCATCTTTTCCACGAGGTGGCGGAGCCCAATACCGATGATCTTCCGGTGCTCTCGGTCTCAATCCATACGGGCATATCGGACAGGCAGCTCGACGACGAGGAGCGCGACCGCAAGGTAAACCTCATCGAGGACCGTTCGAGCTACAAATGCGTCAGGCCCGGATATCTGGCCTACAACATGATGAGGGCATGGCAGGGAGCGGTCGGCGTCTCGACTGTCAATGGCGCCGTGAGCCCCGCATATGTGGTCGCGAAGCCGACACACGACCTCCATAGCCCATATTATCAGTTTCTGCTTCGCACCCCGCTCTTCATCGAGCAGATGCGGCAGGGGTCGAAAGGGATCACCGATTTCCGCTTGAGGCTCTATTGGGAACAATTCCGCCTCATTATGTTGCCTATGCCTCCACTGGAGGAACAGCGCCGCATTGCGGCCGAGGCCGAGCGGGAGCTTGCCCATGCAGACGAAGTGGCGGCCAGGATTGTTCGCTCCGTTGCTCTCCTGCGCGAACGCCGCGCCGCCCTCATTACCGCTGCCGTCGCGGGCCAGATCGACATCCGCGAAAATCTTCCAACCGCCATATCCACGTCAGACCGGGACAGATTCCGCCTCGTCGTCGGAGCGGAGATCATCCACCGGCATCGGAGTAATCCGAAGTTCGGGCGGGTGAAGCTGCAAAAGGAACTCTATCTCGCCGAAGCCCATCTCGGCATCAGCGAACTCCAGGGGAACTACTTCCGTCAGGCGGCGGGGCCGCTCGATCGCGCCTTGATCGAGGAGACAGAGCGCGCGGTGGAGGCGGCAGGCTTCTACAGGGCGAGCCAGGCGGACGGGGCGGGAACGACCGTCACCTACGCCCCGCTGGCAAACGTCGGGCGGCACAACGCGGAACTCAAAAGCCTGTTGGGTCCGCGCGCTGACGCGCTGGGCGGCCTCATCGGCCTCCTGCGCGACTTCGGCACCGAGGCGGTCGAGGCGATCGCTACCCTCTATGCCGTGTGGAACGACGCGCTGATGGACGGGCGGCAGCCCGACGACTCCACGATCGTCAACGGCGTCCTGACCGAATGGCATGAGGAGAAGGGGAAGAAGTTCAAGGACAGCGACCTTCGCCGTTGGTTGGACTGGATGAAGCGCAACGGCCTCACGCCGCGCGGCCAAGGCCCTCGCACAGCCCACACCATGACGCGGGATATGTTCGCATGACGCGCGCCGACGTCTTTACCGAAGAGGCCATGACCCGGCCGCTCTTCGAGGAGCTTACCGGCGACCACGCCCGCGAGGATGAATGGTCCGGGCCGCACGGTTTTGCCCTCGGCGGGATGATGCAGGCCAACGTCGCGTCGCTTGCGGAGGAATATTTCGCCGCCGCCAACGAGCTGGTGGACGCGATCAAGGACAAGCGCATCGCCGACTACCGGATCGGCAATGCGGCGCTGTTTCTCTATCGCCATTCCTGCGAACTCATTCTCAAGGCCGCGATGCCCGACGCGAAGAAGGTTCATGACCTGATCGCCCTCACCGACAGCTTCGTGGCGATGGTGAAGGAGCGATACGGGCAGGACGTTCCCGCATGGATCGTGCGGCGCATGAAGGAACTGGCCGCGATCGACCCCGGCTCGACCGCGTTCCGATATGGCGCCTATGGGACGCCGATCGACGCGGCCGACCAGCCGATCGAGTTCGAAGCCTATATCAGCCTGTCACACCTGCAAGCGGCGATGCTGGCGCTCAACACGGCCCTGGTTTCGGCAGTCGATGAGATAAAAATGGCTCGGGGGGAGCGGCCATGAATTACGAACAGCCATCGACCTCTCATCCCTATGCCAAGGGCTTTTCAGAAGACACCGTCCACCGGGAAGAGGTGCTGGAGGTCCATCTGTGCAAGGCGTTGCTGGAGCGCCAGGGCTACCGTCCCCGCCGACCCGAGGACTATGACCGCACCTCCGCGCTCGACAAGACCTTGGTGATCGAGTTCGTCAAGGCGACGCAACCCGACGAATGGGCGAAGCTGGAAAGCCATTACGGTCCTTCTGCCGAAGCCGAGTTCTTCAAACAACTTGAGCAGGGATTGAAGCAGCGCGGCACGCTGGACGTGCTGCGCAATGGGCTGAAGCTGGTTCCGAACTTGAAGTTCTTCCTCGCCGCCTTCAAGCCGGCGTCTGGCGTCAACCCGGCTTTGGTGACGCTGTTCGAGAGCAATATTCTCAGCGTCATCAATCAGCTTCGCTACAGCGTGAAGAGCGAAAACGCCATCGACGTGGGATTGTTCGTCAACGGCCTGCCCGTGGCGACGCTGGAACTGAAAAATACCCTGACCGGCCAAAATTTCCGCCATGCCGAACGCCAGTATCGCCATGATCGGGCACCCGCCAACGAACCTCTGCTGACGTTCAAGCGAGGGGCCTTGGTCCATTTCGCGGTGGATCAGGACAACGTATCCATGACCACCCGCCTACAGAACGGCAAGACCCGGTTTCTGCCCTTCAATCGCGGGCATGATGGCGGCGCGGGCAACCCGGATATCGAAGGGGAGTTCCGCGTCGCCTATCTCTGGGCCGACCAGCCTGAAGGGCGGGCGATTTTCTCCCGCGACATCCTTCTCGACATCATCGGGCGGTTTCTTCACCTCGACGGCACGAACGGCAAGGAAGCGCTGATCTTTCCCCGTTTCCATCAGATCGACGCGGTTCTGAAGATGCTGGCCCATGCCCGTGTCAGCGGTAGCGGCAGCAACTATCTGATCCAGCATTCGGCCGGATCGGGAAAATCCAACACGATCGCCTGGACGGCGCATCGGCTGGTGACGTTGCATGACCCGTCCGACCAGCCGATTTTCGACACCGCGATCGTGGTGACGGATCGCGTCGTTCTTGACCGCCAGCTTCAGAACACCATTGCCCAGTTCGAGCAGACGCCCGGCGTCGTCCGCAAGATCGACGGAACCTCACGGCAGTTGAAGGCGGCGATCGAGGGGCAGGCGAAGATCATCATCACCACCATCCAGAAGTTTTCGACCGACCATCTCCGCGTCATCAGCGGACAGGGAACACGGCGGTTCGCCGTGCTGATCGACGAGGCGCACGGCTCTCAGTCCGGCAAGAGCGCCCAGGCGTTGAGCGACGCCCTCAGCCGCGACGAAGAGGCCGGGACGCCCGACGAGATCGAAGACCTGATCGCGGAATACCAGCGCCAGCGCGGCCCGCAGGCGAACATCAGCTACTTCGCCTTCACGGCGACGCCCCGCAACGTCACGCTTGAGCGTTTCGGCACGGTGGGCGCCGATGGCCTCCCGCATCCGTTTCACCTCTATTCCATGCGGCAGGCGATCGAAGAGGGGTTCATCCTCGACGTGCTTCAGAACTACATGACCTACAAGGCGTATTACGCCCTGGAAAAGACGATCGACGACGACCCGGAACTGGATACGCGGCGCGCACAACGGAAGGTCGCGCGGTTCGCCGCCCTGCATCCGACCGCCCTGAGCCAGAAGGTCGAGGTGATGGTCGAGCATTTCCAGCGCCATGTCAGACCGGAGCTGGACGGTCAGGCGAAGGCCATGATCGTGACCTCAAGCCGGGAAAGCGCCCTGCGCTATTATTTCGCGCTCAAGACCTACATCGAGGACAAGGGATATCGCGACCTCAAGGCGCTCGTCGCCTTTTCCGGTGAATTGCACGTCGATGGCAATACCTACACCGAGGCCGAGTTGAACGGCTTCGGCGAAGGCGAGTTGCCCAAGCGCTTCGATACCCCGGAATATCAAATCCTCATCGTAGCGGAAAAATATCAGACCGGCTTTGACCAGCCGAAATTGTCCGGGATGTATATCGACAAGAAGCTGGCGGGGTTGCAGGCCGTTCAGACCCTGTCACGGCTGAACAGGATTTACCAGGGCAAGGAACGAACCTTCATCCTCGATTTCCAGAACACGACGGATGACATCAAGGAAGCGTTTCGCCCCTTCTACGAGGTGTCCAGCCTCGAAGCCGTTTCCGACAAGAACCAGATCTACCAGTTGGAAACACGCATCCGCACATTCGGCTATCTCGACAGCAGCGAGATCGAGCGGTTCGCCACGACCTTCTTCAAGGGAACGCTGTCCACACAGGACCGCGTAACGCTTGAATCCCTGGTTCGCAACGCCGTGGCGCGCTTTGAAGCCGAGGATGACGAAGGCCGGCAGGAAGAGTTCCGGCAGCTATTGAGAAGCTACAAGCGCTTCTACAGCTTCGTCGCGCAAATCGTCCGGCTGGGAGATACCAGCTTGGAAAAGCTCTATGCCTACACCGATTGGCTGGACCGGATGTTGCCAAACCGCGAACAGCCGCCAGAAGTCGAAATCACGGATGAAATGCTGCGCCTGCGCGCCTTCCGCGTTCAGCAGAAGGAAGCTGGCTCCGCGTCGCTCGCAGCAGGCGACGCCGTGCCGCTCACCGCGATCAGCGAATTTGGGGCCAAGCCCTATACCGAAGACGAGGCGAAGGCGCTTTCCGAGATTGTCCGTTCCTTCAACGATCGGCACGGGACACAGTTCACCGAAGAGGATTTCATTCGCCTCGAACAGGTGAAGCGCAAGGCGCTCGACGAAGAAATGGCGGCGGTGCTGCGGAACAATCCGCCGGATGTCTCCCGCCCGACCTTCGTGCGCCGTCTCCTCGAGGAGACGATCAAGCAATATCAGCGCGACAGCAGCCTTCAGAGCATCATCATGACCAACGCGGAAGATCGCGATCGCATCTTCAACCATCTCTTCAGCCGGGCCTTGCGCGAGGTGCGCGAAACACCGAGTCCGTGATGGCGGCGGAGCGCGGCACGGAAAGCGGTCCTCCTCCCTCCGTCGCCGCCCGAGGCACAATGCTGCTGAAAACGCTCTTCAACAAGCGACATAGAGAACGCTATTCTACGACCCGGCCACCTTCGCTACGCTACACTGTGATGGCGGGCCGAGAAAATGAAGATGGGTACTATTCCTGCGCCATAGCCACCTAGGCGACGCCAAGCCTCCCCTTTGCCATGATCTATCGAAACGGATGGAATTGGATAGAAGTTCGGCAGGCTCTCAATTCTATCCAACTTAGCGATCTGGCAGGAAGCCGCCATCGCAAAACCAGTCGCTCGTGCTCCAGGCGCGATAGGCGGCTGATCTCCAGCCGTTGGTCCGGGCCACCGCACAGCTTTCGGCGCGTCGTTCCAACTCCTCGCGAACCCCATCCTCGGGATCAACATCACTCAGGATCTGAAGCTGGTGCCGGATGTTAAGCAGTTCCTCTGCCGCCTCCGACGCAAAGAGCGCAGCGAGGCCGAGCGAGCGAAAATGATGGTTCACCCGGGCGTAGAGCGTATCGTCCCACGCGCCCGGCCGCGCAACATCAAACCGAAGGGCGGTCGGACGCCGCTCGATGACGGTCGCCGTCAACCAGATGTCGTCCCCTAGATCATCATAATAGGGGTGAAGCGGAACGTCTTCCGCGGTCGCCGGCACGGCGTCGAGCTTCGCTTTGTTGCAGTCTGAACATGCCGGGATCAGGTTGAGGGGCACGACGGCCAGAGCAGGATAATGCGCTTTTGGAAGATGATGGTCGAGCGTCGCTACAAACCGCTGCATGCACAAGGGACAGCGGCCCGCCGGCGCCGAGGCAAAGATTTCGTCATAAATGTCGCGACCTGGGGCGCCGCTCTTCGCCATACGCTGCGTGTAGACCTTTTCCATCTCACGCACGGTGATGTCGGGCGCTACGATGTCGTGGGCCGCGATGTCATGCAGCCTGTGATGGCGCGCGGCTCGGTCGAACTGGGCCGAGGCTGTTGCGATGGTCGGTGCGGCATTCGCCAATCGGGCAGCGAGCCCCGGATTGCGCACCTTGCTGATGCATGTGGTGAAGACAGACCAGGCCGAAGGGGTCGGCCGCTCCAGCGACCACATCAGAGATCCTCGTCGCCGGGGTTATCCCGCGCTGCGAGCAATCCCTGAACGATCGCTCGCGCCTCGTCGCCAAGTTCGCCGCTGAACCGGCGTACGACACGACTGTAATTAGGAAGTTCGGCCACCGCATCGCGGAGCATCTTATGGAAGCCTGACTGTGTCACCTCCAGCCCAAACACCTCGCGCGTCAGAAGCCCAACATTCTCTCCGAACGTCTGGATCTCGGGCCTGTCCGCGACGGAGCGCGTGCCCGTGCGCCGCACCATCCAGACGCAGCTCTTCGGAACCTCTTGCAACACGACCGGGGAATGGGTCGCGATCAACGCGACGCCGTTCCGGTTGATCAATAGGTCCGACAGCGCCCGCACGAAGGCCGAGAGAAGAGGCGGATGTAGATGCGCTTCCGGCTCGTCGAGGAGAACAAGGGTCTTCTCCTCGACGGTTTCGACCAGGCGTGTGATCGTCAGAAGCACAATCTTGTGTCCCGAGCTGAGATTTTTGAACAGGCGACGCGCTTCGGCCTTCACCTCTTCGGGATCGTCGTCGGATCGCGCGAGCGCCGAGACGTCGGCATCACGGAAGATCGGATCGGCCTGCAGCATGTTGAGCGCCCGTTCCCAACGGTCGACCCTGCCGCTCTGCCGGCAGATCATCACGCTACTGACGAAATCACCGGACAGGCCGTCAGGGCTTTTCGGCGGTTTCGGCTTGCCGTCCTTATCCTTCCCGATGAGCTTCAGCCCGATATAGGCGTAGCGAACGCCTTGCGACTTGTCCTGCCGGTTGGGGAGTGGCTCGAAAGGGTCGAACGCGCTGAAGGTCACCGAAACGAGGCTGGTGAAGAGGCTGTCGTCGAGGTCGTCCGGCTCCGCAGTGAAGGCGCCGACCTCGCTTGCGCCCGCGTCCTGATCGACGATCGCGCGCGTCATGTCGTTGAGCAATGTGGTTTTGCCGACGCCATTGCGTCCGATCAGCACATGGACGTTGGTGGGTGGATAAGATTCCGGAGCGACCGTGAAGGCCAGATTCAGCGGCTCGACACGACGGGACCGCCGTCGTGCGGTATAGCTAAACTCGTAGCTCGTCAGTCGAGCGCCCCCTTGCGCCATCCGATGAAACTGGCCGGTTACTGTCGAGCGATCGACCGACCGCAGCAAGGAGGTCCCGGTGACCTTCTCGGCGAGCGCGCGTTCGAACAGATCGGAATCGAGGGCTACGTCACGAAGAGCGCGTAGCACACGATCGCGGGTTCCCGCGCCGAGCGCGTTTAGGGCGTCATAATAAGTGTCGTCCTGGCCGAGCGAAAAGAAACGATCGTCAAGGGTGTCGAACCGCCCCGGGAGATGAGGACGGCGCTGGTCTTCCGCCATGGCGAATTGGCCGATCTTGACGCCGCCGATGCTGTGGTGGTCACCATTCTCATCGTAAATGACGAGCGTGTAGAGCGTGGAGAATTTGAACCAGTCATCCCAATTGTCCGTCAGGAGGTAGGCGTGAGCGATTGCCCCGCCAGGGGGGCGTGTTCCTACTGGCAGGACGCGGAAATATGTCATCGAGATCGTCAAAATTCCAAGGAACGGTTATTCAGCATATGGCTCATAGTGTAACACGACCTAAGCGCGAAGCAGCCCCGTATCCTTAGCTACGGGGCCCGGCTATGGTCCGGACAGCTCGAACAGATGACCGGCAGGCGAGCGGAACAGATGTCATGCAACATCATTCAGCGATGACAATGTGAGTATCGAGATATGAGTGCATGGAAGCCCACTGGCTACCCGTCTTTGAGTCCGTACCTGATCTGCCGCAACGCTGAAGCACTCATCGCCTTCGTCGGCGAGGCGTTCGGCGGGAAGGTCCTTCGCCGCTTCGACCGGCCGGACGGTTCGCTCATGCACGCGGAAATGCGCATTGACGATAGCGTAGTGATGATCGGAGGTGGGGCGACCGACACGCCAGCATTGCCGACGCATCTACACCTCTATGTGCCGGATGCCGTGGCGGCGTTTCACCGCGCCGTGAAAGCCGGTGCGACCGTTGTGCAAGAGCCTCAACGCAAAAGCCAGGACGACGATTTGCGCGGCGGCGTGCGCGATCCGTCCGGCACGACATGGTGGATCGCGAGTCAGTAATTCCGGGACTTATGGTTGATTGCGACGTCGCACTCGCGTCAGGTGCCTTTCAATATCTATAAAAGTCCGCTGCGCGCTCGTCTCGTCATTTTCACTGCTGGCCCGCCGCGACAATCTCGCCGCTCTCAGGCTACTCTCGATGGACGACAATCCGGCCACAGAACAAGTTCTAACGCAGATTGTGTCAAGGCCGGAAGTCGCGAGCGGCGTATGCATTGCTTTAGGGCAGTAGCTTCTTTCTCCAAACCCGGTCGTCATCGACGCGATCACCTAAGACGAAATTACAGCGCCCCACTTCGGCGAAACCATACCGCGTGTAGAAGCGCTTGGCCCGTTCGTTGTGATCGAACACCGTCAGATAGACTTCGGGCGTGCGCTCCACGCGGGCCTGATCGAGTGCCCATTCCATGAGGCGATCGGCGACGCCGTGTCCGTGCCAGGGGCGTAAGACGTAAATTTGCTGAAGCTCCATAGCGCCGAGCCTCGGCGCGGGCACCGGCGCCTTGAGTTGCGAAAGCTTGGCGTAGCCGACCATATTCTCGTCATCACTCGCCGCGACGAGCCATTGGACAGAAGGATCGCCAAGGTCTCGTTCCATCGTTCCGCCTGGCCCGTAGGCTTTTTCGAGAAAATTCGAGAATGGCTCCGTGTCATAGAGATGGCCAAAAGTGTCGGCGAACACAGTTCGTCCCATCGCGCGCAGAGCCGCGAAGTCCGTTCTATCAGGAGTGAAATAGCGAAGATTCTCGGTCATTTCTTCATCTCGTATCTCTTGGCAAAATGCACGTCCGTCACGCCACGGCAGTGCCTGTGCGCTGGTGGGCGGAAACCGCGATTGCGAGAGCAAGCGTCGCCGCGAGCCCGCCGATCAGGAACACCGAGGCGTAGCCCGATCTATCGGCGAGCAAGCCGACCACCGGCCCCGTCACGGCGTAGGCGAGGTCTTGGAAGGCGGCAAATCCGCCGAATGCTGTGCCTCGCATGTGAGGCGGCACCAGCTTGCCGACCTCAGCGCCCATCGCGGGGAACACCATCGAGCAGCCGAATCCTGTCAACAGAGCACCGGCTAGCGCCGAATCCGGGCCGGGAGCCAACCACAGGAGATACTGACCACAGGCTTCGACGACGAGCGAGACAATGGCGACAGGTGTTCCGCCGATCCGATCCGGTAGGTGGCCGCAGAACAGTCGCACAACAACAAAGCCGCCGCCGAAGAATGTGAGTCCGAGTCCGGCGTAAGGCCAGCCACGGCTTAGGAAATAGAGTGAGAAGAACGAACCCAGCGAGGCAAATCCGACACCCTGGAGCCCGAGCGTCGCACCCGGCCGCCATATGCGTCCGATAATGCGCCAGAAGAATTCTCGTTGACCGACATGGGGCGCCACGGCTGGCAGCCAATAAATGGCAATCAACCCGATGAGCGGCAGGATCGCGCAGGCGCCCATCAGCCACGCGAAACCGAGACCGTTCAGCAATGCAAGCCCCAGCGGACCACCGGCTGCGTAGGCGCCATACATGCCTATCCCGACGAGCGACATGACCCGACCAGTCCTCGCCTGACCCATCAAACCGATTGACCAACTTATCATGCCCACATTGGCCACACTCTCGCCGATGCCGAGTAAGAGCCGGCCAATGATCAGCACCGTGTAGCTCGCACTCACGGGTAGTATTGGCCAGCTCGCCAGGAGACAAATCAATGAAGCGGCGGCATAAATGAGTAGGCCGCGCTGCATACAGTGCTTGCCTCCAAGCTGGTCAACATAGGTACCCGCCCGCCCACGAGTCAGGATCGTGGATAGGAAAGCAATGCCGACCGCCAATCCGCCGTAGGCGTTGTCCAGGCCCAGCCCATGCACAACGTGGACGGGCACCGCCGGCAACGACATGGCGACGGTGAGATACGACAGAAACAGCGCCGCCGTGAGGACCAGAACCCGACGATAGGCTCGATCTGCCTGTTCGACATCAGGCATAGGCATGTGCTCCCAACAACGATCCCTACCCGTGCGAACGGTCGCTGGCAGGGTTGATTTATCTCTAGGATGCTAGCATAATAGCAATATGGCCAGCGAAGATGTCAAGCAGTTCAATGTCTACCTGCCGACCGAACTGATCAGGCAGGTCAAGCACCATGCCATCGAGGCGGAGTTGTCGTTGTCGGCGATCGTGGCTGAGGCGCTTCGCGCCTATCTGGAAGAACAGCAAAGAAGGCAGAGGAAGAAATGAAAACTAATGGTATCGACGGGATTCTGATCGAGACCCATAATTGGGGCAGTTCGGTCGCCTTTTGGCAGGACCTGGGCTTCGAACTGGAACTTGAGACCGATCATCACTCCGGCCGCCTGCGCCATCCGAGCGGCGGTCCCTATATCTTCATCGCAGAACGTCCGCACGATCACCCGCTTCAGATCGTGCTCGGAGTTGCGATTCCCGATTCGGCGCGGTTCGCGCAACCGCGCGGCAGTACGGTCGTCCAGCCGTTCGAGAAACAGCACTGGCCGGCCTTGCAGATGCTGCTCGCCGATCCTGACGGGCGGCAGCTCGCTGTGGAAGCGCCGCTGCCGGAGGCGAAGTAGTTGAGCGACCAGCGATCGGACGGCGAGAAAACCGTAGATGATGTCTGCGCCGCCGCTCCGGACAGCACGGCCGTCCGGACCGCCTTATGGCGAGCCTTGCACATGCAGGTCGATGCCTCGCCACACGTGTTCGAAGATGACGTCGGTCTCAAGCTCGCGGCGCCGGACGAGGACTGGCGCCAGCGCGGCGATATGGACCCAGAGTTCACACGCCCCTTTCGTGCCTCGATCGTAGCTCGCGCGCGCTTCATCGAAGACTTGGTCGTGGAACAGGCGAACATCGGAATAAGTCAGTATGTGATCCTCGGCGCCGGTCTCGACAGCTTCGCCCAGCGTCGGCCGGAGATCGCATCCCGCCTTCAGGTGTTCGAGATCGACAAGCCTGATGCGCAAGCTTGGAAGCGTAAGCGTCTCGTCGAACTCGGGTTCGGAGCGTCTGACTGGCTGCATTTCGTGCCGGTTGATTTCGAGAGTGGTGTGTCGTGGTGGGATGAGCTTACGACTTCCGGCTTCGACGTGAGCAAACCCGCCATCGTCACCTCTACCGGCGTCAGCATGTACCTCACCAAGGAGGCCAA
This sequence comes from Acidomonas methanolica, assembly GCF_004346035.1. Taxonomy (GTDB): domain Bacteria; phylum Pseudomonadota; class Alphaproteobacteria; order Acetobacterales; family Acetobacteraceae; genus Acidomonas; species Acidomonas methanolica. The sequence continues at coordinate 43,722 of NZ_SLZN01000016.1, read as the reverse complement.
TGCCGCGACCCTGCGCCAGATCGCATCGCTCGCTCCGCGATCGATGCTTGCCATGACGTTTCTGCTGCCTCTGGAGCTTTCGAATCCGGAGGAACGCTCTGGACTCGAAATGGCGGATGAGGGCGCCCGCACCAGCGGAACACCCTTTCTCAGTTTCTGCACCCTCTCCGAGATTCTGGCGCTCGCTCACGAGGTCGGTTTCAAAGACGCTCGGCATGTGTCGGCGAACGATCTGACCCAGCGTTATTTTGCAGAGAGGGCAGATGGCCTTCGTCCACCGGCCAATGCGGAAGAGTTTTTGGTCGCGGCAACGTAATACGAGAGATATTTGGTGAGCGGTATTTGTAATGTCATCACGTCAGTCTGCACTACCGACAGTGATGACATACTTGCGCTATTTCTTAGTTGCCGCAGAGAAGCGCAGCTTTCGGCAGGCTGCGATCGACCTCGGCGTTTGGGAGTCCACAATTAGTCGCGGCATTCGTGATCTCGAAGATGAAATCGGCGTAGCACTGTTCATCCGCCATCCCAGCGGCGTGAAGCTTACAAATGCCGGCAGCAAATTCCTGAACCATGCCCGCGTGGCGATCGGCCGTATCGAATACGCTCTGAAGGATGCCGGCGCGGCAGGACGTGGCGAGGTCGGCATGGTGCGGATCGGCATCTTCTCATCACTGGCTTCCGGTTTCCTCGCTGACTTGCTGCAAACTTATCAGTTACAAAATCCCTGTGTGCATCTTGATTTCGCGGAAGGTAGTCCAGCAGATCACATTTCGGCCGTCCAACATCACCGGCGTGATGTGGCCTTTCTCACCGGCGAGCCTGCCGCTTACGGCTGTGAGACCGTTCGCCTTTGGGAAGAACGTGTCTTCGTCGTCCTTCCGCAAAATCATAGTCTCGTCGAATGCGACGTGGTCACCTGGGATGGTCTCCAAGACGAGCATTTCATCGTCAGCGAAACAGATCCCGGCCCGGAGATTCACGACTACCTCGTGAAGCATCTGGCCGATCTGGGTCATCATCCTTGTGTGGAGCGATGTAGTGTCGGCCGCGACAATCTCATGAAACTGGTCGCGCTCGGACGGGGATTGACGCTAACCAGCGAGGCGACGACCGGCGCGGCCTTCCCCGGCGTCGTCTACCGACCCATCGAAGGCGAGAGGCTGCCTTTCAGCGCGGTATGGTCGCTGCGCAACGATAATCCTGCGTTCCGCCGGCTCCTGAGCATGGCGCGCGCGCTCTCGAAGCAAGCGGCGGCCGGCTCGCACAATGGAGCTACGACTTCCCCATAGCACCGGCATGAGAAGCACCACGCCTGAATTTGGCGAATCCGCGATCCGTCGCAATGAACCGTTCCAGCATCGGCACGATCAGGCGGATCGGATCGACGGCCTCCCGACCACTCTCGCGGCCGAGCGCCTCGGCATAGGCGACAAGATCGCGGTGAAGCGTCGCCGGCAACTCCACCGACACCTTCACCGGCTTCTGGTCGGCAATTGGCCCGAGTTTCAGCTTCGCCATGTCAGTCTCCGTAGGGTTCGAGCACGAGATCGTGGGTGACGATCACGCGGACGGGGAATCCGGGCCGGATGGTCAACGTCGGCACGATGTTGAGCTGGCGGCCGACGATCTGCTGTCCGATCTGGCTGGTGCTGTTGGACGCGCCCTGTTGCAGCGCGCGGGCGATGTCGCTCTCGTTGCCGGAATAGCCGGCTTCAGAGCCGACGCTGAGGATCGTGGAGAGCAATGCCGCCTTGAACAGCTCGCCCCAATGGTAATCGACGCCATCCTGAAGGCCGGCATAGCCCTCGGTGTCCGCGCCCGGCTGGCGCTCGAGAACGATCGAGCGCCCGTTCGGGAAGATCAGCCGGTTCCAGACAAGCAGCACGCGGCTCTGCCCGAAACCGACATTGTTGTCGTATTGACCGACGATCCGCGTGCCCTGCGGAATAAGGAGGATACGTCCGGTCGGGCTGTCATAGACGTTCTCCGTCACCTGGGCCGTGATCTGGCCGGTGAGATCGGAACGGATGCCGGTGATCATCGCGGCAGGAATCACCGCGCCGGCCTGAAGGATGTTCGGTGAGGCCGGCGCCTGGATGCGATCGGGCGCCACCGTCTTGCGGTCGGCATCAGCATTGAGGAAAGCGGTCTGCTTATCCTGAGCCGTGGGGCTTGTGGCCGGCGGCACGAGTCCGAGATTGGCGAGCGTGGGCGCCGGCTGGGGGTTGGGCACGGGACTCGCGCCCGCCGTCGCGGTGCGTCCCTCGGCGCCGGAGAAGAGCTTGCTGGTTCGCGCGGCCTCGATCTCCTGAAGCCGCCGCTGTTCTTCGGCGCTCGGGCCGGGATTCGGGACGGGCGTTGGCGCGGCTTGGCCCCGGTTCTGTGCGCTGAGGATCGGCCGGCCGAGATCGCCGGGAAGCGGCGGACCAAGCTGCGGCACGCCCGTATAATCGTGCGGCAGGCCCGCGAGACCGTTCGCCGTCGCGCGGTTGTCGGTCGAATAGAGCTCCTGTCCCTGCTTGTTGCCATTGTGGGTCTGGAGCGCGTAGATCAGCGCGCCGCCGATGCCGACGCTGGCGACAAGCCCGATCCCCGCGAGCGCCTTGCGCGACAGGCGGGTGACGCGCGGCGCCTCGCCGCGAAGCCGCATCGGGGCGGCGGTGTCGCCGGCCGGGGCGGGTTCTTGCCCGTCATGGGGGTCGGCTTCGCTCACCACGCCGGCCTCCCATCGGTGCGGACGATCCGCACGCGCTTCTCGGCGTTCTTGTCGCCGAAGCGAAGTTCGGCGGCAGCGAACAGCCGATCGACGATCATGTAGTTGTCACGGACGCGGTAGTTCACCAGCTCGGAGGTCTTGCCGGACGGGCCGATGACGAACAGCGGCGGCATCTCGCCCTGGGCGATGCCGGTCGGAAACTCGATATAGACCTGCCGCCCGTCGTCGAAGGCGCGCAGCGGTCGCCAGGGCGCAGGGTCGCCATCGATCGAATAGCGGAAATTGATGTGGGCGAGATCGACGCCCGTGGCGACGGGCTGCGCGGCCTGAGCCGCCGCGTTCTGCTGGCGCAGCGCGATGAGCTGGTCCTGGGGGTATTGCCAGGAAACCGACGCCATGTAGGTCTTCTCGTCGGCGCGCAGCTCCATGTGATAGGTGCGCCGGTCGGTGTTGATGATGAGGTTCGTCACCAGCTCGGGGCGCGTCGGCTTCACGAGGATGTGGACCTGGGCGGTCGCGCCGGCCCCGCTCTGCGTATCGCCGATGATCCAGCGCACGGTGTCGCCGGCCGCGACCGGGCCAGAGCCGACGAGCTGCTCGCCCGGCTGGAGCGCGATGTCGGTGATCTCGCCTACGGCGCAATAGACCTGATAGAGCGCGCCATCGGCGAAAGGATAGACCTGCATGGCGTTGATGAAGCCGTCGCGCACCGGCTGCACGCGCGCGGCGGCGTTGGCCTGGCTGACGCGGGCGGCGGGATCGGCCGGCTCCGGCGGCAACTTGCTCCGCTCGATCGGCTTCAACTGGCCGGGCAGCGGCAGTGGCTTCGGCAATTCGACGATCTTTACCGGCGATGGAGTGTCAGGGGTGAGGACGGCGGGCGTTGCATTGTCGTAGGAGATCTCTGGCGGCTTGAATGTCGTCGCGCAGCCGGCGAGCGCCGTCGTGGCGCAGAAGATGAGCGGCACCGCGCCTGTGCGAAGGCGCGGATATGCGATTGCGAGCAAAGCCGGGTTTCCGGCTTTACGGAAAGACGGCTTCATTGCCCAAGCTCCCGTGACCAGTTGATGGCGTTGACGTAGATTCCGAGGGGGTTCTTCCGCAGCGTGTCGGCGTCGCTCGGGGTCTGGACGACGACGGTGAGGATCGCGGTCCAGCGTCCGGTGTCGGCGAGCGCGCCGTCCTGATAACGGCGTTCGACCCATTCCACGCGGAAGGAGCTGGGCGATGCGCGGATGACGCTGGAAACATCCACCGCGATCTGCTGCCGGCCGACCTTGGCGAAAGGATCGTTCGCGCGAGCATATTCGTTGAGCGCGACGGCACCGGCCGATGTCGTGAAATCATAGGCGCGCAGCCAGTCGTGGCGAACGACCACCGGGTCGTCGGAGATGCTGCGGACTTCCTCGATGAAGCGCGCCAGATACCAGGCGATCTGTGGGTCGCTCGGCGTGTAGCCGGCCTGCGCGGGCGCCACGGCTTGCGCCTGGCCGAGCCGATCGACCTGCACGACCCAGGGAACGACGGTGCCGCGTGCCGTTTCCCATACGAGCGCGGCGGCGAAGCCGGCCGAGAGCGCGAGCGAGCCGAACGCCATGAAGCGCCAGTTGCGGGCCTGCACGCGGGCCGAGCCGATGCGGTCATCCCAGGCTTGCGCGGCGCGCTGATAGGGCGTCTCAGGCTCGGGTGCTTTGCCATAATGCGCGGCGGGTCGTTTGAACATCAGCGGTCGCCTTCGGAAAGGTTGACGGAAGAACCGCCGCCATGTCCGTCACCGGAACGGACGGCGTGTGCGGCGGTCTGGACGCCATGCGTCATTTGCTGGGAGCGCTTCATGCGCTTCGCCCAGGCGGGCACGCCGCCGGCAGCGGAAGCATCGGCCGCCTCGGCTTCGCCGCCGACCGTTCCCTCCGTGGAGGTGCCGCCAGTCGCCTCGAAGGCAGATTTGGCGCCTTCGGCGAAGCTCGATTTCATGCTGGCCGCCGCACGGCGCAGCGGCGACGTGGCGGCGCCGAAACCGGCGCGAGCGACACCGCCAAGGCCGGAGGCGACGCCGGCCGCGCCCGACTGACCCGCTGCGCCGAGGCTGTAAGCGGTCGAGACGCCGCCCGCCAGGGAAGCGCCGCCTCGTGCAGCGGCGGCTGCGCCACCGGCAAGGGCCGCACCACCGGATGCTGCCGCGCCGACTGCGGCGACACCGGCCGCGACCGTGCCGCCGGCCGCGAGGCCGACGCCCACGGCGGCGCCCGCGCCGAGCTGCGGGCCGCCGGAAATGAGGCCGTTGGCGATGCCGGGTCCGAAGATTCCCAAACCGAGCAGCGACAACGCCGCGAGCACGATCGCCATCGCGTCGTCGATGCTGGGCGGCGTGGCGCTCGCCGTGGTGAATTGCGAGAACAGCGTCGAGCCGATCCCGACAATGACGGCGAGCACCAGCACCTTGATGCCGGAGCTGATGACGTTGCCGAGCACGCGCTCGGCCATGAAGGCGGACTTGCCGAACAGGCCGAAGGGAATGAGGACGAAGCCCGCAAGCGTGCTCAGCTTGAATTCGATGAGCGTCACGAAGAGCTGGATCGCGAGGATGAAGAAGGCGAGCAGCACCATCACCCAGGCGAAGAACATGCAGGCGATCTGGATGAAGTTCTCGAAGAAGGACCAATAGCCCATCAGATTCGAGATGGAGGCGAGCAGCGGTCGGCCGGCGTCGAGCCCGACCTGCGCGACGCGGCCTGGCCGGAGGAAGTCGGCGGCCGAGAGGCTCGATCCGGCCGCTTTCAGGCCGAGACCGGAGAAGGACTCGAAGATGATGCGGGCAAGGTCGTTCCAGTTGCCGATCAGGTAGGCGAAGACGCCGACGAACAGGGTCTTCTTGACCAGGCGCGCGAGGATGTCGTCATCCGCGCCCCACGACCAGAACAGCGCCGCGAGCGTCACATCGATGACGATCAGCGTCGTCGCGATGAACGCCACCTCGGGTTTGAGCAGGCCGAACCCGCTGTCGATATAGGTGGTGAAGGTGTTGAGGAACTGGTCGATGACCCCGGTGCCGTGCATGATCTATCGCGCCTCCGACGTGGCCGGCGTCAGGAACCGACGACGGTTTTCCGCCCATGCGCGGAGACAAGCGGGATCGTGCTCGCCGGCTTCGCCGAGAAGCTGACAACGGGTCAGCTCGGCGCCCAGCGGATCGGCGGCAGGCGCGACGACGGGCGGGACGCTCGTGTCGATCGGCGCCGGCTCCTTGCGGGTCATGTCGATCACGGTCGCGGTGATGGCGAGCGCGACGAAGACAACGGCGCCGAGCCGGGCGAGGATTTTCCCGTCCATCGCGCGCCTCAGTTGCCGTGGAACATCTGGACGTTGCCCGGCTGGTAGCCGACGCCGGGCGTGAGGAAGGTCTGGCGCTGGACGCGGCCCTGATCCGCCGCCGTCGCGCGCTCGGCCTGGATCAACGCTTCGGCTCGGCCGTTCGCGGCGAGGACGGCGGTGATGTCGGCGAGCTGCTGCGCCTGGAGCGCGAGAAGCTGATTGCCGGCCTGTGTGGCCTGAAGCGCGCCGGTCGCACCCTGGCTCTGGCCGATCAGGGCGGATGTCTGCGTGCGGTTGGTGTCGAGGTTGCCCACGACGGTCGCCTGCACGCGCATCGCGTCCTGCAGGCCGTTGACGCTGTTCTGCCAGCGGTTTTGCGCGTCGGTCACGAGCTGCTGGCTCGATGCTGTCAGCGACACCTTGCCGTAGGTGGTCTGGAACGCCTGGTCGATCTGCTGGACGTTGAAGGCGATGCCCTGCGCCTGACTGAGAAGCTGTTGCGTCCGGGTGATCGACTGCTGGAGCTGCTGGAGCGAGGAATATGGCAGGCTGGCGAGATTGCGCGCCTGGTTGACGAGCATCTGCGCTTCGTTCTGAAGCGAGGTGATTTGGTTGTTGACCTGCTGGAGCGCTCGCGCCGCCGTCAGCAGGTTCTGGGCATAGTTCGAGGGATCATAGACGATCCATTGCGCGGCAGCCGGCGTCGCCAACATAGGCGACAGCGCGGCGGGAACGGCGGCGATGGACACGGCGAGCAAGGCCGCGCGCGAGCGACGAACGATCATGACGGTGACTCCAGATTAGTGAGGTTGGGGATAAGGTCGGCAGCCCAATCAACCTGCCGGTGACGCAACCAGGCGGCGAGGAATCCGCCACGGCCATGCTCAGCAAGGATGCGCGCGATGTCGGTCTGGTCGGTCTTCGACGATGCGGCGCATAGCGCCAGCGCCACGTCCGACAGCCCCAGCTCGAACAGGCGATTGCCCCTGCGGCTCTGGCAGTAGTAATCGCGCTTGGGCATGGCGCGCGCGATGATCTCGATCTGCCGGTCGTTGAGGCCGAACTGCTGATAGATGCGGGTGATCTGCGGTTCGATCGCCCGCTCGTTCGGAAGCAGGATGCGGGTTTGGCAACTCTCGATGATCGCGGGTGCGATCGGGCTGCCCTCGATGTCGGACAGGCTCTGCGTGGCAAAGACGACGCTCGCGTTCTTTTTGCGCAAGGTCTTCAACCATTCACGAAGCTGCCCGGCGAAACCCTCGTCGTCGAGCGCCAGCCAGCCCTCATCGATGATGAGCAACGTGGGCGAGCCGTCGAGTCGATCGTCGATACGGTGGAACAGATAGGCCAGCACGGCGGGCGCCGCGCCGGTCCCGACCAGGCCCTCGATCTCGAACGCCTGGACGGACGCCTGACCGAGATGTTCGTCTTCGGCGTCGAGCAGCCGCCCATAAGGGCCGCCGACGCAATAGGGCCGGAGCGCCTGCTTCAAGTCGTTCGACTGGAGCAGGACGGTGAAGCCGGTGATGGTGCGTTCGCCGGTCGGCGCGCTGGCGAGCGAGGTCAACGCCGTCCAGACATGCTCTTTCACCTCTGGCGTGATCGTCAGGCCCTCGCGCGTGAGGATCGCCACGATCCAGTCGGCCGCCCAGGCACGCTCATAGGTGTCATGGATGCGTGCGAGCGGCTGGAGCGATACCGAGGAGTCCGCGCCCTCGGTCAGCCCGCCGCCGAGATCGTGCCAGTCGCCGCCCATCGCCAGCGCGGCGGCGCGGATCGAGCCGCCGAAGTCAAAGGCGAAGACCTGGGAGCGGCGATAGCGGCGAAACTGGACCGCCATGAGCGCAAGCAGCACCGACTTGCCCGCCCCGGTCGGGCCGACGACGAGCGTGTGCCCGACATCGCCGACATGAAGGGAAAACCGGAACGGGGTCGAACCCTCGGCCTTGCCGTAGAGCAAAGGGGGTTCACCGAGATGCTCGTCCCGTTCCGGCCCCGCCCACACCGCCGAGAGCGGGATCATGTGGGCGAGATTGAGTGTCGAGACCGGCGGCTGCCGGACATTGGCGTAAACATGGCCCGGCAGGCTGCCGAGCCAGGCATCGGCTGCGTTGACGGTCTCGGGCATAGCGGTGAAGTCGCGGCCTTGGACGACCTTCTCGACCATCCGCAGCTTCTCGTCCGCGACGCGCGGGTCGTCGTCCCATACGGTGACGGTCGCGGTGACATAGGCTTGCCCGGCATAGTCGGCGCCCAATTCTTGAAGCGCGAGATCGGCGTCGGCGGCCTTGTTCGACGCATCGGTATCGACCAGCACTGACGCCTCGTTGGTCATTACCTCCTTCAGGATTGCGGCGATCGACTTGCGCTTGGCGAACCATTGCCGCCTGATCTTGGTGAGCAGCCGGATCGCATCGATCTTGTCGAGCAGGATCGCCCGCGTGCTCCAGCGATAGGGAAAGGCGAGCCGGTTGAGATCGTCGAGCAGGCCCGGCGTCGTTACGGTCGGGAAGCCAACGATGGTGAGGATGCGCAGATGCGCGCTGCCGAGGCGCGGTTCGAGTCCGCCCGTGAAGGGCTGGTCGGCGAGCAGCGCGTCGAGATACATCGGCGTCTCGGGGACGCGCACGCGCTGCCGGTTGGTCGAGATCGTCGAGTGCAGATAGGTCAGCGTCTCGGCGTCGTCGAGCCAGCGGCATTCCGGCATGAAGGCTTCGACGAGCTGGAGGATGCGGCCTGTGCGGTCGGTAAAGCCGTGCAGAACCTCATGGGCATCGACGCCCTGCGATGCCTTGCCCTCGTAAAGCCAGCTTTCGGCGCGGGCCGCCTCCTCGGCCGGCGGCAGATAGGTGAAGGTCAGGAAATAGCGCGACTCGAAATGCGAGCCTTCTTCCTCGAAGTCGGCCTTGCGCTCGGCATCGACCAGGGCGGACGCGGCATCGGGGAAGCGGCTCGCGGGATAGGCGCCGACGCCTTCGCGCTGCGCCTCCACGAAGATCGCCCAGCCGGAGCCGAGGCGGCGGAACGCATTGTTGAGGCGGCCGGCGACGGCGATCAGCTCGGCCGCGACGGCGCTGTCGAGATCGGGGCCGCGAAACCGTCCCGTCTTTTGCAGCGAACCATCCTTGTTGAGCACGACGCCCTCACCGACAAGGGCGGCCCAGGGTAGGAAGTCCGCGAGGCGAGCCGAGGCGCGGCGATATTCGGCGAGGTTCATCATGGCCGTGCCCTCAGACCGACAGGTGGCTGGGGACGCGCAGATCCCGGCGCACGACATCGACGAATTGCGGATCGCGCTTGGCGGCCCACACCGCCGCGAAATGCCCGATCGCGCCGATGCCGATCCCGACCAGCCAGAGGCGCAGGCCGAGGCCCAGCGCCGCGGCGATCGTGCCGTTCAGGATGGCGACCGAGCGCGGGGCGCCGCCGAGCAGGATGTGCTCGGTCAGCGCCCGATGCACCGGCACGGTGAAGCCAGGAATGGTCTCGTCGAGCGCGCCGGCCATCACACCAGCGCCCCGCCGCCGAACGAGAAGAACGAGAGGAAGAAGGAGCTGGCGGCGAACGCGATCGACAGACCGAAAACGATCTGGATCAACCGGCGAAAGCCGCCGCTCGTGTCTCCGAACGCGAGCGTCAGGCCCGTGACGATGATGATGATGACCGCGACAACCTTCGCCACCGGCCCTTCGATCGACTGCTCGATCTGCTGGAGCGGCTGTTCCCACGGCATGGACGAGCCAGAAGCGTAAGCGGCCGGCGCGAGCATGATGCTGAGAGCGAAGGCGGATGCTGCGGTCGCAATCCTGCGGCGCAGAGGGGACAGACGGTAGATCATGCGGATTCTCCTGGCGGGGTTGGGATTGCGGGGATGACGCGGTAGTCGCCATCGGCGCCGAGACCTTCGACGCGGGCGAGTTCGGCGAGGCGGCGTGAGGCGCCACGGCCGGCGAGGACCGCCACGAGGTCGATGGTCTCCGCGATCAGCGCGCGCGGGACCGTGACGACGGCCTCCTGAATGAGTTGTTCGAGACGGCGCAGCGCGCCGATGGCGCTGCCGGCGTGGATTGTGCCGATGCCGCCGGGATGGCCGGTGCCCCAGGCTTTCAGGAGGTCGAGGGCTTCGGCGCCGCGCACCTCCCCAATCGGGATACGGTCAGGCCGCAAGCGAAGCGACGAGCGGACGAGATCGGAGAGCGTGGCGACGCCATCCTTGGTCCGCATGGCGACGAGGTTGGGCGCGGCGCATTGCAGTTCGCGCGTGTCCTCGATGATGACGACGCGATCGCCCGTCGTCGCCACCTCCGCCAGCAGGGCATTGGTGAGCGTGGTCTTGCCGGTAGATGTGCCGCCCGCGACAAGGATGTTGGCGCGGGACGTGACGGCGCGGCGGAGGATATTGGATTGCTCCGCCGACATGATGCCGGCCGCGACGTAATCCAGCAGGGTGAACACAGCGACAGCAGGCTTGCGGATGGCGAAGGCCGCCGCCGCGACGACAGGCGGCAGCAAGCCCTCGAACCGCTCTCCGGTGCCCGGCAGCTCGGCCGAGACGCGGGGGCTGCCGGCATGAACCTCGGCGCCGACATGGTGCGCGACCAGGCGGATGATGCGTTCGCCATCGGCCGGCGACAGTCGCTCGCCGGTGTCGGCAAGCCCCTCGGAAAGCCGGTCGATCCAGAGCCGCCCATCGGGGTTGAGCATCACCTCGACGACGCTGGCGTCTTCCAGAAACCGGGCGATGGCGGGGCCGAGGGCTGTGCGCAACATGCGCGCCCCCCGGTTCATCGCCTCCGCATTCTGGTGAAAAACCATCTCGTCCCCGTTCCTTGTCTGGGACCGCGCGAGAACGGCCCTGGATCGGGGATGAGTAGAAAAGGCAGGAAATGGGGCGAGGCAACAACCGGAATGTGGTCGGCGTAGTGTAGCGTAGAAAAACAGGCTGTAGGTGGAATCGACCGATACTTGAGATCGCCACCGGGACTTCTATTCGGGCACGGGCACTCTCGATATGTCCTCGGAAATTTCCTGGTGCAGCTTCGGCCCTTTGGCGAGTCGGCGGCCGAGCGCATTGACGAAGGCGTCGTATCGCTCGCCGACCTTGGCGCGTGCGGCGGCCTGCGCCGGTTCCGGCAAGGGCGGGTTCGTGGTCAGCCAGAATCGCACGAAGACGGCGAGCGTTTCGACGGCGATGCCGAGATCGCGTTCCATCCGTGTCATGCGCCGGTCGAGCTGATCGAGACGCTTGGCGGTCGCCGCCTCTTGCCGCTCGGCGGCGTCGGGCGACAGGAAGGAGGCGATGGCGGCCTCGGCGATTAGCGAGCGCGATTGGTCACGGCGGGCGGCATAGTCCGCAAGCGATTTCATCACGTCGCGGTCGAGATAGACGGAGAGGCGCTGTTTCTTCATCGGCCCCGCCTCACATATCCAGGCCATCGCCGCGATCGAGCGACGCCTGGCGCGCGACGCCCTGCATGATGTCGCGCATCCGACCGATGCGAGCCGCGTCGTCCGGCTCGTCGTCGTCGAGGTCGGCCGCAAACTCGTTGTCGATCGGCTCCTTCTTCTCGACGGTCTTCGCCTCATTCAGCTCGGGCTGCCGGCGGTGCTCCGATCCGGTCGGATCATCGTCGTCCTGCTGCGGCGTCGGATCGGCGGCAGGCAATTCCGGCGCAGGCGGCAGGGCGAGCGCGCTCCAGTCGTCGGGCCGTGGCGTGTCTAATCGAGTTGGCGACGGCGGTGGCAGGATGCGTTCCTGAAATCGCGGGTCTTCATAATAGCGCGCCTTCTTCGCCCGGATCGGCGGCGTGCCCGCCACCATGACGATCTCGTCGGCAGACGGGAGCTGCATCACCTCGCCAGGGGTGAGCAGCGGGCGGGCGGTTTCCGATCGGGAGACCATGAGATGCCCGAGCCAGGGCGACAGCCGGCTGCCGGCGTAGTTTTTCATCGCCTTCATCTCGGTCGCGGTGCCGAGGGCGTCGGAGACACGCTTGGCCGTGCGCTCGTCGTTCGTCGCAAAGCTGACGCGCACATGGCAGTTGTCGAGGATCGAATTGTTCGGCCCGTATGCCTTCTCGATCTGGTTCAGCGACTGCGCGATCAAGAAGGACTTGATCCCGTATCCCGCCATGAACGCCAACGCCGACTCGAAGAAGTCGAGCCGGCCCAGCGCCGGAAACTCGTCGAGCATGAGAAGTAGGCGATGGCGTCCAGCCTTCGCCTGCAAGTCCTCGGTGAGCCTGCGCCCGATTTGGTTGAGGAGAAGCCGGATCAGCGGCTTCGTCCTGTTGATGTCGCTGGGCGGCACGACGAGATAGAGCGTCGTCGGTCGGCCGCCGCCGACAAGATCGGCGATCCGCCAGTCGCAGCGGCGCGTCACCTCGGCGACGATGGGATCGCGATAGAGGCCGAGGAACGACATGGCGGTGCTGAGGACGCCGCTCCGCTCGTTGTCGGATTTGTTGAGCAGCTCGCGCGCGGCCGAGGCGACGACGGGATGCACGCCGGCCTCGCCGAGATGGGCGGTCTGCATCATCGCCGCCAGCGTGGACTCGATCGGGCGCTTCGGGTCCGACAGGAAAGCGGCCACGCCCGCCAGCGTCTTGTCTTCCCCGGCATAGAGGACGTGGAGGATCGCGCCGACGAGCAGCGCGTGGCTGGTCTTCTCCCAATGGTTCCGCTTCTCAAGGCTCCCTTCTGGATCGACGAGGATGTCGGCGATATTCTGGACATCGCGCACCTCCCATTCGCCGCGCCGCACCTCCAGCAACGGATTGTAGGCGGCGGACTTCCGGTTGGTCGGATCGAACAGCAGCACGCGGCCGTGCCGTGAGCGGAAACCGGCGGTGAGCTGCCAGTTCTCACCCTTGATGTCATGCACGATGGCGCTGCCCGGCCAAGTGAGCAGCGAGGGGATCACGAGGCCCACGCCCTTGCCGCTTCTCGTCGGGGCGAAGCACAGCACATGCTCCGGGCCGTCATGACGCAGATAGGCGCGCTCCATCTTGCCGAGCACGACGCCATCCGGCCCGAGCAGGCCGGCATCCTTCACCTCGTCGGGCCGTGCCCAGCGGGCCGAGCCGTAGGTCTCGACGTTCTTCGCCTCACGTGCCCGCCATACCGACATGGCGATAGCGGCGGCGGCTGAGAGGAAGCCGCCCGACGCCGCAATATAGGCGCCGTGAACGAAGATCGACGGGGCATAGGCGTCGTAGAAATACCACCACCAGAAGAAGGCCGGCGGGTAATAGACCGGCATCCCGAGCAGCCGGAACCACGGCGCTCCAAGCTGGGGCTGAAAACTGAGTTGCCAGGCCGTCCATTGCGTCGCGCCCCAGGTCGTGAACAGCACGATCAGTGAAACGACGATGATCGGACCCCAAAGGATTTTCGTGGCGGGCATGACGATGAGTCCTTTCTTGGGTGCCGGGCTACAGGCCGAGCCCGCGCTTGCGGCCGAAGCCCCAATCGATTCCGCCGTCGCCGCGCGCGACGCCGGAGACATGGCGACCGAGCTGTTTTTCGAGCGAGGGAGTCCAAGGCACGAGCTGGAAGCCCAAGCCGTCGTCGATCATGGCGAAGCGGCCCGAGCTGAGCGCGAAGCGGCGGCTGTAGGTGCCGGCGACATATTCACCAGCGGCGGATTTGGTGAACGAGCGCCCGGTCCTGGCGGCGAGTTTCTCGCCCAGCGCTTCCACCTCCCGGCGGCGCAAGGTGTCGATCAGGTTGCGTCTGAAGATCACGCTGCGGCCGTGCCGCTCGGCGAAGCCCTGTTCGATCAGGCGCTCGGCGCGGCGATCCATCGCCCCGCGCACCTCGGCGCCGAATCCTGCTTCGCCAAGTGCTGCCGGTTCGCGCGCGATGGCCTGCCGGTCGAGCCAGGTGGCGCCCGATGCCGTGACCTGCGCCTCGATATCGAGGTCGGAGCGAATGGCGAGCGCGACCCGCCGCCGGCCCTGCGAGTCGTCGAACTTGCGCAACTCGACGATCGACCCCGGCGCGCTGTCGCCGGCCGCATTGAGATCGGGAAACTTGATGTGATGGGTGCGGCCGTCCACGCCATCGACCACGGCGTAGGCCGTGCCCTTCAGCTCGTCGTCGAGGCCGCGATCGACCAGCCGGCCGACGATGGGACCGTCCAGGCTCTCGCCCACCAGCACATAGCTCGCCGCGCCGCGCTCGATGCCGCGTTCGGTCAGACCGCGATGGATGCGCTTGATAATGTCGCCACGTTCACCCAGCTCGCGCAGCGTTGCCTCGGCCTTCTCCGACAGCACCCATTGGCCGGGACCAACCTGATCGGCAAGGCCGAGGGATTCGAGCTTGCGCAGCCGGCCGATCTTGGCAGCATGAAACTCGTCGGGCTGTCGGTCTGGATGCGGCGCCATGTCGATGACGCGGGTTCGATAGCAGTCGCGCGCAAGCTGGCGGTCGAGATTGGTCCAGCGTTCGGCCTCGACCTGGCGCTCGATCGCGTGACGAATCTCGTGATCGGTGCGCGGGCCGAGTTCCTGGGTGATGAGATCACGCGCGCGGTCGCGCATTCCTTCCTTGATATAGTCGCGCGCGATGACGAGGTTCTCGCCGTCGTCTCGGACGCCCCGCACGATCAGATGGACATGGGGATGCTCGGTGTTCCAGTGCGCGATGCCGACCCATTCGAGCCGCGTGTCGAGATCCTTTTCCATCTGGCCGATCAGATCGCGGGTGAAGCTCTTGAGGTCCGACATCTCCGCCGCGTCGTCGGGCGAGACGATGAAGCGGAAATGATGGCGGTCGTCCTCGCACCGACCGGCGAAGCCGCGCGCGTCGGCGTCATCCGTTTCTGGCCCGAACAACCGGGCCTTCTCCCCGTCGCGGGTGACGCCCTCGCGGCGGAGATAATCGAGATGGGTGGCGAGCGGCGCGCTGCGTCCGCTGTTGCGGACGACACGGGCCTTCACGACGGCGCCGCGCGAGCGCGAAGTGATGAGCCGGTTGGCTTGCACGGACGCGCGCTGGCCCCGGCCGAAGCGAGAGCGATGGCTGGAACCGACTGTGCCTTTCCGCGAGATCGTTCCGCCGGCCCGTTGCGCGGCGGCGAGCGCCTGGGCGATGAACGGCCGGGCCTGCTGCGCGCGGGTCGAGCGGATGCGGCCGGGCCGGATGCGGAAATCGTCCTCGCCGGTCATGGCCGAGACCGCGCACATCGCACAAAGTCACGGAAATCCTTGAGGTAGCGGCATGGCCGCAGGCCGCGCCGCTCCGGCGCACATCGCGGAATCGCCGCGCAAGTCCTTGAAAAACCACAACCGCAAACAGCCGCACATCGCGGCCCTTTATCCTGCCATCGGCCGGTTGTGGGTTCTGCCTCCCTCCACAGCACGCTATTCCACGCCAAAGCGCGATTCATGCGGATGGCGCTCATTGGGGCTTCCCTGCGTCGGAGTGTGGCACGAACAGGCTGTCTCGCGGCTGCTCGTCGGCGGTGGTGTCGCGCTGCGACGGCGCCGCTGGAGTATTCCCGGAATGCGCGGGAGCTGCGGCGAACGTGCGATCGGCGCGCACGAAAAACAACGGTGCGCGTGTCCATGACAGCGGGTCGGCAGCAACGGCGATGACCGGATCGGTGATCTTCCCGCCGCCGACAGTCGGGGCGAGCGCTATGAGATAGGCGCGCGTTTCGGCGGGCAGCGGCCGTCCCGTCGCCAGATATTCGTCGTAGCGGCGGGGACCGGCATTGTAGGCGGCGAGGAAGCCCGGCGCCCCATAGCGATCATGCAACTCGCGGAGATATGCTGTGCCCGCCAGAATGTTGTCGTGCGGATCGTAAGGGTTGTTGCCGAGATGATAGCGGATGCGCAGGCCCGCCCATGTATCGGGCATGATCTGCATCAAACCCATTGCTCCGGCCGGCGAGATCGCGCGCACCGCATCGGCGCTCTCGGCGCGCATGACGGCGCGTATCCACGCAATGGGGATGCCAAAACGTTGCGATGCTTCGGCGATAAAGCCCGCATGAGCATTGCCCGTCTGCTCGCGCGTCGCCGGCGCGTTCTGCGCAATCGCGGCAATCGGATAGGCGGCAGCAAACGTCAGGCCGGAAAGAAGAAGGATGGCGGAGGGGCGACGGAAATACATGGTCAGTTCCTCCCGTCGCGCGAGGTCTGCCATGTCGATGCACGCCACTCGAACCGACCGTTTCCTCCCTCGTCGGTCCACAGTGGAATTGCGCGGCCGATGATTCTGTTGGCTGCGATCGGCCCGAAATAGCGGCTGTCCAGGCTGTCGCGGACCTGCCAGTTCATGAGGAAAACCTGGCCGGGAACGATGCGGCGGCAACCCTGCCAGACAGGCAGCGGGCGGCCGAGACGATCTTGTTTCAGCGCGTCGCCCATCGCTACGCCATCGACGGTGACGGCAAGGCCGGTGCGGCAAACCTTCTGGCCGGGCAGCGCCACGATGCGCTTCATCAGCGCGACGCCATGCGGAAGATAGCGACGCTCCGCCAGGAAATCGGCGAGCGGCTCCGGCGGATCGACCGCGACCAGTTCGGTAACGTCGAGATGGCGCGCGGGTCGTATGGCGTAGAGTCCGATCGGCACGCTGGCCGAGGCGTTCCAGATGAGTCTCGGGGTGACGTGAACGAGCGACAGGGCGCCGATACCGACCACCACGAAATACGTCGCCATGACGTAGCCGAAGCGGGTCATTTGCCGGTCTCCCGGCGCAGCAGCCAGGCGCTATGCTGGGTGCGGCTGTAGGCGCGCGGTTCGTGCCCGGCGGTCAGCCGGTTGTGGATGTGTCGCCAGTGTTCCGGCGCGATCTCGGCCGGGTCGATGTCCAACGCTTCGATCCCGTCGATCACCTTCAGCACCCGCTCGACCTTCGGCCATCCGTCGAGCCGCAACAGGATGTCGCCGCCGGGTCGCACGAACGGGAGGGTCTGACAGGGTTCGCCCGCGCCGACCGCGCGCACGATGTCGATGCGCGAGACGATCGTGCCGAAGTCGTTGGACGCCCATCGGACGAAGGCGAAGATGGCGCCGGGCCGGAACGAGACGACGCGGCGGCGACGATCGAGAATCTGTTCGTGCGCCTCCCGGCCGAACCTGATCCAGTGCTCGATCTTCTTCTTCACCCAGGTCAGTTCGACATGGGTGAGCATGTCGGTGGGAAGCGCGGTCGGCGTCGGGCCACCGCGCGGCGGGTGGGCCGCGCTGCCGGTCATGGCGTTTCTCCTTTGGGGGATCGGGATTTGTGCGCGAGCGGTTCGCGCTGCATGTCGGCGGCGGTGGCCTCGCGAGAGTTATCCGCAACGGTGCGAAACGCCCGGTGCGTTAGAAGAATTACGAAGTAATTCTGGTTAGAAGAGTTACGGCCGCTGCAACGCACTGAATCGGAAAGTGGAATCGACGAATCCGGTCCCCGATAGCACGAGGATCGCGTCCCCGATGGCACGATAGGGACGGTCCCCGATGGGACGAGGCGATTCACAGCTTATCCTCAGGGCGGGTGCCGGCCCGGAGCCGATACGGCGCGCGCGGGAATGGCAGCGAAGCGACCGGTGCGAAGGAAAGGCGCTCGGCGCTGTTGGTCGGCTGCTCTATGGTGAGGCGGTAGCCCGGCAGCGGTTGCCGACGAACGATCTCCCGCAGGTCGTAGGCGAAATGCTTGAGTGGTGAGAGGCTGCCCGACTTGGCATGGAGATGGCCGAGATCGAAGCTCCAGCCATATTCCTGGCGACCGCCGTGCTTGCGCACAAGGCGGTAAAGCCAGCGTTCGAGTCCGCCGGTCAGGCTGAAATAGGCGCGGTCGATGGTCAGCACGAGCGCGTCGTCGAGCACGGCCGCGTAGAACCAGTCCGGCAGGATCAGCTCCAGGCCGAGCGGACGGCCGCGATGGTTGGCGCGCTCCTGCCATTCATTGATCCATGAGAAGCGGTGCAGCCGCCGTTCGGTCGCCTGCCGGATCGACGTAGCGATGGTGGTGGATTGCAGACGGTCGAGCGCCGCCTTCAGGCGGTCATAGTCGCGCAAGCCGACGCCACGCCCGATGAAGGTCAGTATCTCGTAGGGCGTCGCCGCCATGAGGCGCGAGGGCCGTAGCCCGGCGTCGCGCGCCTCGACGATCTGTGAGGCGGCCCAAATCAGAACGTCCGCATCCCATATCGTCGCCATGCCGTGCTCGGGCACGGCTTCCACGCGGATCAGGATGGCGCCGGCCTTGAAGGCGATCGGCGCGAGGCGGCGGGACTTGGCGAGCGAAAAGAACGGATAGGCCATCAAGTCCTGTGCGTCGCGCGGCGCGAGATCGCCGGGCAGCGCATGGAACAGGTCGAGCTGATCGCGCTCGCTGATCGGACGGCGGAAGGACATAGCGCGGCCGGTCAGCGCGTTGCAGCGCGCGTGTCGGAGCGGGGCTTGGCCGGCAAGATGCGGCCGGGATCGGCGGTCGAGGTCTGCGCGCCCTGGCTGGCCCAGGTGCGCAAGTCGTCGATGGAATAGACGACACGACCGCCGAGCTTCAGATAGGTCGGGCCGGTGCCGTAGCAGCGATGCTTCTCAAGCGTGCGATAGGATAATCCGAGAAAACGCGCAGCTTCTGGCGTGCAAAGGTAGCGTGGCGGAATAACGGTAGTCGTAGCGGACATTGGAGGGCCTCCGTGTGCTTGCCGGATGCCGCCGGATACTGTGGAGCGGCAGGGGACACGGTGGCGCGTGAGGGGTGGTTCTCACGATGTCGAAGTTATCGCGCTAAAATCGACACCATCGACCATGCCTGGTCTGGCTATGATCTGCGGGGACGGCGGAGCAGCATCCGATAGCCGCCTCGCACCAGCTTCGTCCCGTCACGCGCGAGTCGGATCACGGTTTCCCGAACGGGATTACCAACCCAGGACGCGGCTTCGATGTGATGCTGTGGAAACATCACCTCCGCGATCGCGCGGTAGGTTTCGCCTTCGTCGCGCGCGTCCACGACGCGAAGCATTCGGCGAAGGCGTTGCCGGCGCTGCGGTGTAATACGGTCGTTCGGCGGCGCAGGCCGATGTTTCAGAACGGTCCAAAAACGGATCACGGCCTCCGCTCGGTCGGGCGTGTCGTCATCGAGCAGGACCACGGTGGCGAGCGGCGCGCCTTTCCCCAGCTCCGACACGGCAAGCAGGGAGAAGATCGTATCGCCGGATTCCGCTACCGATCGGGACAGCGCCTCGCGGTGCGACGCCTCAGTGATGATCGGGTTTTCGGCCGGGAACGGGGACGGCAGCAGGAGGATCGTCGCCGGATCTGCCAGGGGATTCCAGAGGCTCGTGCCGCGCCGTGCTGCCGTCTCGGGATTCAGCGCGAAATCGCATCCCCCAACGGTCGGCGAGGTCGGCAGCAGCGGCAGCCTCGATCCGGCCGCGCCGCGTCACCCGCGCATATTCCTTTCGATAGTCGCGGTTGCGCCTCAGAAACTCCCACGCGAGCGCGGCGGGATCGAGATCGTCGATGTAGTCGTAGGCGGATTCGTGCCGCCATTGTCCTTTGCCGGGCATGGTATCCTCCCCAGCTCTCATCATGGCGTGAGCAGCAAGGGAGTGATGATCGCGGCTTGGCAGCTTTTCTGGAATAAGATTGCAAACAGAAGGTGATGCGCACGGCGCATCGCGTTTTACGTCAATGGTGGCTTGCGCGGATCAGGGCATCGTATCCGTTGGCGGTCATCCAGTGCGCCCGCGCGAGATGATTGGCGTGGACCCGCTCGGCACGATCAGGGTCTTTGCGGGGATCGAGTCCGAAGATCACGCGCACAACTTCTTGCCATTCCACGCCCTCGGTCTCCGCGTCGAGCAAGCGCAAATAGGTGGCGAAGTGGCGGCGATCATAGTCGGTGATCGCCTCGCTGGCCGGCGGCGCGTCGGAGAAGCCGGGCTTGTCCATGTTGCGCGCCCTCATGCCATGCGCGTCCTGACGCTCATGCACGATAGATGCCGATGATGTCGGCGATATGAGCGAAGTCGATTGCGCCGATGCGCGAGCAGCATCACGCGATGGCCACTACCGGCTTCTCTCCCGACGAGGCTGGGGGCTGCGTTGGACAAGCATGACTCCTTCGCCCTGGTCGGACGACAGGAGGACGACGCCATTATCTTCCAAGGCTCGGCGAATCTGATCCCGCGTCGATTCATGCACCTTGAGGTCGTTCTGCGACTCCAGGCGCTTGAGCGCGGTCAGCGATACCAGGGCCTTGTCAGCGAGCGTCTCCTGTGACCAGCCAAGCAACGCGCGAGCGGCCCGCGTCTGTCGGGCGGTGATCATGCATGACCACCTCCTACGGACGACGGCGCACGCGCCATGAAAACGACTAAAATAGTCGTCTTCGGCCGATTTGGCGAGAGAAGAAGAGCAGCTAGGTGATGACTATTGCCTTGGGGAAGTGAAACTGATTCGGTCGTTGGCGCGAGCGGGGCGAAGCCCGGCGAGCCGCGCCGGCAGGTTGCATTGCGGATAGTTGGGACAACGGTTGGCGGGAAGCGCGCCTTTGCTGACTCAGCGGGCTACCTGCGGGGAGCGCCCGGCCGCTGGCGCGGCTAGTCTCATCAACGCGGAGATACCGACGACCAGCCCGCCGATGACGCAGAAGATTTGCCGCCAGATTTCGGACGGCACGGCATCGCGGGCGATTCCGTGGATCAGGGCATAGCCGGCAATCGCGGCCGGAATGGCAAAAACCAACGCCACAATGAGGCGGAGGATCGGCGGACGCAATGTCTCGAACAGGAATACCAGCAAACCGAACGCGACGGCCCCTGCGATGAGGCCGACGATGCCGGCGCCGATCAGGCCGGAGCCGGTGTGATAGGCGAAGCGCGCCGCCGCCAGGCCGAGCATGAATGGGAGCGCGTAGGTCGCCAGGGTGTAGGCGGCGATGCAGAGAAGCACGATCGCCGCAACGCCCATCAACATCACAGCGACCATACTTTCCTCCTTTCCTGTCGGCGGCCCTTTCAGGCCGCCTCATGGAGCGACTGCAACCGCCGGCTGGCTGTCGCATGATGCAACTCGTCCAGCTCGACGCCGAGCCACTCGCGGCCGAGCTGTTGGGCTGCCTCCAATGTCGAACCCGATCCGCAAAACGGGTCAAGCACAAGATCGCCCGGCCGGGTGAAACATTCGATCAAGGGCAGCAACGCCGGCACGGGCTTCTGCGTCGGATGCAACCTGTTTCCAGTATAGGCGAAGTCGATCACGTCGGGAATTGGATTGGCGGGCGGCGTAACTTCACCCTTCGCTAGAAGATAGGCTTGCTCATGCTCGTAACGGAGAAAGCGCGATGACGACGCATATTGCTTGCGAAAGACAAGATGGCCGACAACGCGGAAACCCGCCGAACGCCATGCGTCCATGAACAAATCCACCTTGTTCCAGCCGTAGAAGCTGACGCAGAACCCGCCTGGTTTCAGGATACGGTGCATCTGGTTGAACGCGGGGCGAAGCCAACCGGCGTTATCGTCATTGGCGACGGTGCGACCGTCCCGTCCGCGATAGTGGGTGATGTAGGGTGGATCGGTCAGGATGAAGTCAACCGATCCCCGCTCGAAGCGCCGCATGGTGTCGATGCAATCGCCCTGGAAGATCGTGTTGCGGGGCGTCCTGGTCTGAATGGTCATGGCTTGCTTCCTTGTCGCTGGGTTCGCAGCGCCGCGCGCTGCAACCCTGCCTCGTGGCGAACAGCGGGTGTGCAAGCGGAGTGGGTGCCTTCGCGGGGAACCGGCTGCACGGAGACGCAGCGAAGCGGAGGCGGAGGAAGCTGGGCGGAAGGCACTCCGCAGCGCGCCGAGGGCGGCGCCCTAAGCCCTACCTCATCAAATTCCGGCTGGGCTTTGCCTCGGCCGTCTGCTCGAAAATAGATGCAAATGGTTGGACATTTGGTTTTCGCCATGCCACAAGTATTTGGATGGAAATGGATGGTTCAATGGCATGACGCTCAACACCGCCACGCTCCGCATTACGCCGGAAGTCCTCTCGCTGATCGCGGAGATCGACGAGTTCAAGGGGGCTTGGCGGGCGATCGGCCGGATCGCGCCGGAGCGTCTGTCCAGCCTGCGCCGCGTCGCCACGATCGAGAGCATCGGTTCCTCAACCCGCATCGAAGGCGCCCGGCTCAGCGACCGTGAAGTCGAAAAGCTGCTGGTGAACATCCGCCTCGGCTCCTTCGACACACGCGATGAACAGGAGGTCGCCGGCTATGCCGAGGTGATGGAGACGATCTTCAACGCCTATGATGCGATTCCCCTGACGGAGAACCATATCCGCCAGTTTCACCGCGATCTGCTGGTCCATTCGTCGAAGGATGAGCGGCATCGCGGCTCCTATAAGACGCTCGCCAATCACGTCGAAGCCTTCGACGAGGACGGCACGAGTCTCGGCGTGGTGTTCGAGACGGCCACGCCGTTCGACACGCCGCGCAGTATGGCCGAGCTGGTCGAATGGGTCGCCGAGCGGGAGAAGGACAGGAGCCTCCACCCGCTGCTGGTCGTTGCGGTGTTCGTCGTGGTGTTTCTGGAGATCCATCCCTTTCAGGACGGCAACGGCCGGCTGTCGCGCGTCCTGACCACGCTCATGCTGCTACGCGCGGGCTATGCCTATGTGCCCTACAGTTCGCTGGAGAGCGTGATCGAGCAGAGCAAGGAAGGCTATTACCTGTCTCTGCGTCGGACGCAGGGCACGATCCGCACGGCTGAGCCGGACTGGAATCCCTGGCTGGAGTTTTTCCTGCGCGCCTTGCAGCGGCAGAAGCAGCGCCTCGAAAAGAAGATGGAGCGCGAGCGCATCATGCTTGCCGACATGCCTGAATTGTCGGTGCTGATCCTTGAGCTGGTGCGTGAGCATGGCCGGATCACGGTGGCGGAGGCGGCGCGAGTGAGCGGCGCCAGCCGGCACACCATCAAGGACCATCTGAAAGCACTCGTCGCGCAAGGGCATCTGACCTTGCACGGCGGCGGCCGGGGAGCGTGGTATGGCCTCGTTTGATCGTCTCATGCTCTGTCGCGACGCCACCCGCGCTAACCTGCGGCACGCCACAGTAACCTGCGGCCTGTCTTTCTATCCCCCGCTACGCGGAAAGCTGTGGCGTAGTATTCGGTCGTTCAATCGGCGGCGTTTGCGCGCGATTCTGCGTGAATGTCTCGACACAAGAAAAGCCCCGACGATCACAGGCGTTCGGATGCTTCGCCCGACGATCCGTGCGCCCCGGCCTTCGACTATGGCCTTCCGGCGCCACCGGCCCGCCGGGATCGTCGCCGCCGCGATGTCGATGCCGATCTCGCGGACTGGAACGTCACCGACGACTGGCCGGAGCATATCCCCGTCAGCGAGGCCGAGGTCGATCTGTTCGAGAGGTGGTTCGGCGACTTCTTCGACGAACTGTTCGGGACCAGGCAATGACGAAATAAGGAGACTGCTGCCATGACCGTGCCGCTGCGCGCCGCCCTCTATCTGCGCGTCTCGACGGCGCGGCAGGCCGAGCATGATGTCTCCATCCCCGACCAGCGCAAGCAGGGCGAAGCCTATTGCGCCGCGCGCGGCTATCAGCTCGTCGAAACCTACGTCGAGCCGGGCGCCTCGGCGACGAACGATCGCCGACCGGAATTCCAGCGGATGATCGAGGCGGGCGCGTCGAAGCCCGCGCCCTTCGACGTGGTGGTCGTTCACTCGTTCAGCCGCTTTTTCCGCGATGCCTTCGATATGGAGTTCTACGTCCGCAAGCTGGCGAAGAACGGCGTCAGGCTGCTGTCGATCACCCAAGAGATCGGCGATGATCCGATCCATCAGATGATGCGGCAGATCATGGCGCTGTTCGACGAGTATCAGTCGAAGGAAAACGCCAAGCACGTCCTGCGGGCGCAGAAGGAGAATGCCCGGCAAGGCTTCTGGAACGGCTCGCTGCCGCCGATCGGCTATAGAGTCGTCGCAGCCGAGACGCGCGGCGCCAAGGTCAAGAAGAAGCTGGAGATCGATCCGCTGCACGCCGACACGGTGCGGCTGATCTATCGGCTGGCGCTGGATGGCGACGGTGGCTCCGGCCCGATGGGCGTCAAGAACATCGTGAGCCATCTGAACCGTAACCGCATCTTCACTCGCGATGGTGGGCGGTGGGGGATCGGCCAGCTTTATCGCATCCTGACGCGGCGAACCTACATCGGCGAGCACGAGTTCAACAAACGCTCCAAGTCCAAGGAGTTAAAGCCGCAGAGCGAGGTGGTCACGGTCGAGGTGCCGCCGCTGATCGACCAGGCGACGTTCGATGCGGTGCAGGCGCATCTCAAGGCGCGCAACCCGAAGGTGGCGCCGCCGCGCGTCGTCAACGGCCCGACGCTGCTCACCGGCATCTGCTTCTGCGGCCATTGCAATGGCGCCATGACCATCCGCACCGGCAAGAGCGGGCGCTATCGCTACTATGCCTGTTCGATCAAAGCCCGACAGGGCGAGACCGGCTGCGTGGGTCAGGCGATCCCGATGGACAAGCTGGACACGCTGGTCGCCGGCTACATCGAGGATCGGCTGCTGGCGCCCGAACGGCTGGAGGAAGTATTGGCCTCCGTCATCGACCGCCGCCAGAACCATGCCGAGCGGCGGCGTGAGCATATCTCCGAGTTGAACAAGCGGGCGGCCGAGGCCGAGCTGCGCTTGAAGCGGCTCTATGACGCGATCGAGGCGGGCGTGGCCGATCTGGACGATCCGGCGCTCAAGGACCGCATCACCGGCCTCAAGGCGACTCGGGACCAGGCCCAGGCCGATGCCCTACGGGCGCAAACCATGCTTGAAAGCGCGACGCACCAGGCCGTCACGCCGCAGATGCTTCGCCAGTTCGCCGACACCGCCCGGAAGCGGATGCACCTCGACGGGGGCGGCTACCGCCGCGACCACCTCCGGCTGCTCGCCCAGCGGGTCGAGGTCGAGGACAAGGAGGTCCGCATCATGGGGTCCAAGAGCAATCTGCTCCGAACCTTGGTGGCGATCTCTAGCTCTGGCGTAAAATCGGATAGCCTGGGCGTGCCCAGTTTTGTTCCGAAGTGGCGGAGGGGATGGGATTCGAACCCACGGTACGGCTTGACACCGTACAACGGTTTAGCAAACCAAAAATAGCCCCCTTTCCGATCAATGACTTATCCTATCATGTTGTTGATTTGAAACGATATTTTTTGCACCAAGCTGCACCAAGATGGACTGAACTGCCCCTGCCTAGCAGGTCGATTGTCGCAAATTGTCGCAAGATTCCATCTCAGATGTTCATTTTCCGTTCTTCTAAAAAACGATAGCATCACACAGATGTTACTGACGACATCTAGCTGCACCTAACTGCTCCTAGCGGCACTAGAGACGCACCTAACTGCATCCACCATCCAATTTTACCCGGCCACCAGCCCTCCAGGGTAACGAGAAGCCGGTTTATGAATTTTATTTCACAAACCGAGCCGCCTACAGATCGCCTGGAATGGGTGAAATTCCATTCGATTTGATGCCGCGCGGGTGCCTTCACCCTTTCGACATAAAATCTGGTTAGTTGATTGTTTCTATTGCCGTTTTTCGAAATGCGTTGATGGGATGCAAAAAGAGCGCAACAAGGAAAGCGTCAAGCCTGAAGCATATTTAAACTATAAGATGAGCCACTTTTGTATCATCAGATGAACAGCATATGTCGTTTACTTTTATTTCTGGTTTACGCCATCATGACCTCAGGTATCGCATGCTGCATGTGTAAGCATCAACCTGCACCAATAACTCTAAACTGGATCGGAGTGAGACATGACTCTCAACGCTAGTGACTCATGCCAGCTTCTGACTCAGGAGCAGGCAGCGGATATTCTTCAAATCTCGCCCTCCACTCTTCAGCATCTGCGTGTAAGCGGACGAAAGGGGCGCGCTGGCCCGCCCTGGATCAAGATGGGGAAGTCTGTCCGTTATCGCCGCTCTGACCTCGACGCCTGGATCGAGAAGCAGGTCGTTCGTCCCAGCGCATCAACCCCGAAGATCGGACGCCCTCGCAAAACGGAGCGGGCCAGCGCAGCGGCAGCCTGAAAGTGAGTGATCCCAGAAAGGAACGATCCCCATGAACAACGATTTCATTCTTCTCACCGACCGGGCGAAGCCCTCCCCTGACGCTCTCGGACGGCTGATCGGTGTCGCCGTTGCGTCCGGCCTCCAGTTGCCGCCATCTCGATCTGACGAAAATCCGATCTGGTGGCTCGATTTTTTGCCCGAGCACGAAATCATCGAGTTGATTCTGGCGACCGGCGGCGGAATGTGGCGCATCGATATCAGCCGCATCGACGACGATGATAATGACACGATCAATGGCCTGATCGACGCTCTCTCGGTCATGTGCGCTGATGAATTCTGCAAGCTGCATCCTGATCTGGCCCGGCGCCGAGATGCACACTCTATAGCAGAGGGGATGATTCGTGATGTCGTCATGAGAGCCTGGGTCTGTGAGTGCGGCCCACGCGCCTGGAAGCCGAACATTACTCTATCGAAGCTGATCCGCGCCGCACGAGAAATCTACCCTGATGTCAGGTCTGTTCTCGCCGCCTGAGCGGATGCCCCTAAAAAGAAAACGCTGACCCATCTCCGCCAAAGAGATAGACCAGCGCCCGAAGAACAAACCCAGAAATACACGCAAACGCATATCGAAGATTGACAGCTAACGATATGGGTTTTTCGGGCGGTGGGTCAAGCGTTTTCTCCGAAAAAATGGAGATGACGATGAATACGACGACTTCTGTTGATTCCGCCGCGACGAGCAACCAGGCACTGGAGGCGAGGCGTAGCGCTGTTATAGTCCCGATAAACACGGATAGTTCCGTAGCCCCGACTCAGCCGAGCGACGATCAGACTCTGGTCCCGTCTATGCCGGACTGCGTGCCGTCGCTTGATGATTTCTCGTTTATGTCGCCAGCCCCCGAGACCATTCACGTTTACTATAGCGAAAGATCGCGCCCGCTGTTCGGCATCCTGCGGGTTCCGGACGAAAACGACGTGATGCGGCGGCAGGCTATCGCGTTCGGACGGCGCGGCGGCAAGGAACGCTGGCATCTCGTCTCTGAGGACGAGGCATATGAGATAGTCCGCAAAGCGAACGGCGGAAATATACCCCTCTATCGGCTGGATAAACTGACATCCCAGCCCGATGCTCCTGTGATCTGCATGCTCGACGAATATGCCGCCGACATCGTTCAGGAAGCATTACCTGACCACGTTGTTGTAGCTGTCAGAGCAAAGACGTGCATTGAACCCCTCCTCGCCCGAGATGTCGCGATCTGGCCCAACGCGGGTGAAGCTGGAATAAACGAAGCAATGGATGTCGCTGCTGACATCAAGAAGTGCAAATACATGACCGGAGAATGTGGCGGCAAGGTAAGCGGTATCGATCTGCCGGATGACCTGCCTGACTGGTGGAACCCCGGTGTTTCAGACCCTGCCGATCTGGGTATCGACATCGTATCTCTCGTGCAGCGCCCGGTCCCCCCTGAGCAAGCCTTCAGGCCGTTCACAATTATGCCAGATGGCTACAAGATGAAGAAGAACGGCCTGGTGTTCATCGGAGAGGATGGTGTGGACAGACAGGTCACGCTAACCCCCTTTGATGTTGTCGCCGAAACCGACCTTGCCGAGCGGGGGGATTCGGGGCTGATACTGAGATGGCAGAACCGGGGTCAGCAGGTTGAGCATGTCGTCCAGCGCGGACAGATTTCGGCTCGCGGGTCAACATTGCTGAAAGACCTTCGCGCGAAAAAGATGCTTTTCCCGGAGACTGTAATGAAGCTCCTTCTCGATTTCCTCGGGACGGTAGAGGCGCGACGGTTCGTCAGGACAGTCAGCACGGTGGGTTGGGACAATGTCGCTGGTTGGGATCGCCCCCGATTTGTGATGCCGGGAGGCGAGTTGATCGGAGGGTCGGGTGCGTCCGAAATTCGCTTCGCCGCACCGCACGTCAACACCGAGGGCGAACGGTTGAAATATGTATCGTCCGGCACGTTGCAGGAATGGCAGAATCACGTCGCATCCCGATCTGCTGGAAACAGTCGGCTTATCCTTGGAATCTGCCTTGCGTTGACAAGCCCACTCCTGAAAGTGTTGGGCAATGTGATCGAAGCAGGCGGTGTCCATATCTGGGGCGACGCTGGTCTTGGCAAGTCCACGTATTCGAACGTCGTCACAAGCGTCTGGGGTAACCCGGCAAAATTGATGATCGAACTCGACGGCACGAAAACGGGTTTTGAAAATGCAGCAGAATTGGCATCGTGTATCGGCCTCTTCCTGGAAGAACTGAAGAATGAAGATACGGGCGTCAACAAGGAAATCGGTCGCATTATCTACATGTGGGCAAACAGAAAAGGCGGGCTGCGCTCAGGACCGAGCATCGCGCTTAGAGAGACAAAAGAATTTGACATCATGTTCTGTTCAACGGGCGAGCACCATCTGAAGACGGTTATCGAGAAGTCTGGCGGGACATATACGGGCGGGATCGAAGCACGAATGACATCCATAAGGGCCGGAGTGGATGGATCACCATACGGGCTGCCCGACACAATCCATGACGCTCCATCATCTAAATCATTCGTTGATCAGATGAAGGCCGATTGTGAAAAATATCACGGCACTGCTGGACGTCATTTTGTTGCTAAGCTGATCGAAGACATCTCGGAAAAAGGCCGAGATGACATTCGGGACTGGTTCAACCAATATATCGAAGCATTTATCAAGGAATATGTCCCCAGTGGAGCAGATAGAGCGATCAATCGCGTCGCGACGAGGTTCGCTGTTTTCGCGGCAGTCGGAGAACTGGCGCGGGAATACGGAACTCTGCCATGGGATGCAGGAGAAGCCTTCAAGGGGGTTGGCGCCTGCTTCATGTCGTGGATTGATGACCGGGGCGGCATAGGGTCGCGCGAAGAAATCAATGCCGTTCAGATAGTCCGTAAATTCATTTCGATGCACCGGTTCACTCGCTTTGAAGACATCGTCGCGGCAAGGACAGCAAAGGAGGGTGCTGACTGCTACCTGTCGAACGTCAGGGATCGCGTTGGATACCGGGAAGCCGTCAGAACAAAGGACGGCGACGACGCTTACGCTTATTACATTACAGTCGAAGGATGGGATGAAATTTGCAAAGGGATTGATCCAGCCCGAGCAGCCAAGGCTGTTCTGGCGGCTGGAGCGCTTCAGCCCCCGAAGCAAGGACGTGGTTTGACTATTCAGAAACGGTTGCCCCACGACGGCAAAATTCGCGTCTATGTCATCACGCCCGAAATAATGACGGCCGGCGGGCCTGTTGAGGATGACCAGGAAAGCGAGTGAGCCTTTACCGGGACAAGAGGAGAGGGGATGCCGGCGCGTGCGGGCATCCCCTTTCTATTTGGGTCGGGAGGGCGGGGCGGTAGGGGGCGGCCGGCGGGCGGCAGGCGGCGGAACGAGGCGCGAAGCGGCTGGAAATGCCTAGCGAGAGGAAGAGTGTCCCTACATCCCGAAGCCGTGTCCCTACCTCTGTCCCTACGTTTAAGCGGCATGTAGGGACAGTTAAGTGATTGATATTGATAGACAAAGACGCGGGTGTACCTACGTACCTACATATTTTGAGGAATAGACACGTATATAAGAAGAAGGGGGCTATGAGGCTTTGTAATCCCCTTGGGATCAAGGCTAATCGGAGAAAGGCTCGCGTATATATATCTATTTTGAAAAATATGTAGGTACGTAGGTACACCCCCTGAGAAAGTGGCGGTATTCAGCCGTTTTTGGTGTACCTACATGGTGGAAAGCGATGTAGGTACATGTAGGGACAGTAGGGACAGATGTAGGGACAGGGGCGGTTCGGAATTCTTCGGAAGTGTTTCGAGGATGCTGAAGGGGGCCTCCGAACGGAGTGTGGGGCATGCTCGGCTCCGCCTCGCTTGCGGTTACGAGTCATGGAGGTGCTTCGAGCCATCATCATCCGTCTCAGGCCCATCCATAATCGAACCACCCCAGCCGGGCGGAGCGCGGCACTTCACCCAGCCCCCCCGCGCCCCCCCTTCAGCTTGCCTCGTAAAGACCCTGTCTCCAGGCAACCGCGCCCCATCTGCCTCCCTTCCACGCCCCGCCGCTGACCTCCCCCACCCCCGCCATACCCGCACTCCGTCCCAAACGCCCGCACCCAAGTCGTAAACACACAAATACAAGTAAATCTAACAAAACGAAAAGACAACGATCCTCAATCCCGACACAAGCAAACTATATATCGAATTTACAACAATAAAAATAATGCCTTTTATTGTTTTTCTTTCTTATATTTCTTGACAATGAGGACGAAACGTCCTATATCTATAGTGTCAGATTGAGTCTCTTATTCAGCGATACGACCTCTCTCTGGCACTGACATCAACCAGTGAGCCTGCTTGCCCAGTCGTAAGCCAGGCGGTCTGAGGACGTAAAAAAATGGATACCGATTTCAAAGGCGATCCGCGCGTTTACAAGATTGCGGGGATTGAGGAGGACTATACAGAGGAAGCCTTCGACGCCTGCGTTGCGGCGGCGATTGAATACATGCGTCGCAAGGCCCGCAAGACCCATCCTCCGGGCACTTTCGATAGCGCCGGGCGCTGGTATGCCGACGAACGAACCAGCGCCGTCCGATGCTGCCGTGGCCCGTCCCGTGCCTGGCCTTATAGCCAGATGAAAGCCGCGCGGACAGTCGCTCATGTCGCCGAGGTCTATGGCGTGGACTACCTGGATACCGAGATTCGTCAGATCGTGAATTTTGCTGAAGCCCGCAATGCTGATGACAATCAAGTCCGGAGCCTGATCGACCAGACGATCGCATGGGCCAAGGCCAATCCACGCAAGACGCGCAAGCGGGCTGCGAAAGCGGACGAGACGCCTTCAGCGGCGTAACCTCGCGGCCCTGACGACAGACACCCCCGAAAGCATGGCCTTCGGGGGTGTCCATCAGATGCTCAGAGAGCCTCTTATTCAGCAGTCCTCTTATAGTGAGGTCATCCCAGAAATGCAACGGAAAATCAGCTACACACAACGTAAATGCCCAACCCCGGATCAGATCAGGTCTGTTCGTGAGCGGGCGGGCGTCAACCAGACGTTCGCCGCCGCGATGGTCGGAACGACCCCTCGCACCTGGCGCCGCTGGGAAGCGGGCGTCCACCGCATGCCGCTCGCGACCTGGGCTTTGTTTAATATTCAGTCGAGCCGCACCGCTCCCCCCACATCGGGGAGTGCATCGTGATGTTCAGCATTTCCGATATTATCGAACGCGACGCTGTCCGCGATCTTGAAACATTCATGCGCCAGGGCTGGCAGATATGCACCACCCCCTCGCTCTGGGCCTCCGGCTGGGCCGGCAGCATGCTGATCATGCGACGCGACGCGCACGAAATCCGCGTCTGGCGCCGTCCGGACGGGATTGCCGAGGTCGAGATCGACGATGTCCTGATCGACACAAAAGCGAACACCAGAATCGCCCGGTATCTGCGCTCGCTGATGCCCGCCGAAGCCGCCGGAATGGAGTGATGGCCATGTCCTTCGCAAAACTCACAGTCGTCGGCGACGGCATCGACCCATCCGGCGAAACCACCCCAGCCGTCACCCGCGACATCGTCATCAACGCCACGGCCAACATCATCATCGACCTGGCCACCCGCGACCGTCTGGCGTATTCCGACGGCCACCTGATCTGGCCGTCCGGCGCCAGGATGGAAGTGGACACCCGAAGCCGCGACGAAATCGAAATGGAAACCCGCAAGGGCCAGATCATGGCGAACATGATCATGACTGGCCGGGCGTTCTTCGAACTGGTTCAGAAACGCGAGGCCGAGGCTCAGGCCAGGCGCGAGGCTGCTGCGATGGCTTCCGATCCGGCTGAAGCGCCCCTTCCCATCGCCGCAGAGTAATCACAAAAACGTGATCCTATAACCCGACCTCTCTACAGAAGGCCACTATTCGGCGTTTTTGCTCAAAAGTCGCCCAAGACGCAAAAAAGCCAAATCGTCGATCTGGTGGCCCTCTAGGCATGTATTAAGGGTGTTTTTCGCCCCATCGTTTACTTCATAAATTCACGATGTTCTGAAATGTCAAGTGTTTTCCTAGTGTTTTTCTTGATTTTTATACCTCACACTGCTATATAAGTATTGTCAGAGTGAGAAACGCACCTGGCCCGGCGGCAAACCGG
Source organism: Acidomonas methanolica (assembly GCF_004346035.1). Classification (GTDB taxonomy): domain Bacteria; phylum Pseudomonadota; class Alphaproteobacteria; order Acetobacterales; family Acetobacteraceae; genus Acidomonas; species Acidomonas methanolica. The sequence continues at coordinate 11,507 of NZ_SLZN01000016.1, read as the reverse complement.
ATGGAGTAACAGGCGCGGCGCATCGATACCGCTCGCCTTTTCTAAAGCGAGATAACCATGTCTAAGAATATCAAATCAGCGAAACCCGTTTTCGTTACCGCAGACGTTCTTGAACTCCGGGCAAATCTGAACGGATACACCCGTAGCCGCCGGCTTCTTAACGAGTGTCGTTTGCTGAACGGTAATTATCTGACGATCGCCGTTTCCCAGCCTTTCGGCGGTGTTGTTGGGGAGCATAACGGCAAGGTGCAACGCGGGCAGCATCAACGTGCGTATCTGATCGAGACGACGGACGGTTATTTTCATAAAAAAGATGGCGAGAACGTCATTCAGATTCATGCTGAAGTCCATTCTATCGTCTGGAAAAAAAGCAAAAATGCTAATTTTACGCGCAAAATCGAGGAACTTGAAGCGCTTCTCGATTTCATGCTTGACCGTGACAAGTATCGCTTGTCGAACGGGAACTACTTGACGATCTTCGAAAAAGCGGCGAGCGAAAAATGGACTGAACTCACATCAAAGCTCCTGATCGTCGAAACGACGGACGGAGATTTCAACGGAGAGCAGCAGGGCAATTTCGTTAAGATTCATGCGGAGGTCTCCGTTTACAGAGACCGAAAAAAGGCCCTCGTGAGCGCGCACAGTCTGCAAGTTCGTTTTCTCGCTGAGGATGCCCGCACTGCGATATTCAGGGCGCGTCGCGCTGAAAAGGCCCGTGCCGCTCGCCGCGCAAAAGCAGCTTAAAAAGCATGTGACCGCCGGACGGCAAATCCGGCGGTCACGTCCCCTGGGGGCGCATCGATAGAACTCTTGTATCGAAGCGAGAGAGTAAAAGCAATGAAAAACCCGAAGCCTGAAATGATCCGTTCAGCCCGCGCAGCATCTGGCCTGACGCAGACTGAGGCCGCGAAGATCGTGTCCGTCTCACTTGTGACATGGGCGCGTTGGGAAGCCGGCACATGCCTGATGCCGCGCGGTCTCTATGACCTCTTCATGATCAGCACGAACCAGAGCGAGGTCGTCTGCGAGCAAAGCCTGCTGCGCGGGCTGGATGATCTGATCAGCGATGCGGTTGCCCTGCGCCGCAAGATCATCTCCACCCGGCCGGCGATTCCGGCGGAATAGCCAGAACGATTCCGCAAACAGACAGCACAGGATTAAGACAATGACCAAACTCAACACCGCCCTGATCGATCGCCTCATCGCCGCCGGAGGCATGGTCGTGAAGAAGCAAGCACCCCAGCCGACGCGGTCATGGCACGATGACCCGGACGATCGCGACCGCGAAGTCCGGCAATACGAACCGGATGAAGTCGAATACTGGTATAATTACAGGATTATCTTCAACGGACGGACGGAATCTCTTGTCGGTATCGACTTCTATGATCTGCCTTCTGTTCGTTACGATGCTCGGTACGACTGTTGGTCATCCGACTACTCTGAGCATGCTCCTTCCGTCATCGCCGCCGTCCGCGCCCGGCTCCAGGCGTGATGGATGCTATAATCAAAGCATAGATGCCCGCCCGGAAGGAGGCCCGCCATGGAACTGTCAAAAGAAGAAGTCACGCGCCTCCGCCGGCTCGACCCCGCCGGCGTCCATGCGGCCCTGATCGCGTCGGGCGCCATGTCTGTTGACGATCCGTTGCCCAAACGTGTCGGCGATCTGAGACCGTCCGAGAACTCGATCGATGCAGTAAAATTCGCCAGGAAATGCGAATATCACGAGGCGATCGCATGGCTTCACGAGACATTCAGAGACGACCAGACGCACGAACGGAATGTCGGAATCCGACAGGTCGAGCGCGAATTGTTTGAGTCTGAAGTCGTCATCAACAAACTCGTGAAACGGCAGATGGATGCGCTGGGTTGTTCTGAAGCCCGCATTACTTTGATGTTCAAGGAAGCGGACGAAGCCGCGCAGAAAGGCGCCGATGTCGAGATCGTGCCTGAATCCGACCTCTCCAGTGCGTCATCCGACACAAGCGAATCACCCGCAAAACGCAAGGGGAAGTTCGGTTACCTGATCGGAAAAAGGACGGAAAACGGCGAAAAAACCGAAAAATTCTTCAACACGAGAGACATCCAGAACTGCGTCGGTATGTTGCGTCAACGCAATGGCGAAGGCATGAATGTGCTGATGACGCCCATGGATCGGCATTGCTTCTACGTCATGCTCGATGACGCTCGGAATCGCCGAGGCGACACAGAGTCTGAATCTCCGGTTCAGTCATGGATCAAGGCCGGTTACAAGCCATGTCTTGCGTTGCAAACATCGTGGGAAAGCCGACAGATTATCTTCCGCATCCCGAAAGAACCGTTCCGCATCATCGGCAAGACAGGCAATGATGATTCCTGTTTCGACCGACATGGCCTGCATCATTACTTTCAGAAAATAAATAGAGAGTCTGGTGACCACAAAATTTCCGGCTTGAGGCATGGTATTCGACTTGCGGGATACCGCAATATGAAACCAAAACATGAGCGGGTCGTCGAGGGCAAAGCGTGGTCGCTCGAATACCCATTTGTTAAGATCGAACACGCTGAATCGACGTTCTGTTCCAAGACGATGCGGGATGCGCTCAAGATGTGCCGGGAGGATGTCGTCGGCCGGGCTGACCTGGACGCCTCGCGTCAGGAGGCGGCTCGGAAACACGTTGCGGGGTTGAAGAACGGCGAGGCCACCCAGTCCCAGAAGCTGCCTCCTCGCTATGCCCCTCCATTGAAGCCGCAAACAGCGTTGGGACGGGCTGCCGCTGAATTCGATCGCAGAGACCGCGAAAGGCCCGAACAGAACAGGGAGCACTCGAAATGTCGTTAATCTCAAAGATTGTGTCGTCGCTGGCCGCGATGGCGGGTATCGCTCAAACCGTAAGCACAGGGATGGCGGCATCAGCGAAAGCATCCCCAGCCGAGGGCGGCAGCAAGGCCGGAAGCGACCCTTGCGAACCGACCGAGGAGATGAAGGAGGAGTCCAAAAAAGCGTCGCTTCCAGGCTGTGCGTTCACGATTCCCGAACCGACCGGGCCGATCAAAGAAGAGCCATTCAAACCTGAACCTCCACCCCCAGCGCCTCCGAAACCACCGCCCCTTCCGCCCAAAAAGCTGGCTCCGGTCAACCGCGCTTCGGCTGCTAAACCGCCTCCGGTGCGCCCGAAAGCGAGCGCCACCGCGCCAGCGTCGAAACCGGTTACGGCGTTGGGGAAGGCGGCGGCGAGGTTCGATAAACTGGATGCTGCTGCCGGCCAGAAACCGCCCCAGGAGGCGATCCGGGGGCTTCTTTCGTGAGCGACGAGGGCAGATCAGTGAATCGACCTCTGCTGCTGGTATTCATCCCATGACAGCGACCCGCGTCCGGCCGCATCCATTTCGTCCGGCCCGATTTCAGCCGGTTCCTGGCTTCTCCGGTTGCCGCGCAGGAAGCCCCCGTGCTGGACAACGCCCTTGGTCGGGGCCGGAATCGGCATGCCTTTCGTCTGTGCGCCAGGCACCAGCCGGCCGAGGCGCGTCAGGCCCTTCGCCGTCACCCTGGCTTGCTTCCGTGTGATTTCTCGTCCGTCGGGGTGAAGGATTGTGGTGACGATATGCGTCAGGTAGCCGGCTCCGTTTTCGGATTTTTCTTCACGCCCGAGCCATTCGCGCCCGCGCTTGAATATCCAGTTGTGAGCGTCCATCCACTTGAAGAGCGTTCGCGGGCCGACACCCAGGATTTTCGCGGCGTCCGAGATACACATGCTGCCGTCGGCGGAGGCGATACGGTCATAGACGGACGCTTTGGGCATACTGGCGTTGAGCATAGCGCTCTGATGATGGATCGTCTCCCGGTGCTCTTGGGCCAGCGCCTGTTGCTCGGCGAGAAGGGTCTGGAGACCTCCGATAACAGCCAGAGCCTGCTGGGCCAGCATCGGAGGCAAGGCTGGGGCGGGCGTCGGTTCCGGAGCCGGATGGGCGTGGTATGAGCCGGTGCGCCGGATGCTCGGCAGCACTTCGGACGTGATCCATTTCTTGAATCGCTTGGCCTCCGGCTTGCGGCTGGTGATCGTCAGACTATAGACCCCAGACTCATTGACCAGCGTCGGTGCGGCGCCGGGGCCGAAAAAACGGCGGATTTCCGCACCCTCGGTATTGCCGAGGGTCATTTTTTCGTCGCTGTCGAGGCGGGCGGCCGCATCGGAAGGATTGCGGATGTCCAGCACGCGGCACACGTCAACGAGAACCCACCAGGGCGCGTCGTTGATCATGACGATGCGAACAGCTACGCCCTCGAAGGGACGCGCTGAGATGGGAGCGTTCGCGGAAGGTGCGGACGCCGATGAAGGCGTGGTAAAGGAGAAGCTGGCTTGCATTTTGATGTGTCCCATCATTGCAAGTTAGCCCCGGCCGGTCACACGGTCGGGGCGCCTGAGCGATTTGCTCAAGCATTAGTATGTAGCTGATCTCGGCGCATAATTCATAAAACGCGCCCCCCTGTGGATCGAGGATCGGCGGGGTTGCGGGGCTTCCTGGGGTTGGTTGCGGGAATCAGAAGTGTTCCGACGCAAGCTGGGGGGGCCTCGGGACGGAGTGGGGTGCAGAGCGAGGCTCCGCCTCGCGGGCGGTTACAAGGCTCACGCACCATCCCCGGACAAATACAGAAGGCGGCCTCTGACCCCCTTTTATAGTCTAGGTGAAAGTCCATTTCCCATAGAATCCATAGGGGCCTGTCCACCCTTTAATAAGTAATTTCTCCATTTTAGTTCTATACACCAGAATCATAGAACAATATCTTTTCCACAAACGCATGGTGAATTGTCGTTCAAATTCAATATCGTTTGCACAACGACCGCAAGGGTATCGTGCCCAACTTTCATTTCCGCTTGAAAGTATGTCGAACACCCATTTATCTCGGGATTTGTACGGAATAAGAGAGGTTCTCTCAGCTAATCTCCAAAGTTTATGAGTAGCTATTTTGTTGTCTATGCGCCCACCGGAAACAAGAGAAGGGTCTTCGTAAATACAAAATGCTTTCAGCATATTTTCCATCGCGAAAGCAGACAGAAGAAAGGTGCCTTTATTCGCATCATCCCAAACCCTGAGTGGCTGGCCGTCTTTCATTAAGGTCGTATGACCCCGCCCTCTGTTATCCCAAAGAATTAATGCCTGCGAATGTAGATTATTAGATGTGCGATACCATTGGTGTGGATTAGCCGCATCCAAAAATCTCTCCTTCTGTTCGTCATTGAATGACATTGTGCTGATAACCTCTCTGCCTTAAAATCGTTATGCTTTATTATTACGTAAACATATTGACTCGCCGACGGGAATAGTCTGCCAGACCGCAACCCAGAACACGATTACGTCCCATAGCCTCTTGTTCTAAACAGATATAAGATCAGCGGACTATGTGTGAATGTCGAGATAGGAACGGGGTTAGGTAGGCGATGAACGCCGTAGAAATTGAAGAAGCAGTATCCGCGCTGGCGGAGCAACCCTTTGATGCGGAAGAATTCCCCTACCTTTTCCTCCTGGCCTTCGGCAACAAAGACACCACCATCAAGCGTCTCCGGGCCACCAAAGGCTCGACTAATGCCTCTGACATCCCTGGCGCCGTTCTCCAGCGGAACAACATCCATCTTGCGACCTGCCCGCCCGGTGAGGTGACGCGGACTTTGACCGCCCTCCGGGACAGCCCAGCCACGTCTAAGGCCAAGGCCAAGTTCATCCTGGCGACGGATGGTGAGACCTTCGAGGCGGAGGAATTGGATACAGGCGAGACCGTCGCCTGTGCCTATGCGGACTTCCCGAATCATTTCGGCGCGTTCCTGCCCTTAGCCGGCATCACGACGGTCAAACAAATCCGCGAAAGTTCGTTCGATATTCGCGCGACCAGCAAGCTGAATCGCCTGTATGTCGAATTGCTAAAGGACAATCCCGACTGGGGAACCGCTGACCGCCGCCATGACATGAACCATTTCATGGCCCGGCTTATCTTCTGCTTCTTTGCCGAAGACACGGATATTTTCCAGGAAGGTCACTCTTTCACAAACACGGTCGATACAATGACCGAGCGAGATTCGTCTAACACCCACGAAGTGATTGGCGAACTGTTCCGTGCAATGAACACCCCTACGGCAGAGCGAAAGAAAGCAGGCATTGCTCGTTACGCCGACAGGTTCCCATACGTTAATGGCGGTCTATTTTCGGGCAGCCCTGAAGTGCCGCATTTCAGTAAGATCGCCCGCTCCTATCTTATCCATATCGGTGCCCTCGACTGGACAAAAATCAACCCGGACATCTTCGGGTCTATGATCCAGGCCGTGGCAGATGATGAGGAACGTGGCGCTCTTGGGATGCACTATACGAGCGTTCCCAACATCCTCAAGGTGCTGAATCCTCTCTTTTTGGATGATCTGCGGGCACGGCTAAATGAGGCTGACAGCAACGCCCGGATGCTTCTGAATCTACGCAAACGTATGGCGAGGATCAGGGTGTTCGACCCGGCCTGTGGCAGCGGAAATTTCCTTGTCATCGCTTATAAGGAAATGCGGGCAATCGAGGCTGAGATCAACAGTCGTCGCGGGGAAGCCGATCGTCCATCAGAGATTCCTCTGACCAATTTTCGTGGGATAGAACTGCGTGACTTCCCGGCCGAGATTGCGCGTCTTGCGCTCATTATCGCAGAATTCCAATGCGATGTGCTGTATCGCGGTCAGAAGCTGGCGTTGGCTGATTTTCTGCCTTTGAATAAAGAAAACTGGATTACCTGCGGTAACGCTCTTCGCTTGGATTGGTTAAGCATCTGCCCGCCGACCGGAACGGGCGTGAAGCACCGTGCCGAAGACCTGTTCCATACCCCCCTCGATCAGCCGCAGATCGACTTCGATAATGAAGGAGGAGAGACCTATATTTGCGGTAACCCACCTTACCTTGGAGCAAAGAAGAAAAGCTCCGCGCAAGCCGAGGATATGGACGCTGTAGGATTAGGTAATGCGCAATTATTAGATTACGTATGTGCATTCATTGTGAAGGGACTTTCTCTTGTCGGACAAGAAAAATGTCGGATGGCATTGGTATCGACCAGTTCTATATGTCAAGGCGAGCAAGTTTCACTACTTTGGCCAAAGATATTTTCGCAAGCGTCAATCGCCTTTGCTTATCGACCATTTAGATGGGCAAATTCCGCAGCGAACAATGCCGGAGTTTATTGTACTATCATAGGGTTGGAGGCAGAAGAAAACAAAACAAAACTTTTATTTTATGATGAACAAGCGCAAGAGTGTCAAAGTATAGCTCCCTACCTCATCTCAGGACCGAAGGTAGTTTGTGAGCCGCGAGATAAACCGATCTCTAACATTAGCCCGATGAAGATGGGTAGCAATCCGGTCGATGGCAAACGCCTGATTCTCGACGAAGAAAGTATCAAATCTGTATTAGAAAATAATCCGCATGCTGCCAAATTCATAAAAAAATACGGCGGCACTCAAGAGCTTATTTCTGGAAACTCACGCTGGTGCCTGTGGGTATCTGACGCAGATGCTCCGGAGGCAACAGCAATCCCGGAGATACGTAGAATAGTTGATAAATGCCGATCATACAGAGAAGGCGCAGGGAGGGACGCCCGAAAGGCTGCACGCCGACCATATGCGTTTTGTTATTCGACATATGAAGAACAGGATTTCATACAAGTCGGCAACACAATTGGTAATGGCTTTGACTATGTTCCCGCTGACTTGAAGAAATCAGGTTATGTCTCCAATCATGCGGCATTTACAATATACGGAAAATGTTTGATTGAGTTTTCATTGGTTGTATCAACTATGCATAGGGTATGGGCGGAGACCATCGCTGGACGACTAGGGAATGGCATCCGTTACGGCAATACCGTAGTGTATAATACATTCCCACTTCCCACTTTGACCGACAAGATGAAAGCCGACCTGACACGTTGTGCTGAAGACATCCTGTTGGCACGCGAGGCGCATTTCCCCGCCACCATTGCGGAACTGTATGACCCCGAAAAAATGCCCGCCGATTTGAGGGAGGCGCACGACCGTAATGACGAAGTGCTGGAGCGCATCTACATTGGCCGACGTTTTCGCAATGATACGGAGCGACTGGAAAAGCTGTTCGATCTCTATACCAAAATGACCGCCGGAACCGGATCGAAGAAGAAGGTAAAAGCCTGATGAATATTAAAACTCAATCCGTCCCTTCTGTCTCTGTCTCTTACGCGGCCAATGGGAGTTCAACCAAGGCTAATGCCATGGGGATGCGACCCATGCAGGAACGCGCCTATGAAAAGCGCGGCGAACAGTATCTTCTCATCAAGTCTCCTCCAGCTTCGGGCAAAAGCCGGGCGCTTATGTTTATCGCCCTCGATAAGCTGGCAAATCAGGGACTGAGGCAGGCCATTATCGTCGTGCCTGAAAGAAGCATTGGCGCAAGTTTCCATGACGAGCCTCTGACCCAGTTCGGTTTCTGGTCAGACTGGCACGTAGAACCCAGAAGAAACCTGTGTGACGCAGCCGGCGGTGATAATGGGGGCAAGGTCAATTCGGTCGAAGCGTTCCTGAAGAGTGACGATAAGGTGCTGGTCTGCACGCACGCCACCTTCCGCTTCGCTGTGGACAGGTTCGGCGTTGAGGCTTTCGATGATCGTCTGATTGCCGTCGATGAATTCCATCACGTCTCGTCAGATTCAGACAACAAACTGGGTCATCACCTCGGCGCGTTCATTGCCCGTGACAAAGTGCATATCGTCGCCATGACCGGCTCATATTTTCGGGGCGACGCGGTCGATGTCTTGTCTCCACAGGACGAGGCCAGGTTTGATACCGTAACCTATACCTATTACGAGCAGTTAAACGGCTATCGATACCTCAAGCATCTCGACATCGGCTATTTCTTCTATTCCGGGTCTTACGCCGACGACATCCTGAAAGTTCTCGACCCAAAGCAAAAAACCATCATTCACATCCCGAGCGTCAATTCGCGCGAAAGCACGAGGGACAAGATGAGGGAAGTGGAGCACATCATTGAGGAACTTGGCGATTGGCAAGGAGCCGACCCTGTCACCGGCTTTCAGTTGGTAAAAACGGAAGACGGCCGGACGTTGCGGATCGCTGATCTGGTGGACGATGACAAGAACAAGCGTGACCGTGTATCCACCGCACTGAAAGACCCAACCCAGAAGAACAACCGCGACCATGTGGACATCATCATTGCCCTGGGCATGGCCAAGGAGGGTTTTGACTGGATTTGGTGCGAACATGCGCTCACCGTTGGCTATCGATCCAGCCTGACCGAGATTATCCAGATCATAGGGCGTGCTACCCGCGATGCGCCTGGGAAAACCCGCGCTCGCTTTACCAACCTGATCGCTGAGCCAGATGCGTCGGAAGAGGCCGTAACCGAGGCCGTCAACGACACCCTCAAAGCCATTGCAGCAAGTTTGCTGATGGAACAGGTTCTCGCCCCCCGCTTCGAATTCAGATCGAAAGCGTCAACCAACGAACCGACTGACGGCTTCGATTATGGAGACGACGGCTATCAACAGGACAAATGCAATGTCGGGTTCAACGAAGAGAAAGGAAAGTTCCAGATCGAGATCAAGGGGCTGTCAGAACCTAAGAGCGAAGAGGCAACCCGAATCTGCCAGGAAGACCTGAACGAAGTCATCACGGCCTTCGTGCAAGACAAGACCGCTCTTGAACGTGGGCTTTTCGACAAAGAACTCATTCCGGAGGAATTGACGATCTCCCGCATGGGTAAAATCATCAAAGACAAATATCCCGAACTGGATGAGGAAGACCAGGAGGCCGTTCGACAGCACGCCATAGCGGCTCTGAACCTGACACAACAGGCGGCTCATATTGCGACGAGTGGCGATGGAGAACCAGGAGCCAACACGGCCCTGATCGATGGCGTGCGTAAATTCGCAATGGACGTGCGAGAACTGGACATTGATCTGATTGATCGTATCAATCCGTTTGGTGAGGCTTATTCCATCCTGGCTAAAGCAATGAGCGAAGAGAGTCTGAAGCAGGTTGCGGCCGTAATCGGTGCCAAACGTGCGACGATGACATTGGAAGAAGCGCGTGTTTTATCTAAACGAGCGCTAAAGTTCATGCAGGAACGTGGCCGGCTCCCCTCCATAACATCGACCGACCCCTGGGAGAAAAGCATGGCCGAGGGCGTCGCGTTCCTTGCCCGCATGAAGGCGGAGGCGGCTCGTGGCTAAAGGTTTTACCGACGAGGATGATGCGCTCCTGTCAGCGCTGGGCGTTGAAGTCGAGACAAAGAAAGAAGCCTCCCGAACTCCAAAAGAAGAGCGCATTATAGCTGGTTTTGAGGAAATCCAGCGGTTTGTGGACAAACACGGACGCTCTCCCCGCCATGGGGAAGATCACGACATTTTCGAGCGTCTATACGCAGTCCGCCTCGATCGGCTTCGCTCGCAACCCGATTGCATGGCATTGCTTCTGCCTATGGATCATCAGGGTATTCTCTCCAATGCTGTTGTCATTGAAGAGATCGATGAAAACATCAGCGACGATGAACTGCTTTCCATGCTCGGCGTGGACGGCATCGAGCAGAATTCAATCACTGAACTGCGCCACGTCCGCTCCACAGCAGAAAAGCGGGCAGCCGAGGAAATCGCCAACCGGGAGCGCTGTGAGGAGTTCGACACTTTCAAGCCGATATTCAACGCAGTCCAGAAGGACATCGAGATCGGGACGCGCATTACGCGCCCTATCCGGAAAGAAGCCGGCCTCCTGAAAACTGACATCAGACCGGGAGAATTTTTTATCCTGGGTGGTCAGACAGCATATGTTGCCGAGATTGGTGAGACCTTCAGAGCGCCCAATGGTGAGAGTGATGCCCGTCTCCGCGTCATTTATTCCAATGGAACCGAAAGCAACATCCTGCTTCGTTCCCTACAGCGTGCGCTTTATAAAGATGAAGCCAGCCGCCGAGTGTCCGAACCCAGTGCCGGGCCATTATTCGCCGGAGACAACGACGAAGACGATCTTGCAAGCGGAACCATTTACGTTCTGAGAAGTGAATCCGACAATCCCATTGTCGCGGCCAATAGAGACCTTGTCCACAAGATTGGCGTAACAGGCGGAGACGTTGCAAAACGGATAGCCAACGCAGAACTCGATCCGACATTTTTGTTGGCGGACGTGGAGGTCGTAGCGACTTACAATCTGTTCAATATCAGCCGGACGAAACTTGAGAGCATCATCCATCGCATTTTCGATCCGGCACGGCTGGACATCCAGATCGAGGACAGGTTCGGGAACCCTGTCATTCCTCGCGAATGGTTCCTCGTTCCTATGTTTGTCATTGATGATGCTGTGGAAAAAATTAAGGATGGGACGATAACCGGATACGTTTATGATCCCAAAAAGGCGTCGCTGGTCAAACGGAAGGGCTAGAGCGTTTTCTGCACGAACTGAATCGTTAGGGATTCCCCTTGGCGGCGTGATCTGATTCAAGATGAGAGCCGGGAAGGGGGCTGGCTTTGG